>WNKV01000030.1 GCA_009720755.1 Rhodoplanes serenus
CGTGCCACGGCATGGACAGGCCTCCTTCGTAGCCTCCCATGCTCCTCCACTACAGTGTCAGCCATGTCCCCGAACACCTGTCAGCTATGTCCCCGGGCCAAACATCGAGCCCGCGCATGACGGCGGGACCGTTGGGATGCGGCCGTCGATCACAGCCGCCAGCCGGAATGCAGCGCCACGATGCCGCCGGTCATCAGCCGGACGTCGACGCGGCGGAAGCCGGCGTCCTCGATCATGCGGGCGAACACCTTCGGCTTCGGGAACTTGCGGATCGACTCGACGAGGTAGCGGTACGCCTCGGCGTCGCCCGCCACCATGCTGCCGATCCGCGGGATGACGTTGAACGAGTAGAGGTCGTAGAGCGTGTCGAGGCCCGGCACGTCGACGGTGGAGAATTCGAGGCAGAGGAAGCGGCTGCCCGGCTTGAGCACCCGGTACGCCTCGGCCAGCGCCCGCTCGATGCGCGGCACGTTGCGGATGCCGAAGGCGATCGTGTAGGCGTCGAAGCTCCGGTCCGGGAACGGCAGGCTCTCGGCGTTGCCCTCGACGAACTCCACCACATCCTCGACGCCGCGTTGAAAAGCGCGCTCGCGGCCGACCTCCAGCATGTCGGTGTTGATGTCGCAGACGGTCGAGCGGGTGCCGGCGCCGCCGGCCTCGACGGTGCGGAACGAGATGTCCCCGGTGCCGCCGGCGACGTCCAGCAGGTGGAACGGCCGGTCGCTCTTGGGCGGGTTCACGGCGGTGACCAGAACGTCCTTCCAGGCGCGGTGCAGGCCGGCGGACATCAGGTCGTTCATCAGATCGTAACGGCGCGCCACCGTGTGGAACACGTCGTCCACCAGCGCCTGCTTCTCGGTGAGCGGCACGGTGCGGAAGCCGAAATGGGTCTCGGCGGTGTCGGTCGTGGTCGGCGTCATGGCTCGGCAGGTCCTTTCGGGCGGCGGACCATAGCGCGCGCGCCGCGGGGGCGCTATCTCTCCGACGTGATGATCCCGCCCGGTTTCCCCCATGCCTGAGCTGCCCGAGGTCGAGACGGTCCGGCGTGGCCTCGCTCCGGTGATGGAGGGGGCGACCATCCGGGCGGTCGAGCTGCGCCGGCCCGATCTGCGGCGGCCTTTCCCCAACGATTTCCGGCTCCGGCTGGAGGGCGCCACGGTGACGGCGCTGCGCCGGCGCGCCAAGTATCTCCTGGCCGATCTGTCGACCGGCGACGTCGTCCTGATGCATCTCGGCATGTCGGGCTCGTTCCGCATCGAGCGGCCGGCCGGCGCGGCGGCGGTCCCCGGCGCCTACTACCACGCCCGCTCCGAGGACCTGGCGCACGACCACGTGGTGCTGGCGATGTCGTCGGGCGCCCGGGTGGTGTTCAACGATCCCCGCCGTTTCGGCCTCATGTTGGTGGTGGCGGCGGACGACCTCGACCACCATCCGCTGCTGCGGGCGGTGGGGCCGGAGCCGCTCGACCCCGGTTTCGACGCCGCGAAGCTCGCGGCGGCGCTCGCCGGCAAGGCGGCGCCCCTCAAGGCGGCGCTGCTCGACCAGACCGTGGTGGCCGGGCTCGGCAACATCTACGTGTGCGAGGCGCTGCATCTCGCCCGCCTGTCGCCGCGGCGGCGGGCCGGCACGCTGGTCGGCCGCGGCGGGGTGCCGACCCCGCGGGCGGTCGCCCTGGTCGAGGCGATCAAGATGGTGCTGGCCGACGCCATCACGGCCGGCGGCTCCTCGCTGCGCGACCACCGCCAGACCGACGGCACCCTCGGCCTGTTCCAGCATCGCTTCCGGGTCTACGACCGCGAGGGCGCGCCGTGCGTCACCCCGGGGTGTGGCGGCGTGGTCCGGCGTATCGTCCAGTCGGGACGCTCGACCTTCTTCTGCACGGTGTGCCAAAAGTGAAGTCGGCCGCCGGCCTCCTCGGGGGAGGTGCCTGGCCGTTTGCGAGGTCCCTTGCTCCCCTCCGGTTCCGACCTCGGCCGCAGGCTCCACGATTACGGCCCCGGGCTCGTCGCCGCGGTGGCCTTCGCGGGGGCCGACATCTTCACCAAGCTGGCGCTGGCGGCGGGCACCGACGTGCTCACCATCGCGACGGTGCGGTCGCTGCTCGGGGTGGGGCTGACCGCCGCCTGGATCGCTCTCGGCCGGGCGCCGGTGCCGCTGACCGCGACCGAGCGGGGCGTCGCGTCCGCCGTCGGGGTGCTCTACGCCGGCATCATCTTTTGTGTGTTCAAGGCCATCGAGCTGCTCACCGTGCCGATGGCGATCCTCACCTATTTCAGCTACCCGCTGGTCACCGGCATCGCCGGGGCGCTGCTCGGGGTGGAGAAGCTCGGCTGGCGCGGGCTCGCCGCCGCCGCGGTGGCGTTCGCCGGGCTCGCCCTGACCATCGGGGCCAATCCGGGCGATGTGAGCCTCGCCGGCATCGCCTATGCGCTGGCCGCGGCGGCCTGCCGGGTCGCGGTGCTGCTGGTCAGCCGGGTCTGGCTGCTGCGCGCCGATGCGCGCCTGAGCACCTGGTACTCGGGCCTCGTCACCACGGCGCTGTTCTGCGTGGCGTCGCTCGTGCTCCAGCACTTCGTGCCGCCGGTCGGGCCCGTCGGCTGGCTGTGGGTGGTGCTGATCGGGGTCACCACCACCACGGGCGTCGCGGTGCTGTTCGTGTCGACGACGCGGATCGGGCCGTTCCTGACGGCGCTGACCATGAATCTGGAGCCGCTGCTCGCCACCGTGCTCAGCGCGCTGTTTCTCGGCGAGCTGTTCACGCTCGTTCAGGCGCTCGGCGCCGCGGTGATGATCGCGTCGCTGTTCGCGTTCCAATTGCGCCGGTGAGGGTGGTGCCGGCCTCACCTCTCCCCGCTGGCGGGGAGAGGTCGGATCGCGAAGCGATCCGGGTGAGGGGGCGTCGCCACTCGTCGAAGCCCTGAGTTCGCCGCAACGCTGCGGCCCCTCACCCGTCTCGCCTCTGCGAGGCGAGCCACCCTCTCCCCGCTCCGCGGGGCGAGGGTGCGCCGGCGCCGATTCTCGGGGGCGTGTCCCGGGCGCGGCGCGGCATCTGATCCGCTTGGGTGGCCTCCGCGCCGGCCTCACCTCTCCCCGCCGGCTGGGAGAGGTCGGATCGCGAAGCGATCCGGGTGAGGGGGCTTCACCGCCCGTCGAGACACCGAGGTGGCCGCAACGCTGCGGCCCCTCACCCGTCTCGCCTCTTCGAGGCGAGCCACCCTCTCCCCGCTCCGCGGGGCGAGGGACGGCGTGGCGCCGATTCTCGGGGGCGTGTCCCGGGCGCGGCGCGGAATCTGATCCGCTTGGGTGGCCTCCGCGCCGGCCTCACCTCTCCCCGCTGGCGGGGAGAGGTCGGATCGCGAAGCGATCCGGGTGAGGGGGCTTCACCGCACGTCGAGACACCGAGATGGCTGCAACCGCCCCTCACTCGTCTCGCCTCTGCGAGGCGAGCCACCCTCTCCCCCCTCCGCGGGGCGAGGGACGGTGCGGCGCCGATTCGCGAGACACGATGTAGCCGGACACATGAAACTGTAGCGCGGGACACTTGATTTTGTAGCACTCGCGGCCATGCCTCCCTGTGTAGCCGGGCGGCGGCAGGCGGGGCAAGCTCAGGGCGAGCGGATCAGCAGCTCCTGGGCCCGGATCGCGTTCCTGCCGCCGGCCGTGTAGGACAACTCCAGTGGCTCCACCCGTGCCCAGGCGAACAGCTCCCGCAGCTCCGGCACGTCGTTCACAGTCATCACGAACCGCCCTCGAAGGCCCTTCAGCGCGGCCGCGAGGGCCGTGAAGTCGGTCCGCTCGAACAGGCCGCGGCCATAGTAGTGCTCCGTCCCCCAGTACGGGGGGTCGAGGTAGAACAGGGTGCGGGGCCGATCCCAGCGCCGCAGGAACTCCTGCCAGGGCAGGCACTCGATCCACACACCGGCGAGTCGTTCGTGGGCCTCCTCCAGGAGCGGTCCGAGCCGATTGACGTCGAACCTGGCTGGGGCGGCGGTGTCGATCCCGAACACCCGCCCCACGACCTTCCCGCCGAAGGACAGCCGCTGCAGGTAGAGGAATCGAGCGGCCCGCTCCAAGTCGGTCAGCCGGTCGGGGTCGAGCCCGACCAGGCGCTCGAATTCGGCCCGGCTGGTGACCTGCCATCGCAGCGTGTCCATGAGCTGCGGATAGTGCCGCTGGAGCACGCGGAAAAACGAGGCGACGTCGCGGCTCAGATCGTTGATCACCTCCACCTTCGGCGCCCGCGACCGGCGGAAGAACACCCCGGCCATGCCGACGAATGCCTCCGCATAGATGCCGTGTGGTACCTCCTCGATCGCCGCGATCACCCGACGGGCGAGCTGCTTCTTGCCCCCGATGTACCCGGCCAGCGGCCGGGTCGGCTCGACCAGGCGATAGCGACTCGTCATTCCCAGAGCGCTCCGAATCACCCACCCTGCGGCCGCGGCGCAAGCCGCGGCGGGGCGGTGTAGAGCCTGCTCGCATCGCGCGGGGGTCATGCTTGACCGGCCTGTACCCCGCGGCCGGGTTCACCCGGCCCCCGTCTACCCAAACCTCAGATGGCAGCGAAAACGGCGTCGATCTCGGCCGGCGTCGTGATCGAGCCGGCGGCGATGCTGGCCAACACCTCGTCGTAGAGGCGGAACCCGGCGTCGACGTGCGCCAGCACGGCGGCCGAGATTGCGATGACCTGCGCGGCGCTCACCGGGTGCCGCGCCCCATCGGCGGCGGTCCACACGGTCGACCACGCGGGGTCTGCCTCCGCCTGGATGCGCGCGCCGGCGATCAGCAGCTTGCTCCGATCGTCGGTGGCGATGTGCAGACCATCGATTGTGATGCCGCCAGTCTCGCGCCGCCATCGCGCGTCGGCCGCATAGGCGACGAGGTCGACCGGCGGCGCCACGTAGGGAGCGATCTCTACTTGACCCCCGACGAGTGCGTCGTACCAACCGATGCCAGGCAGCGCTCGCACTCCACGGACGGCGCGATCGACGGCGCCGAAATCCAAGTCGATCACTGTGTGATCTGCGTCAGCGTATGACGCCGTCACGAGCCCCGTCAGATCCATCGCATCACTCATCATGTGCGCTCATAGACTCCGGAAACGCGCAAAACGTGCCCATTCCCGCCTGGGTATGTGTTGTTGCCCCTGAAGACCGATAACTGTGCACTTCCTGCGGCCAGCTTCCCGATCAAGCTCTCTCCAGTTACGGCGTCTTCGCGCCCCACGAATACGTGGCTCCCAACCGATGTGTATGGAATCGGGACATTGACAGACGCCGCCGCCGTGCCGTTGGTCGTGATGATGACCGACGCGGTCAATACGACCGTCTTTCCGATCGCAATCGATCGCACCTCCGCCGATGCGGAGGCGAAAGATCCAGCGCCAGCGATGGGTGTGGGACTAGTGACGCTCCACGCGCCGATCCCTAACGTCGCAAGCTGCGCCGCTGCATCAGCGTCGTCGAGCAGTGCCCGGCCGGCCGCGGTGATCGCTCCCTCGACCGCGAGGCCCGGCCCGGTGGAGTACTGATACCGGTCCGCGGCTGTCGGCGACCAGCCGCCGCCAGGAGGACCCTGCGGACCTGCTGGTCCCTGCGGGCCTGCCGGTCCCGCCGGCCCCTGCGGCCCGGCTGCCCCCTGGAGGCCCTGATCACCCTTGTCGCCTTTCGGCCCCTGGATGCCGACGATCGCGGTGCCGGGCGGGGTCGCCGCCCGGCGCGCGATCTCGGTGATCGCGATCACCCTCATGATGCGCCCTTCATGGTGAGCCCCTCATGGACGGGTCACTCCGGTGCGGTGCCGCCAGGTGCCGGTCATGAATCGTCGCTCGATTCCATCGGCGGTCGCGAGGATGTCGAAGGCGAAGTCGAGCGGGCTCAGGCGCGCCATCACGGCCTGCGGGATGTCGATCCCGAGCGTCGCTCCGGTGACGGTCAGCCGGCCGTCGGCCGTCGACGCCTCCAGGTGGACATTGCGATCGCCGGCCGAGGTCCGGAGCTGGAGCCGGAAGGCGATGCCGGCGAGATCGAGATCGGCCGGCGGCTCCCCCGTCCGCACCAGGAACGAGGTCCGCGCGCGCTCGTTCGAGTGCGTCTCGATGTCGGCGAGGAAGAGCGGGAGCCGGAGGATGTTGGTCGGCATCGCCTACAGCCGGATGTAGATGCCGACAGTGATGGTCGGCTGCACGGTGGAGAACGCCTGCGACGAACCGCCGAGTTGCACCGTCTGCCCCGCGAAGGTGGCGGACGACACGGAGATATTGGCGTTCGCCCCCTGGACACCGATGCCGGTTCCGGCCGGGGAGAGCCAGATGCCTGTGGTGGCTGGGTCCGTCGTCACCGTGCTGGTGGCGGTGTGATTTGCGGCCGCACCAGCGCCGCCCGCCACAGCCAATGGTGATTGAGCCTTGATGCTCACCGTGTGTGCGTGCCCCGGGTCGTTGACAGGGTGATTGTGACCCGGATCGGTGATCCCGTGGGCGTGTGGTGTTTGCGCCAGCGACACGGATACGGAGCCGGCCGGCGTGTAGCTGATCGGCGGCAGGTTGGCGGTGGCGAGCGCCGCCGATTGGAGGCCGCCGGCGGCGCCCAGCACGGTGCCGTTCTGGCCGAAATAGGTCGCGGTCAGACGCCCTGCGGCCGGCGCGCCCATGTCGTCCAGGCCGGCCTGCACGCGGCCGCGGGCGTCGGGCAGCGCCAGGGTCTTGCCGGCCGCCCAGTCGGCCGCCGCATTGGCGCCGCGGCCGCCGGCGACCGCGAGATTGGTGTCGGACCATAGCAAATCGAACAGGCGCCGCGCGGAGCTGTCGGCGAGTTCGGTCGCCCCCGATGTGGCCGAGCCGATGGTGCGACCGTTCTTCCTGACCCAACCGGCGATTACGCCGGTCCGGTGCGATGTCATTTCCATTCCCACCGGCATCTCGGTCGGCCACGTCAGCTTGAAGGCGAGCCCGTCGAAGACCAGCCGAGCGATCGAGCCCGCTATCAGGTCGCGATGACACAGCGCCGCTCCGCCCATGCGCTGCACCGCGTAGGTGCCGATCAGGCTGCCACCGTTGGAGACCTGGATCGTGGTGTCGTAGGTGCTCGTGGCCGCCACCCGCACGCGGATCGTGCGGCCGGCCGTCAGAGTCCAACCCGGCGTCGCGAGGTCGACCACCAGCGCATTCTCGGTGCCCGTGTCGACCGCATAGGGCTCGCCCAGCGCCCGGATGGCTTCGAGGAGCTGGCTGCGCCGGGCCGCGGGCGCCAGCCCCGCCCCCTCGATGGCGCCGAGCAGCTCCTCCTGCACGTCGTTGAGCCACTGCTCGGTGACGGCCGTGCCGGGCAGGCCGGCCGCGCTGTTCCTGCCGCGGAAGCCGAGCTTGCCGGTGGCGATCTCGACCGCGTTGGCGCCCTCGATCCGCCTCATGTGCGAGACCTCATGTGCTCGTGTCCGCGTAGGTGAACACCGCCTCGGTGTGGGCGGGCCTCAGCCGTCCGATCTCGCATTCGAGGTCGGAGGGCTCGAACGTGTAGATGAGATCGCCGGCCGCCAGCTCGCCCGCCTCGGCGACCTTCCAGCTCCCGAGCGGCAGCGTGACGGAGAAGACGAATGCCTCGCCGATGCCGACCAGCTCGTCGCCGGCCGCCAGCAGCCCGGCCTGCGATGCGATCAGGCTGGTGATGCTGATCGGCGTCCCGCGCTTGGTCGCGACGCCGAGGAAGTACGATCGCGACGCCCCGCCGCGCGCCGTGTAGCGGGCATGGGCGATCCGGCGCCGCTCGTCGAGCGACGGCGCGGTGGTGTTGCGCCCGCACGGATCGGGCCCGAGCAGCCGCTCCACATCGGGCAGCATCACGGTCGCGCGGCGCGGGTCGACCTCGGCCATCATCGCTTCGGCGGCAGCCTCCACCTCGGCGATGCCTTCGGCGAGGGGGCGCAGCACCGCGGCGAGCAGGCTGCTGCCGGCTGCGCCGGTGCTGCCGGCTGCGCCGGTGCCGCCGGAGGCACGGGCATCACCAGCCGGCCAGGCGGCGCCGCGCGGCAGCAGCGACAGCACCTCGGCGTGGACCTGGTCGGCGCTCCGGCTCACAGCGCCCCCCAAATCATAGCGCACCCCAAGTGATGTCGCCCGGCACCGGCAACTCGGTGGGCGCGCAGACGATGTCGGCCATCGGCGCGAGGAGCTGGTGGGCGTACTCGCCGTCGGCCGACGAGATCGCCTCGGAGAGCCGCGACCGGCGGACGGTGCCGCCGATCGCCGCGTCGCGCGCATAGGTGATGGCGAGCGCCGCCGCGATGCCCTCGCGCACCCGCAGGTCGTCGGGATCGATGGCGACGTGATGATGCACCTCGCGCAGCGTGGCCGGCACGACGAACAGGTCGGCCATGCCGAGCGGCGCCAGCTCCGCCAGGTGCTCGGCGATCGCCGCGATCTCGGTCGTGGTCGGCACCCGCGGCGCCGCCCGGGTGCCCATGGCGACCACGACGGTGACGCTGCCGGTGGTGCCGATCGCGCGGACATGGGAGGCCGCAAAACTGTTCCGCACCCAGGACTGATAGTCCGCCGCATTGCCGCCGTACGCGGGCGCCCGGATGAGGTCCAGGATGCGTCCGCGCAGGTCGTCCAGGCTCTCGCGGTCGGCGCCGCCGGCCAGGCCCTCCTGGCCGGTCACGATCGCGGTGAGGCCGGCGATCCCGACGACCAGCGACAGCGCCGTGCCGCCGGCGAGATTGCCGTCCGGTCCGGGCTCCGCGGCGACGACGTCGAGCACCAGCGTGCCCTCGGCCGGGATGATGCCGCCCGCGGTGGTGGTCCACGATCGGCCGAGCACCGATTGCAGCTCGGCGCCGGCCGCGATCGCGACGCCGGGCGTGCCCTGGATCTCGATCGCCCCGACCGCCCGCGTCGCCGGACGCCGGTAGACGCCCCAGATGTCGCCGTGGCGCTCGATCAGCTCGTCGGCGGCCGTGTCGGGCAGATACTGGCGACCCCACCAGGCGAGATGCAGATGCAGCTCGTACAGCTCCATCGCCTGCACCCGCAGGAGCGCGGCGACGATCCCGCGCGGCGAGCGCACGGCGCGCGCCACCGCCACCGGCGAGGCGTCCGGCCGGGCGGCGAGGATCGCCGCCTCCATGCGGGCTTCCTGGCGCCGGATCAGCTCCTCGGGCGTCGGGATCGGATAGGGCATCAGCCGACCCGCTGGTTGACCGTGACGGCGCGGCCGTCGACCTTGACCGTGATGGCGAGCCAGCCGCGGCGCAGCCAGGCGACCGCGATCTCGGCCGCGGAGCCGGTCTCCTCGGTAACCCAGCCGAACGCCTCGCGGGTCCATTCGCCGGCGAAGCGCTGCGTCAGCTCGCCTGCCTTGGCGCGCGCCAGCAGCCAGAGCCGCGACCCGATGCGCCGGCCGCGCGCGTCGAGCGCGTCACCCGGCCAGCCGCGCCGCTCGCCGATCGCCGGCGGCTCGCCGGCGGCGCTCGGCAGCACGTCGTCCGGGCGGGCGCGCCGGTCGGTCAGCAGCGACACCAGCATCGGCGTCGCCGGCGTCTCGTCGAGCACGAGGTCGCCGTCGTCGCCGAGCGCCAGGTCGCAGCGCCGGGTCGCCGGATCGTAGACGAGCGCGAGGTCGAGCCAGTCGGTCACGGGGCGCCCTCGGCCGGCGCGGGTGCTTGCGCGGCGGCGCGCTGCGCCTCCTCCGCCTGCTCGGCCTGCGCCCGGAAGGCGGTGAGCCGCTCCTCCTCGGCCTGCTCGGCCGCCCGCTCGGCGGCGAGCCGGGCCTCCTCGGCCTCGACCCAATCCTCCCAGCGGATGACGTCGGACGCCTCGGCCTCGTGGCTGGCCTCCAGGCGCCGGCCAAGCTCGGCCTGCCAGGCGTCGAGCCACGGCTTGATCCGCGCCGGGTTACGGAAAGTGCCGGCCGCGGCGCCGCCGACGATCGCGCCGGCGAGGTCGTCGCCGTGCCACTGGATCTGGTGGGCGTCGCTCGGCGGGAAACTCTCGATCCGCAGCGGGAGACCGTCGACCACCACGGTCCGGTCGGCGACGAGCACGATCACCTGCATGGGCGTTCCTCCGGTCTCCAGTGAGGGCGCCAGTCTCTCGCGCGCGCGATCGCCGGATCATGCCCGCCGCCGCGGGTGTGGGCGCCATCGGTGAGGGCCGTCACGGGTCGGGATCGGGCGCGACGCGCGGCATCACCGAGCAGACGATGCCGGCGGCCGACACCGTCATCCGGTGGCCGCCGGCGACCAGCTTGGCCGACGTCACCGAGACGCGAACCAGGCTGGCGCCGACCCGGCCCTCGATCCGGTCGGTGACCATCAGCGCGGCATCGTCGCGTCGCACCGCGATGCCGTCCTCGGCGATCGTCACCTCGCCGTGCGGCGTCTTCACCGTCACGCCCTTGTGGGCCGTGATCTCGATCGAGCCGTCCTGCTTGATATGCACGCGCGAGCCGTCGGCGCCGTAGAGGGCGGCCTCGCCCTCCGCGAGATGGCCGAGACGGGCGCCCGGCGCACCGATCGGCAGAGCCACCAGATCGCCCTGGTCGCCGCCGACTGCCAGCACGATGGTGAGCCCGCCGGCCGGCGGACGGCTGGCGAGCCCGAACGGCTGGAGCACCTCGACCGCGGTGCGGTCGTGACCCTCCCGCACCGTCACGTCGACGAGCTGCGTCGCCTTGGTGTCGTCTGAGCCGCGCACCACGGCACGGGCGATGAGGCCACGCAGCATGTGGACGATGTCACGCATCACAATGGACTCGCTGTCCTGTCGAGTGGCTTGTCCTTCTCGTCGCTGCCGTCGGCCTCGGCGATCAGGTCATAAGCCTGGGCGCCGACGAGGGAGAGCCGCGTCGTCTCGCCCTCGCGCTCGTCATAGGCGTAGACGACGCCGGCGATCAGCATGTCGCGGTTGAGCCCCACGAAGGTGTCTCGCACGAAGACGAGCTGATTGGGTCGCCATAGCCCTCCAGAGGCCCCTCGATAGCCCTTCACGGTGTGCTCGATGCGCCGGGACTTCGCTTTGGCGCCCCGCGCCATCCATTCGGCGACCGTCTTGGCCGGCGCCTTGTAGGTGGCGCTCCGGCTCGGCGACACGGTCGGCCGCCAGCGGGTCACCGCGGCATCCCGGCGGTGGCCGGTGATCACCACGCCGGCCTCCTCGGCCGCCTTGTCGGGCTTCACCGGCTCGCTCTTCGGCGCCGCGGTGGCATCGAGCGGCGCCGCCGTGCGATCGAGCTTGGCCGCCTTCTCGGCCTGGCTCTGGACGTAATAGTCCGAGAACCGCTCCCGCCACGACAGGTGGCCGAGCGAGCGGATCACGTTGCCGGGGAAGATCAGGTCGCCCGGCCCGCGCGTCCGGCCCGAGCGTGTCAACACGATGCCGCCGACACCGTCCGAGGTCACCAGCACGGCGCGCTGCCGCGCCCATTTCTCGATCGCGCTGCGGACCGTCTCGCCGGCGTCGATCACGGCGCGATCGAACTTCTCGCCGACGTCGACCTCGGCCCGCACCGACAGCCCGAACGGCGCGACCAGCTTGCGCACCAGCGCGTCGAGCTTCAGCGCCTTGAATTCCGACGGCCCCTTCGGCTGCGCCGCGCAGTCGATCAGGTCGCCGGTCTTGTCTCTCCCCGCGATCGACACGCGGATGCCGTCCTCGCCGGCCTCGGGCTCGACGTCGTCGACCCAGCCGATCAGCACCGGCTCGTCGTCGATCGTGACCGTGACGGCGAGGCCCGGCGCGGGGCTCGCCGCCGCCTCGATCAGCGACGCATAGGGCCAGCTCGCCGCCGATGCCTCCGGGTCGCGCAGCTCCAGCCGGAACGAGCCCGACAGCTCGCCGATGTCGCGGTGGATCTCGGCGCGGGTCCACTGCGCGTAGATGCCGCCGTCGAGATGCAGCGCGATGCGCCGGGTGGGCCTCACGCCAGCACCTCGATCGGTGCCGCTGGCACCAGGCCGGGATGACGCAGGCGGTTGCGGCGCGTGACGTCGATCAGCATCGGCACCACCGCGGCGAGCTCGTCGCCGGCGACATGGTCGGCGACGAGCCATGCCGACAGCGGCGCGGGGGGCGTGAGGATCACGACGGTCGGCAGCCGGCCGATCGCCTCGTTGATGTCGCGCGCCGCCGCGGCCCGCAGCGCCGCGAGCGCCGCGCCGAGGCCGACCACCGCCTGCGGATCATCGGCCGCGACCGTGACCGCGTCCGCCTCGACGCGGTCGAGCGCCGCGAACAGGCGGCTGCGCCAGCGGGTCGCCTCCTGGCGCGACTCGTGGTCGATCGCGGCGATCACCCGGGCCGCCTGGGCGACGATGCCGGCGGCGGCGGCGAGCCGCACGGCGCGCTCGGCCGCCATGTCGGCCTCGACCCCCAGCACCTCGGCGACCAGGTCGAGCAGCATCCCGGCGCCGGTGCGGGCGCCTGCGCCGGCGCCGAACATCTCGGTCTCGGCCGGAGCCGCGACCGCCGAGCCGATGGCCGCGGCCGGCGCACCGATCGCCAGCGTCGCCACCGGCACGGTGAGCCCGGTGAGAGCCGCGGCGAGCGCCGCCGCGCTGTCGCGCCCCGCCGGTGCCCGGACCGCGTCGTCCACGGCGACGAGCGGCCGCTCCAGCACGGCGGAGAGCGCGGCGGCGCCGCGCTGCCGGCCCGCTGCGGCCGACACCAGCGTCGTGATCTGCCGGGCGACGCCGCGGGCGGCCGACCACAGCGCGACGGGCAGCATGGCGGCCCCCACGACGGCGGTGATCGGCGCCGAGGCGGTGGCGAGGAGGCCGGAGACGGCGGTCATCACGGCCGCGAGTGTCGAGGCGACGATGCTCGGCTCCGGTGCCGGGAAGAACCCGACCCGGAACCGCGCCACCCGCAGCTCGCGCGACGAGAACGAGATCGAGGCCGCCTCGGCGATGACGACCCGCATCTCGCCGAGCCAGGGATGCAGCAGGATGCCGGGGCCCGGCGTCTCGCACGCCACCCGCAGGGCCTCGGCCCGCGCCACGTAGTCGTCGCCGATGACGAGGCCGACGATCTCGATCACCCCGCGATGCACGCCGAGATCGTCGATCGCGACGTCGTCGAGGCCGGGGAACAGCGTCCGGATCGTGCGCCGCCCCGCCTCGTGGCGGATGTCCGGCACATGGAACGGCACACCGCGCCAGGCGCCCGGCAGCAGGCCGGGCGACAGGGCCGAGAGCGCGGTGTCGAGGAGGCTCATGGCGCCGCCCTTCCTTCACCTCTCCCCGCGCGCGGGGAGAGGTCGACGACTGCGCGACGTGCAGTCGTCGGGTGAGGGGGGCGCGTCCGTATCCATGAGGCGGGGGGGGGGGGCGGGGCCCGGGGGGGGGGGGGGGGGGGGCCCGCCCCCCCCGGGGGGGGGGGGGGGGGGGGGGGGGGGGGCGGGGGGGGGGGGGGGGGGGGGGGGG
>WNKV01000031.1 GCA_009720755.1 Rhodoplanes serenus
GAGCTACCCGGTCATTCTCGCCAAGAGGAGAGGGCAGCCGCTCCGCTCGGCGAGGCAGGTCGCCGTGAGCCGCGAGGCCGTGTCGTGAGCGACATCGACCCCTACAGCAGCTTCGCTCTCCCGCCCGAGCGGCGGATCATCAAGCCGGCGCGGCGACAGCGCATCGTCACCGCTGTGGTGATCGCGGCCGCCGCAGCTGAGGCCGCCCTTGTCGTCTTCATCCTGCTGCTGGTCTTGTCCACCCCATGATGTTCCGCGCCGCGCATACGGCGCGCGAGCGCGCGCCCGCACCACAGACCCGGGCGCGCCACCTGGGAGCCGGGCGGCTCGCCGCCCTCCCGCAGCCGCCCGGCTCCCTCTCCTCGTTTCGTCCGTCGTTCTCGCTCGGCTCCATCCGTTCGTCCCTTCGCGCCCGGCAAGGCGCGCGCGTGACCGTGTCGTCATGGTCACCATCGCAGAGGGGCTTGCGTAGATGCTGGCAAAGATTGCCCGAAAACGGACAACGGACATGAACGTGGCGGCGGACGTGCTCGACACCACCCGCGCCATGACGGCCGAGCTGGTTCGCCGCGCCGAGCGCGAGACCGGCTCGCGGATGTCCGCATATGAGCGGGTCGCCACGACCGTCGGCGTCTCCGCCTCGTGGGTGAGGAAGTTCGTTGCCGGCGACCCCGCCGCCAAGCGGGTGAGCTTCGTCGCCGGCCTTGCGATCGTGAACCAGTACCGACGTCTCTGCGAGCGGATCGAGGCTGAGGCCGAGGTCGAGCGGCAGCGCGCCGAAGCTCTGATGGAGCAGATGAATGCGGCTACTTCGGGCGCTCTGGATGTGGTGGCGATGGTTTCGACGGCGGAAGCGCGCGGAGCGGATGATGCGGAGCGCCGCGAGGGCTCGTGAGTGAGAGGAGGTGGGCAATGGTAACGTCGCGTGATCAGTTGCGCTCTCTCGTCGAGCGGATCGAGCGACTCGAAGAAGAGAAGAAGGCGCTCGCCGACGACATCAAGGATGTGTTCGCCGAGGCCAAGGGCAACGGCTACGACGTCAAGGCACTGCGCGCGGTGATCCGCCTGCGCAAGCAGGACAAGGACGAGCGGGCCGAGCACGAAGCGATCGTCGAGACCTACATGCACGCTCTCGGTGTGCTGGCCTTTACGCCGCTCGGCCGCGCCGCCATCGAACGCGCTGTGGCGTGAGGGCGGCGTCATGGGACGGCGTCGGTCACGATCAGGCTTCGACTCACTCCCAAGAGGAGTGGCGTCCATCATCCGAGCGATGCAGTCGGGCGAGCGGTTAACGCGCGCGCTCCGCCATAAGCGCACCGGAGAATGTGAGATCACGGTTCGCGCTCGAACCGTCCGGAAAAACAGTCTCCCGCAGAAGCGGGGAGATCGCCATCCGGACCCGCTTCGTCGAGCCTTTGCAGGACGGCCTGTTCGGCCCGGATACGTCGCAGACCTGTCGCGCGACTGCGCCATGACCGTCCCGCGCCACTCCTGGGATTGGCCGCACCGCGACGTCTACGCCACGAACCGGGCATGCCGGAACTGCGGCATCATCAAGGTGACGCGGCACGAGCCGGGCTTGATCCCGTGGACTGAGTTCTGGCGCGACGGCGCCAGGGTTGAGGCCGTGGGCCGCACGCCGCCGTGCGAGGGCGAAGCCCCGCAGGCGGCGGGTGAGGTGGCGCGATGATTGCCGCCCTATTCGTGCAGCGCGGCGGTGTGTATTACGGGCTCGACAACGTCGATCCGTGGCCCGCCGAACGCGACGCGCGGCTATACGCCGGGCCGTGGCCGGTGGTTGCTCACCCACCATGCGAGCGGTGGGGACGATACTGGCATGGCTCGCCGGCGCGGCCGCATCAATTCAAGCTGGGTGCCGATCAAGGATGCTTTTCCGCCGCACTTACCGCGGTCCGCAACTTCGGCGGCGTTCTGGAGCACCCGGCGTACTCGCACGCATGGGCCTACTTCGGCCTCTCTGCGCCGCCGGCACAGGGCGGGTGGGTTGTAGCTGATCGACATGGCGGATGGACCTGCCAGGTTGAGCAAGGCCACTACGGACACTTCGCCCGCAAGGCGACGTGGCTCTACGCGGTCGGCACTGAACTCCCAGACCTGATCTGGGGACCATCGCCGCAGCGTCTCCACCCCCGCGCGGTCGAGCTTCACGGCCGCGAGCGGGCACGCCGCATCGGCGTCATGGCGATGGTCGGCGGCCGGGACAAGACGAAGATCCGCGCTGCCACTCCGCCCGAGTTTCGTGACCTCCTGATCAGCATCGCATCGACCGCGGTGAAAAAATTGCAGGCGACGGAGCAAACACCATGACCGATCTCGCACCTGTGGTGCTGCACGATGCCGCCGCCCCGCCCGAGAGGGTCAGCGCGCACCCGCCCTCGCTGTGGGCTCAATGGCCGGTGGCGGCCGAGCGCGCGATCGCGCTCTACCGCGACGGCCAATCCGCGAGCCAGATTGCGTGGCTGCTAGCCTCAGACTACGGCGTGACGGTGACTCGCAGCGCCGTGCTCGGCCTGATGCACCGGCGCGGCGTCCGGCGCTCCGAGCGCCACGGCGTGACGGTGGTCACGGAGGGGATGCGCGCCGTCGCCAAGGGCCGGCCGCTCAAGGTGCGCTGCGCGCCGCAGGCACTGCCTCCGCCGGCACGGGACCGGGCTCCGGCGCGGCCGGCAGAGGCGCCGGCAGCCATCGCGGGGCCGCCCGGAGGTGTGTCGCTCGCCGACCTGCAACGCGGGCACTGCCGCTGGCCGCTGTGGCCGGACGACGCCCCGGCGTGGTCCGAGCGCCGCTGCTGCGGCGCCCGCCGGCGCGACCCGGACTCGCGGATCGACCACTACTGCCGGGAGCACGGCGCCATGGCGTTTGTGCCACCTGAGAAGCGCGTGCGGAGGGGATGATGGCTCGCCCGTGGATGCCCCTGTACATCGCCGACTACCGGGCCGACACCTCGCATCTCGATGCGGCGGAGCACGGCGCCTACCTGCTCCTGATCATGCATTACTGGACGACCGGAGGGCTTCCGGGCGACGACCGGCAGCTTGCCCGGATCGCATGCATGACGGCGGCTGAGTGGCGCCGGGCAAGGCTAACCATCGCCGCGTTCTTCGACCCGGGATGGCGGCACAAGAGGATCGATCGCGAGCTAGCGAGGGTGGATGAAACCTCCTCCAAGTATGCCGAGAGGGCGAAGAAAGCGGCATCTAAGCGCTGGTCTAAGCAGGACGATAAGCATGCTTCGAGCATGCTTGGAGCACCAGAACCACAACCACATCCAGAAAAGAATGGTGGTGATGGTGGTGACGCGCAGGCGCGCGACCCCGATCCGCTCGGCCGTCCCGAGCCGGCCCAGGAACCAGCCCTGCCCGCACAGCCGGCCAGCCTGATCACGCCGGAGGCTCACGCCCTCGCCGACGAGCTGGCGGCGATCGCCGGCGTCGGCGCAGGCCCCGACACGCCGCCGGGCTGGTGCGGGGCCGCCCACCGGGTGCAGGCGTGGCTGTCTCGCGGCTGGACGCGAGACGCGGTGCTGATCGGCGCCCGCGCCTCGATGGCGCGCAAGCGCGACGGGCCGCCCGGCGGTGTCGGCTACTTCGAGCCCGCCATCGCCCGCGAGATCGCGGCACAGGCAAAACCGATCCCCGAGGTCGTCACCCTCCCGGCCAAGACCATTCACGGAGACCCCCATGGATCCTATCGGCAAGGTCGCGGCGACGGCTTTGCGGCGATCGCCGCCCACTACGCCGCCCGCGCTACCGGCGGCGGCTGACGGCGGGACGCCGGCGCTGGTCGACCTGGTCACCGACTACGAGCTGCCGCGCCTGTTCAGCGCGGTGTCGATCACCGGCCAGCCGCGGCCGCTGGTCAGGGCCTTGGGCGCCGACGAGCGGTCACGGCTGGAGCGCCGCGCCGCCGAGCTTCGCACAGGGCTCGGCGCGTTCGGGGCGGGCGACGCCGACGCGGTCAGGGCCGCGCTGTCGGCGATGCTGACGGGCTACCGATCGATGCGCCAGCAGGGAGACGAGGCACATGCGACGGTGGCGATCATGGCCAGGGTGCTCGCCGAGTTCCCGCGCTGGGCCATTCAGCGCGCATGCCTGATGGTCGCGCGCGGCGAGGCTGGGTTGGATCGGCGCTGGCCGCCCAACGACGCGGAGATGCACGCCATCGTCGCGAGAGTCGTCGAGCCGTACCGCGACACACTCGCCCGCGTCGCTGCCATGCTTGCGGCGCCGGTCGAGCCGCCCTCGGCGCGCCGCCTGTCGAGACCGCGCGAGACGGTCGAGACGCGGCGCGGCCACGTTGCTCGGGTGATGGCCGACATGGACGCGAGGCGCGCGGCCCGGGATGAAGCCGCAGCCCCGGGAGTGTGACCATGCCGGCGCTCCCTTCGTCCGGAGGGCCGCAGCATCTCGAGATGCTGATGCTTGCAGCTCGCCGCATCGGGCGGGACGATGATTGCGGTGGGGGCGTTCTGCCCGCTCAGGTCTCGCCGGCACCACGGCGACTGTTGACGGAGCGGCGATCGTTGGCTTGATCCGGGCAACGGGACAATGCAAAAATGGTCGCAGAAACCAGACGGATTGCCGCCATGACGTGGGCCGAGGAAGTGCGGCTCGATTTCATCGACCTGCTGTTGCTCGCGCGCGGCCGCGTGGTGCGCGCCGATCTCGTCGAGCGCTTCGGCATCTCGATGTCGCAGGCGTCTGGCGACATCGGCGCGTTCGTCCGCCAGCATCCGGACGCGATGCGTTACGATCGCTCGGCGAAATGCTACGTGCCGGCGACGCGGCGCTATCGCTCGGTCCGCGGCCAGGGCAAGCGGACCATCGATGCCCTAGCGCAGCTCGCGGCTGCCGGCAGCCGCATTGGGTGGCTGCCGTAGGAAGAACAGACGCCTCCGCTCGATAGCGGCCGCCGGGTCGGCTACATCCTCTGGCCACTCCTGATCGTGGGGATGCTCGATCGGGGGGAGAGGATACGCGATGTTTTCGGGTGGCGGCGGCGCCGCCGACCCAGTGAACAGCGCATCAAGGTACGCCTCTTTTTCGCCGAGGGGTATCGACCCCCAGAGGGCCAGCATGCGCTCGGCGACATTGTCGGTCGTCCAGGTGTCGCCCTCATTGGCGCGCCTTAGGCGCTTTGGCGCCATCTCCAACGTGATCAGGCCGGCTCGGATCAGAGCCGGCAAGTGCTCTTCGCCATACTCCGCACACGAAATCGCCGGTGGCGGACAGCACCCGGGGGCGGCCCGCATCTGGTGGTACCAACCAACCGCAGTCGCGAAAATATCTGAAGTGCTTTTTGCTTTCATAAGTTCCATCAGACCTGGGGTCTTGTCCATGTCAATTACGAAATACATCCGCTTTTCTTGCGCATACTTAAGGGAGATGTTCATCGTCATGATCCCGTCCCCGAGAGCCCTGAGGCTATGACCTATTGAGATGCCCGGGGTGTGACAGCGCCCCGGGCGCTTGCTCGGTCAAGGCTGATGGCGCGGCGGTCCATAGAAGGTGACCCGCTCACCACCGATAGAGACCGCCCTGTATTCGGGCCATCCCGGAACTCCGTTGTCGATGCCGAAGCTCAGCGGCTGAAAGATCGTTCCGGCCGGATGGCGACGACCCGTGCTGTCAACGGCCGCTCGCGTGAGCTTACAGGCCGTGTCTCCAGGCCAGCGGTCGAGCGAGGTGGCATGAATGATGGCGCGGCTGCGGTTCGGGTGGTTGGTCATCGCCGTGTCTCCGCCCCTGATGTGCCCCGAGGCGCGGGCCTTGATCTCGTCGATGAATTTGAGTATACAGATATTCATGGCGCGGTCAATAGCGGTATACCAAAAAAAACGAAGGCGAGGCAGACCCGCGACGGGACGCGACCCGCTGTTGTCTGCGCGCGTGCCTGATGCGGTGCGGGAGCGGGTCGACCGATATGCCGCCGAGCGCGAAATCACGCGATCGGAGGCCGTCCGCGAGCTGCTGGAAACGGCCCTCGATCAGCGGCCGAGTGGTGCGGCTCTTGCACGCTGACCGGATCAGCGGCCCGCCGGCCCCCGCGCCGCGAAGTGATCCGCCGTCTCCTCCAGGAGCCAGCGAAATCGCGACGCGACTTGCCGCGTCGCGCGGTCGCCAGCGCGGCCGCGGGCCGTCGCGATTGCTGCGAAGCTCGTCCGATCGCCGATCACGGCCCGCAGCATCCGGGCGCCGACGACGCCAACGGCGTGCTCGACACGGCGCATTAGCGCCTGTACCCGCCGGGCGTCCTGCACCGCGTAACCGATGGCCAACTCATGGCGCTCGGCCATGTCGATGCGGCCACCGTCGTTCCAGCTCGACGAGCCGCCGAGCCGGGCGGTGCGCTCGAACGCCTCTTGGAGCATGCGGCCGACCTGATAGGCCGCCTCGCTGATGCGGCCGTGGCTGCGCTCGTCCTCCAGGATGTCGGTCCTGGTATTGACGGTGGCGAGCAGACGCGCGCCGGGCTCCATCGGGTCCGGAACGGCGACGACCGCGGTGCGGATGGCAGCACCTGCCGGAGGCCGAGCGAGGCCCTGGGCGGGAGCGCGAACTGATCTGCGATCGGCGTAGCGGCCGGTCTGGCGGGCGGGACGGATCGAGGGCATGAGCGGGTGGTCACTCCGTGGGAGCCCACGCGTTGGCGATGTTTGGATGGTGCGTCAATACGGTGTTCTACTTAGATTTCGGACTTGACCGGACCGGCGAAACCTGCAAAATCGTCATCGTGGAATTCATGCGCGCCGCGGTCCTTCGCCGGCGCGTTTTTTGTGCCCGGCGCCATGGCTGACCTGTCCCGCCTCTACGATCTCGCGCGGCGGGTCCGCCGGCTCGACCCGCCGGACCGCAGTCGGCCGCATCGGTTCGCCGAAGACAAATCCGAGCTGGCGGCCCAAATCGAGGCTATCGCCCGCGCGGCTGGCGCCAGGCCGGCGCTCCCTGTCGGTGGCCAGCCAACCGTCATCCGGGTACGCGGGCGGTCCGTGCTGGTGCAGCGCCGGCGGCCCGGGTTCGGGCTCGGATAGCCTCCGATAATCATCCTTCTCGGGGCCTATTCCGACAAGCGATGCGCTCTGAAAAACAACGATGGATCAACATGTTCTGCCGGTCCCGATCGGCGGGACGACGGCGCTCGAAACGGGCGTCGGGCCGGGTGACCTCACGGATGCACTGAGGTCCGCCCGCGCCTACGCGATGGCCGAGAAATCGGCCGCGACCCGGCGGGCCTATGCGAGCGACTGGGATCATTTCCGGGCGTGGTGCTCCTCCCACGCCGTCGCGCCGCTGCCCGCCGCGGTCGAGACCGTCGCGGCCTATCTCGCCTCTCTGGCCGACGCCAGGCTGAAGGCGAGCACCATCATGCGGCGGACCGCCGCGATCGCATACGCGCATCGGCTGGCCGGGTCGCCCCCTCCGACCGCCGCCGAGCCGACCAAGGCGGTGCTGAGAGGCATCCGGCGGCGGGTCGGCGTCGCGGTCGAGCGAAAAGCTCCCGCGACGGCGCGCGCCATCACCGCGATGCTCAAGGGGGCCCCGGACACCATGCAGGGCCGGCGCGACCGCGCGTTGCTGCTGATCGGCTTCGCCGCGGCGCTCCGCCGCTCAGAACTTGTCGCGCTCACGGTCGCCGACCTGGAGCGGACCCCGGAGGGCGTGGTCATCCACATCCGGAGGTCCAAGACAGACCAGGAAGGCGAGGGCCACCAAGTCGCAGTGCCGGCCGGCGGAAAGCTCCGGCCGGTCCAGGCGCTCGATGCCTGGCTGTCGGCCGCGGCGATCACCGAAGGCCCGGTGTTCCGTGCGGTCAACCGCGGCGGCCGGGTCTCCACCGGCCGGATGTCCGAGCACGCAGTCGCTGAGGTTGTGAAGCGCCGCGCGGCCGCGGCCGGGCTCAATCCAGCGCTGTTCAGCGGCCACAGCTTGCGCGCGGGCTTCGTCACCAGCGCTCTGGAGTCCGGCGCCGACCTGCTCAAGGTGATGGACGTGACGCGCCATCGAGAGGTGCGCACGCTGAAAGCCTATGACCGACGTGCCAAGGCATTCCGCGACCACGCCGGACGGAAGTTTCTATGAGAGGTGCATGCGCATGGGCGATGTGATCACGTTCCCGGCCGGCCGCATGAGACTGCCCGACGAGGGCTCGCCGGAGGCGGCTCGGCTGGACCAGATTGCCGCCATCGTGCGGGCCGAGACCGGCTGCACCGCCGAGCGCGCCGACCTGGTCGCGACGCAAGTGATGCGGGCAATCGAGGGGGAGGAAACCGTATGAAGCGCACCGTCGATCTGCCTGAGCGTGGCGACGAGCAGACCCTTTCGCACTTCGTTCGATGCGTGATCGGTCCGGCGCTCGAAAGCCTGTTCCCTGCGGGTGGACACTTTCCGACCGTGCGGGCCGAGGCGCGCGATGACGCCGAGCACGGCCGCGTCGTGTCGATCATGGTCGACGATGAGCGCCTGTAACCATCAACCGACGGAGAAACCGCATGGCGAAGAAGAAGGGCGGCAAGAAGTGCTGATCGCAGCACCGCTGCCGCGCACGAAGCGCGTCAGCCGCACGGAGCAAGAGGCCGGCGCCACGGCGCCTGCCTCGTCCTGAGAACAGGCCCGAAACAGGGCGGATCGATCATGGCGAAGTTCACGTTTTTGCACCGCTGCGACAACGGCTTCGGCGGCCATATCTGGCGCATCGGGGCATGGTTCGAGGCGCAGCGCAGCGGGCACGGCCACATCGCCTATCTCAGGCTGTGGCGACTTCATTGGTGGGGAGACTCGCACCGCGGCGGCACGGTCCACTGGTTCTGGCGCTGAGATGGCGAAGTTCCAGCCCGGCCAGTCCGGCAACCCTGGCGGAAGGCCGAAGACCATCGCCGAGGTGCGCGACCTGGCGCGAGCCAAGACCGCCGAAGCGATCGAGGCCCTCGCGCAAATCGCGACGGCCGGCGAGAGCGAGGCCGCGCGGGTGAGTGCGGCCGTGGCGCTGCTGGATCGCGCGTGGGGCAAGGCCCCGCAAGCGATAGCAGGAGCCGACGGAGAGGGACCCGTCGCGGTCGTCAGCAGGATCGAACGTGTCATCGTCCGACCGAACCAGAAGCCTGAGGATGCCGACGGCTGAGGTGTTCACGCCTCTGCTCGCGCCGGCCCGCTACAAGGGGGCGCATGGCGGCCGCGGCTCCGGCAAGTCGCATGTCTTCGCCGAGATGCTGATCGAGGACGCGCTGTCGAACAAGGGCCTGCTGTCGGTCTGCATCCGTGAGGTGCAGCGGACCCTGGCCGACAGCGCCAAGCGCCTGATCGAGGCGAAGCTCGTCGCGCACAAGCTCGGCGAGGCCGACGGCTTCAAGGTGTGGCGCGAGCGGATCGAGACGCCGGGCGACGGCGTGATCATCTTCAACGGCATGGCCGACCACACGGCCGAGTCGATCAAGAGTCTGGAGGGCTTTCGCCGCGCCTGGATCGAGGAGGCGCAGACCCTGTCGGCGCGATCGCTGACCCTGCTGCGCCCGACCATCCGGGCCGAGAGCTCGGAGATCTGGGCGAGCTGGAACCCGCGGCGCAAGACCGACCCGATCGACCTGCTGTTGCGCGGCTCGCCGCCGACCGGCGCCGTCGTGGTGCAGGCGAACTGGCGGGACAATCCGTGGTTCCCGGCGGTGCTGGACCAGGAGCGCCGGGACTGCCTGCGCGACGATCCGGACCAGTACGATCACATCTGGGAGGGCGGCTATGTGTCGGCCCTGACCGGAGCCTATTTCGCCAAGCACCTCGCCACCGCGAAGGCCGAGGGCCGCATCGGCAGGGTCGTGGCCGATCCGCTGATACGGCGCCGTGCCTTCTGGGATCTCGGGGGCGCGGGCGCCTCGGCCGACGCCATGGCGATCTGGATCGCCCAGTTTGTCGACCGCGAGATCCGGGTGCTCGACTACATCGAGGGCGTCGGCCAGGTGCTTGCCCACTACGTCGCCGAGCTGCGCGCACGCGGCCACGGCGAGGCGCTGTGCGTCCTGCCGCACGACGGGGTCAACAC
>WNKV01000032.1 GCA_009720755.1 Rhodoplanes serenus
GAGCTACCCGGTCATTCTCGCCAAGAGGAGAGGGCAGCCGCTCCGCTCGGCGAGGCAGGTCGCCGTGAGCCGCGAGGTTGCGTCGTGACCAACCTGGACCCCCACAGCGGCTTCGCTCTCCCACCCGAGCGGCGGATCGTCACGACCGAGCGGCGCCAGCGCATCGTCACCGCTGTGGTGATCGCGGCCGCCGCGGCTGAGGCCGCCCTCGTCGGCTTCATCATCTGGCTGGTCCTGTCTACCCCATGACGTCCCGCACCAT
Source organism: Rhodoplanes serenus (assembly GCA_009720755.1). Classification (GTDB taxonomy): domain Bacteria; phylum Pseudomonadota; class Alphaproteobacteria; order Rhizobiales; family Xanthobacteraceae; genus Rhodoplanes; species Rhodoplanes serenus. Next base: position 263 of record WNKV01000032.1, read on the forward strand.
GACCGTCGGCCCAAACCCTTGGTCCAACGTCGCTCCGGGCCGCACCACCACGATCGCGCTGACGATCTACGTCGCGCTGGTCGGCGTGCTGCTTGCCGTCGCGCTCACCGTGCTGTGGGTCGCGGCATGATCAGTCCGCGCGCGATATCGGCTGTCGTGCGTGACTGCGCCGCCTCCACCGCGGCGCGCGGCCCCGCGGCGTCCCCTCGGCGCGGGGCCGACCATTTTGGTGAGACCAACAGAATGGTCTTCTGCTCTGCCTTCGCGCGCATGGGAGCCGGGCGGCTCTCGCCGTCTGACCCCATGCCGCTCGGCTCCGTCTCCTCGTCTCGTCCGTCGCTCTCGCTCGGCTCCATCCGTTTGTCCCTCCGCCGCGCCCGGCAAGGCGCGCGCGTGACCGCCTCGTCATGGTCACCATCGCAGAGGGGCGGATACGGATGCGCGAAAGTTCTTTGCGCGAGGAGCAAATGAGTGACGTCACGGCCACGGTCGACGAGGCGAGTCGGTGGGCGGCCGAACTGACACGCATGGAGAGCCGCGGGCCGGGCGATATCCCGAACGCTTGGCAACGGCTTGAGCGCCGATACGGCGTGCCGGCTCGCACCTTCTGGGCGCTGCGCTACAGGCGGCCGAAGGACCTGTGGGCATCAATCTACCTGCGCCTCCGCTCGGCCTACGAGGCCGAGTGCCTGCGCCAAGTCGAGCGGTTGAAACATGAGATCGAAATCACCAAGGCGGTCACCGGAGCTGATGATCCTGTGGTGGTGGCGGCTGAAGGTGTGGTTGAGGCGGCTTTGGCAGCGCGCGCGCAAGCGCCGCGCGAAGCGAGTCCTGCGGTGGCTGGCCAGCCGCAGAGGGTGAGAGGAGACGACAATGGTGGCAACCGAATGGACCTCGGACGCCGGCCGGGCGTCGCGTGATCAGTTGCGCTCTCTCGTCGAGCGCATAGAGCGACTCGAAGAAGAGAAGAAGGCGCTCGCCGACGACATCAAGGACGTGTTCGCCGAGGCCAAGGGCAAAGGCTACGACGTCAAGGCGCTGCGCGCGGTGATCCGCCTGCGCAAGCAGGACAAGGACGAGCGCGCCGAGCACGAGGCGATCGTCGAGACCTACATGCACGCCCTCGGTATGCTGGCCGATACACCGCTCGGTCGCGCTGCCATCGAACGCGCTGTGGCGTGAGGTAGCGTGATGATTGCCGCCCTATTCGTGCAGCGCGGCGGCTGCTACTTCGGCCTTGATCACGTCGATCCGTGGCCCGCCGAGCGCGACGCGCGGCTATACGCCGGGCCGTGGCCGGTCGTCGCTCATCCACCGTGCGAACGGTGGGGACGATACTGGCATGGCTCGCCGGCGAGGCCGCATCAATACAAGCTGGGCGCCGATCAGGGATGCTTCGCTGCCGCGCTTGCCGCGGTCCGCAACTTCGGCGGCGTGCTGGAGCACCCGGCGCACTCGCACGCATGGGCCTACTTCGGCCTCTCTGCGCCGCCGGCACGTGGCGGGTGGGTTGTGGCTGATCGATATGGCGGATGGACGTGCCAGGTTGAGCAAGGCCACTACGGACACTTCGCCCGCAAGCCGACATGGCTCTACGCTGTCGGCGCCGAACTTCCCGATCTGATCTGGGGACCGGCGCCGCAGCGTCTCCACCCTCGCGCGGTTGAGCTTCACGGCCGCGAGAAGGCACGCCGCATCGGCGTCATGGCGATGGTCGGCGGCAGGGACAAGACGAAGATCCGCGCTGCCACTCCGCCCGAGTTTCGTGACCTCCTGATCAGCACCGCATCGACCGCGGTGAAAAAATTGCACGCGGCGGAGTGAACACCATGACCGATCTCGCACCTGTGGTGCTGCACGATGCCGCCGCCCCGCCCGAGAGGGTCAGCCCTCCCCCGTCCTCGCTGTGGGCCCAGCGGCCGGTGGCGGCCGAGCGCGCGATTGCGCTCTACCGAGACGGCGCCTCGGCTACGACGATCACGGCGGCGATCCGCGCCGAGTTCGGCGCCGTCGTCACCCGCAGCGCCGTGCAGGGCCTGATGCACCGGCGCGGCGTCCGGCGCTCCGAGCGACATGGCGTGACGGTGGTCACGGAGCGGATGCGCGCCGTCGCCAAGGGCAAGACGATCAAGGTGCGATGCGCGCCTCGCGCGACGTGCCCGATCGCGTTCGGCGCCCGCCCGAAGCTCCCGGAGAAGCCGAAGCGGCTGGCCCGCCCCGAGCCGAACGACGCGCCCGTGGTCGCCGCCGGCCCGCCTGGAGGCGTCGCGCTCGCCGATCTCGACCGGACGCACTGCCGATGGCCGCTGTGGCCGAACGACGCGCCGGCCTGGTCGGAGCGCCGGTTCTGCGGCGCACCGCGGCGCGACCCGGACGCGCTGCTCGACTGCTACTGCGCGGGCCACGGATCGATGGCGTTCGTGCCGCCGGAGAAGCGGCGGCGACTGGGGCGAGGTGAGTGATGAGTAGGCCTTGGATGCCCCTCTACATCGCTGACTACCGGGCCGACACCGGGCACCTGACGGCTGCCGAGCATGGCGCGTATCTGCTGCTGCTCATCGCTATCTGGCAGTCGCCGGGGTGCAGCCTCCCGGCAGACGATCGATTGCTCGCCAAATACGCTCGGCTGACCCCGAAGCGGTGGGCGAAATTAAAGCCGACCATGTTCGCGTTTTTCAGCGTCAAAGACGGCGCGGTCACACCAGCCGGCGCCACATCATGGCGTCATGCTGACTGGGCTTTTCATCCGTGCCGATGGACCCAGGGCACCGATTGGCGACGCATCAGAGAGGCGGTCTTGAGGCGCGACGATTTTCGCTGCGCCTACTGCGGTAACGATCAAGGCCCGTTTGACGTCGACCACATCACGCCTCGATCCCGCGGCGGGACCAACGACGCCTCAAACCTCGCGTGCTCGTGCGCTTCCTGTAACCGCAGCAAGGGCGCCAGGACACTCGGAGAGTGGCGACAATGAGCGAGCGCGGCGTCTTCGCGATCGATCGGGGTGTGTGGGATCACCCCATGCTCAAGAGCCGGGATCCGTTCTCCCGGCGCGAAGCATGGATGTGGCTCATCTCTGAGGCGGCGTGGAAGCCGAGGGTGGTGATGATCGAGGGGCGGAGGATCGCGCTGGAGCGCGGCCAGCTCGTGCACTCGATCAGGTTCATGGCCGAGAAATGGGGATGGCCGAAGAGCAACGTCGCCAGATTTTTGGAGGCCCTGAAAACCGAGACGATGATCGGGACAGAAAGCGGGACAGGCGTTACGGTCATAACTATTTATAAATACAACGAATATCAGCGGGTCAGCCTTCCGGAACGGGACATCGACGGGCCGGAAAATGGGACAGCAGCGGGACAGCAGCGGGACAGAGTAGAAGACATTGAAAACAGGAAAGAGGTTGATGGTGGTGGTGACGCGCGGGCGCGCGAGCCCGAGCCTCGATCTGATCAGGAGCAGCGATCCGCACCAGCGACGAGCCTGATCACGCCGGAGGCTCACGCCCTCGCCGACGAGCTCGCCACCATCGCCGGCGTCGGCACCGGCCCAGACACGCCGCCCGGCTGGTGCGGAGCGCCGCACCGGGTGCAGGCATGGCTGACTCGCGGTTGGTCCAGGGACGTGGTGCTGATCGGCGCCCGAGCCTCGATGGCGAACAAGCGCGACGGGCCGCCGTCACGGGTCGAGTACTTCGAGCCGGCGATCGCCCGCGAGATCGCGATGCAGGGCCGCCCCCTCCCGGAGGTCGTCAGCCTCCCCGCCAAGACCGTCCACGCCACCACGCCAGCGGTCCGCGCCTACTCGGTGCGGGATCAGGCCGAGCAGGAGACCCGAGATGCACTCGCCAAGCTCCGAGCATTTGCGACAGGAGGCGGCCCGCGTGGTGCTGCGGATCCTCGGCGCCTACCCCACGATCCCGGCGAGTGATCGGGAGGTGTTCATCGCCGGATACGTTCAGCTTCTGGAGCGCTACCCGGCATGGTTCATGGAGGTGGCGGCCGACATGGTGAACGGGATCCCAGGGCACTTCGAGCGGTGTCCGCCGATCGCCGCCGCCAGGGCGTGGCTCGAAAAGGCCTTCGAGGCCGAGCAGCGCCACCGCGAGCTCGCGGCGCGACCGCGCCTGCTCGGCGGGCCGCCGCAGCCCCGCCCGGTCACCGGCGCCGCGACACGGTCGGGGCTGTGCGAGCGCTATGGGATCAGTGCCATCCCGCACGGCTGGGACGCGCTCGACGTGGCCCGCGCCGCCGCTGTGCATGGATCTGGCTTCCGCGACCATATCGAGCGGATCGTGGCCGATCAGGCCGGGCAGCCTGCGCCACAAACCATGTTCACGTCGGTCGTCGAGCGGCTCCGGCCCAAGGTGATGACGGACGAGCAGTTGGTCGATCACTACGGGCGTAGATCTGCGCCCGATGATCGCGGCGGTGATTGGGATTAAACGCCATGAAATCTGGCATATATTCCTCGCATGTGGACCTCGGCGCTGGTCGGGGCGGCGCTGGTCGAAGCGTTCGGCGCGATGCCGGATCGCCCGATCTACTCCCCGTCGCCGAACGTGTTGCTGCCGGCCGACGGCGGCGACGGGCGGCCGTTCGACATCGTGTCGCTGTCGGCGGTGATCCTGGGGCGATCTGCGCCGGCGCGCGTCGAGGTGCTGACCTGGGCCAGGCACAAGGCGGCGCGGCGCCTACGGACCGCGGCGGCGGCGTACGGGATCGATCGCGGCGCGCAGCGCCGGCGGGTCGCCCTGACGCTGCAGCGGCTCGCCGACGAGCTCAACGCCGCCGGGATCCGGCTGGCGCGCTGGCCCGGAGCCGAGGCCTACCGGATGCGGGACCGGTCCGGCCCGCGGGCCGCGAAGTGATCGGCGGTCGCCTCCAGGAGCCAGCGGAAGCGGTCGGCCGCGGCCGTCGTGCCGCGCTCGCCGGCCCGGCCGATCTGCGCGGCGTAAGCCGAGAACGGCACCCTGTCGCCGATGATCTGGCGCAGCACCCGCGCCCCGACCACCCCGACCGCGGCCTCGACGCGCCGGACGAGATCCTGCACGCGCTTGGCGTCGCGGACCGCGTATCCGATGGCGAGCTCGTGCCGCTCGGCCATGTCGACCCGGCCACCCTCGTTCCAGTTGCTCGAGCTGCCGATTCGCGACTGCCGCTCGAATGCCGCCTGGATCTCGCGGCCGACTTGGTAGGCGGCCTCGCTGATCCGTCCGTGGCTGCGCTCGTCCTCGAGGACGTCGGTCCTGCGGTTGACGGTGGCGAGCAGCTTGGCGCCGGGCTCCATCGGATCGTCGATCACAACCACGCGTGTGCGGACCGCCTCGCTCGGCGGACGGGCAACGCCCTGCGCGGGCGCACGGGCGGAGCGGCGCCCGTCGTAGCGGCCTTGGGTTCTTTTCCTGGCAGCGGAGACGTCGAGCATTTTCCTTCCCGTGCTCTCATGAGGGGAGAAAGCGGTCGGTCTAAATCGGGAGCTTTGTCAATGAGGGTTGACCCGACGGGCGATCGGTGCGAAATCGTCAGTCTCGCAAGTGTCCGCGCCTCGGCCCCGCCGACGGCGCATTTTTTGTGCCTGCCGGTGACCTGATGGCCGACGCCTCCGAACTCTACGAGGTGGCCCGGCTGCTGCGCCGGCTCGACCCGCCGGACCGCCGGCGCCCGCACCGCTTCGCCGAGGATAAGTCCGAGCTGGCGCGACGCCTTGAGGTGATCGCCCGAGCGATCGGCGCCAAGCCGGTGCCGATCGCCGGGGCCGGCCAGCCGACCGTGGTGGTGATCGGTCAGCGGCGCGTCGTGGTGCAGCGGAAGCGGGCCGGGTTCGGGCTCGGATAGCCTCCGATAACGGACCTTCTCGGAGCCGAACGAGCCTGCAACCATCGCGATTTCCGAACTCCCCCGAGACTTCGGAAAGATCTCTCTCGAGATCGTAAATAACGTCATATCATCAATAGGATAAATGGGATATGCTGGCCTCCCGCCGGGTCGCCCGATTGCGAGCCCGTCGGCAGGAGGCGAGCGAGGCCCGTGCCGCTACGGCGAGCCGGGCCGCCGCCTACATCCGTGTGTCGACCGAGGAGCAGGCCGCCACGGGACACGGGCTTGACGCGCAAGAACGCGCGGTCCGCGCCTTCGCCGAGTCCCAAGGCTATGAACTCGTTGAGGTGGTTGCCGATCCCGGCGTTTCCGGGGCGACGGCGCCGGCCTCACGGCCGGGCTTTTCCCGGCTGATCGAGCTCGCCTCGTCGGGTGCGTACTCGGTGCTCCTGGTGTGGAAGTTCGACCGACTGGCGCGCCAGATCGTCTACGCCGTCACCGCGGTGCAGGAACTGGCCGAGCGGCACGGCGTGGTGATCAGGTCGGTCACCGAGCCGATCGACACCGCGACGCCAATGGGCCGCACCATCTTCGCGGTGCTCGCCGGCATGGCCGAGCAGGAGCGCCAGGCGATCACCGAGCGCACATGGTCGGGCCGGCGCGAGAAGGCCGAGCGCGGCGGGTTCGCCGGCGGGATGGCGCCGCTCGGATACGAGCGTGACCGCGACGGCGGCCTGATTCCCTCCGCCGAGGCTGACACCGTGCGCCGCATCTTCGCAATGCGAGCCGAGCGCGCGACGTTGCAGGTCATCGCCGACCGCCTCAACGCCGATGGCATCCCGACCAAGCGAGGCGGCACATGGCGTCCTTCTCAGGTCGGCTACATCCTCGACAATCCGAAGTATCGAGGGGCTGTCGAGTATCTGTTCCGGATGGGTGGCGCCGATGCACATGTGCTCCGGGAGGGCACGCACGCACCCATCATCCGATAGCCGTCCGCGCGGGCTGTGACCCTCCTCTCACGCGTGCAGGATCTCCGGGGCTGGAACCGGAGGGACCGCCACTGACGGGGCGGCAAGCGGGGTTCGATGCCCCGTCCTATTTCGCAATCCTGATGAGGCTGTGATGGGCGACGTGATCCGCTTCCCGGCCGGCCGCCCGTTCGAAGGCGTGCGCCTGCCGGCCGAAGGATCTGCCGAGGGGAATCGGCTCGACCGGGCCGCCGCGGTGATCCGCGCCGAGACCGGCTGCACCGCCGAGCGGGCCGACTTCGTCGCCGCGCAGGTGCTCCAGGTGCTCGAGGGGGCGGCGCCGTGAGGCGACACCCATCCGGCCGGCCGATCCACCGCCGCCGCGTCGTGCCCCTGCCCATCACCCGCGAGCCGCGGGACGAGCCGCTGACCCCGGGGCTCCGGCGCGACGAGAGCGCCGAGGCGATCGGCTTCCATGTCGGGCTGCTGCCCGATCAGGACGACGACGAGGACTGATGGCCCGCCCCTCCGACTTCTCGGCCGAGATCGCCGACGCAATCTGCGAGAGGCTGATCGACGGCCTGAGCCTGCGCACGATCTGCGCGGCCAGTGACATGCCGGACATCAGGACCGTGATGCGATGGCTCGCCGCGCATGACAAGTTCCGTCACCAGTACGCGCGCGCGAGGGAAATCCAAGCCGACCGTATGGCCGAGGAGATCCTCGACATCGCCGACACGACCATCGAAGGCGAGCGCCGCGAGGAAACCGAAGACGGCGTGAAGGTCGTGCGCGAGGACATGCTCGGGCACCGACGGCTCCAGGTCGATACCCGCAAGTGGCTGATGGCCCGCATGGCGCCGAAAAAGTACGGCGACAAGGTCGTCAGCGAGATCACCGGCGCGGATGGCGGGCCGGTCGCGGTCGTGGGCAGGATTGAACGTGTCATCGTCCGACCGAACCAGAAACCTGAGGATGCCGACGGCTGAGGTCTTCGCGCCTCTGCTCGACCCGGCCCGCTACAAGGGGGCGCACGGCGGCCGCGGCTCCGGGAAGTCGCACTTCTTCGCCGAGATGCTGATCGAGGACGCGCTGTCCGAGCGCGGCTTGCTGTCGGTCTGCATCCGCGAGGTGCAGAAGACCTTGGCCGACAGCGCTAAGCGCCTGATCGAGGCCAAGCTGGCGGAGCACCGCATCGGCGAGGCCGACGGCTTCAAGGTGTGGCGCGAGCGGATCGAGACGCCGGGCGACGGCGTGATCATCTTCAACGGCATGGCCGACCACACGGCCGAGTCGATCAAGAGCCTGGAGGGCTTTCGCCGCGCCTGGATCGAGGAGGCGCAGACCCTCTCGGCGCGGTCGCTGACCCTGCTGCGCCCGACCATCCGGGCCGAGGGCTCGGAGATCTGGGCGAGCTGGAACCCGCGGCGCAAGACCGATCCGATCGACCTTCTGTTGCGCGGCTCGCCGCCGACCGGCGCCGTCGTGGTGCAGGCGAACTGGCGGGACAATCCGTGGTTCCCGGCAGTGCTGGACCAGGAGCGCCGGGACTGCCTGCGCGACGATCCGGACCAGTACGATCATATCTGGGAGGGCGGCTATGTGTCGGCCCTGACCGGGGCCTATTTCGCCAAGCACCTCGCCACCGCGAAGACCGAGGGCCGCATCGGCAAGGTCGTGGCCGATCCGCTGATCCGGCGCCGTGCCTACTGGGATCTCGGGGGCGCGGGCGCCTCGGCCGACGCCATGGCGATCTGGGTCGCCCAGTTCGTCGACCGCGAGATCCGGGTGCTCGACTACATCGAGGGCGTCGGCCAGGTGCTCGCCCACTACGTCGCCGAGCTGCGCGCACGCGGCCACGGCGAGGCGCTGTGCGTCCTGCCGCACGACGGGGTCAACAC
>WNKV01000033.1 GCA_009720755.1 Rhodoplanes serenus
GCGGCGACGCCCGAGCGCCCGCCCGAGCCCGCCATCGCGGTGCCGCCGAAGCCGGCCGATCCGCCCGCCGCCCGGCCGCCGGAGAAGCGCATGGCGGCGCGCTCCGTCACGCCCCGGGCGGAGACCCGGGCGCCTGCCCGTGACAAGCCGGCCGGCCGCGACGGCGAGCGCCGCGCGGCGGCATCGTCGCCGTCGGCGCCGGGGTCGAGCGGCATCGGGATCGGCCGCTCCGCCGCACAGTCGAACTATCCGGGGCTGGTCGCCGCGCATCTCGCCCGCTTCAAGCGGTTTCCGGCCGAGGCCCAGGCGCGCGGCGATGCCGGCGTCGCCATGGTGCGCTTCGCGCTCGACGGCGGCGGCCGGGTGGTCTCGGTCGCGTTGGTGCGCGGCAGCGGCAACCCGGTTCTCGATCGCGAGAGCACCGACGTGGTGCGGCGCGCCTCGCCGTTCCCGGCACCGCCGGACGGCCGGCCGCACAGCTTCACCCAACCGATCCGCTACAACATCCGGTGACACGGATCGCGGCCCCCCGCCACTGCGCGCCCGGCTTGCCGCAGATCGTGAAAAGCCCTTACTGAACCGTCGGTTACGTAGTCGCACGGAGGGGTCCGCGAGCGGTCGTCGCAACAGACGACCGGAAGTCGAGCCGGGGCGTGGGCGTGGTCTTCGGCGTGCCGGGTCGGTGATCGCTCATCACGAGCGCTGATGTCGCGGACTGTACCATGTAATCACAAAGACGAAAATTTTGTTATCGAGATCGGATTCGTTCAGTTTTGAGAGATTCTGAGGTGCAGGGCCGCAAGAGATCGTGCGTCGCGCGTGACATCACCTGTTCGACATGATGACAACACTCGGTTTAGAACACTTAAAAAGTGTTGGTTTCTTTTGCAATCGAGCCATGGTTGCCCTATGTCGAGGTTGTTCCGCCCCGGCGGCCGACGAGACCCTTAGAGAACCCGGACAACTATCGTCGTCATGATCGTCTGTTCCTGTAACGTTCTGTCCGATCGCCAGATTCGCGAAGTGATGAGCGAGCAGGCGCCGCGCATGACCAGCCAGGTCTATGGCTGTCTGGGATGCAGCGCCCAGTGCGGCCGCTGCGCCCGCACCATCCGCCGGATCATGGACCAGGCGCTGGCGGCGAGCGGCTGTCCGCGGGCTTGCGCGTGCTGCCCGGCGGCGGCGAGGGACGACGCCGACAGCCAGACGACCGCAGCACCGCTCGGCGCGCTGGGCCCGGCGGATGCCGGCCTCCCTGGCCAAGTCTCTTAAAAATCACATGAAATTCGCGGCCGGAAAGGCCGCATCTCGGGGCCGTGGCGCAGCCGCGGCCGTGCCCCTTGCCTTGGCGGGGCCGTTCCCCCAGTTTGTGGCGGCGCGACGGACGCGCCGGCGCGGCACCGCGCCACGAACCACCGCGCCATGAACGGAGCATGCAGGATGAAGGGCGACGCGAAGGTCATCGAGTACCTGAACAAGGGGTTGCGGAGCGAGCTGACTGCGATCAACCAGTATTGGCTGCACTACCGCATGCTGGACAATTGGGGCTTCAAGGACCTCGCCAAGAAGTGGCGCAAGGAAGCCATCGAGGAGATGGAGCACGCCGACAAGTTCGTCGATCGCATCCTCTTTCTCGAAGGGTTCCCCAACCTCCAGGTGCTCGACCCCCTCCAGATCGGCCAGAGCGTCAAGGAGGTGCTGGAGTGCGACCTGGCGGCCGAGCAGGGCGCCCGCGCGCTCTACCAGGAGGCCGCGGCCTACTGCCACAGCGTCAAGGACTATCCCTCGCGTGACCTGTTCGAGGAGCTGATGGCCGACGAGGAAGGTCACATCGACTTCCTGGAGACTCAGCTCGAGCTGATCGCCAAGATCGGCGTGGAGCTGTACTCGCAGCACCACATCGGCGAGCTCGACGAGGACTGATCGGTCGCTTTCGACCGTCTCGGCCGGACGCGGGCCGGTGCCTCGCCGCGCGGCGGCGGGGCCACCGTCGGTATTCCTGTCGTATTTGTAATGACGCCTACGGGTCGGTGCGGCACTACAATCGCCTGAAATCGAGCCCACGGACAGGCGGCCCCGCCGAGTGTCGTCGGCGGCTCGGTGGTCCATCCGAGGACTGGCGTCAATTCTGTACGCCGGCACCAGCGGGAGCATTTTCCGGCGAAGTGGCATCCGGTTCGCCGTCGAAAATGCGACCATGAAGGAAGTTACGGAGCCGAATCCGATTCAGCTGGATCGGGTTCGGCTCGAGGCGACGCGCGCCCCGCGCGCCGGCCGCAGAAGAGGAGGTCGGTCCGTGGCGACCGGCCGAGCGATGTGAGCGAGTGCCGATCCGAGCCCGTCTCCTCCTCCCGGCCCCGACGCGGACGGGGCGGGCGCACGGTGACGTCTGTCGTCCCGTCCACCGTGGCCGTGCTGCTGCTGCCGCTGCTGGCCGGTTGCTTCGTCGACACCGAGAAGCCCGAGCTCGCCCTCGACGTGCCCGGCCGCTACGTCGAGGGACGGGGCACCGCCGAGGTCGGCCCGGCGCTCGACTGGTGGCGCGGCTTCCGCTCCGGCGAGCTGACCCGGCTGATGGAGGAGGCGCAGACCTCCAATCTCGACATCGCCGCGGCGGTCGCCCGCATCATGCAGGCCGATGCCCAGGCGCGCGTCGCCGGTTCGCTGCTGCTGCCCGCTCTGTCGGGCGCCGGCAGCGCCACCCGCACCCGCTCGGCCGGAGCGGCGAGCGGCAGCGGCATCAGCACCGAGCGCAGCCTGTACAGCACCTCGCTCAGCGCCAGCTACGAGCTGGACTTCTGGGGCAAGAACCGCGCCGGCCAGCTCGCCGCCGACGAGATCGCGGTGGCGACCCGCTTCGACCGCGACACCGTGGCGCTGACCGCCATGGCGAGCGTCGGCAACGCCTACTTCCAACTCGTCGCCGCCCAGGACCGGCTGCGCATCGCCCGTGACAACCTCGCCGCCGCGAACCGCATCCTGAGCCTGATCCGCGAGCGCTTCGCCGCCGGCACCGCCAACAGCCTCGACGTCTCTCAGCAGGAGTCGCTGGTCGCCACCATCCGGGCCAATCTGCCGGCCTTCGAGATCACCATCCGGCAGAACGTCGCGACGCTGGCCGTGCTGGTCGGCCGCACGCCCGAGCACTTCGCCGTCAAGGGCGGCACGCTCGACGCGGTCGCGGTGCCGCGCATCGCCCCCGGCCTGCCGTCCGACCTGATCAACCAGCGGCCCGACATCCGAGCCGCCGAGGCCCAGCTCGTCGCCGCCAACCACTCGGTCGAGCAGGCGCGCGCCTCGTTCTTTCCCAGCATCCGGCTGACCGGGCAGAACGGCGTGCAGAGCGCCGCGCTGGCCAGCCTGTTCGGCCCCGGCGCGTGGTTCTACACGGCCGCCGCCTCGCTGAGCCAGCCGATCTTCGACGGCGGTGCGCTGCTCGGCCAGCTCGAAGGCAGCCAGGGCCGCCAGCTCGAATCGCTCCAGCTCTACCGCCGCGCCGTCATCAACGGCTTCGCCGATGTCGAGCGGGCCCTGGTGGCGTTGAAGCAGCAGACCGAGCGCGAGCGCCTCCAGACGGCCGCGGTGCGCGCCGCCCGCGAGGCGTTCTCCATCTCGGAGCAGCGGCTGCGCGAGGGCATCGTCGATGTCGTCACCGTGCTCAACACCCAGCAGACGCTGTTCACCGCCCAGGACGTGCTGGTGCAGGTGCGGCTCGCGCGGCTGCTCGCGGCGGTGAGCCTGTATCAGGCGCTGGGCGGCGGCTGGCCGCCGCGCATCGGAGGCAATCCCGCGTGATCAGCGGACCCGAACAGAGAGCGGACACGACGGCCGAGACGCCGTCGCCGTCCGGACGGCCGCGCCGCCCGCTGCGGCGCATTCTCGGCTATGCCCTGACGCTCGCCGTGATGGGCGGCATCACCTGGCTGATCATCAGCCAGAGCGGCTATCGCCCGGGCGGCGACGGCGCCGGCCCCGGCGGCCCGCCTGGCATGATGCGCGGCGGCGGGGGTGGGCGGCTCGGCCGCGACCAGCCGGTGCCGGTGCTGGCGGTTGCCGCCAAGGCCGCCGACGTGCCGGTCTACTATGACGGCGTCGGCACCACCCGGGCGCTCAACACCGTGACGGTGCGGCCGCAGGTGGACGGCCGCCTGCTGCGGCTCAACTTCAAGGAGGGCGAGGACGTCGAGAAGGGCTTCGTGGTGGCCGAGATCGACCCCACCATCTATCAGGCCCAGTACGACCAGGCGGTGGCCAAGAAGGCCCAGGACGAGGCGCAGCTCGCCAATGCGCGGCTCGATCTCGACCGCTATGTGCGTCTCGCCCAGACCAATGCGGCGACCAAGCAGCAGGCCGATACCCAGCGCGCCACGGTGGCCCAGCTCGAAGCGCAGGTGAAGGCCGATCAGGCCGCCATTGACAATGCCAAGGCGTATCTCGACTACACCAAGGTGGTGGCGCCGATCTCCGGCCGCACCGGCATCCGGCTCGTCGATGTCGGCAATCTGGTGAAGGCCGCCGACACCACCGGCATCGTGGTGATCACCCAGATCCGGCCGATCTCGGTCATCTTCACGCTGCCGCAGCAGCAGCTCGCCGCCGTGGTGAAGGCCGCCGACGAAGGCCGCCTGCCGGTGCTGGCGCTCGGGACCGATCGGCGCGGAACGCTCGACCGCGGCGTTCTCCAGGTGATCGACAATCAGGTCGACCCGACCACCGGCACGGTGCGGCTGCGCGCCGAGTTTCCCAACGCCGACCTCCAGCTCTGGCCGGGCCAGTTCGTCAGCGTCAAGCTGCTGGTCGACACCCTGGAGAAGGTGGTGACGGTGCCGACCGCGGCGGTGCAGCGCGGCCCCAACGGCACCTTCGTGTATGTGGTGCGCGAGGGCGACACCGTCGCGCTGCGCCCCGTGACGGTGACCCAGCAGGACGACACGACCGCGGTGATCGCCAGCGGCGTCGCGGCCGGCGACCGGGTGGTGACCACCGGCTTCTCGCAGCTCGCCGACGGCAAGCGCGTCACGCTCTCGTCGGGCGATCCGGCGGCCCCGGGCGGCGCACCGCCCGCCGGCGAACGTCGCCGGCGGCCGTCCGGCGGCGGAGCCCCGCAGGCCGATGCGCCGGCCGCGGCCCCGACTGCGGCGCCGTCGGGCGCCGCACCGCCGAGCGCGGCTTCGCCGCCCGGCGCGGCCTCGGCGGCCGAGGGCGAGCCCCCGCCCGCCGCGTCGCCACGGCGCCGGACCGAGGGGGCCGGCGGCGGGAGCGCGGTGCGATGAGCGTCTCGACCCCGTTCATCCGGCGCCCGATCGCGACCTCGCTGCTCGGGGTCGCCGTGATGCTCGGCGGTCTGCTCGGCTACTGGCTGCTGCCGGTGGCGTCGCTGCCGCAGGTCGACTTCCCCACCGTGCAGGTGACGACGCGGCTGCCCGGCGCCAGCGCCGACACCATGGCGGCGCTGGTGACGGCGCCGCTCGAACGCCAGTTCGGCCAGATCCCGGCGCTCGACTCCATGGTGTCGTCGTCGTCCTACGGGATCAGCCAGGTCACCCTGCAATTCGATCTCGGCCGCGACATCGACGCCGCCGCCCAGGACGTGCAGGCCGCCATCAACGCGGCCGGCTCGACGCTGCCACGCAACCTGCCGTACCCGCCGGCCTACGCCAAGGTGAACCCGGCCGACGTGCCGATCGTCACCATCGCGCTCACCTCGCCGACCATCCCGCTGCGGCAGATGAGCGACCTCGCCGACACCATGATCGCGCAGCGCCTCTCCGAGGTGAGCGGCGTCGGCCGCGTCTCGGTGCAGGGCAATCTCAAGCCGGCGGTGCGCATCCAGGCCGATCTCGCGCGGCTCGCCGCCTACGGCATCGCGCTCGAAGATCTGCGGTCGACCATCATCAACGCCAACGTGGCGAGCCCCAAGGGCTCGCTCGACGGCGCCCACCAGTCCTACACCATCGCGGCCAACGATCAGCTCGCCGCGGCGGACGCCTATCGCAACCAGATCGTCGCCTGGCGCAACGGCGCCCCGGTGCTGCTGCGCGACGTCGCCGACGTGGTCGACGGCCTGGAGAACAGCAAGGTCGCCGGCTGGTACCAGGACAAGCCGGCGGTCGTCATCGACATCCAGCGCCAGCCCGGTGCCAACGTGATTCAGACCGTCGGCCGCATCATGGCCGAGCTGCCGCGGCTGCGCGCCGCCATGCCGGTCGGTGTCGATCTCCAGGTGGTGAGCGACCGCACCGACACCATCCGGGCCTCGGTGCGCGACGTGCAGTTCACCCTGGTGCTGGCGATCGGCCTCGTCGTCCTGGTGGTGCTGCTGTTCCTGCGCAGCGTGCGGGCCACGCTGATCGCCGGGGTGGCGCTGCCGTTGTCGCTGGTCGCCACCTTCGGGGTGATGTGGTTCTGCGGCTTCAGCCTCAACAACCTGTCGCTGATGGCGCTGACCATCGGCACCGGCTTCGTCATCGACGACGCCATCGTGATGATCGAGAACATCGTGCGCCATGTGGAGGAGGGCGAGGACCCGTTCCAGGCGGCGCTCGACGGTGCCCGCGAGATCGGCTTCACGGTGATCTCGCTGACGCTGTCGCTGATCGCGGTGTTCATCCCGCTCCTGTTCATGACCGGCATCGTCGGCCGCATGTTCCGCGAGTTCGCGCTGACGCTGACCATCGCGGTGGTCGTCTCGGCGGTGGTGTCGCTGACGCTCACGCCGATGATGTGCTCGCGGCTGCTGCGCCGCCACGACGTCGGCGGCGGCGCCGTCGGCCGCGCCTTCAACCGCGTCGTCGAGGCGACGCTCGCGGGCTATCGCCGCAGCCTCGACTGGGTGCTGGAGCGGCAGACCGCGACGCTCGTCGTCACCGCGCTGACGCTCGCCGCCACCGTGTGGCTCTACCTGATCGTGCCCAAGGGCTTCCTGCCGTTGCAGGACACCAGCCAGATCGTCGCCGTTACCGAGGCCGGGCCGGACGTGTCGTTCGCCGAGATGGAGCGCCTCCAGGCCCAGGTGGTCGCTGCCGTGCGGCGCGATCCGGACGTCACCGGAGTCGTCTCGGTGATCGGCGTCTCGACCATGAACCCGACCCCCAATGCGGGCCGGCTCGCCGTGATGCTGAAGCCGCGCAGCGAGCGCGCCGCCTTCGTCGATGCCGTGATCGCCCGGTTGCAGGCCGCGGTGGCGCCCATCCCCGGCATGGTGGTGTACTTCCAGCCCGTGCAGGACATCCAGATCGGCACCCGGGCGAGCCGCGGCCAGTACCAGTACACGCTGACCGGGGTCGACGCCGCCGAGGTGACCGGCTGGGCCGACCGGCTGGTCACGCGGCTGCGTGAGGACCCGCGCGTCGTCGACGTCGCCTCGGAGGCTCAGGACGGCGGCCTGCGGCTGTTCGTCAACATCGATCGCGAGAAGGCGGGCCGCCTCGGGCTCTCCATGCAGTCGATCAACGACACGCTGTACAGCGCCTTCGGCCAGCGCCAGATCTCCACCATCTACGGCCAGGCCAACCAGTATCGGGTGATCCTGGAGGCCAAGCCCGAGTACCAGACCGATCCGAGCACGCTGTCCAAGCTGTTCCTGCCGGTGGGCAGCACCACCGCGGTCGGCTCGGTGTCGAGCTCGACGGCGGCCACCTGGACGGCGCCGTCGCTGTCCACCAACCTGGTGCCGCTGTCGGCGGTGGCGACGCTGGAGCGCACCACGGCGCCGCTCGCCGTGATGCACGACTCGCAGTTCCCGGCCGCGACGCTGAGCTTCAATCTGGCGCCGGGCGCCGCGCTGTCGGATGCCGTCGCCGCCGTCGAGGCGGCAGAGCGGGCGATCGGCATGCCGGCGACCGTCTCGGGCAGCTATTCGGGCGACGCCGCCGAGTTCGCCAAGTCGTTGGCCGGCGAGCCGTGGCTGATCCTCGCCGCCGTGGTGGCGATCTACATCGTGCTCGGCGTGCTGTACGAGAGCTACATCCACCCGCTGACGATCCTCTCGACGCTGCCGTCGGCCGGCGTCGGCGCGCTGCTGGCGCTCCTGCTGTTCCGGCAGGATCTCTCGGTGATCGCCCTGATCGGCATCATCCTGCTGATGGGCATCGTCAAGAAGAACGCCATCATGATGATCGACTTCGCGCTGGACGCCGAGCGCCACGAGGGGAAGTCGCCGCGCGACGCCATCGTCGAGGCCTGCATGCTGCGCTTCCGCCCGATCATGATGACGACGCTGGCGGCGCTGTTCGGCGCGCTTCCGCTGGCGGTGGAGCAGGGCACCGGGGCGGAGCTGCGCTTCCCGCTCGGCATCACCATCATCGGCGGCCTGCTGCTGAGCCAGCTCCTCACGCTGTACACCACGCCGGTGATCTATCTCGCCATGGAGCGGTTGCGGCTGCGCCTCGGCGGCGCTCCGGTGGTGCCGGTGGCGCGGGCGGAGGCCGCTGCGCCCGGACCGGCGGAGTAAGCCGGATGACGGGAGGAGCGATGCGGCGTTGCACGGGTCCCTCTCCCCGCTGGCGGGGAGAGGGTGGCGGGGACCGCAGGTCCGCGTCGGGTGAGGGGGCGTCTCGGCGATACGGACGTGGGGGGGGGGGGGGGGGGGGGGGGGGGGGTGGGGGGGGGGGGGGGGGGGCGGGGGGGGGGGGGGGGGGGGGGCGGGGGGGGGGGGGGGGGGGGGGGGGGGGGGGGGTTGGGGTGGGGGGGGGGGGGGGGCGCCGGGAA
>WNKV01000034.1 GCA_009720755.1 Rhodoplanes serenus
GCCCACTACGTCGCCGAGCTGCGCGCACGCGGCCACGGCGAGGCGCTGTGCGTCCTGCCGCACGACGGGGTCAACACCAACACGATCACCGGCAAGCGCTACGAGGACCATGTCCGCGACGCCGGCTTCGAGGTCGAGGTGGTGCAGAACCAAGGCCGCGGCGCCGCGATGATGCGCATCGAGGCGGCACGCCGGCTCTTCCCGCTCATCTGGTTCAACGCAGAGACTACCGAGCCGGGACGCGATGCCCTGGGCTTCTATCACGAGCGACGCGACGAGGACCGCAATATCGGCCTCGGACCCGAACACGACTGGTCGAGCCACGCGGCCGACGCCTTCGGCCTGATGTGCGTCGCCTACGAGCAGCCGATGCAGACCAAAGAACGACGCTCCCGCCCGCGCGGCGGAGGCTGGATGGGAGCCTGACGATGGGCCTGTTCGACGCGCGCGGGGTGTCCTTCACGGACCTCCTCTCCGATGCACGCGGCGCCGCCGACCGTCGCGACCCGGTCAGCCTCGCCGAACTCGGCGTCGGGCTCGGCATCGCACCGGAGCCGTCCCCGGCCGAGATCGCCGCCGCGCGCCTCCGGCGTTCCGTACGCCCCGAGGACGGCCGCCGGGAGAGCATGATCACCCGGGGGCTCGACGCGGCCGGGAGCTCCCTCGGCAGGACCGCCGGCGGACTGGTCGACGGTGCCGTCCGCGGCGTCATGGCGCCCGGCAACGCCTACCGCTCGACGCCAGACAACCCGGCCACCACCGAGCAGATGATCGCCCCCGCCACAGACCTCGCCGGCATCCTGATGGGCGGCGCGCCGGCCACGGCCGTGCGCGGAGCCGCCGGCGTCTTCGGTGGGCGACTCGCCCAGACGGCAGATCACGCGGCTCTCGCCCGCGCCGAAGCGATGACGGCGGCCGGCGAAGGCCGCAAGGCGATCTGGCGCGAGGCGTATCATCGCCTGCGTCACGAGGTCGAGGCCAGGAACGCTGGCGATTGGGCGCTGATGTCGAGCGCCGAGCGGGCGAAGTCTGCCCCATGGCAAACCGCGGACGTGCCAGTGTCCAAGCAGATCACCGACTATTCTCCGCCGGAGATCGAGCGGGTGATTGCCGATCTTCGCGCGGGCGGAGAGCGCTACCGTCAGGACGGGCCGGGGACGCAAGAGCTGGAAGCTCTGCTGGCGCGCGCCAGCAAGGGATCGGCCATTCCGGAGTGGGCGCGTGATTTGAGGCGCGAATAGAGACAGCAGCCACATGACCGAGCAGACCAAGCCAGGCGCCGCCACGGCGGCCGGCGACACCGACCCGCACGCCGAGGCGCTGCGCCGCTACGAGCGCGGTTACGAGCGCGAGCGCGAGAACATCACGCGCGCCTATGAGGACTTGGCGTTCCGCGCCGGCGAGGGCCAGTGGGACGAGGTGGCGCGCCGAGGCCGCGAGGACGAAGGTCGGCCGTGCCTGACGGTCGACAAGTCGAGCCAGTTCGTCCGCCAGGTCACCGGCGACATGCGGCAGATGCGGCCCGCCATCAAGGTGACGCCGGTCGACGATCGCGGCTCGGCCGCCGTGGCGGCGACGATCCTGCCCGGCCTGATCCGCTACATCGAGCAGCGCAGCGACGCGCAGGCCGCCTACTTCGGCGCCGTCGACAGCCAGGTCGCGGCCGGCATCGGCCACTGGCGCATCACCACCGAATACGCCGGCACCGACACGTTCTTGCAGGAGATCGGCATCGCGCCGATCGAGGACGGCGTCTCGGTGATCTGGGACCCCGACGCGGTGCTGCCGACCCGCGAGGACGCGGCGTGGTGCTTCGTGCCGGTCGACCTGTCGCGCGCCGCCTTCGAGGCGCGATGGCCGGATGCCAGCGCCGATGCCCTCGATCGCACCGACGCCAGCGTCGTGTTGGCCGACTGGGTCGATACCGACCGGATCAGGGTTGCCGAGTACTGGGAGAAGGTGCCGGCCAAGCGCCGCCTCGCCCTGATGCCAGACGGCGGCGTCGACGACGTCACCGACGATGCGGCCGCCGAGGCGGACGCCGTCGCGCTCGGCGCCAGGATCGAGACGCGCGACGACCACAAGGTGATGCGTAGCCTGATCTCGGCGAGCGAGATCCTGGAGGGGCCGGACGAGTGGCCGGGCCGGAACATCCCGATCGTGCCGCTCATCGGCGAAGAGATCCGGATCGGCGGCCGCACCGTGCGGCGCGGCGTCATCCGCACGCTCAGGGACCCGCAGCGCCTCTACAACTACTCGATCTCGGCGCAGGCCGAGGTGATCGCGCTGCAACCCAAGGCGCCGTTCACCGGCACCCGCAAGAACTTCGAGAAGTTCGTGGACCAGTGGGAGACGGCCAACTCGAAGAATTGGCCCTACCTGGAGTACGAGCCCGATCCGGCGAACGGTGGGCAAGCGCCGCAGCGGGTGCAGCCGGCCGTCTCGTCCCAGGGCATCGGCGAGCTGCTCGCCACCGCCACCGGCGACATGTCGGCGGTCACCGGCATCTACCCGGCCTCGCTCGGCGCCGCCAGCAACGAGACGTCGGGCCGCGCCATCATGGCGCGCCAGCGCGAGGGCGACACCGGCACCTATGTCTACGTCGACAATTTTGCCCGGGCGCTCCGCCGCACCGGCCGCATTCTGCTCGACCTGATCCCGCACGTGTACGACACCGCGCGCACGATCCGCATCGTCGGCGACGATGGCAAAGTCGACCTGGTGCGACTCAACGAGGCACTGATCGACCCGAACGGTGACGGCATCGCAACGCACGTCGTCAACGACGTGACGGTCGGCGCCTACGACATCTCGATCGAGATGGGGCCGAGTTTCACGACCGCGAGGGCCGAGGCGCGTGACGGCATGCAGGCGCTGATGCAGGCGCTCGGGCCACAGGCCGTGATCCTTGCCGATCTCTTCGCCAGTCAGCAGGACTTCCCCTTGGCCGACAAGATCGCAAAGCGGCTGAGGACCATGCTGCCGCCGCCGATCCAGCAGGCCGAGGCGGCCGAGTCCGGCGAGCTGCCCCCGCCTCCGCCGCCCCCCGATCCGGCGCAGCAGGCCGCGGCACAGGCCGAGCAGCAGAAGGCGCAGATCGAGCAGATGAAGATGCAGCTCGAAGCCGCGAAGCTCGACGTCGAGCGCGAGAAGATCGCCGCCGAGCTGGAGACGGCGCGCATCGAGGCGGCGAGCGCCGCGGCACAGCAGGCGCCCGCCGGAGCCGCGCCAGACCCGCGCGTCGACCAGCTCGCCGCCGCTGTGGACGCGATCTCGGCCGTGGTGGTGCAGCTCGTCGACGCCGTGCAGGCGATGCAGCCGCCCGCCGACTCGCCGCCGATGCCAGGCGACGCCGTCCCGGCCGGCGCGCCGCCGCCGATGGACACCGCCAACCCCGCTTTCGAGCCGCCTCAGGGCGGTTTTTTCGCGCCAGCCGAGCCGCCCCAGGGCGCGCCGCCGGCGTGACGAGCTTCCGCAGGCCGGCGCGCGACGTGCTGGCCGCGTGATGACCGCCGCCCCCGCGCGGCACCACCGACGAGAAACGCATGGACATCGAGAACGACGGTTCCGCGCCGGCGGACGACACCCTGCTGGCCGACCAGGTCGACGAGTCCACCCAGGTCGACGCGGGCGATGAGCCCGAACCGGCCGACACAGGGACGGACGAGCCCGAGGGCGACCAGGACGCTGGCGACGGCGCCGGCGACGCGGACGAGCCCGAGGGAGATGAGGACGACGAGCAGCCCAAGCGCAAGAAGGCATCCGGCTCCGAGCGGCTCAAGCGCCGATTGGCCGCCGCGGAGGCCGAGCTCGCCACGCTTCGCAGCCGCGCCCCGAGCGACGGCGGCGTGACGTGGGCCGACGTCCGCGCCGAGATCGGCGACCCGCCGCGCGAGGAGGATTTCGGCGCCGACTATGCCGCCTACGACCGCGCCCGCACCGCCTATGAGATCGATGCCCGCCAGACCGCCCGGCAGCTCCAGCGCCGCGCCGTCGAGGCGCGCGAAGCTCACCACGCGGCGTTGCGCGAGCAGGTCGAGGCGCATCAGGAGCGTGTCGAGGAATTCGCCAAGAAGGTTCCCGATTTCGCGACAACGCTCCAGAAGGCGTCCCGCGATGGCCTCAAGGCGTCGCCGATCGTCGAGCGGCTGGTGATCGAGTCCGACAGCTCGGCTCACCTCCTCTACCACCTCGCCAAGAACCCGGAACGGCTCGACCGCCTCAACCGGATGAGCGAGCGCGAGGCGATCCGCGAGATCGGGCGTATCGAAGCGCGTCTGACCCTGCCCACCCAGAAGACCACCACCAAGGCCCCGCCGCCGACGACGCCCCCGAAGGGAGGCGCGAGCGCTGTTCCAGACCCGTCCAAGATGACGATGGAGCAGTACCGGAAGTGGCGCGAGGCCCGCAAAGGCTGAGGACTAGCCGCACATGGCCAACAAGCTGATCACCCCGAGCGTCATCGCCAAGGAAGCGCTGATGCAGCTGGAGAACAACCTGGTGTTCGCGAACCGCGTCCACCGTGAGTACAAGAAGGAGTTCGTGAAGGTCGGCGACACCGTCAGCATTCGGCGGCCGGTGAAGTTCTACGCCGCCGACGGCGCGACGCTGGTCAAGCAGGACGTCGAAGAAGGCAGCACGGCGATCAAGATCGATCAGCGTAAGCATGTCGGCTGGGAGTTCAGCTCTCAAGACCTGACCCTGACCATCGAGAAGTACTCCGAGCGCTACATTCAGCCCGCCTGCATCACGCTCGCCCAGGTGGTCGACCAGGCGGTCGCGAGCCTCTACAAGAAGGTGTGGAACTCGGTCGGCACGCCGGGCACCACGCCGGCCAACTTCGCGGCCCTCGGGTCCGCCGCCCAGCGGCTGGACGAGATGGCGGTGCCGGCGAAGCCTCGTGCAGCCGTCGTGAACCCGGCCGCAGGCTGGACCCTCGCCGGCGGTCAGACGGCCCTGTACATGGCCGATGTCGCCAAGTCGGCGTACCGCGAGGGCACGATCGGCGACATCGCCGGGTTCGACACGTTCCGCAGCCAGAACGTGCGCAACCACGTCGTCGGCACCAAGGCCGGCACCCCGCTGGTGAACGGCGCGAACCAGAGCGTGACCTATCAGTCCATCGCGTCCACCGGCAACAAGCAGAGCCTCGTCACCGACGCCTGGACCCCGTCGAGCGCCGTGCTCAAGGCGGGCGACGTGTTCACCATCGCGGGCGTCTACGCAGTCAATCCGGTCCCCGGCGAGGGCACGACCGGCAAGCAGGTGATGCCCTACTTGCAGCAGTTCGTGGCGCTCGCTGACGCCACCGCCGACGGCTCCGGCAATGCGACGCTGTCCATCTCGCCCGCGATCATCACGTCCGGTGCGCAGCAGACCGTGAGCAATGCGCCGGCCGACAACGCGGCGATCGCCGTGCTCGGCACGGCTTCGACGGCCTACCCGCAGAACCTCTGCTTCTCGCGGAACGCCTTCGCGCTGGTGACCGTCCCGCTGATCATGCCGGACAGCGCTGCCTTCAAGGCACAGGAGAGCCACAACGGCTTATCGATCAGGGTCGTCAAGGATTTCGACATCACGACCGACAAGGAGATCATCCGGCTCGATGTGATGTTCGGAGTCGAGGCGATCTATCCCGACCTCGCCGTCCGTCTGTGGGGGTGATCCCTACCCCGGGGCGGGCTGCGGCCCGCCTTTCTCCCGCGGAACCGAGATCGTGATCATGTCCGAGACACTGCCGACCTGGGGCTATCGCCCCGGCGAAGCGCGCTTGTTCGACCTCGCGCCCGGCGAGGCGCTGCCCGCCGGCTGGGCCGACGCTCCGGCGCGCGGCCATCACCCGCACGACTGCGAGCGCGGCATTCCGCCGGAGCCCGCCGCCCCCGGCGACGCGCCGGACCGCCAGGCGGACGCGCCGCCGAAGAAGCGGAAGGGCTGAGCATGCCGGCGACGTCGTTCACACGCCGCGACCTGATCGACAAGGCGCTCGACAATCTCGGCGTGCTCGCCGCCGGCCAGACGCCGGCCGCCGATGACATTGCCAAGGTCGACACCCTGATCGACCCGATGGTATCGATGCTGGCGGCCGACGAGATCGCCTATGTGGACGCCCCCGGCGAGCCGGTGGCGAGCGGCGGCGAGATCGACCCGGCGCAATTCTTGGCGCTCGCCGCGGTGCTGGCCGACGAGGCGAAGTGCGGCTGGGGGCTCCAGGCCGATCCCAGCTTCTACGTGCTGAGGACGCAGGCCGAGGAGCGGTTGCGGCGGCTCGGCCGGCCGCCGAGGACCCGCCGCACGCTGCGCACCGACCCGATGTTGCGGCGGGGTGCCGTGCGGTGTCGCCATGGCTGCTAGCGTCGTCCCGATCCCCTTCCCGCTGTCGAGCGCGCCGGGCCGGCACCCGCAGGAGAGCGCCGGGCGCCTGATCAACGGCTTCAGCGAGCCGCTCGGCGACACCGCGGCGTCGGATCGCGTCTACCGGCGGGTGCCAGGACTGCGCGCCTTCGGCACCACGACACGGACCGGCTTCCGCGGTGCCGCCGAGATCAACGGAACGCTCTACAGCGCATGGTCCGGCCGGCTGGTGAAGCACACCGCCGCGGGCGGCGCGGCGGACGACATCGGCGCGCTCAACGGAACGCGACGCGGCTTCATCGCGCGCAACAACAAGATGCCGACGCCAGACATCGTGTTCGTCGATCCTGACGCCAACGTCGCGACCATCACGCCGACCAGCGTCACCAACGGCTATCCCGACGCCGACCTGCCCTCTCCCAACAGCGTCACCTCGATCGACGGCTATCTGGTGTTCGGGATCGGCGACGGTCGCGTGTTCGCGACCGATCTCAACACGACGGCGGTCAACCCCTTGTCGTTCGCGCGCGGCGAGGCCCGCCCCGATGGACTGGTGCGGGTCGTCACCTCCGGCAGCGTCCTGGTGCTGATGGGTGCCTACACGTCCGAGGTGTGGACCGATGTCGGCACCTCGCCGTTTCCGTTCCAGCGCTCGACCGTGCTCGACTACGGCCTGATCGGCCCCTATGCGGTGGCCGGCCACGAGGACCAGATGTCGAAGGGCCTCGTATGGGTCGCGCACGACAGCACCGTGGTGCGGCTCACGGGCTATCAGGTCGACAAGGTCAGCCCGCCCGATCTCGATCGGCTGATCGAGGCGGTCACCGACAAGAGCACCCTGGAGGCCACCGCCTACATGGCGGACGGCCACGCGATGTGGGAGCTGAGCTGCCCGGCCTGGACCTGGGTGCTCGATCTCGGCACTGGCCAGTGGCACGAGCGGCGCGCCCACCAGGCGACGCGCAGCCGCATCGCCGGCGCCGTGCCCGCCTTCGGGCGCTGGCTCGCCGGCGACACCGCGTCCGGCCACATCGTAGAGATCACCGCATCGGCGCACCGCGACGTCACCGCGCCGCTGCCGATGCGGATCGAGAGCGGCCCGGTGTCGGGTTTCCCGAACCGCCAGCGGATCGCGCGCGCCGATTTCCGTTTTGCGGTCGGCGTCGGGGTCGCGGCGGGGCTCGATCCGATCGAGACCGATCCGACCGTCGAGATCGCATGGAGCGACGACGGTGGGCTGTCGTGGTCGGCGCCGCTGCGCCGCTCGCTCGGCCGCCAGGCGCGCGGCGACACCCGGATCACGCTGTTCAACACCGGGATCGCCGGTCCCTACGGCCGCCGCTGGCGCCTCGACATCGCCGACCCGGTCTATGTCGGCTTCATGGGCGCGACCATGAGCGCGGAAGCCCGGAGCGGATGACATGCCGACCGCGACCAAGCCGCCGCCGCCGCTGCCGCCGCCCACCGTGGTGCTGATCGATCCCTCCACCGGACGGCCGACGCGCGTCTTCTATGACCTCTTGCGCAGCCTGCACGACCTCGTGTCGGCGCTGCGAGCGGAGATCCCGTGAGGGCTCGCGCTAGCACACCCTGATCAGGGGAGTACGTGTCATCGGTATTTTCGATATTTTCTCGGGCAGCTCGGCCAAGAAGGCCGCCGAGCAGAATGCGCGGCTCTACGCGCAGTACGGCCGCGAGGCGCAGGGCTACATCGACCAGGGCGGCACCGCCGCGGACGCGGCCTACGGCAAGGCGGCCGAGGCGTTCACGCCGCTCGGCCAGCTCGGCGACCGCTACAACCGGGCGGGGGCGCTCGCGACCGATGCGCTCGGCGTCAACGGCGCCGATGCGGCCGCCGCGGCGCGGGCCGCGTTCCAGGCGAGCCCCGGCTATCAGTATCAGGTCGACCAAGCCACCGACGCGGTCGCCCGCCGGGCCGCGTCGCTCGGCATGGCGGCGAGCGGCAACACCATGGCCGAGATCGGCACCCGTGCGCAGCAGCTCGCCAACCAGGACTGGAACAACTGGCTCGGCAATCTCAAGGGCTACAGCGACTCGGGCCTCTCGGCGACCGGCGCGGCGGCGAGCGGGCGGGCGGGCGTCTATGGCACGCAGGCCGGGGCCTACGACACACGCGCGCTCAACCGATCGAACGTCGCCGGCAACGTCGCCAGCGGCACGGCGAATTCGAACACCGCCGCCGCCAACGCGCAGATGCAGGCGAGCGGAAATTTCTGGGGCGGACTCATGAGCCTCGGCGGCAGCATCGCCAAGGCCAAGTGGGGCTCGTGACATGGCCGGCATCAACCCGCTCCAGCTCCCGAAGTGGGAG
>WNKV01000035.1 GCA_009720755.1 Rhodoplanes serenus
ATCAGCGCCCTGGAGGGCGCCGCCATGGCGCTCGCTCATGACGAGCCGCTGCCCGCCGGCGACCGCCGCATCCGCGAGCTGGACGAGGTGTGGCGCGCTTTCGAGGGTGCCGCCGCCATCGTGCGCGCCCGCAACGCCGCCGAGGAGGAGCTGCGCCGCACCACCGCGCTGCTCGCCGCGGTCAGCACCTCGACGCCGGACCTCATCTATGTGAAGGACCGCGACGGCCGTATGGTGATGGCCAACGAGGCGGCCTTGGCCGTGACCGGCCGCGGCCGCGACGAGGTGCTCGGCCGCACCGAGGCGGAATGGCACCATGATCCCGACGAGGCCGCCGCCATCATGGCCAACGACCGCGCCGTGATGACGGCCGGTGCCGCCAGCAAGGTGGAGGAGACGTTCACCACGCCGCCCGGCGAGACCCGGGTGTTCCTCTCCACCAAGTCGCCGCTGCGCGACGCCGCCGGCACGGTGGTCGGGTTGGTCGGTGTCTCCACCGACATCACCGAGCGCAAGCGGCGCGAGGAGCATGTCGAGCTGCTGATGCGCGAGCTGTCGCATCGCACCAAGAACCTGCTCGCCGTGATCCAGGCGCTGGCCCGTCAGCTCATGCGGACCAGCACCGACCCTGCCGACTTCGAGCAGAAGTTCCTGGCCCGCATCCAGGCGCTGGCCCTCGCCCACGATCTCTTGGTGCAACAGCGGTGGCAGGGGGCTCAGCTCGCCGAGGTGATCGGGGCGCAGCTCTATCCGTTCGTCGGTGGCGAGCATGCCCGGGTGACGCTCGACGGCCCGCCGCTGATGCTGCGGCTCGAAGCCGTGCAGAACCTCTCGCTGGTGCTGCACGAGCTGGCCACCAACGCGGCCAAGTATGGGGCGCTGTCGGTGCCGGCCGGCCGGGTCGCGATCACCTGGCGGATCGATGGCGATGCCCTGGTGCTCGACTGGCGCGAGCACGGCGGCCCGCCGGTGCGGAAGCCGGAGCGGCGCGGCTTCGGCCACACCATCATCGAGCGCCTGCTGGCTCAGGGCATGGATGGTTCGGTGGTGCTGAACTTCCCGCCCGACGGCGCCGTCGCCATGCTGCGGGTGCCGGTCGCCCAAATGATGGTGTCGTAGGGGGCGGTGTCGTAATGGCGGTGTCGGCGAGGCGGCGTGAGCGCCGGCCGCCTACGGCCGAAAATGCTTCGACAGCTTCAGCCCCTGCGCCTGGTAGTTCGATCCGATGCCCTCGCCGTAGAGCTGGTCGGGCTGCGCCAGCATGTGCTCGTAGACGAGCCGCCCGACCGTCTGGCCGTGCTCCAGGATGAACGGCACCTCGTGCGAGCGCACCTCCAGCACGGCGCGCGAGCCGTGGCCGCCGGCCTCGTCGCAGCCGAAGCCGGGATCGAAGAACCCCGCGTAGTGGACGCGGAACTCGCCGACCAGCGGATCGAACGGCACCATCTCGGCGGCGAAGTCGGGCGGCACCGTCACGGCCTGCTTGGAGGCGAGGATGTAGAATTCGTCGGGATCGAGGATCAGGGTGCGGCTGCGGCTCGCCCGCAGCGGCTCCCAGTAATCGGCGACCTCGTAGCGGGCGCGGCGGTCGACGTCGATCAGCCCGGTGTGGCGCTTGGCGCGGTAGCCGACCAGGCCGTCCGGCCCGAAGCCGGCGAGATCGACCCCGACCGCGACCCCTTCGGACAGGTCGGCGTCGGGATCGTCGACCAGCCCCTCGCTGGCGTGCAGGCCGGTGAGCGCCTCGCCCGCCACCACGGTGCGGCCGCGGTGGAATCGCATCTGGGACAGCCGCGAGCCCTCGCGCACCAGCACCGGGAAGGTGCGCGGGCTGATCTCCAGATAGAGCGGGCCGTGATAGCCCGGCTCGATGCGGTCGAACGAGCGGGCGCCGTCGGCGATCACCCGAGTGAACACGTCGAGCCGCCCGGTCGAGCTCTTCGGGTTGGCGGCGGCGCCGAGATCGGCCGGCAGCGCCAGGCTCTCCAGCAGCGGCACGATGTAGACGCAGCCGGTCTCCAGCACGGCGCCGTCGCCGAGTGCGATCTCGTGCAGCTTGAGGCTGTCGATGCGCTGCGCCACCGAGGCCCGCGGTCCCGGCAGGAAGCTCGCCCGCACCCGGAAGGCGATCTCGCCGAGCCGCAGGTCGAGGCTGGCCGGCTGGATCTGGTCGTCGGCGAGCGGCACCGCCGTGATGATGCCGCCCGACGAGGTCAGGGCGGCGATCATGCGGTCCGGCAGGATTCCCCGGTCGGTGGGGCCGAAGGCGAGCGGCACGGGCGGCCCTCCTCTCGCGCGCCGCCGCGGCAGGCGGCGAAAAGGCGCGAAAACGCGCGCGTTTCGAGGTCTCTAGCCGATGCCTGCCTTGACGGAAAGGGCGCCGGGCGTTATGAGCCGCCGTTATCCCGTGGTCATTTGAGCCGGCCGGCTTGCCGCCACGTTAAACAAGGTCGCTAAAAGGCCGGGGACGCGCGCGCCCGGCCCGGACCTGTCCGGCCGGGTTTTTTCGTCACCGCGCCGACCCGAGCGAGGAGGTCCGCGTCCGATGCCGTCCGATCCTGCTCACGATTGTGCCGCCGCCCGCGACTGGCACCCCGAAACCCGGCTGGTCCATGCCGGCACGTTGCGCTCGCCGTTCGGCGAGACCGCCGAGGCATTGTTTCTCACCCAGGGCTTCGCCTATGGCAGCGCCGAGGAGTGCGAGACGCGCTTTGCCGGCCCCGATCCCGGCTTCCTCTACTCGCGCTTCTCCAACCCGACCGTCGCGATGTTCGAGGCCCGCATGGCGGCGCTGGAGGGCGCCGAGGCGGCGCGCGCCACGGCGAGCGGCATGGCGGCGATCACCGCCGCGCTGGTCGGCCCGGTGCGGGCCGGCGACCACGTGGTGGCGGCGCGGGCGCTGTTCGGCTCCTGCCGCTGGGTGATCGAGGACTACTTGCCCCGCTTCGGTGTTGCCTCGACGCTGGT
This sequence comes from Rhodoplanes serenus, assembly GCA_009720755.1. GTDB lineage: Bacteria > Pseudomonadota > Alphaproteobacteria > Rhizobiales > Xanthobacteraceae > Rhodoplanes > Rhodoplanes serenus. Next base: position 2,968 of record WNKV01000035.1, read on the forward strand.
CGACGGCCGCGATCTCGGTGCGTGGCGCGCCGCCATGCGGCCGAACACCAAGGTGCTGTTCCTGGAGAGCCCGTCGAACCCGACCCTGGAGGTGATTGACATCGCGGCGGTGGCCGACATCGCCCATGCGGCCGGGGCCGTGCTCGTCGTCGACAACGTGTTCGCGACGCCGCTGTGGCAGAGCCCGCTGGCGCTCGGCGCCGACTGCGTCGTCTACTCGGCCACCAAGCACATCGACGGCCAGGGCCGTTGCATGGGCGGCGTCATCCTGGCGTCCGAGCAGTTCATCCAGGACCACGTCCACATGCTGCTGCGGCAGACCGGGCCGTGCCTGTCGCCGTTCAACGCCTGGGTGATGCTGAAGGGGCTGGAGACGCTGACGCTCAGGGTCGAGCGCCAGACCGCGACGGCGGCCACGGTGGCCGACGCGCTCGCCGGCCATCCGAAAATCGCCCGGCTGATCTATCCGGGTCGCGCCGACCACCCGCAGGCCGAGGTCGTGGCGAAGCAGATGCGTGGCGGCTCGACCCTGGTGGCGTTCGAGGTGGCCGGCGGCAAGGCGGCCGCCTTCCGCTTCATGAACGCGCTGCGGCTCGTCACCATCACCAACAATCTCGGCGACGCCAAGAGCCTGGTGACCAGCCCGGCGATCACCACGCACCAGCGGCTGACGGCGGCGGAGCGCGCCGTGCTCGGCATCGGCGACGGGCTGATCCGCTTCTCGGCCGGGCTGGAGCATCCCGACGACGTGATGACGGATCTCCTGTCGGCGCTCGACGCGGTGTGAGGCGGAGCGCGTCGTCTCAGTCGCGGCGGAACACGATGGAGGCGAGCCAGCCGGTGACCAGCGCCATCATGGCGGTGACGATGCCGTAGACGAGGCCGTGGTCGACCGCCGCGGTGGCGACGAAACGCTCGAAGCCGACCTTGGTGATCTCGAACGCCGAGGTCGAGCGCGTCACCAGAGCGCCGTCGGCGAACAGCTTGACGTCGACCTCGTAGATGCCGACCGGCGCCTCGGCCGGCACCGGGATCGATGCCTGAAACAGCGTCGGCGACAGCAGCGTCACCGCGGTCGGGTCCTCGACATAGAGCCGCCGCTCGGTCTTCAGCCGCAGGAACGCCTGGCGAAACGGGTCGTCGCGCACCACGTCGGCGATGTCGGGGCCGATCTGCTGCGGCAGCACGACGTTGCCCAGGCCGATCTGGAGGCGACGCAGCCGCTCCTCCGGCATCACCTGATCGAACGGACGGGTGCCGAGGATGGCCAGATAGGCCGGCACGTCGATGAAGGTGCGTGAATCGACGTTGATCCAGATGCCGAGCATGCGGTCCTTGCGCAGCGTCTTCAGCGTCTGGCGCGGCCCGGTGACGGTGGCGATGACGTCGTAGCCGGCGCGCCGCGGCGCCTCGCCGGCATCGCGCTCCACCGCCCCGAACAGCACCACCTCGGCGCCGGTGAACACCGAGTTGATCAGCACCCGGTGGGTGGACAGCGAGGTGACCAGCCGCTCCGCCGCGGCGGCCGGTCCGCCCGACAGACTCCCCAGGATGGCGAGGCAGGCGAGGAGGACGAGACCGCGCCCGCGCCCGGCCGGCGATGCCCTGCCGATGCGGCCGCGGCGGCTCATCGGTCGCCCTCCATCAGGCGGAACGAGAACATCTCGCCGGGCGGCAGGAACAGGTTGACGGCGAAGCGCAGCCCGACCGCGAGCACCAACAGGCCGAGCATCAGCCGCAGCCGCTCGGACCGCATCTTCTGCCCCGCCTGGGCGCCGAACTGCGCCCCGATGACGCCGCCCACCATCAGGATGAGGGCGAGCAGCGCATCGACCAGGTGGTTGGTGGCGGCATGCAGCACCGTGGCGCTCGCCATGGTGACCAGGGTCAGCACCATCGAGGTGCCGATCACCACATTGGTGGGCACCCGCAGGAGATAGATCAGCGCCGGCACCAGGATGAAGCCGCCGCCGATGCCCATGATGGCGCCGAGGAAGCCCATCGACAGGCCGATCGCCCACACAGGGATCACCGACACATAGAGGCGCGACTGCTTGAAGCGCACCTTGAGGGGCAGGCCGTGCAGCCAGGTGTGGCCGCCGGGGCGGGCGGCCGGTGCCTGCTTGTCGCGATGCGCCCGCACGATCGCCCGCAGGCTCTCGGCCACCATCAGGCCACCCACCGAGGAGAGCAGGATCACGTAGGACAGCGCGATGACGAGATCGAGCTGGCCGACCGCGCGCAGCACTCCGAACAGCCAGACGCCGAGGGCGGTGCCGATCAGCCCGCCGATCAGCAGCATGAAGGCGAGAGCGAGGTCGAGGGCGCGACGGCGCCAATAGGTGAGGGCGCCCGAGAACGACGAGGCGGCGATGTGGCTCGACACGGTGGCGACCGCCACCGCCGGCTGCACCCCGATGAAGATCAGGAGCGGCGTCATCAGGAAGCCGCCGCCGATGCCGAACATGCCGGAGATGAAGCCGACCGCGATCCCCATCGCGAAGACGAGGAACACGTTGACCGGCAGGTCGGCGATCGGGAGGTAGATATCCACGGCTCGGGTCCGCGGCCTGGTCCGAGGACACGAGCCGGCTGGTCTGCGGGAACGACGCTGCGACGAGCGAAGCCGTACAGGCTCGCTCCGCCGCCGCAAAGCGGAATCTCGCCCGCCCCGATGACCGCCGGCTCGGCAGCCAAACGGGCTCTCAGAGCCGCGCGGCCTGCTCGAACGGCACGCGGGTCTTGGGCTTCGGCCGGCTGCCCGGACCCACCACCGCGTCCTCCCACCCGCCGGGCGGCGGCGCCACCGTGACGGCCTCCTCGGGCGCCACCAGCGGCACGAAGCTCTGCGCCGCCAGCCGCGCCGCCGTCAGGCTCTGCTGATCGAGCCGCTGGGCGATGTCGTCGCGCTTGCGCACCGCGTCCTTGTCGCCCCGCTGGGCCGCGATCGCGAACCACTTGTAGGCCTCGGCCAGGTTCTGTTCGATCCCGATGCCGCGGGCATGGAGGATCGCCAGATTGTACTGGCTGTCGGCGACGCCGTGGCGGGCGGCCCGCTGGAACCACTGCGCCGCGGCGGCGAAGTCGGGCTTGCCGTCGATGCCCTCGGCGTAGAGCACCGCGATGTTGTGCATGGCGTTGGCGTTGCCGCGGTCGGCGGCGGCCTGGTACCAGCGCCGCGCCTCGGCGAGGTCCTTCTTCACGCCCTGCCCCTTCTCGTAGAGGCTGCCGAGCCGGAACTGGGCGGGCGCCAGGCCCGCCTCGGCGGCGCGCAGGAACCACGGCACGGCGGCCGCGAGGTCGGCGGCGACGCCGCGGCCCTCGGCATAGCGCATGGCGATCTCGTAGGCGGCGGCCGGGTTGCGGGCCGCGACCCCGGCGGCGAGCGGCTTGGTGGCGAGGGCGGCCGGCAGGCTGTCGGGCCACGCCTCTCCGGGTGCTGCGGCAGGAGCCGGCGCGAGCGGCACGGCGGCGGGCGGCGCCCCGGGGCGGGC
>WNKV01000036.1 GCA_009720755.1 Rhodoplanes serenus
GTAATCCGACAGCGTCCTGCCGCCCGGCGCGCCGAAGTCGTCGCCGGCGCCCTCGTCGGCCGCGGGCGGCTCGGGCTCCGGAGCCGCTGGGCCGCGCGGCGCCGCGCCTCCTTTTGCCCATTCGGCAAGATGCTGACCGATCTCCTCGGACAGAGGCTGCTTCTTCGCGAAGACGCTCTCGAACTGATGCGGAAGCTTCATCATCAATCGCTCCCCGACCTGATCGCTCCGCCACGTCGGGACGCCGCCTGCCTTCGGCAGCAACAGGCAGTTCACCGTCATCTCAAACAGAAGCTCTTCACCGGCGACCGGCATGAACCCCATTTCGACGACCTCGGTTTTGCCATCGCGCTTCACAGGCTTCGTCTTCTCCTTTGCACGGAAGCAAAGGATCAAGTTGACTGATCCAAGATGCAGAATTCCGTCGATCATCTGCTGACGCAGCTTGGCCGGCTTGATCCACGCAGCGAATTTTGCCCGCTCTCGCTTGCTCCAGTCTGGCCCGGCTATGCGGTCCAACTCTTCCTCCTGCGTGAGCAGATAGCCTCCAATGCTGGAATGCTCGTGACTCATCGAGTCAACGATGATCACCTTTGCCCCCTGCTTCACGGACTGTTGGAGCGCGGCAAGGTAGTCGAGCGAGCCGAACGGGGCCTCGAACTGGATGTGCTTGAACCTAAACGCGTCGGCGTAATGGAGCGCGCGCCGCGACTCCGTGTCGATCACGAAAATGTCGCCACCCGTCACGGACTGGATGCCGGTAGCGAGGCGGAGGGCAGAGAACGTCTTTCCGGACCCGCTCGGTCCCATCAGACCGACGAAAAGCGGAACCGACTCGCGGACGGCTGGCTTCGCCGTGAAGGTGCGGGTCATTGTACGTGCCTCCATCGCATGCCGCTGATGACCTGATACAGGCAGCTTTTCGTTACGCCGTACTCGCTCGAAAGTACGTCGAGCGAGCCCTTCTTGAGGCGGCGTCCGCTACTGCTGCGTGGAAGGTCAGCTGCGCGCCGCCTGATGTCCGCGACCTGATCCTCGGAAAGAACGGACCCTCCGTTCCGCGTCCCGATGTTGGCGCTACCGTGAGCGACCTTATCGCGCTCATTCTCTTCTTTCGTGATCCACTGGACATTTACGTCCGTGTTGTTCGACTTGTCTCCGTCCCGGTGAGCGGCATGATGCCGGTCCGATGGACGTGGGCCATGAAAGGTCAACGCGACAAGCTGGTGGACAAAGCAGGTCCTCCCACGTCCGTTCTCCCACAGGGAAACTTGTTGATAGCCGCCGCGTTTTGCGGGGTACGCTTTGAGTGGCGTGGACGCGCCGCGTCGATAAATCTCGCCTGATCTCGTGATCAGGTACGACGGGAACCCCGGAACTGATAGCCGATCGTCCATGGTCAGCCCCCGGCGAGATCGGACAGCATCGGAGCGGAACGCACGGCCGGCGCCCGCAGAGGCGCGACGACGTCGGCGAACTCGTCGATCTCACGATCGATCCAGCGACTCTCCGCCCACTCCGGATATGCAGGACGGATCACCCCTCGCGAATACCCGGGCCAGCAGCCGGATGAAAGACATGCCGACCAGATGTCGCGAGCCACCGCAAGCTGACGCCGGCCGATCGTGAGTGCCGCTTCGGGGATCTCGACGATCGACAGCGCGTAGGGCTCCGTCGCCTCCTGGCACACGAAGATGTGCCGCCGGCGCCCCGCGCTCTCGGGATCGAGGATGTCGAGCCCCGCCTCGTGCTGGGCTGCCTGGATGCACCAGCCGTCGGCCGCCATCTTCGTCGGGATCGCGTGCGGCGCTGCGCTGGCGAGCGTCGTCTTGTAGTCGAGGACGAGACGGCGATCATGCGAAAGCCAGTCGATCATGGCGCGCTGCCACAGCCCGTCGCCGTCCTGCCACGCGATCACCATCTCGCCGTCTCCTGACGAGAATACGTCACCGAGTCCGGCGGCCGAGATTTGGTCGCGGGCGCAATAGACCATCATTTCGGCCCGCTCGTACTGCTCGGCGAGGATTGGCAGCCGCCCGGAGGCGATGGCGCTATCGCGCTCCTCCCTGGCCGCCTTGGTCCGCCAGTCGGCAGCGTCGATCACGGCCACGTCTTTGCCTCGACCGAGCAACAGCTTGTGAGCGACATTCGCGACATCAAACTTCGTCGGCTCCTCCCGCGCGAAGGCCGGGTTGAGCCGCGGATGCGCGTGCCAGGCGTGCAGCGGCGAGCGTTCCAGCAGGAACTTGGCGATTGACTGCGTCAACGAGGGCTCCGGGCACGGATCGGCGTGGTAATCGTCGGCGCTCATGTGCGGATAGAAGCCGGGCGTGGTGATGAGCGCCATCACGCAGCCTCCTCGTCTGTCGGCTCATGCACGCCAGCCCATGCCTCCAGATGGCGCAGCGTCCGGCGCAGGGTGGTGATCTCCTCGGCCTGCCGGCCGATGATCTCGGCGGCGCAGCGTTGCAGGCTGGGCAGCGCCTCTCCGGAAGAGAGTGCTCTGACGATACGGGCGATGTTGAACGGGCGCGTCCGGACTTGGCTGGGGGCTGAGGCGTCGATCGTTGGCATCAGGCGGCTCTCCATTCCTCGGAGCCGCACGCCTCTGTCAGCTGCTTACACATGCGCTCTCTGTCCTTCGTGTCGCACTTCCCGTCGCGCAGCAGCGCGCCGGAGTCGCAGAACTTGGCGTCCGGCTCGTCCAGGAATCGGACGATGCGGTAATGACTCTGCGTCTTGCGGTACCGAACTGCGTCCGGGTCGACGCCCTTGGCGAGGCCGTCCTCCCCGATCTGACCCAGGTCGACGACGCAGCTAAACCGGTAGTCTGGCTGAGCGGAGCAAATCGTCGCGCTCACCTCACGCCACGCGATCCGGTACTCTGGATCATCGGGGGAACCTGCGACATGCGAACGGACCGGAGTCCTGATCACAATGCGCCGCCCCCGCCGGACCTCGGCGCCCAACTTCGCGCATCTGAACGTGATCGACACCGCCGAAGCCAGAGACGCGCGCCGTCGAAAATCAGCGACGAGGTCGCATCCTTGACGCAGTGGGCACCGGAAGCACGGATTGATGCGAACGCCCATGGTCAAGCAGCCTCCCGCTGCAGCGTCATATCGTCGGTGACGGCGTCGCGCGCCACGTCCAGCACGGCGCGGACGCGGTCGGCGGCAGTCTGCTTCGGATGGACCATGACCTGCTCCTGTCTGGCGCGCGGAAGCGCGCGGTCGAGAATCGTCATCGGGCTTTCGGTTCTCACGCCGCGTCTCCGTTCGTCGGATCGAACGGGTCGCAGCACACCGCGCCGAGGTGCTTCGTCGGCTGCGGCAGCGTGGCGACCGCTTCACGCGCGATCGTCTCGCTCGGCGCCGACGGCCGGCACTGCACGTCGCTCGGCGGCTCGGGGTCCATGTCGTGGCGGATCGACCACCACGGCGAGGACGGGTCGATCCGGCGGCGAGCCGCCCGGCGGACGATCTGGATCTGTCGCTGCTCCATCAGCGACACGACTTCTGCGCTGTGGCCGTCGGGCCAGCCCTGCGGCGGCCGGTGCATCGACGATGTGATGAGATGGATGTCAGCCATCGGAGTGGCCCTCCGTAAGTGAAGGTTCGGCCAGTTTTGTTGCCCTAGTGGTCTCGCTAGGCAACGATCGGCCCTCTACCTTGGCGATGCGCTCAAGTGCCAGATCCGCGCGACGGCGAGCGTCCTTTACCCTCTTGGTGCAGAGGGCCGTTTCCCAATCAAACTGGTCGGTGGCCCAATCAATGGCGCGGACGAGCCGCTTCAGCGCCCGCGCCCCGTCGATGTATGCGCTGTCCATCACCGGCGCTCCGCCTTGGCGAGGGCGGCGCGAGCGGCGTCATAGCGACGGCGGGCATCCGAGCGCTCGCCGCCAGGTCGGCAGATAACGAGCAGGTCGCGCAACGCCATCTCAAGCTCCCGGACCATGTCGGCGAGCCGGTCACACTTGAGGAGAAGCGCGCACGTTACGTCTGTGGCAGGAGTCGAGTATCCAGCGTCTCGCATAGCGCAAGCGGTGCGAAGCGAGGCGATCGCGGCGTCAATCTCTGCGTCTGTCATCTCACCGGCCCTCCGCCTTAGCGAGGGCAAGGTCGATTAGCGCGACGGCATTTGCGCATTCGTCACAGCCGTCATCGAAGTGATCAATGATCACCTCTCGGGTGCGCTTGATTACGTGCTCAAGCTGACGGACTCGCTCGGCGAGCCGGTCGCGCTCGGCCGCAGTCTCCGGCGCCGCGGCGATCAGGCGGGCGTTGGCCGCGCCTTGTTCTGCGCCCCTAACCCAAAATTCATAAGCACAAGCAATCTGCAATCCATCCACGGTTCTAACCAGGTGGTGGTGGTCGACTTCCCATGGGCCGGGTGTGTGCTTCGTCTCACCCATGTTCTGCGTCCCTTTTGTTGATGACGCCCGGCTCAGAGCCGCCCGCGAGGACGGCATACAGTGCCTCGTCCTCGTCGTGGCCGACTGGCCCAGAGCCCCACACGTTCTCGCGGTGTCTCACGATCGCGGCACGCAGAGCGTCTCGCTCGGCGTCGGCGACGGCATGGCGCGCAGCCGCGACACGATCTCAGCGGTGGTCAGCGTGGTGGGCACCGTCACGGTGTTATCGCTCATGGTCATGCCCTCATCTTCCATGCGTCGTCGGCCGCGGAGAGTTCGGTCGCCTCCTTGCTCGCGGCCCATTGGAGCCGCTCGCGGATCTCGTCGCCGAGCGCGGCGAACAGGCTCGCCTCGATCCAGGTGAACAGCGCGGCCGCCACGAACTCGTCATGCCGCGGCCGATCCATGTGCCAGCGCTCGAACGCGCCGACCGCGGAGGCGCCGGGCGGATCGATGCGCACACACACCAGCTCGCCGTCGACGGGATCGTCATTGCAGAGCGCGATGGTGGCGCGGCCGCTGATGCACGACAGCACAGCGCCGGGAGGGGCGCCGCGGACGCCTCTACCGCGGGCATCGGCGACGATCAGCGGCACGTCCTCAAACTCGATCTCGATCTCGGGTCTGTACATGCTGCCCTCCCATCACATCGCTCTGATCAGATCGCGGACGCGGCCGACGACGCCGCGTCGCGCGGGCTCGACCGGCGGGAACATCGGGACGTGGTCGAGCGGCTGGACCGGCTCGGCCGGCTCGCTGCGGCCCGCGACGTGATCCTGGATGTCCCGCAGAGCACGCCCGTAGCGCATGCGCGCCTCGTGGCCGCGATCCCAAGCCTGCGCCGCCACCGCTCCGTCGACGTCGGTCAGGCCGGCATAGGGATTGCGGTGACGGCCCAGCTCGTAGTCGACAAAGCCCTCGGCGAAGGCGGCGAGCTGGGCGTACGGCGCGTAGCCGAGGACGATCCGGGTGAGTGCGAGCTGTCGCGCCTCGTCGCTAATGGCGGTGGTGCTGATCGGCATGCGGGTCTCCCGGTGGCGCGGCCGCAGCGCGGCGGCGGTCATGGCGCATTCGAGGATCGCGTTGGGCGTGCGGCGGTCGGCGGTCATGACCTGGCTCACAGGATGCACACAGCCGCGATCGGCGCGGCGATCAGGACAACGAAGCTGGCGACAGTGTCGATCGCCTCTCCGATCCGCTCTGGTGTCAGGCCGGCAGCGCGGTCGCATGCGCTGATCAGGTCATCCAGCTCAGCCTGGGTCAGATCGATGATGCTCGACGCGACCACGAGCTGATCGGCGGCGGCGCGCCAGTCCGCCCAGCGCTCTGGACTGGTGACCACTCTGGTGGTCGGTCGGCGAGCGCCGAGATGGACGGCGCGCTCGACCAGAGAGGCGGTGCTGGTGAACATGGTGGCGCCCTCAGCCCTGATCGGCGATCGGGCGCCCGCCGTCATCCA
>WNKV01000037.1 GCA_009720755.1 Rhodoplanes serenus
GTGAACAGGTCCTTCGGGCGCACCTGGAGTGTCTTGGCGGCGTCGGTGATGCACAGGCTGCCGTCCGACTGCGCGATGCGGTCGAGCGCGTCGGCCTGGGGCCGCAGCTCGGCGACCTCTCCCTCGAGCGCGATCACCTTCTCGGAATAGGTCAGCAGCAGGCTGCGGAGCGCCGCCGGGTCGGCGAGCGCCCGCATCGGGTCGGCGGAGCGGTGGCGCAGCTCGGCCTCCATCGCGTTGAACTGCGCGATGTAGCGTTCCTTGAACGTCGCCGCCCGGCCGCCGGTGAAGCCGAGCACCAGGAACATGAAGCCGTCCTTGGTCATCAGGACGTGCGAGGTGCTCTCTCCGGCTAAGTCCTTGTTTTTGAACGACGCAAAATTGCGTTCCCGGAACTCGGCCGAGCAGTTCAGGTTCCGGAGCGCCGTAAGGACGTCGCAGTGACGCTTCCCGAAGTAGGCGGCGACGTCGCGGCTGTCAGCCATGGCCTCGCCGGTGTCGGTGATCCGAACGACGGGCTGCCGGGCGGGGTTGATCTCGTTCATGATCACGCCCCCATCGCCTGCAGGTCCCGCAGGACCGCGTCCGCATACCAGCGGTCGGTGTGCTCGGCGAACTGCGCCTTGGCCTGCAGGCCCTCGATCGTGGTGGCCGGTATGTCGGCGAGCTGCCGCAGAACACGAAGCAGCGCGTCGCCCGCCTCGTCCTGCCGCGCCTCGGCGGCATCGATCGCGTCGAGCACCTCATCGCTGTCGCGGAACGGCGGCTTCCATCGGGCCTCCGCCTCGTTCAGCACGTCCTGGGCGGCGTGGAACTCGCGGACGAGGCGGCCCGCCTCCGACGCGAGGAAGCGCACATCGGCGTCGGCGAGGAAGGGCGCCATGCCAACCACCGAGACGATCGGGGCAGCGGCGGCACCGCGAAGGATCGAGCGGCGGGACGGACTCGTGGTATGGGTCGGCTCAGCCTGGGCCATGGCTCACTCCGTGGCTTGGGTTAGGGCCGTCAGGGTGTTGCTGCACCTTGGCGGCCCGACTGTTTCGTGATATCAAGACTTCATGAATCAGTCAACTCGTGAAATCACGAAATCCCGAAAGAGGCGCCCCGCGACTACGGGAGAGCCTGTGCTCGTGCGCCTGCAGCCGGACTTTTTGGCGTCTCTAGACGATTGGCGGCGTGAGCAGCCCGATCTACCGGGCCGCCCGGAAGCGATCCGGCGGCTCGTCGAAAAAGGACTCGACTCGTCGGAACGCCGCCGCTGAAATAGCCGGCGGGGAGGGCCGGGCGATGTCGACGTATGTTGTGGCCTACGATCTAGTCAATGAGAATGGTCCGCACGACTATCAGCCGCTTTGGGACGAGCTTGAACGGCTTGGCGGGCAAAGAACGCAATATTCATTGTGGCTCGTGAATGTCACCAATACGTCAAAGGAATTGCACGACCACATCAAGACAATGCTCGACAAGGATGACAAGCTTTGGGTGTTTGAACTAACGAAGAACAGATCTTACAGCAATGCGATAAAGGGAACGAACGACTGGCTCAGTCGCAATCCTCCGTCTCGATAGGCCGGGCGCGACCGCCGTACGGAACTCCCTCGAAATGAAACTGGATGCCGAGCGCCCTCGCGACGAGCGATAGCAGTTTCAACCGGAATGTTGGCATCGCGTCCATGTCCGTCTACCTCTCAGAATGGGTGGCCGAATGATCAGTGACCGCGACTGGGATGATCTGCCGGACCGGGAGAAGCTGAACTGGCTGCGCGCTCTGCATTGCCGTCACCGTCGGCGCAAAGGCGACCCTGTAGACGATGGGTGAGAGAACCGAGTGATGCGAGCGTTCGGCATCTGGGCCACAGGATTACTCTCGTCTGCCATGGTCGGCGCCATGATCGGATCGCTAGCCTCTGTCTCGCCAGAGGCGCAACTGGCCGGCTTTGTTACTGGGCCTCTCGTTTTTGCATGCGCCCGACTTTGGCTTGGGGAGGGTAACGTTTCATGACCATTACCTTACTCGTAGGCGTCTTGAAGAGATCCTATGCCGTAGCGCTATGTTGCCTCGCTCTGGGCGCATCAGATCGAAGCTTGGCCGCAGATACTTACCAGATCGAGGCCGCGTCAAACGATGAGCACTTCATCATCAATGGAGAGAAGTTCTCCGCCAAGACATACTGTATCGGGTGGGATGAAGGGGATATAGTAATTTTCGTCAGCGGATCGCCGTATGGAGCTTGTACTTCAGCGACGCTGTACAACTTGAGCCGACGGCAGAAGTGCGAAGTCTGGTGCGAATAGGCGTTATGTCACTCGCCGTCGGGGTGTGGACGCTCGTTCCGTTCCCGTGGTCATTCTGGCTACTGGTCTTCGGCGCGACCGCCCGCCACCCCTACGAGGCTCGCGCCTTGATACGGGGTGGCCTGGACGCTCCCGCGCGCCGCCGGCAGATCGAGGTTCTGGAGCGCCTGGAGAAGTCGGCGGTTGCCAGCGACCATCTGGACGCCGCGAGCCAGCACCGCCGGGTCAGGTGAGGCCAGCATCTCGGCGACGCGGCGTGCCACGCGCTGGTCGATGCGGTGACGGCCTCGCACGAGGCCCATCGCGAGGAGCGCGTGGGTTGCGCCGCTCGGGTCGGCGTTGAGCGGATTGAAGCTCCCGCCCGACCCGTATCCGTACCCGCCGAAGCCGGCCATGGTCAGCTCTGCGAACTGCCGAGCCGTGGTCGAGTTGCCCTGCACGGCACCGCGCAGTCGGTCCATGACGTGCTCGACCGTCACGAACGCCTCGACCCGCCGCCAGCCCTGCTCTCCGAGAGCGATCCGGATCTTGTTTCGCGCCTCTGGGCTCGCCGCGATCTTGTTGAGCACATTCACCCTGTCGCGAGTGTTGTTGATCTCGTCGATCAGCCGAGCCGCGAAGCCTTGACGGAACAGCTCCCGCTCCTGCGGGCTCATTCGGGCAAGCGCCGCAGCCGCGTCGCGGGCCGGCATGGTCCGGCGCACGAACTCCTCGCCGGCCGAAAGCGCGTCCTCGGCGCCGAAGAACCGCGCGGCTCCGGCACGAGCCTCCGGATAGGTCGGCACCAGGTCATCGAGCCGGCCGACCAGGGCGCCCCGGAGCTGGATCGCGTCCCGCGCTGCCGAGTTCTCGCCGGCGCGCTGCAACGCCGTAATGCGATCATCGAGGTTGCGCTTGACCATGTCCCAGAACTGGAGGTTTGGGACGAGGCGCTGGCCGTCCGGGCCAACGGCCGGGCGCATGTAGCCGTCGGGGTCGAATGTGAAGGGGTTGCGCTGCGGTGGGAACCCGTCGATGGCCGCTCGGTTACCAGCCGTCCTGGTCGATGCACGGATGGCGTCTTGGACGACGGGCGCGCTGGCGATCTGCTGGAACCCCTCGTCCCAGAGCGCAGCGCCGCGCGGGTCGCTGAACGCCCGCTGATAGGCCGGTCGGTTGGCGGCACTGGCCGCGGCCCGCAGTCCCTCGCGGGTCGCGGTGCTGTCCACGTTTCCGCCGACCAGCCGCCTCAGGAAGGCCGAGGCGCGGTCGGCTTGCCCCTCGAAGCGGTCATTCGCCAGTCGGTCGAGTGATGCCCGGCCTTCCGGTGAGGTGTTGGCGGCTGATCTGGCAAGCGCGCGCGTCGTCTCGCCGCCGAGATCGGCGACAGCGACCGGGGCGCCGCCGCGCTGCGCCGTTTGCCATTCAGCCATCGAGATCGGCGCCGAGCCGGTGCGCATGTCCCGATCAATCGCGCCGACAACTCGGCGGGCCGCCTCGGCCTCTGGGTCGCGCCAGCCGCGCAGCGTGTTGGTGACCGGGCGTGCCGCCGCGGCGACGCCGCGGCCGGCCGCCTCGATCCCGCGCATCACGACGGGAGCGGCGCCGCCGGCCGCGGCACCGAACGCCGCGCCGGTCGCGGCGCCAGTGGCTCGGCTCGCCATGTCCTCGCCATCGCCAGCGCCCGCCGCAGCCCCGTAGGATGCGCCAACCACGGCAGATCGCCCGATGCGAGCCGGCAGCGTCGCCGCGCTCAGCGCCCCGCCCACGGGCAGGGCGACGGCACCGGCGATCTCTCCGGCCAGCGTCGTGCCGGGATACTGCTTCTCTGCCGCCTTCTGGACACCACGGATGCGGTCGCGGCCCTCCTCATAGGCGTCGGTGGCGGCGCCGCGGCCGGCCAGCGCCTCATAGGCGAGCCGGGCGGCGCCGACCGGGATGCGCAGGCCGCCAACCGGCTCCGGCAGGCCGCTGGCTCGGGCCACACCGTACAGTTCATCCCGAAAATTTGCCGAGGCGCCGCCAAGCACGCCCTCGAACAGCGCGCGCGCCCAACCGACGTCGGCCGCGGCCGGAAAGGCGGCCCACGGGTCGGCGTCGCCCTGGCCGGCCTGCGGGGCCGGTCCGGGCGTCACGGTGATGCGGGTCGGCGCGGCGGCTTCCGGTGCGGCCGCGACCGCCGGGAAGGCGTCCCACTCGGTCACGGCACGATCCTCTCGACTCCGTTCGGGTCGATGAAACGGGTCCCGCGCGGCAAGCGGCGGGCCTCGTCGACAGTGCGAACCTGGACGGGGCGCCCAGCGGTCTGCGGGCGCGGTTCGTAGATCCCGGCCGACTCGGCCTCACGGTCTCCCCACACCTTCGCCGACGGCCGGACTTCGGCGCGCGGCGGGCCGCCGGTGAACCGCTCGTCGAACGTCGCGGCAGGGGTGGCAGGTTGTTCCGGCACCGCGCTGGCGGCCGGCCGATCCGGCTGCCGAGTCGTTCCGGGCGGAGGCGCCCGATCGAGGCTGCCGCCGCGACCGCGGCCGACCGTGTCCATCACATAGCGCAGCTCGCGTTCCAGTTGATCGAGCTTGGCGCCGGCAGTCTCGGCAGTGTCGGTTGGGCTGAACTGGTATCGCCGCACATACTGTGCCGCTTCGGTCTGCGACATTCCCGCGCCGGTGAGATTGCGCAGCAGCGCTTCCGCGCCGCTGTCGATCTGGCGGCGCAGCTCGCCGGGCGCTCCGACTCCGATATAGCCCTTGGCGGCGTCGATCGGCCCCGTCATCTCCCCGCTCTTCACCCGCTGCCGGATCGTCGGGAGTTGATCGAGGAATGACCGGCCGAGGCCGATCCGGGCCGCCACCTCGGCATCGACCTTCTCCGCCGGCCCGCCCGCGATCGGCACGAGGCCCGCGTCCGGGTTGGACGGGTCGGCCCACTTGTAGCCGGCTGGAGCGTTCTGGCGGTCCGTCACCTGCCGCTTATAGACCGGGTCGGCCGGGCCGCCTGCGATCGGCCGCATTCCTCCTGTCGCGGGATCGCGCTCGAACCCGGCCGGCAGCCGCCCGCCCTCCAAGATGCGTTGATCCAACTCATAACGCCGATCCGCGTTGCGCTGTGCGCGAGCCGCCTCATCGCGCCGCCACGCGAAATCTCGCTCGTCGGTGGCGCGCGCGTAGTCCCGCTGCGCCCGAGCGTCGGCCAGCCGCGCGGCCGCCATGCCGGCATCAACCTCTCCGCCAGACAAGTAGCTGGTGCCGAGCTTGTCGAGGTCGACGCGGCCGTCCGGCCCGGTGGCATCGGCCACGGCCTGCGCCATCATCTCCTTGCGCCGATACTGGCCGATGGCGTCTCCGATACGCGCGAGGGGCGACCAGTCGACCTGCGGCGCGGGCTCCCACTTCGGGAGCTGGAGCGGGTTGATGCCGGCCATGTCACGAGCCCCACTTGGCCTTGGCGATGCTGCCGCCG
>WNKV01000038.1 GCA_009720755.1 Rhodoplanes serenus
GTAATCCGACAGCGTCCTGCCGCCCGGCGCGCCGAAGTCGTCGCCGGCGCCCTCGTCGGCCGCGGGCGGCTCGGGCTGATGTGAGATCGCGCGGCCCCCGTTCGCCCACGCCGCCAGAGCCTTCCCCGCATCTTCGGACAGGTGTTTCCCCGCCGGGATGGCTGCCCTGTGCTGCTGTTGCAGCTTGATCGGGATCGGCTTGCCGGGCTCATCCGGGGTGAGGATGAGCGAGATCGTCATCTCGTACATGAACCGCTTCTCGCAGATCGGCGCCCAACGCTCGTTCGGCGGCATGTCCTTTGGCTGCACGATGACGGTGCGCTTGAAGGTGCGGCCGTTGCGCTCCTCCTCGATCTGCTCCACCCGCATCTTCTCCTCGGCCCGCAGGCACAGGATCAGGTGTGCGCGACATTGCAGCAGCCGGTGCACGAACCGCTTGTGCAGCCGTTTCGGCTCCTTCCACGCGCCGATGCTGGCGCGCTCGGCCGCCCGCGCCTCGTCGAACGGACCCCAGGACGGATTGTGCGCCGACTTGGCGCGATCGATCGCCATCTCGACATTGGCAGCGTGCATGTCGTGGAGCCCGCCTTCGCCCTCGTATTCGTGCGAGCACGAGTCGATCACGATGACGTCGAACCCTGCCGCGTCGGCGGTCGCGACGGCATCGGCGTACGCCTCCGGCGAGAACGGCGGGCGCAGATCGCCATGCGCGAACCCGAAGCGCTCGGCGCTCGGCGTCTCGCCGGGGGCAACCGCATAATGCTTGGCGCGTCCCGCCTCGGTGTCGATGACGGCGATCCTGCCGTCGTCGCCGTCGGCGAGGCCGCGGGCGAGACGCAGGGCCGACAGGGTCTTGCCCGAGCCGGAAGCTCCTGCGAGCGCGATCAGGAGGGACACGCGGTCACGCACCGCGGGCGCGAAGGTGAACGCCACCTCAGCCTCCGGCGAGGTCGGTCAGCATGGAAGCGGGGCGCGCGATCGGCGCCCGCAGAGGCGCGACGACGTCGGCGAACTCGTCGATCTCACGATCGATCCAACGACTCTCCGCCCACTCCGGATATGCAGGACGGATCACCCCTCGCGGATACCCGGGCCAGATGCCCGCGCGTGAGCAGGCGGACCAGATGTCGCGAGCCATCGCGAGCTGACGCCGGCCGATCGTCATGGCCGCCTCGGGGATCTCGACGATCGACAGCGCGTAGGGCTCCGTCGCCTCCTGGCACACGAAGATGTGCCGCCGGCGTCCCGCGATCTCGGGATCGAGGATGTCGAGCCCCGCCTCGTGCTGGGCCGCCTGGATGCACCAGCCGTCGGCCGCCATCTTCGTCGGGATCGCGTGCGGCGCCGCGCTGGCGAGCGTCGTCTTGTAGTCGAGGACGAGACGGCGATCGTGCGAAAGCCAGTCGATCATGGCGCGCCGCCACAGCCCGTCGCCGTCCTGCCACGCGATCACCATTTCGCCATCGCCCGCGTCCGGCGAGAACGCCTCGCCGAGTCCGGCGGCCGAGAGTTGGTCGCGGGCGCGATCGACCAGCAGCCTGGCCCGCTCGTACTGCTCGGCGAGGATCGGCAATCGCCCGCGGGCCAGGGCATCCTCGCGCTCCTCTTTCGCGGCCTTCGTCCGCCAGTCGGCGGCGTCGATCACGGCGACGTCCTTGCCGCGCCCGAGCAGCAGCTTGTGAGCGACATTCGCGACATCGAACTTCGTCGGCTCATCCCGCGCGAAGGCCGGATTGAGCCGCGGATGCGCGTGCCAGGCGTGCATCGGCGAGCGCTCTAGCAGGAGCTTGGCGATCGACTGCGTCAGCGACGGTTCCGGACACGGATCTGCGTGGTAATCGTCGGCACTCATGTGCGGGTAGAAGCCTGGCGTGGTGATGCGCATCATCGCGTAGTCTCCTCGTTTGTCGGCTCATGAACGCCGGCCCACGCCTCCAGATGGCGCAGCGTCCGGCGCAGGGTGGCAATCTTCTCTTCCTGCTGGTCGATGATCTCGGCGGCGCGGCGTTGCAGGCTGGGCAGCGCCTCGCCGGCGGAGAGCGCTCTGACGATATGGACGATGTGCTGAATGGCGTTGCTCATCGCCTTCACTCCGCCGCCTGGAGACGGGGCATGACGTCGTCACGCGCGAGATCGACGGACTCCGCCGCCTGCTCGACCAGGTCGACGATGCGCCGGCGCAGCTTGGCGTCCTGGATGCGCATGAACGCCTTGGTCAGCGCGAGGCCGTCCGAGGTGGCGAGGAAGTCGGAGATGTAGGCCGGCATCGTGGCATCGCCGATGCCGTTGGCCGTGGTGCCGCCCCCGAGATCGGGAGCGCCTTCGAAGAAGAACGCGACCGGCACCTGGAGAATGTGGGCGATCTGCTGCAAGCGGCTGGCGCCGATGCGGTTGGTGCCCTTCTCGTACTTCTGCACTTGCTGGGACGTCAGGCTCAGTGCATCCCCGAGCTTCTCTTGGCTCATCCCCAGCATCATCCGGCGCATGCGGACGCGCGCGCCGACGTGGCGATCGATGGGGTTCGGGGCCTTCTTGGCCGCGCTGGTGTGATCGAGCATGGTGGTGTCTCCTCTCACGCCGCGCTCGGCGGCTCGGGGTCGGTGAAGCCGAGGGCGCGACGGACGATGCCGGCCTCGGTCATGGCGCGGTCGACCAGACCGCGGCGGTCCGCCCGGCGGACGATCTCGACCTGCCGCCGCTCGACGAGCGACACCACGTCGGCGCGGTGGCCGTCGGGTCGGCGCTGCGGCGGCCGGTGCATCGACGACGTGATGAGATGGATGTCAGCCATCGGAGTGGCCCTCCAAAAGTGAAGGTTCGGCCAGTTTCGTTGCCTTAGTGGTCTCGCTAGGCAACGATCGGCCCTCCGCCTTGGCGATGGCGTCGCGCAATTCCATGATGGCGTCGTAGCTGATGATGGCAGGCTCCTTGCTGTGGGCGTCGAGCTGCCCGGCGTCCCTGTCGATCATTTTGGCTATCGCGTGATAGTCCGGCGCCGCGGCGATCAGGCGCGTATTCGCGGCGCTCTCGCGCTTCGGCCTGACGCCGTAGACGCAGGCGATCTGAGCCACGTTCTGGTTGGTTATCAGGCGAGCGGACCCTAGTAGTGACCCTCCATCGATCCACGGTCCCGGCGTGTGCTGCTCACCCATGAGATGCGTCCCTCTCGTCTGACTTGGAGCAGCCCGCGAGGACGGCGCCGACGCTGCACCCGCACTCCCCAGCCGCGAGACAATTCGCGACTGTCGGCTCCATGTCTTTGGGCTGGCCCGTCCACCCGCCTGCGGGACAGATCGTCGACCGCAACTCTGTTTCCAGCGCCTTCACGCGCTCGGCGAGCGCGTCACACTCGGCGGTCAGCCGCTCCATTTCGTCGCGCGCCGAGTCACGTTCGGCTTCCAGCCGTCCCATTTCGATCTGCGCATCGGCGATCTCGTCCTGTGCATCGTCGATCTCGTCGGTCAGTCGCTCCAGCCGCGTCGGCGACGGCATGGCGCGCAGTCGGGACGCGATCTCCGCGGTGGTCAGTGTGGTGGCGGCCATTGCACTACTCCGCCGCCTGTCTGGCCGCATGCGCCGCAATGGCGCGCGCGAGACCGGGGTGCGTCTCGACAGTCGTGATCAGGTGGCGATAGTCATCGCCGTGCGCCGACGGCCCGTGATCGCGCTCGACACGGGCGCGCAGCTCGGCAGTGGTGATGCCGTGCTGGCACCCCACCCACCAGCGCAGGCCGTGCACCGCCGACCATATGGCAGTCGCCCAGGCGTTGCGCGCCCCCTGTGGTCCGGCGACATAGAGCCAGTCGCCGGACTCGTACACGGCGCCGTAGCCGATGCTGGCGCCGTAGCCGATGCTGGCGCCGTCGCCGATGCTGGCGCGGTAGCCGATGCTGGCGCCGCCGCCGATGCTGGCGCGGTCGCCGATGCTGGCGCCGCCGCCGATGCTGGCGCGGTAGCCGATGCTGGCGCCGTCGCCGATGCTGGCGCCGTCGCCGATGCTGGCGCCGTCGCCGATGCTGGCGCCGCCGCCGATGCTGGCGCCGTCGCCGATGCTGGCGCCGGGCCACACTTCGGTGGTCGCGGCTATGACGGCAGTCTGGCGAACCGTCGCGGAGGCGGCGACGATGCCGCCGTCGGTGCCGTCCGGATTGCGCCAGCGGCGAGCGGCCGCACTATACCAACCACCAAAATCGTGTGTGAATGTCTCGCTCATGGTCATGCCATCATTTTCCATGCGTCGTCGGCCGCGGAGAGTTCGGTCGCCTCCTTGCTCGCGGCCCATCGGAGACGGTCGCGGATCTCGTCGCCGAGCGCGGCGAACAGGCTCGCCTCGATCCATGCGAACAGCGCGGCCGCCAGGAACTCGTGGTAGTGCGGCCGATCCATGTGCCAGCGCTCGAACGCGCCGACCGCGGAGGCGCCGGGTGGATCGATGCGCACGCACACCAGCTCGCCGTCGACGGGATCATCATTGCAGAGCGCGATGGTGGCGCGCCCCGTGATGCACGACAGCGCCGCAGCGGGCGGAACGCCGCGAACGCCGCGACCGCGGACATCGCCGATGATCAGCGGAACGTCCTCAAACTCGATCTCGATCTCGGGTCGGTACATCGTGATCACTCCGCGGCGAGCCGAGCCCGGTCGGCCGCCGGCAGCGCCGAGGGCTCCAGGCTGGCGAGGTTGGTGAGGCGGACGAACCGCTCGGCCCACGCCGCGTGGCGGGGGTCGACCCTCAGGACGATCGGGGTCCGCTCGCCGCACGGGCCGACGATGTCGAGATGGACGTCATAGAGCGGGCGGCCAAGCGAGGTTCCGGTGCGCTGGAGCCGAGCCGTGGCACGATGGACGTTGCAGACGGTGACCGGCATGCGGGTCTCCCGGTGGCGCGGCCGCAGTGCGGCGGCGGTCATGGCGCATTCGAGGATGGCGTTGGGCGTGCGGCGATCGGCGGTCATGACGACCTCAGAGGAGGCACAGGGCGATGGCAGGGGCGGCGACGAGCGCAAGCCCGCCAACGGTGTCGAGTGCGTCGACGATGCGGCTGGTCGGGCCGCTCGGCGACGGCGGCACGGCGAAGCGATCGCAGGCGTCGATCAGCTCGGCGCGCTCAGCCCCGTCTGCGTCCCACGCCGTGACGAGCTGGAGCGCCGCGGCTTGCCAGTTTGCCCACCGCTCGCGGTCGAGCAGGATCGCGATGGTCGGCCGGTGCGCGCCGAGATGGACGGCGCGTTCGACCAGAGAGGCGGTGCTGGTGAACATGGTGGCGCCCTCAGCCCTGATCGGCGATCGGGCGCCCGCCGTCATCCA
>WNKV01000039.1 GCA_009720755.1 Rhodoplanes serenus
ACCTGCGAGGAGGCCGAGCCGGTCTCGGCGGCGCCGCGATCGACCTCGCCGATGTTGCTCGCCACCTCGGTGGTGCCGTGGGCGGCCTGCTGAATGTTGCGCGCGACCTCCGACGTGGCGGCGCCCTGCTGCTCGACGGCCGCGGCGATTGCGGCAGCGATCTCGGCGATGCGGCCGATGGTGCCGCCGATCTCCTTGATGGCGACGACCGAGTCTTGGGTCGCCTGCTGCATGCCGGCGATCTGGGCACCGATCTCGCCGGTGGCCTTGCCGGTCTGAGCGGCGAGCGCCTTGACCTCCTGGGCCACCACAGCGAACCCCTTGCCGGCCTCGCCGGCGCGCGCCGCCTCGATGGTGGCGTTGAGCGCCAGCAGGTTGGTCTGCTCGGCGATCGCTGTGATCAGCTTCACCACATCGCCGATGCGGCTCGCCGCCTGCGACAGCTCGCCGATGCGGCCGTCGGTCTTCTCGGCCTGCTTGACGGCCTCGCCGGCGATGCGGCTCGACTCCTGCACCTGGCGGCTGATCTCGTGCACCGAAGCGGCCATCTCGTTGGTGGCGGAGGCGACCGATTGCACGTTGGTCGAGGCCGTCTCGGCGGCGGTCGCCACCTTGGTGGAGAGGTGTTGGGTGGTCTCGGCGGTCCGGGTGAGGGTGGTGGCAGCGGCTTCCAGCTCGGTGGACGCGGACGACACGGTCTCGACGATCTCACCCACCGCCGCCTCGAAGCCGTCGGCGAGGCGCTGCATCTCGTGCTTGCGATCGGTCGCCAGGCGGGCATCCGCCTCGGCCTTCTCGCGCGCCTCGCGGGCCGCCTTGTCGGCGAGCATGATCTTGATGTCGTCGACGGCACGGGCGGTCTGGCCGACCTCGTCCTTGCGCTCGGTGCCGGCGATCTGGATCTGCTCGCCGCGGGCGAGCGCCTCAAGGTCGGTCACCAGCCGTGCGATCGGTCCGGTGATGCCGGCCCGGGCGATCACGAATGCCAGCACCAGAGCCAGGACGACCCCGCCGCCGACCAGGAGATAAACCATGGTGACGGCGTGCCGGGTGTCCTCGCTGAGATCCGCGGAGCCCTTCGTCAGCTCGCGGTCGAGCACCCGCGAGATGGCGTCGATCTGCTGCATCATCCGGGTCGCGATGGGATCAACCGTGGTGCGCACCAGAGCGGTCGCCTCGCTGTTCTTGTTCTGAAGGGCGAGATCCGCAACCGGCTTCACGGCGGCTTCGAGCGCCCTCAGCTCGTCGCTCAGCCTATCGATGTCAGCGGCATGCCGAGGGGACTTGCTCTTGACCAGCGCCAGGGTGTCGTGACCGAGCTTGTAGGTCTCGGCGAGCTTCGGCGGGATCTTCGCCATCTCGTGCTCTTCGGTCTCGGCGATCAGGCGATAGACGTACATCTCCAGCTGATAGACAACCCGGTTGGCGCGCGTCGTCGCGATCCGCGCCTGCGAATCGTTTTCGATGAAATGCGAGTAGGACGCATCGACTGTGAACAGCTGGCCGCCGGCGTACCACACGCTGAAGCCCGCAACGGCAGCGAGGAGCAGAACGACGGACAGAATCTTCGGCAGGATGCGGATACGGGTCAGGAGGAACATCACAGTCTCCACGGAACGTGCTCTGCGACACCGCCTCCAGCGGGAGGAGATGTATTGATGAATGGAACACAAATGCGCTGCATTTGGCCGAGCGGACGCGCCGACCAAGCCCGACCTGCCGCCGCTCCGAGCGCCGACCCGGAGCAGCGCACCATCGGAGTCGGTCACCAGGCGAGTGCCTCGCTGGGCGAGAGCTGCACCCTGGTTATGATGCAAACCAATTAAAATTCTATTATAAGAAATAAGTGCCTGATTTATAGTTGGCGATTATTGACGAAACTGTCGAGAAGGACGTTAGAACCGCTTAATAGACAGCTTGGGCTAGAAGTGGTTAAGGAGAGTTTGCTTATCCCTTAGCCCGAGGTGACAGCCACATTGAGGTATCTAAATCATGAGATTCTCCACTTGGTGGCATTGCTGTAACGCCTTGGAAGGCCGATGCTGCGCGGTGGGGTGAGGTCGGGAAGGGCTTGTGTAATGTTGGTGTCAGCAACGAGCCCATAGATCTCAGTAAAACTGTAGATCACAGATCGGCAATCTACGGTAGAGATTCACGGGCCGCTGAGCATCGGAGGCGCGGCGCCAGAGCGGTCGGAGACCGCGGCGCGGGGGTGAACTCCGCCGGACGGATCGGTTCTGCTACCGCAACACGTTCGTCCCGGGCCACAGCCAGGCGGCGCCGCGCACGCCGCTCGAGTCGCCATGGCGGTTCTTGACGATGGCGGTGTCGAGCCGATCCGTGAAGGCGTGGCGGGCCACGCGGGACGGCAGTGCCTCGTACAGCTCGACGATGTTGGACAGGCCGCCGCCGAGCACGATCACGTCGGGATCGAGGACGTCGATCACCATGGCGAGGCCGCGCGCCAGCCGGTCCATGTAGTCCTCGAAGCTGCGCCGCGCGTCGGCATCGCCGGATCGTGCCGCCGCCACGATGGCGTCCGGCGTCGCGTCGCGTCCGGTGGCGCGGCGAAAGGCAGCCGCGAAGCCGGGACCCGACAGGAACGTCTCGATGCAGCCGTGGCGGCCGCAATAGCAGGGCGGCCCGGGCCGCTCGTCGTCGCGCGGCCAGGGCAGGGGTGCATGGCCCCATTCGCCGGCGACGCGATTGCGGCCTGAGACGACGCGCCCGTCGATCACCACGCCGCCGCCGACTCCGGTGCCGAGAATGACGCCGAACACGGCGCGGGCGCCGGCCGCGGCGCCGTCGCTGGCCTCCGACATGGCGAAGCAGTTGGCGTCGTTCTCCAGCCGCACCGGGCGGCCGAGCGTCCGCGCCAGGTCGTCGTCGAGCGGCCGTCCGTTGAGGACCGTGCTGTTGGAGTTCTTGAGCAGGCCGGTCGCCGGTGAGATGGCGCCGGGCGTGGCGATGCCGATGGTGCCGTGGCGGCCGAGCGTGCGCTCCGCCGTGGTCACCAGGTCGGCGATGGTGGCGAGAATGCCGTCGTAGTCGCCGGCCGGGGTCGGCACGCGGCGGCGCCACAGCTCGCCGCCATCGTGGTCGAGGGCGATGCCCTCGATCTTGGTGCCACCGAGATCGATGCCGATGCGCATGGCCGGGACGCCCCACCCGCCGCGCCGACCGGGGCGGCCGAGCGCTCGCCGGGCAGGCGATGCCACGCTGGCGGCTTCGCCGCAACCGGCTTCGCCGCAACCGGCTCCACCGCACGGCGCGGCCGCCATGAGCAGCCGGCCGTCGTCGAATGGAAAGGGGCCGACCTCGCGGTGGCGCGACCGGGGCGCCGCGCGGGTCGGCCCGTCGGGTCAGCCGGCGCGCTGGCGCAGCGCGCTGGCGATCTCGCCGGCGGCGAGGCGGGTGCCGTCGTCGCCCTCGATGAGCACCACGGCGTGCCCGGTCCGGCTCATATGGGCGGCCCAGCCGATCGCCTCGTCCATGGTGGCGAGGTTGCGGTGGAGCAGCCGATCCTTTTCGAGCGGGGAGATGTTTTCGGCGCCGGCCGGCGCGCTGTAGACCCTGTACATGCCGCACTCCTTTGCTGAAGGGGGCCCGACGAGCCGACCCAGCCTGCGCCCGGCCGCGGCGGCTGGATCGATCGGCCCGTCCAGGGCCAAACAACCAGAAACCGGCGGGGTTCGATTGAGCGAGATCAAAGTGCGGCATCGGGGCGCCCAGCGGGAGCCGATCGGGCCGGGCGTGCCGCCACGCCGGGCACCCACGGCAGTGCCCGCCGCGGCCCCTCCGGCCTTCGTGACGCCGGATTTGCCTCGCAACTCCAGGAGTCCTGCAACTCCAGGGTTCGTGCCAATTCAGGGCTCGTGCCAATTCAGGGGTCGTGCAACTCCAGGAGTCATGGCGGGATCGCATTTTCGACGGCGAACCGGGTCCCACTTCGCCGGAAAATGCTCTAGGTAGGGCAACCGACGCGCCGGGGCGTCGCGAGTCAACACAGCAGGCGGAGTGTCAGGCGGATGACTGTCCGGGCGAGAACATCGACGATGGCGCGGCTTCTGGCCGACGGGCTCGTGGCCGGCGGGCTTCTGGCCTGCGGGCTCGCGTCGACGGCCGCCGTGGCGCAGACCGACCTGACCGCCGGCAAGAGCCCGGCCCAGGTGTTCTCGTCGGACTGCTCGGCCTGCCACCGCTCGGCCCAGGGATTGACCCGCGGGCGCGATCCCTCGTCGGTGGCGCGCTTCCTGCGCGATCACTACACGTCGAGCCCGGGCCACGCGAGCGCGCTCGCCGGCTATCTGGCCGGGGTCGGCGGGGCCGCGCCGCCGCCGGATCGCCGGGGCCGCCAGCGTCCGGCCGAGGCGACGCCGCCCGACGAGGAGCGCACCGCCGAGCGCCCGCCCAGCGCCGGCGAGCCGCGGCCGCCCGCGCCGCTCCGCCAGCGCCAAGCGCCGGCCCCGGCGCCCGAGGGGGAGGCGGCGGCTGCCGCCGCCCCGGGCTCCGCGGCCTCCCAGGCGCAGCCGAGCAAGCGCACCGGCGGGCGGCTGGCCAGCGCCCCGCTCGATCGCCTGCGGCCCTACGTGGCGGCCCACGAGACCGCCAAGCCGGCGGCCGGCGAGGCCGACGACCGGCTGTCGCGCCTCCAGGGCTATGCGACCAGCGGCACCGACATTGACGCCCTGCGCCAGGCGGCGCTCGCCGGGCGGCCCGCCCCCGAGCCGGCGGTCACCAAGCCGGCCCCCGCGGTCCCGCCGGAGACCGGCAGCGGCGCCG
>WNKV01000003.1 GCA_009720755.1 Rhodoplanes serenus
GGCCGGCGTGGTGCCCCAGTCCTCGTGCAGCTTCATGGCGCAGGCGCCAGCCTCGATCATCTCGACCAGCGCGGCGGCCCCGCCCAGCCGCAATGGCGCCGGGGCGCCGGCGGCCGACCCGCCGCCGGCCGAGCCGCCGGTCCTGTCCGGACCGCCGGTCGGCAGCGGAGCGCCGACCACCCAGTCCAACCCGGACGAACGCTGACGCCGGCGCCGAGACGATGGGCCGCCTGCCAGGCGGCCCATCCGCTGCGCCGCTCCTGACCCGACCAGCCCGCGGCCGACCGACCGGGCCGCGAGGTCCCGCGCCGCGCCGAACCGGAGCCGACCGGCATGCTCAATCCCGACCTGTTCGTCCCGTTCCTGGCGATGGTCCTGCTGCTGATCCTGACGCCGGGCCCGGTGGTGACCCTGATGGTCTCGACCGGCGCCCGCGACGGCGCCCGCGCCGTGCTGGCCACCGCCCTCGGCACCGTGTTCGGCAACACGCTGCTGATCGGCGGCGTGGCGATCGGCCTCGACGTGCTGCTGTCGCGGGCCGTCACCGCCTTCGAGGTGATCCGCTGGGTCGGCGCCGTCTACCTGATCTGGCTCGGCGTGCAGGCGTGGCGGCGGGCCGGGCAGGCGGCGCCGCCGGAGCCCGCCCGCGGCAAGGTCCACCTCTCGCGCGGCTTCCTGGTGTCGGTGTCGAACCCCAAGACGGCCGCCTTCTTCACGGCGTTCCTGCCGCAGTTCGTCGACCCGGCGCTGCCGTCCGGCCCGCAGCTCGCCGTCATGGTGGCGGCCGCCGTCACGCTCGCCGCCGTGCTGGATGCCGGGTGGGGCCTGATGGCCGGTCTCGGCCGCGGCTTCTTCCTGGCGCCGGCCCGGCGCGCGCTGCTCGACCGCATCTCGGGAACCGTGCTGATCGGCGGCGGCCTGTGGCTCGCCTTGTCGCGGCGGGCCGCATGACGGCGCGGCAGCCCGGCCCCATGGCCCGGCTTGCCGGCGCGACCCGGGCAGGCTAGACCCGCGCGATGCTGCGAACCGCCCTCTATGCCGGCTCGTTCGACCCGGTCACCAACGGCCACCTCGACGTCGTCCGCCAGGCGGTGCGCCTGGCCGACCGGCTGGTGCTGGCCATCGGCATCCATCCCGGCAAGGTGCCGCTGTTCCCGGCCGAGGACCGCGCCGCCATGCTGGAGGAGACCTGCGGGCCGCTCGCCGCGGCGGCCGGCTGCACCATCTCCTGCATCACCTTCTCGGGCCTGGTGGTCGAGGCGGCCCGCGCCGAGGGTGCGGTGGCGCTGATCCGCGGCCTGCGCGACGGCACCGACTTCGATTACGAGATGCAGATGGCCGGCATGAACGGCACCATGGCGCCGACGGTGACGACCGTGTTCCTGCCGGCCTCGCCGCTGGTGCGCCCGATCACCGCCACACTGGTTCGACAGATTGCCGCGATGGGCGGGGACGTCTCCGCCTTCGTGCCGCCGGCCGTGGCCGAGCGGCTGCGGCGGCGTTTCGCCGCCAAGGCCCCCGGCTGACCCTGGACGCCGCCATGACGAGACGCACCGACGAGACGCATCGACGAGACGCATCCCGTCGCCCTCCGTCGTGCGGCCGCCGCGGCAGCCTTCCCTGATCGGCTTCCCGCAACCCGCAAGGACCTTCCATGATCCGCTTGTTCGCTGCGCTCGCCGTGCTCGCGTTCACGCTCGTCGGCGCCGAGGCGCAGCCGCTGCCCGCCGGGCTCGATCCGCAGAACACCGTCCTGATCGACACCAAGGACGGCCGCATCGTCATCAAGCTGCGCAACGATCTGGCGCCGCAGCACGCCGAGCGCATCAAGCAGCTCGCCCGCGAGAAGTTCTACGACGGCGTGCCGTTCCACCGCGTCATCACCGGCTTCATGGCGCAGACTGGCGACGGCCAGTTCGGCAACGGCACCGGCGGCTCCAAGTATCCGAACCTGCCGGCCGAGTTCTCCAGCGTGCCGTTCAAGCGCGGCATCGTCGGCATGGCCCGCAAGGGCGGCGACAACAACTCGGCCAACAGCCAGTTCTTCATCATGCTGGCCGAGACGTCGAGCCTCAACGGCCAGTACACGGTGATCGGCGAGGTGGTGCGCGGCATGGATGTCGTCGACAAGATCAAGAAGGGCTCGGAGGTCGACAATGGTCGGGTGACCAATCCCGACAAGATCGTCCGCATGCAGGTCGCCGCCGACGCGCAGTAGCGCCGGCGCTCCGCCTTTCGCGAGCAACCCTTTTCGCGAGCAACCAGGGATATTCGAACCATCATGACCGACGCGACCGAGAACACGCTCCTGCTGGAGACCACCAAGGGCCTGGTGACGATCGAGATGCGGCCGGACCTCGCGCCCACTCACGTCGCCCGCATCAAGGAGCTGGTGCGCCAGGGCTTCTACGACGGCATCGTGTTCCACCGGGTGATCGAGGACTTCATGGCGCAGACCGGCTGCCCGCACGGCACCGGCACCGGCGGCTCGGGCCAGAAGCTGAAGGCCGAGTTCTCGCGCGAGAAGCACGTCCGCGGCACCGTCTCGATGGCGCGCGCCCAGAACCCGGACTCCGGCGACAGCCAGTTCTTCATCTGCTTCACCGAGGCGCCCTGGCTCGACGGCCAGTACACCGTGTGGGGCAAGGTGACGGACGGCATGGACAACGTCGACAAGATCGAGCGCGGTGAGCCGGTGAAGAACCCCGACAAGATCGTCAAGGCCCGCATGGCGGACGACGCCGCCGCGTGAGCCGATCTGCCGTCACCTCTCGCCGCCTGCGGTGAGAGGCCGGATCGCGACGCGATCCGGGTGAGGGGACCTCGCCGCGAGCGCCTGCGTCAGGCGGCGCCCCCTCATCCCTCTCGCCGTGCCGCGGCGAGCCACCGTCTGGCCGCATGTGCGGAGGCGGTGTAGGCGCGCCGCATCCGGCGCAGAGACGTCCTCATGCGCACCGACCTGTTCGACTTCGATCTTCCCCAGGACCGGATCGCGCTGCGGCCCGTGAGCCCGCGCGATGCCGCACGGCTGCTCGTGGTGCGGCCGGGCGGCGCACCGGAGCTGGACGATCGCGTCGTGCGCGACCTGCCGACGCTGCTGCGGCCGGGCGACCAGCTCGTCGTCAACGACACCAAGGTGATCCCGGCCCAGCTCTCCGGCCGCCGGATCGGCCGCGGCGTCGAGGTGGCGATCGAGGCGACCTTGATCGAGCGTCTCGACGGCTCGCGCTGGCGCGCTCTGGTGAAGGGCGCCAAGAAGCTCGCCGCCGGCGACACGGTGCGGTTCGGCGACGAGGGCAAAGTGTGCTTTCTCG
Source organism: Rhodoplanes serenus (assembly GCA_009720755.1). GTDB lineage: Bacteria > Pseudomonadota > Alphaproteobacteria > Rhizobiales > Xanthobacteraceae > Rhodoplanes > Rhodoplanes serenus. The sequence goes on from WNKV01000003.1 coordinate 3,315, forward strand.
GCCAGCTCGACGCCACCGTCGAGGACAAGGGCGAGGCCGGCGAGGTGACGCTGTCGTTCGCGTTCCACGGGCCGGTGCTCGATCAGGCGATCGCCGAGCGGGGCGCCATGCCGCTTCCGCCCTACATCGCCGGGCGCCGCCCGGCCGACGAGCAGGACCGCAGCGACTACCAGACGCTGTTCGCCCGTGAGGAGGGCGCCGTGGCGGCGCCTACCGCCGGCCTGCACTTCACCGACGATCTCCTGGCGCGGCTCGCCGCCGCCGGCGTCGGGCTCCACCGCGTCACGTTGCATGTGGGGGCCGGGACCTTCCTGCCCGTCAAGGCGGAGGACACCGCCGCGCACCGCATGCACGCCGAGCGCGGCCAGGTGAGCGAGGCCACCGCGGCGGCGCTGAACGCGGCGCGGCGGGCGGGCGGCCGCATCGTCGCGGTCGGCTCCACCTCGATGCGGCTCCTGGAGAGCGCTGCCGAGGCGGACGGCACCATCCGGCCGCTCGCCGGCGAGACCGCGATCTTCATCACGCCCGGCTATCGCTTCCGCGCCATCGACGTGATGATGACCAACTTTCACCTGCCGCGATCGACCCTGTTCATGCTGGTGTCGGCGTTCTCGGGGCTCGACACCATGCGGCGCGCCTATGCGCACGCCGTCGCGACGGGTTATCGCTTCTACTCCTACGGCGACGCGACGCTGCTGTTCCGCGAGACGACATGAAATTCGACCTCCACGTCACCGACGGCACCGCCCGTCTCGGCACTCTCGACACGCCACACGGCCGCGTGCGCACGCCGGCCTTCATGCCGGTCGGCACCCAGGCCGCCATGAAGGGCGTGCACTGGCACGAGGTGCGCGAGGCCGGCGCCGACATCGTGCTGTCCAACACCTATCACCTGATGCTGCGGCCGAGCGCCGAGCGCATCGCGCGGCTAGGCGGCCTGCACGCCTTCATGGGCTGGCCGCATCCGATCCTCACCGACTCGGGCGGCTTTCAGGTCATGTCGCTCGCCAAGCTGCGCAAGGTGGCGGAGCACGGCGTCACCTTCCAGTCGCATGTCGACGGCGCCACGGTGGAGCTGACGCCCGAGCGGGCCGTGGAGATTCAGCGGCTGCTCGGCTCCGACATCGCCATGCAGCTCGACGAGTGCGTGGCGCTGCCGGCGCCGCCGGCCGAGATCGAGCGCGCCATGCGGCTGTCGCTGCGCTGGGCCGAGCGCTGCAAGCGCGCCTTCGAGGAAGACCTGCCGAGCGGGCGCGCGCTGTTCGGCATCGTGCAGGGCGGCGACGTCCCCGATCTGCGCCGCGAGAGCGCGCGAGCGCTGGTCGACCTCGACTTCCAGGGCTACGCCATCGGCGGCCTCGCGGTCGGCGAGCCGCAGGCCACCATGCTGGCGATGATCGAGGAGGTCGCGCCGCTGCTGCCGGCCGATCGGCCGCGCTATCTGATGGGCGTCGGCACGCCGGACGATCTCTTAAAGGGGGTGGCGCGCGGCATCGACATGTTCGACTGCGTGCTGCCGACCCGCAACGGCCGCCACGGCCTCGCCTACACGCGCTTCGGGCCGGTCAACCTGAAGAACGCCCGCCACGCCGAAGACCCGCGGCCGCTCGATCCGGAGAGCCCGTGCCGGGTCGCCGCCACGGTGCCGCGCGCCTATCTCCACCACCTGATCCGGGTCGACGAGATGCTCGGCGCCATGCTGCTGAGCATCGTCAACATCGCCTATTTTCAGACGCTGATGCAGGGCGTCCGCGCGGCGATCGCCGAGCGGCGTTTCGCCGACCACGCCGCCGCGGTGACCGAGGACTGGAGCCGCGGCGACGTACCGGCGCTGTGATGGTCGTCAGCCGGCGCGCACCGCCACACGGGCAGCTACCCGGACCGGCACCGGCTCCGGCTTGGCGAAGGCGAACAGGCCGACATCGATGATGCCGAGCCGGAACCCGGTCTCGCAATAGGCGAGGTAGTACTCCCACAGCCGGCGGAAGCGATCGTCGAAGCCGAGCGGCGCGATCGCCGGCCAGGCGGCGAGGAAGCGTCGGCGCCACTCGGCGAGCGTGCGGGCATAGCTCTCGGCGAACGCCGTGTGGGTGACGAGCGCGAGGCCGGCCCGGCGAGCATGCTCCACCATCATGTCGCGGGTCGGCAGCATGCCGCCCGGGAACACGTAACGCTGGATGAAGTCCGGGTTGCGCCGGTAGCGGTCGAAGCGCGACGTCTCGATGGTGATGGCCTGGAGCACCGCGGTGCCGCCGGCGCGCAGCCGCGCCGCCAGCGTCTCGAAATAGATCGGCCAGTACTTCTCGCCGACCGCCTCGATCATCTCGATGGAGACGATGCGGTCGAATGTGCCCTCGGTGTCGCGATAATCCTCGAGCCGCAGATCGCACGCCTCGGCGAGGCCGGCGGCGGCGACGCGCTCGCGGGCGAATGCGAGCTGCTCGGCCGACAGCGTCAGCCCGGTGACGCGGCAGCCCTCCCGGGCGAGACGCTCGGCGAGCGCGCCCCAGCCGCAGCCGATCTCCAGCACATGCTCGCCGCCGGTCACGCCGAGCGTCGCCACGATGTGGTCCAGCTTGATCTGCTGCGCCTCGTCGAGCGACTGGTCGTCTTCCGTGTAGATCGCCGACGAGTAGGTCATGCTGCGATCGAGCCAGGCGGCATAGAAGGCGTTGCCGAGATCGTAATGGGCCGCGATGTTGCGGCGGCTGCCGCGCCTGGTGTTGGCGCGCACCGCGTGGCGGATGCGATCCAGCAGCCGCTCGGTGCGCAGGCCCGCATAGACGTCGGTCAGCCCGGCATCGTTCTCGGAGAACAGAGCGAGCAGCGCCGGCAGGTCGGGGGTCGACCAGTCGCCGTCCATGTAGGCTTCGGCGAAGCCGAGATCGCCGCGCCACACCACCCGCCACAAGGTCCGCCAGCGGTGCAGCACCCAGGTGGCGGCGTGCCCCGGCCGGCGGCCGCGATGGGCGATGCGCACGCCGTTCGGCAGCTCGACCGTCAGGGTGCCGACATCGAGCCGGCGCAGCACCCGGGCGAGCAGGCGGTGGGTCAGCTTGCGCCGGCGCAGCACGGCGGCCGGCTCGGCGGCGGGTGCCGCCGGCGCATGGGAGGGCGCCTCGCAGGAGGACAAGTCGCAGGAGGACAGGTGAGTCATGATCCGCTCCGCACGATGGTCACGGGGCGCGTCGGCGGGGCCGGGCGGGGCCGTAGCCCGATGCCCTTGCGCCACAGCTTCAACGCCTCCCAATGAATCGCCGCGATCACCTTGGCGGTGACCAGCGGGTGAAGCAGGAACGTCTTCAGCAGCGCGCCGTCGCCGAGCTCGCGGCGATGCCCGGTGAGCGCCGCGACGATCACCGGCTTGCCGGCCTTGTCGGCCCGGATCGCCACGGCGACCGAGCGGCCCGGCGGTGCGATGCGGAACTCGTATCGCAGGTCCATATCCATGAACGGCGAGACGTAGAACAGCTTGTCACACGTCTGGCGAACGGCGCCACTGCGCTCCGGTTCCGCCGGAATCACGTAGGAGTGGCGCTCGCCGAACGTGTTGGTCACCTCGTGGACCACCGCCGCCAGCGTGCCGTCGGCGCGTCGGCAGAAGTAGACGCTCAGCGGGTTGAAGACGTAGCCCAGCACCCGGGGCATGCAGAGAATCTGCACCGATCCGCCGGTGATGTCGACGCCGGCCTCGGCCAGCATGCGGTCGATCTGGGCGCGCAGCGGCTCGTCGGTGCCGGCGCCATGGTCGGCATCGCGGAACGTGAACAGGTTGAAGCCGTCGCGCGAAAACAGGCGCAGCCGCGCCGCGAGGGCGTCGATCTCGGCGAGATCGAGCAGCAGCCAGAAGCAGCGGTAGCGCAACGCGTGTGACCGCGGCGCGAGGCGGCGATGAACCACGGCACCCGTGTAGATGGCCGAGACGGTCATGCCGGCAACGTCGGCTGCGGCACGCGCGGGCGCGCCGGATCGAGCGGGATGCGGCCGCTCTCGTTGGGCACCGACCACGGGCGGCGCACGCCGCCGATCGCCTCGGCGACCGCGAGCCCCGCCTGCAATCCGTCCTCGTGGAAGCCGGCGCCGAAATGGGCGCCGCAGAACCAGGTGTTGCGCACGCCCTGGAGCGACCAGAGCTGGCGCTGCGCCGCGTGGGCGGCGAGATCGAACAGCGGATGCTCGTACATCTCGGTGTGGATCAGGCTGCCGGCGCGCGGCGGTCGCGGCGGATTCAGCGTCACGAACAGCGGTGTCTCGGCCGGCAGGTCTTGCAGCCGATTCATCCAGTACGTGACGGTGACGCGGGGCCGATCATCGGGGCCGGTGCGGGTCCCGATCACGTTCCAGCTCGACCACGCGGCGCGCCGCTTGGGCATGAGCGTATCGTCGGCGTGGAGAACGGCGATATTGCGGCTGTACCGGAACGCGCCCAGCAAGGCGCGCTCGTCGAGGCTCGGATCGGCCAGCATGGCGAGCGCCTGATCGGCATGCGTCGCCACCACGACGTGATCGAAGCGGTGCGCCTCGCCGGTCTGGTCGGTGACGACGACGCCGTTCGGCTCGCGGCGCAGGTGGGCGACGCCGCGGTCGAGCCGGATGCGATCGGCGAAGTCGCGCGTCAGGCGCTCCACATAGCTGGCGCTGCCGCCCGTCACGGTGCGCCACACCGGCCGGTCGCGCAGCTTCAGCAGGCCGTGGTTGTCGTGGAAGCGGATGAACGCGGCGGCCGGATAGTCCAGCATCTCGGAAGGCGCCGCCGACCAGATGGCGCCTGCCATCGGCAGCAGGTGGTCGTCGCGGAAGGCGCGCGAGTAGCCGTTGTGGCGCAGATAGTCGCCGAGCGTCACATGCGCCTCGTCGAGCCCGCCGAGATCGCGGGGCGCCGCACGGTAGAAGCGCAGCACGCCGGCGAGCATCGACCAGAAGCGCGGCCGCAGCAGGTTGCGCGGCTGCGCCAGCAGCGCCCCGAAGCTGCCGCCGCCGTATTCGAGGGCACCGTCGTCGAGCGACACCGACAGCGACATCTCGGTCGGCTGCGTCTGCACGCCGAGATGCGCGAACAGCGCCGTCAGGTTCGGATAGGTCTGCTCGTTGTAGACGATGAACCCGGTGTCGACCGGCACGCCGCCATGGGCCGGCGGGGTGCGCACCGTGTTGGAGTGGCCGCCGGCGCGGTCGGCCCGCTCGAACACCGTCACGTCGTGGCGGCGCGCCAGCAGCCAGGCCGCCGACAGGCCCGATATGCCGGTGCCGATCACCGCGATCTTCAGGCGATCGCCGCCCGTCTCCTGCATCCTCGCCCCCCTGCCGCTGTCGGACGGCGCTGTCGCCGGCCGTGCGGTCGAGGCGGTGTACGGCCGGACAATACCGTTAGATCACCGCCGGTCCGCGGCGCCGGCTCACCGGCGGCGGGGGACTGATCCAAGCCCGGCGGCGCGCCGTAGTGGGGGCATGCTTGTCCGGACCACCATACCCGTTAAGACTCCCTCCAGGGCTGCGCTCGCGGTCCTGCGGCAGCCGGGCGTGCTGCCGCGGGCACCGCCCGTGCGGCCGCGCCGGTCGGGGGAGGGGATGGCGATCATCGAAAGGACGTCGGACGGCGTGCAGGATTTCGATCGGCTGATCCAGGCCATCGCGACCCGCCAGGACCGCGCGGCGTTTGCGGCCCTGTTCGGGCATTATGCGCCACGCGTGAAGGCGTTCCTGATGCGGTCCGGCACCGCCGCCGATCTGGCCGAGGAGCTGGCCCAGGAGACGCTGGTGACGGTGTGGCGGAAAGCCGCGCTGTTCGATCCGACCCGGGCCGGCGCCTCTGCCTGGATTTTCGCCATCGCCCGCAACCTGCGCATCGATGCGGCGCGGCGGCAGCGCCGCGAGGCCCTGCATGCCCAGGCCGAGGAGCCGGAGCCCGAGCCGGTGGCGGCGCCCGACCACGCCGTGGTGACGGCGGAGCGCGAGCAGCGGGTGCGCGCCGCGCTCGATCATCTGCCCGGCGAGCAGCGCCGGATCGTCGAACTGTCGTTCTTCGAGGGCCGGGCGCATGGCGACATCGCCGGCCTCCTCGACATTCCGCTCGGAACCGTCAAGTCGCGGCTGCGTCTTGCCATGAACCGCATGCGGACTCTGCTGGGTGACCTGACATGACCTTGTCCCACCATCCGAGCGACGCGACGCTCGCCGCCTTCGCGGCCGGCACGCTGGACGAAGGCCGCATGCTGGTGGTGGCGGCGCATCTCGCCGCCTGCCCGAGCTGCCGGCGTGCCGTCCGCCTGCTGGAGCTGACCGGCGGCGTGCTGCTCGACGACGTCGCCCCCGCCGAGATCGCGGCCGGCGGTCTCGACCGCGTGCTCGCCCGTCTCGACGCACCAGAGGCCGTGCCGGCATCGGCGCCTGTCCGGCGGCAGCCGGTGGACACGGCGGAGCGTCCTGCCGACGGCGGTGCCGCGGCCGACATCCGCGGCCTGCTGCCCGCCCATGCGCGGCTCCTCGCCGGCTACGAGCTCGGCCCGTGGCGCTGGGTCGGTCCGGGCGTCTGGTGGCGCCAGGTCGACGCACCGACGCTGCCGGGCGGGCGGGTGTTCCTGCTCAAGGCGGCGGCCGGCACCACGCTGCCCGACCACACCCACACCGGCACCGAGCTGACCTGCGTGCTCACCGGGGCGTTCCGCCACGAGCACGGCCGCTTCGGCCCGGGCGATGTCGACGAGGCCGACGACGAGGTCGATCACTCGCCGGTGGTGGAGCCGGGCGTCGAGTGCGTGTGCCTCGTCGCCATGCAGGGACGGCTGCGGCTCAACGGGCTTATCGGCCGGGTGCTCCAGCCCTTCGTGCGTCTCTAGGGCGGAGCGGCGGCCATGCTGGTGCTCTCGCTCGTCGTCGCGCTGCTGGTCGCGGCGGTGGCGTTCTCCATGGTGATGTCGATCGCCACCGTGGTGGAGCGCCGCACCGGCAATGCCGGCTGGGTCGATACGTTCTGGACCTTCGGGCTCGGCCTCGTCGGTGCCGGCGCGGCGCTGGCGCCGCTCGGCGCGGCACCGAGCGGCCGCCAGCTCCTGGTGGCGGTGCTGGTCGCCGCGTGGTCGCTGCGGCTCGGCAGCCACATCGCGGCGCGTGCGCGGGCGAGCCACGACGATCCGCGCTACGCGGCGCTGCGCCAGCAGTGGGGCCGCGACGCGCCGCGCCGGATGGCGCTGTTCCTCCAGATCCAGGTGCTGGTCAGCCTGCCGATGATCGCGGCGGCGATTCTCGCGGCTCACAATCCGTCGCCCGGCCTCGGCCCGCAGGATCTCCTCGGCGCCCTTCTGGTGGTCGCCGGCATCGCCGGCGAGGCGGTGGCGGATCGCCAGCTCCGCGCCTTCCGGGCGGCCGGCGCCGGCGTCGGCACCGGCAGGGGCCGCATCTGCGACGACGGCCTGTGGGGCTGGTCGCGCCATCCCAACTACTTCTTCGAGTGGCTGACCTGGGTCGGCGTCGCGGTGATCGCCCTCGATGTCTCCGGCGGCTACTGGATCGGCTGGCTCGCCGTCCTCGGCCCCGCCTGCATGTACTGGCTCCTCGTCCACGTCTCCGGCATTCCGCCGCTGGAGGAGCACATGCTGGCCCGCCACGGCGCCGCCTTCCGGGCCCATCAGGCGCGCACCAGCGCGTTCTTTCCGCGTCCGCCCCGTCCCGCCCCCGTCACGGAAGAGACCCGATGAGCCTGATCGCCGCCGCCATCGGAGGCGCCGAGCGCCTGCCGATTCCCGATCTCGTCACCCGCACCGGCATCGCCATGCTGGTCGGCAAGACGCGCCAGCGCCTCCGCGACACCGATCCGGAGATCGACCGCCGCTTCGCCGCCGCCATGGCGGAGCACCCGATCGCGCTCCACACCGGCGAGGCTAACGCCCAGCACTACGAGGTGCCGGCGGCGTTCTTCGATCTGGTTCTGGGACCGCGGCGAAAATACTCGTGCGGCCTGTATCCGGGGGGCGGCGAGACGCTGGCCGAGGCGGAGGAGCTGGCGCTCGCCGCGACGGTGGAGAACGCCGGGCTCGCCGACGGCCAGTCGATCCTGGAGCTCGGCTGCGGCTGGGGCTCGCTGTCGCTGTTCATGGCCGAGCGGTTTCCGGGGGCCCGCATCACCGCGGTGTCGAACTCGCGTTCGCAGCGCGCCTTCATCGAGGCGCAGGCGGCGGCGTGCGGGCTGCGCAACCTGACGGTGATCACCGCCGACATGAACGCCTTCGTGCCGGCCGCGCGGTTCGACCGCGTGGTGTCGGTGGAGATGTTCGAGCACATGGCCAACTGGCGGGCGCTGCTCGGCCGCGTGCGCGGCTGGCTCGCCCCGGACGGCCGGCTGTTCCTGCACGTCTTCAGCCACCGCGCCGCGCCGTATCGGTTCGATCATCGCGACCCCGCCGACTGGATCGCCCGCCACTTCTTCACCGGCGGCATCATGCCGAGCCACGGGCTGGTGCGGTCGTTCGACGATCTCTTTTCGGTCGAGCAGGAGTGGCGGTGGAACGGCGTCCACTACGCCCGCACGGCCGAGGACTGGCTCGCCAATTTCGACCGCAACCGCGACCGCATCGACCCGATCCTGGCCGAGGTCTACGGCGCCGACGCCGCCCTGTGGGCGCGCCGCTGGCGGCTGTTCTTCCTGGCGACCGCCGGCCTGTTCGGCCACGCCGCCGGCGAGGAGTGGGGCGTCAGCCATTATCGCCTGGCGCCGACGGCCGGCTGAACGGGCGAGCCTGCGTCCGCCGACAGGCGATCCAACAGAAAGGCCACGACCGCGCGGTCGTGGCCTTTCGTCTGATGACGCTGATCGAGGATGGAGAGTTCGACCCGGCCGGGACGACGTCCCGAGAGGGTCACGGCCCCGGCCTCGTCCCGCCTGCAGCGGCGTACAGCGACGAAGCCAGGGCCGTGAACACGGCCGGGATGGCTGATCCGGCCGTGTAGCGATGAGGAAGTCGGTTCAGGCCGCGATCGTTCCGCGCACCGCGTTGGCGGCGAGATAACCGCAGGCCGCCGCGATGCCCGACAGAAGGCCGCCCCACACGATGTCGGCGACGGTGAGTTGCAGCGTCCAGTTGCGCAGCGTCGCGTAGTTGGTGAGGTCGTAGGTGGCGTAGGCGAGCGCCCCGAACAGCGCGCCCAGCGCGATCGCCGGAACGAGGCCGCCGCCGCGCAGCGCCGGCACGATGGCGAACACCACGAGGCCGATCGGGAAGAGCAGGTAGAACACCACGGCGGGCATCATGCGCGGCGCCTCCAGCAGAATGTCGCCGAGGGTCGGTCGGTAGAGCAGGCCGCTCATGGTGTAGAGCCACACGGCATCGATGATCACGAAGGACACCAGAGCGGCGGCATAGGAGGCGACGTAGGGCACGAGACGATCCTGTCGAACGGGGTTGTCTCGCTTAATACGCCGATACCGGCCGGGTGGATCACCGGCGCCGCCCCGTGACGTCCGGACGCAGCTTCGCGCCAGCAGCGGGGCCGCGGCGCCGGCGTGCCACGGGTTCGCCAGCGTCTCGACCGGCGTCGGCCGCGACGGTCCTATGATCCGGCGACGGCTTTCCGTCGTATCCGCTCCGCTCTATACGAGAGGAGACGACATGACCCCGGCCGTGCAGGTGATCGACACCATGGCGAAGCGGAAGAAGGACGCCGGACGTCCGCGAATCGAGCGGCCGTCGCGCGCCGAGGTGGAGGCGGCGTTCCGCACCATCCTGCGCTGGACCGGCGACGATCCCGATCGCGAGGGATTGCTGGAGACGCCGGCGCGGGCGGCGCGCGCCTACGAGGAGTTCTTCCGCGGCTACGACGAGGACCCGGCCGCCATCCTGCGCAAGACCTTCGAGGAGACCGGCGGCTACGACGAGATGGTGGTGCTGCGCGGCGTGCGCTTCGAGAGCCACTGCGAGCACCACATCGTGCCGATCATCGGCCGCGCCTGGGTCGCCTATGTGCCGAACGGCCGCGTGGTCGGCATCTCGAAGCTGGCGCGGCTCGTCGAGGTCTATGCCAAGCGGCTTCAGATCCAGGAGAAGATGACGGCTCAGATCGCCGACACCATCCAGGAGGTGCTGGAGCCGCAGGGCGTCGCCGTGGTGATCAAGGCGCAGCACCACTGCATGACGACGCGCGGCGTCCACAAGCACGACACCGACATGGTGACCAGCCGGATGACCGGCGTGTTCCGCGACAACACCGCGACGCGCCAGGAATTCCTCTCGCTGATCGACTGATCCACCTCCGAGATCGCGTCCGAGGCGCGCAACGAAAAGGCGCGGGACCAGCGGGTCCCGCGCCTTTTTCAGATCGTTCTCGGCTCCGCCGTGCTGCGTCAGCGGGCGGCGCGCAGGCGCGGCTTCGTGGCCGACTTCGCGGCCGGCTTGGTGGCGAGCGTGGCGGCCGGCTTGGCGGCGGCCGGAACGGCGGGCTGGCCCGGCAGCGGCACGATGGAGGTGGCCTCCACCAGCGGGGTGGCGTCGGCGCCGGTGCGCTTGGCGGCGGCCGCCTTGGCCTTGGCGACGAGACGCGCCGCCTTCTTGGGGGCCTTCTTGGCGACCGGCTCCTCGGCCGGCGCGGTCGTCACGGTGGGCGCGGCCGGCGCCGCCGGCACGGTCGTGGTGCTCACCGACGTTGTGCTCACCGACGTCGTGCTCACCGAGGCTGTCGCGGTTTCGGCGAGGATCTCGCGCTCCGCCTGAAGCCAGAACTGCTCGTCGCGGCCGTCGGGGCGGCCGCTGCCGTTCCAGATATGGTAGGCGCGCTCGCGAATGCGCTCCTGGAGTGTCTGAGACATCTACAACCTCCTGTCCCTCTTTCGAGCAGATGAATGACGCGCTCAGGGTTAATGGGAGGTAAAGACACGTCCAACGCGAATACGCGCCCTCGATCGAGGTATCAGGAAGCTGTCGCAAAGTGTTCGCGGCGACGCGCGACCATCTCACGTCGCCGTTGCTGGCGCTTCTCTCACAACCATCGGCGCTCGGCGCTCGGATCGGGGATGCGACGCGCCACCACGAGACGGTTCCACACGAACAGCACCAGCACGGCGCCGAGCGTCGCGCCGATGAAGCCGGCGCTTTGGTCCATGCGGTACCAGCCGATCGTCTGGCCGATCCAGGTGGCGACGAACGCCCCGGCGATACCGAGCAGCGTGGTCAGAATGAAGCCGGCCGGCTTGTTGGGGCCGGGCGACAGAAGCCGCGCCAGAATGCCGGCCACGAAGCCGATCAGGATGATCCACAAGACGCTCATGCGATGCCTCCGCGGCGCCGCCGCCATCGGCGGCGCTCCAGCCGCAGCAGCAGCGGCCTGCGGTAAAAACGCGGTCTCGTCACGGCTGTTCCGTGCAGCCGTTCCGGCGGCGCCGGTCGACGTGGCGGCTTGCCGACACGATGCGACATCCGGAACACGACGCCGCTGTCGTGAATCCCACACGACGTCCTGACGCCGCGCGCCGGCGTGCCCGCCGGGCGCGGCCGAACAGGGTTCGGCATGGCGATCTGCGGATGGCACGCCGATTGCGAGGGGTGGGCGGTCGACACTGTCGTCGAAACCCATCCCGTCTGCGAGACACCCATGGCCGACGTCACCTTCACCTCGCCCGCGATGCCCAAGGACGTGACCGTCTACGCGGTCGCCGGCGATACCCGCACGCTCCTGTCCGTCGCCAAGGAGCACAAGGTCCCGATCCACTTCGAATGCGAGAACGGCGAGTGCGGCTCCTGCGCCTGCGAGGTGTCGGCCCTGTCCGACAAGGCGCCGCTCGCCGTGCATCTGACCGAGAAGGAGAAGACGGTGCTCCGCCTCGCCGGCAAGATCACGCCCGACCAGGTGCGCGCCGCCGAGGTCAGCGACCTGCCGCCGCCCTACCGGCTCGCCTGCCAGTTCATCGTCCGCGACGAGGACATCGTGGTGAAGTTCTGACGCTGTTTGCGGGTTATCGGTGCGCCGTCGTTCCGGGCCGCCGCTGGGCGGCGCGGCGCCGGATGTCCGCAGTGCCGGATGTCCGTGGCGCTCCGGCTGCCGCTCGCCGGGAAAATGCTCTACGGTCGCGCCTCGTTTCGGAGGCGTCGCATGTACTATTTCAAGGGTCGCGGATTTCTCTGGCACGACACCAAAGGGCCGGTCCTGTGGTGGCCGCCCAACTGGTTCTGGTTCGCGGTGTTCGAGTTCAAGCGCTGGCGGGCCGAGCGCGCTGCCGAGCGTGCCGGCCCGGGTGCCGGCGATGCGGTGGGCGCACCGTCCGCCGGGGCCGGCACGTCGTCCGTCACGGCATCGCCCGCGGCTCCCGCGGGCGGCGAGACCGGCAAGTCGGGCGGCGCTTGATGGCGTTGGAGAAGGGCGCCGCGGCCCGGCTGGCACGGCTCCAGGCCGGCACCACGGCCGAGCAGGCGCTCTCGCTCTTCGATGCCCTGCCGGCTCCGACGGTGGCCGACATGATCGGCCGCTGGCGCGGCGCCGGCCTGCCGACAGGGCATCCCTTGGACGGGCTGCTGGAGGCGCTCGGCTGGCACGGCAAGGCGTTCGTCGACGCCGAGACGGTGCATCCGCTGCTGTTCGCCCGGCCCGGCGCGCCGCCGGTGGCGCTCGACCCGGCGCGGCTGCCGGTCGGCCTCCTGGTGCGCTGGCCCGGGCTCACCGGCGCGGCGGTGCTGCGCACGCCGGCGGTTGCCGCGATGTTCCGGGCCGCGTGGCCGCTGCTCCGCACCCGCCGCCCGGCGGCGCGGCTGCGGTGCCTCGCCTGGCGGGGCCGCGTCGGCGCCGCGATGATCTACGACCGGCAGCCGATCTGCGACGTGTTCCGCACCGTCGATGCCGACACCCGGCTCGGCCTGATGGATCTGCGCGGCTTGCCGGCGCCGTTCTTCTTCGTGCTGCGCCGCGAGCCCGACGCCGTGTCGCGCGGCTCTCAGCCCTTGTAGGCGACCAGGAGGGCGCCGGCCGCGATCAGGCCGACCCCGAGCCAGTTCAACCCCGACAGCCGCTCGCCCAGCACCACGACGCCGAGCACCGCCACCAGCACGACGCTGAGCTTGTCGAGCGGCGCCACCCGGGCGACGTCGCCGAGATCGAGGGCGCGGAAGTAGCACAGCCACGAGGCGCCGGTGGCGAGTCCCGACAGGCCGAGGAACAGCCAGGCGCGGCCCGGGATGCTCGCCGGCGGCTGCCACTGGCCGGTGACCACGAGCAGCACCGCGAGCACCCCGGCGACCACCAGGGTGCGCACGAAGGTGGCGACGTCGGGCGCCACCGCCGTGACGCCGACCTTGGCCAGCACCGCCGTCAGCGCCGCGAACAGCGCCGACAGCAGCGCCCACACCACCCAGGACGAGAACGGCCACGACGAGAGGAGCGGACGCACGGCGCTCTCCGGCTTTATTTTTTCGACGGTCAGGCTTGTAGCCGAATTCGGCTCCGCGCCAAACTCGCGGGCCGCGACCGAGTCCGCCATGGCGGCGGACGGCGTGGCGCCGCGCGCCGGCGGAGCGTCGCTCGGAATCGCCCGAGTGAATCCGCAGGGGCGCGCGGTTCACCTCCGAAGGAGCCGACCCCCGTGCAGATCGATCGTCTCGCCGACCGTTTCGCCCCGCTGGTCCTCAGTCTCGTGCGGATCATGACGGCGCTGCTTCTGCTTCAGCATCCGCTGTCGAAGTTCTTCGGCTGGCCGGTGGCCATGCAGCGGCCCGGCCTGTTCTCGCTGTACTGGATCGCCGGTGCCATCGAGATCGTGTTCGGGGCGCTGCTGCTCGCCGGCTTCTACACCCGGCTCACCGCCTTCATCCTGTCGGGCGAGCTCGCCTTCGCGTACTTCATCGGGCACGCGCCGCGCGGCTTCTTCCCGCTCGGCAACAACGGCGAGGCGGCGGTGCTGTTCTGCTTCATCTTCCTGTACTTCGCCTGCGCGGGCGGTGGCCCGCTCAGCGTCGACGCGGTGTGGCGGAAGCGGTGAGCGCGCCGGCGGACGGCGCCGTCCGCCACGAAAAAGGCCGGTCGCCTGGGGCGACCGGCCTTCCGTGTTCCGGAATGTCGCGCCGGAGCGATTAGCGCGAGTAGTACTCGACCACCAGGTTCGGCTCCATCTGCACCGCGTAGGGCACGTCGCCCAGCGTCGGGACGCGGACGAACTTGGCCGTCATCTTGCCGTGGTCGGCCTCGATGTACTCGGGCACGTCGCGCTCGGCGAGCTGCGTCGCCTCGAGCACTACGGCGAGCTGCTTCGACTTGTCCTTCACCTCGATCACGTCGCCGACCTTGCAGCGATAGCTCGGGATGTTGACGCGGCGGCCGTTCACCTTGATGTGGCCGTGATTGATGAGCTGGCGGGACGCGAACGGGGTCGCCGCGAACTTGGCGCGGAACACGACGGCATCGAGCCGGCGCTCCAGGAGGCCGATCAGGTTGGCGCCCGAGTCGCCCTTCATCCGGATCGCCTCGTCGTAGAGGCCGTGGAACTGCTTCTCGGAGATGTTGCCGTAGTAGCCCTTGAGCTTCTGCTTGGCGCGGAGCTGCACGCCGTAGTCGGAGAGCTTGCCCTTGCGGCGCTGGCCGTGCTGGCCGGGGCCGTACTCGCGGCGATTCACGGGGCTCTTCGGGCGGCCCCAGATGTTCTGGCCCATACGGCGATCGATCTTGTACTTCGCCTCGATGCGCTTGGTCATCGCGTCCTCGTCGGCGGGGTAGCGCCCGCCTTGTTGCTGAAAGTCCCGCCGTCGACGGGACCGGGAGGATCGCGCCCTCCTGTGCTCCAGCCACCGGCTGGAACCGACAGGCCGACCACCTTGCGCAGGCGTCGGCCACGGGTCGCGAAACGCCGCGCGGGCCGTTGCGGCCCGCGTGACGGGGAGGTTTTTAGGAGGTTCCGCCAAAATGTCAAACCGGGCGGCCGGCGCGGCGCCTACTTGGCGGCGCAGGTCAGCACCTCGGGGCCGGTGCGCCGGTGCCCCGCCGGCAGCCGCAGCCCGAAACGGGCGACCGCTCGCCGCAGGGCGGGGGAGGGCGCGCGGCCGGAGGTGAAGACGAGGTCGTCCACCCCGGCGTGGCGGGCGAGCCCGGCGGCCGGTGGCCGGCCGGCGCCGGCGCGGGCCAGGAGGTCGACCACCCGGCGGGCGATCGCCGGCGCCGGATCGACCCAGTCGACCGGCCACGGGCTCGCCGCCTCCAGGCGGTCGCGCAGCAGCGGATAATGGGTGCAGGCCAGCACCACCGTGTCGGTCCGGTGGTCGCCGTCGGCGACGAAGCAGGGGGCGATCTCGCGGGCGATCGCCGCCTGCTCCACCGGCTCGTCGCGCAGCGCCGCCTCGGCGATGGTGGCCAGATGGGCGGAGCCGACCAGCGTCACGGCGCAGCCCTGGCCGAAGTCGCGGATGAGGGCGCGGGTGTACTCGCGCTTCACGGTCGCCTCGGTGCCGAGCACCGAGACCAGCCGGCTCCGCGATGCCGTGCAGGCCGGCTTGATGGCCGGCACGGTGCCGACGAACGGCACGCCGTAGGCGGCACGCAGATGCGGCAGCACCAGGGTCGAGGCGGTGTTGCAGGCGATGACCACGAGGTCGGGCCGGTGAGTGGCGAGGAGCTCGCCCATCAGCGGCACCAGGCGCGCCGTCAGCGCCGCCTCGCCGTGGCGGCCATAGGGGAAGAAGGCGTCGTCGGCGGCGTAGACGTAGCGGGCGTCCGGGCGCGCCGCGACCACCTCGCGCAGCACCGTGAGGCCGCCGAGCCCCGAGTCGAACACCAGGATGCGGGGGGCCGCCGGCGCGGCCACGCAGGATTCGTCCATGTCTCGCGATGTGTATCGCAATCCGCCGCGGCAGGACAGACGGGCGTCGCAGGCGGATCATGCCTCTGGTCCGAAGGCCCCACCGAGGTTGCGGCCGGCGTAGAGGATGCGCAGCACGATCACGTCGCCGCCACGGACGGTGAACGCGATCGAGACCCGGCGCTCGAAGCCGACGATCCTCAGCCCTGGGCGGACATCGTCGCGGGCGGTGCCTCGTTGCGGAAACGGCAGTAGACCGTGGCAGGCGCGCTCGATCCGACCCACATAGGCGCGGGCACGCTCCTCGCCGGCCCTCGCCGCGATCCAGGCGAAGAGCCGGTCCAGGTCGGCTTGCGCAGCTTCGGTAAAGAAGAGCTGCGCCGCCATGGCTGAGGCTAGCCGCGATTGCTGCGATGGCGCGCTTCGAGGCCCCCGAACACCTCCGATGCCGGGATCAGCGGCTCCTGGCCGCTCGCCACCCGGTCGAAGGCCGGAGCAACATCGTCCGCGATCCACCGCTCGACGACGGCATCGCGCAGTTGGAGAGCCCGCAACCCGTCGCGGACGACCTCGCTTTCGTCCGCATAGGCTCCCGAGGCCACCCGGTCACGGACCATGCGCATCAGCTCGTCCGACAGGGTCACGGTCAGGGACTGCTTGGCGGCCATAATCGTCTCCCGTCAGTCGGCAAGCGCGGTCCCCCGAGTCCCTTCACAGAAATAGACCGCCCTCTGGTCCACTTCAACGCGAAGGCGAGTACCCGCCGGCGGGTTCCCGCGACCGTGGAGAGGGGCGAGCGCTCACACCCGCCCGAACACCCGGCGGAAGATGGTGTCGACATGCTTCAGGTGGTGGCCGAGGTCGAACAGCGACTCGATCTCGGCGTCCGAGAGCTTGGCCCGGACGTCGGGGTCGGCCTTCAGGAGAGCCATGAAGTCGGTCGCCTCGCCGCGCCACACGCGCATCGCATTGCGCTGGACGAAAAGATAGGACTCCTCGCGGCTTGCGCCCTTTTGCGTAAGCGCCAGCAGAACCCGCTGGGAGTGCACCAGCCCGCCCAGCCGGTCGAGATTCTTCTTCATGTTCTCCGGATAAACCACGAGCTTGTCGACGAGACCCGTGAGGCGGGCGAGGGCGAAATCGAGCGTCACCGTGGCGTCCGGCCCGATCATCCGCTCGGCCGAGGAGTGCGAGATGTCGCGCTCGTGCCACAGCGCCACGTTCTCGAGCGCCGGCGTCACATAGGCGCGTACCATGCGGGCTAGGCCGGTGAGGTTCTCGGACAGCACCGGATTGCGCTTATGCGGCATCGCCGAGGAGCCCTTCTGGCCCTCGGAGAAGAACTCCTCGGCCTCCAGCACCTCGGTGCGCTGGAGATGGCGGATCTCGACCGCCAGCCGCTCGATCGACGAGGCGACCACGCCCAGCGTCGCGAAGTACATGGCGTGGCGGTCGCGCGGGATCACCTGGGTCGACACCGGCTCGACCGTGAGGCCCATCCTCTCGGCGACATGCGCCTCCACCCGCGGGTCGATCTGGGCGAAGGTGCCGACCGCCCCCGAGATGGCGCAGGTCGCGACCTCCCGGCGGGCCGCGACCAGGCGCTCGCGGGCCCGGGTGAACTCCGCATAGGCGACCGCCAGCTTGAGCCCGAAGGTGGTGGGCTCGGCATGGATGCCGTGCGAGCGGCCGATGGTCGGGGTCAGCTTGTGCTCGAAGGCGCGCCGCGCGATGGCGGCCAGGAGGGCGTCGACATCGGCGATCAGGAGATCGGCGGCGCGGGCGAGCTGGACGCCGAGGCAGGTGTCGAGCACGTCCGAGGAGGTCATGCCCTGGTGCACGAAGCGCGCCTCCGGCCCGACGATCTCGGCCAGATGGGTCAGGAAGGCGATGACGTCGTGCTTGGTGACCCGCTCGATCTCGTCGATGCGGGCGACGTCAAAGACGGCGTCACGGCCCTTCGCCCAGATGGTGCGGGCGGCTTCGACCGGCACGATGCCGAGCACCGCCATGGCGTCGGCGGCATGCGCCTCGATCTCGAACCAGATGCGGTAGCGGGTCTGCGGGTCCCAGATCGCCGCCATCTCGGGACGGGTGTAACGCGGAATCATCGTGGTGCTCGTGCGGAGGGGGCTGGTGTGGTGGGGATGCCGGGCGTCTAGCAGATCCCCCCCGCCGCGGCCATGAATGATTCGGAGAGCCGCCCGGTCGACCGGGCTTTATACCGATGATCGCCGATGCTGCCTCGTCATGCCGGCCTTGTACCGGACGACTTTAAGCCGAGCAGCGACAAAGACGCGGATGGCCGGCACCGGCCGGGCGCCGCGAACCCGGAACCCAGAACGCAGCGAAACACATCATCCCGCGGTAGACTCCAAGCTCTCGGCTGGATTCCGGGGTCGGCGCCGCACGCCGCCCCGGGATGACCACCGAATTGATCAGCCGGATCTCGTGTCAGAGACTGCCGTTCGTCTCGCCGGTGCTGGCGATGACGCCGAATTCCTGCGACTTGGTCTGCCCGTCGGCCTCCAGGAAGCCTTCACTCGCCAGACCGCGCCGCAGCAGCTCGCGGACAGCTGCTGCACGACTCGGCATGCGCCGGGAGAAGCGCCAGTCGTCCAGAGCCTTCAGCTCCGCCGGCGACAGCATGATCTGAAGCCGCTCGGGGCGGGAGAGATCCGCCATTGCTTGCCTCGCGGTGAGCCGCACACTTTACCGGAGTGAGGTTAGGCCGATTATCGAAATGCGTCAATGACGCCGATTGAGCAATAAGCAATAATTGATGCTTATACTCATTCGACGCTTCTTTTGTTTACCTCCCACAGTAAATCCACGTCTCATTGTGTCGCCAGTGATGAGTGTAGGTTTAAAGCATATAGATTGTATTTCATTGCCATTGGGTCATTTATATATCGGGACCGTGAAGAGATTTACGTTGTAGGTTGTAAAAATATTCGACTATACTTGGTCGAGGTGGTGCCATGAACACGCTCGACAGCGATCTCGACGATCACGCCGACCCCGTCGTCGACAATTCCCAGCGCGCCGTCGTCCGGCGCTTGGCGCACGGTCTGCTCGAGGTTCACGCGGGCTCCTTCGAGCCATCGGAACGGCCGCCTTCGTCCGAAGTCGCCGCGATGCTGATGGCCGAGGTCGTGATGGGCATCGAGACGATGCTCAGCCTGCACCGGCGGATCGTGCCCTCGACGTCGCTGGACCGGATTGATTTCGGTGCGGTCCTGCTCGAGCTGTGCGAGCAGATCGTCGGACGCATGGCGCGCGCGCGCCGCTTCGATATCCGCGTCGATATCGCGCCGCGCTGCCTGCTTCCGGTGGTCGATGTGGCGAGGCTGTCGCTGATCGCCACCGAGCTGATCATCAACGCCATCGAGCACGCCCATCCGGCCGGGATACCTGGCGTCCTGGAGATCGGCAGCCACGTCGATCCGGTCGGGACTCTGACGCTCACGGTCAGCGACGACGGCATCGGGCTGCCGGCCGAGTTCGACCCGCGCCGGGACGGCGGGCTGGGGCTGATCCTGATCCGCTCCCTGGGGCGTCGGCTCGGCGCCACGATTTCCTATGAGAGTATCGGCCTCGGCCTTCAGGTGACCGTGACGATGCCGGTCCGCCTGCGTCCCCAATAAGTCTGCGTCTCGGACGAGTGGAGCAGGTCGTCGGCGACCCGGCCAGCCGCCGCCGACTAGACCCGGCGACTAGGTGTTTGCACGGTTGACACTCTTGACTGTCAAGAATACCTTACATACCAGATCGTGCGGCCAGTCTCCGGCCGAGCCTTCCGCTGCACATCCGGTATCCGCTCCATGGCCATGCCGACGGGTCCGTTCGAGACGCTGACCTCGGCTCCGCTCCAGGTCGCGGTCCTCGATTCCGATGGGACCATCCGCGACATCAACGGCGCTTGGCGTGCCTTCGTGGCCGCCATGGACATCGATCCGCTTCAGGCCGGGATCGGGGCACGGTTCCTCGCCTGCTGCGCGCCCGACCAGGCGAGCGGGCTCGCCGACGTCATCGCCGGCCGCTGCGACGTGTTCACCTCGGTGTGCCGCTGCGAGGGGCGGGCGGCCTCCGGCTGCTGGATGCTGATGCTGGCGGTTCCGCGCTCCGCGGCACCGCCACGGCGCATCGCGGTGATCCGGTTCGATCTCTCCGCCGTGCTGCCGTTCGACCCGGGTAATGCGGCGCTGCGCGCCGCCCATCATCCCGAGGTGCTGGCCGCCGACACCACCGACGCGATCGTGCGGGCCGTCGAGCAGGCGCTCGCGCGTCTCGCCGGCCCGCGGGCGAGCGGGCTGTCCGCCGACGCTGCCGCCGCGGTGCCGCGCGGGATCGCCGCCACGGTGGTGCCGGCGTCGCTGCCCCGGCGTCAGCGCCAGGTGCTGGCACTGCTGGGCGAGGGGATGAGCAACGCCCAGATCGCCGACACGCTGGGCATCTCCATGAACACCGCCAAGCTGCATGTCTCGGCGGTTCTGCGCCGGCTCGGGCTCGACAACCGTATGCAGGCGGTGGCGCTCGGCGCCCGCCTGCATGGTGAGCGCGCGCTGGTGCCGGCCCTCGGGGCCGAGTAGACCAGCCGCGCGCTGCGCGACTGATCGTTTTGATTGACAACCGATCCCGTCAAACTCACTTTACGATCTGTGACGGGACTGCTCGACGACACCTCCCGGGTGCGATCAGCCATGCCGACCGCTCTGGCCCGCTTCGAGACGCTGCGCGCCCTGGCGACGAACGTCACGGTGCTCGATCCGGACGGCACCATCGTCGACACCGATGCGACGTGGCGCGACCCCAACCCGGCCAATGGCGCGACGCTGCCGGACGGCGGCCGCGGCCTCAACTACCTGTCCCTGTGTCCGGCCGATCGCGCCCGCCAGATCGAGGCGTTGATCGAGGGGCATTGCGATCTCGTCACCTGCGTGTATCCGTGCCGCTCGTCGCGCGATACCCGCTGGATTCTGCTGGTCGCCGCGCCGACGGCGGATGTCCGCCCGCGGGGTGCCACGCTTCTGCATCTCGATCTGTCCGAGCTGCTGCCGGCCGATCTCGGCCGCACGGGGCTTCGCATTCGCCATGCGCCGGAGCCGCTCTCCGGGGCGGCGCTCGATGCCATCGTGCACACCATCGAGGACACCATCGCGCGCTCGATCGAGGGCGCCCGGACCCATGCGGCGGCTCCCGAGGGAACTCCGGCCTCCGCCGCCGGCGCCGCACGGCCGTCCGAGCGTGGCGCCGAAGCGGCCACGCCGTCCGAGCCGCTGTCGATCGTCGATCAGCTCCCCAAGCGCCAGCGCCAGGTCTTCGCCCTGCTGGGCGAGGGACGCAGCAACGGCGAGATCGCCGAGGCGCTCGGCATCTCGGCCAACACCGCCAAGCTGCACGTCGCCGCGGTGCTGCGCCGGCTCGGGCTCGACAACCGCATGCAGGCGGTCGCGCTCGCCGCCCGGGTGGCGGGCGAGGCGGGCTGATTCGAGATCCGGCTGATCAGTTCGGTGGTCGTTCCGGAAGCCGCGAAGGCGGCTATCCGGAACCCAGCCGAGAGTTCCGAGTTTGCCGCCGGCGGATCGGTTCGCCCTGCGGCGGGCTTTGGTGGCCTTGCGTGGCTCGGCTCAGGCGATCTCGCCGCGGGCCGCCGCCGCGGCCGTCCGGATCGCCGCGATGTTGTCGCGATAGGCTTGCGGCGTCCGCCCCTTGAACACCGCCGAGCCGGCCACCAGCACGTTGGCGCCCGCCGCCGCCACGGCGCCGGCATTCTCGGGCGTCACCCCGCCATCCACCTCGATGTCGATCGGCCGATCGCCGGCGAGCGCCCGTAGCCGCCGGATCTTCTCCAGCGCGGCCGGGATGAACGCCTGTCCGCCGAAGCCCGGATTGACCGACATCACGAGGATCAGGTCGACGTCGTCGATCAGGTGCTCGACCGTGCTCTCCGGCGTGCCGGGATTGAGCGTGACGCCGGCCCGTTTGCCGAGCCGGCGGATCTCCTGGAGCGAGCGGTGGACATGCGGCCCGGCCTCCACATGCACGGTGATCACGTCGGCGCCCGCCGCCGCGAAGGCGGCCAGATAGGGATCGCAGGGCGCGATCATCAGGTGCACGTCGAACGGCTTGCCGGTGTGCGGCCGCAGCGCCTTCACCACGTCCGGCCCGATGGTGATGTTGGGGACGAAGTGACCGTCCATCACGTCGACATGAATCCAGTCGGCGCCGGCGGCGTCGACCGCGCGGATCTCCTCCCCCAGGCGGGCGAAGTCGGCCGACAGGATGGAGGGAGCGATCTTGAGGGGCAGAGGGGTCATGGCTGGACGGTCCGGGACGAGGTGCCGGCCGAGAGGCCGGGACCGATGCGCCGGTGTGCCGCAGATCGCCGGGCGGCTCAAGGCTCGGGCGACCCGAGAGGCGGCAGGATTTTCCCGCGCCGCGCCCGGAGCGGCAGGGACTGCCGGTCCACGGTGATGACGGTCATTGATACGAAAAGAGAAAATCGGCGGCACGCGACTTGCAGATCGGTCGGCGGGACCTCTTGTGGACGAGCCACGCCATGATGCTTCTCGCCGCTGGTGCGGCCCTCACGGCCGTCGATCTCCTGTCGTCGCTGAAGGACGTGGTGTCCTCGGGCGGCAAGCCGGCGGGCGCGCCGGCCGCGACGGGCTTCGGGGTGCCCGATGCCGCCGCGACGTCCGGCCCCGCCGCACCCTCCGCCACCGCGGCGCCGGGCGCCAATCCGGTGTCGCCCGACACCATGCGGGCGATGCTCGCTCTCCAGGCCCGCGGCAATGCCACCGGGGCGCTGTCGAGCCAACTGTTCTCGCGGCTCGATCGGGACGGCAACGGCCGCATCGGCAAGTCGGAGTTCGACGACGTGGTGGCGGGGCTGGGGGGCCAGTCGGCCGACCGCCGCGCCCTGTTCGACGCGCTCGACGGTGACGGCGACGGCTCGGTCAGCGGCAGCGAGTTCGGCGTCGCGCTCCAGGGTCCCGGCCTGCCGATGACCGACAAGGTCCGGGCCAATGCCGGCACCCGTGAGCTGTTCCAACGCCTGCTTCAGCAGCAGACCGACATGCTGGCCAATGCGGCGCCCGGTCTGGGCATTGCCCGCACGGTCTGATCTCGGGTCCGAATGATCGGCGCGGCGGGGTTCATCCGCCGCCGTGAGGCCGCCTCACCAGCCCCAGCGATAAGGCGCGTAGCCGCCCGGATAGGGGCGCGGCGCATACGGCTGGGCCGGCTGATAGGGCTGATAGTAGGTCCCTCCATAAGCCCCGTAGGGATTGACCTGCCGGTACGACACAACCGGCTCGTCGTCGACCGGCGCCATCTCGCGCGGCGCCCGCGCGGGGCCGGCGGGTGCCGCGCCGGTGACCACGATGCGGGTGCTGCCGGTGCCGTGCTGCTTGACCAGCGAGAACAGGGTGGCGGCGTTGGACGGGTGCAGCCGCACGCAGCCGTGCGAGGCCGGGCCGCCGAGCCGCGCGATCTCGTAGGAGCCGTGGATCGCATAGCCTCCATGGAAGAAGATCGAATAGGGCATCGGCGAGTTGTAGTACTTGCGCGAGAAGTAGGAGCGATGCATCCGGGTCGGCGAAAACGTGCCGTTCGGGGTGCTGTAGCCGGCGCGGCCGGTGGACACCGGCCAGGAATAGCGCGGCGCGCCGTCGACCACCACGGTCATGCGCTGGCTCGACTTGTCGATCCTGACCAGCAGGGCCGCCTCGGCGGCGTCGAGCGGGGCGGCGGCGAGCGGAACGGCGACGAACGCCGCGGCGAGAAGCGCCGGGCGGACCTGCACGCGGGATCGGGTCATGGGCTCACTCGGAACACGGGGCCGACGCGGTCGGATGCGCGACTCAACGTCGATCGCCCGCTTCGGTTCCGGCCCCCTGTCGCGATGGTGAACGCGCTGCGGTGCCCCTCCGCATCGGCAGCGCGCCGCCTTAGAGCGGTATCCGATCCAACTGGATCGGCCCCGCTCTAGAAGTCCTTATTTGATCGCATTTTCGACGGCGAACCGGGTCCCACTTCGCCGGAAAATGCTCTAGTCGCAGGTGATGCGGACCGTGAAGGTCTTGGCGAGCTCCGCGGCGGCTTCCGGCGGGATCTCGCGGGTGGTCGACGCCTCGGCCGGCACGACGCCGTTGGCGGCCAGGAAGTTCAGCGCGATCGCCGCCTTGATGGCGAAGTTGACGTTCTGGGCGATGTCGCGGGTCGCCGCCGCGACGCCGAGGGCGTTGAGCTTGGAGACGATCACGCCGATCACGTTGCCGTACTTGTCGATCAGCGGGCCGCCGCTGTTGCCGGGCTGCACGGGCGCCGAGATCTGCACCATGCGGGTGTCGTCGCCGAGACCCGCCAGGGCGGTGACGCTGCCGATGGTGAAGTTGCCCGACGACGACAGGATCTCGGACAGCGGGAAGCCGAACACCGACACCGGCTCGCCCAGCCGCGGCTGCGCCCGGAAGCCCGGCACCACAACGGGCACCGCCGTGGTCTTCAGCAGGGCGAGGTCGTTGATCTTGTCGCGGGCCACGATGTCGGCGGCCGCCGACTTCTGGCCGACGGCTGCGATCTTCACTCGGCGGCAGCCCTCGACGACGTGCTGATTGGTCAGCACATGGCCGTCCTTGGAGACGAAGAAGCCGGTGCCCGACTTGCTGCCGCCGTCCTCGGCCTCCTGGCGCCCGCGGCCGCTGCGCTCCGGCGTCGTGCCGCCCTTGGCGGCGGCCTCCAGGAAGCTCTTCTGGCAGGTGATGATGGCGCCGAGCGCGGCGCGCGAGCCGTCGAGCGAGAGCTGGGCGATGACGGCGCGGTTCAGCACCACCTTGATGCCGGCCGAGTCGGCGAACTCGCCGAGGAACTCGGCCTTCAGATCGGTCGTGAAGATGCCCTTCTCGGTGCCGCGGTCGAAGCCGTAGAAACGACCGTTCCAGATGGTGCGCCGGGTCTCGATGCGCAGGTCGTAGCCGCTCTTGACCTGGATCGACCGCCACTTCGGGTTGGTGAAGGCGATGTAGGGGCTGCTCTCGTCGCCGAAGCCGATCCACACGGTGGTCTCGTCCCGGTAGGTCGCCGCCGCCACGCAGCCGCCGACGCTGCTGCTGAACCCGACCTGCCAGCCGCGCACGGTGCCGAACAGCTTCTCGATGGCGAGCCCGCCCTCGGCGGCGGCCGGCCGGGTCGTCGCGATCGCCATCGCCGTCAGCAGCAGGAGCGCCGTGAGGACGCTCCGGCGAGCGCCACCGAGGAGCGCCGCAAGGATGTTGCGATGAACGACGCTGCGAGGACCCATGGTCGACCTCCGACGATCGGGCGACGCGGTTGTGGGGGGCGGCTCAGTTGCCGGCGACCGGCGTGGTGGAGGCGGGCGCGACCCCGGAGAACGGATCGGAGACCGGCCGGACCCCGTTGTTCTTCTGGGTCGCCATGCCGGTCCTGGCGCGCTGCGGCCGGGCCGCGGCGCGGCGGGCGCGCGGTTGCCCGGCGTAGCCCGGCTGCGCCCGGGCGATGCCTTGCGAGATGATGGCACCCGCGACGGCGCCGACCACCGCGCCCGCCAAGAAGCCACGATGCTGCGCCGCCGCCGGCGGCGGGGCCGCGATCGAGGCCAGCGCCAGAGCCGCCGCGAACAGGACGACACCGGGGCGCGGAACGGGCAGGAGGGCAGGCATGGCAGGGCCTTTCATGTCACGAACAAATGTGGCCGGCGGCACGGCGCCGCCGGCTGAAAATCGAGATGGCAGAGGGGAGAGAGACGACGGCAAGCCGCGCCGGCTGAGCTGCGCCGGGCAAGCCGCGCCGAGGAGACTGAAAATGGCCTCGCTCGGTCCGCGCCGACACCGACACTGCACTGATGCGACGCTGCACTGATGCGACGCTGCACATGACATCTCGACTCGGACTAGTCGAGTCGACCCCACCCACTGACTAGTACGACGATACAGAAACGGGAAGGTCGGTCAATTCGCAGGCCTGCGGTGCCCCTTCGCCGGGGCTGAGACGTGCCGCTGCTGCGCTTCGGCAACAAAGGGACGCAAGTCTCTGACAATGCGGTGGATGTCTCGGCTCTACCGCGACGGCGAGAAGCACGTAGAGAGGCTGCGAAGCCCTGGGCGAGGCGCGGGTCGCGGCAGCGCTTCCCGCCTCACGCCTTCTTCACGAAGCTGTCGACCACCTTCTTCTCGCCGGCCTTGTCGAACTGGATGGTGAGCTTGTTGCCGTCGACGACGCGGATGCGGCCATAGCCGAACTTCTGGTGGAAGATGCGGTCGCCGACCGAAAAGGCCGAAGGATCGCCGGTCGAGCGGGCGACCAGCTCGCCCTCGATGGTGAGCGGACCGCGGCGGGCGGCGCCGCCCGGCGACGAGGGCGCGACCAGCGGAGCGAGGGGCGTGCCGCCGCGCGGGCCGCCGGAGCGGGTGTCCGCCCGCCCGGGGCTTCCCCACGAGGTCCGATCGCGGCCGTCGCCGGCGCGTCGGTCGGCGCCTCCGGCCGCGTCGCGCATGCGGCCCTCGGGCTCCCAGTCCTGGGAATACTCGCTCTGGTCCTCGTCGAAGCCGCCGCGGCGGCGCTGAGCCCGCCGCCAGCCCGGGGTGCCGTAGCCCGATCCGAATGCCGCGGTGGTGTCGAAGCGGCCCCCGTAGGCGTGGCCGTAGCCCGACAGGCCGCCACCGAAGCCTCCCTTGGCCTCCTCCACGTGAACGTGCTCCTCCGGCAGCTCGTCGAGGAAGCGCGACGGCAGGCTCGACGTCCACGAGCCGTGGATGCGGCGGTTGGACACGAACGAGATGCGGGCGAGCTTGCGGGCGCGCGTCAGCCCGACATGGGCGAGACGGCGCTCCTCCTCCAGCCCGGCGCGGCCGTTCTCGTCGAGCGAGCGCTGGTGCGGCAAGAGCCCTTCCTCCCAGCCGGGCAGGAACACGGTGTCGAACTCCAGCCCCTTGGCGGCGTGCAGCGTCATGATCGACACCGCCTCGTTGTCGTCGCCGCGGTCGGTGTCCATCACCAGCGCGACATGCTCCAGGAAGCCCTGGAGGTTCTCGAACTCCTCCATGGAGCGCACCAGCTCCTTGAGGTTCTCCAGCCGGCCGGCGGCGTCGGCCGAGCGATCCTTCTGCCACATCTCGGTGTAGCCGGACTCGTCCAGCACGATCTCGGCCAGCTCGGTGTGGGGCAGGGTGTCGCGCTGGGCGCGCCAGCGGTCGAAGGCGGCGACGACGTCGCGCAGCGCGGCACGCGGCTTCGGCTTGAGCGCGTCGGTCGCCGCCATCAGCCGCGCCGCCTCGGAGAGCGGCACGCCGCGGGCGCGGGCGAGGTCGTGCAGCGCCTGGAGGGTCGCGTCGCCGAGGCCGCGCTTGGGCACGTTGACGATGCGCTCGAAGGCGAGGTCGTCGGCCGGCTGGGCGACCAGGCGCAGATACGCTATGGCGTCGCGGATCTCGGCGCGCTCGTAGAAGCGCGGGCCGCCGATCACCCGGTACGGCAGGCCGAGGGTGACGAAGCGATCCTCGAACTCGCGCATCTGGAACGAGGCGCGCACCAGGATCGCGACCTCGTCGAGCCGCTGGCCGCGGCGCTGGAGCTGCTCGATCTCCTCGCCGACCGCGCGCGCCTCCTCCTCGGAGTCCCAGGCCGACGACACCACCACCTTGTCGCCTTCGGCGCCCTCGGAGCGCAGCGTCTTGCCGAGCCGGCCCTCGTTGTGGGCGATCAGGTGCGAGGCGGCGCCGAGGATGTGGGCGGTGGAGCGGTAGTTGCGCTCCAGCCGGATCACCGTGGCGCCGGGGAAGTCGTGGTCGAAGCGCAGGATGTTGTCCACCTCGGCGCCGCGCCAGCCGTAGATCGACTGGTCGTCGTCGCCGACGCAGCAGATGTTCTTCTGCTCGAGGCCGGACGTCGTTCTCGACCGTGCCACGGGCGCCGTTTCACCTCGCCCCTGCGGGGAGAGGTCGGCATCCGAGCGTCGCTCGGATGCCGGGTGAGGGGGAACCGGGGTCCGCAATGAGGAGGGTGGCTCGCCCTCACCGGCCGCGCTCGACTGTTCCGCCGGCACGGCGGCCGGCGTGAGCGCCGTGCCTTGGCTCGACCGCTGCGCCAACAGCCGCAGCCATAGGTACTGGGCGACGTTGGTGTCCTGGTACTCGTCGACCAGGATGTACTTGAACCGCGTCTGGTACTGCCGCAGCACCTCCGGGTGCTCGCGGAACAGCCGGATGGTCTCCAAGAGAAGGTCGCCGAAATCGGCGGCATTCAGGGTCTTCAGCCGCGCCTGATAGGCGGCGTAGAGGTCGCGGCCGCGGCCGTTGGCGAAGGCGGCGCCTTCGCCGGCCGAGACCTGGTCGGGGGTCAGGCCGCGGTTCTTCCAGTGGTCGATCTGGTTGGCGAGCAGGCGCGCCGGCCACCGCTTCTCGTCGATGTTCTCGGCCGCGATGAGCTGCTTGAGCAGGCGGATCTGGTCGTCGGTGTCGAGGATCGTGAAGGCCGGCTTGAGCCCCACCAGCTCGGCGTGCCGGCGCAGGATCTTGGCGCCGATGGAGTGGAAGGTGCCGAGCCACGGCATGCCTTCCACCACCTCGCCCACCATCGACCCGATGCGGGTCTTCATCTCGCGCGCCGCCTTGTTGGTGAAGGTGACGGCGAGGATCTCCCCGGCGCGGGCGCGGCCGAGGCTGAGGATGTGGGCGATGCGGGTGGTCAGCACCCGGGTCTTGCCGGTGCCGGCGCCGGCCAGCACCAGCACCGGGCCGTCGAGGGTCTCGACCGCCAGCCGCTGCTCGGGGTTGAGCCCGTCGAGATAGGGCGCCCGATGGGCGCCGCGGGCGCGGGCCGCGATGCCGCCGGGCGTGGGCGGCGGCGGGGCGGGGGCGACGGGATGCTTGGAGAGATCGGCCATTCCGGTTCCAGATCGCCGGTCTTTTCGGGGCCGGCCGGGATCGCGGGCGCGCGGACGGGCCCGTATTCACGAATCGTTCGTCCTAAAGATGGCACCCGCGCCGGCGCAAGGGGAGGGGCGTGGACTGCATGTGGATGGCGGCGGGTGAGGAGCGTCGCGTGGATACGGAGGCGCCCCCTCGTCCGGCTCGCTCCCGCGCGGTGAGCCACCTTCTCCCCACACGCGGGGAGAAGGGAAAAGGGAGCGCAGGCGTCCTGGCGGGGCTAAGCCCGATGCGGCATGGCGATGCGGCGGCCGGCGGCCTCGGGCCGCGGCAGGCGGGAATGCGCCGCCTTCATCTCGGCCAGACGGGTCGCGATGGGGGGCGGGGTCGGCGCGGTACGTCCCGCCTCCATGTCGACATGCAAAGCCATCACCTCCAGGGTGGCGGCCATGAAGCCGTGCTCGGCATGGAAGAGCTGCTGGAAGTAATGCAGCCGCTTGGCGTCGTGGTCGAGGAGCTGGACGGTTGCGCGCACCGCGTCGCCGGCCTTCAGCTCCCGCAGGTAGCGCAGATGGGTCTCGGCCGTGTAATACGAATGCCGCTTGAGCGCGACGTAGTCGAGGCCGGCGCCGATCAGCGCCAGCACCTCGTCGGCCGCGCGATCGAACAGGACGTTGTAGTAGGCCATGTTGAGATGGCCATTGTAGTCGATCCATTCCGTCTCGACCCGCATCACGGACGAGACGAACGGTGCGAAAAACACCGGCTTGAGGTCGGAATGGTCGATCATCAGATTCATGGAACCAGTATGCCAGCGTTTCATGGCGAAGTCGCGAACAAGATCGCCTGTCCGGACGCTGCGGCGCAACCCGAAACGAGCCTCCCGATGACCCTCTCGACCCTCGCCGGCGCGGCCGGCCTCGCCGTCGCGCCGCCGCCGCCGCGCCCCGCTCGCGAGGCCGTGGCGGCCGTTCTGACAGCGCTGCGGGACACGTTCGGCGAGTTGGTCACCACCGCGGCGGCGACCCGCGAGCAGCACGCCAACTCGGCGAGCTGGATCGCCGCCCAGCCGCCCGACGCCGTGGTGTTTCCGCAATGCACCGCTGATGTTCAAAAGATCGTGCGCATTTGCGCCGCGCACCGTGTGCCGATCGTGCCGTTCGGCACCGGCACCTCGCTCGAAGGCCAGATCAATGCGCCCTTCGGCGGCGTCTCGGTCGACACCCGCGACATGAACCGGGTGCTCGCCGTCCATGCCGACGATCTCGACGTGGTGGTCGAGCCCGGCGTCACCCGCAAGCAGCTCAACGAGCATCTGCGCGACCAGGGCCTGTTCTTCCCGCTCGATCCCGGTGCCGACGCGGCGCTCGGCGGCATGGCGGCGACGCGCTGCTCGGGCACCAACGCGGTGCGCTACGGCACCATGAAGGACGTGACGCTGGCCCTGAAGGCCGTGCTGGCCAATGGCGAGCTGATGACGACGGCGCGCCGCGCCAAGAAGTCGTCGGCCGGCTACGACCTGACGCGGCTGTTCGTCGGCTCGGAGGGCACGCTGGGCATCATCACCGAGCTGACGCTCAAGCTGCACGGCATCCCGGAGGCGATCGCCGGCGGGGTCTGCCCATTCCCCACCGTCGAGGCGGCCTGCAAGGCGGTGATCGCCACCATCCAGATCGGCATCCCGGTGGCCCGCATCGAGCTGATGGACGCCTTGCAGGTGAAAGCCGTGAACGCCTATTCGCGCCTCGCGCTGCCGGAGACGCCGGTGCTGTTCGTCGAGTTCCACGGCAGCCCGGCGAGCGTCGCCGAGCAGTCGGAGCATTTCGGCGAGATCGCCGCCGAGCACGGCGGCGGCCCGTTCGACTGGGCGACCCTGCCGGAGGAGCGCAGCCGGCTGTGGCAGGCGCGGCACGATGCCTACTGGGCCGCCAACGCGCTGCGCCGCGGCGCCAAGGCGATCGCCTCGGATGTCTGCGTGCCGATCTCGCGGCTCGCCGAATGCGTGACCGCGACCCAGGCCGATATCGCCGCGAGCGGCCTGGTGGCGCCGATCGTCGGCCATGTCGGCGACGGCAACTTCCATCTCGCCCTGATGGTCGACACCGAGGACCGCGACGAGGTGGTGCGGGCCGAGGCGCTCCTGGAGCGGATGGTCGAGCGGGCGCTGGCCATGGACGGCACCTGCACGGGCGAGCACGGCATCGGCCAGGGCAAGATGAAGTACCTGAAGGCCGAACTCGGCGCCCCGGCGCTCGCCGTGATGGCGGCCGTCAAGGCGGCGCTCGACCCCGCCGGTATCATGAACCCCGGCAAGATCGTCGCCGTCGGCTGAGCCCGGATCGCTTGCGGCAAAACGTCGGCAAAGACATATAATCGCCGCCGATTCTCGCGACAGTTGGCGTTCACGGGGGAACCCTCGACTTGGCGCCCGTCGGTGTGTCGGAGCGACACGCCGGTGGGGCTCGCGACCTCGACGATGCGCGCCGAGAACAGTCGGGCAGGGGCGTTTCGCGCATCGTCCGTCCGGAGCGTGCTGGTGCAGACCACCCTTCTCGGCCTCGCCTTGGCGATGATCCTGGCGCTGCTCGCGGCGCTGGTCGGGCCGCATTTCGTCGACTGGGACGGCTGGCGCGAGACCTTCGAGACGGAGGCGAGCCGTGCCGTCGGGGCGCCGGTGTCGATCGGCGGGCCGATCGCGGTGCGCGTGCTGCCGACCCCCTCGCTCGATCTCGGCGGTGTCTCGGTCACGGCGGGCGGCACCCGCGTGAGCGCCCGCGCCCTGCGGGTGGAGCTGGCGCTGGCGCCGCTGATGCGGGGCGAGTGGCGGGTCGCCGAGCTGTCGCTCGATGCGCCGCAGCTCGCCCTCGCTCTCGATCCGGGCGGCCGCCTGGCGGCCCCGTCGCTGCCGGCCGGCTTCGATCCCGAGCGCTTGTCCATCGACCGGCTGGTGATCGAGCACGGCCGCGCCGTGCTGGCCGATCCGGCGAGCGGCGGCAGCCTCACCCTCGACAACCTCACCTTCAAGGGCGACCTGCGCTCCCTCGCCGGGCCGCTGCGGGGCGAGGGCGCCTTCGTGACCGGCGGCACCCTGTACGGCGTGCGCCTGGCGACCGGCCGGCCCGGCCCCGACGGGGCCGTGCGCCTGCGTTTCGGGCTCGACCCCCTCGACCGGCCGCTGACCGTCGAGGCCGACGGGGTGCTGCGGCTCGACACGCCCGGCCCGCGCTGGGAGGGCGGCGTGACGCTCGCGCGGCCGGCGGCGGCGAGCCGCGGCGTCCGCGCTGGTGCCGGGCCGTCCGGGCCGCATGAGTTAGACTTGCGCGAACTGGATCTGCGTGAGCCTTGGCGCCTCACCGGGCGGCTCAATGCCACCCCGGCGCGGCTGTCGCTCACCCAGGGCGAGCTTCAGTACGGTCCGGAGGAGCGCGCCCTGCGCCTCGCCGGCACCGCCGACCTGGTGCTCGGCCGCTTCCCGCGGCTCGACCTCGCCGTCTCGGGCCGCCAGCTCGATCTCGACCGCGTGATCCCGGGCACCGCGACGCCGCCCGCGGCGGCCGCCGGCCCGGCCGGTGGGGCGCGGCCGCTGGTCGTGGTGCCCGAGGCGATGCGGCGCCTTCTGGTCACACTGCGGCCGCCGCTGCCGACGACGGCACGGCTCGACATCGAAGCGCTCACGGCGGCCGGCAGCACCCTCCAGGGGCTGCGGGGCACGGTGGCGACGACGCCCGACGGCGGCCTCCGCCTCACCGACATCGAGGCGCGCCTGCCGGGCCTGACCCAGGTCCGTCTCGGCGGCACCCTGGCGGCGGGGGCCGATCTTGCCTTCACGGGCCCGGTGACGATCGAGTCGTCCGACCCGTGGGGCCTCGCCGCCTGGATCGAGGGGGGCCGCGCCGATCCGGCCCGTCCCGCCGTGGGGCCGCTGCGGGCCAGCGGCGAGGTGACGGCCGACCGCGACCGCGTCGCCATCGAGCGGCTCGCCGCCACGGTGGACCGCAAGTCGATCGAAGGGCGCGTCGCCTACACCCGGCCGGCGGACGGCCGTCCGGCCCGGATCGACGCCGCCCTGACGGCGGCCGAGATCGATCTCGAAGGCACCGCGGCGCTGCTGCGCGGCGTCCTCGGCGGCAGCCTCGCCGACTGGCCGCGCGAGGCCGGCCTGTCGCTGTCGGCCGGCAAGGCCGCGTGGGGCGCCATCGAGGCGAGCCGCGTCGACGCCCGGCTCGGCTTCGACGCCGGCGGCCTGACGGTGGAGCGGCTGACGGTCGGCGATCTCCGCGGCGCCACCCTGGAGGCGTCCGGCCGCATCGACACCACCGCGCTCGCCCCGGCCGGCAGCGCCCTCCAGGGCGTGGCGCCGCGCGGCGCCGTCACCCTGCTGGTCAAGGCACCGCGGGCCGACATGCTGGTGGCGCTGGCCACCGAGATCGCGCCGCGCTCCGCCGACGAGCTGCGCCGCACCGTCACCGGGCTCGGCCCGACCGAGCTGCGCGCCAAGCTGGAGGTGGAGCCGACCATCGATCCGGTCGCCGATCCGGCCGCCCCGTCCGCGACGCGGGCGCAGGCGCGGCTGGCGCTCGACGGCCGCGTCGGCGCCATGCGGCTCGCCGCCACCGTGACCGCCACCGGCGATCCGGCGGCCCCCGCCGCCGCGCGGCTGCGCTTCGACGGCACCGTGGAGGCCAAGGAGGGCGCGGCGCTCGCCGCCCTCACCGGGCTCGACCGGCTCGCCGCCATCGACCGCAGGCCCGCCACCTTGACGCTGACCGGCGGTGGCCGGCTCGACGGCGACATCGACGCCAAGCTGGAGATCGCCGCCGGCGGCCTCCAGGTGTCGGCCACCGGCACCGGCCGCCGCGGCGGCGACCGCACCGCGGGGCGCGCCGACCTCTCGCTCACCGCCGCCGACCTGCGGGTTCTCGCACTTCCCGGTGCGCCGCCGCTGCCGGCGACGCTGCGCACCCGGTTGAGCCTCGACGACACTACAGTGCGCCTCGACGATCTCGCCGGCCGGGTCGCGGGCGCCACCGTCACCGGCCATCTCGGCCTGACGCGGGCGGCGCCGCGCACCGTGTCGGGCCGCATCGAGGCGTCCGAGGTGGACGCGGCACCGCTCGTCGCGCTGCTCTCCGGTGCCGCGGCGCGACGGCCGCCGCCCACCGCCGGGCGCGAGGGATCGGCGCGTGAGGGATCGGCGTGGTCGAGCGAGCCGTTCGGCCGGCCCGCCTTCGCGGATCTGCACGGGCGGGTCGAGATCGCGGCGGCCCGCGCGACGCTGTGGCCCGGCCTGGTCGCCCGCGACGTGGAGACCGTGCTGCGGCTCGACGGCACCTCGCTCGCCGTCGAGGGCCTGGGCGGCACGCTCGCGGGCGGTGCGCTGTCGGCGGACGCGACCCTGAGGACGGTGCCGACCGGGCTCGCCGCGCAGGCTCGCCTCGCCCTCGTCGACGCCGATCTGGCGCTGCTTCTGCCCGGCACCGGCAAGGCGCCGCCGGCCGAGGGACGGGTGTCGCTGTCGTCGGAGATCGAGGGGGCGGGGCTCAGCCCCGCCGCGCTGGTCGGAGCGCTCGCCGGCAGCGGGGCGGTGCGGGTCGAGCGGGCGCAGGTCGCCGGGATCGACCCCAAGGCGATCGACGCCGGCATCCGGGCGGTGGAGCGCGGCCTCCCCCTGGAGCGGCTGGCCGGCTATGTGGGCTCGGCCCTGGAGGCGGGGCGGCTCGCGGTGCCGAGCGCCGCCGGAGCGCTCGCCATCGTGGACGGACGGGTTCGGCTCGGCCCCATGGAGGCGACGGTCGATGGCGCCGCGGTGGCGCTGACCGCCGGGCTCGATCTCGGCGCGGACGCGCTCGACGCCCGCGTGACGCTGACGGCGCCCCCCCGCGACGACGGCCCCGGCGGCCGCCGGCCGGAGCTGGGCGTGGCGCTGCGCGGGCCGCCCTCGGCGCCCAAGCGCACCGTCGACACGACCGCCCTGGTGACCTGGGTGACGCTGCGCAGTGTCGAGCAGGAGGCCAAGCGGGTCGAGGCCGCCGAGAAGGAAGCGAAGCGGCGCGAGGCTGCGGCCGCCGAACGAGCCGCCGCGGCCGCGGCGGAGCGGGCGGCCGAGCGGCTTCGGCTGGAGCAGGAGCGGCAGGCGCGCGAGCAGGTCGCCCGGGAGCAGAGGGAGCAGGCCACACGCGAGCAGGCGGCCCGGGAGCGGGCGGCCCGCGAGGCGGCGGCGCGGCCCACCGTCGATCCCGCGGTCACCGGAACAGCGGAGCCGTCGGCGCCGGCCTTGCCGCCCGCCATCGAGGTGCGACCCGGCCCCGTGGTGCGATCACCCCCGGCGACGCGCCCCGCCGGAGCCGCCGCGCCAGCTCCGCCCGGTCAGTCTCGCGAGGCGCAACCGCCACAGCAGCCGTCCTCGGTGCCGTCGCCGGTCCGCTCGCTGCTCCAGATGTTCAATCTGCAATAGGGTGATGCGAGATCCGGCCGATCCATTCGGCGGTCATTCCGCGGATCGGAGCCTGGTCGGATTGGTGCCGGAGCGAGTGCGCCGTCGGCAGTCGGGCATGCGTCAGTCGGTCGCGGCGCCGCGCGCGGCGGCGCCGCCCGATTGGTCGTGCGTTCGAACCCGCTCAGCTCGCCCGCAGGGCCGATTGGGGCGACCGTTCCGTCGCCTCCGGGCCGGACGAGGACGAGGCCGGAGCGCCGCCGGTGCGATAGTGCTCCAGCACGAACAGCCGGATCGCCGACGACAGGTTGCCGTGCCGGCGCTCGGAATCGATGGTCGACACGAGATCCGACAGGGTGACGTGGCGCGCCGCCGCGATTTCCTTGAGCGCTTTCCAGAACGCATCTTCGAGGCTGACGCTCGTCTTGTGTCCGGCGATCACGATCGAGCGTTTCACGACTGGGGACTTCATTCACCCTCTCCCGTCTCGAGCCGATGCTGGTCGAGTGCGCGCTCCGACAGCTCTTTCCGGGCCGCGATCAGCGTTCGTTCCGCCTTCGGCGTCCCATGAAGAACACGGTTGTGGGCCGCGCGTTCCGCGGCGGCATCACGTTCCGCGCGTTTTCGGGCCCTTCGCAGGTTGACGATTTCGGCCATGACGGTCTCCTTCGGGGGTAAGTCGGCCGATCGGGACGGGGAGCGCTGGATTCGGCGTCCAGGCTCGGCGCCAAGCCCGGCGCCAGATCCGGGTGCCCGGTCCGGCGTCGGCCGATCGGCAGGAGAGACGGCGCGCCGCGCGAGAGACTCGCGATGGTGCCACCGTCCGTACTGGGCTCAGGAAATGCCGGATTAGTCAATCCGGGTGTGTCATCCTCCTCGGCACGACGAGACGATCGAACTCGTCGGCGGTGACGTGGCCGAGGCGGATCGCCTCCTCGCGCAGCGTTGTTCCGGCCGCGTGCGCCGCCTTGGCGATCGCCGCCGCCTTGTCGTAGCCGATCGCCGGCGCGAGCGCCGTCACCAGCATCAGCGAGCGGTCCGTCAGCGCCGCGATGCGCGCTTCGTCGGCGCGGATTCCCACGACGCAATGGTCGGTGAACGAGCGCGCCGCGTCGGCCAGCAGCCGCACCGACTGGAGCAGCGCGAGGGCGATCACCGGCTTGTACACGTTCAGCTCGAAATGGCCCTGGCTCGCCGCAGTGGTGACGGTGGTCTGGTTGCCGAAGACCTGGCAGCACACCATGGTGAGCGCTTCGCTCTGCGTCGGGTTGACCTTGCCGGGCATGATCGAGGAGCCCGGCTCGTTCTCCGGCAGCGCGATCTCACCGAGGCCGGAGCGCGGCCCCGAGGCGAGCAGGCGGATGTCGTTGGCGATCTTGAACAGCGCCGTCGCGGCGGCCGCGAGGGCGCCATGCGCGAAGACGATGGCGTCATGCGCGGCCAGCGCCTCGAACTTGTTGGCGGCGGTCGTGAAGGGGTGGCCGGTGAGGGCCGCCATGCCGGCCGCGAAGCGCTCGGCGAAGCCGGCCGGGGCGTTGAGCCCGGTGCCGACCGCGGTGCCGCCCTGGGCCAGGGGGTAGAGCTCCTTCATC
The DNA here is from genome assembly GCA_009720755.1 of Rhodoplanes serenus. Taxonomy (GTDB): domain Bacteria; phylum Pseudomonadota; class Alphaproteobacteria; order Rhizobiales; family Xanthobacteraceae; genus Rhodoplanes; species Rhodoplanes serenus. Next base: position 39,987 of record WNKV01000003.1, read on the forward strand.
GCCATGTCGATGCGGACGATCGACGATCCGACCTGGGCCGCATAGCCGGAAAACTCCTGGCCCAACGTCAGCGGCACCGCGTCCTGGAGATGGGTGCGGCCGATCTTGACGATGTCGGCGAAGGCGGTGGCCTTGTCGGCGAGCGCCTGGTGCAGATGGGCGAGGGCGGGCCGCAGCCGCCCGGCGATCTCCTCGACGGCGGCGATGTGGATGGCGGTCGGTAGGCAGTCGTTGGACGACTGGCTGCGGTTGACGTGATCGTTGGGATGCACCGGCGACTTGGCGCCGAGCGGTGCGCCCAGCAGCTCGTTCGCCCGGTTGGCGATCACCTCGTTGACGTTCATGTTGGTCTGGGTGCCGGAGCCGGTCTGCCAGACCACCAGCGGGAAGTGATCGTCGAAGCGCCCGCCCGCCACCTCGTCGGCGGCCGTCACGATGGCGGCGACGAGGCGCGGCTCGATCAGCCCGAGCCCGCCATTGACCTCGGCGGCCACCCGCTTGATGCGCGCGAGGGCGCGGATCAGCGGCAGCGGCATCCGCTCGTCGCCGATGCGGAAGTTGCGCCGGGATCGCTCGGTCTGGGCGCCCCAATAGCGGTCGGCCTCGACCGCGATGGGGCCGAAGGTATCCGTTTCGCTGCGGGTCGGGGGCATGTCTGGGTCCTTCGGCCGGGGCCTCGGCCCCGGGCCTCGCGCGGGCCGTGCCGGACCAGGGGGTCCGGGACGGCGGCGCAGCTATTTCTTCCGGAAGCGGTCGAGCCGGACGACCTCGCCACCGCCGGCCGGCTTGTCGGGCGGCGGCTCGCTCTCGGCGGTCGGATTGGCCGGGATCGGCAGCGGCTCGGCGGCGGGCGGCGGGCGGTCGTGAACCGCCGCCGGACGCGCCGGGGCACCCGGCTTGCCGGGACCGTTGCCGATGCTCTTGGGGGCGGGCGTCGCGGCTGCGGCATCGTCCGCCGGTGCATCGCCGACCAGATCCGACTGCACGGCGAATTCGAGACCGAACTGCACCGAGGGATCGAAGAAGCCCTTGATGGCCTCGTAGGGCACCACCAGCCGCTCGGGGATGCCGTTGAACGACAGGCCGACCTCGAAGCCCTCGTCGGTGACGGTCAGGTCCCAGAACTGATGCTGGAGCACGATCGTCATCTCGGCCGGGTACTGGGCCAGCAGGCGCGGCGACAGCTTCACGCCCGGGGCGCGCGTGTCGAAGTTGATGAAGAAGTGGTGGTCGCCCGGCAGACCCTTGGCGGCCGCGTCGGCCAGCACGGTCCGTACCACGCCCCGCAACGCGGTCTGGGTGAGGATGTCGTAGCGGATGTAGTCGGTCGGCATGGGAGCCTCGGAACGGCGCACGATTCGACCGCGATCGTAGGCGCTACCCGATGCGAACACCACCCCGCGTCGCCATTCGGGCTACGCCCAGCTCGGCGGCTCTTCCGTTGCACAACGCGCGTTGCACGACGCGACGATGGCCGCGCTCATACGAGCCGGCGCTCGCACCAGTCGACGCTCGGACCAGCCGGGCGCTCGCAACGCGCGCGAGCCGGCGCTCGATTCCAACGCCGCGGCGGCATCGGCACACGATGGCCGGCCGTCTAACCTCAGTCAGACAACCGGGCAGGGCATCGCCGCTGCGCGGTCCCGAAAACGAGTGGAGGCTTCTGTTGCCAGGTGCCTCCGAACCCCGCCTGCCGGTGCTACCCGTCAGGACTTGAGAGTCGGTTTTTCAAACCGCTTACGCGGCCTGAGCAACCGGAGCATAGTTGTCGTTGGCAACTATTGCAGTGGCCCGATAACGGCGGAACCATGCCGGGCAAAAGCGCGTCCTTTACGCCCTCGTCGATCCTATTTCGCCCCCGCCGGAGCCCAGCCGCGAGACGCTGACGCGTCATGTCTGGGCTCGGGTGGAGGCGCCGGGTACCGCCCCCGGGTCCGAAAGGTTTATTACGACGGCCATTTATCGCCATAGCCGGCAAGCCGGCAGGGCCAATATAGGAGCAACCCACGCGTCGCGGAAGGGGCTGCCGGTGTCGCGGCGGAAGCGTCGGTCACCGGCGCGTCCGGTTCGCGTGCCGCGCCCCGGGCGGTTCTGCCGCGCGCCCGCGCATGGGGTGGAGCCCGCGCCTTCGATCGTCACGCATCTTGGAGGCCGCACCCTGCGTATCGCGCGGGCGGAGCCGGTGCATTACCCGTGGGCCGGCTCGGCGTCGTCCCGTCGGCGTTTCCAAGCGGGCTCCGAGGCATTCCAGCATCGCGGGCTCCACCAGAGATGGCATCCCTCACGGCGCATGATCGATTGATCTCGCCTAACGATACGAGCCGGCGATCTCGTCGGCGATCGCCGTGGAAATCCGAATCGAATGCTCCGCGCGCGCGTCGTCTTCTCACAGGCGGGCAGACGATCGACGCCGCGACGGCGACGCATGTCCTCACATCGACGAGTGCGCGGTCCGAGGATGCGACGCGCAGTTGCGCCTCGTCGCGCCACCGTCCCGCGGCCGAACGTGATCATTCGCGTGCTGCATTGCCGAAGAGCGTGCATGCGGGGTCGCCTGCCCAGCCATGCGGCCGACGCGCTCGCCGGGCTCTCCGCCACTCTGTCGCAGGCGTAGCCGGTTGCGACGGCGTTGCCCGCGGAGGTATCGGAAGCCGCTCTGCCAGTGGAGTGCGGCGCACACGGGAGCGCCGTTTCAACGACCCTGACAGGCGAGCGTGGTCCAGCATCGTCGGTCGCGCGCTCGGCGCTCGCGTAGCAGCAATTCACAAAGCAGCCATCGTGTGCTTCCTGCGCGCTGCGACCTTATGGTAGGGAGAACGTCGAAATTCCGGTCTTCGGCTCACGTCCGTGAGTGTCGGTCTTCAGCAGGACAAGGGAGGGGGATGTTAATGTCCGAGGGCGTACAGGCGTCGCAGGGCGCTCCCCAAGGCCGACGCACGGTCATGTCCGTGTTGGCGCCGACGATCATCGGCTTGCTCTCGATCGCGGGCTATTTCCGGGTCTCGCCGCCCGGCTCGACCATCGCCAACGTCCTGCTGGCCGCCGGCATCGCCCTCCTGGTTTTCGCGGCCGCGCTCGTGGCGTTGCGGTGGCCGGTGCGCGACCCGCGCGACTACTATGGCGGTCTCGTGCTGTTCGGCCTCGCACTGTTCATGCTGTGGGCCGGAAGCGATCTGCCCGGCATGCGGGGCTTTGCATTCGGTCCCGGCACCGGACCTCGAATCTTCGCGTCCGTGCTGGCCGCCCTCAGCCTGATCGTGATGATCGTCGGCATGTTCTCCCAGGGGCCCGGGCTCGAACGCTACGCCTGGCGCGGGCCGCTGTTCATCACGCTCGGCACCCTTCTGTTCGCCGTCACGATCCGTCAGTTCGGGTTGATCATCGCGAGCTATCTCAGCATCGTCACCGTGTCGCTGGGCAGCACCGAGATGCGCTGGGTCGAGACGCTGATCTGGGCGGCGGTGCTGACCGCGTTCTGCGTGCTCGTCTTCCCCATTGCGCTCAGCCTGCCGCTACAGCTCTGGCCGTCGCCGACGCTGTCGTTCTCGACCTTCCTGAACTTCCGCTGAGAGCGCGCGCGCTCCCTCGACCGAGAGTATCCCAGTCATGACGGATCTGCTCGCGAATCTCGCACTCGGCTTCGGCGTGGCGTTCTCGCCCGCGAATCTCGGCTTCTGCATGCTCGGCACGCTGGTCGGCACGCTGATCGGCGTGCTGCCCGGTGTCGGCCCTCTCGCCACCATCGCGATGCTGCTGCCGATCACCTTCGGGTTGCCGCCGGTCGGCGCCCTGATCATGCTGGCCGGCATCTACTACGGCTCGCAGTATGGCGGCTCGACCACCTCGATCCTGGTCAACATCCCGGGCGAGGCGGCCTCGGTGGTGACCACGCTCGACGGCCACCAGATGGCCCTCCAGGGCCGCGCCGGCCCGGCGCTCGCCATCGCGGCGATCGGCTCGTTCTTCGCCGGCTGCGTCGCCACCGTGCTGGTGGCGGCGCTCGGCGCGCCGCTCACCTCGGTGGCGCTGCTGTTCGGCCCGGCCGAGTACTTCTCGCTGATGGTGCTCGGCCTGATCTTCGCGGTGGTGCTCGCCAAGGGCTCCGTCGTCAAGGCGCTGGCCATGATCCTGCTCGGCCTGATGCTGTCGATGATCGGATCGGACATCGAAACAGGCCAGTCGCGCATGTCGTTCGACATCCCCGAGATGGCGGACGGCATCGGCTTTGTCACCGTCGCCATGGGTGTGTTCGGCTTCGCCGAGATCATGCGCAACCTGGAGCACACCTCGTCGCGCGACGTCGTCAAGGCCAAGCTCACCGGCCTGATGCCGACCTGGGCCGACCTCAAGGCGTGCGCCCCGGCGATCGGCCGCGGCACGCTGCTCGGCTCCATCCTCGGCATCCTGCCGGGCGGCGGCGCCGTCATCGCGGCCTTCGCGGCCTACACGTTCGAGAAGAAGGTGGCCAAGGACCCGTCGCGCTTCGGGCGCGGCGCCATCGAGGGCGTGGCGGCGCCGGAGAGCGCCAACAACGCGGCGGCGCAGACCTCGTTCATCCCGCTGCTCACCCTCGGCATCCCGCCGAACGCCGTGATGGCCCTGATGGTCGGTGCCATGACGATCCACGGCATCGTCCCCGGCCCGCAGGTGATGACCAAGCAGCCCGAGCTGTTCTGGGGCATGATCGCCTCGATGTGGCTCGGCAACGCCATGCTGGTCGTCATCAACCTGCCGCTGGTCGGCCTGTGGGTGCGACTCCTGCGGGTGCCGTACCGGCTGCTCTACCCGGCCATCATGATCTTCTGCTGCATCGGCGTGTACTCGATCAACAACTCGCCGTTCGACGTGCTGATCACGGCGGCCTTCGGCCTGGTCGGCTACTGGCTCGCCAAGCACGACTTCGAGCCGGCCCCCATGCTGCTCGGCTTCGTGCTCGGCCCGCTGATGGAGGAGAACCTCCGCCGTGCCATGCTGATCGCCCGCGGCGATCCGACCACCTTCCTGACCCGGCCGATCTCGGCCGGTCTGCTCGCCCTGGCGACCCTGCTCCTGGTCATCGCTCTCTTGCCGATGATCCGCAGCAAACGCGAGCAGGTGTTCGTCGAGGAGTGACGTCGCCGGATCGATCCGGATCGCATCGAAGCGCCGCGGCTCGCCGCGGCGCTTTTTTCGTAGTCGAGGCGATCCGGGTCCACTGGCACCTAGAGCGGTATCCAATCCACCTGGATCGGCCCCGCTCGACGGCGAACCGGGTCCCACTTCTCCGGACGATGCTCTAGCCGCAGGTCGCCGTCACCGCGAGGAGGTATCAAGGTGGTGCCGAAACGCCACCGCCGGGGGCTGGCGTCTGCCCGCGGAACGCGACAAGGGAGCGGGTTTCTCCGTCCTGCGACAGCCTGCCGCATGGGCTGCGGCGCCTACGAGTCTCTACCTAGAGAACCCAGACGGCTGTCACGGCCGCATCATTTCCCGACCGCACTGCATCTCGCGCCTTGCCCCGCATCGCCGCACGCTCTGGCGGTCGATGCTACCTTGCTCTCGAATTCGTTGCTACGCTTCGTCCAGAGGAACGCAACAAGGAGTCAATCAATGTCCGTTCGTACCCGGATCACGACCCTGCTCGCGGCGGGCTGCCTGCTCGCGGTGGCCGGCCCGGCCGTCGCGCAAGCCCCCAATGGCTACCCGGTCCGCCCCATCACCATGATCGTGCCGTTCGCGGCGGGCGGGCCGACCGACGTCGTGGCCCGCATCGTCGGCGATCACATGTCGAAGACGCTCGGCCAGCAGATCATCGTCGAGAACGTGGTCGGCGCCGGCGGCACCACCGGGGCGACGCGGGCGAAGCGCGCCGCCAACGACGGCTACACCATCGTGATGGGCCACATGGGCACCCACGCGGCGGCCGTGCCGCTCTATCCGAACCTCGCCTATGATCCGGCGGCCGACTTCGAGCCGGTCGGCCTGGCGGCCGGCACGCCGATCCTGATCCTGGCCAAGAAGGACTATCCGGCCAAGGACCTGTCCGCGTTCACCGCGCATGTGAAGCAGAACGCCGGAACGCTCAACATGGCGCATGCTGGCGTCGGCTCGGTGTCCTACACCACCTGCCTGCTGCTCAACTCGATCCTCGACGTGAAGCCGACCGCAGTTCCTTACAATGGCACCGGACCGGCCATGAACGCGCTGGTCGGCGGCCAAGTCGACTACATGTGCGACCAGATCGTCAACGTCGTGTCGCAGGTGCAGGGCGGCTCCATCAAGGCGTACGCGATCGCCACCGCCAACCGCAACCCGGCGCTGCCGGACGTGCCGACCACCAAGGAAGCCGGCCTGCCGGAGTACTCGGTGTCGGCCTGGAACGCCGTGTTCGCCCCCAAGGGCACGCCGCAGCCGATCGTCGACAAGCTCACCGCCGCGCTCGACAAGGCGCTGGACGACGAGACCACCCGCAAGCGTCTCCTCGATCTCGGCAGCGATCTGCCGGAGGGTGATCGCCGCGGCCAGAAGGCGCTCGCCGCCCTCGTGAAGAGCGAGGTCGAGCGCTGGAGCAAGGTGATCAAGACGGCCGGCCCGGGCAACTGAGCTGGTCGCGAGCGGTTCGACCCTGACGTCGTGCGGAAGGCCGGCCCCCAAAGGGCCGGCCTTCAGCGTTGCCGGCCTTCAGCGTTGCCAGAGCAGGTACGACAGCAGCCACAGCCCGTCGATCGGCGTCGCCGCCCCGATCAGCAGCATGAACAGCAGGCTCGCCACCAGATAGGCGAGCCACCACGGCCGGTAGGGCGTCCGCAGGCCGGCGACGGCGAGCACGAGGTTGCCGGCGAAGATCGTGTAGCCCAGCACGGCGTCGACATCTTCCGGCAGGCGGCCGGCGACCCGCAGCTCGACGAGGACGATCGACAGGACGCCGAGCGCCGCCGCGAGGACAACCGACAGCCGATACTGTGGGGCCCGGTCCACCGGCGGACGTTCCGTCGGCGTGCGTTCCATTGGCGTGCGTCCCGTCGGTGAGCGGCCGGTCGGTGCGGGTCCCGTCGCTCGCATGATGTGGGTCCTCCGCTGCACGGGCGCCTCGGTCGGCTGCACCCCGCGGCGACGGGCTCGTGCTGGTTGGAGCAGCCGCGGTCTCGCCCCATCCTTATCCGGTTCGCGGTTGCGGCGCGCGGGCCGCAACGTCATCCACAGCCGTAGTTTCGCGGATGGAAGGCCGGCGCTACTGTGCGGGCTCTCCGAGTCGCCGGCCACTGGCCGCGGCGCATGGACCAACCTCGAGCATGCGGCAATATCTCGATCTCCTCGACAGAATCCTCGCCGAGGGCGTGGAGAAGCGCGACCGCACCGGCACCGGCACCTTGTCGGTGTTCGGTCATCAGATGCGCTTCGATCTCGCCGCCGGCTTCCCGCTGGTCACCACCAAGAAGCTGCATCTGAAGTCGATCGTCCACGAACTGTTGTGGTTCCTGGCCGGCGACACCAATGTGGCGTACCTGAACCGGCACGGCGTCAGCATCTGGGACGAGTGGGCCGATCCGAACGGCGACCTCGGCCCGGTCTACGGCGCGCAATGGCGCTCGTGGCCGGCGCCCGACGGCGGCACCATCGACCAGATCGTCCAGGCGCTCGACCTGATCCGCCGCGATCCCGAGTCCCGCCGCATCGTCGTCACCGCCTGGAACCCGGCCGATCTGCCGAAAATGGCGCTCGCCCCCTGCCACTGCCTGTTCCAGTTCTATGTCGCGGACGGCCGGCTGTCCTGCCAGCTCTACCAGCGCTCCGCCGACGTGTTCCTCGGCGTGCCGTTCAACATCGCCTCCTATGCGCTGCTCACCTGCATGGTGGCGCAGGTGACCGGGCTGAAGCCGGGCCACTTCGTCCACACCTTCGGGGATGCTCACCTCTACCTGAACCACCTGGAGCAGGCCCGGCTCCAGCTCTCGCGCACGCCGCGGCCGCTGCCGCGACTGCGGCTCGATCCGGCGGTGACCGATCTGTTCGCCTTCCGGTTCGAGCACATCGCGGTCGAGGGCTACGACCCCCACCCGGCCATCAAGGCCCCCATCGCGGTGTGACGGCCGCGGCGGCGAGGCTCTCATACGAGATCCGGCCGATCAATTCGGCGGTCATTCCGGAAGCCGCGAAGCGGCTATCCGGGATCCAGCCGAGAGTTCGAAGTTCGTCGCTGGATTCCGGGTTCGCGGCTTTGCCGCGCCCCGGAATGACGGCGAACTGATCACCCGGAATCACGATCAGTCCACATAGGATGGCGGCGGTGCGTTGCGCGGGCCGAAACGGTCCTTCAGGCGCAGCAGCGGCGCCTCGATCACGTGATACGAGATCACGGCGGTGCCGACCACCACGGCGAGTGCCATCCCGACCTGGGCGAGCGATGCGCCACTGGTGGCCATCTGGTAGGGCGCCAGCCCGAGCAGGAACAGCAGCAGATAGTGATAGAGATAGAGGCCGTAGGAGATGCGGCCGACATAGCGCAGCGGCGCCGTCGCCAGCACCGCCCGTGCGGCCCGCGCCAGCCGGTCGCCCGCCGTCACCAGCAGCGACACGGCCCCGGCGCTGATCAGCGCGTAGCCGAGCAGCGCAATGGTCCAGTACCAGCCCCCCGGCGAGATGAGCCCGACCGCCCGCGCCGTGTGGTCGAGCCCGAGCAGGAAGACGCCGCCGAGCAGCATCGCGTAAGGCTGCCAGGCCGGCATCGGGGCTGCGGTGATCTCGCGATAGGCAAGGGCGGCCCCGAGCGACAGCGACATCATCCGCGTCGCGCTCGCCATGTAGATCAGGTTGCCGGCGATGGCGCTCTCGACCGTGAGGGCGATCAGGAGTGCGGCGGCCATCGCGGCGGCCGGGATCACGATCCCGCACATTCGGCGGCCGAGCCCGATCGGCACCAGCATCACCAGCGCGGGCCAGACCAGGTAGAACTGCTCCTCCACGGCCAGTGACCAGGCGTGCTCCATGGCGTTCGGGATCGGGTGGAACGGGTGATAGTAGTTGAACGTGTAGGTCAGCAGGCTCGCCAGAGCCGATCCGTCGAACGGGAAGGTGAGGGCATAGACCGCCACACAGAGGTAGTAGATCGGGAAGATGCGCAAAGCGCGACGGATGTAGAAGACGCGCAGCGACACCGTCCCGGTCCGCTCGCGCTCGTCGAGCAGGATGCGGGTGATCAGGAAGCCGCTGAGCACGAAGAAGAGGTCGACCCCGAGATAGCCGGCCCGCATGGTCTGGCCCAGGGACCAGACCGCCTTGCCCAGCGCCGAGTCGGCGACGAACGGGAAGTGGACCCAGAACACCAGCAGGACCGCGATGGCGCGCAGCCCGTCGAGCGCCGGCAGGTGGGCGAGGGGACGCCGCGGGGGCGACGGGCAGGGAGCCGGCGCTGTCTCGAACCGGGACACCGGGGGACTTGCGACACGGATGGTCATGCCGTCGACGCGCTCCATCGGGGCCCGATGCGCCCGGGCTGCCCCGGAACGGGGCATTGCCTTGTCGTGACGGCTTAGCATGCAAAGCACGCACCACCACCGATACCGCCCGGGTCACCGGGCCTGCGAGCTGGAGCGGAATTCGATCCAACTGGATCGGGGTCCGCTCCGGAAGTGCTTGCCTGAACGCCTTTTCGACGGCGAACCGGCCTCCACTTCGCCGGACGATGCTGTAGGCGGGCCGCCCACTCCGCCTGATACGACATCGGCGCGCTCGCCTGGATGACTTTTCCGCGACTGGTTCTGCTTCCAGGTGATCAGCCACCGTCGTTCCGGGGCGCGACGAAGCCGCGAACCCGGCCATGCCGCCGCTTCGCCCGGGAGCGATGCCGCCGGCCGTCAGCGCGTCGGCACAGGGATGACGGCCAGGACGACGACGATCGTCAGCACGATCCCGATCACCCGCAGCAGCGCCAGGACGTGATCGATGCGGGCGCGTTCGGCGTTGTCGACCGGGCGCACCAGCAGCGTGCGACGCCGCAGGCGGGCCTGCCCCGGACGCCCGGAAGGGTCCCGGTCGGGGTGTTGGGCGGGGTGTTGGGTGGGGTCCTGGTCCTGGCTCGCCGCCGTGGCCGTTGCGGCAGCACCGGGGGTGGCGGAGCCCGAACCCGCCGGCCCCGCGGTCCGGTAAAACCGTGCGATGGCATGGTGCTCGTCGCGAATCCCGAGAAACGGGATGAGGTGATCGAGCAGGAACAGCGGACCGACTGGCCGCAGGCCGAGCGGGCCCTCCCTGTCTGGCGCGCCGGCCGGAACGAAGCCGACCACGCCGAAGCCGAAGCGCAGCAGCAGCCAGAACCCCGCCAGCGTGCCGAGTGCCCACCACACCACCTTGCTGGGCCGCAGCCCGTGGTCGGCGAGCCCCCACAGGATCACGCCGAAGCCGATGCCGACGAGGTCCGACAGGCCGGTCGCCTCGCTGCCCGAGCCCGACGGCAGGCCGGCGACCAGGGGGAGCGTGCCGACCGAGCCGGTCGTCCCGATCCAGCCGGCCGGCTCCGCCGCCGCCACGGCCGGCCCCGCCGGCCTAGCCGGTCCCGCCGGCACGGCCAAGGCGGGCAGGCTCGGGCAATAGGCGGTCGCCGGCGGCAGCCAGCGGACCACCCGCTCGCACAGCGCGAGCGTCCGCCGGCGGATGTGCAGCGCCGCCGCGTCGACGCCGGCGGCCTCGAATGCCTCGGCGAAAGCCAGGAACGGCTGCGCCGACGGCGCCGTGTTCTTGCCGAGCCAGTGCAGCACGGCCTCGATGCGGGGCTGCGTGGCGGCCCTGCCGATCCGGCCGCCATGGTCGACGCCGCAGCCTGGCGGCGCCTGGTGGACGCGGGCGAAGCGCAGCCCCTCCAGGTAGGTCACATAGGGCTTGTCGTGGTCGGCGAAGTTGTAGATCGCGGCGCCCGCCGTGAGCCCCACGGCCTCCAGCCGGTGCAGGGCCGCGACGCGGGCGAACTCGGGGTGTGGGGCCCGCAGCGCCGCGACGGCAGACTGGCGACCGCCCCAGAGATCGATCACCAGATCGCCGCCGATCCGCGTGCCGTCCAGGGCCAGTACGGTGGCCGGGTGGCCGGGTTCGGGAAGCTCGTCGTGACCGGCGCTCGCCCAGGCGAAACCGGCGAGGCAGAACGCCGACCGCACCTCGCTGTCCAGCACCGAGAATGCGAGGTGGGGGCTCATCGGGATGCCGGCCAGGCCGCCGCTTCGCTCGGGAGCGATGTCGCCGGCCTCCTCACCCCCCGGGCAGCCGCGCAGGCCGGTGCCGGTCTCGGGCGGCCATTCCGGATGGGCGATCCGCCGCCGCTCCGCCTCGACCTCGGCCGCGATATCGGCGCTTCGGAACAGCGTCTGCGTGTGGCTCGCCGGTCGGCCGGCCACGGCGCGTCGCCACCAGGCGTAGCGCACCGCCCCGGCCCCGACCCCCACCGCGACGATCCGGCCAAAGCCGGCGTTGCGGGCGCTCACCGCGCCGATCGTGCTGCCGTCGACCCGATAGGTGCAGCGCGCCTCGCTGTCGTCGAGCGAGAGGGTGCCGTCGATCCGGCTCGCCTGCACGCTCAGGCGGGTGAAGGCGGAGTGCGCCAGGCTCAGGTCGCCCGCCACCGCGAGCCGCACCAGATCGGCGTCGAGCAGCACGACCGCGGCCTTCTGCTGCCAGGAGCCGGCGACCTGGGTGTCGTGCACGCGCAGCCGCCGCACGAAGCTTCCGCCCGCCCGGACCGAGCCCTCGATGCGCGCGTGCGCGAGCCGCACGGTGTCGAACACGACGACGTGCTCGAGGCCGAGATCTCCGGCGAGGCGGAGGTTGCGGGCATCGACAGGCCCCTCGAACACCGAGCGGTCGAGCACCAGCGTGGCCGGCAGGTCGAGGTCGGCGAGATCGAGGCCGTCGCAGAACAGGGCGCCGACGATGCGGATGCCGCTCGACGTCGTTCCGACGTCCCGCGCCAGGCGTTTGACGGCATCGCGGCCGAGCCGGCGGGGATCGGCATCGGCGTCGTGGCCGGTGGCGCAGATTTTGTCCCAGTCGCGTTCGCCGAGCGGCATGCCGGCCTTCTCGGCGATGGCGGCCCCGGTGCGTTGCGGCACGCAGGTCGGGGCCGGCGCCATCACGACCTCGTCGCCCGCCGCCAGGCAGGCCGCCATCATGGCGAATTTCGCCTTGACGCTCCGCTCCGCGTCGCCATCCTGCGGCGTCGCCACCGCGGCCGGCACCGGCGCGGCCGGCACCGGCGCGGCCGACACCGACGCGGCCACCATACTCCCGGCGGCCATCCATCCGACCGCCATCAGCGCGACGGCGAGCCGTCCGCCCGAACCATAGCCCCGCCGCCGCACCGATGAGCCCTCACCGCCGCCGTCACCGAGGAGCATCATGATCACAGCATGCCCGACGCGCAACCTTGGCGTGTCATATTGGATTAATGGCGCGTAATGAGGGCGGAGCGGCCTACCTCCCTGGCGCGGCCACACCTGGTGGTGGTCGCCGCGGTCGCCGACAACGGCGTCATCGGCCGCGACGGTACCTTGCCGTGGCGGCTGCGCTCCGACCTGCGCCACTTCCGTGCGCTCACCCTGGGCCATCCGGTGGTGATGGGCCGCAAGACCTTCGCGTCGATCGGCCGGCCTCTGCCCGGCCGCACCACCGTGGTGGTGACGCGCGATCGCGGCTTCGTGGCACCCGGCGTGGTGGCGGTCCCGGATCTCGGGGCGGCGCTCGCGGTGGCGGCTGCGGATGCGCGGCGGCGCGGCGTCGACGCCGTCATGCTGGCGGGCGGCGGCATGCTCTATGCCGAGGCGATGGCGTTCGCCGACCGTCTGGTGATCACCCGGGTGCATGCCGCACCGGCCGGCGATGTCGGCTTTCCGCCGATCGATCCGGCGGTGTGGCGGGAGGTCGAGCGCGTGCCCGGTACACCCGGCCCCGACGACGACGCTCCGTTCACCATCTGCCGATACGAGCGGGCCGACACCGCCGCTGCGTCCGACCGACGCGGCGGGGTGCGTTGAAACGGGGGTTGGTTTCCTATAACCGAAGGCACATCTTAGCGAAACGCCCCAGCCGGGCACCCCCGGAGGGGGTGGCGGGCCGGCGGTGAACCCCGGGGACCGAAGCCGCGCAGGCGATGCGGCGGGCGCTCGTCCCGGGTGGATTGATCGGACAGAAAGGCAGCACCGAATGCCGTGGAGCAATCAGGGCGGCGGCCCATGGGGGACGGGTCCGAAGGGACCGTGGGGATCGGGTCCACAATCGACCGGACCGACGCCTCCCGATCTCGAAGAGCTCTTGCGCCGCAGCCAGGACAGGCTTCGCCGCGTGCTGCCGGGCGGCAGCCTCGGCGGCAAGGGGATTGCCGTTTTGGTGGCGGTCGCGATTGCCTTGTGGGGACTGTCCGGCTTCTATCGGGTCGAGCCCGACGAACTCGGCGTGGTGCTGCGTTTCGGCAAGTACACCCGCGACGCCACGCCCGGCCTGAACTATCACCTGCCTTACCCGATCGAGACCGTGCTGACCCCCAAGGTCACGCGCGTCAACCGTATCGACATCGGCATGCGCCTGGTCGAGGACCTGCGCCGCGGCACCACCAGCACCACCATGCGGGACGTGCCGGAGGAGAGCCTGATGCTCACCGGCGACGAGAACATCGTCGACGTCGACTTCTCGGTGTTCTGGGTGATCAAGCCGGCGGGCGGCGCCAGCCAGTATCTGTTCAACATCCAGAATCCCGAGGGCACCGTGAAGGCGGTGGCGGAGAGCGCCATGCGCGAGGTGGTCGGCCGCTCCGACGTGCAGCCGATCCTCACCGGCGCCCGGCAGACCATCGAGACCGCCGTGCACGACCTGATGCAGAAGACGCTCGACACCTACGGCGCTGGCATCCAGATCACCCAGGTGCAGATGCAGAAGGTCGATCCGCCGAGCCAGGTCATCGACTCGTTCCGCGACGTGCAGGCGGCGCGCGCCGACCTCGAACGGGCCCAGAACGAGGCGCAGACCTACGCCAACCGCGTGGTGCCGGAGGCGCGCGGTCGCGCCGCCCAGATCACCCAGGCGGCCGAAGCGTATCGCGAGCAGACGGTGGCCGAGGCGCGCGGCCAGGCGGGCCGCTTCAGCAAGATTTACGAGGAGTATCGCAAGGCGCCGGAGATCACCCGCGAGCGTCTCTATCTGGAGACGATGGAGCGGCTGTTCGGCGGCACCGACAAGATCATCCTCGATCCGGCCGGCGCCGCCGGCACGGCGGGCGGCATCGTGCCCTATCTCAATCTCGATGAGCTCGGCCGTCGCCATGCCCAGCCGCAGGCGCCGCAGTCGCGCGCCCAGACCGGAGTCTCCCGATGAAGACCGGCATCGCTGGCGGCGTCGCCGCCGTCGTCGTCCTGCTCCTGGCCGTGCTGGGCTACGCCTCAATCTTCACCGTCTACCAGACCCAGCAGGCCCTGGTGGTCCGCCTCGGCGATCCGCGCCGGATCGTCACCCAGCCGGGACTGCACTTCAAGGTGCCGCTGATCGACAATGTCATCTATGTCGACAAACGCATCCTCGACCTGGAGAACCCGGCCCAGGAGGTGATCGCCTCCGACTCCAAGCGGCTCGTGGTCGATGCCTTCGCGCGCTACAAGGTCGTCGATCCGCTGCGCTTCTATCAGACGGTCGGCTCGGTCGACGGCGCCAACTCGCGCCTCGCCACCCTGCTGAACTCGGCGCTGCGCCGGGTGCTCGGCGAATCGACGCTGACCAACGTGGTGCGTGACGAGCGCACCCAGATGATGGCACGGGTGCGTGAGCAGCTCGATCGCGAGGCGCACGCCTTCGGCATCAACGTGGTCGATGTCCGCATCCGTCGCGCCGACCTGCCGGAGCAGAACAGCCAGGCCGTCTACCAGCGCATGCAGACCGAGCGCCAGCGCGAGGCGGCCGAGTTCCGCGCCCAGGGCAGCCAGCGCGGCCAGGAGATCCGCGCCCGCGCCGACCGCGAGGTGACGGTGCTGGTGGCGGAGGCGACCTCCAAGGCCGAGCAGACCCGCGGTGAGGGCGACGCCGAGCGTAACCGCATCTTCGCGGAAGCCTTCGGCAAGGACCCCGACTTCTTCACCTTCTATCGCTCGATGCAGGCCTACGAGGCCGGCATGAAGCCGAGCGACACGCGCTTCCTGCTGCGGCCGGATTCGGAGTTCTTCCGGTACTTCGCTAATCCGAGCGGCCGTCCCCCGGCCCAGGCGGCGGCCCCGGCGGCACCGGCTCCCGCGACGGCCCGCTGAAGCGGCGGGCACACCCCCCGAGCGCGCGCCCCGAGAGGGCGCGCCGAGGGGGTGATCAGCTCCGACACCGCGGCGCTCGGGCGCCGCGGTGGAACCGCGGGTCGACGGGGAGGCGGGCGGCTGCTACGGACTGAGGTCGGCGCACGGTCTGTAGGGACGGGCCGATTCGTCCCGAGTCGTCGAGCCCGACCCGGGGTCCGTGGCACTCGACTTTGGCATTCAATTCCTGGCACTCGACGACTGGCACCCGACTACTGGCACTCGACTCCTGATCCGTCCGGCCCGCAGGGCTTCTTCGATGTCCGTGTTCCTCGTCGCGCTCGGCCTCGTGCTGGTGATCGAAGGGCTGGTGTTCGCCGCCTTCCCGGCGGCGTCCCGGCGTGCCGCCATGGTGATCCTGGAAACGCCCGAGCCGACGCTGCGCACCGTCGGGGTGATCGGTGCGGCCCTCGGGGTCGGCTTGATCTGGCTGCTCCGTCTATTATCTTGAACGGCGACCGGCTCGGTCGGGACGACCACGGCGGAGCCGCCATTCCGCCCCAATCGGTTCGTAATCGCGCTTTCGGCTCTCGACGCCTGTCCCCGTGCAGCCGGCGCGCCCCGTCACGCCCGCTGTCCTGTGCCCTGTTCGTCCTCCGCAGGAGATCGCCAGCTCATGGCCGGCCTTTCGTTCGAACGCATTCTCCGGGTTCCCCGCCCTCTCGTGGCGGCTGCGCTCGCGACGGCCCTTCTGGCCGCCCCGCCGGCCGTCGGGGACGGCCGCGCCGCCTCGCGCGGTCCCGACGCCATCGCCGACATCACCGAGAGGGTGATGGATGCGGTCGTCAACATCTCGACCTCGCAGACCGTCGAGGCGCACGGCAACGCGGTGCCCAACCTGCCGCCCGGCGCGCCCTTCGAGGAGTTCTTCGAGGAGTTCTTCAAGAACCGCCGCGGCCAGCAGGGCCAGCAAGGTCAGCAGGGCGAGCAGTCGCCGCGCGAGCGCGCCCCGCGGCGGGTCTCCTCGCTCGGCTCCGGCTTCGTCATCGATCCGTCCGGCATCGTCGTCACCAACAACCACGTCATCTCGGACGCCGACGAGGTGACGGTAATCTTCAACGACGGCTCCCGCCTCAAGGCGGAGGTGATCGGCCGCGACCAGAAGATCGACCTGGCGCTCCTGCGGGTGAAGTCCGACAAGCCGCTCAAGGCGGTGACGTTCGGCGACTCCGACAAGCTGCGGATCGGCGAGTGGGTGGTGGCGATCGGCAATCCCTACAGCCTGGGCGGCACCGTCACGGCCGGCATCGTCTCGGCCCGCAACCGCGACATCAACTCCGGCCCGTACGACAACTACATCCAGACCGACGCCGCCATCAATCGCGGCAACTCGGGCGGCCCGCTGTTCAATCTCGACGGCGAGGTGGTCGGCATCAACACGGCGATCTACTCGCCGTCCGGCGGCTCGATCGGCATTGGCTTCGCGGTGCCGTCCAAGACCGCGGTGCCGATCATCGACCAGCTCCGCCAGTTCGGCGAGACCCGCCGCGGCTGGCTCGGCGTGCGCATCCAGCAGATCACCGACGACATCGCCGAGAACCTGAACATCAAGCCGGCGCGCGGCGCACTGGTCGCCGGCGTCGACGAGAAGGGGCCGGCCAAGCCCGCCGGCATCGAGCCCGGCGACGTGATCGTCCGGTTCGACGGCAAGGACGTGAAGGAGATGCGCGACCTGCCGCGCATCGTCGCCGACACGCCGGTCGGCAAGGACGTCGAGGTGGTGATCCTCCGCAAGGGCAAGGAGGAGAACAAGACCGTCAAGCTCGGCCGGCTCGAGGACGGCGAGAAGCAGGCGGCGGTGAGCCCGCGCCGTGGTGGCGCCCCGGAGGACAAGTCGGCGGTTCAGCAGACCCTCGGCCTCAACCTCGCCAACCTCTCGGACGATCTGCGCAAGCGCTACAAGATCAAGGACACCGTCAAGGGCGTGGTGATCACCGGCGTCGACTCGAAGTCGGCCGCGGCCGAGAAGCGGCTCAATGCCGGCGACGTCATCGTCGAGGTGTCGCAGGAGCCGGTGGCGAGCGCGAGCGATGTGCAGAAGCGCGTCGATCAGCTCAAGAAGGAGAACCGCAAGTCGGCGCTCCTGCTGGTCTCCAGCGCCGACGGCGATCTGCGCTTCGTGGCGCTGTCACTTCAGTAGCGGGGTCGCAACTCGCAGCATCGAGATGTTTCGACGGCCGGGGCTCGCCCCGGCCGTTCTGCATTCGGAGGGCGGAGAGCCGTCGCGTTGTCCGGCAACGGGGAAGCCGGTTGTCCGTTGGAAGCGCGACGAAATAACAGCGATTGCCGCTGATTCTGACTCGTCATGCCCGGCCTTGTGCCGGGCATCCACGTCTTTAGGCCGAGCAGCAACAAAGACGTGGATGGCCGGGACAAGCCCGGCCATGACCGAGGATGCAGTCCGAGAGTGCTGCCGTTGGCATCAGTTTGCCGTCGTTCCGGGGCGCGGGCGAAGCCGCGAACCCGGAACCCAGCGAAACACGTCATCCGCGGCAAACTTTTGACTCTCGGCTGGATTCCGGACAGCCGCTTCGCGGCTTCCGGAATGACCCCCGAGTGGATCAGCCGGATCACGAATCAGACCGTCCAGGTCGGGTCGAGCAGCTCCGGGCTGTCGTCCGGAAGCGAGGTGAGGCGGGTCTGCGCCTCGGCGACCCGATCGAGATCGAGGCGGTCCAGCACAGCCCGCAGCTCGGGCCGGCGCTCGGACATGATCAGCACGGCCGCCGACGAGCGGGCGAGCAGCGCGAGAGCGGCGGGGCGCTCCAGCGGCCGCTGGTGAAGACCGGCGAGTCGCGGCGGAATCAGCGTCTGCATGGCGTGCCAGACGCCGGCATCGACGCGCCCTTCGAGGATCGCCACCGGCACTCTCGGAAAGCTGACCTCCACATAGGTGAAGCCGTCGTCGAGCGGGAACTCGCATTCGGTCAGGCGGGCCTGGTCCCACGAGGCGGGATCGATGGCGACGCGCAGCGGCTGCCCGGGCGTGACCGGGTCCGCGGCCCGCCGCAGGACCAGCATGGTGTCGCGCGCGTAATAGCTGTGCTCGGCGAGGCGGCGGGTCGGCCGAGCCGGGCCGCTCGTCGCCACCACCGCGTCGTGGAAGCCCGACGACACGGCAGTGATGTCGGCGTCGCCGGCATCGAGGCATCGGATGCGCTCGGCGGCTCCGGCACTGTGGTGGATGCGGGACGGCACGCCGAGCCGAGTGAACTCGCTGGACAGGACGCCGAGCAGGGCGCGCACCTCGAACGGACCACGCGGAGGAAGCAGCACGCGGACCGGGTCGATGTCGGCGATGTGCCAGAGCCGTTCGATCCGCATGTCGGCGATGTGGCGTCCCAGATGCCCACGCGAGGTGAGCACCAGGGCGCCGGTGCCGGTCAGAAGCTCGATGGCCCGCTGCACCGTGCCGGCGCCGACCTGAAAGCGGTTCTGGTAGTGCGAGCCGATCGGCAGGCGGGCGCCGACACCCGCCGCCAGCGCATCGACCGCCATCGCGTGAATCACGTCGCTCGTGGCGCGTTGCAGCTCCGCGGTCGCGAGACGAAGCGGCAAGACACGCTGCGGTACGGGGCTGCTTCCTTCCATGACCTCAGAGTATCAGACGTCGTCGGGCCGGCGAAGCCACCGGAACGTCACGTTCCGCTGGTTCGGCCGCGGTCGCCGGCCGGCGCTCCGGGCTGCTGCGGCCGTCATCCGCCCGGACCGTCGCGACGGCGCGAACCGGGCGGCGACGTCGGCCGAGGCGATCAGGAGTTCGCCTCGGCGCTCTCGGCAGCGCGGAGAAGGGTGCGGACCATGTTCTCCGGGCTGGCGATGCCCTTGCCGGCGATGTCGAACGCGGTGCCGTGGTCGACCGAGAAGCGCAGGAAGGGCAGGCCGAGGGTGGTGCTGACGGTGCCGTGGAAATCCAGCGTCTTGCAGATCGCCGCCGCCATGTCGTGGTAGAGCCCGAGAACCACGTCCCAGCGGCCCTGGCGGGCCTGGGAGAACACCGAGTCGGCCGGGATCGGCCCGTGGACGTCGATGCCGCGGCGGCGCGCCTCGGCGACTGCCGGTGCCAGGATCTCGTCGTCTTCGGTTCCGAACAAGCCGCCTTCGCCACAATGGGGATTGAGGCCCTGCACGGCGATCTTCGGCGCCCTCAGGCCGATCATCGGAGCAACCGACATGAAGCGCTCCAGTGTCGTCACCACGAGGTCCTGATCGATGCGGGCGATGGCGTCGCGCAGCGAGAGGTGGCGGGTCAGGTAGAGCACCCGCAGGTCGGCGACCGTGAACAGGGTCAGCGACCACGGTGCGCCGGTCATCTCGGCCAGCATCTCGGTGTGGCCGGTGTGGCCGAGCCCGGCGAGCTGCATGGCGACCTTGTTGATCGGGGCGGTGACCAGAGACGCGATGGCGCCGGAGCGGGCGAGGGCGACGCCTTCCGCGATGTACGCATAGGCGGCGCGTCCACCTTCGGCGGAGGCGACCCCGAAGGCGAGGTCGGCCGGCACGCCCGGCACGTCGCGGACCCGGATGGCGTCCGGCGGCGCGGCTGCGTCGGTTTCGTCGGCGAGAGTCACGGAGAGGCCGAGGGCGGCGATCGTGTGGTCGAGATTGGCGCGGCTGCCGATCACCAGCGGGGTGCAGCGGGCGCGGACCTCGGGATGCGCGGCGGCCGCCAGCACGATCTCCGGGCCGATGCCGGACGGATCGCCGACCGTGATGCCGATCACCGGGAGCTCAGTCATGTGTCGTCCTTTCGGGGATTGAGGCGGGAGTGGACGCGGCGCCGTCCAGGGCGTGGAACAGGCCCGCGATCTGGAACAGGCGGTTCGCGCCACCCTGTGATCCGGACTGGATGACGGCCCGCAGGCCGTCGTGGTCGCCGCCCTCGAAGCGGACGAGCGGTGTCGCCGGCCAGGGCTGGGCCAGCACGTCGAGACGGCGCGGTGCGAGCATTCGGAACAGATGGGAGGCGAGCTCCCCGCCCATCAGGGTGAGGCCGACCGGCCGCATCGCCTCGAGAATCCCGGTCACCATCACGGCCATGTCATGGGCATGACGTTCGTCGACCACGTCGGGCGTGAAACCCGGCATCGTGGTCGCGATGGCGACGTCGCGGCCGTCGTCGAGAGCGGCGAGCGCCCGCGCGCGCACGGCGTCGTGGTCCGGGCCGAGGGCCAGGAGGGTCTTGTCGGGGTCCTGGGCAAAGGCGGCGAGCTGGGCGGTGGTGGCTGGACGATAACTGCTCGCCGCGATCAGGACGCCACGGCGCCGCCGGGGGCGGGTGGCGGCCACCCAGGCGCCGAGCAGCCCGAAGCTGCCGATCAGGCCGGCCCGCAGACCTTGCCGATGAGCCGCCGCGACCGCCGATGCGACGAGGTCGAGGTCGCCCTCGGTCACGCCGTCGGTCGACAGCGAGCGGCCGGCGCGGAGCGCCGTCGTCAGCCGCTCCGGGAAGTCGGGCGCCCGCACCTGGAGCAGGTCGGCATGCACGCCCGCCACCAGGGTGGCAGGCGTGACCCGGCACTGGTCGGTCCCGCCATCGCACACCGCGAGGGCGCGGTCGCGAACGTACTGGATGCCGCCCTGGGTGGTGATGTCGAAGGCCGGGGCCGCCACTGCGGCGACCACGGGTCCGTCCAGGGACGCGGTCCAGGCCGCGATCTCGGCCGCCACCGGACCGCGGAGGAGACTGTCCACGCGCTTGTAGAAGACCGGCTGGCCGGCGGCGAAGCGGTCCTGGAGGGCCGCCATCGTGATGGTGATCCGGTCGGCGGCGGTGCGGTCGTCGACGAGCCGGGTGGCGGTGTCGACGACGAGCACGTCCGCATCGGTCCGATCGGGCAGGTCCTCCCATCGAACCACCTGGGCTCTCAATCCGAACCCGGCAGTCTCGGCAGCCGCCGCGACCGCCCCGGTGAGATCATCGCTGAGAGCAACGATCGGATGGCGGGTCACGTCGAAGAGACCTCGTCATGGTCGCGCCGCTTCTCACGATACATCAGCAGGGCCACCGTGGTGATGACGCACATCGCGATGACGTACAGTGAAATCGGCCAGGATTGACCGGGAAATGCCGCGAGCAGGGCGGTAGCGATGAACGGAGCGAGCCCGCCGGCGACGATCGCGGTGGTCTCCCGCGCCAGCGCGATGCCGGTGAAGCGGAAGCGCGGGTCGAACAGGTCGGTCAGCAATGGTCCCTGCGAGGCGAACATCGCCTGGTAGAACACCGAGAGCATGAGCACGAGGGCCAGCGCGATCAAGGTCGGATCGAGCGTGTCGATGATGCCGAAGAACGGGAACGTGAACAGGCCGATGCCGACCGAGCCGATCATGTAGACCGCCTTGCGGCCGATCCTGTCGCTGGCCCAGCCCCACAGCGGAATGGTGAGCAGCGACACCGTGGTGGCGATCAGCACGCCGTTGAGTCCGGCGCTGCGGGAGAGGCCGTGCTGGACCAGATAAGTGAGAATCCAGGCCTGGAAGATGTAGGCGGTGGAGTTCTCCGCCATGCGGATGCCGAAGGCGATGAAGAACGGCTTCCTGGCGTGGGTGAACAGCTCGGTGATCGGCGCCTTGACGATCTCCTTCTTCTTTTGCAGCGCGAGGAACACCGGGCTTTCGCTGACCCGCAGCCGGATCGCCAGCGCCGCCCCTATCAGCAGGATGCTGAGCAGGAAGGGAACACGCCAGCCCCACGACTCGAACTCGGCGGCAGACAGGAGCGAGCCGGTCACCGCGAACGCGGCGGTCGCCAGCATGATGCCGAGCGACACGCCGAGCGCCGGCAGTGCCGCATAGATGCCGCGGCGCCCGGGAGGGGCGAACTCCGCCGACATCACCACGGACGCGCCGTACTCGGCACCGGCCGCGAGCCCCTGCACGACGCGACACAGCGTGAGCAGGATCGGGGCCGCGAGGCCGATCGAGAGGAACGAGGGCAGGAAGCCGATAGCTGTCGTGCTGACGCCCATCATCAGCAAGGTGATGACCAGCACCTTCTTGCGGCCGACGCGATCGCCGTAGCGGCCAAACACGATGCCGCCGACCGGACGGGCCAGGAAGCCGACGAAGTACGACCCGAAGGCCGCGAGGGTTCCGGCCAGCGGGTCGAAGGAGGGGAAGAAGATCTTGTTGAAGATGAGCGCGGCGGCCTGGGCGTACAGGTAGAAATCGTACCACTCCAGAGCGGAGCCGAAGACCGCCGAGGCCAGGACCTTCATGCGCTCCCGCCGCGGCGCGACGTCCGCGGCAGATTCGGAATGGGGCAGTGCAGACGCCGTCGATGCCGACATGATCGCCTCCTGTGGCTCGTGACAGACGAATCCTCACACGTCGAACAGCTTTCCCGGATTGAGGAGGCCCTTCGGATCGAGCACCGACTTGATCTGGCGCGCGAGCCTGGTGGCCCCGGCATTCTGGGCCGCCAGATAGGGCTTGCGGGCGAGCCCGATGCCGTGGTGATGCGACAGCTCGCCGTGTGCCCCGATGGTGGCGTCCATGGCGGCGGCCCAGATCGCGCGGATGCGCTCGGCCGCGGCCTCGTCGGTGTCGGCATGGCCGAGCAGGATGACGTAGAGCGAGGTGCCCTGCGGGTAGATGTGAGAGAAATGACCGAGCACCTCGTCGGCGAGCGGCGCGAGCGCGGTGGTCATCGCGGTGTAGAGCTCGCCGACGGTCGACCAGTCACCGGCGACCTCGATGGTCTCGGCATAGCCCCCGGTCGCGTCCAGGTAGCGCTCGACGGTCGAGAAATCGAAGCGACGGCCCAGCCAGGTCTCGACGGGCTCGCTGCCGATCGAAGCGCCGCCATTGGCGACGATCATCCGCCGCGCACAGGCGTGCTCCGCCTCCGCCACCTCGCGCAGTCCCTCGTGGCCGACGAACAGGACGGGTGAGCCGATGTCCTTGTTGCGGGTGGCGTAGCGTGCCTCCGAGGCGTCGTAGAGGCGGACCAGGAACGGACGCAGGCCGGACTGGCTGATCTGTCGGATCGCTGCGAGACCCTTCTCGATCGAGGGGATGCGGAACGCTTCCACCAGGCGATGCTCAGACTTTGGAAAGACCTTGAGCGTCACCTCGGTGACGACGCCGAGCGTGCCCTCGGAGCCGATGAAGAGCTGCCGGAAATCGGGGCCTGCGGCGGCGCGCGGATGCGCCCGGAGGTCGAGCACCTCGCCGTCGGCCCGCACCAGCCGGAAGCCGACCAGCAGGTCCTCGATGCCGCCGTAGCGCGACGAGAACTGTCCGGTCGCCATGGTGGCGACCCAGCCACCGACCGACGAGCGGTCCAGCGACTGCGGCGAGTGGCCGAGGGTGAAGCCGCTGCGCTCGAGCTGGCCCTCCAGGGTCAGGCCGAGCACGCCGGCCGGCACGGTGACGGTGTGATTGACGAGATCGAGGGCGGGCTCGCCGACCAGCTTGCTCAGATCGAGCATCACGCCGCCGCGGGTCGGCAGCCCCGCGCCGGTCACCGACGAGCCGAGGCCCCACGGGGTGAGCGGGATGCCGGCCGCATCGGCGGCTTGCGCGACCGCCACGACGTCGGCCTCGGAGCGGGCGAACACCACGGCCTCCGGAAGGTGGGGATGTCGCCCGAGCCGACGCAGCTTGGCCGAGAGCGGCCACCAGTCGTGGCTGTAGGTGGTGAGGCGGTCAGGGTCCGAGATGACCTGATCGGCCGCCAGCGCGGATTGGATGGACTCAAGGAACCGGATGATCGCCACGGGGATGAGCCTCGCTGTCAATAATCAGAAAAGTGAAAAATGAGGCTGAGCTTGATTTTGCCTCCTGTCAAGCCCGCTGCCTTCATTCGGCGATGGTCGCTGGGGAGATCGTCGTTGGGCTCTGTGGGCCGTCGCAGACGTGGGCGCGCTGGGCGAGGGCCGCTGGAGCCGAGGGCGCGAGCCGGGAAGGCGGGCGCAGATGGGGATGAACGAGTCGGGCGGCATGCGGCGCCGTGCTCGCCCGCTCAACCTGCCCGCTACAGCATTCTCCGGCGAAGTGGACTCCGGTTCGCCGTCGAGAATGCGATCAAATAAGGACTTTTAGAGCGGAGTCCGGTCCCGTTGGGTCGGATTCCGCTCTAGGCACGGCTCGAGCCCGGCGCGCACGCCACGCCCCGTGATTTCCGCGACGATCGATCTTTGGAGGAGGTGGTGCGGACGCCCCGGCCTGACGGTCCCGGCCTCACGATCCCGGCTTGGCAGTCGCGGTGTCGCGGTCCGGCTTGGCGCGTGCGACGCGGCATCGCGAACCGGCGTCGGTGGGCCGTGACCGGGCACGGTGCGATGGCAAGGCGGGCCCGCGGAGGGGCGTCGCCGGGGCCGGTAGCGGGCATCGGTCGAGCGGGGCGGCATGGCCGGCGGAGCTGGGCACCGTCTGGTGGCGCCGCCGGCGGCGTCACGGGGGCGGTGCTGCCGTCCCCGTGCGCGGTCGTGGGCCGGTCGTCGGACCGGCCTGTCCGGTCGTCAGACCGGCTTGACGAGAACGTGCTTCTTCTTGCCGAGCGACAGCTTGATCACGCCTTCGGCCGTGAGGTCGTTCAGCCCGAGCGTCGCTTTCTCGTCGGTGACGGTCGCGTCGTTGACCTTGAGGCCGCCGGCCTTGACCTGACGGCGCGCCTCACCGTTGGAGGCGACGAGGCCGGTCTTCTCGGCGAACGCCGTGAGGACGCCGAGGCCGGCCTCCAGCTCGGCCCGCGGCACCGTGACGCTCGGCAGTGTGTCGGCGAGCGCGCCTTCCTCGAAGGTCTTGCGCGCCGTCTCGGCCGCCTGCTCGGCGGCCTCGCGGCCGTGCACCAGCGCGGTCGCCTCGGTGGCCAGGATCTTCTTGGCCTCGTTGATCTCCGACCCGCCGAGCGCCGCCAGCCGCGCGATCTCGTCGAGCGGCAGCACGGTGAACAGCTTGAGGCACGACACGACGTCGCCGTCCTCGGTGTTGCGCCAGAACTGCCAGTAGTCGTACGGGCTCAGCAGATCGGCTTCGAGCCACACGGCGCCGGCCGCGGTCTTGCCCATCTTGGCGCCCGACGAGGTGGTCAGCAGCGGGCAGGTGAGACCGTAGAGCGGGTGCGTGCCCATCCGGCGACCGAGATCGAGGCCGTTGACGATGTTGCCCCACTGATCGGAGCCGCCCATCTGCATGTTGCAGCCGTAGCGCCGGGCCAGCTCGACGAAATCGTAGGATTGCAGGATCATGTAGTTGAACTCGATGAACGACAGCTCCTGCTCGCGCTCGAGCCGGAGGCGCACCGAATCCATGGTCAGCATGCGGTTGACCGAGAAATGCCGCCCGACGTCGCGCAGCATCTCGATGTAGTTGAGCTTGGTCAGCCACTCGGCGTTGTCGACCATGACGGCGTCGCCGGGGCCGTCGCCGAACGTCAGAAACTTCGAGAAGACCTTCTTGATGCCGGCCTTGTTGGTCTCGATCTGCTCGTAGGAGAGCAGCTTGCGCTGCTCGTCGCGGCCCGAGGGATCGCCGACCCGCGTGGTGCCGCCGCCCATCAGGGCGATCGGCTTGTTGCCGGTCTGCTGCAACCAGTGCAGCATCATGATGGTGATCAGGTGGCCGACATGGAGCGAGGGGGCCGTGCAGTCATAGCCCACATACGTGACGAGACCGCCCCGCTTGGCCAGTGCATCGAGCCCGGCCGCATCCGACACCTGGTGGATGAAGCCGCGGCTCTCCAGAACGCGGAGAAACTCGGACTCGTACGTGCTCATCGGACCCTTTCCTTGCAGGAGATCATCGCCCGTCGTGGGCGCACGGTCGGCCCGGACCGGCGGAGCCGGAGACACCGGCGGAGCCGCAACACCGGCGGAGCCGGCAGCGGGTGGCGGACCTCTCCTGCCCGCGACGCACCCGCGGTCGCGCCGACAAGGTGGGGGTGTATCAGGTCCGTCACCGGAGTCCAACGGAGGCGACCGCATGGCGGCGTGGCGAGCCATAGGTCAAACGACGGCGTGACGGATCACGCTCCGGCGCGGCGCGTCGGCGTTGGGTTCGGCTGTCGCGACGTGAAAGGAGGCGCGGGCATCACCCGGTGCGGCGGCCGCGCGGCTCCGGCTTGGTGGTCACTGTGGCCAGCCGCTTGTCCAGATACGAGGTGATGGCCTCCATCAGCGGCTCGATCTTCTGGTCGAAGAAGTGGTTGGCGGCCGGGACAACCTGCTGCTCGATGACGATGCCCTTCTGGGTCTTGAGCTTCTCGACCAGCGTGGCGACGTCCTTGTAGGGCACCACGGCGTCGCGTTCGCCATGCACGATCAGGCCGGACGACGGGCAGGGCGCCAGGAACGAGAAGTCGTAGAGATTGGCCGGCGGGGCGACCGAGATGAAGCCCTCGATCTCGGGCCGCCGCATCAGCAGCTGCATGCCGATCCAGGCGCCGAACGAGAAGCCGGCGATCCAGCAGCTCCGCGCCTCCGGGTTGATCGACTGCGCCCAGTCGAGCGCCGAGGCGGCGTCCGACAACTCGCCCTGGCCGTGGTCGAACGAGCCCTGGCTGCGCCCGACTCCGCGAAAGTTGAATCGCAACACGGAAAAGTTGCGGTGCGCGAAGGCGTAATAGAGCTGATACACGATCTGGTGGTTCATCGTGCCGCCGAACTGCGGATGCGGATGCAGCACGATGGCGATCGGCGCATTCTTGATCCGCGACGGATGGTAGCGGCCCTCGATGCGGCCGGCCGACCCGTTGAAAATCACTTCAGGCATGCTGGTGAACCTTCGTCTGCCGGCGGTCTCCAGGAACCGCCGTCGCGGGGGCCGCCGCGGAGCCCTTGACGCCGCCGTCGGGACCCGCCTATCTGTCGACAACGCCTCGAATTTCCGGAATGGTCCTGGCTGTCGGACGGCTGCGCCGACCCGGTCGGTCGCGCGGCGCCCAGGTCTAGCATGACCCCCCGGTCGAAACGCAAGGTTTTCGTGTGGGGTGCCGCGAAAATGGGCGGACTCCGGGCGTCCGGGCCGGACGCTCGGCCATGCCGATCGGGGTCCGCCGGTCGGCTCCTCATCCGGTCTGCTGGTTCCCGGCCTCCTGATCCAAGCCCGTCCGCCCGACGTAGACCCCCGGGGCCTCGACCGCCATGACCGATCCGACCACCGATCCAACCGACAGCGAGAACAGCCGCCGGCGAATCTATCTCGACTGGAACGCCACGGCTCCTCTGCGCCCGGAGGCGCGGGATGCCATGCTGGCGGCGCTCGATCTCGTCGGCAACCCGTCGTCGGTGCATGCCGAGGGGCGGGCGGTGCGCGCCGTCGTGGACACCGCGCGGGCCGCCGTGGCGGCGCTGGTCGGCGCACAGGCCCACGGAGTGGTGTTCACCTCCGGCGGCACCGAGGCCAACGCCCTGGCGCTGACGCCGGGCCTGACGGCGGGAACGGGGACGGCGCCGCGCGATCGCCTCCTCGTGTCGGAGATCGAACACGCCTCCGTGTGGGCGGGCGGCCGGTTTCCGACCAACGCCATCGCGACCGTGCCGGTGACGGCGGCCGGCGCCGTCGATATCGCCGCCCTGGCGGCGCGGCTCGCCGCCATCACGGCCGAAACCCCGGCGGCGCGGCCTCTGGTCTCGATCATGCATGCCAACAACGAGACCGGGGTGGTGCAGCCGATCCGCGCCGCCGCCGATATCGTCCACGCCGCGGGAGGGCTCCTGCATGTCGACGCCGTCCAGAGTGCCGGCCGGATCGTCTGCGACATCGGCGCCCTCGGAGCCGACCTGATGAGCCTGTCGGCCCACAAGCTGGGGGGACCGAAGGGCGCCGGAGCCCTGGTGCTGGGCGCGTCCGCCCTCCACATCACCGACCCGCTGCTGCGCGGCGGCGGCCAGGAGCGCGGGCTGCGGGCCGGTACCGAGAACATCGCCGCCATCGCGGGTTTCGGGGCGGCCGCGGCGGCCGCGGCGCGCGATCTCGCGGCCGACGGGCCGCTGATGCAGAGCCGGCGCGACCGGCTCGAGGCCGAGGTGGTGCGCACCACCCCCGGCACCGTGGTGCTGGGAGGGGCGGCGCCGCGGTTGCCCAACACCACGCTCCTGGCGCATCCCGGCCTCAGGGCCGAGACCGCGCTGATCGCCCTCGATCTCGCCGGCCTCGCCGTCTCGTCGGGCGCCGCCTGCTCGTCCGGCAAGGTCGCGGCCTCCCGCGTGCTCGCCGCCATGGGGATCGACCCGGCGCTCGCCGCCGGCGCCATCCGGGTCAGCCTCGGCCCGACCACCACGGAGCGCGACACCGACGCCTTCGTGACGGCTTGGAACGGGCTCGTCCGTAGACTATCTAGGGAAGGATGCGGTATTGCCGCGTGACCCGATCCATTACGAAGGTGATCCTCCGCAGGACGAACCCAGCAGGACGAACACCATAGGCCAACGTCCAACCCGCGGTCCTTGAAGCCGCAGTGGAGGGAATGACATGCCGGCCGTGCAGGAGACCGTCGAACAGGTCCGAAGCATCGACGTCGACCAGTACAAGTACGGTTTCGAGACGCTCATCGAAACCGAGCGGGCGCCGAAGGGGCTGTCCGAGGACATCGTCCGCTTTATCTCGGCCAAGAAGGACGAGCCGGCCTGGATGCTGGAGTGGCGGCTGGATGCCTATCGGCGCTGGCTGACCATGGAGGAGCCGACCTGGGCGCGGGTGGACTACCCGAAGATCCCCTATGACGAGCTCTACTACTACGCCGCCCCCAAGGCGTTCGTGGCGCCCAAGTCGCTCGACGACGTCGACCCCGAGATCCTGAAGACCTACGAGAAGCTCGGCATTCCGCTCCGCGAGCAGGAGATCCTCGCCGGCGTGCAGCGCCCCGAGGGCGCCTCGCGGGTCGCGGTGGATGCCGTGTTCGATTCGGTCTCGGTCGCCACCACGTTCAAGGAGGAGCTGAAGAAGGCCGGCGTGATCTTCATGCCGATCTCCGAGGCGGTGCGCGAGCATCCCGAGCTGGTGCGGAAGTATCTCGGCTCCGTCGTGCCGGTGACCGACAACTTCTTCGCCACCCTGAACTCCGCGGTGTTCTCCGACGGCTCGTTCGTCTATGTGCCACCGGGTGTGCGCTGCCCGATGGAGCTGTCGACCTATTTCCGCATCAACGAGCGCAACACCGGCCAGTTCGAGCGGACGCTGATCATCGCCGACAAGGGCTCCTATGTGAGCTACCTGGAAGGCTGCACGGCGCCGCGCCGCGACGAGAACCAGCTTCACGCCGCGGTGGTCGAGCTGATCGCCCTCGACGATGCCGAGATCAAGTACTCGACGGTGCAGAACTGGTACCCCGGCGACTCGGAGGGGCGGGGCGGCATCTACAACTTCGTCACCAAGCGCGGCGACTGCCGCGGCGCGCGGTCGAAGATCTCGTGGACCCAGGTGGAGACCGGCTCGGCCATCACCTGGAAGTACCCGAGCTGCATTCTCCGCGGCGACGGCTCGCGCGGCGAGTTCTACTCGATCGCCATCTCCAACGGCCGCCAGCAGGTCGATTCCGGCACCAAGATGATCCATCTCGGCAAGAACACGACGAGCCGGATCATCTCCAAGGGCATCGCGGCGGGCCGCTCCGACAACACTTATCGGGGCCTCGTCTCGGCGCACCGCAAGGCCACCGGCGCGCGCAACTTCACCAACTGCGATTCGCTGCTGATCGGCTCGCACTGCGGCGCCCACACGGTGCCCTACATCGAGGCGAAGAACGCCTCCGCGGTGTTCGAGCACGAGGCGACCACCTCGAAGATCTCCGAGGACATGCTGTTCTACTGCATGCAGCGCGGACTCTCCGAGGAGGAGGCGGTGGCCCTGGTGGTCAACGGCTTCGTCAAGGACGTGCTCCAGCATCTTCCCATGGAGTTCGCCGTCGAGGCCCAGAAGCTGATCTCCATCAGCCTCGAAGGCTCGGTCGGCTGACCGTGATTCGTCCGCGCCGGCCCGCCCTCGCGGGCCGTCGCGCGGAACCCGACCATCCCTTCCGACACGTGACCCCCGGCCGCTGCCGCGCAGCGCGGGACCACACGAGGTGAACCGAATGTCGCTGCTCGAGATCAAGAACCTCCAGGTGTCGGTCGAGGACGACCGCCAGATCCTCCGCGGGGTCAACCTCACCGTGAACCCTGGCGAGGTCCACGCCATCATGGGCCCCAACGGCTCCGGCAAGTCGACGCTCGCCCATGTCCTGTCGGGCAAGGACGGCTACGCGGTGACCGGCGGCGAGGTGCTGCTCGACGGCGCCGACCTGCTCGCCATGGAGCCGGACGAGCGCGCCGCCGCCGGGCTGTTCCTGGCCTTCCAGTACCCCATGGAGATCCCCGGCGTCGCCACCATGACGTTCCTGCGCACCGCCATGAATGCGCAGCGCAAGAAGCGCGGCGAGGCGGAGCTGTCTACGCCGGAGTTCATGAAGCGGGTGCGCGAGGAGGCCGCCAAGCTGTCGATCGATCCCGAGATGCTGCGCCGGCCCGTCAATGTCGGCTTCTCGGGCGGCGAGAAGAAGCGTAACGAGGTGCTCCAGATGGCGCTCCTCCAGCCCAAGCTCGCGGTCCTCGACGAGACCGACTCGGGGCTCGACATCGATGCTCTCAAGATCGCGGCCGAAGGCGTCAACCGGCTGCGCTCGCCCGAGCGCGGCATGATCGTGATCACCCACTATCAGCGGCTGCTCGATCACATCGTGCCGGACATCGTGCATGTCTTCTTCAACGGCCGCATCGTGCGGACCGGCGGCAAGGAGCTGGCGCACGAGCTCGAGGCCAAGGGCTACGCCGACTACGAACAGGAGGTGGCGGCCTGACGCGCCGCCGCAATCGCCATGTCCGACGAGGTGGACAACATCGTGCTTCAGCATCTCAGGGCGATGCGCGGACAGCTCGATACGCTGAACGATCGCATGCTCGAGCTGACCCAGCGGGTCGGTAACATGGAGGTTCAGGTGGCACAGTTGTCCGTCCGCATCGACCGCATTGATGCGCGGCTCGACCGCGTCGAGCGGCGCCTCGGTCTGATCGAAGCCTGAGACGCTGAACACGGTTCATTGGACGAGACCATGCAAACGACCATGTCGAAGCCGCAGAGTTCCGGGCCGGAGGCCCTCACGTCGGAGGCCGAGCGGCAGATCGCCGCCGCCTGGGCCGGCGTGAAGGATCATCTGCCCGGACCGGCGCCGCTCACGGCCCGCCGCGAGGCGGCGTTCCGGCGCTTCGAGGCGGCCGGGCTGCCGCATCGCCGGGTCGAGGAGTGGAAGTACACCGATCTGCGCGCCCTGATGCGCGACGCCAAGCCGCTGGCACAGCCTCCGGGCGAGATCGGCACCGTGCGGGCCCGCGCGGCCGGCGCCGTGCTGGCCGGCGTCGACGTGCGGCGCATCGTGATCGCCGACGGGGTGCTGCTGAAGGAGGCGTCCGATCTCGCCGACCTGGAGCCGGGCCTGTCGATCGGCTCGCTCGCCGACGCGCTCGGCAGCGGCGACGCCGAGGTGACGAGCCGGCTCGGGGCCCAGAGCCCGGCCGAGAAGGACGTCGCCTTCGCGCTCAACACCGCCTTCATGGGCGATGGCGCGGTGATCCGCCTGGCGCCCGGCGCCACGGTGGCGCGGCCGATCCACCTGGTGTTCTGCTTCACCGGGCCGGTGCCGGCGACGGTGTTCACCCGCTCGCTGGTCGAGGTCGGTGCCGGTGCCACGCTGACGCTGGTGGAGAGCCACGAGGGACCGGACGCTTTCGACTATCAGGTCAACACCGCGCTCGACCTGGTGGTGGGCGACGGCGCCACCGTCGACCACGTCAAGATCGGCACCGAGGGCAGC
Source organism: Rhodoplanes serenus (assembly GCA_009720755.1). Lineage (GTDB taxonomy): Bacteria > Pseudomonadota > Alphaproteobacteria > Rhizobiales > Xanthobacteraceae > Rhodoplanes > Rhodoplanes serenus. The sequence continues at coordinate 72,063 of WNKV01000003.1, forward strand.
GCCGCCCTGCACGTCGCCACGCTGACGGCGGCGCTCGGCCGCGACGTGACGTTCCGGGGCATGGTGTTCGCGATCGGCGGCGCGGCCGTGCGCAACCAGCTCTTCGTGCGGTGCGACGGCGCTCACACCAACCTGATGCTCGCCGGCGCGACCCTGCTCAAGGGCCGCCAGCATGCCGATGCGACGCTGGTGCTCGACCACGCCATCGGCGGCTGCCAAAGCCGCGAGCTGTTCAAGGGCGTGCTCGACGGCGACAGCCGCAGCGTGTTCCAGGGCAAGATCGTGGTGCGGCCCGACGCCCAGAAGACCGACGGCAAGATGTCGTCGCACGCACTGCTGCTGTCGGAGACCGCCGAGGCCGACCACAAGCCGGAGCTGGAGATCTTCGCCGACGACGTCGTCTGCGGCCACGGCGCCACCGCCGGTGCGCTCGACGAGGACCTCAAGTTCTACCTGATGGCGCGCGGCATCCCGCGCAAGGAGGCCGAGACGCTGCTGATCCAGTCGTTCGTCGGCGAGGCGATCGACACCGTCGCACACGAGGGCATTCGCGAGGCCCTCTCGGCGGCGGCGACGCGCTGGCTCGAGGCACGACAGTGATGATCGCGGCCCGGACCGACAGCTCGCTTCACCTCGCGCCGCCGGCGGCGAGAGGGCAGGCCGCGCGAAAGTGTGGAAGATGACCCATCCGGCAGTCCATAACGGCAGCTACGACGTCGCCCGCATCCGGGAGGATTTCCCGGCGCTCGCCATGACGGTCTACGGCAAGCCGCTCGTCTATCTCGACAACGCCGCCTCGGCCCAGAAGCCGACCGCGGTGCTCGACCGGCTCACCAAGGCGTACACCAGCGAATACGCCAACGTGCATCGCGGCCTGCACTACCTCGCCAATGCGGCGACCGAGGCCTACGAGGGCGCCCGCGAGACGGTACGCGCCTTCCTCAACGCGCGGCGGCCCGAGGAGATCGTCTTCACCCGCAACGCCACCGAGGCGATCAATCTGGTGGCGCAGAGCTTCGGCCGCGAGCGCATCGGGGCCGGCGACGAGATCGTTCTGTCGATCATGGAGCACCACTCCAACATCGTGCCGTGGCACTTCCTGCGCGAGCGCCAGGGTGCGGTGATCAAGTGGGCGCCGGTGGACGACGACGGCAACTTCCTGCTCGACGAGTTCGAGAAGCTGCTGACCGACCGCACCAAGATGGTGGCGGTCACCCACATGTCGAACGGGCTCGGCACTGTGGTGCCGGTCGAGGAGGTGGTGCGCATCGCCCACGCGCGCGGCATCCCGGTGCTGGTGGACGGCGCCCAGGGTGCCGTGCATCTCGACGTCGACGTGCAGGCGATCGGCTGCGACTTCTATGTGATCACCGGCCACAAGCTGTACGGGCCGAGCGGCATCGGGGCGCTCTACGGCAAGCACGAGCATCTCGCCGGCATGGCGCCCTTCATGGGCGGCGGCGAGATGATCCGCGAGGTGTTCGAGGACCGCGTCACCTACGGTGACCCGCCGCATCGCTTCGAGGCCGGCACGCCGGCGATCGTCCAGGCGATCGGCTTCGGCGCCGCCATCGACTACATCATGTCGATCGGTCGGGACCGCATCCGCGCCCACGAGGAGAAGCTGCTCGCCTATGCGACCCAGCGGCTCGGCGAGATCAACTCGCTGCGCCTCATCGGCAAGGCCCGTCACAAGGGGGCCATCCTGTCGTTCGAGATGCAGGGGGCGCACCCGCACGACATCGCCACCATCATCGATCGCTCCGGTATCGCGGTGCGGGCCGGCACTCATTGCGTGATGCCGCTCTTGGCCCGCTTCGGCGTCACCGCCACCTGCCGGGCGTCTTTCGGCCTGTACAACACGTTGGACGAGGTCGACCGCCTCGCCGAGGCTCTGGTCAAGGCACAGGACATGTTCGCATGAACGAGCACAGCAAGCCGGCCGACGTTTCCGCGCCCGCCAACGCCACCGTCGCGGTGCCGGGCGGCTCGACGCTGCCGTCCGACGAGGTCGCCCGCCTGACCGACGACATCGTGGCGGCGATCAAGACCGTCTACGATCCCGAGATCCCGGCCGACATCTACGAGCTCGGCCTGATCTACCGCATCGAGATTCACGACGACCGCTCGGTCGACGTCGAGATGACGCTGACCACGCCGAACTGCCCGTCGGCCCAGGAATTGCCCACCATGGTGGAGAACGCCGTCGCCACCGTGGCCGGCGTCGGCCCGGTGTCGGTGGAGATCGTCTGGGACCCGCCGTGGGACCCGAGCCGGATGTCCGACGAGGCGCGGGTCGTCCTGAACATGTGGTGACGAGGGCGGTGATGCCGACGCTGGACGGTGTGCTGGAGACCTGCCTGTACGTCGACGACCTCGATCGCGCGGCGCGCTTCTACGAGCAGGTCCTGACACTTCCGCGCATCGCCGGCGACGGCGAGCGGTTTCGGGCCTACGACGTCGGCGGCCGCAGCGTGCTGCTGCTGTTCCGGCGCGGCGGCACCCTGGAGACGGTCGTTCTTCCCGGCGGAACGATCCCGCCGCATGACGGTCACGGGCCGGCGCATTTCGCCTTCGCGGTCGGTGACGAGGCCGAGATGGTGGCGTGGGAGCGCCGGCTGGGCGAGCACGGCGTCGCGGTCGAAGGGCGCACCGCGTGGCCGCGCGGCGGCCGCAGCCTCTATGTCCGCGATCCGGACGGGCATCTCGTCGAGTTCGCCACGCCCGGCCTGTGGAGCACGTATTGACGGGACAAAGCTCGACGGGACACAACGATGGCGCCAGCGGCGCCGCTGCGATGTCCCGAACCAGTCACCAGTCATCCATCGTCCGCCGGACCTTGAACCCGGCCGGAAAGGAGAGCGGAATGGCGACAGCACGACCCCGACCCCAGGTGATCCGGCTGACCAATGCGGCAGCCGGCCGCATCCGGGACATCCTCGCCCGCGCCGATCGCCCGATCGCCGGCGTCCGTATCGGAGTGAAGAACGGCGGCTGCGCCGGCATGTCCTACACGATGGAGTACGCCGCCGCGGTCGCTCCCACCGACGAGGTGGTGGAGGACAAGGGCGTCCGGCTGCTGGTCGATCCCAAGGCGGTGCTGTTCCTGCTCGGCACCGAGATGGATTTCCGCACCGAGAAGCTGTCGTCGGGCTTCGTGTTCAACAACCCGAACCAGGTGTCCGCCTGCGGCTGCGGCGAGTCGGTGCAGATCAAGCCGGCCGAGGTCGACGAGGTCGCCGCAGGGTAGAGACGCAGGGTAGGGCACGCAGAGTAGCGGGGGCGCCGGGTGGGGCGCCTCTCGTGCCCCGCGAGGTGCGCCGCCGCGCTGCGTCCCAGCGGCGAAGCGGTGCCGCTCAGGCGATCTGCATCTCGGTCGCCGGAGAGACCTCGGGGTCGGTCTCGCAGATCACCCGATTGCGGCCGGCGTGCTTGGCGGCGTAGAGGCAGGTGTCGGTGCGCTCGATCAGGCTTTGCATCGTGTCGCCGGCCCGCAGGGTGGCGACCCCGCACGAGATGGTGACCCGGCCCAGGATCTCGCGGGTGGAGCGCTTCATCAGCTCCTTGCCCATCACGGCGCGACGGATGTAGTCGGCGACCGTGGTGGCGGCGCGCAGCGTGGTATCGGGGAGCAGCACCGCGAACTCCTCGCCGCCGTAGCGGGCCGCCAGATCCTGGCCCTTGACGTTCTGCTTCACCGACAGCGCCACTAGACGAAGCACCTGATCGCCGGTGAGATGGCCGTAGGTGTCGTTGAAGCGCTTGAAGTGGTCGATGTCGGTGAGGATCAGCGACAGCGGCTCGTCGCGCAGATGAGCGTGCTCCACCATTCGGCTCAGCGCGTCGTCGAAGCACTTGCGGTTGGCGAGAGTGGTCAGCGGGTCCGTCAGGCTCTCGCTGCGCACCTCTTCGAGGCTCCGTTGCAGCTTGTTGATCTCTTCCTTGGAGGCGGTGAGACGCTCTTCGAGCGCTCGGTTGCTGTCCTCCATGGCCTGCACGGTGCGGACCAGGCCGCCGAGAATGCGACGGATCGAGGCGCCGTCCGCGGCGTGGCCGAGCTGCTGGCTGGCGTCGGCCAGGCTCTCGGAGTGGCGGGTGGTGGAGCCGACCGCGGCCTCCAGCACTCCCATGATCTGATCGAGGGTGCCGACCACGCGGCCGCCGATCGAATCGATCTGCTGACCGACCCGGGTCGGCGCGAAGAAGTCAGAGTGAATCTGTTCCAAGTCGGCTGTCGACAGTGTACCGAACTTGGCCAGGCGCTCGTTGATGGTGCGGTTGAGCGTTGGATTGTAGCCTGTCGCGTAATGGTACCAGATTTCGTAATTGCGAGGAGCCGCCGACTGTCGGAACGCCTTGATCTGGTCTAGCGCCACCTTGGCGAAGGGAACGGTCCGCTCGTAATCGTCCGACCTGTCCGTCATTCGCCCACTCCGTGGGTGAGGGAAGCGAGGCCCTGCGACCAATGGCGCGGCCGACCTGTAACCAGGACCTTAGCCGAAGCGGCTAAATTGGACGTAAACGACTGGTGACAACCCATCAAGCTCGGTGATGCGACGGCCTCGGTGATGCGACAGCATGTCGGAGTCGGTGGCCTCTCGTCGCGTCTGCCTTGCTGTTGCCGGTCGTGCTGTGGCCGGTCTTGCTGCGCCGCTGCCTCTGCGAGCCGCTGCCTCTGCGAGCCGCCGCCTCTGCCGGCCACTATGCGGCGCTGCGGTGGCGAGGCCGAGATGATCTGCTGGCCTGCGGCCAGCTCCGGCTGCCGGCCGTGCGCTGAGTCTGGGGCCGGTGCCCGCGTCAAGCCTTGACGCGGACGGGGCGGAGCAGGAAGGCGGGGAGATAATTCTCGATGTCGTCCGGAGCGTCGTCACGCGGCGGGCGCTTGCGCGCCGTCTCCAGCGGCATGACGTTGCCCGGCGCGGTCTTGGCGCGCGCGCCGCGGCCGGCACGGCCGCCCGCGTCGGTGCGCCCGCCCGCCTCCGATCGTCCGCCTACGTCGGCGACCGTACCGTCGCGCCGCGTGTCGCGGCCGCGTCGCGGGGCGCGAGTGCCCATGCGCACCGGCTCGCTCGGACGATCGTCCTCGGCCGGATCGTCGGCCGGCGGCGCGCCGAGCCACGCGATGCTGCGGCCGATCAGCTTCTCGATCGCCGCAACCGCCTTGTGGTCGGCCGAGGTGACGATGGTGATGGCGGTGCCGGTGCGGCCGGCTCGGCCGGTGCGGCCGATGCGGTGCACGTAATCGTCGGGATGATGCGGGACGTCGAAGTTGAAGACGTGGCTGACGTCCGGAATGTCGAGACCGCGCGCCGCCACGTCGGAGGCGACCAGCACCGTCACGTCGCCCTTGCGGAACTGGTCGAGCGCCGTCATCCGCGACGACTGGTCCATGTCGCCGTGCAGCGCCACGGCCGAGAACTTGTGCCGCAGCAGCGAGCGATGCAGGGTCGCCACGTCGCGCTTGCGGTTGCAGAAGACGATCGCGTTCTTGAGCCCCTCGGCCTGGCGGATCAGCCGCCGCAGCACCTCGCGCTTGTCGTGCGGCTCGCGGCCCGACTTCACCAGGCCTTGGGTGATCGCCTCGACGGTGGTGGCCGGGCGCGAGACCTCGACCTTGACCGGGTTGTGCAGGAACTGCTCGGTGATGCGCCGGATCTCCGGCGGCATGGTGGCGGTGAAGAACAGCGTCTGGCGGGTGAAGGGGACGAGCTTGCAGATGCGCTCGATGTCCGGGATGAAGCCCATGTCGAGCATGCGGTCGGCTTCGTCGATCACCAGCAGCTCGACGCCGGTGAGCAGCAGCCCACCGCGCTCGGTGTGGTCGAGCAGGCGACCCGGGGTTGCGATCAGGACGTCGACCCCGCGGGTCAGCTTGGTGTCCTGATTGCCGAAGGAGACGCCGCCGATCAGCAGCGCGACGTTGAGCTTGTGGTTCTTGCCATACTTGATGAAGCTCTCCTCGACCTGGGCGGCGAGCTCCCGGGTCGGCTCCAGGATCAGGGTGCGCGGCATCCGGGCGCGGGCGCGGCCCTGTTCGAGCGTGGTGAGCATCGGCAGCACGAAGGCGGCCGTCTTTCCGGTTCCGGTCTGGGCAATGCCGAGGACGTCGCGCCGCGCGAGAACGTGCGGAATGGCCTGGTCCTGGATCGGTGTCGGCGCGCTGTAACCGGCAGCCGTGACGGCGTCGAGGACCTTTTGGGACAGGCCGAGATGGGCAAATGACATGGAGCCTCAAACATGAATACCCGCAGCTCCGAGCCGCGCCAGCGTGATGTCGACGCGACGGATGTGCGGGATTTGCGGTCGCACCGATGGCGAGCCGGCTGGCGACAACATAGGGACAGTCGTTGCAAAGTCAATGCTGTGCACTGCGACAAGTTGAATAAACGCCGATATTTCCTGTCGTTTCCGCGTCACACGCGGCGGCGCTGGTGGCCCGCCGGGGAGCCGGCCGGCGGCAGCAGGTGGGCCGAGGACCGGGCGGGCGAGGCCCGTGGGCGCCCACGCGGCAGCACCTGCCGGGCTCGCCGGCCGTCGTGCGCTGCACCGCGACATGTGCCAGGCTTTCCCGGCGAACGGCCTGTTCGGCGTTTCGGCCGCCTCCTACAGGTGCCTCCACACAAAAAAGAATCGTCCTGGGAGGAGAGCCATGCGCACGACCGTCGGAATCGTCGGGGCCGGCCCCGCCGGCCTCATGCTGGCGCTGCTGCTGCAACGGGAGGGCATCGACACGGTGGTGCTGGAGGCACGCAGCCGCGCCCATGTGGAGCAACGGGTGCGGGCCGGCCTGATGGAGCAGTGGGCGCGCGATCTCATGATCCAGATCGGGGCCGGCGCCCGGCTGATTCGCGAGGGCCTCGTCCACGACGGCATCCGCTTGAGCTTCGACGGCCGCCTCCACGCCATCGACTTTCGCCGGCTGGTCGGCCGAATCGTCACCATCTACGACCAGAAGGAGGTGGTGAAGGACCTGATCGGGCTGCTGCTCGCCCGCGGTGGCCGCATCCTGTTCGAGGCCGAGGCGATCGGGCTCGACGGTCTCACCGGCCCGGCGCCGGTGATCCGCTTTCGCGACGGGGACGCCGTGCGCGAGCTCGCCTGCGATGTCGTGGCCGGCTGTGACGGCTTCCACGGCATCAGCCGTGCATCGATCCCGGATGGCGTGCTGACCGTCTACGAGCGCGGCTATCCGTTCGGCTGGCTCGGCATCCTGTCGGAGTCGCCGCCGCCCGCCGACGAGCTGATCTATGCGGCGCACGACCGCGGCTTCGCGCTGTTCTCGATGCGCTCGCCGAGACTGTCGCGCCTCTATCTCCAGTGCGCGCCCGACGAGGACGTGTCGCTGTGGCCCGACGCGCGCATCTTCGACGAGCTCGAGGCGCGGCTCGGCGGCTCCTGTCCGCTCGCCCGGGGGCGGGTGCTCCAGAAGAGCGTCACCTCGATGCGCAGCGTGGTGGTCGAGCCGATGCAGCACGGGCGCCTGTTCCTGGCCGGCGATGCCGCTCACATCCAGCCGCCGACCGGCGCCAAGGGCATGAACCTCGCCTTCGCGGACGTGGTGGTGCTGGCGCGTGCCCTGACGGCCTGGACGCGAACCGGCCGGACCGATGCGCTCGACGCCTATTCGCGCATCTGTCTCGATCGTGTTTGGAAGGCGCAGCGCTTCTCCTGGTTCATGACCCAGCTTCTCCACCGCTTCCCCGACGAGACGGCCTTCGATCGCCGCCGCCGCCAGGCCGATCTCGTCGATCTGGTCGGCTCGCCGGCGGCCGCGACCGCGCTCGCCGAGAACTATTCGGGGCTGCCGCTGGCGGCGGCGGCGCTGGAGGCTGCGGCGCCTTAGAGCCCGTTTGGAAACTCGGACGGAGGTTGCGTCGCAATGCGAACAGCCGGAGGCCAGGAGAGAAGCGACGCCGATATCGGGGATATCGGCGAGATTCTCGACGCCGCGGCCGGCGTTCGCATCGCGACCCCCCGCAAGTCGGGCCTGCCCGACTTGCGTCGCATGACGAGCTGAACTCGGGCGAGCCCGAGTTCAGGGGCCGGGCCGCTTTCGGCCGCCCGGTGCGTCGCCGATCTCGACCGTGCTCCCTGGTACGCCCTTCGATCGGCTCCTGCCGGATCGGCCGAAATCGGCTCCGGCGCAGCCCCGTCGGAGTTTCCAAACGAGCTCTTAAGCTGCGACATCTTTATACCGACGGCAGCGTTCTCGGACTGTATCCTCCGTCATGGCCGGGCTTGTCCCGGCCATCCACGTCTTTGTTGCTGCTCGGCTTGAAGTCGTGGATGCCCGCGACAAGCGCGGGCATGACGAGCCGGCATCAGCGGCCATCGATATCAGGCCGCGATGCGGCGCCACGGGCCGACGCATGGTTGACCAGACCTTGCAGCGCGGTCGTGGAATTCGCCACAACTCTTGGCGAATTGCCGCTCCTGCTCTAGCAGAATCCTCACCGACCGCCGCCTAGTGTTAGTCCGGAGGTGCCCCCCGACATGCCTATCCGTCTTTCGATCCGGCGGCTCGACATCGCCATTCCGCTCGCGCTGCTGGGGCTGGCCGTGTGGGCCTCCTCGGCGACCGCCGGAAGCTTTTCGGAGAAGCTGACCAAGCAGCTTCACGTCAACAGCTTGCGCGAGGCGCAGCGCGCCGAGGAGCGCGCCGGCGGCTTCGACGAGGCGTCGATACGCGCCACGCTGCCGCCGGACGCCGATCGTCGCGCCGTGCTGCGGGCCCGCGCCGTGCTGCACGAGAAGGTGGCGCAGTTCGAGCGTGCCGAAGCGGATCTCACGGCGGCGCTCGCCATCACGCCGGGCGATCCCGCGCTTCATCTCGACCGCGGCTACTTCTATCTGCGCCGGCAGCGCTACGCCGATGCGATGGCCGACTTCCTGGCCGGCGCCCGCCTGGAGCCGCGACGGACGATCCACGTTTACGCGGTCGGCCGCGTCCACGCCGCCATGGGCGATCACGAGCGGGCGATCGCGAGCTACACCGAGGCGATCCGCATCGATCCGCACGACGCGCGGGCGCTGTTGGCGCGGGCCGAGGCGAAGCTCAATCTCGACCGCTTCGCCGACGCGAAGATCGACTACGACCGCGCGCTACGCTCGGCGCTGCGTGGTCCGGTGGACCGCTTCTTCGCCTTCCTGGGCCGCGGCTTCGCGGCGCTCTCGTTGCAGCACTACGACGCCGCCGTGGCGGATTTCGATCGCGCGCTCGAGATCGATTCCGAAGCCTACAATGCCATCGTCTGGCGCGGCTACGCCAACGAGATGCGGGGCCGTGTCGATCTCGCGATCCTCGATTACGAGCGTGCGGTCGCCCACGACCCGACCGACGCTACCAGCCGCGCCAGCTTGCAGCGGGTGCGCTCGAAGTGAGCAGCACCGCGGCTGCCGTCGGAGCGGACTCCCATTCAACGCGATCGGACGCCGCTCTGAACGTCTTTGCGTGGTCGCATTGTCGACGGCGAACCGGCGTCCACTTCGCCGGACAATGCTCTAAAGACCGAGCACCCGTCGGAAATACGCGATGGTCGGCACCAGCCCGTCGGCGAGTCCGACAGTCGGCGCCCAGCCGAGCTTCTCGCCCGCCAGCGTGATGTCGGGGCAGCGCTGCTTGGGATCGTCGGCCGGCAGCGGCCGGAAGGTCAGCCGCGAGCGGCTGCCGGTGAGGCGCAGCACCTGCTCGGCCAGCTCCAGCATGGTGAACTCGCCCGGATTGCCGATGTTGACCGGGCCGACGAAGTCGGCCGGCGACTCCATCATCCGCAGCAGGCCCTCGATCAGATCGTCGACATAGCAGAACGAGCGCGTCTGCGTGCCGTCGCCGTAGATGGTGATCTCCTCGCCCTTGAGGGCCTGGACGATGAAGTTCGACACCACCCGGCCGTCGTTCGGGTGCATGCGCGGCCCGTAGGTGTTGAAGATGCGCACCACCTTGATCTCCAGCGCATGCTGGCGGTGATAGTCGAACATCAGCGTCTCGGCGCAGCGCTTGCCCTCGTCGTAGCAGCTCCGCGGGCCGATCGGGTTCACGCGCCCCCAGTAATCCTCGCGCTGCGGATGCACCTCCGGGTCGCCATACACCTCCGAGGTCGAGGCTTGCAGCAGCCGCGCCTTCACACGCTTGGCGAGCCCCAGCATGTTGATGGCGCCGTGCACGCTGGTCTTGGTGGTCTGCACCGGATCGTGCTGGTAGTGCACGGGGCTCGCCGGGCAGGCCAGGTTGAAGATGCGGTCGACCTCGACATACAACGGGAAGGTAACGTCGTGGCGCATCAGCTCGAAGTTCGGCTTGCCGAGCAGATGGGCGACGTTGCGGCGGGTGCCGGTGTAGAAGTTGTCGAGGCACAGCACCTCGTGCCCGGCCGCGATCAGGCGGTCGCACAGATGCGAGCCGAGAAAGCCGGCGCCGCCGGTGACCAGAACCGCATTGTCGTCCATGTGTCGCCACCCCCCGGGGGCTTCGCCTCGATGGCTGCTTTTGGCAGGTGGCGGGCGCCGCAACAAGGGGGCCTCCACTGGTTGTTCCGTGCGGCTCAGCCCGGCCCGGTGCCTCCGCGGCTCCGCTCCGCCATCCCCGCGGCCTCGCCGAGCGCCTCGTGCAGCGGCCGCCGGGCCGCCGCGATGATGACGGCCGCCGCGGCCGCCAGCGCCGCGATCATCAGGAAGAAGGCGGTGCGGTCCATGCGCTCCCACAGGCTGCCGAGCACCCCGGCGAGCAGGTTTCCGGTCATACTGGTGGCGAGCCACACCCCCATCAGCAGCGAGGCATGGCGGGCGGGCGCGATCCTGGTCACCAGCGACAGGCCGATCGGCGAGAGATACAGCTCGCCCAGCGTCAGCACGGCGAAGTAGGCGACGAGCCACGCCATTCCCGCACGGCCGTCCTGGAGGGTCGCGGCCGCCATCACCAGATTGGCGAGGGCGACGCCGAGGCAGCCGAGTGCCATCTTGGTGACCGTCGAGGGCTCGCGTCCGCGCCGGCTCTGCCACGCCCACAGCTCGACGACGAGAGGCGTGAACAGGAAGATCATCAGCGGGTTCAGCGCCTGGAACCAGGTCGTCGGGATCTCCACCACGAGGCCGAGCAGCGTGACGGTGCGATCGGTGTGGCCGTCCGCCCACAGCGTCACCGTGTTGCCCTCCTGCTCGTAGGTCGCCCAGAACAGCGTCACCGGCACGCAGAGGAGCAGCAGGGCGATCACGGCGCGGCGCTCCCGGCGCGTCATTCGGCCGGCGTCCGGCATCGGTCCCGGCGTCGCGGTGCGCACATCCGGCGGCAGCGTGCGGGCGCCCGCCAGATAGACGGCGAGCCCGATCAGCATGCCGAAGCCCGCCACCCCGAAGCCCCAGTGCCAGCCGACGCGCTCGCCGAGCGAGCCGCACACCAACGGGGCCAGGAAGGCGCCCAGATTGATGCCGACATAGAAGATCGAGAAGGCGCGGTCGCGGCGCGCATCGTCGGCGCCATAGAGGGCGCCGACCTGGGTGGAGATGTTGGGCTTGAACGCACCGCTGCCGAGCACCAGCACGACGAGCGCCGGAAACAGCAGCGTCTCCACCGCCATCATGAGATGGCCGAGCGCCATCAGCGTGGCGCCGAGCACGACGGTGCGGCGCTGGCCGAGCACGCGGTCGGCCACGAGGCCACCGAGCAGCGGCGTCAGATAGACGAGCCCGGTGTAGAGCCCATAGACATGCGACGCGAAGGCCTGCGGCCCGAGCGGCCCGAACACCGCCTCCAAGGCGCCACGCAGCGCCACATAGCCGATCACCGTCTCGGCGCGTCCCGGCTCCGACAGGTGCTTCACCATGTAGAGCACCAGGAGGGCACGCATCCCATAATAGGAGAAGCGCTCCCACATCTCGGTGGCGAACAGCACCGCCAGCCCCCGCGGGTGACCGAAGAGATCGCCGCGCCGCGCGATCGCCGGTGCCGGCGACGCGGTGTCGCCAGGCGGGTCGGACGGATCACTTGGCGAAAGCCGCATGGGCGTTATTTTAGGAGCAGATGGTCGGACGCCCGGCGGGGCCGCCGCGCCGCTCTAGTCTAGTGGGGGCGGGGCCCTGCGGCCAGCCGGCCCCCACCGCCGGATGGCGATCGTGAGGAGCCGACCAGACGAAGACGGAAGGGGAGCCGCATGGACGATCGGGTCGACCGGGCCGAGGCCCCCGACAAGGCCGGCGTGATCGCGCCGCCGCCGCTGATCGCCCTCGCGGCGCTGGTGCTGGCGGCGGGCCTCGAATGGCTGTGGCCGATCGGTGTGCTGGCGCAGATCGGGCTCGGCGTCCGCCTGCTGGTCGCCGCCGCGCTGGCCAGCTTCGGGCTCTTGGTGGCGGTCGCCGGCGAGCGGCGCTTCGCCCGCCTCGGCACCGATCCGCTGCCGTGGCGTCCGTCAACCGCGCTGGTGACCGACGGCATCTATGCGCACATGCGCAATCCGATGTATGTCGGCCTCGGGCTCTTGATGCTCGGCCTCGCGATCGGCTTCGCCTCGGTTTGGCTGCTGATTCTGCTGGTGCCGGCCGCGCTGGTGCTTCATCACGGCGTCGTCCGGCGCGAGGAGCGCTATCTCGAGCGCAAGTTCGGAGAGGCCTATCGGGCCTTCGTGGCGCGGGTGCCACGCTATGGCTGGCCCCGGCGGTCCGCCGGTGGCTAGCCGGCGTCGCAGGGCCTGAGTGCGTCGCCCCCGGAACGGTCGGCGGGCTCCACGGCAATGCCCCCGAGGCGGGCTCGTCCGGCCCGGCGTCGCCTGCGAGCACGCACGTTTCGAAGGAGCGATAGCGACACGACGTTGATGGCCGACAGTCCCGGCTGCGACGGAGGCCGCGCGGCGTGGTCAGCCGATGCCGGCCCGCACGGCGGCCCGCAGGCCGCCGCGGGTCTCCACCGTAGGCCGCCAGCCGGCCGCCAGCAGCTTGCCGGGGTCGACCACCAGATCCTGGCCGATGCGGTCCCACAGCACGTTGCGCTCGCTGGTGCGCAGCAGGATCTCGAACGGCGCCGGCGACGCCCCGGCGGCCGGTGCCGGTCGTCCGTCCGCCTCGCGCAGGATGGTGATCATCTCGGCCACCGTGATGGGCTCCGGGTCGGCGACCAGGAAGGTCTCGCCGGCGGTGGCCGGCGCGCCCAGGCAGAACACGATGGCCTCGACCAGATTGTCGAGTGCGAGCAGCGAGCGGCGGTTCGAGAAGGCGGCGGCCGGCAGCGGCCACGGCTGCGTCGAGATGCGCATCAGCAGCGCGACGTTCCCCTTCACATGCGGGCCGTAGACAAGCGTCGGCCGCAGGATGGTGAAGGGCACGCGGGCGGCGCGGATCTCCGCCTCGGCGGCAAGCTTGGCGCGATCGTGGGCGGTGGCCGGCTGCGGCGGGTCGCTCTCGCGCACCATGTGGTCGGCGGCGGCGCCGGCCTGGACGCCGGCCGACGACACGAACAGTAGCCGCTGGATCGGGCGTCCGATGCAGGCCCGGGCCAGCTCGCCGGTGGCGGCCCGGATCACCCGGTCGTAGACCGCATCCTCGATGTTGCTGCGATAGGCGATGCCGGCGAGATGGACGATCTCGTCGACGCCGTCGAGCAGCGGTGCCCAGTCGACCGGCTCGGCGAGATCGGGCAGGCGCACCGCCTCGATCCGGTCACCGCTCGGGACGGCGGAGGTCGTGCGGGCGGCGGCACGAACCAGGCGTCCGGTCGCTGCCAGCGCCGGGACCAGAGCGCGGCCGACGAAGCCGCTCGCGCCGGTGACGAGGACCCGGCGGGTCATGGTGCGTCTCCGGCCGACGTGCCGTCGGGCGGTGTGTCGCCGAAAGGCGTGCCGCCGGCGGGGGCCCGCCTGCGGGTCCGGAACAGGTCGGCGAGCAGCGCGGTGACCAGCGCGGCGCCGAGCAGGAGCGCGGCGATGTCGAGCCGGACATCGGCCACCGCCACGGTGCCGATGGCGAGGCCCGCGAGCACCAGATTGACCGCCGCCACCCGGCCGATCACCTCCGGCACGCTCAGCCCGCCGGCGGTGGCGCGTTGATAGAAGTGAGTCCGGTGCGCCTCCCAGAAGCGTTCGCGGCGGACGACACGGCGCATCAGCGTGAGTGTGGCATCCGCCAGATAGTAGAGCGGCAGCAGCAGGGCGGCGGCGAGGTGCCCGCGACCGGCCAGGCCGAGCAGCAGCCAGCCGGTGACCAGCCCGAGCGGCAGGCTGCCGACGTCGCCGAGGAACAGGCGGGCGCGCGGGCGATTGAACGGCGCGAAGCCGAGGAGAGCGCCGAGCAGGGCGAGGGCCACCAGCCCGCCGGCCGGCGGCACGGCATCGAGCCCGGTGAGCACCACGAGGGCCGCGGTCAGCGGCACCAGCTCGACCACCGTCATCCAGTCGAGCCCGTCCATGAAGTTGACCAGGTTGACGAACCACAGAAGGCCGAGGGCCACCGCGAGGCGCTCCAGTATGGCCGGAACCGCCTCGACGATGCGCCAGTCGGCCGGCACGGCCACCACCACCAGGGTGACGGCCGCAACCTGAAAAACGAGACGAGGAAGCGGCGGCAGCGGCCGGATGTCGTCGACCAGGCCGAGCACCGCGAGGCCGACGGCCGCGATCGCGGTGGCGACGACCGGGGGCGCGGCGAGCAGGCGGGCGAGCGCTCCGCCGTCGCTGGACAGCGTGGCGATCAGGATCGGCACCAGCAGCGCCGCCGCCACCACGGCGGCTCCGCCACCCTGCGGGGTCGGCACGACATGCGAGGAACGCGCGCCCGGCCGCGCCAGCGCATAACGGCGCAGCAGTGGCATCGACGCCAGGATCAATCCCGCGGTCGCCGCACCTGTTCCGACCAGGATCGACACCCCTGCCTCCGCCAGCACGCGATACACTTCCACGTCAGGGTTCATCGGACACGACCGCGGCGTCACCATCCTCGACCAGACGAGCCCAGCGGCCACCGGCAAGACGACCACCGGCCCGTGAGGCGTCCCGTCCGGTCGAGGCGAGACGGTAACAATCAGTTAACCATACCTGCGCCGGCCCCGGTAGCCGATCGCCGCTGCCGTCCCCCGCCCAATGGGAGGCGGCCTCCGGCCGGGGAGGGGCCGGAGGCCGTGTGTCGCCGGTCCTTGCCGGACCGGCGGGGAGAGGGGGCGCGCCGGTCCGGCGGCCCGGCGGGGGCTGCCGCGGGAGAGCGGCGGTGACGATCAGAACGGCAGGATCACGTCGAGGAGCTGCTGGCCGTAGCGGGGCTGCTGCACGTCGGTGATCTGGCCGCGGCCCCCGTAGGCGATGCGGGCCTCGGCGATCTTGGTCGAATCGATGGTGTTGTCGCTCTGGATGTCCTCCGGCCGGACGATGCCGGCGACGATCAGCTCGCGAATCTCGAAGTTGACGCGAATCTCCTGGCGGCCCTCGACCACCAGGTTGCCGTTGGGCAGCACCTGGGTGACCACCGCGGCCACGATGGTGGACAGCTCCTCCTTGCGGTCGATGGTGCCCTTGCCGTCGCTCGATCCGGTCGAGTCGGCGGTCAGGATGCGGCCCGGCAGCGGCGCCTTGGCGGTCGGGAACGTCTTGGTGCCGATGAAGTCGGTGACGCCCGAGTTCTCGTTGCCGGAGCGGCTGCGGCTGGTCTCGTTCTCGTACTTGGCCTTGTCGGTGACCTTCACGGTCACGGTGAGGATGTCGCCGACCTGGTGGGCGCGCTGATCCTTGAAGAAGGCGCGGGAGCCGTTCCGCCACAGCGAGTTCGGATTGTAGACCGCCGGCTGCGGCGTCGGCATCGGCATCTGCACCGGCTTGTAGCCGGGCTGCGCGGTGGGATTCTCGATGGCCCGCAGCGCCGGCTGCTCGCCCACGCTGGAGAGCCGGTCGATCGCCGAGCAGCCGCCCGCCAGGGTGGCGGCGAGCAGCGCCACCACGGTCGCGGTTCGCCGCGGGAGCTGGGAAAGGGTGTCGTCGCGCATGATACCTCACTCACCCGGCTTGAGGGCGCCGGGGCCGGAAGCCCCGGGCACCGAGCCGGTCGACTCGACAGCGGCGGCCGCCAGCACCCGCGGGGTCGCCGACACCAGAGTGATCTGGCCGGCCCCGGTGACGATGCCCTGGACGGTTCGCTTGGATTGAACGTTGACGGCGGTGATCATGTCGCCCTCGGCGCCGCTCTCGATCGCCTTGCCGCGGGTGGTCAGCATCAGGCCGGGCGCCTCGTAGATCATGGTGACGGTGTCGTCGCGACGGACCAGGTCGGGCTTGGTCAGGTCGCCGCGCCGGATCACCTGGCCGGCGCGAAGATTCTGCCGGATCGCCAGCCCGGCGACGCGGTCGCGCGGCGAGGCGGCGTCGATCGGCACCTCGTGCCTCGGGCGCCGCTCGATCAGCACGTCGGTGGTCTTCAGCACGTCGCCCCGCTGCACCGCACGGGTGACGATCACGGCCTCGGTCATCTCCACCAGTGTGCCGGTGAAGCGCAGCGGCACCCGCCGCGCCACCTGGCTGCCCGGCACCTCGAAGGTGATGTCGAACCGGGTGGAGCGCGGATCGTAGCTCGATCGCGCCACCACCAGCTCGCCGTGGCTGGTCGGCTCGACCGCGAAGGGGCGCACGTCGCGCTCGACCGTCAGGGTCAGGTTGGCGGCGTCGCCGAGGCCGTACTGGCCGGCGAACGCCTGGAGGATGCGGGCCTGGATGTCGGCCACGGTGACGATACGGCCGGCCCGCGTCACCTCGATCTCGGTGATGTCGCCGACCTCGACGCGGAACAGCCGGTGCGGCCGCAGCGCATCGAGCACCAGCGCGGTGGAGACGCTGCCGGTGGTGCCGACATCGGGGGCGCGGAACACCGGCACGGCGGCGACGGCTCCGGCGTTCTCGACGAGATCGCCGATCCGCACCAGCGGATCGCTGACCAGCACGGCACGCCGCAGCATCGGCACCGGGCGCGGATCGACCAAGACGGGCTCGGTCGCCTGTCCCGGTGCTGCGGTGAGCGGGCCGAGCAGGGCGGCCGCGACGGCGGCGGCCAGGACGGAGGCGCGGGTCGTAAAGCGAAACATGGCTGGCCTCCTCACGAGCGCAGCATGCTTGTGCTGGCTTGCAGCATCGAGTCGGTCGCCGAGATCACCTTGGCGTTCATCTCGTAGGCGCGCTGGGCCGCGATCAGGTCGGAGATCTCTGTCACCGCCTCGACATTGGCCTGCTCGAGGCTGAGCTGCTGCAAGTCGCCGAGCCCGTCGACGGTGGCGAGCCCGTCCTGTGGGGCGCCGGAGGCAGGCGTCTCGACGAACAGGTTGTCGCCGATCGGCTGGAGGCCGGCCTTGTTGATGAAGCGGGTGAGGGTGAGCTGGCCGAGCACCTGCGGGGTGGTATTGCCCGGAATGGTGACCGACACCTGGCCCTGGCTGTTGATGGTGACCGAGGTGGCGTTGGTCGGGATGGTGATGCCCGGCTGCACCAGGTTGCCCTGCGCCGTGACGATGCGGCCCTGGCCGTCCTTCTCGAAGGAGCCGTCGCGCGTGTAGGCATAGCTGCCGTCGGGCATCTGGATCTTGAAGAAGCCCTCGCCCCGGATGGCGACGTCGAGATCGCGCCCGGTCGGCAGGATGGTGCCCTGGGTCATGATCCGCGGCGTGCCGACCGTCTTGACGCCGGAGCCGATGTCGACGCCGACCGGCAGAATGTTGCCCTGATCGGAGGTCTGGGTGCCGATCCGGCGGACATGCTCGTAGAGCAGGTCCTGGAACTCCGCGCGCTGCCGCTTGTAGCCGGTCGTGCGCATGTTGGCGATGTTGTTGGAGATGACCTGGACGTTGAGTTCCTGGGCCATCATGCCGGTCGCGGCGGTGTGGAGGGCGCGCATGCCGTTGTCTCCTCAGGGCTCGATCAGGTCGGCACGTCGGCGAGACGCTCGATCGCCGACTTGCGCAGGTCGTTCTGCTGGGACAGCAGGTTGGAGACGTTGGTGTAGGCCCGCGTGATCTCCATCAGACGGGTGATCTCGATCACGGTCTTGACGTTCGACTTCTCGATGGCGCCCTGGATCAGCTTGGAGCCGGTGCCGGCCGGCTGGGCGGCGCCGGCGGCGGGCGGCGCCGAATAGGTGTTGGCGCCTTCCTTCTGGAGCTGCTGGGGCTGCGCGAAGACGACCATGCGGATCTTGCCGCGCTGCGAGTCGGTCTTGTTGTCGGCGCCTTCGAGAACGCTGACCCGCCCCTCGGGGGTGATCGAGATGTTACGGTCGAGCGGCTGGAACACGATGGGGCCGGCGTCGCCCATTACGCGCGACCCGTCCATGGTGACGAGCTGGCCCTGGTTGTTGATCTGAAGGGCGCCGGCGCGGGTGTAGCGCTCGCCATTGGGAGTCTGGACCACCAGGAAGGCGCTGCCGTCGATGGCGACGTCGAGGGGATTGCCGGTCTCCTGGATCGGCCCCTGGCCGAGGTCGTGCCAGCTACCGCCGTCCTGGACGAAACGGATCACCCGGTCGCCGCCGCCGAAACGGTTCTCGCGCGCGACCGGCGAAAGGTATTCCTGGAACACCTCGCGGTTGGCCTTGTAGCCGGTGGTGTTGGCGTTGGCGACGTTGTTGGCGACCACATCGAGGTCGCGGCGCAACGCCACCTGGGCCGACAGCCCGACGAGAGCTGCATTCGGCATGGTGGTCTCCCCCTCCGGCCGGGGCGTCGCTCTCCCGTGCGGCGCTCCGGCGTGCGTCGCGTCGGCTCTCCCAAACCGACGCTCCGCAATTTGTGAAGCAGCCCGCGTGCCAGAGGAGAAAAGATAGAAAGATCAATTGGAAACGGCGCGAGAACCAGCCCTCGCGGGCGGCAAGATGCGCCCGCGACCGCTGCGACCCGGCAAATTGTGCCGCATCGCAGCGGTCTGGAAAGTTTCCGTTAACCATTTGGCCCCTACTGTGGTGACGAGGCCGGACTCGCGGGACCCGTGACCGACCGTGGCGAACGTCCGGTCAGGCGGCATGCGAAGCGGCGATCGGGGACGCGGCGATGGCGGACAAGGGCAAGACTTCCGAGCAGGACGCCGACACGGCGACGCCGGAAGGCGGCGAGAAGCCGAAGGGCAAGCTTCCGATCAAGCTGATCGCGATCGCCGGTGGCGCCGTGCTGCTGCTCGGCGGCGGCGGCTTCGCGGCGTTCAAGATGCTCAAGGGCGGCGGCCATAGCGAGCAGGCGGCCGCGCATGCGCCGGCGGCGCCCAAGCCGGCGGTGTTTTTCGACGTGCCGGACGTGCTGGTGAACCTCTCGGCCGTCAACAGCGAGCGGACTCAGTATCTCAAGGTGAAGGTGGTGCTCGAGCTGCCCGACGCCAAGCTCAAGGAGCAGCTCACCCCGATGATGCCGCGGCTCCTCGACATGTTCCAGACCTACCTGCGCGAGCTGCGTCCGACCGATCTCGACGGCTCCGCCGGCCTCTATCGGCTCAAGGAGGAGCTGACCCGGCGCGTCAACGCCTCGATCGCGCCGAACCGCGTGAACGCGGTGCTGTTCAAGGAAATCGTCGTCCAGTGACGCACCGGGTTCCCGTGCCATGCCGCCTGATCAGACCGTCGACCAGGACGCCCTAGCGGCCCAATGGGGCCTGGCGCTCGAAGCCGAATCCGCCGCGCCCGCCGGCGACGGCTCGCAACGCAAGGAGGGCGAGGTCGACGAGCAGATGGCGGCCCAGTGGGCCGCCATCATCGACGAGACCAACGAGGGCGCCTCCGGCAAGGCGAGCGCCGAGCGCACGCTCGGCCAGGAGGAAATCGACGCGCTGCTCGGCTTCAGCGCCGCCGACCTGTCGCTCAGCGACAACTCCGGCATCCGGGCGATCATCGATTCGGCGATGGTCTCCTACGAGCGTCTGCCGATGCTGGAGATCGTCTTCGACCGGCTGGTCCGGTTGATGACGGCCTCGCTGCGCAACTTCACATCCGACAACGTCGAGGTGTCGCTCGACCAGATCACCTCGGTGCGCTTCGGCGACTATCTCAATTCGATTCCGCTGCCGGCGATCCTCGCGGTTTTCCGGGCCGAGGAATGGGAGAACTTCGGCCTCGCCACGGTGTCGTCGAGCCTCATCTACTCGATGATCGACGTGCTGCTCGGCGGGCGCCGCGGCCAGTCGTCGGTGCGGGTCGAGGGGCGCCCCTACACGACCATCGAGACGGATCTCGTCAAGCGCATGGTCGAGGTGATCCTGGCGGACGCCGAGCTGGCCTTCAAGCCGCTGTCGCCGGTGAAGTTCAACATCGACCGCTTCGAGACCAATCCGCGCTTCGCGGCGATCTCGCGGCCCGCCAATGCGGCCATCCTGGTGCGGCTGCGCATCGACATGGAGGACCGCGGCGGCACCGTCGAGCTGCTGCTGCCCTACGCCACCATCGAGCCCATCCGCGACGTGCTGTTGCAGATGTTCATGGGCGACAAGCTCGGTCGCGATCCGATCTGGGAGGGGCATCTCGCCACCGAGATCGGCCACGCCGAGATCGCCGTCGACGCGGTGCTGTACGAAGCCTATCTGCCGCTGCGCCGGCTGATGGAGCTGGATGTCGGCGACACGCTGGAGCTCGACCTCAAGCCGGAGGCGCTGGTGGCGGTGCGTTGCGGCAACATCACCCTCACCGAGGCCCGCATGGGGCGGGTCGGCGACCGCGTCGCGGTGCGGGTCGCCAAGCCGCTGCGGCGGCCCAAGACAACCTTCGCCATGTTCGAATCGGCGGGCGAATCGTCCAAGCGCATGGAGGCGTCGTCGTGACACAGTGGATCGGATTCGCCGTCGAGGGGCTGGTCGCGGTCCTGTTGCTGCTGACCATCGCGTATTGCGTGGCGCTGAACTCCAAGCTGCGGCGGCTGAAGGCCGACGAGCACGCCCTCAAGGCCACCATCGCCGAGCTGATCACCGCGACCGAGATCGCCGAGCGGGCGATCGCCGGCCTCAAGGTGACGGTGCGCGAGTGCGACCAGAACATCGGTGATCGCCTGCGCACCGCCGAGCGGTTCGCGGCCGATATCCAGCGTCAGATCGAGGCCGGAACCGTGGTGCTGGACCGGCTCGCGCGCATCGTCGCGGCGTCGCGCCCGGCGCCCGAGCCGGCCGCCGAGGCTCCCGCGCCGGTGCCGCCCGCCCCGTCGCCGGCGGCGCTCGCGCCGGCCCCCGACAGCAAGGCGGTTCTGGCCGCCGCCCAGGCGTTCGCCGAGCGCGCTCGCGCCCGCGCCAAGGGACTCGCGGCATGACTCTGTTCCGCGAGCTGAGGCTGATCCCCGTCGTGCTGTTCGCGGCGGTGTGCCTGCTCGCCCTCAAGGTGCTCGGTTTGGTGATCGACGACGGCGCCCCGATCGGCGGGTTCGAGAGCCCGGCGACGCCGGCGCGCGCTCCCGCCGTCACGGTCGAGCGCGCCGGTATGCGGCCCGACGCCCCCGCTCAGACGCCGCGCGGCTCGTGGGCCAAGGAGATGTTCAACTATCCCGACGTCACCGGATCGGTCGGCGGAGGCGCGCCACTGGTCACCGGCTCGGCGCCGTCGAAGCCGAAGGAGGGCGAGAAGAAGGAGGAGAAGAAGCCGCAGCCCGCCAATCCGGAGCCGAGCCCCGGCGGCATGCTGGTGCCGCTGAACCAGGCGCCGATTCCGCCCGGCGAGCGCGCCCTGCTCGAACGCCTCCAGGAGCGCCGCCAGGAGCTGGAGGCGCGGGCGCGCGAGCTGGAGGTGCGCGAGAACATGCTGCGCACTGCCGAGAAGCAGCTCGAGTTGCGCATGGGCGAGCTGAAGGACATGGAGGAGCGCATCAAGGTCGCGTCGCAGCAGAAGGACGAGGCGGAGTCGCAGCGCTTCAAGAGCCTGGTCACCATGTACGAGAACATGCGCGCCAAGGACGCCGCCAAGATCTTCGACCGGCTCGAGATGAAGGTGCTGCTCGACGTCGCCTCGCAGATCAATCCGCGACGGATGTCCGACATCCTCGCCATGATGGGGCCCGAGCAGGCCGAGAAACTGACGGTCGAGCTCGCCGCCCGGGCGAGCGCGACGCCGCGCACGCCGTCGCCGAACGAGCTGCCGAAGATTGAGGGGCGGCCGAAGTCGCAGTAGCGCCGGCGCAGCGTAGCATCGGCTTGTCGGGACGCCGTTCGGCGGCCAAGCTGGGCCGATGCACACGACCCCCGACATCCCGTCTCTCCTCGCCATTGGAACCGCCACCTTCCTGTTCGCCGGCCTGGTCAAGGGCACCATCGGGCTGGGGCTGCCGACCGTCGCCATGGGGCTGCTCGGCCTCGTGCTGCCGCCGGCCACCGCCGCCACGGTGCTGCTGGTGCCGTCCTTCGTCACCAATGCGTGGCAGATGCTCGACGGCCCCGAGCTCGGCCGGCTGCTGCGGCGGCTGTGGCCGATGCTGGCCGGCGTGGTGGTCGGAACGCTGGCGGGGTCGTGGTCGATCGGACTCGCCTGGCCGGGTGCCGGGGCGGCGCTGGGGGTGGCGCTCGCGCTCTATGGTCTCGTCGGTCTGCTCGGGCTGCGCGTCGCGGCCGAGCAGGTGAAAGCGATCTGGATCGGTCCCGCGGTCGGACTTGCGACCGGGCTGGTCACGGCGGCGACCGGCGTGTTCGTGCTGCCCGCCGTGCCGTATCTCCAGGCGCTCGGGCTCGGCAAGGACGGGCTGGTGCAGGCGCTCGGCCTGTCCTTCACGGTATCGACCGTGGCGCTCGGCATTGGGCTCACGCAGGCGCAGACGCTGGACGCGCCGCTGCTCGGCCTTTCGGTGCTGGCCTTGCTGCCTGCCGGCGCCGGCATGTGGCTCGGCCAGATGCTGCGGGCGCGGGTGAGCGAGACGGTGTTCCGCACCGTCTTCTTCGCCGGGCTCCTGGTGCTCGGCGGCTACGCGGTGGTGCGCGGGCTCTGAGCGGCCACGCCCCACGGTGCCCGGCGCGCCGGTCCGGTCAGCCCTGCTTCAGGCCGGCTCGCACCTCCGCCTCGATCAGCTTCCAGATGCGATCCACCAGGCCGACGAACGCCTGGCTCCGCTTGAGCTCCAGGGTGCGCGGCCGTGGCAGCGGCACGGCGATCTCCTCGCGAATGGTGCCGGGCCGGGCGCTGAACACGATGACGCGGTCGGAGAGGAACACCGCCTCGTCGATCTGGTGGGTGATCAGCAGCACGGTCTTGCGGGTCTCCTGCCAGATCGACAGAAGCTCGGTCTGCATGATCTCGCGGGTCTGCGCGTCGAGCGCCGCGAACGGCTCGTCGAGCAGCAGGATCTTCGGATTGACCGCGAGCGCCCGGGCGACGTTGACGCGCTGGCGCATGCCGCCCGAGAGCTGGTGCGGATAGTGGTGCTCGAAGCCGCCCAGCCCGGCGATGTCGATGAACCGCTGGGCGATGCGGTGGGCGTCGCGAGTCGGCATGCCGGCCAGCGACAGGCCGTAGCCGACATTGTCGATCACGGTCTTCCACGGCAGCAGCGAGTCCTGCTGGAACACCACGGCGCGGTCGGGACCCGGCTGGTCGACGATGCGGCCGTCGACCAGGATGCGACCTTCGCTCGCCGGGATCAGCCCGTCGATGATGCGCAGCAGCGTCGACTTGCCGCTGCCGCTGGCGCCGACGATCGACACGAACTCGCCTTCGGCGATCGTCATGTCGATGTCGCGCAGGGCTTCGACGGCAGGCTTGTTGCGCCGCCGGAAGGTCTTGCCGATACCTTCGACGCGCAGACGGACGGCGCTGTTCATTCCTGCCTCCATGGTGCGAGCCGCCGCTCCAGCGAGGCGAACAGCACGCTGCCGATCAGGCCCATGGCGCCCAGCATGATGACGTAGCCGAGCACCCGGGCGGTGTCGAAAGTCTGGCTCGCCGACAGGATGGCGAAGCCGAAGCCGGCGAAGGAGCCGAAGAACTCCGCCACCACGATGCCGACCAGCGCGCGCGCCCAGGCGACTCGCACGCCGCTGACGATGAACGGCAGCGCGTAGGGGAACGTCACGGTGGTGAAGATCTGCATCGGCCGCGCGTTGAACGAGCGCGCCGCCTCGACGAGCTGCGGGTCGGTGGCGCGCAGCCCCGCCTCGGTGGTCACCACCACCGGGAACACCGCGACCAGGATGACCAGCACGAACTTGGAGGTGAAGCCGAGCCCGAGCCAGGCGATGAACAGCGGCGCCAGGGCGATGATCGGCACCGAGTTGAGGGCGCTGAGCACCGGCCCGCCGGTGAGCGACAGCATGCGGCTGGACGCCAGGGCGAGGCCGATGGCGACGCCGATCGCCACCGAGACGACGAACGAGGTGACCACCGCCGTGACGGTGGCGGTCGCGTTGGTCCACATGGCGCCGTCGACCACCTCGTGGACGAGAGCGGCCGCGACGTCGGCGGGCGGCACCAGCAGGAGCCGGTTGGTGACCACCATCGACACCACCTGCCAGATCAGCAGTACCGCGACGACCGAGATCGCGATCCGCGCCAGGCTGGCGGTCCGGGTGTCCTGTTCGAGAAAGTCGTACAAGCGCCGCACGGTCGGCTCCCGTTATCGCGCGTGGGCGGGGGCCGGGCTATGCCGGCGGTGCGACGCGACGATCGCCCGCGGATGGCCGGCGACACAGAGGCTGATCATGGACGTCTCCCCGATGTCGGGTGGGTGTCGGATCGTGGTCGAGAGATGAGGCCGGGCCGCGCCGGCCACAACGATCCGGAGGGATCGCGTGGCCCGGCCGCCACCCGGCCGAGTGTGCGGCCCGGTGCATGGCGGGCTACTGGCCCTCGATCTTGGCCTCGCGGATCACCTTGGCCCATTTGTCGTGCTCGGCCCGGATCTGGGCCGCGAACTCGTCCGGCTTGTTGAGGATCGGCGTGAAGCCGAGCTCGACCAGCCGCTCGCGCACGCCGGGCGCCTCCATCGCCTTGGTGATCTCGGCGTAGAGGACGTCGACGATCGGCTGCGGCGTTCCGGCCGGCACCAGGAATCCCTGCCAGGTGGCGGACTCCTGGCCCGGGAAGCCGACTTCGGCGATGGTCGGGATGTCGGGGGCGGAGGGGAAGCGCGCCTTGCTGGTCACCGCGAGCGCGCGGACCTTGTCGAGCAGGCCGACCACCGTGCCGAGCGTCATGCAGCCGATCTGGTTGTGGCCGCCGATGATCGACTGGAGCGACGGCCCGGAGCCGCGGAACGGCACATGGGTGGCCTCCAGACCATAGGAGAGCTTGAGGAACTCGACCGCGAGGTGGCCGACCGTGCCGGTGCCGCCGGTCGCGTAGGTGTAGGTCTTGGGGCTGGCCTTGATCAGGTCGATCAGCTCCTTCAGGCTCTTGGCCGGAACCGAAGGGTGCACGAAGTAGACGTTGGGCGAGTCGCTGACCACGGTGATCGGGACGAAGTCCTTGATCGGGTCGAACGCCACCTTCTGGAACAGCGTCGGGTTGATGACCAGCGACGGCGAGGCGAGCAGCACCGTGGTGCCGTCGGGCGCCGAGCGCGCCGCCGCCGCCATGCCGATATTGCCGCCGGCGCCGCCCATGTTCTCGACATAGAACTGCTTGCCGAGATTGTCGGACAGCTTGGTGGCGACCAGGCGGGCGATGATGTCGGTCGGGCCGCCGGCCGCGAACGGCACCAGGATCTTGACGGGGCGGTCGGGATAGCCCTGGGCGAGCGCCGGTGCCGACGGGCGCAGGCCCGCGGCCGCGGCGGCGCCCCCGGCCAGCATCGTCATCACGGTGCGTCGCGACGGCGAAGCGCCGGCCGGGCGGGCCGGCGCCTCGGACTCGGCGGCGGCGGTGTCCTGATCCATGGGCGTCCTCGTGCTGGCCGACGTCGTGCTGTCTGACGGCATGTCGATCTCCGATCGGGCTCCGGAGCGGGCGATCCGGCCGGATCGGCACCCGCTCGTCTCGTCGTTGGGTGGTCGCGCCTGCGACGGCGAACCGTTGTCACGTCGCCGGATGTGTTCCGGCGGTCGTCAATCGGCGAGGCGCCACGTCGGCTCGGCGAGCGGCGCGGTCAGGTCGCGGAGCAGGCGTCCGTAGCCCGCGATGGGGCTGTTGACGCCGAGCACCCGGAGGCAGGTCCAGAAGCAGGCGGTGTTGCTCGATACCACCGGCTTGCCGAGCGCCTGCTCGATGTCCTCGATCACGTCGAGGGTGGCGAGATTGGCGCAGCTGATGAAGATCGCGTCGGCGTCGGGACTGTCGATCTCGCACGCCATGCGGTAGATCGCTTGCGGCGAGACATGGCCGATGTTGCGCCGGTCGGCCTGGTTGTGGCCCATCTCGAGGCCGAGATAGCGGGTCACCGCGATGCCGTACTCGCCCAGGAACTCGACCTCGCGCCGGTTGACGAAGTCGACATAGGGCGTGCCCATCGCCACTCGCTTGGCGCCGAGGGCCCGCAGCGCGCTGACCACCGCGCCGGCGGTGACGATGGCGGGCGTGCCGGTCTGCTCCGCCATCGAGCGGGTCAGCGCGTCGAGCGGGCACACCACCGAGCCGGCCGTGCAGCCGAAGGCGACGATGTCGACCTCGGCGGTGGCCAGCTCGCCGGCCGCCCGGCCGAGGTCGCGTGCCATCCGGAAGAAGGAGTCCTCGTCCATCTCGCCGGTCAGCAGCACCCGGGCGGTGTGGATGGTCACCCCCCGGGGGGCGAGCCGGTAGAACTCCGGCTCGTTGATGTTGTTGGACGAAGGCGTGATCAGGCCGATCTTCGCGCGCCATCCGTAGGGTCGGTTCAAGTCCAGCGCCTTCATCGTGGTCTCCGGCCGGGTGCGGCCCCTGTCACGACGGATAGGTGGCGCGGGCCTGCTTGCCCCAGCCCTTCTCGCCGACCACCTTGCCGTCGACGAACACGGTGCGGCCACGCACCAGGGTGCGCACCGGCTTCGCCTTGAAGCGGCGGCCCGCATAGGGCGACCAGCCGGTGAGGCTCAGCACGTCGGCGTCCTTGACCTCGTACTCGGTGTCGAGATCGACCAGCACCAGGTCGGCGTCGAGGCCCGGCATCACGTCGCCCTTGCGGGTGAGACCGAACAGCCGTGCCGGCCGCGTCGACATCGCCTCGACGGCGCGCTCGATCGGGAACTTGCCCTCCAGCGCGGCGGTGAGGAACATGCTGACGTAGAACTGAGTGGACGGCGTGCCGGTGTGGGCCTTCCAGCCGTCGGTCCAGCCGATCTCCTTCTCCTCGCGGGTGTGCGGGGCGTGGTCGGTGGCGACGATGTCGATGGTGCCGTCGGTGAGCCCTTCCCACAGGCTCGGCACGTTCTTCTCCGGCACCCAGTAGGAGAGGGCGTAGGAGCCGAGCCGCTGGATGGCGCCCCAGTCGCAGCCGAGGAACAGCGCCCACGGGTTGATCTCGCAGGTGACCTTCTGGCCGGCCGCCTTGGCCCGGCGGATCAGGTCGACGCTGCCGGCGGTCTGGGTGTGCAGGATGTGCAGATGGCAGCCGGCCGCCTTCTGGAGACGCAGCAGGGTGGCGATGGCGGTTTCCCAGATCACGCCGTCATGCGCCGCATAGGCCTTGGCGTAGGCGAGGGCGTCGCGCTGCTGGCGTTCCCAGAAGTCCTTCTCGATGACGTCCATCAGCGCCTGGTCGTGCGGGTGGACCATCAGCGGGATGTTCACCTCGGCACAGTGCTTCATGATCTCGAGGATCTTGCCGTGGTCGTGCACGCCGATGCCGGGCATGTGCGGGTAGGAGCGGCCGGTGTCGACCACCATGAAGATCTTGAACGCCGCGATGCCCTGCTCGGCCATCCGCGGAATCTCGTCCGCGATGGTGGGCGCCGGATTGAAGTTCCAGTCGACGATGGCGTCGCGCTCGTAGATGGCGAATTGCTTCTTGAGCAGGTCGAGCGAGTTCGGCGGCGGGTTGACGTTCGGCATGGCGACCGAGGTGGTGACGCCACCGGCGGCGCACTGCTGGGTCGAGGTGTAGATGGTGTCCTTGTACTCGAAGCCGGGCTCGCTGCCCTCGCGATGGTGCGAGTGCATGTCGACCACGCCGGGGATGACGGCGAGCCCGCCGGCGTCGATCACCTCGGTGGCGGGCGGCTCCTGGCCCGGCTCGTAGAGGCCCGCGATGGCTCCGTCCTTGATGCCGATGGAGGTGCGGCTCTTGCCCTTGGCGGTGATGAGCAGGCCGTTCTTGATGACGCAGTCCATGGAAGACTCCCGGTTCGGATCGGTGATGTCGGGGGAAGGCGGTCAGCCGGCCTGCACGGGCGCCGGGCGGCGGCGGATAGTGTCCAGCACCTCCGCCACGAAGGCGCGCGACAGGCCGCGGGTGATGAAGACGATGCGCGAGCGGCGGTCGCCGTCCGGCCACTCGGGCAGCACGGTCGGCGGATGGAACAGGTGCTGCACGGCCTGCAACACCACCGGCCGGGGCTCGCCCGCGATGTCGACGAGGCCCTTGACCCGCAGCAGATCACTGCCGTGCGCCATCACCAGGGCGTCGAGCCAGCCGGCGACGTGCTCCCAGGCGAGCGGCTCGTCGTAGGTGAGGCAGAACGAGCCGATCTCGGCATCGTGGCGGTTGACGTCGTGATGGTGGTGGCGGCCCGGCGCCGCGTCGCCGTCGTGATGGTGGTGGCCGTCGTGGTGGTCGCCGCCCGCATAGGCCTCGGCGTTGAGCCAGGCCAGCACGTCGTCACTCTTGGTGGCGGGATCGTAGATGTCGGCGGTGGCGAGCTCGCGCGGCATCGGCATGCGGTCGGTGCCGGAGACGTGCAGCCGTGCCCCCGGATTGAGGGCGCGCAGCCGCGCCGCCAGGGTCTCCGAGGTGCCGCTGGCGGTGGGCAGGTCGGTCTTGGTGACGATGATCTCGTCGGCGACCGCGGCCTGCTTCACGGCCTCGGGCTGGTGGTCCAGGGTGGCGAGGCCGTTGACGGCGTCGACCGTGGTCACCACCTGGTTGAGCCGGTAGCGCGCCGCCACCGGAAAGGTCATCAACGCCTGGATGACCGGCGCCGGATCGGCGAGGCCGGTGGTCTCGATCACCACCCGGTCGAAGGCGCGCACCGCGCCGACGCTGCGCTTCTCGGTCAGCTCGCGCAGCGTGTCGACGAGGTCGCCGCGCACCGTGCAGCACAGGCAGCCGGTGGACAGCTCGATGGTGTTGTCGCTGCTCGCCGCGATCAGCTCGTGGTCGATGCCGATCTCGCCGAACTCGTTGACGATCACGGCCGCACCGGCGAGGTCGTCGGTACGCAGCCAGGCGTTGAGCAGCGTGGTCTTGCCGCTGCCGAGAAAGCCGGTCAGCAGCATCACCGGCAGCCGCTCGTCCTTTGCTCCGGGCATGGCTCTCACTTCGCCGCGAGGTAGCGCGGGTCGTAGTAGCGGGACAGGTCGAACGGCTTGGAGGAGGCCGGGTTGGCCCCGACCGCCTGGTCGATCTTGATGATGTTCTCGAGCCCGGCGGCCGGCACCTCGAGGTTCTTGGCGATCGCCTGCTGCTCGGCGACGATGAAGGCGTAGGCGTCGGCACAGATGTCGCGGTCGGTCTTGGTGTAGGCCGCCAGGATGTCGATGGCCTTGTCCTTGTTGGCGGGGTCGTAGATCCACACCGCCGCCTTCTGGAGCGCCTTGGTGAGGCCGGCCGCGGCGTCGGGATTTTTCTCGGCCCATTGCTTGTTCAGCACCAGCGGCGTCTGGACATAGGGCTCGCGATAGACGTCGAGCACCTTCATGCCCTGGCGGATCGCCAGCGTGTCGAACGGCGCCAGCAGCAGGGCGGCCTGCACCTGGCCGTTGCCGAGCGCGACGACGCGGTCGCGCGAGTTGGTGAGCGCCACCATCTTGACGCCGCGCGGGTCGACCCCGATGCGCTGGAGCTGGTAGCGCAGCAGGTTGGCGGTGCCGCCCTCGACGGCGCCCGCCGTCACGGTGGAGCCGGCGAGCTGCTTGGGCGTGTCGATGCCGGGGCCGGCCACGAGGCGCAGCACGGTCTTGCCCAGCACCGCGCCGCTGATCACCACCGGGGCGCCCTGGTCGATGGCGCGAATCACCACGTCGCCGAGCGACACGCCGGCCTCGACGCTGCCCGACGACACGGCTTGCAGCAGCGCCGGGCTGGAGCCGGCGATCAGCTCCTTCACGGCGATGTGGCGTTCCGCGTAGAAGCCGAGGTCGCGGGCGATCGCGTGCAGCCAGAGGAGCGCGCTGGGCGCCAGCACGGCGACGCGGACCTCGGTCGGCTGCTGGGCGCGGGCGATCGTCGCGGCCGGCACGGCGGCGACCGCCGTGGCGACAGCGAGGCACATCAGGCGGACGGCGAACCTCATGGGCGAGTCTCCTTCGGGCGGCACCTTGGATCGTTGTTCAACTATTGAAAGGAGTGCATATTGTCAGCATACGGCAATGATCCTTTTTGGCAAGAAATGAAAAATCACTCCTTGATTGTGGGCGTTCAGATATGAATGGACCGGCGCGAATCCTCGCCGTTTTGCAGCTCTTCGAGGGCGGGCCGAGCGTGTGGACCGTCGAGGAGATCGGCCGTGCGCTCGACCTGTCGACCTCGACGGCCTACCGGAGCGTGCGGGCGCTGGTGTCCGCCGGCATGCTGGAGCCCGTCGCCGGCGCCGGCTACGCGCTCGGCCCGGCCTTCATCCGCTACGACCGGCTGCTGCGGCAGAGCGACCCGCTGATCCTGGTGGCCGATCCGGTGATGCGGGAGCTGCTCGACGCCATCGCGGGGCGCGGCACCCTCGTGCTGTGCCGTCGGTTCCGCGACTGCGTCATGTGCGTGCACGAGGTGCGTGGCCCGCCGCCCTACGGCGAGACCACCTACGAGCGCGGCGTCGCGATGCCGATGTTCGTCGGTGCCAGCTCCAAGGCGATCCTCGCGAGCCTGCCGGACCGCCTGCTCAAGTCGGCCTATCTGGAGAACGAGGCGGCGATCCGCGCCTCGGGACCGAAGAGCTGGGCCGAGTTCAAGGAGCATCTGCGCGAGATCAAGCGCCTCGGCTACGCGCTGACCGACTCCGAGGTGGCGCCGGGCCGCATCGGCCTCGCAGCGCCGATCTTCCGCGGCGACCAGGTGGTGGCCGGCATCAGCCTGGTCGTCACCACGCCGGTGATGAGCCGCGCCCAGGTCGAGGCGTTCGTGCCGAAGCTACAGGCCGCCGCCGAGGCGATCGGTGAGCGGCTGTCGGACGACCAGGGGCTGCCGCGATGAGCGGCAGGTCTGCTCGCCGCGACGCCGCGGTCCGGCCGCCGAACCGCCGCCCGCGTGGGTTTGCATA
This sequence comes from Rhodoplanes serenus, assembly GCA_009720755.1. Classification (GTDB taxonomy): domain Bacteria; phylum Pseudomonadota; class Alphaproteobacteria; order Rhizobiales; family Xanthobacteraceae; genus Rhodoplanes; species Rhodoplanes serenus. The sequence continues at coordinate 103,268 of WNKV01000003.1, forward strand.
TCGGGCGGTGTAGGCTAATCAGGAGGACCAAGAAACACGCAGGAGACGAACGCTTGAGTGGGACGATGCGGGCCCTGGTGCTGCGCCGGCACGGCAGCCTCGATGATCTCGACTATGTCACCGACCATCCCCGCCCGGCCGTCACGGCGGGGCATGTCGTGATAAGGGTGCGGGCCTCGTCGTTCAATTATCACGACGTGTTCACGGTGCGCGGCATGCCCGGCATCAAGGTACCGCTGCCGGTGGTGATCGGCCTCGACATGGCGGGCGAGATCGCCGAGATCGGGCCGGGCGTCACCGGCTGGTCGGTCGGCGACCGCGTGCTGGTCAACCCGGTCAATCGCAAGCTCGGCCTGATGGGCGAGATGCTGGACGGCGGCATGGCCGAGTACTGCCGCGTCGCGGCCGATCAGCTCGTCGCCATGCCGGCCGGCGTCACCTTCGAGCAGGCGGCGGCGCTGCCGGTCGCCTACGGCACCGCGCACCGCATGCTGATCACCCACGACACCGTCAAGGCGGGCGAGCGGGTGCTGATCCTCGGCGCCTCCGGCGGCGTCGGCACCGGCTGCGTCATCCTCGCCAAGATGCTCGGTGCCGAGGTGATCGCCTGCGCGTCCAGCGACGCCAAGCTGAAGCGCCTGAAGGAGATGGGGGCCGACGAGGCGATCGACTACACCAAGGTCGATTTCTCCAAATGGGCGATCGAGCGCTACGGCAAGCCGCAGCGCCGCTCCTACGAGGGCGGCGTCGATGTGGTGATCAACTTCACCGGCGGCGACACCTGGGCGCCGTCGCTGAAATGCGTCAAGCGCGGCGGCAAGATCCTGGTGTGCGGCGCCACCGCGGGCCACGATCCCAAGGAGGATCTGCGCTACATCTGGAGCTTCGAGCTGAAGATCATCGGCTCCAACAGCTTCTACGACGACAATCTGGCGGCCCTGATGGAGCTGATCGCGCAGAAGAAGCTGGCGCCGGTGATCGACACGGTGCTGCCGCTGGACCAGGCCCGCGAGGGCCTGCGCCTGATTCAGGACCGCGAGGTGATCGGCAAGGTCGTCGTCACGCCGTGAGCCGCCGCGTGCGCGGCCCGCGCACGCGGCATTCAGATCCTCCACGCGAAAGACATCCCATGAGCCAGGACCTCACGGCCGAGCAGGTCGACGCGATGATCACCCAGGGGCCGTTCCATCAGTGGCTCGGCCTGAAGGTGACGGCGCTCGACGACGCGGGGATCGAGATCCGCGCCACCTGGCGGGAGGAGTGGAAGGTCCACCCCGAGCGCCCCTACACCCACGGCGGCATCCTGGCGACCCTGCTCGACCTCGCCGCCGACTGGGCGCTGGTGCGCCGCACCGGGCGCGGGGTGCCGACCATCGACCTGCGGGTCGACTATCACGCGGCGGCGATGCCGGGCGACCTCGTCGTGCGCGGCCGCATCGTCAAGGCCGGCAGCCAGTTCTCGACCGCGGAGGCGCAGATCTTCGATCTCGACGGCAAGCTGCTGGCGAGCGGCCGCGCCACCTACTTCACCGGCGCCGTGGCGAAGCCGAAGGGCTGACGGGCGCATGCGCGACGTGGCCAATCTCGGCGACCTGATCGACCACGCCGACGACCCGGACAAGCTCGCGGTGATCGATCTCGGCGGCGAGGAGAGCCCGCGCGAGGTGACTTATGAGGCGCTCGACGCCGCCGCGAACGGCGTCGCCCGCGCGCTGACGTCCCGCGGTTTTTCGCGCGGCGACCGAGTGGCGATCCTCTCGGCGAACCGCTCCGAGTATCTCGCCGCCTATCTCGGCATCATGCGGGCCGGTCTCGTCGCCGTGCCGGTCAACTTCAAGTTCCCGCGCGAGACCATCCGGTTCATCCTCGCCGACTGCGGCGCCCGCCTGGTCTTCTGCGATCCGGCGCGGCGCGCCGACGTGCCGGCGGGTCTGCCCGCCGTCGATTTCGGCGCCGCTGGTCCCGAGGGCTTTACGACCTTTCTCGATCCCGGCCCGTTCGCGCCGGTCGCGCCGGGGCCGGACGAGCCGGCGATGTTTCTCTACACGTCGGGATCGACCGGCACGCCCAAGGGTGTCGTGCTGTCGCACCGGAGCCATCTCTGGGTGGTGCGCACGCGGCTCGCCGGCCAGGATCTCTCCGGCCACCGCTTCCTGATCGCGGCGCCGCTCTATCACATGAACGCGCTGGCGCTCGCCAAGCTCGCCTGCGCGGCGCACGCCACCATCGTGCTGCTGCCGCAGTTCACCGCCACCGCCTATATCGAGGCGATCGGCCGCTACCGCGCCACCTGGCTCACCGCGGTGCCGCCCATGATGGCGATGATGCTGCGCGAGCACGACCTCTTGGCGCGCACCGATCTGTCCAGCGTGAAGCTCGTGCGCATGGGCTCGGCGCCGGTGAGCGCGAGCCTGATGGCGAGCCTGCGCCGGCTGCTGCCGGACGCCGTGATCACCAACGCCTACGGCACCACCGAGGGCGGCCCGGTGGTGTTCGGCCCGCATCCCGACGGGCTGCCGCAGCCGGAGACGTCGGTCGGCTATCCGCATCCGCAGGTCGCGGTGCGGCTCGTCGACGGCGACGACCGCGACGCCGACGCGGGCGAGCTGGAGCTGAAGTCGCCGGCCGTGATGCTCGGCTATCACGCCCGGCCCGACGTGCCGTCGCCCATCACGGCGGACGGCTTCTACCGCACCGGCGACGTGTTCCGGCGCGATCCGCAGGGCTTCCACTATTTCGTCGGCCGGGTCGACGACATGTTCGTGTCGGGCGGCGAGAACATCTATCCGGGCGACGTCGAGCGCATGCTGGAGCGCCATCCGGACGTGGCGCAGGCCGCCGTGGTGCCGGTCGACGACGCCATCAAGGGCCAGAAGCCGGTCGCCTTCGTGGTGCCGCGCGCCGGCGCTCGCCCGGACGCGGCGGGCGTCAAGCGGTTCGCGCTCGATCACGCGCCGGCCTACCAGCATCCGCGCCGGGTGTGGTTCGTCGACAAGCTGCCGCTCGCGTCGACCAACAAGATCGACCGCGGAGCGCTGCGTCACGAGGCGGCGCGCCGCCTCGGCGAGCCCGACGACGGGACGTGACGGCCCTGTCGTCACCACGCGGGTCCGCCGCTCAGCTGCGCACGTCGCGACGCCAGCGGAACAGGTGCCGTTCGAGCGGCGCCAGAAGGCCGATCTCGATCACCACCATCATGGCGATCTGGGCGATCGTCCAGGCGAACACCTGATCGGTCTGGATCAGGTCGGACGCCTGGCGCAGCCGGTAGCCGACGCCGCTCGAGGCGCCGAGCGTCTCCGCCACCAGGCTGACGCGCCAGCCGAACCCGAAGGCGAGCCGGGCGCCCGAGAAGAAGTAGGGCAGGATCGACGGCACGTAGATCTTGAGCAGCGTCTTCAAGCGCGAGAAGCGCAGAGTCTGCGCCAGCTCGACGTAGTCGGCGTTCACCGCCTGGGTGCCCTGCCAGACATTGGTGATGATCAGCGGCAGCGCCGTCATCAGCACCACGAAGATTGGGGTGAGGGGCGACAGGCCGAACCAGATGATCGCGAAAATCGCCCAGATGGCCGAGGACACCGTGTTCATCACCGGCAGCACCGGCTCGAAGAAGGCGCCGAGCGTGCGGTTGGAGCCGAGCAGGATGCCGCCCGGCACCCCGATGACGACCGCGAGCGCGAAGCCGGCCAGCACCCGCGACAACGTGGTGAGCAGGTTGGCGACGAGATCGCCGCTCGCCGCCAGCGTCACCAGGCGCTGCGCCACCCGGTCGGGGCTCGGCAGCACGTAAGGCGCCGTCGCCAGCGAGGCGGCCCACCACAGCGCGATCAGAAGCAGCAGCAGCCCGGTGCGGCGAAGCGCCAGGCCGGTGCGGCTGGTGGCCGGCGTGCCGGCGGTGTCGGCCGGGGCTCTCACGGGGCCTTGGCCTGCTGATAGGCGGCGGGTGCGAACAGCGTGTCGGGCACCGGCTTCTCGATGGTGCCGGCGGCGCGGAACACCTCCGCCATGGTCTTGAGGGTGGCGATGTCGGCGGGCTCCAGCGAGGCGATGTAGATCTGGTCCCACAGCTTCACATACGAGGTGGCGTCGCGCGCGTCGAGATTGGCGGTTTGCCGCAGGATGTCGGCGGCCTTCTCGGTCTCGCTACGGCCGAACGCGGTCGCCGCCATGATGCCCTTGACGAACTTGGTCACGGCCTGTGGGCTCTGGCGGGCGAAATTCTGATGCACCAGCGCGACCGCGAGGATCGGCGGCGCCTTGGCGCCGGTCATCCGCTGCCATTCCTCGACCACGTTGCCGAGCGGGCGCAGCTTGACGTCGGCCACCGAGGCGAGGGTGACGGCGCGCAGCGCCGCGACGTCGATGTCGCCTTGCGTCAGGAACTGCAACAGCCGGCCCTCGTTGCCGGGCACCGCCGTGTAGTCGCTGCGCTTGAGATCGTGGTTGCGTTCCAGCACCGCGGTGGTGATGGCATACATGGCGCTGCCGGCCGGCGACATGCCGACCTTCTTGCCCTTGAGGTCGGCGAGCGAGCGGATCGGCGAGCCGTCCTTGGTGATGAAGGTGGCTTCGGCGATCTGGGTCACCAGCGCCACCTCGAGTGGCGCGCCTTCGCCGCCGAGCGTGAAGGCGCCGGTGGCCGGCGCCCCGAAGGCGACGTCGATCGACTGGGTGATCAGCGCCTTGGTGGGCCCGTTGACGTCGGAGAATTTCACATAATCGGGGGCGAGCCCTTGGGCCTCCAGGAACTTGCCGACCTCCAGCACGGCGCCGAAGCCGACGCTGAAGCCGCTGGTCCAGTAGCCGACACGGATCTTCTCCTGGGCGAGGGCGGCAGCCGGCATCAGCAGGGCGGCCGCCAGGGCGAGGAGGGCGGTGGTCTTGCGCACGGGCATCGGGGTCTCCGTTGCGGAGGAGGGAACAGTCAGATCACCCAGTCGGACGACAGGCCGGCGATGGCGGCCCGCAGGTCGGCGACGAGCGCCTGCGCCTGCGGGGTGCCGAGGCGCGGATGCGGCAGCGTCACGGTGGTCTCGGCATGCACGCGGCCGGGCCGCGGCGACAGCATCACGATGTGGTCGGCGAGGATCACCGCCTCCTCGACGTCGTGGGTGACGAACACGATCGACATCGCGCGCTCGCGATGGATGCGCAGCAGCTCGTGATGCATGGTCGTGCGGGTCTGCGCGTCGAGGCGCGAGAACGGCTCGTCCATCAGCAGGATGTCGGGCTCGGTGACGAGGCTGCGGGCGAGCGCCACGCGGCTGCGCATGCCGCCGGAGAGCTGATGCGGATAGGCGCCGGCGAAGTCGGTGAGGCCGACGCGGGCGAGTTCGTGCTCGGCCCGGCTGCGCCGCTCGCGGCTGCCGATCGAGCCGGCTTCGAGCGCCAGCGCCACGTTGCCGAGCGCCGAGCGCCACGGCAGCAGGCGGTCGTCCTGGAACATGTAGCCGAGCCGCGACCAGTCGACCGTTCCGCTGGTCTCGTGGCCGAGCACCAGCACCCGGCCCTCGTCGGGCGTCAGCAGGCCCGCCGCCATGTTGAGCAGCGTCGACTTGCCGGAGCCGGACGGCCCGAGGATCGACACCACGCTGCCGGCCGGCACGTCGAAGGAGACGTCGCGCAGCACCTCGAGCGAGGTGCCGTCGGCGCGGCCGAAGCGCTTGCCGACATGGCGAAACGCCAGGGCGTGGCGGTGGTCGGGGGGTGCGTGAGAGCTGGTTGTTGGCGTTGCGTGGGGCGTGGCGTCCATCGGCCGGTGGGGGTTCGGGGGTCGGACGCGCTCGGGCCGCGTCGCTCTGGCTCTCAAGTTCAGCAAAATCCTCCCCCGTGCAAGCGGGAACGACGTCCGCCGGTAGTGTGTTCCGCCTCGACGCCGCCCCGTCCTCGTATATAAGGCGCCCTCGCGGCTGCGGGCATCAACCGACGCGCGAAGCGCAAGAAAGCGACAGCGGCCACAGGATCGAGGAAGCTCATGAACGAATGCGTGCGTCGGCTGCCCGGAGCAGAGGAGATTTTTCTCGATCACGTCGGCCATTTCGTCGCCGACCGCGACGCCGCGGCGGCGGCCCTCGCGCGGGCCGGGTTCGCGCCGACGCCGCCCTCCGTGCAGGTCAATCCGACGCCCGACGGCACGATGACACCGGCCGGCACCGGCAATGTCACCGCGATGCTGGAGCGCGGCTATGTCGAGGTGCTGTTCAAGACCGCCGACACGCCGCTCGGCCGCCAACTCGACACGGCGCTCGCCCGCCATGCCGGAATTCACCTCGTCGCTTTCGCGGTGGCCGATGCGGCCGCCCATCACGCCCGCATGGCGGCCGAGGGCTTGCCGATGCAGCCGCTGGTGTCGATGCAGCGGCCGGTCGACACCGAGGCGGGACCGGATGTCGCCGCCTTCACGGTGGCGCGGCTGTCGCCCGGCGTGATGCCGGAGGGGCGCATCCAGCTCCTCACCCACCGCACCGAGCACACCGTGTGGCAGCCGCGCTGGCTGCGCCAGCCGAACGGCGCGGTGGCGCTCCTCGACGCGGTGATCGCGGTCGGCGATGTCGGCGAGGCGGCGGCGCGCTTCTCTCGCGTGCTCGCCCGTCCGGCCCACGCCGCCGAGGGACGCGCCTCGCTGGTGCTCGACCGTGGCCGTGTCGAGCTCGCGACGCCTGACACCGTCTCGGCCTGGCTCGGGCTGGTGCCGCCGGGGCTACCCTTCATCGGGGCCTACGCGATCGCAGTCGCCTCGCTCGGGGCGCTGCGGGGCCGTCTGGCGAGCGCCGGCATCGCCTTCACGGTGCGCGACGGCGCCGTGATCGCACCGTTCCCGGACGAGCTGGGGCAGGGCGCCTGGGTGTTCGTCGAGAACGCGGCGGCGCTGCCCTGGCGCCGCTGAGGGACGCGGCGGTCCGGAAACTCACCGTGTCGTCGCTCGTTGAGCCTTCAGTCGGGAGATGCCGACGCGGAGGTGAGATGATGCGGCGCCGCTCGATCTGGACCCGATACGGTTTCGCCTGGGTGACCGGCGGGTTGTTCCTGATCACATTGTCGGGGCACTGGCTGTTCGGCTGGTACGCCTATGTGGGCGAGCAGGCGCTGCATGGCCGGCCGCCCGAGGTCGGCGACTACACCATCACGATGCTGCGCGACACGCTGGAGAACTGGCAGTCGGAGTTCCTCCAGCTCCTATGGCAGGTCGCCGGACTTGCGCTTCTTCTGCATGTCGGTTCGCCGCAGTCCAAGGAGGGCGACGACCGGATGGAAGCGAAGATCGATGCCATCCTGCTGGCGGTCGACCGCCAGCAGGGCGAGAAGCTCCTGGAGGAGATCGACGCCGAGTACGAGGGCCGCCACACCGATCCGCGGGTTGTCCGCATGATCGAGGCCGAGACGCGCGGCGCGTCCGCACGCGACGCTGCGCCTCGGTCCTGACGCCCTCGGCTGCTGGCCTCAGCGCGGTCCGGCCGGCCGGGCCGGGTCGCGCACGGGCGCATCGCGCGGATCGTCGCGGTTCGGCCGGTCACGACCGGCCCAGCGCTCGTCGCGATCGTCACGATCGTGATCGAAGTCGTGGCCGTGCGACCGACCGGAGCGGAGCGGGGTGCCGGCCGTGCCCCCCATGAAGACGAAGCCCACGGACGGGACGAGGATCAGAAAGAGGGCGAGGATCACTCCGAAGTTCTCGACCATGGCGGCCTCCGATCGGTTGTGGGGGTCGTTCGAACAACCGCGCCGCGGCGGCGCTGTTCCACCTGCGCGTCGTGCGTCCGCGCGGTCCCGGACCGCGTGCGTCGCGACGGCGACACGAGCCCCTGCGGCAGCCCTGGCGGCAGCCCTCGCGGCGATCCCGCGCCGAGGCCGGGCGCCCTGCGAAATCAAAGCCATAGCGTTAAGCGCGCGTTAAATGCGGCCGGCTAGGCTGGGCCGATCCCGAGTGCAGTCGTGGCGCGTTCGCGCGGGACCCGTGATGTCGATGTCAGTTGCGTTGCGCGCGTTCCCTGGCCGGCCGGCATCGGCGCGGCCGAGGCTGCGGCGTGCCGGTGCGTCCTGCTTGGTGCGGGGCGCGGCGGCGCTGCTCGTCCTCGTGGCGGTCGGGCTCGTCGGGTTCACGAGCCCGGCGGCCGCGCGGGCCAAGGCCGAGCTGTCGGTGGTCACCAGCGAGGGGTTCGGCCGTCTCGTCATTCTGTTCGACGAAGACGTTGAAGCCAAGGTGCGGTCGGCCAACGGCATCGTGGTGGTCAGCTTCGACCGGCCGGTGGATATCGCGGTCGACCGTCTGTCGAGCCAGGCCCCCGGCTATGTGGCGGCGGCCCGTCGCGATCCCGACGGCAAGGGGGTGCGCATCGCCCTCGCCAGCAAGCTGCGCGTCAATTCGCTGACGGCCGGCGAGCGCCTCTATGTCGATCTCCTGCCCGACACCTGGACCGGGGCGCCCCCCGGCCTGCCCCAGGAGGTGGTGGAGGACCTGGCCCGGCGTGCCCGCGAGGCGGAGAAGAAGGTCCGCCAGCAGCAGCAGATCGCCCGCCAACGGCAGATGCCGCTGACGCGGGTGCGGGTGTCGAACCAGCCGACCTTCTCGCGCTACGTCTTCGATCTGCCGGATCTGATTCCGGTCGCCACTGCGCGCGAGAAGGACTCGATGACGGTCACCTTCGACGCGCCGCTGAAGTTCGATCTCGCCGACGCCAAAGGCGCACCGCCCCCGATGATGGCCGGGATCGAGACCGAGATCCGCGACAACACCACGATCGTGCGCTTCGCCTTCATCGGCAATGTCGATGTCCGCACGTTCCGCGAGGACGCGAGCTTCGTGGTGGATGTCGGCGCCGTCGAAGCCGGCAAGCGGCGCGCCGAAAGCGATCCCACCGGGCTCGCCGCCCTGTTGGCCGAAGGGCGTGACCGTCGCCGGCCGGCGCCGCCGAGCGTCGATCCGCCGCAGACCGTGCCGGCACCCGGCCCGGCGACACCCGCCCCGGCGGCGGCTGCTGCTGCCCAGGTGCCGCCCCAGACGGCGCCCGTGCCACCGGCGGCCCGGCCGGCTCCTGCTCCTGCTCCTGCTCCTGCTCCCGCGCCGGCGCCGCTCGCCGCGCCGGTGACACCTCCGGCCCCCGTCGCGCCGGCCCCGCCTCAGCCGGCCGTGGCTCCGGCGCCGGTGCCGGCTCCGGCCCAGCCGGCCGTGGCGGCCGCACCGCCACCCGCCGCACCGCCCGCCGCCGTCTCACCGGCCGCTGCGCCGCCGCCGGTCACGGCCGTGCCGCCGCCCGCGGCCCCTGTGCCTGCTCCTGCGCCGGCCGCGACCGAGCCGCTCCGCGCCGCCGGGGCGACGCCGCTCGTGCCGGCCGATCCCACCGGCGCCGTCACGGTCGAGGTCACGCGCCAATCCGACACGCTCAGCCTCGGCTTCCCGTTTGCGGTGGAGACGCCGGTCGCCGTGTTCATGCGGGCCGATTCGCTGTGGGCCGTGTTCGACACCCGCGCCCGCCTCGACATCGGCGCGATCAACCGTGACCGCAGCGGTGCCGTCCGCACCGCCACCGTGATGCCGCTGCGCGACGGCCAGGCGCTGCGCCTCAAGCTGGAGCGGCCCCGCCTCGCGACCGTCCGGATCGAGGGCTCGATCGTCACCATCCTGATCGGCGATCAGGTGATGGAGCCGCCGCGTCCGCTCGGCGTCGTCCGCAATCCGCCGAGCCAGAGCCGGGCGACCGCCGCGGTTCCGTTCGGCGATCCGCGCACCATCCACCGGCTCACCGATCCCGAGGCCGGCGACGAGCTCGTGGTGGTGACCGGGCTCGGTCCGCCGCGCGGCTTCCTCCAGGGGCAGGACTTCGTCGAGTTCAGCGCGCTGCCGTCGGCCCATGGCGTGGTGGTGCAGCCGCTCGCCGACGACCTGACGGTCGAGCTCGGGACCGATCGTGTCACCATCGGCCGTCCGGGCGGGCTCGCGGTGTCGTCGAGCGACGCCGCCGGCCGGCGCTCCGGCCTGTTTCGCCCCGCCGTGTTCGACCCGCAGCTGTGGGGCTTCGACCGCGAGGCCAATTTCGAAGAGCGCCGGCGCAGCCTGATCGATGGCGCCGCCGAGGCGCTGGAGACCCGCCGCACCGGCGCCCGCATGGACCTCGCCCGCTTCTATCTGGCGCGGGAGATGTACCCCGAGGCCAAGGGGGTGCTCGACGTGGCGATCGGCGACGAGAAGCCGGGCGCCGACGATCCCGCCGGGCTGCTGATGCGGGCGCTCGCCAGCATCATGCTGGGGCGCGTGCCGGATGCCCTCAAGGATCTGTCGCATCCGGTCGTCGTCGGCCATCCGGACGCCCAGATCTGGCGCGGCATGGCGATGGCGCGGCAAGGCAACTGGGCCGACGCCTACGACAAGTTCCGCAACGCCGAGGCGAGCGTCGCGCCGCTGCCGATCCAGCTCCAGCGGATGATCCTCAAGGAGGCGGTGCGGGCCGGCATCGAGGTGAAGGACTTCGCCGGCGCCGCCCGCACGCTGCACGCCTTCGAGACCCTCGGCATCGACAAGGACATGGAGGGGGCGATCGCGGTGCTGGCCGGGCAGGTGGCGGAAGGGCTCGGCCGCAGCGGCGACGCGCTCACCGACTTCCGGCTGGCGGTCGCCTCGGGCAGCGGGCCGGCGGCCGCCCAGGGCCGGCTGCGCGAGACGGTGCTGCGCTATCATCTCGGCGACCTCAAGCGCTCCGAGGTGATCGCCGATCTCGAGGAGCTGACCACCATCTGGCGCGGCGACGAGACCGAGACCGAGGCGCTCCAGCTCCTCGCCCGCCTCTACACCCAGGAGGCGCGCTATCGCGACGCCTTCCACGTGATGCGCACCGCCCTGATGGCGCATCCGAACTCCGACCACACCCGGCGCATCCAGGAGGAGGCGGCCGCCACCTTCGATACGCTGTTCCTGGCCGGCAAAGGCGACGCCATGCCGGCGGTCGATGCGCTCGGCCTGTTCTACGACTTCCGCGAGCTGACCCCGATCGGCCGTCGCGGCGACGAGATGATCCGGCGGCTCGCCGACCGGCTGGTCTCGGTCGACCTGCTCGACCAGGCGGCCGAGCTGTTGCAGCACCAGGTCGACCACCGGCTCCAGGGAGCGGGGCGCGCCCAGGTGGCGACCCGGCTCGCCATCGTCTACCTGATGAACCGCAAGCCGGACCGCGCCCTCGCCACCCTGCGCTCGACCCAGAGCACCAACCTCGCCACCGAGCTGCGCAATCAGCGGCTGCTGATCGAGGGCCGGGCGCTGTCGGACATCGGCCGGCCCGATCTCGCCCTCGAGGTGATCGGCAACCTGGAGGGTCGCGAGGCGATCCGGCTGCGCAGCGACATCCTGTGGGGCGCCAAGCGGTGGCAGCAGGCGGCCGAGCAGATCGAGCTGATGTATGGCGACCGCTGGCGCGATTGGCAGCCGCTGAGCGAGCCGGAGCGCGACGACCTGCTGCGCGCCGCGGTCGGCTACGCGATCGCCGGCGACGCCATCGGGCTCGGTCGCTTCCGCGAGAAGTACGTGGCCAAGATGGCCGACGGGCCGACCCGGCGCGCCTTCGACGTAGCCACCGCGCCGAGCCCGACCAACACCGGCGAGTTCGCCGGCATCGCCCGCATGGTGGCGGCGACCGACACCCTGGACAGCTTCCTGCGCGACATGCGGATGCGCTATCCCGAGACCGGCTCGTTCAGCCACGACGTGCCGCTGCCGCCCGGCAACCAGACCCGCGCGCCGCTCGCCGACCCGATCCCCACCGCGGCACTGCGGCCGCGACCGCTCACGGCCAAGACAGTGCGCTGAGCCGCTGCCGAGCTGGCCCGCCGCGGTCTTACGAGATCCGGCTGATCCATTGGCGGTCATTCCGGAAGCCGCGAAGCGGCTGTCCGGAATCCAGCCGAGAGTCAAAAGCTTGCGGTAGATGACGTGTGTCGTTGGGTTCCGGGTTCGCGGCGCCCGGACCGCGCGAAGCGCCAATCCGGATGTCGCGCCCCGGAACGACGGCGAGCTGATCACCCGGAAACGGTATCAGATCGGGCCGTAGCTCTGCACCAGGCTGCCGGCCACCAGATTCCAGCCGTCCACCAGGACGAAGAAGATCAGCTTGAACGGCAGCGAGATGACGGCCGGCGGCAGCATCATCATGCCCATCGACATCAGCACCGAGGCGACCACGAGGTCGATGATCAGGAACGGCAGGAACAGGAGAAAGCCGATCTCGAAGGCCCGCTTCAGCTCGGAGATCATGAAGGCCGGCACCAGGATGCGCAGCGACAGCTCCTCGGGAGTGGCCGGCGCCTGCTGGCGGGCCATGTCGACGAACAGCTTGAGGTCCTTCTCGCGAACGTTCTTGAGCATGAAGGCGCGGAACGGCTCGCTCGACCGCTCGAACGCCTGCTCGGGGGTGATCTCGTTGTTGACGAGCGGCCGCACGCCGACGTCCCAGGCCCGTTCGAAGGCCGGCCCCATCACGAACGCGGTGAGGAACAGGGCGAGCGAGATGATCACCGTGTTGGGGGGCGCCGTCGCGGTGCCGAGCGCGGTGCGCAGGAGCGACAGCACCACCACGATGCGGGTGAACGACGTCACCATCACCAGGATGGACGGCGCCAGCGACAGCACCGTCAGGAGCGCGATGAGCTGAATCACCCGCTCGGTGAGGCCGCCGCCCTGGCCGCCGAGATTGATGTTGATGTCCTGGGCGGCCGCCGGCCCGGCCGTCAGCACGGCAGCCGCCAGGGTGGCGACCACGGCGGTGGCCACCACGGCCTTTGTCGCTACCTCGGCCGCCACCGTCGCCAGACGAACGCGGCGGCCGTCCTGCGTGCGCGTCACGGCTTCCCGGGGGCCCGCCCGAGCAGGTTCGCCATCTCCTCCTCGAGGCTCTCGTAGGGGGTCTTGGCGGGTTTGGCGTCGGCGGGCTTGGCGTCGGCCGAGCTGGTCTCGGCGTGCTCGCCCGGGCGCTCGTCCATCGGCCGCGGCTCGACAGGGGCCGGTTGTCCGGCCGCCTCGGTGGCCGGCGGCGTCGGAGCGGCGGCATGATCGGGCTCGGCCGGGGCCGCGGCGGACGGGATCGCGGCGTGCGGGGCCGGCTCGGGCGACAGCGGCCGCGGGGCGATCGGGGTGCCGCGGCTGCTCGGCGCGCCGCCGCGCGGCTCGAGCGAGCTGCGCAGCGACGGCCGAGCCCGCGGGGCCGGCGGCACGAGGGGAGCCGGCTCCGGGGCGGCCAGCGTCGGCGAATCGGTGGTCGGCGATCGGCGCAGCGCGGCTTCGAGCTGCTCGGCCATGGCGGCGAGCTGGCGGTCGCTCGACTCCTCGGATGGGCTCGCGATCGGCGCAGTCGGGATCGGCGGCGCGCGCCGCGGCTCCAGCGGCCGCCGCAGGTCGGCGGGCCGGCGCGGCTCGGGCGCGCGCGGCTCGGGAATGCGTGCCTCGGGAATGCGCGGTTCGGACGACATCCGCGGCTCCGGGATGCGCGCCTCTGGCGCACGCGGCTCCGACATCCGGGGCTCCGACATCCGCGGTTCGGGGATGCGTGGCTCGGGGATACGCGGCTCCGGCATCCGCGGCTCGGGAATACGTGGCTCGGATACCCGAGGCTCCACCAGACGCGGATCGACGATCGGGGGCGGAGCACTGCGGGCGAACTCGGCCGCCAGGCCGGCGAGACGGTCGGCGGTATGGGGGCGGGGGCCCGGCTCCGGCTGGAGCGGCAGGTCCTCGGCGACCGGCGGCATCGGCATCATGGGGCGCTCGCCGCCGCGGCCACGCGGCGGCTCCGGCGGCGTCGACCACAGGCCATTGTCGGCCGGCCGGCCAGTCGGTTCCAGGCGCGGCGCCGGCGCCTCGCGCATCGGCACGGCCGGTTGGCCGCGCACGATGTTGGCCTCGACCACCACGTCGGTGGGGCCGCCCAGCATGATCAGGTGCTCGACATTGTCACGCCGCACCAGCACCAGCCGGCGCCGGCTGTCGACCGCCGTCGCCTCGATGACGCCGAGCCGCGCCTGCCGACCGCGGGCCGCCGCCGCACCGAGCGCGCCGGAGCCGAATCGCCGCACCAGCCACGCCACGCCGCCGATCAGCGCCAGAACGATCACGAAGGCGATGAAGAATTTCGCGGGAAGCGGCATCTCGCCGACCATGGCCATTCATCCTTTCTCCGCTCCTGCCGCGTGAGCCGAGCCGATTCGTCGAAGGGTTAACGGGACGGGCAAAATCTGCCTCCCGCGTGTTGACGGTTTCTTAACACGAAAGGCAAGCGACGCCCACAACATACGGCAACCCGGCGGTTTTCCGGAAGCGGCAAGACCGTGGCGCCGGGATGGCGCCGGTGCGGTTAACGCGCCGTTAACCATGCGCTCGGCAATCTTTGCCGGGCGGCACCCGACGGTGGCGCGCCCGAGGCGGACGACCACGATGGCGATCTCCGACATTCCGATCTTCTCGATGCTGCGGACCCGGATGCAGTGGCATCAGGAGCGCCAGCGGCTGCTCGCCGAGAACGTCTCCAATGCGGACACGCCCGGCTTCCGGCCGACCGACCTCGCCCCGCCGTCCTACGAGCGGGCCGGGGGGACGGCTCCGGTGACGCTCGCCCGCACCGATGCGGCCCACATGGCCGGCCTCGGCGGCGGCCAGCAGTTCCGTGGCCGCGGCGAGCAGTTCGCGGTTCGCCCGGCCGGCAACGCGGTCCACCTCGAGGACGAGATGCTCAAGGTGGCCAACAACCAGATGGACTACCAGGCGGCGACGCAGCTCTACGCACGCAGTCTGGCCTTGATCAAGACCGCGATCGGCAAGTGATCCGGTCGAATGATCCGGTGCCGAGTGACCCGACCGAGGTGACGCCATGGATTTCGTGAAATCGCTCGCGATCGCCGCCTCCGGGTTGCGGGCCCAGGCCGGCCGGATGCGGGTGCTCTCCGAGAACATCGCCAATGCCGAGTCGACCGCGCCCCGCGCCGGGGTCGATCCCTACCGCCGGCGGGTGCCGACCTTCCGGTCCGAGCTCGATCGCAGCCTGGAGGCGCGCGTCGTCACCATGGGGCCGGTGCGGACCGATTCGAGCGACTTCCGCACCAAGTACGAGCCCGGCCACCCGTCCGCCGACCCGGCCGGCAACGTCCGCTACCCGAATGTCAACTCGCTGATCGAGATGACCGACCTGCGCGAGGCCCAGCGCTCCTACGAGGCCAACGTCAACGTCATCGGGGCGACGCGCCGGATGATCCAGCGCACCCTCGACATCCTGCGCGCCTGATCCGAGGAGGACACGCCATGGCCATTCCGGGGATCGCCGCCAACGCCTACGCGGCCACCGCCCGCCTCGCCACGCCGGGGGCCGGCATCGACCGCACCGTCGGCGATGCCGCCGCCGGCAAGAGCGGCGATTTCGGCGCCATGCTGCGCGACGTCGTCAACGACGTCGCGGCGGCCGGCCGCCGGTCCGACTCCCAGAGCCAGGCGATGGTGGCCGGCAAGGCCAACATCGTCGACGTGGTCACCGCCGTGGCCGAGACCGAGACCGCCATCCAGAGCCTCGTCTCGGTGCGCGACAAGGTGATCCAGGCTTACGAAGAGATCATGCGGATGACCATCTGACCGCGTCGGCCGCGGCGATCGGGCCGTCCGATCGCCGCCGCCGTGGGGCAGGGGACCGCGAGGGACTACACGCAGATGACCGGGCCGGAAGTCCTCGACGTCGCACGCGACGCCATCATGACGCTCGTGCTGGTGTCGAGCCCGCTGATGCTGGTCGGCCTGGTGGTCGGCGTGGCGATCTCGCTGGTCCAGGCGCTCACCCAGATCCAGGAGATGACTCTGGTGTTCGTGCCGAAGATCATCGCCATCTTCCTGGCGATGATTCTCGCCCTGCCGTTGATGGGCGATCTTCTCGCCGGCCACATGATGCGGATCGCCGCCAAGATCACCGGCGGCTGAGCCGGCCGGAGGCGCGCATGCGCATCGACCTGTCCTTCCTGCCGCCGCTCGCCGTCGCCTTCATGCTGATGTTCGCCCGCACCGGAACCATGGTGATGCTGCTGCCGGGCCTCGGCGAGCGCAGCGTGCCGGTGCGGATGCGGCTCACCGCCGCGCTGCTTCTGTGCGCCCTGGTGCTGCCGCTGCACCGCGACGCCTATCAGGTGAATCTCGGCAGCTTCGGCCCGGTGATCGGCCTGCTGCTCGGCGAGATCCTGATCGGCGTCATGCTCGGCCTGACGGCGCGGCTGTGCCTGTCGGCCCTCCAGGTCACCGGCTCGATCGTCGCCCAGCAGCTCGGCTTCGGCTTCGTCACCACCATCGATCCGACCCAGGGCCAGCAGGGCGTGATCGTCGCCAACTTCCTCACGCTCCTCGGCGTCGTGCTGATCTTCGCCACCGACCTGCACCACCTCGCCATCGCGGCGCTCGGCGACAGCTACGTGCTGTTCCGTCCCGGCGAGCTGCCGGCGACCGGCGACATGGCGGCCCTGATCACCCGGCTGATCGCCGGCGCCTTCTCGATCGGGGTGCAGATCTCGGCCCCGTTCCTGGTGTTCGGCCTCCTGTTCAATGTCGGGCTCGGGGTGCTGTCGCGGCTGATGCCGCAGATGCAGGTGTTCTTCGTGGCGATGCCGCTGTCGATCTTCGCCGGCCTGATGATCTTCGTGGTCGTCGTCGGTGCCATGATGGCGACCTTCCTCGGCTATTTCGAAGGCGTGATGCATCTCATCGCGCCGCGTGCCTGATCGCGGAGCGGGCGCGCCATGGCCGAGGAACAGGACCAATCCGAGAAGACAGAGGACCCGACACAGCGAAGGCTGGATCAGGCCCTCGAGCACGGCGACGTCGTCAAGAGCCAGGAGGTCTCGACCTGGTTCGTGATCGGCGCCGCGACGCTGGCGCTGTCGGTGTTCGGCGGCTCGGCGAGCGCCTCGCTCACCACCACCATGCGGGGGCTGCTCGCCCAATCGTGGCAGATGCCGGTGGACGGCCGCGCGCTGGTGCGGCTGACCGAGCAATTGAGCCTCGAGGTGCTCGCCGCGGTGGCGATCCCGTTCCTGCTCCTGTTCCTGGCCGGGCTCGCCGGCAACGTCATCCAGCACCGGCTGGTGTGGTCGACCGAGAGCCTGTCGCCGAAGCTGTCCAAGATCTCGCCTGCGGCCGGCTTCAAGCGCCTGTTCTCGAAGCAGTCGCTCGCCAACTTCATCAAGGGAATCCTCAAGCTGGCGCTGGTCGGCACGGCCGTCTCGATGCTCCTCTGGCCCGAGCGCGACCGCCTGGAGGCGCTGGTGTCGACCGATCCGGCCGCCGTGCTGCCGGTCTCGCTCGCCCTCACGCTCAAGCTGCTCGGCGTCGTCATCGCCATCCTCACGGTGGTGGCGGCGGCCGACTACCTGTTCCAGTACCGCCAGTGGTACGAGCGGCAGAAGATGTCGCTCAAGGAGATCAAGGACGAGTTCAAGGAGACCGAGGGCGACCCCAAGATCAAGGCGCGCATCCGCCAGCTCCGCCAGAGCCGCGTCCGCAAGCGCATGATGGCGGCGGTGCCGGGCGCCACCGTGGTGATCACCAACCCGACCCACTACGCGGTCGCCCTCAAGTACGAGGGCGGCATGAACGCGCCCCTGTGCGTCGCCAAGGGCGCCGACCGCATCGCCCTGAAGATCCGCGAGGTCGCCGCCGAGGCCGGCGTCCCGGTGGTGGAGAACCCGCCGCTCGCCCGCACCCTCTACGCCACCGTCGACATCGATCAGGAGATCCCGCCCGAGCACTACAAGGCGGTCGCCGAGGTGGTGGGCTACGTCATGCGGCTCAAGAGGGCGTGGTCGTGAGCCATCGCGGATCGCGCCGCAGCGCGGCATTCGCCGGCTCGTCGGCCCCCTCCCTTGTGAGGAATCGGGGACTCGGGCACAGATTGATTCGCAAGGTCGGGCGACGGAGCCTTATCCGATGACGACTCAGGACCTGACCGGGAAAGGCGGCTTGGACGTGTTTCCGGGCGGCGAGCGGCGAGGAAGCATCCGGTTCGTGCTGGCCATCGCGCTGGCCCTGATGGCCGCCGCCACCGGCCTTCTGTTCGTCGGCCGCGGCGAGGCGGAGCCCTATGTGCTCGGGCTGTTGGCCGTGCTCGGCATGGTGGGCGTGTTCTCGCTGCTCGCCACCGCGACCGGCATCCTGCGCTTCGCCGGCGGCGAGGCGAGCCCGATGTATCGCCGCGTCCTCGACGACGCCTTCGACGGCATCGTGGTCACCGACCCGAACGGGCGCGTGGTCTACGCCAATCCGGCCTATTGCCAGCTCGTCGACGCCGCCGACCTGAGCGACGTGCGGCCGGTGGAGCGGGTGTTCATCGGCGACCCCGACGTGTCGGAGGCGGTCTACCGGCTGCTCAAGGCCGCCCGCGAGGGGCGCCGGCTCCAGGAGGAGGTGCGGGTCAACGGCTTCTCGGGCGAGCCGGCGCGCTGGCTCCAGATGCGGGTGCGGCCGCTCGGCCGCAGCGGTGCCGATGCCCGCCACACGGTGTGGACGGTCGCCGACGTGTCGCGCGAGCGCGAGCGGCAGGAGAACGTCTTCCAGGAGCTCCAGCACGCCATCGACTATCTCGACCATGCGCCGGCCGGCTTCTTCTCGGTCGACGGCACCGGGTCGGTCGGCTACGTCAACGCGACGCTGGCCGAATGGCTCGATTACGATCTCGCCGAGGTCGGCTCCGGCGGTCTCCAGATCGCCGACATCGTGCCGGCCAACGGCGCCGCGCTCCTGACCGCGACCGCCTCGCAGCCCGGCCAGGTCAAGACCGAGGTGCTCGACCTCGACCTCAAGACCCGCAGCGGCAAGACCCTGCCGGTCCGGCTCTACCACAAGGTCGCCTTCGGGGCCGACGGGGCGCCGGGCGCCTCGCGCACCCTGGTGCTCAACCGCGCCCGCACCGAGGGCGCCGATCCGCAGCGCGCCGCCGAGGTGCGCTTCATGCGGTTCTTCATCAACACCCCGATGGCGATCGCCACCGTCGACCGCGCCGGGCGGATCGCGCGCAACAACGGCCTGCTCGCCGGCATGTTCCAGGGCGTGGTGGCGGCCGACGCGCGGCCGGAGGGGCGCTCGATCCTCGCCGTGGTGGCCGAGCGCGACCGGCCGGCCCTCGAAGCCGCGATCGTCAAGGCGGCCCGCGGGCAGGGCGATATCCCGCCGGTGGAAGCCGCGCTCGCCGGCGAGCAGGAGCGCTGGGCGCGCTTCTGGGTCACCGCCGTCGAGGAGGAGGGCGACCAGGAGGCCGCCATCGTCTACGCGCTGGAGACCACCGAGCAGCGGGCGCTCCAGAAGCAGGTCGATCAGGCCCAGAAGATGGACTCGGTCGGCAAGCTCGCCGGCGGCATCGCGCACGACTTCAACAACGTGCTCTCCGCCGTGATGATGGCGACCGACTTCCTGCTCAACGCCCACAAGC
This sequence comes from Rhodoplanes serenus, assembly GCA_009720755.1. Classification (GTDB taxonomy): domain Bacteria; phylum Pseudomonadota; class Alphaproteobacteria; order Rhizobiales; family Xanthobacteraceae; genus Rhodoplanes; species Rhodoplanes serenus. Next base: position 122,692 of record WNKV01000003.1, read on the forward strand.
CGACCGATCCGTCCTTCCAGGACATCATGCAGATCAAGCAGAACGCCAACCGCGCCGCCGCCCTGGTGCGGCAGCTGCTGGCGTTCTCGCGGCGCCAGACGCTGCGGCCGCAGGTGCTCGATCTCGGCGAGGCGCTGTCCGACATCTCGATGCTGCTGCGCCGGCTGATCGGCGAGAAGGTGGCGCTCGACGTCCGTCACGGCCGTGACCTGTGGCCCGTCAAGGCGGACCTCTCGCAGTTCGAGCAGGTGATCGTGAACCTCGCCGTGAACGCGCGGGACGCCATGCCGGACGGTGGCCGGTTAACGCTGCGCACCACCAACGTGCCCGAGATCGAGAGCCGCGCCTCCGCCCCCAAGGGCATGCCGCCCGGGGACTACGTGCTGATCGAGGTGACCGACACCGGCTCCGGCATCCCGCCCGAGATCATCGATCGCATCTTCGAGCCGTTCTTCTCCACCAAGGAGGTCGGCAAGGGCACCGGCCTCGGCCTGTCCACCGTCTACGGGATCATCAAGCAGACCGGCGGCTACGTGTTCGTCGACTCGGAGATCGGCAGCGGCACCACCTTCCGCATCTACCTGCCGCGCCATGTGCCGACGCCGGAGGAGACCGAGGCGGCGGCGGCCTTGCTGGCTCCGGTTCAGGCCGGCTCCGGCGAGGCGCGCACCGCCGCGGCCGATCACACCGGGCAGGGCACCATCCTGCTGGTGGAGGACGAGGAGGGCCTGCGCGGCCTCAACGCCCGTGGCCTGGCGTCGCGCGGCTACACGGTGTGCGAGGCCGGCAACGGCGCCGAGGCGATCGAGCTGATCGACGCCGGCCAGAAGGTCGATCTCGTGGTCTCCGACGTGGTGATGCCCGAGATGGACGGGCCGACGCTGCTCAAGGAGCTGCGCAAGCGTCATCCCGACCTCAAGATCATCTTCGTCTCGGGCTACGCCGAGGAGGCGTTCGCCAAGAACCTGCCCGAGGGCGGCCAGTTCTCCTTCTTGGCGAAGCCGTTCACGCTGAAGCAGCTCGTCGCCGCCGTGAAGGAGACGATGGCGAGCTGAGCCTCACCTTTCACCCGCTCCCGGCGTGCGGCGAGGGGGTGGGGCTGCGGACCAGTCGGACATGAGCGACGATCGATCCTCCGGCGACGACCCGGATGACGCGGGAAACCCGCTGGTCGGCAACATCATGCTCGTCGGGATCGTCTTGCTGGTGATCGGCGCCGGCTATTGGCTGGTCGACGCGCTCCTGGAGCAGCGCCGCCTCGACGACTGCGCCGCCCAGGGCCGGCGCGACTGCGGCCGCATCGTCGTGCCGCCGCGCTGAGCGCCGCCCCCGGTGACGCGGCGCCCCCTTGCGGCGCCGCGGCTCTTGCGTCGCGCGCCGCGAGCGTCGATACCTGTTCGGTCGTCGTTCGGGGGGCGTGCACGTCGCCATGCTGGGGCTCGGGGTCCTGCTGCTCGTCGGGGTCGCGGGGCTCGCCGCGGCCGCCCTCCTGACCTCTTGGCTGGCGCGCCGGATCGAGGCCGAGCACCCGCCGACCGGACGGTTCGTCGACGGCGGGCCGACCCGCGTCCATCTCGTCGATCTCGCGCCGGCTGTTTCGGCCGACGAGAACCTCCCGGCCGTCCTGCTGCTGCATGGCGCCAACGTGCAGCTCGCCGACATGCGGGTCGCCCTCGGCGATCGGCTCGCCCGCCGCCTGCGGGTGATCGTGCCGGACCGGCCGGGCCAGGGCTGGACCGGCGAGGGCGGGCCGGTGGTGTCCGATCCGGGCCATCAGGTGGCGCTGATCCGCGCCGCCGTCGAGGCGGTCGGGGCGCGCCGGCTGATCGTCGTCGGCCACTCGCTGGGCGGCCTGATCGCGCTGCGCTACGCGCTCGACGAGCCACAGGCGGTGGCCGCCCTGGTGCTGATCAATCCGACCACCCATCCGCGGCCCGGCGGCCTGCCGTGGTACCAGCGCGCCGCCGAGGTGGTGTTCGGGCCGCTGTTGATCCGGACCGTGCTGCTGCCGATGACGCTGCCGATGCTGGACCGGCTGAGCGTTCGCCTGTTTCGCCCGGAGCCGCCCACCGAGGGCTACGCGGCGCGCACCGGGCTGGCGCTCGGCCTGACGCCGCGGCGCTTCCATGCCAGCATGCGAGAGTATGCCGATCTGCGCGATCACCTCACCGCGGTGGCCCCGCGCTATCCCGACATCACAGTGCCGACCCTGATCGTGCTCGCCGAGGCCGATCCGATCGTGCCGCCGGCCCTGCATGGCGAAATCCTGGCCAAGGTGCTGCCGCGCGGCCGCGTGCTGCGCCTGCCGGACGCCGGCCATATGGCGCATCACCGCCACGGTGAGGCGATCGCGGCTGCGATCGAGCGGCTCGCCGGCCTGCCGCCGGGCTGACGCCGGCTTGTCGCCGGGCTGAGGGCGCCGTGCGGCGGCTCGTCCTCGGGGGTCGTCGAGGCGGCCGCGCAGCCGGGTCGGCGGGGCCTCGGTCGGGGGCTTCCCGGCGATGCCGGGAGGGTGCCAGGGGACCGCACGGGCGCTGCCGGAACCCTTGAAAGGCGACCGCGATCATGCCATGAGAAGGCCACGTCCGGCCCGTGGCGGAAACGCCCGGCACCCCGGAGGAGTGTAGCTCAATTGGTCAGAGCACCGGTCTCCAAAACCGGGGGTTGGGGGTTCGAGTCCCTCCACTCCTGCCAGCGCTAAGACCCAGCTCCCGAACCCTGCTTTCGATTCCCGACATTGGCTCAGTCTCGTTGGCGAGCCTTGGCGCGCTCGCCCGATTCGAGCGGACGGGCCGTTCGCCCCGATCGCCCCCGCCGCCCGCGGCGCTGCGGAATCGAGGGTTGTCTATAGGCGGTACTAAACAACTTGTAGTATTGCGCTCGACTCGAATTGCAGGTGTCCTCGCACCGTCATCGACAGCGGCTGGGCGAGGCCAATGGGACCTGCAACACAGCGGGCGCAGGACGCGGGTCTCGGCGCCGAGACGACGGCTGGTCCGAGGGTGGCGCATGCCGTCGAGACGTCTGCTCGCCCCGACGGCGAGCGTCCCGCCGCAGAGCGTGCGCATCCGCTCGGCGGCCGCGTCGGGCGGCGGCTGTTCGTCCATATCGGCGGCTTCGATCCGGAGACGCCGGAGCGGGTCCACGCGCGGCTGGTTCGCGAGCTGGCCCGGTTCCGCCGGACCTGGTCGACCCTGACCTGGACCAGCGCGCCGCGCTACGACGCCGACGGCGCCGCCTGGACGGTCGAGACGACGGGCCGCGATTGGCACGTCTCGACCCTGGTCCGGTTCGTCCGCTGGGACGACGTGATGGCCGACTACGCCCGGCGCCCGTTGTGGCTGCGGACCGCGCGCGGGGTCGTGGCTGGCCTCGACTTCGCGGCCGGCGGCGCGCTCAAGGGCTATCTGCGGACCAACTGGCGCTATGCGCTGTTCTTTCTCTACCCTCTCGTCGTCGTCGCCGCGTTCCTGGCACTGGCGGTCTACGCCGGAGCGGCGGTCGCCGCCCTGACCGGCTGGACGGCGGTCGGCGCGCTGGCCGCCGTCGTCGGCGTCGGGCTGCTGATCTACGGCCCGGTGCGCTGGCTGCATCTGCCGCTCGCCTCCGACGACTGGACCTTCGCGCGCGATTATATCCGTCGCCCGCCGCCGACCCTGACCGACCGGCTCGACCGCCTCGCCGCCGACATTGTCGCGGCGACTCGCACCGGCGAGGTCGACGAGATCGTGGTCCTCGGCCACAGTCTCGGGGCGGTGCTGGCCGTGGACGTGGTCGAGCGGGCCTTGCGGCTCGATCCGGAGCTGGGCCGCGGCGGTTCGCCGGTCGCGCTGGTCACGGTCGGCTCGTCGATTCTGAAGATCGCGCTGCACCGGGGCGCCGTCCGCCTCCGGGCCGCCCTGTCCCGTGTCGCCGCGGCGCCGGCTCCGTTCTGGGTCGAATATCAGGCGCTCGTCGACATCATGAACTTCTACAAGAGCGATCCGATCGCCGCATCGGGCCTGCCGCCGAGCGGGCGGCCGCTGGTGCGCATCGTGCGGATCAGCAAGATGCTCGACCCCGACTATTATCGCCGCATCAAAGGCCGCTTCTTCCGGCTGCACTGCCAGTTCGTCAGCGGCAACGACCGGCGCGCCGCCTACGACTATTTCGTGCTGGCCTGCGGGCCGGTGGCCGTGCGAGAGCTGGCCTGTCTGCCGGACGGGCCCGCATCGGCCTTCGCGGCGGACGGCTCGCTGATCGACCGCAGTGCGCCGAGCGCCGCGACTTGCGCCACCGGCGCCGGCTCCACCATGATGTCCGCCTGATGACTCCGTTCCTGGCCAAGGCCGCCTGGCTGCTGCTCGCGGGCGGCTGGATCGTGATCCGCTACCCCTATGCGCGCCGCGCTCGCCGCACCCCGGTGGCCAGCAGCCGGCGCGGCCTGCGCGAGCGCCTCCTGATGGCGGTGTCGTTCACCGGCCTCGGGCTGCTGCCGGTCGTCTATCTCGTCACCGGCGCGCCGCGCTTCGCCGACTACCCGTTCCAGCCGGTGCAGGCCGCGCTCGGCGTCCTGGTGGTGGCCGCGGCCCTGGTGATGTTCCGGCTCTCCCACAAGGCGCTGGGCCGCAACTGGTCGATCAGCCTCGACGTCCGCGATCGCCACAGCCTGGTGACGGCCGGGATCTACCAGCATCTCCGCCACCCGATGTACACGGCGTTCTGGCTGTGGGCGGTGGCGCAGGCGCTCCTGTTGCCCAACTGGGTCGCGGGGCCCGCCGGGCTGGTCGGGTTCGGTGTGCTGTTCTTCGGCCGAGTGGGCGACGAAGAGCGGATGATGCTGGACACCTTCGGCGACCAGTACCGCGTCTACATGGCGCGGACCCGGCGAATCATCCCGCTCCTCTACTGAGAGAATCCGCCCTCGACGGGCGCGGGGCGCGAGCGCCGGCGGGCACTGCCGGTCGGCGCGAGCCGACTCTCGTGTCGGCGGTGCCACCCCCCCGGGCAAGCCGGGTGACGCGACCGCGGGCCGTCGGGCCGCTCGCGCGCGTCGGCGATTTCGCGTGATTTGCCGGCAGGTTCGGCCAGTCGCCGGAACTCCTCCGACAGGGTTATCACCCACAAGCATTACGCGCGCGAACTGTCGGGTAGTCGCACGCAAAGCGTGCTAAATAAGCAACAGTGTACCTCGAAACGGCGGCGCCAAGGCGTTTCAGCACTAATGAAAGGTTGCGGAGACGGGGGCGATGCCCGACCCTTCGGCCACCTGCACGTTCTGTCGTGGGGACCAAGGGGACTATTCTACGGGGGCTCTCATGTTGAAGATCGCAATCATCGCGTCCGCCAGTCTCGCGCTCGTCGGTTCCGCCATTGCGGCCGACATGCCGACCCGCCAGCCGCCGCCGCCGGTCGCGGCCGTCGGCAAGGCGCCGGTCGGCAAGGCGCCGATCGGCAAGGCCCCGATCGGCAAGGCGCCGATCGGCAAGGGGCCGGTCGTCGCCCGCTACTGAGCCGGATCGGGGTCGGCGGCTTCGTCCGGCCCCCGCGCTCGCCGGCCGATCCAGGATCGGCCAGCCACGGACCATCGGGACCGCCGGCCGACAGTGTCGACCTGCGGTCCCGCTCCGGATGATCCGGTCCTGTGAACCAAGGGAGGCGGCGATGAACGTCCTTTCCAACAACACGCGCTGCCTGCGCGGCCTGGCCGGGCTGCTTGCGATCACCATCTGGGCCGGTTTCGGCATCACCTCGGGGCATGCTCAGAGCGTGCAGGTGACGCGGGTGGCGACAGGCTCGCCGGACGCCGCCGCCGAGCTCGCCGCCCAGCCTGCCAAGCCGGCGCCCAAGGCGGCTGCCCGCTACTATGTCGATTTCCGCGCCCGCACCGCGTCGAGCTACGGCCATGCCTTCATCTGGTACGGTCGGGTCGGCCAGCGGGCCGTCGAGGTGGCTGGCCTGCATCCTGCCACCGACAGCGTCATCCCGTACATTCTCGGCCACATCATTCCGGTGCCGTCGGAGACCGGGAAGAGCTATGGCGACCTCGACGAGCAATATCTGACCGCGAGCTATCGGGTGTTCCTGAGCGAGGCCGAGGCCCGCAAGGTGTTCGCCTACATCAAGCACAAGCAGGCGACGTCGCCGGTGTGGAACGCCGCGACGATCAACTGCGTCGCCTTCATCTCGGACATCGCCCAGTACATGGGGCTCGAGGTGCCGGGCTCGAACCTGCTCTATCCGGAAGAGTGGGTGAACCGGCTGCGAACCCTCAATCGCGGCCGCAAGGTCCAGATCGCCGCGGCGCCCTGAGACGGCACCGTCGCGGGCCTCGACGTCTCCAGGTGGCGGGCGCCCGGCGAGAACCGGGCGCCCTGTGCCATTGCGGCTCACAGGGGCGTCCGCGGCGCTGAATTCTCAGACGAAATCTGAGCCGGCATCGGCCGTTCGCGGGGTGGGTTCTGTTGACGGACCTGCCCGAACGTGTAAAACGGGCCGACCTGGACGTTTGAAGTCTCGGACTCGTCAGCAGGGGCTGCCCCCATTTCGACCGCGATCCGAGTCTGCTGGTGTCCGGGGTCCCTCCACTCCCGCCGGGTCTTAGCGACGACGCGGTCGCGCAGGCCGCCCCGGGGGCGGCTCTCGCCGCAACAGACCGCGAGGGAGGGGAGCGACGGCGGTCCGCCCGTCGCTCGCGCGGGCTCTTTCACGAAGTCGGACGATCGGAACACGCGATGGCGAAGGTAAGCCCGTTCAAGTTCTTGCAGGAGGTCCGCTCGGAGACCGAGAAGGTCACCTGGCCGAGCCGGCGCGAGACCGCGATCACCACCGTCATGGTGTTCGTGATGTCGGCGACCGCCGCCGTGTTCTTCCTGCTCGCCGATCAGATCATTCGCTTCGGCGTCACCCTCGTGCTCGGAATCGGACGCTGAAGGGCGCGGATCGGGTAACGGACATGAGCAAGCGCTGGTACATCGTTCACGCCTACTCGAACTTCGAGAACAAGGTCGCCGAATCGATCCGCGAGCAGGCCCGGCAGCGGCACCTCGAGCATCTGTTCGACGAGATCCTGGTCCCGAAGGAGAAGGTCACCGAGGTGCGGCGCGGCCGCAAGGTCGACTCCGAGCGCAAGTTCTTCCCCGGCTACGTGCTGGTGAAGATGGAGCTGACCGACGAGGCGTACCATCTCATCAAGAACACCCCCAAGGTGACCGGCTTTCTCGGCACCGACAACAAGCCGATGCCGATCTCCGAGTCGGAGGCCGGCCGCATCCTGCACCAGGTGCAGGAGGGCATCGACCGGCCGAAGCCGACCGTCTCGTTCGAGATCGGCGAGCAGGTGCGGGTCTCCGACGGCCCCTTCGCGTCGTTCAACGGCGTGGTCGAGGAGGTCGACGACGCCCGCTCGCGCATCAAGGTGGCGGTGTCGATCTTCGGCCGCGCCACCCCGGTGGAGCTGGAGTTCGGCCAGGTCGAGAAGGTGTGACCGCGCGGCGGGCCGCCCGGGCCGCCCGCTGCCTGATTCTGAAACGTATCGAATGACTTTGAGACGGTTTTTCGAGGGCTCGACGAGCCCCGATGGCCGTCCTCGCAGCCCCGGCGACCACTCCGGTCGCCTCGCCTGACGACCGGGTCGCCCACGGCGGCCGACAGGTCGCTCCCCGCCGCAGGGCTGCACGCAGCGCCGTCCGGATTGCGCGTCGCGCGTCCAGGCGCCGGTCCGGGACGAGCCCGGCCACATCACGCTTTCACCGCGGAGCCCGGGCGAGCCGCCGCTCGCCGCGGGCGCCGTGCGCAACCCGCGACGTCGGTCGACCCGATGTCGCAGCCGCGTCACACGAGGGCTTCCGTGCCGACCCTGCTCACCGAATCGCCGCCGCTCGCCTACACGCCCGAGGTCGCCGCCGCGACACGCCCCGCCTGGCATCGCCTGCGACGGGTGATGCCGGAGGCCGAATGGATCACCCATGCGCCGCTCGTCCACGCCATCCAGCGTCTCAAGCGCGAGCGCCGCGCCGTCGTGCTGGCCCACAATTACCAGGCACCAGAGATCTTCCATGGCGTCGCCGACCGGGTCGGCGACAGCCTGGCGCTAGCCCAGCAGGCGCGCGACACCGACGCCGAGGTGATCGTCCTGGCCGGGGTCCACTTCATGGCCGAGACCGCCAAGCTGATGAACCCCGACAAGGTGGTGCTCTGCCCCGAGCCGGAGGCCGGCTGCTCGCTGGCCGCCTCGATCACCGCCGCGGATGTCCGCGCCCTGCGGCAGCGCCATCCCGGCATCCCGGTCGTCGCCTATGTCAACACCTCGGTGGCCGTGAAGGCCGAGGTCGACATCTGCTGCACCTCCGGCAACGCCGTCGAGGTGGTGGAATCACTCGGCGTGCCGCGGGTGATCTTCCTGCCGGACCGCTACCTCGCCGCGCACGTCGCCGCGCAGACCGCGGTGGAGATCATCCCGTGGACCGGGAGCTGCGAGGTCCATGTCCGCTTCACGGGCGAGGAGATCGAGGAGTATCGCAGCAACTACGAAGACTTGCTGGTGGTTGCTCACCCGGAATGTCCGCCCGATGTGCTGGCCGCCGCCGATATCGTCGGCTCCACCGCCCGCATGGTCGAGCTGATCGAGGCCAAGAAGCCGCCGCGGGTGCTGCTGATCACCGAGTGCGCCATGGGTGACAACGTCGCCGCCGCGGTGCCGGAGGTCGAGATCGTGCGGCCGTGCAATCTCTGCCCGCACATGCGGCGGATCACGCTCGCCAACATCGTGGCGGCGCTGGAGACGCTGTCGCCCCGGGTCGAGATCGATCCGGCCGTGGCGGCGCCGGCGCGCCGGTCGGTCGAGCGGATGCTGGCGGTGCGGCCGGGAGCGCGCCGTGCGGGTCCGTGACGCCGGCGTGGTGGTGATCGGCTCGGGCCTCGCCGGGCTGACCGCCACCCTGGAGGCGGCGGCCGCGCCGGCGCTGGCGCCGGTCGTCCTGCTCACCAAGACGGCGGAGCTGGCCGGCGGCAGCAGCGCCGCCGCCCAGGGTGGCATCGCGGCCGCGGTCGGCCCCGGCGACGATCCGGAGGCGCACGCGGCCGACACCGTGGCGGCGGGGGCTGGCCTCGTCGATCCGGCGGTGGCGTTGCTGGTTGCCCGCGACGGTGCCGCCGCGGTGCGCGACTTGCTCGCGCGCGGGCTGCCGTTCGACCGCGATCCGGACGGAGCGCCGGCGCTCGGCCGCGAAGGCGCTCACGGGGCGGCCCGCATCCTCCACGCGGGCGGGGACGCGACCGGCCGCGTGCTGGTCGCGGCGCTGGCCGCGCGGGTGCGGGCGATGCCGTCCGTGCAGGTGGCGACGGCCGCCTTCGCGTGCGACCTGGTGGTCGCCGACGGGCGGATCGCCGGGGTGTTGGCGGTCGATCGCGACGGTTTCGTCTGGTACCGCGCCGCCCGGGTGGTGCTCGCCACCGGGGGCGTCGGGGCGATCTACCGGCGCTCCACCAATCCGCCGGAGGCGACCGCCGACGGGCTCGCCCTGGCGGCGCGTGCCGGCGCCCGGCTCGGCGATCTCGAATTCGTCCAGTTCCATCCGACCGCGCTGGCGGCCGACACGGCCGACACGCCGGCGGACGCGGCCGGCCCGAGCTGGCGCCCGGCGCCGCTGCTCACCGAGGCGCTGCGGGGCGCCGGGGCGGTGCTGCGTGACGACCGCGGGCGGGCCTTCATGGCGGACGAGCATCCGGCCGCCGATCTCGCCCCGCGCGATGTCGTCGCCCGGGCGATCGGCCGCCGCGTCGCCGCCGGCCGGTCCGTCCTGCTCGACCTGCGGCCGGCGCTGGCGGCGAGCCCGGACGGCTTCCCGACCGCGGTCGCGGCCTGCCGGGCCGCCGGCCTCGATCCGTTCGCGATGCCGGTGCCGGTCGCCCCGGCGGCGCACTATCACATGGGCGGCGTGATCACCGACACCGAGGGGCGCACCTCGATCCCCGGCCTGTGGGCCTGTGGCGAGGTGGCCCGCACCGGCGTCCACGGCGCCAACCGGCTGGCCAGCAACTCGCTGCTGGAGGCGCTGGTGTTCGGACGGCGCGCCGCCCGCGATCTCGCCGCCGCGCCGGGCGATGTCCCGGCTTCCGTCGTGCTGCCGCGGCCCGCCGTGCCGGGACCGGAGGCCGCGCCGGCGATCGCCGCCGTGGTGGCCGAGCTGCGCGCCGTGATGGCGACACAGGCCGGGCTGGTGCGCACCGCGGCCGGCCTCCGGGCGGCCGTGAACGATCTCGCTGCGCTCGCCGAACGGCTCGCGGCGTTGCCGACCCGCTCGCCGGAGGCGATGGGGAGCGGCTTCGGCCCCGACGAGGTCCGGCGCTGCGGCGAGGCCCGCAACATGCTGCTGGCCGCCCGGCTGATCGTGGCGGCGGCGCTGGCCCGCCCGGAGAGCCGGGGTGCCCACTGGCGCGACGACGATGCGGCGAGCACGGCCGACACGGGCCCGGCTCCGCCCCGCCCGCCGATAGGCCTCGCCGCCGGGGCCGGGCTTGTCTCGCCGACCGTGCCGGGATAGATAGCCGGCACGCCGCCGTCGGTCCTCCTTGGGACCGGCGTGCGACGCCGTGGGAGGAGGGGCGGTTCGCCGACCGCCCTTGATCCGGACCACGAACCCTGCGAGCCGGCGGCGCCGGCGCGAAGGACCCACCATGGCGAAAAAGATCACAGGTTATCTGAAGCTTCAGGTACCGGCGGGCGCGGCCAATCCGTCCCCGCCGATCGGCCCCGCGCTCGGTCAGCGCGGCCTCAACATCATGGAGTTCTGCAAGGCGTTCAACGCCCAGAGCCAGCAGCTGGAGAAGGGATCGCCGATCCCGGTCGTCATCACCATCTATGCCGACCGCTCCTTCACGTTCGAGATGCGCACCCCGCCGGTGTCGTACTTCCTCAAGAAGGCGGCCGGCATCCAGTCGGGCGCCAAGGCGACCGGCCGTGACCATGTGGGCGCCATCACGCGCGATCAGCTGCGCGAGATCGCCGAGAACAAGATGAAGGACTTCAACACCGACAACATCGAGTCGGCGATGCGCATGATCGAAGGTTCCGCCCGCTCCATGGGCCTGGACGTGAAGGGTTGATCGTCATGGCTCAGCATGGAAAGCGGGTTCGCGCCTCGCGCGAAGGAATCGATCGGGACAAGCTCTACGGGCTCACCGATGCGGTGCAGCTCATCAAGCAGCGCGCCACTGCGAAGTTCGACGAGACCGTCGAGATCGCCATGAATCTCGGCGTCGATCCCCGTCACGCCGACCAGATGGTGCGCGGCGTCGTCAGCCTGCCGAACGGCACCGGCCGCACCCAGCGGGTGGCGGTGTTCGCCCGCGGCGCCAAGGCCGACGAGGCACGGGCCGCCGGGGCCGACGTGGTCGGGGCCGAGGACCTGGTCGAGCGGGTGCAGGCCGGCAACATCGACTTCGACCGCTGCATCGCGACGCCCGACCTGATGCCGCTGGTCGGTCGCCTCGGCAAGGTGCTCGGCCCGCGCGGCATGATGCCGAACCCGAAGGTCGGCACCGTGACCATGGACGTCACCTCGGCCATCAAGGGCGCCAAGGGTGGCTCGGTCGAGTTCCGCGTCGAGAAGGCCGGTATCGTGCATGCCGGCGTCGGCAAGGTGTCGTTCGACGCCGACAAGCTGGTCGAGAACATCAAGGCGTTCGCCGACGCGGTCGCCAAGGCCAAGCCGGCGGGTGCCAAGGGCCAGTACATCAACCGGATCGCCATCTCGTCCACCATGGGACCGGGCGTGAAGGTCGAGCCCTCGACGGTGCTGTCTGCCGCCGCAGCGGCCCAGCACTGACACAATTCGGTGCGATACGTGACGGCCGGAGCGTTCGCTCCGGCCGTTTCGATTCGCGCCAGCCGGTGTTTTTGCGTGGAGAGCCCCCTTCGGGCCTGGGCGCACGGTCGAGCGGGTGTTGGCGGACCGTCGGTGACCTGTTTATGTTTGCATAACAGGTGATGGCGGGACCCGTTGATGGGAACCGAGGCGCGCGCGAAGCGGCCGTCGGGAGAACACGAGGTGCTCGGGATGACGGCGTGCCGGCTGCTGACCTGCGTGCTCGCTGTCGTGCTGCTGACTCCGGTGGTGCCGACCCGGGCTCAGGACAACCTGGGCGCCAATCGCCTCGAAACTGATCACCGCGATGCTGCTCGCCTCGAAACCGATCGCCTCGACGCCGCTCGCCTCGACGCGGCTCGCCGGGACGGCGAGCCACGGATCGGCGAGCGCGGCCCGGTCGGCTGGGTTCTGCGCGTTCCGATGCCGTCCCCGGCCACCCTGGGCGCGGCCGGCGCCCCGATGCTGATCGAGCACGGTCTTTCGGTGACGCGGCGCGACGGCCCGCTCGATCGCTCCGGCCGTGCCGGCCTGCTGCTCGCCTGCCGCCGCGGCACCCTGGAGCTGCTCGCTCTCGATCTCGACTGGCCGCCGGGCGGCAGCCCCGTGGGCGAGGTGGACGTGACGGTGCAGCTCGACGCGACGGCCACTCCGGAACGCTGGCGGGTGCTCGGCAACGCCTATGCGCCGCCCGATCCGGCTGCCTTGCTGGAGCGGCTGCGGCTCGCCCGCACCTTCGCGCTCCAGGTGGCGACGCCGGCCGGCGAGCGTGAGCTGAGCTTCGATCTGCACGGCGTCGCCGAGGCGGCCGGTAACCTGCGCTCCGCCTGCCCCTTCTGATCCGGGCCGCGGGTCTGGGCTGCGCGTCTGGGGGCGATGGCGCGTCGGCGGACCCGCGCGCCGCTTCCAGCGGAATCCAATGCAACTGGATCGGATACCGCTCGAGAAGTCCTTGCGTCATCGCATTTCGACGGCGAACCGGCGTCCACTTCGCCGGAAAATGCTCTAATCGATCACGCCTTCGGCAGGCCGCCGCGCTCGAACACCGGCGTCTCGTCCTCGCGATCCTCCCGGCCCGGCCCGGTGCCGATGTCCTCGGCGGCGCGGCGTGTCACCTCGCCAGTCTCGTCGAGGCCGTCGGGCGTCTCGACCGCTCCGGTGCCGGGCTCGTGGGCGCCGGTGACGGCGCTGCGTGGCACCGCTCCCACGTCGTCGCAGCGGGTCTCGTCGTCGGTGATGTCGCGGTCGGCCGGGTCACGGTCGGCGGAGCGGCCGCCCGGGGTCTCCAGGAGCGGCCGGTCCCAGGACGATATCTCGGGTTCGTCGGCGTAGCCTTTACCGGGGCGGGCCTCGCCGCGGCGCAGGCGCGTGGTCTCGTCACGATCCATCGGGGCGCTCCTTGCGGATGGGCGTCCCGGGTCAACCTGTCAGGCGGACGGCCGTTCCGGCCGCGCGGAAAGCCCGCGCGGTGGCGAGGCGCCGCCGCCGTCAGGTCCCGCCGTCAGGTCCCGCCGTCAGCTCACGAAGGCACTGCGCAGGGCGCGGCCGAGCGCGAAGGCGTAGTTGTGGAGATTGAGGTCGCGCAGCGCCGGGACGTGCTCGATCATCGCCTTGCAGGCATCCAGCTTGAGCGCATCGGCACCCGGCCGGCGCCGGCGCAGCTCGTCCGCCAGATCGGTCAGGATCACCGGCGGGCATTTCAGGCCGCCGAGCACCACGCGGCTGACGTCGCGCTCGGGATCGAACACCACGGCCGCGATGGCGTCGGCCGACTCGCTCACCGTCCGGGTCACCTTGTAGTAGCCCCAGCGCGCCAGCTTCGAGCCGCGCGGCACGGTCAGCGCGGTGGCGATCTCGGCCGGGCCGAGCGCCGTCACGAAGGCGTCGGGGTAGAAGGCCGTCATCGGGATGGCGCGCCGGCCGTCGGGCGACAGCGCCATCACGGTGGCGTCGAGGGCGATCAGGGCGGTCGGCCAGTCGGCGCAGGGATCGGCCCAGCAGGCGCTTCCCCCGAGGGTGCCGCGATTGCGCACGCCGCGATGCGCGATGCCGTGCGCCACGTAGGACAGCATCCCGGTCATCGGGTCCGGGATCAGGCCGTCCTCGATCATCGCATGGGTCACCATGGCGCCGACGACGACGTGATCACGATGCGCCTCGATGGCGCGCAGGTCGATGGCCTGGCCGAGATCGACGAGAACGTGCGGGATCGACGAGCGCAAGCTCATCTGCGGGATGAGCGATTGTCCGCCGGCCAGCACGGCGGCCTGCTCGCCGTACTGGGCCAGCACGTTCACCGCCTCTTCGGCGTAGAGCACGCGAACATAATCGAAGAGAGCCGTATCCATGAGGGAACCAGCGACGCGATCGTCATCGAAGGAAGGGGCGGCATCCGGCGCGGACAGCGAATGCGCCGTCGCGGCGGCCTGCCGAACTGCCGCGGCCCGCCGTGACGAGCCGGACTGACCGGACGAAGCCGCGGCACCGAAACCCGTATCTGGGTTGCGCCGAACGGATTCGTCGACCGAAGGGTGCGTGGACCACGAGGCCCGCCGGTGCGAGGTGTAGAACAGTGCAATCCACCACGAACCGAGCCGGCATCAAGGTCGCACGAATCGACACCAGTTTCCGAACAGATCGGTATCGACACGGCAGGTCTCATACAGGACGCGCCGTTTGTCAATTTATCATAACAGTCAGGTCGTGACGATGATTGGACATGGTTGCCGGCCCGCGTCACGTGCACGGCATGACGGGGCGAGCGCGTGCTGCCCAGGCCGGAGGCGCGCCGGGAAAATACTGATCGGGCGGCGTTCGATCAGGCGACGTTCGATCAGGCGGAGCTGCCGACCGCCGACAGCGCGGCTCGGCGCTTGCGGGCCGGTCGCGCCGCCGCCGTCAGGCCGGCGGGCGGTTCGGCGGAATTCGAGGCCGGCGACACCGGGGTCGCCACCCGCATGGCGAAATCGTCGATGGTCGACTTCAGCCCGTCCTCCAGGGCGACGCGCGGCGCCCAGCCGAGCGCGCGGGCGGCGGCCGCGATCTCGGGCCGACGGCGGCGCGGATCGTCCTCGGGCAGCGGCCGGTAGGTGATCGGCGAGCGCGATCCGGTCTGGCGCAGCACCATGCGGGCGATCTCCTCGACCGTCACCTCCCGCGGGTTGCCGAGATTGATGGGGCCGGTGATGGCGTCGTCGCTTTCCATCAGCAGCTCGAGGCCGTCGAGCAGATCGGCCACATAGCAGAACGAGCGGGTCTGCGAGCCGTCGCCATACAACGTGATGGGGCGGTTGCGCAGCGCCTGCACGACGAAGTTGGAGATCACCCGGCCGTCGTTCTCCAGCATGCGCGGCCCGTAGGTGTTGAAGATGCGCGCCACCTTCACGGGCACGCCGTAGAGCCGCCGATAATCGAAGAACAGCGCCTCGGCGCAGCGCTTGCCTTCGTCGTAGCAGGCGCGCGGGCCGGTGGTGTTGACGGCGCCGCGGTAGCTCTCCGGCTGCGGGTGGATCTCCGGATCGCCATAGACCTCGCTGGTCGACGCCTGGAGCACGCGGGCGCTGGTCGCGCGGGCGAGCTCGAGCACATGGAGGGCGCCGAGCACGCAGGTCTTCACGGTGCCGATCGGATCGCGCTGATAGTGCGGCGGCGAGGCCGGGCAGGCGAGGTTGTAGATGCGATCCACCGGACCGTCGATCGAGAGCGGATCGCGCACGTCCGCCTCGACGAAGCGGAAGTTCGGATGATTGAGCAGCGGCCGGACGTTGTCGAACCGGCCGGTGTCCAGATTGTCCAGGCAGGTGACGGCGTGTCCCTTCTGCACCAGGCGATCGCAGAGATGCGAGCCGATGAAGCCGGCGCCGCCGGTCACGACGATGTTGAGCTTTTCGATCACGGGCACGCGCCCTCTCCCTGCTGGTTGGTCGCCTGCGGCATCACGTCGTCGAAACCCGTCCGGTGACCGGGTCCCCGAGGTACAAACATCGGCGCCGCAGGCGGTTCCTCATCGGTCTCACGCCACGGCTCCGACGCCGGGGCGAACGCCCTCGCGCCGCGCACGCGCCGCCAGCGCCTCGGCGTGATACGCCTCCAGGGTGCGGGCGCGCTCACGCGCCGTGTGCTCGGCGAGAACGCGCCGGCGCGCCGCCGCCGCGATGTCGCGCCGCCGCTCCTCCGGCATGTCGCGCAGGATCGCCATCGCCTGCTCGGTGGCATCGGCGATCAGGATCTCGGTGCCGGGCGTGAAGAAGGAGTCGAGCCCCGCCCAGCGGTCCGACACGATCGGCACGCCGCAGGCCGCCGCCTCGAACAGCCGCACGCTCGGCGACCAGCCGGCCGCGATCATGTCGGCGCGGGTGACGTTGAGGGTGTAGCGCTGGGCGCAGTAGAAGCAGGCGTGCTCCTGCGGCGGCAGGTGCTCGATGCGCTCCACATTGGCGGGCCACGCGATGTCGGCCGGATACTGCGGGCCGGCCACCGCAAAGCGCAGCGAAGGCAGCCGGCGGGCGGGCTCGATCAGCAGCCGGTCGAGGGTGCGCTGACGGTCGGGGCTGTAGGTGCCGATGTAGCCGAGCGTCAGATGCGGCACCACGTCGTGCGGCTTGTGGAGATCGGGATCGACCGCGCAATAGAGCGCACGGGCGGCGCGCGCTCCCCAGCTCGTCTCGATCAGATCGAGCACCGGGCCGCCGGTGAACGACAGGTAGAGATCGAAGCGCGGAATGGTGGCGGGCGCGATGTAGTCGGTGGTGCCGTGCTCCAGCCGCGCCAGCGTCACCGGGGTGTCGATGTCGTAGAACGCGGTGACGCCACGCGCCTGCGTCGTCACCCATTCGGCGACCGCCGCGCCGTCCGGCACGAACGAGCCGACGATCACCAGGTCGGCGTCGCGCACCGCGGCGGTGTGGCGGCGCGGCAGATCGGCGAGGGTCTCGTAGAGCTCGACCCGGCACCACGGCGGCTGCCGCAGGTCGCGGTGGTCGCGATACCACGGCACGTCGCGCTCCAGGAAGGTGACGCGGTGGCCGCGCTCCGCCAGCCCCTTGATCAGCGCCCGCCAGGTGGTGGCATGGCCGTTGCCCCACGACGACGTGATGGACAGGCCGAGGACGACGATGTCGAGCGTCATGCGGCGACTCCGCAGGTGCGACCGCCGTCGCCGAGCCGGTCCAGCACCTGGCGGGCCCGGTGCGCATAGGTGTGGGCGGCGAGCACGCGCGCCCGCGCCGCGTCGCCGATCATGCGGGCGCGCGTGTCGTCGAGCCCGTCGAGCAGCGTCGCGACGGCGGCGCCGTCGTCGGCCAGCAGGATCTCGTGGCCCGGCTCCAGGAACTCGGCGATGCCGTCCCAGCGATCGGTGATCAGGCAGGCACCGGCACCGGCGGCCTCGAAGATCCGCGTGGGCGGCGAGAAGCCGGTGCGCGCCATGCTGGCGCGATTGATGTTGAGGGTCGCACGCGACGAGCAGAAGAAGGCGTTGTGGTCGCCGCTGCCGACATGGCCGAGGCGCCGCACATTGCCGGGCATCGGCTTGTCGTCCCAGCCGGCGCCGCCGAGCAGGAAGTGCCGCTGCGGCAGCCGTGCCGCCGCCCCGAGGAAGAACTCCTCGACGCGCGCCTCGCGGTCGGGCAGCCGGTTGCCGAGGAAGCCGAGATCGCAGCGCCACTCCTCGCGTGGCGCGACAGGGTGGTGCGTGTCGGGATCGACGGCGTTGTAGATCGGCACGCAGGCGCGGGCGCCGAGCGCCGTGTAGGCATCCACCACCGGAGCGCCGCCGCCATAGGTGAAGACGATGTCGTAGCGCGGCACCGCGGCGCGTAGATGGTGCGCGGGATCGGCCTCGATCGCCTCCAGCGTCGCGGGTGCGTCGACGTCCCACCAGGCGGTGCAGGTGCCGGGGCGCGCCGCCTGCGGCACCGCGATCTCCAGCGCCTGATCGAACACACCGACGCCGCTCGCCTTGACCAGCAGGTCGGCGTCCGCCGCCGCCTCGTCGAGGGCCCGCCGCCAACCGTCCTCCGTGGCCGGGTAGACGACCACTCTCGCCCAGGGCGGATCGTCGATGTCGCGATGCTGCTGCCGCTGATAGGCGTCGGGCTCGTAGAAGGTCACGTCGACGCCGTGGGCGGCGAGCGCCTTGAGCAGCCCCCGATAGTAGGTGGCGGCCCCGTTCCAGTAGGAGGAGACGAGGCTCGATCCAAAGAAGCGCAACTTCATGATGCGGCCGTCCTGATCAGTTCGGTCGAGTGCGGAGCGGGAGACGAGGCGGTTAATTCGGCGGATGGCGACGCGGTGCGCGAGGGGCTCGGCTGCACGCCTCGCAGATGCGCCACGATGGCGAGCAGCTCGGCGACCCGATGGGCACAGGTGTGGCGGGCGCAGATCGCCGCGAGCCCGGTGCGGGCGAGGGCGTCGGCCTGATCACGATCGGCGAGGAGGCCGGCGAGCGCCGCCGTCATGGCGGCGCCGTCCGGTGCGGTCAGATAGCTGCCGGGCGGGAACAGCCCTTCGGCGTCATCCCACGGCGCACTGACGAGCGGGATGCCACAGGCGAGCGCCTCGAACACCCGGATGGTCGGGATGCCGCGCAGCGTCTCGGCATAGGGCCGGCGCGGCACATGCACGGTGACGCGGGCGCGCGCGAACGCCTCTGGGGCGCGGTGGTTGGGAAGCCAGCCCGCATAGGCGAGGCCATGCGCGGCGAGCGCGGCGCGTGCCGCCTCCGGCCAGCGCACGCCGTGCACGCGCGCCGCGATGCCGAGTGTGGCCACCGGCTCCATGAGAAACTGCCGCAGCTCGGCGTCGCGCTCGCCGTCCCCATAATTGCCGATGAAGACCAGGTCGGTTTCCGTGTCGCGCACCAACGGCCGGAACAGCGCCGTGTCGGCGGCCTCGTGCCAGGTGAAGACGCGGCGGCCCCAGCCGCGCCGCGCATAGACGTCGCGCAGCACCTCGCCGAAGGCGAGCACCGCGTCGTAACCGTCGAGATCGAAGCGGCCGATCTCGTCGGGCGCCGTGACGGCGCGGTGATGGGTATCGTGGAAGAACAAGAGGAAGCGACCCCCCTGCGCCCGGCGAGCGCCGAGCGCGGCGATCAGCGCCGGCTCGTTCCACTCGTGCGCCAGCACCAGGTCGGCGCCGTCGAGGGCGCGGTCGAGATCGGGGCCGTCGGGTCCGTAGCGGTGGACGCGCAGGCTTGGCACCAGCGCCGCCCCCTCGGCGAGCGCGTCGGCGCCGCCGTCGGCGAGCGCGTTGGTGCGGCTCCAGCCGTTCGCCGGCTCGTGCACGTCGACCGTGTGGCCGGCGGCCAGCAGCTCGCGCGCGACGCCGCGCAGGAAATGGGCGTTGCCGTGATTCCAGCACGACGAGATCGAGTGGCAGAAGATCACCACCGTCATGCCGGTGCTCCGCCCGTCGCGATGATGGTGGCGCCGGCGACGGCGCGATCTTTCGTGGGCGCGGAGCGGCGTGTCGCGAGTGCCGCATGCACGGTCTCGATCCGGTCCACCATGGCGTCGGCACCGTAGCGGGTGGCCCGCCGGCGGGCGGCGGCCTGGAGGGCGCGGCGGCGCGGCGTGTCGGCGCACAGGGCCGTCAGGGTGGCGGCGAGCGCCGCCGGATCGCCCGGCGGCACGAAGGCGGCGGCGCCGTCCCACAGCTCGCGCAGGCTGGCGATGTCGGACAGCACCAGCGCGGCGCCGCACGCGGCAGCCTCGGCGATGCCGAGCCCGAATGGCTCGTAGCGGGCGGGAGCGACGAACAGCTCGGCGGCCCGCATCTCGGCGAGGAGCGCCGCGCGACCGAGCCGGCCGAGCGCCGTGATGCCGTCCGGCAGCGCGATCGGCGCGCCGCCGTCCGGCGATGCCGTGTCGCCGGCGAGCCGCACCGGCCAGGGCAGCCGCGGCGCCGCCGCCAGCAGCGTGTCGAGCCCCTTGGCCTCGTCCCACAGACGGCCCGCCGCGAGGATCATGGGGCGGCGCTCCGGCGGCGGATCGTCGGCCGGCGGAATCACGACGCCGTTCGGGATCACCACGCCGGGGCGGGGTGGGGCGTAGAGATCCGCGATGGCGTCGCGCAGCGCGCGGGTCGGAGCCGCCCAGGCGTCCGCCGCCGCGAGGCCGGCCGCCACATGGTCGGCATAGACGCGCCAGCGCGGCTCGTCGGGGGCGCCGCCGCGGCAGGCCCGCCACCAGGTGCCGACGCAGGAGTGCGCCACCACCAGCACGGGGGCGCCGAAATCGGCGGCGGCTTCGCGAAAGCCGCCGAGATGAACGATGTCGGGCCGGAATGCGCCGGCGATCGCGGCCAGCGTCTCGCGCGCACGGTCGAGGTCGCTGCCGTCGGGGTCCATCCATTCGAGCGCCAGATCGCTGACGTGCAGGCGCACGCCGCCATTCGAGACCTCAGCGGCCGCGGTGATCTCGCGGTGCTGTGTCGACGACGGGGGCGGCCCGAGCGTCACCACCAGCACGGTGTCGCCGTGGCGGGCCAAGGCGCGGGCCAGCGTCACCGTGTAGGTCCACACGCCGCCGACCGCATCGGCGGTGATCAGGATGCGGCGTCGCGCCGGCCTCACGGGCAGCACTCCGGCGCCGTGCACGGGGCACGCTCCAGAACGTGGAGAGGCTGCGGGCGCTCCTCCTGGATGTCGCTGAAGCCGGCGAACTGGCCGAGATACCAGGCATGCGCCCGCTCCCACGCCTGATCGTCGGGCTCGCCCCACAGGCGGCGATAGTCCGGCGATCCCGGATAGGGATAGAGCGGCACCGGATCGTTGGCCCAGACCCCGGCATCCCGCATGGTGTCGCGCCAGCGCTGCACCGTCTCGTCGTCGTCCTGTGGCATCTCGATCAGGTTGGCCTGCACGAACGGGATATGGCGCTTGGCGATGACCAGGCGTTCGGCCAGCTCGTCGGTGGAGAGACGGCACTTCTTGGCGAGCGCATCGCGTCCTTCCGGGCTCAGGCTCTCGACGCCGGCCTCCACCGAGACGCAGCCGGCGCGGCCGAGCAGAGCGAGCTGGTCGGGCTTCCACAGGTCGATGCGCGTCTGCACCCCGAAGGCGAGGCCGCGGCCGACCAGCCCCTCCAGCAGCTCGGCATTGGGCAGGAAAATCTCGTCGATGAAGTAGACGTATTCGACACCCTGGCGCTGGAGCCCGTCGATCTCGGCCAGCACCGAGGCGGCGGGCCGGCGGCGGTAGCCGTTGCGGAAGTTCTCCTTGGCGCAGAACGTGCAGTGATAGGGGCAGCCGCGCGACGCCTCGACCTCGGCCCCGGGGCCGCTCGGCGTCGCGTCGAAGCGATGGTGATGATGGTGGTGGCGGGCGATCCACGCGTCCGGCCAGGCGAGTGGTGCCATGTCGACGAAGCGGGCCGCCTGCGGGCCGCCCTGGATGCGGATCTCGCCGCCCTCGTGCCGGCACAGGCCCGGCACGCCGTCGCGCTCGCCGGCGGCGAGCCGCGCCAGCGTCTCCTCGCATTCGCCCATCACGACGATGTCGACGCCGAGCTTGCGCAGGGTGGCGCGCGGCGTCGTCGAGCCGTGCGGGCCGACCGCGACGAGGAGCGGCGCGAGATCGCGCAACGCCGCCACCGTTTCCTGCGGCACCCGCAGCTCCGGCGGGGCGCAGCGCCAGAACAGGTAGGTCGGCGCCGTCGTGATCACGATCATATCGGGACGAAACGCGCCGATCTCGGCGGCGAGATCGGCGAGCGACAGGCCGAGCAGCGGCGCATCCAGCATCCGCACGACATGCTCGTCGCGTTCGAGCAGCGCCCGCGCACAGCCGAGCTCGATCGGCAGATGCGGGGCGCGGCAGCCGAAATAGATGCTGCCGTCGAAGTGCCAGGGTGGATTGACGAGGGCGATCTTCATACGGAATCCAGTCCGGTCGGCGGGGCGCCGCGATCCGGAGGCGACCGCAGCGGCAGGGTTCGGCCGTCGCGGGCGGCCCTCGATCGGGCGAGCGCGATCGTGGTTGACGACGCTCAGGCGACGAGGCCGCGGCGCTCCAGCTCGGCGGTGGCGTGCTCGACCTGATCGATGGCGATCTCGGTCGACAGCCATTCGGCCAGCTCCACGAGCCCGGCCTCGAAATCGACCGCCGGGGCGAAGCCGAGGCGGCTGCGGCTCTTGGTCAGATCGGCGAAGCAGTGGCGGATGTCGCCGGTGCGATACTTGCCGGTGACGTGGGGGGCGAGATCGGCGGCGCCCATCACGCGGGCGAGGTCGTGGGCGACCGACTCGATGGAGCGGCTGGCGCCGGAGCCGACGTTGAAGGTCTCGCCGGCGCCGGTGTCGGTGGTCAGCGCCAGCCAGCAGGCTTGCGCGACGTCGCGCACATGCACGAAGTCGCGGCGCTGGCGGCCATCCTCGAAGACGAGCGGCGGGCGCCGGTTGAGCAGACGCGCCGCGAAGATCGCCAGCACGCCGGTGTAGGGGTTGGAGAGCGCCTGATGCGGCCCGAACACGTTGAAGAACCGCAACGCCACGGTCGGGATGCGATAGGCCCGCCCGGTGATCAGGCTCATCCGCTCCTGCACGTACTTGTTCAGAGCATAGATCGAGTTGAGGGCGGGGTGCTTGGTCTCAGGGGTGGGCACCGCCTCCAGCGGCTCGCCGTCGGCGTCCTCGGGCTCCCAGCGGCCGTGGCGAAGCTGATCGGCGCTGCGCTCGGCCGGCTCCACCAGCGTTCCGTCGGCGCGCTGCGCCAGGCCCTCGCCATAGATGCTCATCGACGAGGCGACCACCAGCCGCTGCACCGGATGGCGCAGCAGCGCCTCCATCAGCACCGCGGTGCCGAGATCGTTGGTGTTGGTGTAGGCGGCGATCTCGTACATGCTCTGGCCGACGCCGACCGCGGCGGCGAGATGGATCACCGCATCGCAGCCGTTCAGCACGGTCGCCAAGGTCTCGCGGTCGCGCACGTCGCCGACCGTCAAATGCGCCTCGCGCGAGAGGTAGCGAGGCTTGGTCTCGCCGCCGTGCACCTGCGGGTCGAGATTGTCCAGCACCCGGACCTCGCAGCCGTGCTCGAGCAGCAGATCGGTGACGTGAGACCCGATGAATCCCGCCCCGCCGGTTACCAACACGCGCCGCGCCATCGTGCCTCCCTTTCGCTGTCGCTGTCCTGGTGCGAACGCGACGCGAAAAGGATTGTTCCTGCCGATGGTGCGGCCACACCGAACTGATCAGATCGGGCGCCGCTCACGCGGCGGCGGTCGGTGTCGCCGCAGGCATTCCGGTGAGGGCGAGGTGTCGCGCCACCAGCGCGGCCATCGCCGCGAAGGAGGGCAGGCGGCCGAGCGGTGCCGCCATGCCGCCGCCGCGGATCAGCACCGGCACCTGCTCGCGCGTGTGGTCGGTGCCGGGCCAGGTCGGATCGCAGCCGTGATCGGCGGTGACGACGAGGAGATCGTCCGGACGGAGCAGGGCGGTCAGCTCCGGCAGGCGGCGGTCGAAGGCTTCGAGCGCGGCCGCGTAGCCGGCGACATCGCGGCGGTGGCCGTGGAGCTGATCGAAGTCGATGAAGTTGGCGAACAGGAGGCCATTGTCGGCAAGCGCACCGATGCCCTCGCGGGTGCGGTCGAACAGGGCGTCGTTGCCGCTCGCCGGCCACTCTCGGCCGGTGCCCCGGTGGGCGAAGATGTCGCCGATCTTGCCGATCGTGATCACGTCACGCCCGGCTGCCGTCGCGGCATCCAGAATGGTGGCGTCGGGCGGCGGCACCGCGAAGTCCTTGCGATGGGCGGTGCGCACGAAGCCGCCGTGGACGGTGCCGTCGAACGGACGCGCGATGACGCGGCCGATGCGCAACGGATCGATCAGACGTCGCGCCACCCGACACACCGCGTACAAGCGGTCGAGCCCGAAACTCTCCTCGTGCGCCGCGATCTGGAACACGCTGTCGGCCGAGGTGTAGCAGATCGGCTTTCCGGTGCGGATATGCTCGGCGCCGAGCGCCGTCACGATCTCGGTGCCCGACGCATGGCAGTCGCCGAGGATGCCGGGAATGTCGGCCTCCCGACACAGGGCGGCGACGAGATCGGGGGGAAAGCACGGCGTGGTGCGGGGGAAATAGCCCCAGTCGAAGCGCACCGGGCAGCCGGCGATCTCCCAATGGCCGGAGGGCGTGTCCTTGCCGCGCGAGATCTCGGCGGCGCAGCCATAGACGGCCGCCGAGGCGTCGCCATCCGGGCGGGCGAGGCCCGGCGGCACCCGCCCGGTGGCGAGCCGGCAGGCGTCGCCGAGACCGAGCCGGACGAGGTTCGGCAGTGTGAGCGGTCCCGCCCGCAGGCCGGCGCGGTCGGCGAGGCCGCGGGCGCAGGCCTCGGCGATGTGGCCGATCGTGTCGGCGCCCGCATCGCCGTAACTCGCCGCGTCCGGCGCGCCGCCGATGCCGACCGAGTCGAGGACGAGCAGAAAGGCGCGGGCCATGCGGGTCGGCTCCGGTGGCGACACAGGGTGCGACGGCGGTCGGCACAGTCCGACCGTCGTGACGAGAACGCGCCGGGCGCGGTTCGGTGCGTCGACGTCGTGCGCGATCTCTACACGAACGCGCCGGCCCGGTGCAGCAGGAAGGCGGCGCCGTCCCAGCCGCGGAACGGGTGGCTGCCGTTCACCCGCACCGCCAGCCCGCTGCGTTCGGCGAGTGACGCGACCGCGGCGCGGTCGGTGGCGATGTCGCCCCCGTAGGACCAGTTCAGCGCGACGAGGCTGCCGCCCGGCCGCAGCACCCGAAACGCCTCGACGACGTGGCGCTCGGCGACGCCGGCCGCCACCAGATACGGCATGGTATCGACGGCGAGCACCAGATCGAAGGTCTCGTCCCGGAACGGGGCGAGGTCGCGCCCGCCGGTGCGCAGCACGGCGACGTTGCGATGATCGCGGCTGCGGGCGCGGGCGGTGCGCGCCATCACGGCCGACACCTCGGTGCCGACGATCAGCGCCACCCGCGGTGCCAGCGCCACCAGGAAGCGGCCGATGCCGCAGCCGAGATCGAGCACCCGGCGTTCGGCGCCGAGGAGGCCCTGGGCGGCCAGCCAGGCGACGATCTCGTCGGTGACGGCGTCGAGCAGGGCCGGGCGGCCGAGCGAATAGAGCGCGACACTCGCCTCCGGGGAGCGGGCGCCGGCGCGGTCGAACACGGCGGCCCAGTGGGCGACGGCGTCGTCGCCCGAGACGGGGGCAGAGGGCGGCGCCTCGTGGGCGTCGAGCACGGCCGCGACCGCGTCGAGCGCCTCCGGCGCCTCGGCGAGCAGCCGCGCTGCGCCGCGCAGCCGCTCCGTCTCGGCCCGGGCCCCGGTAGCGGCGAGCCGGGCCGACGCGGTGGCGATCGCCTCGGCGGCCTCGTCGGCCGCGAGCCCCGCCATGACGAGCCAGGTCAGCGCCACGGCGGGCGGCAGGGTGCCGTCGGCACAGCGGGCGATCGCCGCGCGGGCGCGCGGCGGCAGCCCACCGGGCAGTCCGGTCCGGCGGTCGGCGCTCACGCCTGCGTCTCCGTGCGGCGGAACAGGCGGCGTCGGCTGTGGGTGACCACGGCGCCCCAGCCGCGCTTGTAGGGCTCGTCGCCGCGCAGGAAATGGAACTCGCGGACACCCGCCCGGGCGGCATCCTCCAGGGCGGCGGCGAACAGGAGCGTTCCCGGGCTCTCATACGCGAAGGCGGCGTCGAAGCCGGCCAGATAGGCGTAACGGCGGTGGCAATCGACGAGCTGAACCATCACCGCCGCCACGGCGCCCGCGATGATGACGGCGTCGAGACGGACGAGGCCGGCGGCGAGGAGGCCGGGCAGCGCCCGCTCGTGAAAGTCCCGCACCCGCGCATCGGCGAACACGCCGGGCTCGCCGCGGGCCGTCCACCGCGCCTGATGCAGCGTGATCAACGCGGAGAGTAGGCGCCCGGCCTCGTCACGGTCGTGGGCCGTGACGATCTCGACCGCACCGCGGCGGCTCGCCCGGTTGCGGTCCATGCGGATGGCGCGGCGCTTGCGGGGCGGCAGCGCCGCGGCGATGTCGTCGGCGCCGGCCGGCAGCGCCAGCACCGGGCAGGGCGCTGCCTCGTCTACCGTTTCGGTGCAGCCGGGCGGCACGGGCAAGGTGATGGCGGCCGCGCCGGGAGCGAGGTCGGTCAGCTCCCATTCGTCCCAGTCGCGATCGGCCGCGGCGGCGCCGACCAGCCGCGCGGCGGCGTCCGGCGTGTCGGGATCGATCAGCACGTCGAGATAGTCGGTGGTGCCGAGCCCGATCGGCAGCAGGCGCCGCGGGGCGTGGCCCTCCGGCCGCGCCTCGGCCGGCGTTTCGCGATAGAGCGGCGCCAGCGCCACCAGCCGGTCGCCGCGGTGGACCGTGACGACGCGCAGCCTGCCGGGCGCGAAGCTGTCCCACCACGGCAGCAGCCAGGCGGGAGACTGGAACGGCGTTGCGGAGGGTGAGCGCCGCCACAAGTCCGCCCAGGCGGGCGCGAGGGCCGCGACGGCGTCTCGCTCGCGCAGCACCGTGGTGGCGAGGGTGCTCATGCGGCGGCTCCGGGCCGCGCTTCGATACCCGCCAGGCAGCGGTAGAGCGACAGATAGGCGTCGGTCATCGTCGCGAGGGCGAAGCGCCGCTCCGCCACCGCCCGGCAGGCGTCGCGGTCGAGGGCGTCGCAGTGGGGAATGGCGTCGGCCATCGCGGCGTCGTCGTCGACCAGGAAGCCGGTGATGCCCTCGTCGATCGCCTCGGCGAGTGCCCCGGTGGCGAAGCCCACCACCGGCGTGCCGGCGGCGAGCGCCTCGCGGGCGACCAGCGAGCTGGTCTCGGGGGCGAGCGACGGCACCAGCAGGCAGCGCGCCGCGGCGAGCAGGCGGCGCTTGCGGGGGAAGCCCACCGGACCGAGGAAGCGCCGGCGGGCGTCGAGCCGTGGCCGCACCTCCTCGTCGAAATAGCGGCGGTGCGCCGTGTACGGAAACGTCTCGCCGGCGATCAGCAGCGGCACGTCGGCGCGCCGCGCCGCATCGAGGGCGAGATGCACGCCTTTCTCGGGGCAGATGCGGGCGAGCATCAGGGCGTAGCCGCAGCGTCGCCGCCCCGGCGCGAAGCGGTCGACCGCGACGCCGTTCTCGATCACCGCGAGACGCCCGGCGAGGTCGGGCCGGGTGGCGCGCTGGCTCGCCGAGACGCAGACGAGATGCGTGCCGGGCCGCGGCATGAGCGCCGCCTCGGCGTACCACGCCAGCGGCAGATGCAGGGTCGCCACCACGGGAGGACTGTTCGGCGGGCCGGCCGGCCGATAGTGGTCGAAGTCGACGCCGTGCAGGTGGAGGAGATCGATCCGCCGCGAGCGCAGCACCGCCGTGATCCGATCCGCCGCGGCCCGTCGTCCGCGCGCCACAGCGTCGTCGTCGAGGAGATCGCCGATCGGCGGCAGCGCCATCAGCTCGCCTGCGACCTGCGAGCCCGCGGCCGCGATGACGATCGAGCGATGGCCGGCGGCGATCAGGGCGGCGTCGAGGGCATGCAGCACCTGCTCGGCGCCGCCGACCGCGTCGGGACCGACCGGGGCGAAGGGATAGGCGACCGAGAGCACCGTGAGCGGCATGGTGCTCCGCCTCACAACACCGGACCGACACCGAGGAACCGGCAGGCGAGCCGGGCGAGCCCCTGCCAGCGGGGGCCGGTCATGCCCCAATCGTGCTGCTCGTAGATCAGCCGGCCACTGTTCGGCAGCGCGGTCAGATCGGCCGGCACCGCCTTGCGGAATCGCTCGGCGATCAATGGGAAGGAGGCGAGGGTGCGCTGCTGCGTGGCGTGGGCGGCCAGCATGCGGCGCTTGCGGGCGATGTCGTCGTCGTCGAGCCGCAGCTCGACCACCCGGCTCTGCGGGTCGGGCGCGAAGGACTGGTGCAGCCAGCCCGACAGGCCGAGCCGGTACAGCGGCATCTCGATCACCGCAACACCGTCGTCGCCGCCGAGCGCGGCCGCGGCCCGCACCGCGAACGCGACGGCGTCGTGATCCGGATGGCCACCCTCGAACGCATGGGTGAGCACCACGCGGGTGCCGGCCTCGGTGAACAGGGCGGCGAGCCGGCGGGCGAGCGCCGGCATCTGCAACGCGACCTCCTGATCGAACAGGCCGAGCCGTGTCACCTGCGCCTCGGCGACCCCGGCCAGCGCGAGCGCTTCGACCAGCTCGCGGCGGCGTGCTTCCGCATAGGCGGCCGGGCTCTCGAAACCGTGCTCGGCGGCAGCCTCGGCGCGCCGCGGCGCACCGTCGGTCGCCATCACGACGCGAGTGCCGGAGAGGCGCGGAAGCAGCGCCCCGCAGGTGAGCGTCTCGTCGTCGGGATGCGCCACCACCAGGGCGACGTGGCTCGCGTCGATGGACGCGCGGTCCGCCTCGGCGAGCGCCGCCAGCAGCGCGTCGGCGATCGTGGTGCCGTGGTCCGGCGTGCTGGTCGGAGCGGCGGCGCTCATTCGGCCGGACAAGCGACGGGCGGCGCGGCGCGGTGATGGGCGTAGCGGTCCACCATGGCGGCGCAGAAATCCGCGAAGATGCGCGGGTCGCGCGGCGGGCTGGTGTGATGCGGCGCGATGCCGAGATGCTCCGGCGTGAAGCAGAACGTCACCGTCACGTCGAACTCGGCGAGGGCGTCCATCTGGCGGTCGAACCAGGCGAGCGCGTTCGGGCGAAAGCTGTCGGCCCACGACAGTCCGGTGCGCAGATAGGTGACACCGAGCCGCTTCATCCAGCGCACCGCCTCGTCCAGCCGATGATCCTCGAAGTGGAACCACTGGCACAGGCCGAGTGTCGGCGTGTGGCGGGCAAACGTCTCCAGCGCCAGCTTCGGTGTGCCATCCTCGCGCAAGAGTCCCATGTCGAAGTGGCGGTAGTAGGACGAGCCCTCGGCCTCCTTGTGGCGGGTGGTCGCGGGCCAGGCGCGCGGCAGGTCGTAGAGGCTGTACCAGTGGATGCGCGGGGCGCGGCCGGCGAGCAGCGCCGCGGTGCGCTCGACGCCGAACACCTGCACCTCCTCGGCCCCGAAGCTCGACACGCCGACCTCGGACACCCACAGGGGCCGATCCGTGACGGCGCGGATCTCGTCGAGCTTCTGCGGCCAGTCGTGGATGCGCCACAGGTTCCAGTCGAGCGGGAAGCCGTGCACCGCGACGACATCGACATGGTCGAGCACGCCGCGTCCCGCCATGTTGACGATGAACGACGGGTCGATGGGCGAGATGCCGCCGAGCACCCGCGGAAGCGACGGGTCGACCGCCGCGATCGCCTTGCCGGCCAGGATCGCCATCTCGGCGAACCGGCTCCAATCGGGATCGATCTCCGGGTCCCAGTGCGACTTGTTGTTGGGCTCGTTCCAGAGCATCACGGCTTCGATCATGGCTGCTCCGGCATGGTGACAGTGGGGCGCTCGGCGGCGACGGCGGGATCGGGCTCGGTGCAGCGGCACACATAGACCTCGGGCTCCGGATGCGCCGCGATGGCGAAGCCGGCGCTGCGCAGCATCGCCTCGACGCAGGCGCGGTTCGGGACCCACCAGTTGGTCGGGTCGCCGGCGTAACGCTTCTCGACGAAATGCAGGCGCGGGAAGTCGGGCCGGTCGAACGGCTCCGTCTGCCAGAAGTCGTAGTCCTCGGCGGTCTCGGCGACGTCCGCGCTGCCGCGCTGCATCGACTGGAACACGAGGAGATCGCGCGCCACATGGGCACGGATCAGGTCGAGGGCGAGCAGCGGATGGCGGAGGTGATAGAGCACGCCCATGAACAGCACGACATCGAAGGTCTCGCCGACGCGGCCGACCTCGTAGACCGAAAGACGGCGGAACTCGATGTCGGCGCCCACCACCTCGGCGGCGAAGCGGGCCTGCGCCAGGTAGTCCGGATCGGCATCGATGCCGAGCACGCGGGCGGCGCCGCGGCGCTTCATCTCGATGGCGTAGAAGCCGCCGTTGCAGCCGATGTCGAGCACGCTCTTGCCGGTCAGGTCCGCCGGCACCGCGTCGCGGAAGCCGCGCCACTTCACCGCCGGATAGTCACCGAGGAAATGATCGGGCGCGGTCTGGACGCCGGCGAGATCGAGATTGTGGAACCACGGGCCGAGCGCCGCGACGCGGGCGCGGATCTCCTCGCGCGAGAGCGCGGCGGGGGGGTGCTGATCGCGGCGCGCGGCCGCGTTGGTCGCAGGCGGTGTCACGGCAGTCTCACCTCGCGGCTGTGCGGCACGCCGGCGACGCCGGGCGGCAGCGTGGTGTCATGGGGCGCGACGCCCTCGCCGAGCAGGCCGATGGCGGCGCGGTAGCCATGCACGGTGCCGACGTCCACGTAGCTGGAGCCGGCCTTGACGCCGACGGCGCTGCCGCCCTCGGCCAGCCAGGCATTCACCAGCGTGCCGATGTACTCGTCGCGGCGCTCGGGTCGTCGCCACAGTGCCGCGAGCGCGTGGAACACATGCCCCGGCATCTTGAAGGCGCCCCAGATCCAGCGCGAGCGCCCCTCGGGCTGCTTCACACGGATGGCGGTGACGCGGTCGCCGCCGTCGAGCTCGACGGCGTCGAACAGCTCCGGCCGCTCGACCGGGAACAGCAGGAAGGAGAGGCGGTCGTCGGGCAGGCTGGCGAGCGCGTCGGCCGGAAACCACACGGTGTCGGGCAAGCCGACCACCACGGTCTCGTCGGGCGCGATCAGCGGAGCCGGGCGGAACACTGCGTCGCACAGGCCGACCGGACGCGGCTGCACCATGTAGGCGATGTCGGCTGGTCCATAGGCGGCGCCGTAGTACTCCATGATGTCGGACTTGCCGGGCGAGATGACGAAGCAGATCTTGTCGGCGCCGCCGAGGATCATCCGCTCGACCAGATACTCGCTGACGGCGCACGGGCGCTCGCCGGTCTCGTGCGGGCGGCTGCCGACCGGCAGCAGCTCCTTGGAGAAGGCGAGCGGCTGGATGCGGCTGCCGCGACCGGCGGCGGGCACGATACCCCACATGTTCAGGCTCCCAGGGCTCGGACGGGATCGATGTCGAGGGTGGGGCGCGCGCCGCCGCCGACGTCGGCGCCGGCGTGGCGCTGCGGCGCTCCGAGGTCGGCGATCAGGCGTTCCAGCTCCGCAGCGCGGTGCGCCGAGGTGTGGCTCGCGAGCACGCGGGCGCGGGCGGCGGCACCCAGGCGGATCAGGGCGGCGTCGTCGCGGTCGAGTGCCGCTTCGACGTCGCTCTCGTCGCGTGCGATCAGGATCTCCTCGCCGGGCGTGAAGAAGGCATCGAGCCCATCCCAGGCATCGGTGACGATGGCGGCCCCGCAGGCGGCGGCCTCGAACAGACGGCCGGAGGGGCACCACCCCATCTCGGCCATGGCGCGGCGGGTGATGTTGAGGGTGAGGCGCGACGACGAGAAGAAGGCCGGGTGCTCGGCCGGCGGCAGATGACGGACGAACCAGATGTTGTCACCCCACGGGAAGCCGTGCGGATATTGGGCGCCGCCGATCAGGAACCGCTGCTCGGGTCGACGCGCCGCCGGCCGCACCAGCAGGGCTTCGAGCGCGGGCTGGCGGTCGGCCGCCCAGGTGCCCAGATAGGAGAGATCGGCGCGATAGTGCGGCACCGGCTCGACCGGGCGATGCACGCGCGGATCGACATGGCCATAGAGCGGCGCGGTGCGTCGTGCGCCGAGCCGCCGGCGCAGCTCGTCGAGGGCGTGGCCGCCCGTGTAGCTCAGCACCAGATCGAAGCCCGAGAGGCCGTCGGCCGGCAGATACGGTACGGCGCTGCCGTCGCGCAGGCTCGCCAGCGTCACCGGCGTGTCGAGATCGTAGTACAGCTTGACGGGACGGCCGGCGTCGAGGACGAGATCGGTCGCCTCCGGCCCGTCCGGACAATACGAGGTGACGATCGCCACGTCGGCATCGGCGAGATCGCGCCGCGCCCGCATCCGCACCGCTGCGAAATCGTCATACAGCACCAGCTCGCCGTTGGGCAGCGAGTCGATATCGCGATTCATCGCGTAGTACGGCACGTCCCGCTCATAGAAGACGACGGTGTGGCCGCGCTGCGCCAACGCGCCGATCAGCCCGCGCCACAGGGTGGCATGGCCATTGCCCCACGAGGACGATACGGTGAGGCCGAAGATCACCAGCTTCATGCCGTCACCCGCTCGGCGGGCGCGACGGTCTCGTCCAGCGCGGTGGTCTCGTCGAGCGCGAGGGTCTCGTTGAGAGACAGGACCTTGGCGCCCCACGATCCGACCACCAGGATGCTGACGCCGGCCGGGCCGATCTCGAAGCGATCGTAGGAATCGAGCGGCAGGCCGAGATAGTGCAGTAGCGCCGCGCGGATGACGTCGCCATGGCTGACCACGGCGATGCGGCCCCCGGGATGGAGGCGCGCGAGCCCATCGAGCAGGCGGACGACGCGCGCCTGGACGCTCCGCATGCTTTCTCCGCCTGGCGGCTGCGCCTCGGCACGCCGCTCGTTCCAGGCCCGCCAGGCGGGATCGCCGGCCAGCTCGTCGAAGCTGCGCCCGGTCCACGCGCCGAAATCGATCTCGTCGAGATCGAGCGACAGCACGACGGGCGCACCGCTCGCGGCGGCGATCGGGCCGGCGGTCTCGCGGGCGCGCTCGCGCGGGCTGACGTGAACGGCGGTCAGACGCTCGCCGGCCAGCCGCAGCGCCACCCGCTCGGCCTGACGACGGCCCTGGGCCGACAGGCCGACGCCCGGCGTGCGCCCGACCAGCACCCGGTCGAGGAGGCCGTGAGCGGCATGGCGCACCAGGAAGAACGTCGTGGTCATGAGCGAGCGGATGATCAATCCTCGCCGGCGATGAAGCGGTCGAGACGATTGCGGGCCTCGTGGTCGGTGAACTGGACGGGCGGCGATTTCATGAAGTAGCTGGACGGCGCCTCCAGGGCGCCACCGATCCCGCGGTCGAGAGCGAGCTTGGCGCAGCGCACCGCGTCGATCACGACGCCGGCCGAGTTGGGTGAATCCCACACCTCCAGCTTCAGCTCGACATTGAGCGCCGTGCCGCCGAAGCCGACCCCCTCCATGCGGATGTGAGCGAACTTGCGGTCTTCCAGCCACGCGACATGGTCGCTCGGCCCGATATGGATGTCCTCGGGGGCCATCGGCACGTCGAGCTGGCTCGTCACGGCGCGCGTCTTGGAGATCTTCTTGGAGTCGAGGCGCTCGCGCTCCAGCATGTTCTTGAAGTCGGCATTGCCGCCAAAGTTGAGCTGATAGGTGCGGGCGAGCCGCACGCCCCGCTCGCCGAACAGGTTGGCGAGCACGCGGTGCACGATGGTGGCGCCCACCTGGCTCTTGACGTCGTCGCCGATCAGCGGCACGCCACGCGCCGCGAAGCGACGCCGCCAGTTGTCGTTGGAGGCGATGAACACCGGGATGCAGTTGACGAAGGCGCAGCCGGCATCGAGCGCCTGCGCGGCGTAGAACTCGGTCGCCTGCTGGGAGCCGACCGGCAGGTAGGAGACCAGCACGTCGGTGCGGCTCTGCTTCAGCACGGCGCCGATATCGGCTTCCGGCTCGGGCGAGTCCGGCACGTCGTCCGTCAGCCAACGGCCGATGCCGTCGAGGGTGCGGCCGCGCATCACGGTGACGCCGAGCGGCGCCACTTCGGCGAACCGGCAGGTATTGTT
Organism: Rhodoplanes serenus; assembly: GCA_009720755.1. Taxonomy (GTDB): domain Bacteria; phylum Pseudomonadota; class Alphaproteobacteria; order Rhizobiales; family Xanthobacteraceae; genus Rhodoplanes; species Rhodoplanes serenus. Next base: position 156,179 of record WNKV01000003.1, read on the forward strand.
CGGGCGCATATGGATCGCCTCGGCGACGTCGCGACCGACTTTGCCGGCATGGATATCGAAGGCGGCCGACACCTCGACGTCACCGATCCGGTAGCCGCCGAGCTCGGGATGCATGAGGCCGGCGATCGGCTCGTTGCCGGAGGCGTCGCGGTAATGGGAGAGGCCCTGCACGAAGGCGGATGCACAGTTGCCGACACCGACGAGGCCGACGCGAACTTTGCGGGAGGACGCGGGACAAGTCATCGGATGGTCCGGGGTCGGGAGGTCCGGGGCATGGTGTCGTCCGCTGGATGGCTGCGATACGGCGCGAAGCCTGTGTACGGTTCGCCAACGCCGGCCTGGATTGTTGGTTCCCGGAGTCGTGAGACCCACCATGGCCGCGAAGATGATGAAACATCTTCATCTTCTTCTTCATTGCTGCGAAGTCGGCGAGGTGCCGACGGGTCGCATCAGCATGGCTTCGAGTGTCGCCAATGCGTCGGTCCAGCCGCCGCCGGGCGGCACCCGCACCAGCCGCATGGTCGGATACCAGGGTGTGTCGGTGCGGTGTCGCATCCAGCGCCAATCGCTGTCCTGGGACAGCAGTGTGATGCAGGGTCGCCCGAGCGCGCCGGCGAGATGCGCCGCCATGGTGTCGACCGACACCACGAGATCGAGGCCGGCCATGCGGGCGGCCGTCTCGGTCACGTCGTCACTGCCGATGTCGTCCGCCACGAGAGTGCGGCGCTCGTCGTCGGGCAGGCCGCGCTGGAGCACGAGGGGCGTGATGCCGGCGCGGGCGAGACGCACGAACAGCCGCGCCATCAGCGGCGTCGGCACCGAGCGGTCCGGGTTCCAGCCGCCGGCCCGCCAGACGAAGCCGACGCGCCGCGTCGCGTCGTCATGCGGCCCGCCATGGGGCAGTGAGGCAGGCCGTGGCGCCGCCAGGTACGGCACCGGACCGAGCCGCTCGGGCGTCACTCGCAGCGCATGGGCGAGTTCCATGATCTCGATGTCGACGTCGTAATCCACCTCCGGCGTGCCGTCGTGCAGCGGCAGCACGGCATCGACCCCCTCGGCACCGGCGACGAGCGGCGCCAGAGCGGGCTGCACCCAGACCGTGACATGGGCCGCGATGCGACGCAGCGGCGCCGCGAAGCGGATGAACTGCAAGGTGTCGCCGAGGCCGTGGTAGCAGCGGACCAGCACGCGGCGTCCGGCCAGCGGTTCACCCGTCCACACGTATTGAAGATGGCGCGGCCAGTGCCAGCACGGCTCGCGGCGAGCGCGATGCTCCGCCACCACCGCGTCGCTGATCGCCCAGGCGGCGGCGAAGTCGCCACGCCGCATGGCCGCCATCCAGGGGTCGCGATCGTCATGACAGGACAGCGCCTCCATGGCGGCTCCTCGCTCGTCGCAGCATTGCATCGTCGGGCGTGGAACACACGAGCGCGGCCGACGGTTTCGCAAGCGACGGCGCGGATGCGCCGAACTCGTTTCAGGAGTACTCCGATGTCTCAGGGCAAGGTGACGACCGACCATACGGCGATCCGCCGCTGGGCGGAGCAGCGCGGCGGGCATCCCGCAACCGTGAAGGGGACTGAAAGCGGCGGCGAGCATGCCGGCATCCTGCGGCTCGACTTCGAGCCCAAGGAGGACAAGCTCGATCCGCTGAGCTGGGAGGAGTTCTTCGACAAGTTCGAGGAGGCGGAGCTCGCCTTCCTGCATCAGGACAAGACGGCCGACGGCAAGGTCTCGCGCTTCCACAAGTTCGTCAGCCGGTCCGGCACATGAACGAGGCGGCGCTGCACGACCGGCTGGCGGCCGCCTACAACCTGATCGGAGCGGCACTGCGAGGCGGCCGGCCGGATTTCATCCGACTGACGGACGAACTGGCGGTGCTGTTCGATCCCAAGGGTCCGTTCAACACCCCGACCGGCAACCTCGCGCTGCCGCCCGAGATCGGCCGTGCCGTCGTCGACATCCGCCAGGTGATGGAGCGGTTCCGCGATGCGAGCGCCGAGTCCGGGGAGGACGCGGTGCGCGAGATCTGGGCGGTGCTGAGCCGGCCCGCCGTGGTGGCGGCGCTGAAGGATCGCGAGGCGTTCAAGCCGGGCTGACCGGCAGCGGGTCGCCGCCCGGGCTGGCGCCGCCGGTCGCCGAGCAGCGGCGGTGCCCGTTCGCTTCGATCGGGCCGCCGCGCGCCGTCATACAAATGCAGGCCGCCTCACATTCAGTCCGCCGTGTGGCCGCGCAGGTCGAGCCGGCGCAGCGCGCGGTCGATCCACAGCTTGGTCAGCTTCTCCTGGGTGCCGTTCTGCGACAGCCGGCCGCGCAGGTTGGCGAAGTCGACGTGATCGAGCTCCTGGTCCTGGTTGGCGCAGGAGAACACGATGGTCTCGGTGCCGGTCGCCGGGTCCTTGTGGACCTGGAGGCACTGGGCGCAGATCTCCTTCATCATGCACTGCATCGGCGAGTTGATGGAGCCGATCGCCTTGTGGCCGGGCTTGAGATGCGCCGCCAGCATGCCGTGGCGGGCGCGGGCGACCGCCGCCATCATGCCGTCGGAGCCGATGGCGACGACACGGTCGACGTCGCCGAGATCGATCGGCCGATCGCCGAGCGCGCCGGTCGCGTAGGCTTCGAGCGCCGCCACCATATTGCCGACGAACGCCTTGTCCTGCGGCCGCTCGGGCGTGAAGCCGGGCGCCTCGTCGCAGCACCACACGATGGCGTCGGAGGCGCGCTCGATCTCGGCCACCTTGTAGCGGTCGCGCATCTGCTTGTAGCCGGCGAAGTAGAGCACCTTGCCGCCGCGGGCCCGCGCGGCCTCGCCGATCGAGAACAGCACCGCGTTGCCGAGGCCGCCGCCGATCAGCAGCACGGTCTCGCCCGGCTCGATCTCGGTCGGGGCGCCGGTCGGCCCCATCAGGATGACGGGCTCGCCGGGACGCAGCGTGGCGCACAGGTCGGACGAGCCGCCCATCTCCAGCACGATGGTGGCGAGCAGGCCGGCGTCGCGGTCGACCCAGGCGCCGGTCAGCGCTAGGCCCTCCATGGCGAGGCTGGTGTCGTCGACCCGCGTCGCAAAGCTCTCGTAGTTCTGGAGCCGGTAGAACTGGCCGGGCTGGAACGCGCGGGCCGCCGCCGGTGCCTTCACCACCACTTCGACGATGGTCGGGGTGAGACGGTTGACCTGATGGATCACGGCACGCAGATCGTGATCGAGCCCGCCGAACAAGGCGTCGCGCGGCACCGGCGGGGTGTCGAGCCGGTCGAGCAGGCGGGCCACCACCGGGAAGCCCTGCTTGGCGCTCGCCATCGCCTTCACGACATTGCCGGCGAAGGACGGATGCAGGTCGCCGAAGAAGCTGACGGCGCGACCGTCGGCCCGCATCTCGGTCAGCACATGGGCGACCGTCGGCTTGGCGATGCGCTCCGGCGTCACCGTCTCGCCGTCCTCGCTGCGCGCGCGGAAGTACTTGCCGTCCAGCACCATGCTGTCGGGCTCCTCGCGCGCCAGCGTGACGTTGGGCTGGGTGCCGGCGGCCACCACGATGGTGCGGGCCGGCAGCACAACCTCGCGCTCGCCCTCGACGTCGCCCTGCCGGTCGAGCTTCAGCGCGGCGGCGTGGCCGGCGGCATCCAGCACCACCTCGGTGGGGGCGAGACGCTCCGCGAAGCGGATGCCTTCCTCCATCGCCTTGGCGATCTCCTCGTGGTTCAGCGTGTAGCTCGGTGCGTCGACCATGCGGCGACGATATGCCACCGTGACGCCGCCCCACGACTGCACGAGGGCGGCGAGCCGCGGCGGCCGGTTCTCGCGCGCCGCGGTCTCGCGCTCGGTGCGGATGGCACGGGCGTGGGCGATGAACTCGTCGGCGATCGCCGCCTCGGCGGGCGTCCAGCCGGCGCGCACCTGGGCCTCGCTGCGCTCGGCCGCCAGCGCCTCGTAGCGAGCCAGGAACTTCTCCACCTGGAGCGGATAGTAGGCCAGCGCCTCGGTCGCCGTGTCGATCGCCGTCAGGCCGCCGCCGATCACCACCACCGGCAGGCGGATCTGGAGATTGGCGATGGAGTCCGGCTTGGCGGCGCCGGTGAGCTGCAACGCCATCAGGAAGTCGGACGCCTGCCGGACTCCGGGCGCGAGGCCGTTCTTCATCGCCACCACGGTCGGCTTGCCGGCGCCGGTGCACAGGGCGACGTGATCGAAGCCGAGCCCGAACGCCTGTTCGATTCCGAGGGTGCCGCCGAAGCGGATGCCGCCATACATGCGGAACGCCGCCCGGCGCTCCAGCAGAAGCCGGATCAGCTTGAGGTAGTTCTTGTTCCAGCGCACCGTGATGCCGTACTCGGCGACGCCGCCGAAACCGGCCATCACCCGCGTGCCGAGGTTCTCCTCCAGCTCGGCGACATCGCGGATCGGGCGGAACGGCACCCGCGTGCCCCTGGCGTCGATGCCGGAGAGGTCGGGCGCCAGCGGCTCGATCTTGAGGCCGTCGATGGCGGCGACGCCGTGGCCGTCGTTCATCAGATGATGCGCGAGGGTGAAGCCCGCCGGCCCGAGGCCGACCACCAGCACGGTGCGGCCGGAGTCGGGCTTCGGCAGCGGCCGGCGCAGGTTCAGCGGGTTCCAACGGGTGAGCAGCGAATAGATCTCGAAGCCGAAGGGCAGCGCCAGCACGTCCTTGAGGGTGCGTGTCTCGATCTGCGGGATGTCGACCGGCTCCTGCTTCTGATAGATGCACGCCTTCATGCAGTCGTTACAGATGCGGTGGCCGGTCGCCGCGCACATCGGGTTGTCGATAGCGACGATCGCCAGGGCGCCGACCGAGTGGCCGCCGGCCTTGACGAGGTTCATTTCGGAGATGCGCTCTTCCAGCGGGCAGCCGGCGAGCGGCACGCCGAAGTCGTTGCGGCGGAAGCTGCCGGTCTTCTCCTTAAGGCCGCGGGCGCAGCTGTCCTTGCCCTGGTTGTGGCACCAGATGCAGTAGTTGGCCTGGTCGAGCGCGCCGGAGAGATCCATGCCGGCGTCGGTGAGGGCGAAGCCCTCGCGGAAGCGCCGGTGATGGTCCGGCAGCTTGAACATGGTGACGCCATCGACGACTTCGGTCTCGACCGGCACGAGCCGCATCGGATCGGTCTTGCCGGGCGCCTTGAACAGCACGCTGCCGTGGTGGCGGTGCTGGCCCGCCGCGGTGTGGGATGCCCACGCGGCATAGCGGGCCGCGAGGTCGAGGGCATCGGCGTTCTCCGCCTCTTGGTCGAGGCGGGCGGCGACGAACGTGGCAAAGCGCAGATCGTCCCACGGGGCGCCCAGCATCTCCTCGACGGCGCCGAGCAGGGCGTCGCCGTCGAACGCCGCGGCGGCGGCCGGGCCGTACTTCTTGGCGGCACGGCGCTGCACGAACAGGCGCTTCACGGTGTAGAGCGGGGCCAGGCGATCGTGGCGTGCCTGGAGGGCACGCACCTCGGCCCCGATCCCGAACAGCTCGGCGACGAAATCCTCCAGATGCGGGGCGAGGGCCACCAGGAGATCGGATTCGTCCTTGGGGGTGAGCGCGTCGGGGGTGGCGCGGGCCGTCATCAGACGATCGTGCAGGGCGATATCGGCCTCGGCGAGCCAGGCCACGAAGGCGGCATCGAGCCGGCCGAGCCCCTCGCGCCGGTAGAGGTCCTCGAAGGCGAGGCCGTGGGCCAGGCGGAGCGGGGCGTCGGCTGCGGTGGGCGGGGGGGTGAGCGGGGTCGCGGCGGTGTCGATCGTTGCACTCATGTGGCCGTATCGTCCTGGGCGGGCCGCGCTCCGCGGCCATCGGCAGTGTATAGGGAGAGGCCGCGCCTATAGCACACTTTCGCCGGCGGGAGCGTCCGAACCGCATCACCCGCCCGCGGTGGTAATCCTGGATGGTTGGGTCTCTCCCCCCGTGATAGGACTAATAGCGCGGAAGGAGAATTAGGTGTCTATATGCTCGGCCGAGCAGACGTCCGCGGGCGTTTGCAGCTGGTCTCGGACGCGGGACCCGCCGCCGTTTCGGCGCCACCGAGCGCGCGTCCGGGCGATATATGCGATGAGGACCGCGCGGTCGAAACGTGCAGAACGTGATCACTCACGTCGGCACGACTGATTTAGTTCGGCCGCGGGCCATGCTGGGTCGCCCCATGAACGATACCGAATCCGAACTTTCCTTCGACGTTCCGCCGCTGGTTTCGCTCTCCCGACAGATCGAGGTGCATCTCGAACGCCTGATCCTGCAAGGCACGCTCAAGAGCGGTCAGCGGCTGTCCGAGCCCGACATCGCCAAGCGGTTCCGCACCAGCCGGTCGCCGGTTCGCGAGGCGCTGCGGCGGTTGGAGCAGGTCGGCCTGGTGGTCATCGAGCCGCGGCGCGGTGCCTCCGTGAAGGCGCCGAGCGAGCGTGACATCGCCGACATGCTGGCGATCCGGGAGGCGCTCGAAGGAATGGCGGCGCGGCTCGCGGCCGAGCGCGCCGACGCGGCCGACATCGCCCGTCTCCAGGCGTGCGTGGAGGAGGTGGTGGCGGACGGCGAGGACCCCGGCGATCTGCTGGTCCGCTTTCACGAGGTGCTGGTGGACGCGGCCTGCAATGCTCCGCTGCGGACCATGCTGCGTGGCTCGCTCAACCTGTTCCGCATGGTGCGGGCCACCTCGGCCGACCATCGCGCCCGCCTCGCATTGGCCGCCAACGAGCACTTCACCATCCTGGATGCCATCGTGGCGCGCGACCCGGACGCTGCCGAGAAGGCCGCCCGGCAGCACATCCGCACCCTGCGGCAGCATATCCTCGGGGCGGGGACGATGCCGCCGGCCGACGACGGGGCAGAGGGGACGGGTGGGGCGTGGAGCAACGGCGAGCGGCGCACGGGGCGTTCGTCCGGGATCGAGGCGTCACCGTCCGAGTAAGACGGCCGCCGGCGGCGGGCGTCGCGGTCGGGGGCGCGGTGGGGCATGCGCCCCGTCCTCGGCCGGTACCGGGGGCTCGTAGCCGGGAGGCCCGTATCCCTGATTGCGTGGCCGTCGCCCGGATCAAGCGAAGCCGATCCGGAGGAGTCCTCGCCATGTGGGCTGGGTAGATTCCAGGGTTCGCTCTGCTCACCTCGGCTGGCAGGCTCCCGTCAGCGGGACGACAGATCACCTGCGCCGGCGCGCCGCACAGGCTCGACCGGCCATGCCGGCGTTCCTCAGCGGCTGCGGCGCTGGGGCTTGCAGAACGAGCGGTGCAGCGCCGCGATGATCTCGCGCACCTCCGGCCGGGCCAGCGAGTAATAGACGTTCTTGCCGTCGCGGCGGGTCTCGACCAGATCGTCGGCGCGCAGCCGCGCGAGCTGCTGGGACACCGCGGGCTGGCGGAGCTTGACGGTCTGCTCGATCTCACTGACCGACTTCTCGCCCTCGGTCAGCATGCAAAGAATGATCAGTCGCGCCTCGTGCGACAGCGCCTTGAGGAATTCGCTCGCCTCGCGCGCGTTGGCCCGCATGGTGTTGAAGTCGACGGCGGGGCCGGGAGCGGGGGCTCGCGTCTTGCGACCGGCCGGAGCTTGGCGACCGATGGGGGTCTGAATGTTCATCGAGCGGTCCTGTCTCGCTGTCCAGGCGGGCCGACGGCTGAGGTCGTCCTCCCGGACCGCGGGGGCGCCGACGACTTCAGCGGCCGCTGATGATCCTACGGCGCAACCATCTCTCCAAATAACACGGCGAGGCCGGCTTGTCAGCGCATCCCGCGCCGGCGGCATGGAGGCATGCCGGCGACGCAGGGGATGCCCGTCCGAGTTTCCAAACGATCTCCGAGTCGCGTTCTCGCGCGGTCCCGCTTCAGTCGTTGGTCCCGCCCGCCGGTCGGCGCCCGGTCGGCGCCACTTTGTCCTGACGCTGCGTCTGCTGGGACCGCTGCCCGGGCTCCTTCCACGGCTCGCGGGTGCCCTGCTGGCCGCTGCGGTCGCGGTTCTTGGGGTCGGGGTGGGGCGGAGGGCTCTTGGGGTCCTGGTTCTCGCTCACGGCAGCGTCCTCGGTTCGAGCGTCACGTCTCGGACCGTCCCGGCGCCGGAGGGCGCCGGGCGCTGTCGCGGCCAAGCTCAGTCGGGGGTCTTCACCCGCACCTTGGTGGCGATCGGTCCCGAGTCACCAACGCCCTCGACATAGTAGAGTTCGTCGCCGCGCCCGAGTGCGTCGAAGTCGCCCGCCAGAACGCTGTTGCGGTGGAAGTAGAGCAGGCTGCCCTCCGACGTGACGAGATAGCCGAAGTCCTGGTCCGGCTGCACCTCCGCCACCTGCCCGAGGCGCTGGTTCTGGATGTCGCTGTAGGGCGCGTTGGTGCGGCCCTGGCGCTGCTCCTTGAGGCCGACGAGCTGACGCTCGGCGATCCGGAACGCCTCGGTGATGGCCTTCTGGAGATCGGGGCGCTGATACTTGCGCTGGAGGTGCTCGGGCTCGTGGCTGACGACGAGGTCGGCGCGCCCCGGAATCCCGATCTCGATGCGCACCACCGGCGGGATCGACGTCCCGTTCGACTTGGCGCGTTGGTCGACCCGCACCCGACAGGAGGTGATGCGATCGAACAACCGCTCGAGGTCCGAGACCCGGTTGCGGATCATCGTCTCCGCCCAGTCAGAGGAATCGATGTTGTGGAAGGCGATCTCGACGGGAACTTGCATTGGTCACCTGACCGTCGGTGAGATTGAAAAAAACGGCGAGTCACAATGCTCCAATGTAGGTGGTCCGGAGCCGTATTGCCAGGACGGCAGGGCGTGCGCTGCACGCTCGCCCGGTCGGCCGGGTGTGATCCGCCCGGAACCAGGATGACGCGATCGGCATTGATTTTCCACTAAGAACAACAATCGGGTGGCGTGATGCCCAGCTCTTCCGTGGAAGCCCTCGCGTCGGCCGCCGACGGCGACGTCACCGTGTCGCGTGGTCGCGGCGAACGCCTGCTGGGCCGGCTCGGGCTCGAGCGGGTCGGCGCCGAGGATCTGACGATCCGCCGGGTGCGCTGCGGTCGCGGCTATATCTACCGCACCGCCGACGGCCGGCGCGTGCGCGACCCGGAGGCGCTCGCCCGCTTCGCCGCCCTGGCGGTGCCGCCGGCCTATCGCGACGTGCGCTTCGCCGACAATCCGCGGGCCCATCTCCAGGCGATCGGGCGCGACGACGCCGGGCGGCTCCAGTATCGCTACCATCCCGATTGGGCGACGGTGCGCGAGCGCCGCAAGGCGCAGCGCCTGCTCCGCCTGGTGCAGCGCCTTCCGGTGGTGCGCCGCGCCGTCACCCGCCATCTCGCGGCGGCTCAGCCCTCGCGGGCCTTCGCGCTCGCCAGCGCGGTCGAGCTGATCGCCTGCACGGCGATCCGAGCCGGCGACGAATCCTATGCGCGCCAGCGCGGCACCCGCGGCGCCGCCACGCTGCTGAAGTCCAATGTCCGGGTCGAGGGCGACACCGTCGTGCTCACCTTCCGGGCCAAGGGGGGCAAGCCGGTGCACAAGGAGGTGGTGGCGCCGCGCCTCGCCGCCGCGGTCCGCCGCCTGCTCGGGCTCCCCGGCCGCCGCCTGTTCCAGTACCGGGACGAGAGCGGTGCCGTGCGGATCGTGCGGCGCGAGGACATCAACGCATTCCTGCGCGAGATCGCCGGCGTGCGCATCTCGCTGAAGGACTTCCGCACCCTGTGCGCCTCCGCCATGGTGCTGGAGACGCTCGCCCGGACGGTGCCGGCGACGAGCGCGCGCGGCCGCCGCCGGCAGGTGCTGGACGCGGTGCGCAGCGCCGCCGATGCGCTCGCCAACACGCCGGCGATCTGCCGCAAGAGCTACGTTCACGAGACGGTGGTGACCGCCTTCGAGGCCGGCGTGCTGGAGGGCTTCGCGGCGACCGTGAAGGGCTGCCGCACGGCGGCGCGGCGCGAGCAACTCGTGGCCCAGGTGCTGGCCGGGGCGGCGGGCTGATCAGGGCAGGCTGATGATCGAAGTCTGATACGAAAGGCCGCTGATGTTGACTCGTCATGCTCGGCCGTGTGCCGGGCTTCCACGACTTTGCCGAGCAGCAACAAAGACGTGGGTGGCCAGGACAAGCCCGGCCATGACGGAGGTTGCAGTCCGAGACTGCTGCCCTTGGTATGAGTACGGGGTTTGGGGTCGGGGGCACCGGTGCATCACGACGCGCGGCAGGATGCGATGTGCGTCGAATGCGACGTGCGTCGGGATGCCAAGCTGGCCCGGCCCGTGACGGGCCGACGAATCGAGCGCAACCTCAGATCGAGCGCGAGCTGAAATCGACGCGACCGCGGATCGAGGCCGCAGGGGGCGTCAGGCTTGCCCTTGGTCGGCGATGATGTTGATGCGCTCGGCCGGAATGAGACCGAACAGCTTGCGCGCGATCGCGCCGCGTACCCGGTGCACCGGGAGGGTGCCGTCGGGGCGCCACACGGTGACCTTGGGGGTCAGCCGGCCGTCGCGGCCGTTCCAGCTGACCAGATACTCCGAGATCAAGCCACGCCGCTTGATCGCCTCGAGAAAGCGTACGATCTCGTCGTGTCCGTGAAGCTGATGCTCGCGTACGAACATGGCAGTCTCGCTCGCAATCGCGTTGTGATCCATTACCACACCACAGTTTCGCAGGCGCGCAAAGTCATTTTCGCAGATGCGAAGATTTTCCAAAGGGTGCCAGAGACGTAGCGATGTCCCCGATGGCGGGAGGGGTAGAATGGCCCGGTGGAATGGGCCGTCGGTGGCTGCCACGGTCAACGCCGAAGCCACGCCGAGGTTCGAGACGCGACGCACAAAGACGGGCCGCCGGGTGTGTCCCGGCGACCCGTCTCGCAACACGCGAGGAGGCGGAGGACCGCTCTTCGTGGGCCGTCAGACGATGGCCCGGTCGGGTTGCGTGGCCGGGGCGGAGGTCTCGCCGGCCGCCTGGGCGTGGTGATGCTCCTCGCCGGTCGTCGCGCCGGCCGGGAGCTGGAGCACCGTGGCCACCTGGCCCTCGCACAGGCGGGTCAGCAGCACCACCTGGCCGCTCGGGAACTCGAGCGCGTCATGATGCTCGTAAGGGTTGTCCATGTTGATCTGGCGGAAGCGGGCGACCCGCTCGCGCAGCTTGCGGCTGGGGAAGAAGCCGAGAGCGTGATCGCATTCGACGTCGTGCTCGAAAGCGAGCTCGGTTCCCGGCAGGATGCAGACGGCCACGTTTGGCACTCCCACCTCGGAGAAGCCCCGGGTGATCGAGTTGTTGAACTTGGTCGTCACCAGCTGGTCGCCGACCTTGGCGGCCCGTGTCGCGACATGTTGCAGGCTGTAGTCGCACATCGATGGACACTCCTTTCGAGAGCGGTCGAGGGCGGCTCGTGGGCACGGCCCTCGCGTGAACCGGATCGACGGATCGCGATGCGGCAAAGACACCGTCGCGCGACGCCTCTCCGGTGCGGTCGGCTGGCTGCCGGTCGTCCCGGCGAGCCTCCTGCAATCGAAAGTACGGCCCGGCGGGTGCCGTTCCGGGCGCAAAAAAATATCACGGCGTTGTCGTGGGTTAATGAATGTTCTTTTTACGATGGATACCAATGATTTCGATGTCGGACTCGCGATTTCGTGATGTGCGGTTGCGGACGTCTCTTCAAGTCGCGCGTTGCGGACCTGGTTCCGTTGGTCCGAGACTTTGTCGCCGCCGCGACCGACCGATCTCGTCTTGGATGTTGTTATCGCGATGCAGCAACGTCTGCCGGCATTGCTCGTCGAGCGCTTCGCGACAGGGCCGGCCGGCACCGCCGCCCCCAGCCGCCTGGCCCGGCGCTCCGGCATCGCCTCGGAACCAGCGGACGGCCGTGCGGTTCCCCATCGATCGGGGCGGGAGCCCCGCGCCGTCCATCCGCGCCCGCCGGCCTCCCCGGCAGCCGCGCCCGAAGGATCGCCATGGCCGCTGCCGCCGGCAAGCCGCAGATGGGCGACCGCAGGCCGCACGAGATCCTGTGGCTGCGCCTGTCGAGCTTCGCGCCGCTGTCCGCCGAGGAGCGGTCGATCATCCGACAGAGCTGCGCAGCCGCCGCCTTCGTGCCGGCCGGAACCGCGCTGCACCGCGAGGGAGAGCCGCTGCACAAGCCGAGTGCGCTGCTTGCGGGTTGGGCCTGCCGGCTGCGCCTCCTCGCCGACGGCCGCCGCCAGATCTTCGACTTCCTGCTGCCCGGCGACCTGGTCGGTCACCCCGGTTTGCTCGATGGCCCGTCGCTCGCCGGCGCCTGCGCGGCGAGCTCGGCCGTCACCCTGACGGCGGTGTCGCTCGCCGGAACCGGCTGCCTGTTCGAGATGGTGCGCGAGCCCGAGCGCTTTCCCGGCCTGGCGCGGGCCTGGGCCGCCGCGCAGGCGCGGCAGGAAGCGTATCTGCTCAACCATGTGGTGCGTCTCGGCCGGCAGAGCGCCTATGAGCGCCTCGCCCACCTGCTGGTGGAGCTGGGCCACCGGCTCGACGAGATCGGTTATCCGCTCGGCACCTTCGTGCCGATGCCGCTCACCCAGGAGACGCTCGCCGATGCGCTCGGCCTGAGCGTGGTGCATGTCAACCGCACGCTGCAACAGCTTCGACGCGAGCGGCTGATCGAGCTGAAGGCCGCCTCCCTGCGGCTGATCGACCCGCCGGCGCTGGCCGCCATCGCGGATTTCCGTCTTCCCCGCACGGTGTCGTCACCCGGGTGACCCGAGCTGCCGTCGCCTTCGGTCTCGCGGCCCCGCCGCGCCACCGAAGAGGCGCTTGCCCGCCCCCGGCCCGCCCCCTACGATCCGCGCCGAATTCGCAAGAGACGGTCGTTTTCAGGAGGATGGTTCGCATGCGTTTGGAGACCCGGGTCCGGCCCAGCCGGCGGCAAGTGTTGGGCGGCGCCGTGGCCGCCGGGGCGATGCTGGCGGCGCCGGCCGTGGTGCGAGCCCAGGCCAAGGCCCTCAAGGTGGCGGTGCTGCTGCCGCGGTCCGGGCTGCTCGCCGCCGCCGGCCAGGCCTGCCATCGGGGCGCCGTGGTGTCGCCCAAGGTGCTGGCCGATTTCGGCTATGCGGTCGAGCTGATCAATGTCGACTTCGAATCCAATGTCGACGTGGCGCGGACCCAGACCGAGCGGGCCATTGCCGAGGGGGCCAACTGCGTGGTCGGTGCCTTCGAGTCCGGCGCCACCCTGGCGATCGCCCAGGTGTGCGAGCAGCGCCAGGTGCCGCTGGTGATCAACATCGGCTCGGTGCCGCAGCTCACCGAGCAGGGCTATAAGTATCTGGTCCGCAATTTCCAAACCAACCCGCAGCTCGTCAGCGGCGGCCTGCGGCTGGTGAAGGACCTGATGGCGGCCACCAGCGTGCCGTTCAAGAACGCCGTGTTCGTGCACGCCAACGACACCTTCGGCACCGCCCAGCGGGCCGCCATGGACCGGCTGTTCCCGGCCGCCCAGATGCCGTTCCCGCTGCTCGAGTCGATCGCCTACGATCCCAAGGCGCAGGATCTCGCCGTCGAGGTCACCAAGATCCGCGCGCTCGCGCCCGAGCTGGTGCTGGTCACCACCCGCTCGTCCGACGCCATCAAGCTGGTGCGCGACATGGTGCGCCAGCGCTTCGAGCCCAAGGCGATCGTGTCGCCCGGCTCGCCCGGCCTCTACGACGAGGAGTTCTATCAGGCCCTCGGCCCGCTCGCCGATTTCCACCTCTACAATCTGCCGTGGGCGAACCCGAAGGCACAGATGACCCAGGCGCTCGCCGCCGCCTTCAAGACGGCGCATCCGACCAACCGTTTCGAGGTCGACTGCTTCAACGCCGGCTTCACCTTCGAGGGCATCATGGTGGCGGCCGACGCCTTCAAGCGGGCCGGCAGCACCGACGGCAAGGCCCTGATGGAGGCCGTGAAGGCCACCAACATCGCCGAGCATGTGATGACCGGCGGGCCGATCCAGTTCGACGAGAAGGGGCAGAACAACAACATCCAGGCCGCCGTGGTGCAGAACCGCAACCGCACCCCGACCGTCGTGCTGCCGCCCGAGATCGCCGTCTCGGCGCCGGTGCTGCCGATGCCGTCCTGGCAGGGACGGTCCTGATCGGGCCGGGCGCCGCCGGCCCGTGACCGGCGGCGGCGTCCGATCGGTTGCGTGGCGTCGGCAGGGCAGGGTGCTCTCCCGGCCGCATTGTCGCTGGCCGCGAACGGAGGTTGCGCGCCGTCACCGACCTGAGGTAACTCGTCGCGATCCGGCACCTGTCTGTGGCGGCGGCCTCCGGCCGCCCGCCCGGGGAGGTGTACGCGCGTCTTCACTCCGATCCGGTGATCCCGTCCACCCCCGATGCTGTCGATCTGGCTCAACGTCGTCGTCCAGGGCGTCCTGACCGGCCTTCTCTACGGCCTCATGGCGCTCGGCCTGTCGGCCATCTTCGGCGTGGTGCGGCTGGTCAACTTCGCCCATGGCGAGTTCGCCGTGGTGGCCATGTACGCCGCCTTCGTGCTGTTCCGGGCGTGGGGCGTCGATCCGCTGTGGTCGATGCTGCCGATCGCGGCGGTGTTCTTCGTCGTCGGCTTCGCGCTCCAGCGCACGTTGATCAACGCCTTCGTGGGGCGGCCCGACTATCAGCAGTTCATCCTGCTGGTCGGCGTCGCCATCGTGCTGGTCAACGGGCTGCTGATCGTGTTCGGGCCCGACGCGCAGCCCGCCAACCTGCCGTATGCGTTCGACAGCTACCTGGTCGGGCCGCTGATCATCGACAAGGTGCGCGTCTACGCCGCCGTGGCGGCGCTCGCCGTGTGCGCGGCGCTGTTCGGCTTCTTCCGCTTCACCCGCACCGGCACGGCGATCCGCGCCTGCGCCGACAATCTGGTCGGCGCCGCCGTGGTGGGGCTCGACGTGCGGCGCCTCTATGCGGTGACGTTCGGCATCGGCCTCGCCTGCGTCGGGGCGGCCGGCGCCCTGATGGTGACCATCGCGGACCCGGTGCCGGGTCTCGGGCCCGCCTACACGCTGCTCGCCTTCACCATCGTGATCATCGGCGGTCTCGGCTCGATGGCGGGTGCGCTCGTCGCCGGCCTGCTGATCGGCGTCTCCGAGGCGGTCGCCGGCTTCCTGATCGCCCCCTCGATGAAGAGCATGTTCTCGTTCGCGCTGCTGATCGCCGTGCTGGTGCTCCGCCCGCAGGGCCTGCTCGGGAAGAAGCCGGCATGATCTCGCTCTGGCGCGACATGAACCGCCGCGGCCAGGTGGTGCTGGTGGTCGCCGTCCTGGCGATGCTACTCGCTCCCGTGGTGGCCACGCGCTACCTGCTCTCGGTGCTCACGCTCATCCTCTACTTCGTCTATGTCGGTCAGGCGTGGAACCTGATGATGGGCTATGCCGGCCAGCTCTCGCTCGGCCACGCCCTCTATGTCGGGCTCGGCGGCTACGTGGCGGCCGGCCTCTGGGTGCATTTCGGCATCGGCCCGTGGCTCGGCGTGATCCCGGCGGTGGCCATCGCGGCCGCCTTCGGGGCGTTCATCGGCTGGCTCGCCTTCCGGTTCGGCATCGAGGGCGTGTACTTCTCGCTGCTGACCATCGCGTTCGCCGAGTTCACCCGCATCGGCTTCGATCATATCGGCCCGCTCGGCGGGGCCGGCGGACTGTTCATCCCGTATCAGGAGAGCCGGCTCGGCGAGTGGTGGAATCTGCGCGGCGGCCAGCTCTTCTTCTACTATCTCGCCTTCGTTCTGGCGGGCGCCGCGGTGCTGCTCACCGCTTGGCTGGCGCGCTCGCGCCTGGGCCACCAGTGGATGGCGATCCGCGAGGACGAGACGGCGGCGCGCGCGCTCGGCATCGACGTGTTCCGCGCCAAGATGAAGGCGGTGCTGATCTCGTCCGCCATGACGGCCGTCGGCGGCGTGTTCTACGCCTTCTATTACAACAACCTGTTCCCGGCGCAGGTGTTCGAGATGAGCCGGTCGATCGAGCTGATCCTCGGCCCCATCGTGGGCGGGCTCGGCACCGTGTTCGGCCCGGTGATCGGCGCCTTCGTGCTCACCCCGCTCGGCGAGCTCCTGATCGCCGTCACCGACAAGGCGGGCCTCAATGCGCCCGGCGCCAAGGCGATCTTCTTCGGCCTCGTGCTGATGATCATCATCTACCTGGTGCCCGGCGGCGTGTGGCCTTGGCTGTCGCGCCGGCTCGGCCTGGTGAGGCGCCGCTCGTGACCGCGCTCCTCCAGGTCTCCGGCGTCGGCAAGCGCTTCCGCGGCCTGGTGGCGGTGGACCGGGTGTCGTTCACGGTGGCGGCCGGCGAGATCTTCGCCGTCATCGGCCCCAACGGGGCCGGCAAGACGACGCTGTTCAACATGATCGCCGGTGTGCTGAAGCCCAATCAGGGCTCCATCGCGTTTCGTGGCGAGCGCATCGACGGGCTGACCCCGGATGCGGTCTGCCGCCGCGGCGTCGCCCGCACGTTCCAGATCGTGCGGCCGTTCCCGGCCCTGACGGTCGAGGACAATGTGGTGATCGGCGCGTTGCTGCATCGCACCGACATGGAGGCGGCCCGCCGCCACGCCCGCGACGTGCTGGCGACCCTCGATCTCCACGACAAGCGCGACATCGTCGCCTCGTCGCTGACGCTGCCGGACCGCAAGCGGCTGGAGCTCGCCCGTGCGCTCGCCACCGATCCGAAGCTGCTGCTGCTCGACGAGGTGATGGCCGGGCTGCGGCCCACCGAGACCGACCGCATGGTCGACATCCTGCGTCGCATCAACCGCGAGATGGGCACCACCATCCTGCTGATCGAGCACGTCATGCGCGCCGTGATGGCGCTCGCCGGCCACATGCTGGTGCTGCACCACGGCGCCCCGATCGCGCAGGGCAAGCCCGAGGAGGTGGTGCGCGACGCCAAGGTGATCTCCTCCTATCTCGGCGCGGAGGCCGCTCCCTGATGCTCCAGGTGCGCGATCTCGACGTGCATTACGGCGACGCCCAGGCGCTCGACCGCGTCTCCTTCGATGTCGCCGAGGGCAGCATCGTCGCCATCGTGGGCGCCAACGGCGCCGGCAAGACCTCGCTGATCCGCACCATCGCGGGCATGATCCGGCCGACCCACGGCCGCATCGGCTATCGCGGCGCCGACATCGCCGGCCTGCCGAGCCACCGGGTGTGCAATCTCGGCATCGGCCAGGTGGCGGAGGGGCGGCAGGTGTTCCCGACCCTGACGGTCGCCGAGAATCTCCACATGGGGGCGCTGCTGCCGCGCGCCCGCGCGCACCGCGACCGCCAGCTCGCCCGCGTCTTCGCGATGTTTCCGATCCTCGAGGAGCGGCTGAAGCAGACCGCCGGCACGCTGTCGGGCGGCGAGCAGCAGATGCTGGCGATCGGCCGCTGCCTGATGGGTCTGCCCGATCTCGTGATGTTCGACGAGCCGTCGCTCGGGCTCGCCCCGGCGATCGTCCACGAGATGCTGCGCACCATCCGTGCGCTCAATCACGAAGGGCTCACCTGCGTGCTGGTCGAGCAGAACGTCGCGCTGTCGCTCAAGCTCGCCGACCGCGCCTATGTGCTGGAGAACGGCCGCATCACCCTCGCCGGCACCGGCGAGGAGCTGCTGGCCGACGACCGCGTCCGGCAGGCGTATCTCGGCATGTGAGCGGCGGCTTCCCGTCTCCCCGGCGGGAGAGGGAAGCCGGGGGCGTCACCTCAGCGGCTGGCCGATCGTCACGCCGAGCGTGCCGACACCCTCGATCGCGCAGTCCAGCCGGTCGCCCGGCACGGTGGCGGCGACGCCGGCCGGGGTGCCGGTCAGGATGATGTCGCCCGGTGCGAGTGCCACCATCTCGGACAGCTTGGCGATCACCTCGGGGACGTTCCAGATCATCTGCGAAAGGTCGCCATCCTGGCGCAGCGTGCCGTTGCACGACAGGGTGATGCGGCCCTTGCTCGGATGCCCGATCGCGGTCGCGGGCTTCAGCGCGCCGCACGGCGCCGAGGCGTCGAACGCCTTGCCGATCTCCCACGGCCGCTGAATCTTCCGCGCCGCCATCTGGAGGTCGCGGCGGGTGAGATCGATGCCGACCGCGTAGCCGAAGACGAGATCGAGCGCCTTGTCGGCGGGGATGTTGCGGCCGCCACCCTTGAGCGCCACCACCAGCTCGACCTCGTGATGCAGGTCGGCGGTCAGCGGCGGGTAGGGGATGGTGGTGCCGTCCGGCGCCACCGCATCGGCCGGCTTGGCGAAGAAGAAGGGCGGCTCGCGCTCGTCGTTCCCCAGCTCGCGGATGTGCTCGAGATAGTTGCGGCCGACGCACCACACCCGGCGAACCGGAAACAGCGCGTCCGAGCCGGCGATGGCCAGCGCTGTCTGGGGCGGAGGATCGATGACGTAGCTGGCCTGGGCGCTCATGTGGGATCTCTGCGAGGAGGAGGGTGGGAAGGCCGACTCGACCACGACGGCACGGGCCGAAGATCCGGCCATACCACAGGCGCATCACCCGTCAATGTCGGGTCCCGGGGGCCGCGGCGGGGCCGTCCGGCTCGCCGTGGCGGGTCACCTGGCGCAGCCGCCAGGCCAGGAACTCGCCGTAGAGGGCGGCGCGCTCGTCGGCCGTGAGCGGCCGTCCGGCCGGGCTCGGCACCGCGTGCCTTGTCGGAAGGGGGGGCGCCACCGGAACGACCGGGTCGGCCGCCGCCGTGCCGGTGGCCGGCAGCGCCCCGGTGGTGTCGGTGGAGCGCGCCGCGGGCTCGCGGTCGCGCAGATACCAGCATTTGCGATTGGTGGCGCGGTCGAGCCGGTAGAACCAGTGGCGCCCGGCGGTCGCGGTGCCGTCGGGGGCGGTGAGGCATTCGGGCGCTGCGGCCGCAGAACGGACCGGCGAGCCGGCGAGCGGCAGCACCGCGGCCGCGAACAGGAGAAGGCCGGCGAGGCCGGCCGACCGGACGGGTCGGACCATCACGAAACTCCGCACACCCGCCCGACCGCAGCGCGACCGCAGCCGGATCGGCGCAGCCGCGGCACCCCGGCGGTGGCCGGACCCTGGCACCGATCGGGGACGGATCTGCGGCCCAATTGGGCAATCATCTCGGCAAAGGTGGCGCCGCTGCCTCAATCGGCGGCAGCACTGCCCGTCAATCCTCGTCGGGCTCGTCGTCCGGCACCAGCTGGTCGAACTGGCGCAACAGCCGGCGCAGGCCCGTCTCCTCGACGGCCCGGGCCGCCTCCGGCAGGGGAAACCAGCGGATTTCCCGCTGCCCCTTTTCGCGCCAGCGCTTGCGCTGGCCGGTGACGGCGAGCGGAAACACCTCGACCAGGCAGCGCGCCGTGGTGCCGTTCTTGAGCCGCTTGTCGTAGCGGTAGGAGCCGATCGGTTCCGGCCCGGTCTCGCCGACGACGCCCGCCTCCTCCAGCGCCTCGCGGGCGGCCGAGAGGTGCGGCTTGGCGCCCCGAATCGGCCAGCCCTTGGGGACGATCCAGCGCCGCGTCTCGCGGGACGTCACCAGCATCACCTCGGTCTCGCCGTCCTCGTTGCGGCGATACGGCACCGCCGCATATTGCAGCGAGCGCTTGGGGGCCGGGGAGGAGCGTCGAGTGGGCAATTCGGGTACCTTACAGAAACAGGCCGCAGAGGAGATAAAAGGCGGCGCCGATCAGGCCGGCCGCCGGCATGGTGACCACCCATGCAATAACGATGCTGCCGGCAATATGCCACCGCACCGACGACACGCGGCGGGCGGCGCCGACGCCGACGATGGCGCCCGTGATGGTGTGGGTGGTGGAGACCGGGATGCCGAGCCCGGTCGCCATGAACAGCGTGATGGCGCCCCCGGTCTCGGCGCAGAATCCTTGCAGCGGCGTCAGCCGAGTGATGCGCGACCCCATGGTGTGGACGATCCGCCAGCCGCCGAACAGGGTGCCGAGCCCCATGGCGGCCTGACAGGTGATCACCACCCAGAACGGAACGTGAAAGCCGCCCTCCATGTAGCCTTGCGAGTAGAGCAGCACCGCGATGATGCCCATGGTCTTCTGGGCGTCGTTGCCGCCGTGCCCGAGCGAGTACAGCGAGGCGGAGACGAATTGCAGGCTGCGGAAGGCGTTGTCGACCGAGAACGGGGTCTGGCGCATGAGCAGCCAGGACACGATCAGCATCAGCAGCAGCGCCAGCGAGAAGCCGACCAGCGGCGACAGCACGATGGCGGCGGCGGTCTTGCCGAAGCCGCTCCACACCACGACGCCGGCTCCGGCCTTGGTGATGGCGGCGCCGAGCAGGCCGCCGATGAGTGCGTGCGAGCTCGACGACGGGATGCCGAACAGCCAGGTGATGACGTTCCAGGCGATGGCACCCATCAGCGCCCCGAACACCACGCGCGGATCGATCACGCCGGCGTCGACGATGCCGGTGCCGATGGTCTGGGCGACGTGCAGGCCGAAGAACAGGAAGGCGATGAAGTTGAAGAAGGCCGCCCAGGCGACGGCGTATTGGGGCCGCAGCACCCGGGTCGACACGATGGTGGCGATCGAGTTCGCCGCGTCGTGCAGGCCGTTCAGGAAATCGAACAGCAGCGCCACGCCGATCAGGCCGATCAGCAGCGGCAGCGCGAGGGTCGCGTCCATCCCGGCGGCCTCACACCTGCTCGACGACGATGTCGCTGATCTTGTTGGCGACGTCCTCGAAGCGGTCGACCACCTTCTCGAGATGGCTGTAGACCTCGATGCCGACGATGAAGGCCATCGGGTCGGATTGCCGGTGGGCCTGGAACAGCGCCTTGCGGCCATGGTCGTGCAGCTGGTCGGCCCGCTCCTCGATGCGGGTGATCTCCTCGGTGAGCGTGTTGATGGCCGCGACGTTCTTGTCGATGGTGCGCAGCAGCGGCACCACCCGCCGGGTCAGCTCCGCGGCTTGCAGGATGATGGTCCCCATCTCGACCATGGCGGGCTCGAAGCGGTCGACCTCGTAGAGGGTGATCACCTTGGCGGTCTGGTGCATCTGGTCGATGGCGTCGTCCATGGACGAGATCAGGCCCTGGATGTCGCCGCGGTCGAACGGGGTGATGAAGCTGCGCCGCACCGCCAGCAGCACCCCGCGGGTGATGTCGTCGGCCTCGGTCTCGCGCTCGACGATCAGCCGGACGTAGTGGGGGATGCGGTCGCCGCCCTCGGTGAGTAGGCCGCGCAGCGCCTCGGCGCCGGCCACCACGGTCTCGGCGTGTCGGACGAACAGATCGAAGAAGCGCTCTTCCTTGGGCATGAGCGCCTGAAACCAGCCGAGCATTCGGAGCCTCGTAGATGGGCGGCCCGGGCGGCCGGCGGGAGCGGTCGGTCCGGAGCGCGCGTCGTCGGGCCGACCCACGACGGTCGGCCTCGCGGGTGAGCTATGGACGCGAACGGCGTGGGAGTCAGCCCAAATATGACAAGGCTGTGACGGCCCGGGAGGCAGAGCGGCGCCGGGCGCGGGGCTCTGTGATGGCTGGGCATCCAATCGCAATCTCTGGTTGCGCGGCCGCGCCTGCTAGAGGGGCGGCGAGGCCGCGCCTTGGCTCAAAAGTCGAGCCGGTCGCGAACCGCCTCGATGCCGGCCTTGGCGCAGGCGTCGTCGGCTTCGCCGCTCGGCGCCCCGGAGATGCCGACCGCCCCCACCATGCTGCCGCCGCCCTCGATCGGTACGCCGCCGCCCAGGATGATGACGCCCGGGACACTGCGCACGCCGGCCTGCGGCGATCCGGGTGGGGTCGCCGCCACGAGGTCGCTGGTGCTGGTGCGGAACGAGACCGCGGTCCACGCCTTGCCGGTGGCTGTCGCCGGGGTGTGCGGCCCGGCGAGCCGGTCGCGCAGCACCACCTGGGCGACGCCTGCGCGGTCGACCACCGCGACGGCGACCTGGTAGCCGCGCTGACGGCACTCGGCGAGCGCCGCGCGGGCGAGGTCGAGCGCCGTCTCCGGGCTCATCGTGCGGACGGTGACGAGCGCCTCCTGATCGCCCGACGTCTGGGCGGCGGCCAGGTCGGTCGCGGGCGGAGCGGCAATCAGCAGGGCAGCGAGCGGCAGGGCAGTGTGCAGCGAGCGGGCGAGCAGGCGAATCATGATGGCGTTCCCGGCGTGTTCTTGGTTGCAGGACCTCCATCCTAGGTGCCGCGATCGCCGCTGGCCACCCGGTCGATCAGCTCTGGAGGGGCGGCCCGGCGGCGGCCCGGTGCCGCTCCGCCGAGGTCCGTCAGCCGCCGCGGGCCGAGAGCTTGCGCTGCCAGGCGAGCGCATGGGCGACGATCTCGTCGAGATCGTCGTGGCGCGGCTGCCAGCCGAGCCGAGCGCGGATGCGATCCGACGCGGCGACGATCTCGGCCGGGTCGCCCTGGCGGCGCGGTGCCGTGTCGACGCGGAAGTCGACGCCTGCGACCCGCTTCACCGTCTCGATCACCTCCAGGACCGAGAAGCCGCGCCCATAGCCGCAGTTGAACGTCGCCGAGGCGCCGCCGCCGCGCAGGTGCCGCAGCGCGTCGGCATGCGCCGCGACCAGGTCGGTGACGTGGATGTAGTCGCGCACGCAGGTGCCGTCGCGGGTCGGGTAGTCGGTGCCGTACACGTCCATTTTGGGCCGCAGGCCGAGCGCCGTCTCGACCGCGACCTTGATCAGATGGGTGGCGTCGCGCGTCGATTGGCCGATGCGCAGCGCCGGATCGGCGCCGGCGACATTGAAGTAGCGCAGGATGACGTGGCCGAGCCCGTGCGCCGCCGAGGCGTCGCGCAGCATGATCTCGGTCATCAGCTTGGACGCGCCATAGGGCGACATCGGCGCCGGCGCATCGTCCTCGCCGACCGGGACGCGGGCCGGGTTGCCGTAGACGGCGGCCGTGGAGGAGAAGATGAAGTGCTTGACGCCGCCCTCGACGGCGCATTCGATCATGCTGCGCGAGTTGGCGGTGTTGTTCTTGTAATAGGCGAGCGGCCGGCTGACCGATTCCGGCACCACCAGCGAGGCGGCGAAGTGGATGATCGCCTCGACGCCGTGCTCGGCGATCAGCCGCGACACCAGCGCCTGATCGCCGGTGTCGCCGGCCACGAAGGGCACGTCCTCGGGCACGGCCCAGCGGAAGCCGGTCGACAGATTGTCGAGCACCACCACGCGCTCGCCGGCGTCGCGCAGCGTCAGCACCATGTGGCTGCCGATATAGCCGGCGCCGCCCGTCACGAGAACACTCATTCGCCCCTCCTGGCCGGGACGGACCTGTCCGCCTTCGGACTCGTCCAGCCCCACACCGGCCGGCCACCCGCTTCCTATGCCGGTCTCGCGCGCGGGTGACAACGGTCCCCCCCTGTACTAGAAAACCGCGCCCCGCCGCAGCGATTTCACACCGCATGGTCGACATCCTGTTCATCAAGACCTCCTCGCTCGGCGACGTGGTGCACAACATGCCGGCCGTCACCGACGCCCGCCGTCACCGCCCGGCGGCCCGCCTCGCGTGGGTGGTCGAGGAGGCGTTCGCGCCGCTCGCCCGCCTGCATCCGGGGGTCGACGAGGTGATCCCGGTGGCCTGGCGGCGCTGGCGGCGGCAGCTCGGGCGGGCCGCCACCTGGCGCGAGATCGGCCGCTTCGTGGCACGGCTGCGGGCGCGCCCCTATGACACCGTGATCGACACCCAGGGCCTGGTGCGTACCGCGGTGATCACCCGGCTCGTCCGCGGCCCCCGCCACGGCTACGATCGGCGCAGCGTGCGCGAGGCGCTGGCGAGCGCGAGCTACGACGTCCGCCACGCGGTGGGGCGCGAGCTGCATGCGGTCGACCGCAACCGTCTGCTGACCGGCCGGGCGCTCGGCTATGCGCCGGAGGGGCCGATCGATTACGGGCTCGACCGCGCCGCGCTGGCGCCGGCCGACGGGGCAGGGGCGCCTTATGCGGTGCTGCTGCATGCCACCGCCCGCCCCGAGAAGGAATGGCCCGAGGACCACTGGGTGGCACTGGGGCGGTCGCTGGCGGCGCGCGGGCTCGAGCTGGTGCTGCCCTGGGGCACCGAGGCCGAGGCGGCGCGGGCGCGCCGGCTCGCCGCCGCATTGCCGGGCGCCCGGGTGCCCGACCGCCGGCCGCTCGACGAGGTGGCGCGGCTGATCGCTGGCGCCACCGTGGTGGTCGGCGTCGATACCGGGCTCCTGCATCTCGCCGCGGCGCTCGGCGTGCCATTGGTGTCGATCTTCGTCGGCAGCGAGCCGACGCTGACCGGGCCGACCGGAACCGGGCCGATCGCGACGCTCGGCCGCGACGGCGGCCGCTGCGCGGTCGCCGAGGTCGAGGCCGCCGTGGCGCGGGTGCTGCCGGCGGGCCGCTGAGGCGGCGTGCCGCCGCAATGGCGTGCCGCCGCAATGGCGTGCCGCCGTCGCTCAGGTTTCCAGAGGCAGCCCGATATACTGCTCGGCCAGGGCCGCCTGGGCGGTCGGCGAGGCACACAGGTGATCGAACTCGTTCTGATTCACCCGGGTGTCGAAGCCGTCCTGCTCGGGGAAGACATGCAGGAGCCGCGTCAGCCACCAGGACAGCCGCTCCGCCCCCCAGACCCGCCGCAACGTAGTCTCCGAGTAGGAGTCGAGCCAGCGATCATCGCCGGCCTTGAAGTGGGCGACGAGGGCGCGCTGGAGATAGAACACGTCCGAGACGGCGAGATTGAGCCCCTTGGCCCCGGTCGGCGGCACGATGTGGGCGGCATCGCCGGCCAGGAACAGCCGTCCATAGCGCATCGGCTCGGCCACGAAGCTGCGCAGCGGCGCGATCGACTTCTCGATCGACGGCCCGGTGGCGATGCGGTCGGCGAGCGGCTTGGGAAACCGGGCCTTCAGCTCGGCCCAGAATCGGTCGTCCGGCCAGTCGGCCAGATCGGTGCCGATCGGGCACTGGACGTAGTAGCGCGACAGCATCGGCGAGCGCTGGGAGGCGAGCGCGAAGCCGCGCTCGTGCTGGGCATAGATGATGTCGTCGAGCGGCGGCGTCTCCGACATGATGCCGAGCCAGCCGAACGGATAGGCGCGCTCGAAGGTGCGCAGGACGTCGGCCGGGATGCTCTGCCGCGAGACGCCGTGGAAGCCGTCGCAGCCCGCCACGACGTCGCAGTCGATGCGGTGAGCGATGCCGTCCCGGGTGAAGGTGACGAAGGGCGAGTCGCTGGTGACGTCGTGCAGGCGGACATCGGCGGCGCCCTCGACGAGCTCGCCGCCGCGTTTCTCGCAAGCCGCATAGAGGTCCTGGGTGATGGCGGTCTGGCCGTACGCCATCATCTTGCGGCCGGTGTGCTTGTGGGTGTCGATGAGGAACGGCGCCCGATCCTGCCAGGCGATCACGGTGCCGTCGTGCGGCTTGCCCTCGCGGTCCATGCGGTCGCCGAGCCCGACGTCCCGCAGGAGCCGAACGGTGCCCTCCTCCAGCACGCCGGCGCGGATGCGCGACAGGACGTGCGCCTTGGTCTGGCGCTCCACCACGATGCTGTCGACGCCGCCGAGATGCAGCATGTGCGAGAGGAGAAGGCCGGCGGGGCCGCCGCCGATCACGGCGACCCGGGTGCGGTGGCGAACCGCTGCTCCCGTGTGGCGGCGCGATGGTCGCGGGGCGGCCGGGGAGGCGGGGGAGCTGCCGTTCTGCGCCATGGCTGGATCGCTAGGCGGCCGCGAGCGAGATGAGGCCCATGCCGGTCGTCATCGGGGCGTAGTAGTTGAGGTGCTTGCGCTCGACCGCACCGCCCGCCAGGGCGCCGCGCATGACCAGCCACATGATCAGCTCGACCGATTCGGCGCCGGCCGCCGCCATGATCTCTTCGTGCGTCATCCGGCACAGCTCCTCCGGATCACGCGCGATCAGGTCGAGCCAGCGGCGATCGAACGTCTCGCTGAGATGGCCGAAGCGCTCGCCATGGAGCTGATGCGACATGCCGCCGGTGCCGACGACGACCACCTTGAGGTCCTCCGGATAGGAGGCGACGGCGCGGCCGATGGCCTGTCCGAGCCGGAAGCAGCGGCGCGCCGTCGGCAGCGGATGCTGGATGACGTTGACGACGATCGGCACCACCCGAACGGCCCAGTCGGGATCGTGCGAGAACAGCAGCGGCAGCGGCGCCATCATGCCGTGGTCGACCTTCATCTCCTGACAGACGGTCAGATCGAATTCGTCGTAGATCACCGCCTTGGCGATGTGCCAGGACAGGTCGGCGTCACCTTTCACGGGCGGCAGCGGCCGGGTGCCGAAGCCTTCGTCGGCCTGCTCGTAGATGTCGCGGACGCCGATCGCGAAGGTCGGCACGCGATCGAGGCTGAAGTCGGAGCCGTGATCGTTGTAGACCACGACGGCGACGTCCGGCCTCACCGTGTCGCGCAGCCATTCCCTCACGGGCACGTAGCCGTCGAAGAGCGGCTTCCAATCCGGGTCCTCGAACTTGCGGCCGTCGTAGGCGGGGCCGAAGCTCGGCACGTGGCTGCTGCCGATTCCGGCGACGATCTTGGCCATGCCTCATCTCTCCCTGTTGTTCGCCGGCCGGTCAGCGCGCGCCCTTGGCGCCGCGCGTCTCGAGGAACTGCTCGTAGGTCTCGCCGCGCATCTGCGCGCCCATGTGGTACAGGCCGGAGCCGGTGGCGGCGCCGAGCTTGTAGATGTAGTAGATGTTGCCGCCGTGGTGCTTGGTGAGCGCCAGCCAGTCGCGTCGGCGGATCGCGTCCTTCTGGGCCTCCGTCAGGCCGTATCGCGCCATGTAGGCTTCTTCATCCTTCTTGAAGGCTTCCCGGTTCTGCGGGTCCGTCAGCGAGTAGGCGAGCTTGTTCAGCTCGAAGCCGACGCGCGACCGTGTGTGGTCGAAGATGTAGGTGCCGGGAATGCCCCAGTCGCTGAGGCCAGCTTGTGGTCCGTCCTTCTTCTCGTCCATCTGCGGTCCTCCGTGAGACGCTGCCCGCGCTTGACAGAAGCCTAACGGCGGTCCCTACACTGAGCCATTCCCGCAACGGAATTCGTCGAATTCTCCTCATGAATGATGGCGACATCAGCCTGCGCCACCTCAAGCTGCTCGCGCTTCTGTTGGAGGTGCGCAGCCTCACCAAGGCGGCCGTCATCCTGGAGACCACGCAGCCGACGGTGAGCAAGATGCTGGCGCGGCTGCGTGCACATTTCGGTGATCCGCTGCTGGTGCGCGTCGGGCTGGGGATGGAGCCGACGCCGCGCGCCGCCGAGCTCGCCGAGCCGCTGCGGGGGCTGCTCGCGGTATCTGATCACCTCAAGTCGGCGACTGCTGCCTTCGACCCGGCGACGTCCACCCGTGAATTCCGCGTGCTGGTCAGCGAGGTCGGCATGGTGCATCTCGTGCCGCAGATCATGACCGCGCTCGAGCGCGCCGGTGGTGGCCTGCGGTTACGCGCGGTTCCGCTCGATGCGCGCCATGTCTCCGCCAAGCTGGAGAGCGGCGAGGCGGACGTGGCGCTCGGCACCTTCCCGGGCGAGATCGGCGGTCTCCAGCGCCAGAAGCTCTATGTCGACCCCTATGTCAGTGTCGTGCGCCGCGATCATCCGCGCCGCGATCTGCTGTCGCGGCTCGATGCCTTCCTGGCGGAGCGCCACATCCTGGTCACCGGCTCCAGCACCGGACACGCGGCGCACCAGCAGCTCGAGCGCGAGATGACCGCACGGCTCGCGCCCGAGAGCATCCGGCTCCGCGTGCCGAACTTCGTGAGCTGTGCATTCGTGGCGAGCCGGACCGAGGCGATCGGCACCATGCCGGCACGGCTCGCCTCCTATCTGATCGGAGATTTGCCGCTCGCCGTCATCGAGCCGCCGTTCCCGCTGCCGCGCATCGAGATCTCGCAGGTGTGGCACGAGCGCGTCCATCACGACGCGGGGCATCGCTGGCTGCGTGGCCGCATCTTCCAACTGTTCCGGTCGCGCCGCCGCGGCGAGGCCGACTGCGAACCCTGACAATTCCATCCGCGCATTCGATCCATTCCAAACGGCGTCTCGGCAAGTTCGCGGCGCTCGGAAATCATCGTTCCCGCAGTGGACGCGGGCATTGTCTCCGCCCGGTCGCCAGCGCGGTGGCGGCTCGCGTCCCGGACCGCGAAGGTCGGGACCAGGATCGATGCAGCTCTTCTCGCATGCGAAGCGTCCGGTGCATCTCGGGCCGTATCCGTCCGAACGGCTCGGCCGCACCACCGACATGCCGGATCTCGGGCGGGTCGCCGGCGACGGCACGTTGAGCCCGACGGACGGGGCGGGCGGACTTGCCGACGCGATGAGCGAGTTTCTCTGCGCGCTCGATGCCGTGCGGCAGGGCGACCGCAATGCGGCCGCGGCCGAGATTCCGGACGATCCCGACGAGCGGGCGCGGCACCTCAAGGCGGCCGGCTACTTCCTCGACAGCGCGCTGGTCGGGATTTGCCGCCTGGACGCGGTCCACCGGCTCCCCCGCCGCATCGAGCATCCGGACTTGCGCACCGTTTCCTACCAGGCCTCCGAGGAGAAGCTCCGGCTGCGCTTCAATCCGAGCGCGGTGATCCGGCAGATGCAGCGGTCCTTGGTCCTGACCGATGCCGGCATCACGCATCACACCCACGCGATCGTGTTCATGGTCGAGCATCCGCGCGATCCGGCGGTCGACGAGCCGGGCGCGGAGTGGATCGTCGGCTTGCAGGGCTGGCGCGCCGCCCTGCGCAGCGCCGAGACCGCGACGGTGCTGGCCAACTACCTGCGCATCCTCGGCTACGATGCGTGCAGCCATTCGGCGACGACGACCGATGTCGATCTGCACCGGCTCGCGGTGTCGGCCGGGCTCGGGCGCGTG
This sequence comes from Rhodoplanes serenus, assembly GCA_009720755.1. Lineage (GTDB taxonomy): Bacteria > Pseudomonadota > Alphaproteobacteria > Rhizobiales > Xanthobacteraceae > Rhodoplanes > Rhodoplanes serenus. The sequence continues at coordinate 184,889 of WNKV01000003.1, forward strand.
ACGAGCCGGGGCACCGTGGTCAATCCGTTCATCGGCAGCCGCTTCGGCCTCGCCGCCGTGACCACCACGATGGCGCTGGCGCCGGATGCGCCATTGCGTCGCCAGAGCCTCGGCGATCGCCTGCGGGCCCAGGGGCCGGGCTGGTGGATCGGCTGGGCGAGCCCGAAGACGGCGCGCAACCGCCTGGAGTTCGCCCGGCGCGCCTTCAAGGACAGCCGCTTCCCGGTGGAGACACTGAAGCGGGTCGATCGTCCGACCACGTTCATCGACGAGGAGCGCATCCCGCGCAGCCCGAAGAGCAGCGAGTTCTTCCTGCGCGCCGCCTTCGGGGATCTGGGCAAGGCGGCGCAGGACGCCTCCAAGGACGGCTTCTCGGTCGCCAAGGCGCCGCTCGCCGCCGCACTGCGGCTCGCCCTCAACGTCTATTCGCTGCTCCAGCGCGGCGAGCCGGCGGGCGCGCCGGCGGCAGGCCACGACGATCCCGTCCGCAATGCCGACACCGTCAAGGCCACCATGCACTGGCTCGGCGCCGACCTCGCCGGCGTGTCGCGGGCGCCCGCCTGGGTCTGGTACTCGCACCGCCAAGACGGGACCGAGATGCCGGTCGCGCATCCGCTCGCGGTCTCGGTGATGATCGACCAGGGCCACGAGACCATGGAGGGGGCCTCCGGCGACGACTGGATCTCCAGCGCCCAGTCGATGCGCACCTACATGCGGGCCGGCCTCGTCTGCGGCGTCGTCGGCCGGCATCTGCGCCGCCTCGGCTTCTCGGCGACGGCCCATTCGGCCGCCGACAGCGACGTGATCCAGACGCCGCTGGTGCTGCTCGCCGGTCTCGGCGAGGTCAGTCGCATCGGCGACATCATCCTCAACCCATTCCTCGGGCCGCGGCAGAAGACCGGCATTCTGACCACCGACTTTCCGATGCGTCCCGACCAGCCGATCGACTTCGGCTTGCAGACGTTCTGCGGCTCCTGCAACAAGTGCGCGCGCGAATGCCCCTCGGGCGCGATCTCGTCCGGCCCCAAGGTGATGTTCAACGGCTACGAGATCTGGAAGGCCGACGTCGAGAAGTGCACGCGCTATCGCATGACCAACATGGGCGGCTCGATGTGCGGCCGCTGCATGAAGACCTGCCCGTGGAATCTCGCCGGGCTGGTCCGCGAGGCGCCGTTCCGCTGGGCCGCCATGAATCTGCCGTGGGCGGCGCGGTGGATCGCCCGCCTGGACGACGCGCTCGGTCGCGGGCGCATCAACCCGGCCAAGAAATGGTGGTGGGACGTCACCAACGACGGCACCGGCAAGATCGTGCAGGCGGCGGAGATCAACCGGCGTGGACTGAACACGCATATCGATCTGAAGTACGAGGACCAGACGCTCGCGGCCTATCCGGCGCCATTGGTGCCGCCGCCGCTGCCGGCGCCGTTCCCGATCGATCGCGAGGCCGGCATCGCCGCCTACCGGCAGCTCCTCAGCCCGCAGGAGCACCAGGATCGGATCGCCCGCGGCGAGACCGAAGGGCTGGTGCCCGGCCCGCGCCCGCTCGACGGGGCGCCGCCCGTCATCGTCGCCGAGGTCGGCCGTCGCTGGACCAGCTCCGCCGACGGCAAGATCGATCTGTTCGAGATCGTGTCGCGCGACGGCGCGCCGCTGCCGCCGTTCGAGGCCGGCGCCCATATCGACGTGACGGTGACGCCCCAGTACATCCGCCAGTTCAGCCTGGCCGGTGATCCGGCCGACACCAGCCGGTATCTGGTCGGCGTGCTGCGCGAGGATCTGGGGCGGGGCGGCTCGATCAAGATCCATCAGATGCTCAAGCCCGGCACCCCGGTGGTGATCTCGCGCCCGCGCAATCATTTCCCGTTGGTCCGTGATGCGCGCCGTCATCTTCTGCTCGCCGGCGGCATCGGCGTCACCCCGTTGGTCGCCATGGGCCACGCGCTGCATCGCGCGGGCGCCGACTTCACTTTATATTATAAGGCGCGGACCCGCGCCCAGGCGGCGTTCGTTGCCGAGCTGGAAGCGGTGCCGTGGGCCCGGCGGGTGCACTTTCGGTTCAGCGACGAGTGCCGGCTGAACGTCGCCGACGTGCTCACCGGCTATCGGCCGGGCGATCATCTCTACACCTGCGGACCGGCGGCGTTCATGGATGCGGTGTTCGGGGCGGCGCTGGCCCTCGGCTGGCACGAGGACGCCCTGCATCGCGAGTACTTCTCGGTCCCCGAGGCCAAGGCGTACGACAACCACCCGTTCACGCTGGAGCTGAAGCGGACCGGGCGGTCCATCGTGGTGCCGGCCGACAAGGCGGCGACCGCGGCGCTGCGCGAGGCCGGCGTCACGGTGGACGTCAAGTGCAGCGACGGGCTGTGCGGCGTCTGCAAGGTGCCGTGTCTGGAGGGCGAGATCGAGCATCGCGATTACGTGCTCAGCAAGAGCCAGCGAGCCACCCACATGATCCTGTGCTGCTCGCGGGCGAAGCAGCCGGACGGAACCATCGTGGTGGATCTGTAGCGGGCGACGGAGGTGAGCGGGCGGCGCCTTGGCGCCGCCGAGACATGTCCGGGTCGGTGATCCGGGCGCCCAGACGAGCCGGCGGCGCACGACGCTCCTCTGGGGCGCCGGGCGGGCGCCGTCGTACGGGCGTCGTCGTGACGATCATCGAAAATCAAACAACACTGAAAGGGAGGACTCACGATGACAGCAACGCGGATCTCGAGGCGCCGGTTCATCGCCGCGGGGGCAGGGCTGATGGCGCTCTCCGCCGCGCCGGCAAGGGCTTCGCCGCTCGCCGGCAAGACCATCCGGATCGTCTACCCGTTCGCGGCCGGCAACACCGGCGACGCGGTGGCCCGCATCCTGGCGGACCAGCTCCAGCGCAGCCTGGGTGCGGTGGTGTTCGTCGAAAATCGTGCCGGCGCCGCCGGCCGCACCGGCACCCAGTCGGTGATTCGGTCGGAGCCCGACGGGACCACGCTGCTGCTGGCGCCGCTGCCGGTCATCTCCATCTATCCGCACTCCTACGACAAGCTCGGCTACGATCCGTTCACCGAGCTACAGCCGATCTCCCAGGTCGTGCTGTTCGACATCGCCTTCGTGTCGGGGCCGAAGCCGGGCTTCGACTCGCTGGAGAGCCTGATTGCGTGGGTGCGCGCCAATCCGTCGGCGGCGAGCTACGGCTCGTCGGGCGCCGGCGGCATCTCCCATCTGTTCGCGGTGCTGTTCGCCCAGCACAACAAGCTCGACATGAAGCATGTCGGTTATCGGGGCTCCGCCCCCGCCGTGAACGATGTGATTGCCGGGCACATCCCGTTTGCCTCGGTGGCCTCGGGCGACTGCATCGAGCTGCACAAGGCCGGCACCGTCCGCATGCTCGGGGTCTCCGGCCCGAAGCGCCTCGCCGTGCTGCCCGACGTGCCGACTTTCACCGAGGGCGGCATCCCGATCGACGGCACCGCCTGGTACAGCCTCTACGCCCCGACCGGAACGCCGGCCCCGGTCGTCACGGCGCTGCATCGCGGTGTGGCGGATGCCATGCAGGTGGCGGCGGCGCGCGAGCGACTCCAGGCGCTCGGCACGACCCCGGTCGGTAGCTCGCCCGAGGAGCTGACGCGCATTCAGGTGGAAGCCAGCAAGTACTGGGAGCCGGCCGTCCGTGCATCGGGGTTTCGCCCGGATCACTGAGCCGATTCCGGCTGATCGAATACGCCTCGATGCCGGGGTGTGGCACCCGGATCGGCGCTCGCGCCGTCCGGGACCAGGCGTTGCCGCGAACCTGGATTCAGAAAAATGCGCGTGGACGTCGTCGCCGGGTTGTCGACCGCCGCACGAAATGCGGCGTCCAGCTCGACATAAAACGTTGGCGATTTTGTTGGCGGGCCTGAAAAAAGTGGTGGGCGCTGTAGGGATTGAACCTACGACCTCTCCCGTGTGAAGGGAACGCTCTCCCGCTGAGCTAAGCGCCCGACCGTTGCGGCGAAGTAATGCCCGGAGCCGGGCCTGTCAAGCTGATCCGCCGCCGCGTCGTTCAGCCCGGTGGATCATTGCGGTGGCAGCGGGGTCGCCGGCGCCACGGTGGCAGGGGCCGGCGCTGCGGCGGGGGCAGGAGCCGGTGCCGGCGCGGTCCGCGGCGTGCGCGCCGCCGTCGGCTGCGAGGCCCGCGGCCGCTGGGTGTTGGGCCGGCGCTTCTGGGGGGGCGGCGGCACGGCGGCGAGCTCGACATAGACCGGATTCGGCTCGAGCTGCACCGAGGCGGCGGCGAACTCCGGGTCGCCCTGGCCGGACTCGGCCCGCACGGTGCGCACCGGCACGGTCTGGGGCTGATAGCCCGGCAGCGTGAAGGTGACGGCGATCTCACCGACCAGCGGCACCGGCAAGGCGCACGGCGTGCGGCAGGTGGCGCCGCTCGACAGGCGCGCTTCGGCGCCGGGCGGATCGCTCTCCAGGTTCAAGGCCGCGGTCGCGGGTCCCCCGATGCCGAAGCTCGGGATCTGGAAGCTCGACAGCGATTCGCATCCGGCGAGCAGGATGCCCCCGGCCGCGACCGCCAAAACTCGGTACAACAGGCTGTTCATGGTCCGGCGTCCCCCAACGCCGCCTGCGACATTAGGGACGCAGAGCCCTCGGCGCAACCGCTCCCATTCGGGGAGGTGCCTCGATGGGTGGGGCGGGGCGGCTAGCCGGAATGGGTGGGGGTGCGGGCGGTCGTGTCCAGCAGGGCCGCGACGGCGTCCGGCAGCTCGGCGTAGTGGCCGATCACCCGGTCGGGACCGAGGCTCGCGATCGGCACCTCGGTGTAGCCGAAGTCGACCGCCACCACCGGCACGCCGCTCGCCCGGGCGGTAAGGATGTCGGTGCCCGAATCGCCGACCATCACGGTGCGGGCCGGGTCGCCGCCCGCCGCCGCGATGGTGCCGAGCAGCGCTTGCGGGTCGGGCTTCATCACCGCGAAGGTGTCCTGGCCGCAGATCGCGCGGAAGCGGCCGGCGAGGCCGAGCGCCTCGAGGAGCTTGCGCGACAGCCGCTCCAGCTTGTTTGTGCACACCGCGAAGCGGCAGCCGGCCCCGTCGAGCGCGTCGAGCGCGTCGATCACGCCCGGAAAGGGGCGCGACAGATCGGCGATCCGCTCCGCATAGGCGTCCACATAGACGGCGTAGAGGCGGTCGATCGCGGCGCTTCCGCAGTCGCGCCCCTGCGCCGCGAGGCCGCGCTCGATCAAGAGCCGGGCGCCGCCGCCGATGAACCGCCGGGCCTCGTCGAACGGCACCGCCGTGATCCCCTCGCGCACCAGGAGGCCGTTGAGGGTGTCGATCAGATCCGGCGCGGTGTCCACCAGGGTGCCGTCCAGGTCGAACACGACGAGCGGGGCGGGGGCGGGCTGATGCATGCGCGATCTCACGGGTCCTGCGATCTCACGGGTCCTGCGCGCTCACGGGTCCGGCGCGGCACGGCCGACCCTCGGCGGGCCTTAGCCCGGTCCGGTGGCGCGGCGCAAGGGACACTCTGGCACGGCTGCCCGGCAGGCGAGTGACGGCTTGCCGGGGGCGACGCCTGCGACATGGCGGGGCCGGCCGCGCCGTGCTCGGCTCTAGGCGGAGCGGCGGATCGGGGCTACATAGCGGGCGCGCCCCCCTGTCACGAGCCTCCGACGCGCCGCACCCATGTCCGCCGATTCCCTCAAGCGCGAGGCTGCCGCCCGCGCCCTCGATTTCGTCGAGCCCGGCATGCGCCTGGGCCTCGGCACCGGCTCCACCGCCAAGCACTTCGTCGCCCTGCTGGGCGAGCGGGTGCGGGCCGGCCTCGACGTGGTCGGCGTGCCGACCTCGGAGGCGACCCGGGCCGACGCCGAGGCGGCCGGAATCCGGCTCGCCACCTTGGACGAGGTCCCGGCGCTCGACCTGACGGTCGACGGCGCCGACGAGATCGCCCCCGATCTCAGCGCCATCAAGGGTGGTGGCGGGGCCTTGCTGCGTGAGAAGATCGTGGCGGCCGCCTCGGCCCGCATGATCGTGATCGCCGACGAGGCCAAGTGGGTCGACACCCTCGGCTGCTTTCCGCTGCCTGTCGAGGTGGTGCCGTTCGGCCTCACCCCCACCTTGCGCGCCGTCGAGGCAGCCGCGCAGGCCGCCGGCTGCCCCGGCCCGGCGCGCCTGCGGCGCACCGCCGAGGGCCACGCTTTCGTCACGGACGGCGGGCACTTCATCCTCGACTTGGCGCTCGGCCGCATCGCCGACCCGGCCGGGCTGGCCGACCGGCTCGCCGCGGTGCCTGGCGTGGTCGAGCATGGTCTCTTCATCGGGCTGGTGCGACTGGCGGTGATCGCCGGCACCTCCGGTGTCCGCATCGAAACCGCACCATCGTCCTAGACAGGGGGAAGTCCCATGAAGCTCGTCTCGCTCCTCCGTGCCGCCGTGGTGGCGGGGCTCGCCGCAGGCGTCGTCGCGGCCGTGCCGGCGCACGCCCAGCAGGGCGCGGCGCAGCAGGCCGCTCCCTCGGCCTCGGCGATCGCCACGGCGCGCGAGCTGATCTCCATCAAGGGCGGCTCGGGGATGTTCGATCCGATTGTCTCGGGCGTCATCGAGTTCGTGAAGAACACCTTTGTGCCGACCAACCCGCAGCTCGCCGGCGAGCTCGGCGAGGTCGCCGTGAAGCTGCGCAAGGACTACGACGCCAAGCGCGCCGAGCTGCTCGGCGAGGTCGCCCGGATCTATGCCCAGCGCTTCACCGAGAGCGAGCTGAAGGAGCTGGTCGCCTTCTACAAGTCGCCGGTTGGCAAGAAGATGGCGTCCGACGAGCCCGCCGTCATCGACGAGAGCCTGAAGAAGGCGCAGGCATGGGCCGACACCTTCTCGGCCGAGGTGATGACCCGGTTCCGCGAGGAGATGAAGAAGAAGGGCCACGACCTGTGAGCGCGCCGGACCGCCGCGTCGATCTCTTCGTCATCGGGGCGGGCTCGGGCGGCGTCCGCGCGGCCCGTATCGCAGCCGGCTACGGCGCCCGCGTGATGGTGGCCGAGGAGTATCGTGTCGGCGGCACCTGCGTGATCCGCGGCTGCGTGCCGAAGAAGCTGCTCGTCTATGCGTCGCGCTTCGGCCACGAGTTCGAGGACGCCGCCGGCTTCGGCTGGAGCGTGGCGGCGCCGGCGTTCGACTGGGCGAGCCTGATCGCCAACAAGGACCGCGAGATCGCCCGCCTGGAGGCCGCCTACACGGCGACCCTCGGCAAGGCGGGCGTCGATCTCGTGAAGAGCCGCGCCGTGCTGGAGGATGCCCATACGGTGCGGCTGGAGGCGACCGGCGAGCGCGTGCGCGCCGAGCATGTCCTGATCGCCACCGGAGCGGTGCCGCATCTCGGCCCGGCGATCCCCGGCATCGAGCATGTGATCTCGTCCAACGAGGCGCTGCATCTCGAGGCGCTGCCGACCCGCGTGCTGGTGCAGGGCGGCGGCTACATCGCGGTGGAGTTCGCGTCGATCTTCGCCGGTCTCGGCTCGCAGGTGACGCTGGTCTATCGCGGCGAGAACATCCTGCGCGGCTTCGACGACGACGTTCGCCAGCATGTGCGGGAGGAGTTCGAGAAGCGCGGCGTGCAGGTGATCACCGGCAACACCGTGGCGGCGGTCGAGCCGTCCGGCCGGCATTACACGGCGCATCTCTCGGGCGGGCTCCAGGTCGCCGCCGACACCGTGATGTTCGCCATCGGCCGGCCGCCGAATGTGCGGGGCCTCGGGCTGGAGACCGTCGGGGTGCGGCTCGCGACCAATGGCGGCATCGCGGTCGACGACTATTCGGCCACCTCGGTGCCCGGCATCTGGGCGGTCGGCGACGTGACCAACCGGGTCAACCTCACCCCGGTGGCGATCCGCGAGGGCCACGCCTTCGCCGACACGGTGTTCGGCGGCAAGCCCACCAAGGTCGACCACGCCAGCATCCCGACCGCGGTGTTCACCGAGCCGGAGGTGGGGGTCATCGGGCTCACCGAGGCGCAGGCGCGGGACCAGATCGGCGACGTCGACATCTACCGCACGCGCTTCCGGCCCATGAAGGCGACCCTGTCGGGCCGTGACACCGCGGTGCTGCTGAAGCTCGTGGTCGATGCCGCGACCGACCGGGTGGTCGGCTGCCACATCGTCGGCGAGGGGGCGGGCGAGATGATCCAGCTCGTCGGCATCGCGGTGCGGATGGGCGCCACCAAGGCCGACTTCGACGCCACCATGGCGGTGCATCCGACCGCCGCGGAGGAGCTGGTGACCATGCGGCAGCCGACCGTCCGCCACCGCCGCGAGGCGGCCGAGTAGGGGGCGGGCAGGGGACGAGGATCGTCTCTTGAGGTGGGTAGAACGGTTCCTTATCTTGGTAGAAGGGAGCCGGAACCGCCAGTCGGAGAGCCGAGATGGGTCTCAACATCAAGAACGAGGAAGCTCACCGCCTCGCCCAGGAGCTTGCTCGGGCCACCGGCGAGAGCATGACGGCAGCCGTGACGACCGCGCTCCGCGAGCGACTGGCGCGTGTGCGAGAGAAGGATGGCGACGGCCTGTTGGAGCGGCTACGTGCCATCGTGGACGATTGCGCGCCGCGTTGGAAGGAGCCCTTCAGGTCGATCGATCATGGCGATCTTCTCTACGACGACAAGGGCCTGCCGAAATGATCATCGACACCTCGGCCCTGGTGGCGATCCTGCGTAAGGAGCCGGAGGGAGATGGTTGTTTGGTGGCGATCACGAAAGCCGAGGTCCGCCGTGTTTCGGCGGCGAGTTATGTCGAGACCGGCATCGTGATCGATAGCAACGACGACCCGGTTCTCAGCCGCCGCTTGGATCAGTTCCTGGACGAGCTGGCGGTGACGATCGAGCCGGTCACCGAGGAGCAGGCGCGCATCGCCCGCCAGACCTATCGGGATTTCGGCAAAGGCAGCGGCCATCCGGCGAGGCTGAACCTCGGCGACTGCTTCAGCTATGCGCTGGCCAAAGCGACCGGCGAGCCGCTGCTGTTCAAGGGGCAGGATTTCGCCCGGACCGATATCGCGCCGGCCCTGGAGGGCGGCCCGGTCTCGCAACCCGATTGACCTCGCGCCTGGATCGGATCCCGCCCCAGAGGTCTTTGCGTGTTCGCATTGTCGACGGCGAGCCGGCACCCACTTTGCCGGACGATCCTCTAACCCCGCTCTGGCCCCGCGCCGCCGGGGTCGTGTATAAGGCCCCCCGCGCGGCAGAACACTCCCCGGGACGACACCCGGCCCGCGCCCGACGAGGACGAGACCATGGCCGAGCGGTGGACCCCCGAAAGCTGGCGCCGGAAGCCGATTCAGCAGGTGCCGGACTACCCGGACGCGGGCGCCTTGGCGGCCGTCGAGACGCAGCTCGCCAAGTTTCCGCCGCTGGTGTTCGCCGGGGAGGCGCGCAGCCTCAAGCGGCAGCTCGCGCAGGTGGCGGCCGGCGAGTGTTTCCTGCTCCAGGGCGGCGATTGTGCCGAGAGCTTCGCCGAGCACGGCGCCAACAACATCCGCGACTTCTTCCGCGTCTTCCTTCAGATGGCCGTGGTGCTCACCTATGCTGGCGCGTCGCCGGTGGTGAAGGTCGGCCGCATCGCCGGCCAGTTCGCCAAGCCGCGCTCCTCGCCGACGGAGACGCGCGACGGCGTCACCCTGCCGAGCTATCGCGGCGACATCGTCAACGACAATGCGTTCACGGCCGAGGGGCGCACCCCCGATCCGCGTCGGCAGATCGAGGCATACCGGCAGTCGGCCGCCACCCTCAACCTGCTGCGCGCCTTCGCGCAGGGCGGCTACGCTAATCTCGCCAGCGTGCACCAGTGGATGCTCGGCTTCGTCAAGGACAGTCCGCAGTCGCGCCGCTACATGGAGCTGGCCGATCGCATCTCCGAGGCGCTCGGCTTCATGCAGGCGTGCGGCCTTGATCTCGCGCGCCATCCGGAGCTGCGCACCACCGAGCTGTACACCAGCCACGAGGCGCTGCTGCTCGGCTACGAGGAGGCGCTGACCCGGATCGACTCGACCAGCGGCGACTGGTACTGCACGTCCGGCCACATGCTGTGGATCGGCGACCGCACCCGCCAGCTCGATCACGCCCATGTCGAGTTCCTGCGCGGCATCAAGAATCCGATCGGCCTCAAATGCGGCCCGTCGATGAAGCCCGACGACCTGATGCGGCTGATCGAGGTGCTCGATCCGGAGAACGAGGCCGGTCGCCTGACCTTGATCGCCCGCATGGGCGCCGACCGAGTCGGCGATCTGCTGCCGCCGCTGGTGCGCGCCGTGCAGCGCGAGAAGCGCCGGGTGATCTGGTCGTGCGATCCGATGCACGCCAACACGATCTCGTCGGGGTCCGGCTACAAGACCCGGCCGTTCGACCGCATTCTCCAGGAGGTGAAGGGCTTCTTCGCCGTGCATGCGGCCGAGGGCACGATCGCGGGCGGCGTCCATCTGGAGATGACCGGGCAGAACGTCACCGAATGCACCGGCGGGGCGCGGGCGATCTCCGACGAGGACCTCAACGACCGCTATCACACCTTCTGCGATCCGCGGCTCAACGCCGAGCAGTCGATCGACATCGCCTTCCTGATCGCCGAGCTTCTGAAGAAGGAGCGCATCGGCCGCGGCGTGCCGCTGCCGGTCGCGGCAGGCCAGTAGGTCGGGCGCCCACGCCCGGCGGGACGGTCCCGCCGGGCCGCGTCGTGGCGTCTTAATGGTCTCTTAACCGCGCCCGCGAAGTCGCGGCCGGCGTCGGCCGGAAACGACAACGAATCGATAACAAGTCGGCTCAGATTGTCTCCGTCCGGACGTGCCGACGGGGGGCCGCGTGTCGAAGGACGGGAGCATAAGCGGACGGGTCGCGGCGATGGCCATCGCCGCGACCGTCACCGCATCGATGGCATCGGCGGCCGAGTGGCCGCGGCTGCCGCCCGACCCGCCCGACGTGGCCACCGTCTGGGACCCGGGCCCGCGCTGGCCGACCCTTCCGCCCGGTCACGACGAGACAGTGGCGGCCGCCCGCGCGACACCGCCGCAACCAGCCCGCCCGAAGACCCTGCCGGCTGTGGAGACCATCGGGGATCTCGGCCCGCAGTGGCCGCGGACCGAGACGGTCGCGACCACCGCCGCGACAGCCGCGCCGGACACCGACGCGCCCGAGACCACCGGCGCCTTCACGCCGCTTCCGGCTGCGCCGGCCCGGCGCGCCGCCGTGACGCCTCCGGCCGCCGCGGTCTCGGTCTATCGGCCGACCTATCCGGTGCCGGCCGCCGTGGTGGCGCGGCCGTTCGTCATCGAGGTGGGGGGCCGCTACTGGTATTCGGGCGGCAAGGCCGATTTCGGCTTCCGGAACGGCTATCCCGGTTACGGCGATCCGACCTCGACGCTCGACTGGCGTGACACCGCCGGGCACGCCGGCGAGGTGTTCGGCCGCGTCGACCATCGGCCGACCGGCTTCTTCGTGAAGGGGCTGATCGGTGCCGGCACGCTCGGCGGCGGCACCATCGTGGACCGCGACTTCTTCGCCGGGCAGGTCCTGTTCTCCGACACGTCGAGCGACATCCGCGGCGACAGCCTGAACTACGGCATCGTCGATGCGGGCTGGTCCTTCGACGTGCCGGGGGCGCGGTTTCGGGTCGGCGGCTTCGTCGGCTGGCACTACTGGCGCGAGAGCCTGACCGCCTATGGGCTGACCTGCAATCCGGATCAGGTCGGCGGCGTGGTCTGCGGGCCGCCGGGCTCGGTGCAGGCGCCCTCTACGACCGCGGTGCTCGCCTACGAGCCGACCTGGCAGGCGCTGCGGCTCGGGATCGACGGGCGCTGGACGTTCATGCCGGGCTGGTCGGTGTCGGGCGAGGTGGCCTACATGCCGATCGCCCATCTGGAGAACAAGGACAGCCACCTGCTGCGGCAGGATTTCGGCCCCGGCGGGCTCGGGCCTGCTCCCAACATCATCTCGCGCTCGTCACAGGGGCGCGGCGTCGCCGCCGAGGTGTTCCTGAACTATGCGGTGACGCCGGCGATCGAGATCGGTGTGGGAGGTCGCTTCTGGGGGCTCAATGCCGATACCGGCACCGTGGCGTTCGGCCCGAGCTTCGCGTCGCGCTTCGATCTCACCAAGTTCGAGCAGCAACGCTACGGGCTGCTGGTGCAGGCGAAAGGGCGATTCTGAACAGCCCCGGCAAGGCGCTTCTCGCGTCTCGAAATAAGCGCGTCTCGCACGATCCAGTCTGGCCGTGTCCAGTCGCGTGGCCTTTGCGGCCGAGCCGCCGCCAGCCGGAGCGCGTTGACGCGCCCGGCCGCGCGGCGATCGACGACGTTTCAGATCGCGTCCTTGAGCTCCTTGGCGGCCCGGAAGGCGACCTTCTTGCTCGCCTTGATCTTGATCGGCTCGCCGGTGGCCGGATTGCGGCCCATGCGGGCGGCGCGCTTCTTGACCTGGAGGATGCCGAGGCCGCCGATGCGCAGGCGATCACCCTTCTTCAGGTGCTTCACCGCGAGGGCGACGAAGTCGTTGAGGATCGCCTCGGACTGCTTCTTGGCGATCTCGTGGTTGCCGGCGATGGTCGCGGCGATGTGCTTGAGCGTGACGGTCGGGGTCGGCGTCGCTGCCTTGGCCATCGGAAGTTCCTCCTCTGCTGGAACGATGGACGCTGAAACTGCCCGTCACATAGACGATTCTCGGGTCTTGGAAACCGGCGAATCGGAGAAACGCCCATGTTTTGTGGCTTTCCGGCATGCCAGGTGGCGGATGACCCCGTCCCGCAGGCATTTCGTGCCACTCTTTCGGCCTTGCCCGCGACCGCAGGCCGCGGCCGGACGGCGGGCGCCGGGGCCACGCCGAGGGGGCCGAAAGCGGTCCGAGCCCCATGACATCGGCCTCGGCCGCGGGTCCGTCGCCCACCTGTCCACCGGCCCGCAGGAGCGTGCGAGAGGTGCTTGACTTCGATCGGGGAGGGCCCTATTGCAGCGGCTCCGAAGTCCGGGGGCGTAGCTCAGTTGGTTAGAGCGCCGGCCTGTCACGCCGGAGGTCGCGGGTTCGAGCCCCGTCGCTCCCGCCAGTCTTATCAAAGACTTGGCAAGTGACTCCCGTCTCGGTTCATCGAGACTCCTCATCAGACCTGACCACTCTCAGACCGGCTCGACGGCGGTGTCGTCGATCGCGAGCGCGCGTGCCACCGCCGGGTCGGCGACGAGCCGCGACACCTCGGCATGGACGGCGCCGTCGTGGCGCCCGGCCGTCGGCAGCGTCACCTCGCGCACCGCCGCGACCGTCGCCGGACGTGCGGACAAGACGACGATGCGGTCTGCCATCCGCACCGCCTCGGCGGGATCGTGGGTGACCAGCAGCGTCGTCAGGCCGCGGGCATCGATCAGCCGCCGCACCAGCGTCTGCATCTGCCGGCGCAGGCCGACATCGAGAGCGGCGAACGGCTCGTCGAGCAGCAGCAGGTCCGGCTCGATCGCCAGCGCGCGGGCGAGGGCGACGCGCTGGCGCATGCCGCCCGAGAGCGCCTGCGGATGCTTGTCGCCGTCCGCCGCCGTGAGGCCGACGGCCTCGCGCAGCGCGTCGGCGCGCCGCTGCCGCTCCGCCCGTCCGAGCGGTAGCGCTTTCAGGCCGAACGCGATGTTGTCGCGGGCCGTGCGCCACGGCAGCAGGCACGGGTCCTGGAACACGAAGGCGGGCCGCCGGAACGCGCCGGCGACGCGGCCACGAGCCGGCGTGAGGAGCCCGCCGACGAGCGCCAGCAAGGTGCTTTTACCGCAGCCCGATGGTCCGACGATCGCCCCGACCCGGCCGGCCGGAAGCGCGAACGAGACGTCGGCCAGCACCGGCTCGGCCGCATAGGCATGAACCAGGCCGTCGACCACGAGGCCGTGGACTCCGTCGGCCGCTCCGCTCTCCTGCATGTCCGGACTCAGAGATCGGGGGCGGCGTCGCGCCGCGCAGTGCCGTGCCGCGCGGCGCCGGGCAGCGCCTGCCGCCAGCCGAGCAGCCGGCGCCGCAGCGGATCGAGCAGCAGCATCTCCAGGGCGAGCAGCAGCGCCACCACGGTGGCGATCCAGGCCATCGCGGCGACGGTGTCGACCTGGGCGCGGGCAGCGGCGAGCCGGTCGCCGATGCCGCCGACGCCGCCCAGCAGCTCGGTCATCACCGCGACCTTCCAGGACAGTGCCAGCGCGGTGGCGACCGCCGGGAAGAGATGCGACAGCATGTGGGGCAGGTAGACGTCCCACACGAGCACGCGGCGCGGCACCCGGAACGCCCTCGCCATTCGCCGCAGGTCGCCGTCCAGGCTGCGCACGCCCTCGGCGGCACCCGCATAGACGATCGGCGCCACGGTGATCAGCACGGTGAACACCACGGCGCCGCCGCCACCACCGAACCACAGCAGCGCCAGCACCACCCAGGCGATCGCCGGCACCCCGAGGGCGAGCGTCGCGAACGGCTGGAGCAGCCGCCCGGTCGTGTCGGAGAGGCCCGCCACCGCACCGAGCCCGGTGCCGAGCAGCACGCCGGCCGAAAAGCCCGCCAGCGCCCGGCGTCCGGTTCCGGCCACGGCGGGCCACAGGCTGCCGTCCACCGTCATCCGCCACAGCGCCAGGGCGGTCTCGCGCGGTGACGGCAGCACCAGCGAGCCCCAGGCGGCGTGTCCGGCCTCCCACAGGCCGAGGAGCAGCAGCACGCCGGCGGTGCTCGCCGCGATGGCGCCGAGGCCGGTCCGGCTCCGCGGTGCCGTCATCCGGTCCGGCCCCAGTAGAAGCGGTCGTCCGGCAGGCGGCCGCCCACGATGCCGGGCGACATCGCGATGAGCTCGGAGAAATAGCGCTCGAGATCGCCGCGGGCGTCGGCGGCCGAGACCACGTCGAGGCGGAAATGCGGGATCGAGCGCGCGATGGTGGCGGGGCCGAGATCGAGCAGCGGAGCGCCCAGGCGGCCGGCGGCGTCGGGATGGTCGAGCATCCAGCGGGCCGCCGTCACACAGCCCTCGTGGATCGCCTCGACCACGTCGGGGTGCTGCTGAAGAAACTCCTCGCGGACCGCGAGCCCGGCCTGGGGAATGCGCGCCGGCTGGCCGGCGAGCCGCCCATACACCTCGGTGAGGTCGACGGTGCGTCGCAGCGAGACACCGGCCTGAACGGCCCGCACCTCGGCCGCGGTGGCGGCCGGCTCGGCCAGCACCGCGAGCGTGGCGCGGCCGGCGAGCAGGAGCTGGGCCGCCTCGCTGGGCGAGCCGACATACTGGAGGCGAACGTCGCGTTCGGGATCGAGCCCGAGCCGACGCAGCACCAGCCGGAGGATCAGGTCGGGCGCATCATGACGATACGCCACCAGCACGGCCTGGCCGGCGATGTCCTCGATGCGCTCGATCGCCGGGTCGCGGCTGAGCAGGTAGAGAAGGCCCCAGGTGAGAACGTTGACCTGCCGCACCGGAACGCCGCGGTTGAGCAGGTTGGCGCAGGTGTAGGTCGGTGTCCCGAACACCTGCATGTCGCCGGAGACGACGCCGGTGCGCATCTGGTCGGCATTGCGCCAGATGCGGAGCTGCGGCCGGTCGGTGAACGGCGCCAGCACGCCGGCCTCGATCAGGCGCTCGATCGCGATCGACGGGGTCGACGGCATGCCGTGGACGACGAGCTGGGCGAGGCGGGGCGGTGCGGACCGGCTCGGGTGGGGCGCGAACGCCGCAGCCTCGAGAGTGCCGATCCCGCAGGCGGCCAGCAGGGCCAAGATGTCGCGCCGATCCGGCCGAGGCATGCCGCATCCCCCTTCTGGTGGCGCCGACGCCGGCCGTGGTGGGCGGGCGTGGGCGTCGCGATCTCGGCCCGCGGTCGATCCGCGACACCGGGCCGGGCTTTGGTTCTTCGCGACCGCAGGTGGAATAGGCGGTCTGCCGCGCGAAGTCCAATCGCCTTACCACCGAGCCACTCGGGCACTGACGCCGGCCACGTCGATCGTCGGCCGCGGGGCGGCTCGAACCCCGCCGTCCGGCTTGCGAACCGGGCCGCGGCGGCCTAAGCCTGGGGCATGTTCACCGGCATCGTCACCGACATCGGAACCGTCGTCGCGATCGCGCCGCGTGCCGCCGATCTGCGCCGCCTCACCCTCTCGTGCAGCTACGATCGCGCCGGCATCGCCGACGGGGCCTCGATCGCATGCAGCGGCACCTGCCTGACCGTGGTGGCGGCGGGCGTGGAGCACGGCCGCACCTGGTTCTCGGTGGACGCCGCCGCCGAGACCCTGCGGCTGACCACGGTGGGCCGCTGGACGGTGGGGACCCGGGTCAACCTCGAACGCGCCCTGAAGATCGGTGACGAGCTCGGCGGCCATCTCGTCACCGGCCATGTCGACGGCCTCGCCGAGCTGATCGCCCGCCGCGATCTGCACGCCGCCAGCGGTAGCGGCGAGATGGTGCGCATGACCTTCCGGGCGCCGACCGCGCTCGCCCGCTTCATCGCCACCAAGGGCTCGGTGACGCTCGCCGGCGTGTCGCTGACCGTCAACGAGGTGGCGGGCGACACCTTCTCGGTGCTGCTGATCCCCCACACGCTCCAGGTGACCACCCTCGGCGATCTCGCGGTCGGCGACCCGGTCAACCTCGAGGTGGACCTGATGGCCCGTTACGCGGCCCGCCTCGCCGAGGCGGTCTGACGCCGTCGGGGTTGCGATCGGTCGGGCCGGCTTGCTATCGACGGCGCGACCGAGGACATCATGGCCGGACCGAGCACCACCACCCGCATCACCGAAGAGCCCCTGCCGGGGGCGCGCATCCTCATCGTCGAGGCGCGCTACTACCACGACATCGCCGACGCCTTGCTGGAGGGCGCCCGCCGGGTGCTCGACGCCGCCCGCGTCGAATGGGACATCGTCAGCGTGCCGGGCTCGCTGGAGGTGCCGCAGGCGGTGGCGATCGCGCTGGAGGCGCCGGTGCACACCCGGCGGCTGCCGTTCGACGGCATCGTGGCGCTCGGCTGCGTCATCCGCGGCGAGACCAGCCACTACGACATCGTGGCGGGCGAATCCGCCCGGGCGCTGATGGACCTTGCGGTGCGACACCGGGTGCCGATCGGCAACGGCATCGTGACCACCGACACCCACCTCCAGGCGATGACCCGGGCCGACCCCGAGCAGGGCGACAAGGGGGGCGTCGCGGCCGCCGCGGTCACCTCGCTGATCCGCGTCAAGCGCCACTTGCAAAGCCCGCGGAGCGACCGCTGATGCGCGCGCCCGAGCCGAAGCCCACCCCGAAACCTCTGCGCAAGGCCAATCGCCGCGGCGCCGCCCGGCTCGCCGCCGTGCAGGCGCTCTACCAGATGGACATCGCCGCGACGCCGCTGCACGAGATCCTGGCCCAGTTCGAAAGCCATTGGATCGGCCGCGAGGTCGAGGGCGACCAGTATCTCCCGGCCGAGGCCGGCTTTTTCCGCGACATCGTCAACGGCGTCGTCCAGGGGCAGCGCAAGCTCGATCCGCTGGTCGACCAGGCACTGGAAGCGAGCTGGCCGCTGAAGCGGGTCGAGGCGATCCTGCGCTCGGTGCTGCGGGCGGGCGCCTGGGAGCTCGACAAGCGCCGCGACATCCCGGCCCGGGTGGTCGTCTCCGAGTATGTCGACGTCGCCCATGCGTTCGTCGACCGCGACGAGACCGGCATGATCAATGCCGTGCTGGACGAGATCGCCCGCCGGTTGCGGGCCGAGGAGTTCGATCGGGCGCCGGGCTGACCGCGATCCCGGCGCCGACGTGACGGCCCCGTCAGCGCCAGACGCAGCCGGGACCGGCCAGGCAGGCGGTGCCCCACACGGCGGTGGCGGCCGGATACACGTAGGTCGGGTAGGCATAGACGCGGCGCGCGTCGTCGGCATAGATGGTGCCGTCCTGATAGGGCGTCACCCAGCCGACCGGGCCATAGGCGCCATAGGGCACCGGGCCGCCGACCGGCACGAAGCCGGCGCGCGCCGGCAGCCGCGGCCGGTAGGCCACGTACCACCCATGACCGGGCCGCCAGGCGTAGCCATAGTGAGCGTGGCCGGGAGGGGCGTGACGGTGGGCCCGGTGAACGGTGGCGCCGCCCGCCCAGGCCGGCCGCGTGTCGAGGGCGGCGGCGAGCATCACCACCGCCGCGGCGGCGAGCCCGGCCGCGAGAGACTTGCGCATCCGTGTCATCGCTCGGTCCTTTCTCTCGGAGGATCGTCGTGCCCCGCGCCGCGGTGGGGCAGGGCGGGGGATCGTGCCGTTCTGCCACCGAAGACTGAAGGCCGAGATAACGCCGCCCGTGCCGGGCGGCGGCGCATCGCTCCCGGCGCCGCTGCGGCAGCCTCATTCCTGCGCCGGGCGCGGCAACGTGCCTCGGGTTAAAAAGGCGTTAAGTGACAATTAATATTCCTTCTTCGTGCAAACGATCTAATGTGGCCGCACAATTCTACACCGGATAGGTCCGCACGGCGGGCTGCAGATTATTGTCGGAATCCGAAAATGGCTCGCAAGTACGAGCTGAAGCGTCGCGCCATTCGCCAGGACGCGACGCGCCAGAAAATCGTATCGGCCGCGGTTGATCTGCATTGCAGCGTGGGACCGATGCGGACCAGTATCCTGGCCATCGCCGAGCGCGCCGGTGTGGAGCGCCCGACCGTGTACCGGCATTTTCCGACCCTGGACGCGCTGCACGACGCGAGTGCGGCGCGGTTTCGAGCCGCCAACCCTTTTCCCGATCCCGGCCTGTGGAGCGAAATCGCCGATCCGGAAGCCCGGCTGCGGCGCGGGCTGAGCGAGATTTACGAGTTTTTCGACCGGCTCGCCCCGGCGCTGTGGAACATCCTGCGCGATATCGAGGACACGCCGTCCTTGCAGCGGATCTGGGCCGAGCACGCCGCCGACTGGGACCGCATGCGCGAGACCCTGGCGGTCCCGTTCAACGGATCGGGCGTGCGGCGCGACCGTCTCGATGCGGCGCTGCGGCACGCCGTGGACTTCTTCGCCTGGCGGGCCTCGCGCCGCCATGGGCTGTCCAACGACGACATCGTCGACCTGATGGCCGGGATGGTGCGGGGCCTGTAATCGGCGTCGCGTGCATCTTCGGCCGCGCCCATCGTTCGGCGAGGTGGCCCCGGCTCGCCGCCGGACTCTCGAGCCATGAGCCCGCGGGATCGACCGTCCTCGCCTTCAGGACGCCGCCGTCGGCGGCCCTCGGGGCGAGAGCCGATCTCATACCGATGGCTGCTGATGTCGACTCGTCGTGCCCGATCTTCGGCCGGAGGACGCAGTCCGAGAGTGCTGCCGTTGGTCTGATCTGGTCGGAGGTCGCGTGTCCCGGGCGGAGGCGCGACGCGCCGGAGACCCGGGACCCAGGGGCGGCGATTGCGGAGCTTGCGGCTCTGGGCCCCGGCTCGCGGCACTGCGCGCCGCGTCCGGGGCACGAGGCCTCACGACATGCTCTCTCATGCCGATGGCTGCTGATGTCGACTCGTCGTGCCCGACCTTCGGCCGGAGGACGCAGATCCGAGAATGCTGCCGTTGGTCTCACACGAGATCCGGGTGATCGACGAGAGCGGAATCCGATTCCACTGGATCGGGCTCCGCTCTCGAAGGCCTTGGTCGATCGCATTTTCGACGGCGAACCGGAGTCCGCTTCGCCGGAAAATGCTCTCGATGGTCATTCCGGAAGCCGCGAAGCGGCGATCCGGACCCAGCCGAGAACGTCGAGTTTGCCGCTGGATTCCGGGTTCGCGGCTTGGCCGCGCCCCGGAATGACGGCGCCCTGATCACCCGACGACAAGATCACATGTACTGGCCGCCGTTGGCGGCGATGTCGGCGCCGGTGATGTAGCCGGCGCTGTCGGAGGCGAGGAACGCGATGATGTCGGCGATCTCCTCGGGCGAGCCCAGCCGGCCGACCGGGATCAGCGGCAGGATCTTGGTGTCCATCACCTCCTTGGGCACCGACAGCACCATCTTGGTGCCGAGATAGCCGGGCGACACGGTGTTGACGGTGACGCCCTTGCGGCCGACCTCGAGGGCGAGCGACTTGGTGAAGCCGTACATGCCGGCCTTGGCGGCCGCATAGTTGGATTGGCCGAACTGGCCCTTGGCGCCGTTCATCGACGACACGTTGATGATGCGGCCCCAGTTGCGCTCCAGCATGCCCTCGATCACCTGCTTGGTCATGTTGAAGACCGAGTACAGGTTGGTGCGCAGCACGGCGTCCCAGTTCTCCTTGCTCATCTTGCGGAACATGGAGTCGCGGGTGATGCCGGCGTTGTTGACCAGCACGTCGACGGGACCGAGCTCCTTGGTGACCCGGGCGATGCACTCCTGGCAGGAGTCGAAGTCGGCGACGTCGACCTGGTAGGCCTTGAACTCGCGGCCTTCCTTCTTCTGGTTCTCCAGCCATTCGTCGACGATCTTGTTCCCCGGCGAGCAGGTGACCGCGACGCGGTACCCGGCAGCGTGCATCTTCACGCTGATCGACTCTCCCAGTCCCCCCATCCCGCCAGTGATGACAGCAACACGCATGGCCCGAATTCCTCCTGGTTTGAAATCGGCGTGACCTCGGTCGCGCCCCCGCTCGACAATCGGGATGATCGGCGATCGGGATGATCGTGCCTTCGTTGTCGGGTGCCGTTCGCACGGGCCCCGGCTTGTCGTCGGCGTTCATCCTCGCGTCGGCGCGCGTCTGCGGTGCCGGCGTTCGGACGTTGGGTGGCGCCGTCGGGGGTCGGACCGGCGCGCACCGACAATGCAATTGCGATTATGACGGACGCGGGCGCGATCTTGGGCGATTGCGGCGCCTCTCGCAAGGTGCCGGTCCGGGCCGCGGCGCCGGTTTCGCGCGCCGACCCTGCGACCTGATCGCCCACATCCATTCCGCCGTCCCGGGCGTGCGGGGCCGGTGGGACGAGCCTCCGACACGCCACGGAACAATCACACGCAAAGCATCCGATGGTGGTCCGGTATCAGCGGTCGGGCGAGCCCCGGGCGAGCTGTTCGGCCGGGTGCGCGCGCCGCGTTCGATCCGCGTTTTTCTCCACCGTCGTATGCGCAGTCGACAACACGCCATTTACCCGGCTTCAAGCCTTCCTTTCGTACTAAGCCAAAAGGCTAGGGCTAGAAGCCTGGAACGCCGGAGTGGAGAACTGGACATGCGAGGATTGCGTCTGCGGGTCGGCGCCAAGCTGGCCTTGTCGGCCATCGTGGCGATCGTCCTGGTGTCGGCCATGGTGGTGAACGTCGTGCTGGACGCGCGCCGCACCACCGCGGCGACCGAGTCGGCCCTGCGGAGGCAAAAGCTCGCTCAAGATGTCGGTCAGGCCCATGTCGATGTCGAGCGCATGCGGGCGGCCTATCGGGCCATCAAGACGGCACGCGGGATGGATGAGGTCGATCAGGCGGTCGCCGCCTTCCGCACGCACGCCGCCGACGCGGCCGGCCATCTCGCCGACATGCGCGCCGTGGTGAACCGACAAGAGAACCGCGATCGGCTCGACAAGGCGACCAGCCTGCTGCCGGCCTATCGCACTGCCGTCGACGAGATTGCGGCGCAGCAACGTCGGATCTTCGAGCTGTGGGCGGCCCGGGACCAGGTGCTCGATGCCTGGAACAAGCGATTCGCCGCGTTTGTCGGCTCGCCCGCGCTGGCCGCCCAGCCGAACGCCGCGGGCGTCGAGGCGCTGGTGCGCGAAGCCGACTCGATCTCCAAGACGGCCCGCATCGTGTCCTGGCGCTACGACGCCACCGAGTCGACCGAACAGGCGGCCCGCATCCCGCCGCTCCAGAAGAAGGCCCAGGAAATGCTGCGGCGCGGGCGCGAGCAGATCGCCGACGACGGGCTGCTGGCTGCCCTCGATGGGCTGGAGGCCGAGCTCGGCCGCTTCACCGAGGTGATCGCTCGCACTGTCGAGGCGCGCTCGGCGCAGACCCGGGCGTTCGAGACCCGGATGCAGCCGCTGGTGGCCGAGATGGACGGGCTGCTCGGCGCCGTCTCGGCATCCACCTCCGAGGTGGTGCGCGAGGAAGCCCGTCAGCTCATCACCGGCATCGATCGCACGTCGGTGCTGTCGCTCGTGCTCGGCCTTCTGATCGTCGCCGTGATGATCGGCTCGGCGGTGTTCGGCGCGCTGAACATTGGCCGTCCGCTCCGTCGCGTCGGTGCCGTGCTGCATGACCTCGCCACGGGCGACCGGGCGGTCGAGATTCCCTACACGGCCCGCTTCGACGAGATCGGCGAGGCGGCCCGCGCGGCGGTCGCGTTCCGGGACAACCTGGTGCGGATCGACGAGCTGGAGGCGCAGCGCCGTCTCGACGAGCAGCGCACCGCGGAGGATCGCCACGCCACGCTGGCCCGGCTGGCCGGCGACTTCGAGGCGGCGATCGGGCCGATCGTCGAGCATGTCTCGGTGGCGGCCCGTGATCTGGAAGCGGCCGCCGGCGCCATGGCAGGCACGGCGGAGACCACGCAGGGCCTGGCCGGCAGCGTCGCGTCGGCCTCCGAGCAGGCGTCCGCCAATGTCCAGAGCGTCGCCTCCGCCACCAACCAGATGACCTCGTCCGTCGGCGAGATCGGCCGCCAGGTGCAGGAGGCGACGCGCATCGCCGGCCAGGCGGTCGCCGAGGCGCGCTCCACCGACGAGCGGATGACGGTCCTGTCGCAGTCGGCCGGCCGCATCGGCGACGTGGTGAAGCTGATCACCGCCATCGCCGAGCAGACCAACCTCTTGGCGCTCAACGCCACCATCGAGGCGGCGCGGGCCGGGGAGGCCGGCAAGGGCTTCGCCGTGGTGGCCCAGGAGGTGAAGGCGCTGGCGGCCCAGACCGGCAAGGCGACGGGCGAGATCTCGGGCCAGATCGCCGGGATGCAGGAGGCCACCCGCGACTCCGTCGAGGCCATCAAGGCGATCGGCGGCACCATCGGCCACATCGCCGAGATCGCTTCCTCGATCGCCGCCGCCATCGAGGAGCAGGGCGCCGCGACCGCCGAGATCGCCCGCAACGTCCACCAGGCCGCGCAGGGAACCGGGGAGGTCGCCCGCCACATCAGCAAGGTGAACGAGGGGGCCGGACAGACCGGCGCCGCCTCCGGCCGGGTGCTGGCCGAGGCCCAGGCGCTGGCCAAGGACGGCCAGCAGTTGCGCGACGAGGTCGGCCGCTTCCTCGCCGCCGTGCGGGCCGCCTGAGCGGCGCCACCTCGATCCCACAGGACGGACGGAAAGGGCGCCGAAAGGCGCCCTCTCTGCTTTCTGTCGTTCGGCCGAAGCGCAGGGCTGTCCCGCCGACGGCCTCCACGCCACTGGCCGCTCGCCTCGGCGCCCGCCCTGTGCGGTCACTTCCCCCAGGTCAGGAACAGGCCGACATCGCCCGGCAAGCCGCCCGGGAAGTCGACGATGCGGGCCGTCAGGCCGAAGCCCTGCGGGCGCAGCTCGTCCTTCCAGCGCAGGAACACCCGGGCCGGCAGGCCACGCAGCGTCGCCGGCCACTCCGGGTCCGGCACGTTCACGGCGCGGCCGTGATCGGTGCACAGCTCGCACGGGAAGCGCAGCATCAGGTGCTCGGTCTCGCCCTTGCCGGCGGCGATCTGGGCCTCGTGCATCATCCGGTTCCAGGCCGCGTCGGTCAGCGCGGTCGCCAGCATCTCGGACACCTCGTGGTGCCGCTTCTCCTCCGCCTGGCGATGGACGTCGGAGCGCAGTGTCGACTCGTCCTTCTCGTGGCGCTCGACCAGCCCGCGGAAGCCGGCAGCCGATAGGGCGGGCGCCGCGGGTGAGCCGGCGACGGCCGGCGCGGCGTCCGCCGCCGTCGGGGCGGGCGGCTTGTCCTTCAGGCGGGCCTGGAGGGCGCTCAGATGCTCCGCGGCGGCCTGGATCGGATCGGGCTGGCGCTCGGCGGGCGGCGGCTCGGCCGCCTGGCCGTTGCCGGCGATCGCCCGGACCAGATCGGCGCGGCTGACGATGCCGACCATGCGGCCCTCGCGAACCACCGGCGCCCGCTTGATGTGGTTCTCGGCCAGCACGCCGGCGACGGCGACGATGTCGGCATCGTCCGGCACGGTCGTGACCGGCTGATGCATCACGTCGCCGGCGGTGCGTAGATCCTTCTCCAGATCGGCGACGAACGCGGCGCTCAGCTCCTCGCCCTCGGCCAGCATGCGCAGCCACCAGTCGCGGCGCGCCTGCCGATCGCTCTCGTCGCGGGGAATGAGGTCGCCCTCGCTGACCATGCCGACCAGGGCGCCCGCTGCATCGACCACCGGCACAGCACTGATGCCCTTCTGGTGAAGGAGCTTGGCGATCGCCCGCACCGGCGTGTCCGGTGTCACGGTGATCACGGTTCGGGTCATGATGTCGGCTGCTTTCACGGATGCTCGTCCTGTGTTCGCCGGCGGGCTCGGGCCGTCTCGCGGCCGCCGCCCTCCGGGACGGGCGGGACCGCGGCCGCGGGTGCGGCATCACGGCCGCAACCGCCATGGGACATCTCGGTCGGCCGGATGACTTTGACCTAGAGCAAGATTTTTGTGCGGCCAGCCGGTACGATAACCGCAGGCGGCGAGCATCCGCGCACAGACGCGGGTCGACAACGGCTCCAAGACCGCCCGGCCACCATTCTAGGGAGAGACAGCGGTGATGAAAGGAAGCAGCGTGCGCAATACGACGTGGGACGAGCTGGAGGTGGGCGCGTCCGCCTTCCTGGAACGGACCTGCACGGCGCAGGACATGTATCTGTTCGCGCACGTCTCTGGAAATCTCAATCCGATCACGCTGCCGAGTGGCGAAGATGCCGCCACCAAGGGTGAGCCGGTGGCGCCCTCGCTGTGGGTCGGCTCGCTGGTGTCGGCGGTTCTCGGCAACCTGCTGCCGGGGCCCGGCAGCGTCTACCGGGCCCAGAGCTTCAACTTCGTCGAGCGGGTGCGCGTCGGATCGCGCCTGCGCATCGAGGTGAAGTGCATCGAGAAGCGGGAAAAGCCGCTCGCCCTGTTCGAGACGACGGTGCGCGAGGCGGACGGTCATCTGGTGGTGCAGGGCATCGCCGAGGTCGACGCGCCGCTGACCACGATCGTCACCGAGGCCCACAATCTGCCGACCATCATTCTCGACGATCACGAGCATTTCGCGCCGCTGATCGCCGCCGCCAAGCGGCTGCCGCCGCTGCCGACCGCGGTGCTCGGCCCGGACGACCGCCACGCGCTCGGCGGCACCGTGCTGTCGGCCGAGGAGGGGCTGATCGTGCCGATCCTGATCGGCGACGGCGGCCGCATCCGCGCCGCCGCCAAGGACCTCGGTGTCGACATCGGCCGCTTCGAGATGATCGACGTCGGCGACGACCGCGAGGCGTCGAAGCGCGCCGTCGATCTCGTCAACACCGGGCGGGCCGCCGCCATCATGAAGGGCAATGTCGGGGCCGGCCCGATGCTCGCCGCGGTGATGAAGCGCGACGGCGGGCTGCGCACCGGGCGCAAGCTCAGCCACGCCTTCGTGCTCGACGTGCCGACCCTGGAGCAGCTCCTGTTCATCACCGACTGCGCCATCAACATCGCGCCCGATCTCTCGACCAAGGTCGACATCGTGCAGAACGGCATCGATCTCGCCCGCGCCTGCGGCATCGAGACGCCGCGGGTGGGGGTGCTGTCGGCGGTGGAGACCGTCAATCCCAACATCCCGTCGACGCTGGACGCGGCGGCGCTGTCCAAGATGGCCGAGCGCGGCCAGATCAAGGGCGGCATCGTCGACGGGCCGCTCGCCATGGACAACGCCATGGACGTCACCGCGGCGCGCACCAAGGGCATCACGTCGCTGGTGGCCGGCCGGGCCGAGGTGCTGATCGTGCCCAATCTCGAGTCCGGCAACATGCTGGCCAAGGAGCTGACCTTCGTGGCGCGGGCCGAATCGGCCGGCCTCGTGGTCGGAGCGCGGGTGCCGATCATCCTCACCAGCCGGGCCGACAACGACCGCGCCCGGCTCGTGTCCTGTGCGCTCGCCCAGCTCTACATCCATTGGAGCCGCACCGGCCGCTCCGCCTGCGCGCTGCCGGACGTGTCGCGGGCGGCCGAGTGAGCGGTCGCAACGCCGTCGCCGGATGAATCCGCGCGTCCTTCGGGACGCGCGTCCACACAACCGGAGGTTCATGACGTGGCGCGCCCGGGCTTTGCCGGCGCGAACGGCGGAGGGTTGGTGCCGTCGCTCGATGCCGATCATCTGTTCTCGCGTCCCATGATGGACGCCGGCGTGCTCGCCCGCTGCGGCGAGCGGGCGCTGCAAACCATCGCGATCGCGGCCGATCACCTCGGCACCGCGCACGGGATGCGGCTGGAAGGGCAGCTCCGCCGCTGGGGCCAGGTCGGCGATCGTGTCTGCGCCTATGCGTTCGGCCCCGGCGCGCTGCCGATGGAGGCTCACGAATACGCCCTCGACGCGGTCCGCCGCACCGTCGGGGTGATCGACCGGGCCGGCGCGCCGGTCGGCGTGCTCGCGGCGCTCGGCGGCGAGCCGGCCGCCGCCGACAATGCCTTCGTGCTCGCCGAGCGGGCGTGGACCGAGCTGGTGGTCCAGACCATCGACTTTCAGCAGGATCTGCTCGAGCTGTGGGCCGCGGTGGTCGGCCAGTCGCTGACGGTCATCTCAGGCTGCACCGAGGATGCCGCCGGCCGCGGTCCGCGCCGCCGCTGAGCGAGGTCGCCGATCGCGGGCTGTTGTGGTGCAGCCCACGATGGTGTTTCGATGCTCGTTATGCGGTTCCCCTCTGCAGGTAAAAGCACTAGCTTGGCGCGCGCGTGGGTGCGGCGCCACCTATGCGGCGGAACCGAAGCCGTGGCGGGTTGCATGGGGCATCGAGGGGCCGGGGTGAAAGGTCGCGGGCGGGCGGCACTGGTAGCCGCCGCGGTCGCGGTGGCTGTGGCGGGGCTCGCGGGGCCGGTCGGCGCCGCCGGCGGCACCGGCCTCGACCTGCCGCCGGGCGGCACCCGGACCGAGGCTCTGACGGTATCGTCTCAGGCCGGGATCGCCGCGGAGTTCGCGGTCACCACATCGGCGGCGGCGTTCGGCCACCGCGCGCTTCAGCATCTCGACCTCGCTCTCGCCGGCCATACGGCCCACGCGCCCGACAGCGCGCCGGCCATCTCCCGCCGGGTTCATGCGGTGCTGCGCCCGCACGCCGATGCGCTGGCGCGGTTCGTCGCCTTCGTGGCGTTGTCGCCCGCCTGGGAGGATGCCGGCCACGAGCTGACCGAACGCCTGGTGCCGGCTCTCAGGCCGGACGATGTCGACGCCGCCCGCGCGATGCTGATCGGCAGCATCGGCGTGGCGGACCCCGACCGCGATCCGGCGGTCGCGGCACTGGAAGACTACCGGCGGGCGCTCCAGGCGCTGGTCGCGGCGGCGGCGCCGCTCGCTGCGCGCATGGCGATGCAACGCGACCACGACCGGATCGGCGGCCCCGACCACGGCGGCAAGGACGACCGCCGCTTCCGGCAGCTCGTTGCCCAGTTCGGGGAGACGCTGGCCGACGTGTCGGTCTACATCCCCTCGTCGCCGCCGGAGCTGTTCCGGCCCCGGGTGCCGCCGCCCGAGAAGGTGTTCGACGTCGCCTTGCTGTGGGATGATCACGACAACGAGTGGCATCGCGTTGCGGCTGACGTGCCGGTGGAGGACATCTTCCGCGATGTGTTCATCGCCACCGGCAAGCGACCGACGCCGGGCCAGCTCAAGTACCTCGCCGGCACCTACGGCCAGATCGGTGTCCGCCGCGCCACCATCGAGGCGATCGCCGATGTCCTCGACGGTGCCGCGCCGGAGTCGCCCGTGAGGCTCGCGCTCGCCCGCTCGCCCGACGGCGAGGCGCTGCGTGCGGCGTTGGCCGAGCGCTGGCGCCTGTCGGCTCGTTACGTCTATGACGCCGCCTTCCGCGCGGCGATGCTGCGCACCGTCGACGAGGTCCGGCAGGGTCTGGTCGAGCAGGCCGGGCCGGCCGCCGCCGACCTGCGCAGGCTCGACGATCTCCTCGGCCGTTTCGGCCTGACTCTCGACTCCCAGTGGGCCGCCGCAGTCCCCCCCTCGGTCGGCACCCTCAAGGTGACGGCCTGGTTCTCCGACGACCCGCGCACCAAGTTCACCAGCATCTGGCGCTTCGACAAGGAGGAGGTGCGCATCGATATCGATCAGGGCCGCGCCACCGGGGTTCGGCGCGGCAATGTGGTGCAGACCGAAGGGTCGATTCCGGGCCGCAACTGCATCGCGACCGACGTTCGCACCTTCGCGCCGGACGGCCGCCTGAGCTTCTCGGCCAGCTATCGCTGCGTGCGTGAGAACGGCGTCGTCGAGGTCAGCAACCGGGTCGGCCTCGGCACCTGGGAGGTGGTCGGCGACGACGCGAGGCCCTCGTCGCCGGTCCAGCAGCCGGCGGCGAACCGCCGGTCGCGCTGACTGGTCAGGTGCCGGCGCTCTCCGCGACGCTCCAGCGCAGGCCCTCGTCGGACCCGAAGGCACGCAGGCTGCCTTCGCCGGGCACCGGCACCTCGGCGAGCGGGGCCGGCGGCGTGTCGACCAGCGTCACACGCTCCTTGTTGGGCGGCAGGCCGTAGAAGGCGGGGCCGTTGAGCGACGCGAACGCTTCGAGCCGATCGAGTGCATTCTCCTCGGCGAACACGGTGGCGTAGCATTCGAGCGCCGCCGGGGCGTTGAACAGCCCGGCGCAGCCGCACTCCGCCTCCTTGAGGTGGCGCAGATGCGGGGCCGTGTCGGTGCCGAGGAAGAACGACGGATCGCCGCTCGTCGCGGCGGCGCGCACCGCCAGGCGGTGGAGCTCGCGCTTGGCCACGGGCAGGCAGTAGTAGTGTGGCCGGATGCCGCCGCGGAAGATCGCGTTGCGGTTGATCATCAGGTGCTGCGGCGTCACCGTGGCGCCGATCAGCGGGCCGCCGGCGCGCACGTAATCGACCGCCTCCTTGGTGGTGACGTGCTCCATCACGACCTTGAGGCCGGGGAAGCGGCGCCGGGTCGGATCGAGCACGCGCTCGATGAACACCGCCTCGCGGTCGAAGATGTCGACCGTCTGATCGTTCACCTCGCCGTGCACCAGGAGCGGCATGCCGGCCTTCTCCATCGCGGCGAGGACCGGCGCGATGCGGGCCACATCGGTGACACCGTGGCTCGAGTTGGTGGTGGCGTGCGCCGGGTACAGCTTGGCGGCCGTGAAGATGCCGTCGCGGTGGCCGGCGGCGAGGTCGGCCGGGTCGGTCGCGTCGGTGAGATAGCAGGTCATCAGCGGCGTGAATCGCGCATCGGCCGGCACCGCCGCGAGCACTCGTTCGCGGTAGGCGACCGCCATCGCGGCCGTGGTGACGGGCGGCGTGAGGTTCGGCATCACGATGGCGCGGCCGAAGCGGCGGGCCGTGAAGGGAACGACGGTGCGGAGCACGGCGCCGTCGCGGAAATGGACGTGCCAGTCGTCCGGACGCCGGATGGTGATCGACGCCATGGGTCTCTCGTGTGACGGTCTCGAGGGCTGTGGTGGCGTCGTCGGACGACGCGCCTGTCCGACCCTACGTCCGGGCCGGGCGCGGATCAATGCACGGGTGAGGCGAGTCCGGCGTCGGGGTTCGCCCGGTCTGCGGACTGCTGGAGCAGCGCGGGGGTCGTCCCGGCCGGCGGCTCGCGGCCCGGCAGCAGGGCGGGATCGAAATCGGGCTCCCACAGCCGCCCGAGCACCGTGTTGAGTTCGGGCGGGTCCCACAGGAGGCAGCCGGAATTGCTGTAGGGCGTCAGCTCGCCGACCCGGATGCCCGCGTCGGTGATGTAGAAGTCGACCCGCCGGTGGCCTAGACAGCGCCTGCCGTCCCGAATAGCGGGAGCCGCACCGACCGGGTCCCGGTGTGATCAGGAACGGTCGTCGAACCAGCGGGCATGCGGCGGGGCCACCGCTACACCGCGCCGCACCCACGTACCGAACGCTTGCTCGCAGGCGCGGCGCATCGCGGGCGTGGCGGGGCAGAAATCGGCGGCCGCGCAATTGGGGACCGCCGTGCAGCGGCACTCTGCCGCGAGGCGGGCCGGATTCGCCAGCGCCGCGAGGCTGTAGGGGCGGCCGCTCTGCGCCACCGCGACGGAGCGCTGGTGCGGGCAGGGCGGCCCGGCGGCTTCCGCCGCAGAGCGCGAGGCAAGGTTGGTTCGGCTGGAGGGACGGGCGGGAAAGTCGATCAGCATGGCGGGGGCTCCGGGGGCAGAGCGGCGTCTGCGGCCGCTCAGATCTCGACGCTCTGGGATGCGGCGCGCGACGTCCCGGCTCGGCGCCGTCTCGGCGGCTCGGAGACGTCGTTCTGCGTCGGCACGGCGGCGCTCAGGGCGATGACGCGGTCTTGGCCGAGCACCTTGCCGTCGCTGATCACCTCGCCGATCGCCTTGACGATGGCGCGCGCCGCCGGCGACAGGCCGATGCCGTGGCGCCACACCACGCGGATCGTGCGTTCGAGCACCGGGTCGCGCAGCGGCCGATACACCAGCATCGGATGCTCGCCGGGCGGCAGCGCCAGCCCCGGCAGCGCCGTGATGCCGACGCCCTGCTCGATCAGGCCGTAGATCGTGACGAGATTGGAGACCTCCGAGGCGATCGCGAGCCGGATGTTATGAGGCGCGATGGCGTTGTCGATCAGCGCGCGGATGCCGTGCTCGACCGTCATCGCGATGAACGGATGGCCTTGCAGCTCGGTCCATGTCAGCTCGGGCTTCGCGGCCAGCGGATGTGATCTCGGCAGCGCCGCGTAGAAGCGGTCTCGTCCGATCACCAGCCCGTCGAGCGACGGCGTCGCCGTCTCGAAGCTGCCGATGCCGAGATCCGCCTGGCCATCGAGCACCGCGGTGGTGATGGCGGTGAGATTGACGTCGCGCACCACCACGCGCAGGCCGAGGCGCGACGCCTCGCCGGCGATCACCGCGGGCATCACCCGGAACGCGATGGAGGGCAGGCAGGCGACCACCACGCGGCCGCGCTTGCGGGCCGCCGCTTCCTGAATGTCGGCGATCGAGGTGTCGATCTGGCGGAGCAGATGACGCGCCGTCGGCAGGAAGCCCATGCCGAGTCCGGTGAGCTTCACACTGCGTGTGGTGCGATGGAACAGCGCGCTGCCGATCTGTTCCTCGAGCTGCTGGATCGAGTGGCTGAGGGCCGGCTGTGACAGGGCCAATGTCTCGGCCGCCGCGACAAAGCTGCCTTTGTCGGCCACCAGAACGAAGGCCCGGAGCTGGCGGAGCGTCACATTATTCCGGTTCATCGATCAATCATTTAGATCATTCGATTGGAGAGCGCAATCGAAACCGTCTCATATAGACTACGGCTGGCGGCGCCTTCGGTGCGCCCGGCTCGGAAAAAGCTCCCGCGACCTTCGGCAGGCTTGCCCATGGCACTCTCCGGCTCTCGGCCCGACGTTCTTCTCGTTCCGCTGATCGATGTGAACTGGCTGGTTTACGCGCCCTTCGATCCGGGGCGCGACTTCCGGGTCGATCCGCCCAAGGTGGAGCAGAGCGTCGGCGAGACCCGCAGCATCTGTCGCCTGCTCGCCGGGCTGACAGGCGGTAAGTATATCTTGTCGCCGCACTCCGGCACCTACTGCCGCACCGGCTATTACGACGGCGCGATGCTGGACGTGTATCGCGAGGCGGTCGCCGACGGGGCGGAGCTGTCGATCCACCTGCACGAGGAGATCAAGGGCGCCGGCACCCGCTACATGGAGCGGGACCACGTCGCCGCGGTCTATCTCGACTGCAAGCGACGGCTGGAGAACGCCGGCATCCGCCCGGTCGCCTACCGGGGCGGGCACTACGCCTACACGCCGTTCATGAACGAGCTGCTGCCGCAGACCGGCGTGTTCATCGACTGCTCGTGCTCGCCCGGCGCCGACCATCCCGAGCGCGAGGCCATCTGGGTGCACGCCGAGACCACGGGCTACTACCTGCCCATGGACCCGCGCCGGCCGGCCGCCGGCCAGGCCCGCTCGCCGGTGTTCGAGATCCCGATCGGATGCGACGGAGAGGGTTTTGCGTATCGAAACCTGCTTCATGTCGAACAGTCCGAGCTCGACAACCTCCAGCGCGTGTGGGGCGTCATCCGCGAGCGGGCGCGACGGACCGGGGAGCAGCAGATCGTGCATTGCCTGTTCCACACCGGGTCGGTCGGGCGGCCGGAATGGCTGGAGCGATTCAAGCGGTTCCTCGCCTGGGTGCCCGACAATGGCGGCACCTTCGTGACCACCGTCGAGGCCAAGGCCGCCTATGACGCGAGCTCGAAGGAGCGCGCCGCGTGAGCGGGCGGGGCGTCTGCCTGCTGGTGCAGCCGATCCATCCGAGCGGCGTCGCGGTGCTGGAAGAGGCCGGGCTGACGGTGCGCCAGGCGAGCGCCGCCAGCATGGACGTGGTCGCCCGCGAGGTCGGCGACGCGGTCGCCGCCATCACCCGCAACGCCGGCTTCGATCGCGCCGCGATGGCGGCGGCGCCGCGGCTCGCGGTGCTCGGCAATCACGGCACCGGCTACGATCCGGTCGACGTCGCCTATGCGGCGGAGATCGGGCTGCCGATCGTCTACACGCCGTTCGCCAACGTGCAGTCGGTGGCCGAGCAGGCGATCGCCCAGATGATCGCGCTCGCCAAGCGGACCCGCGAATGCGACCGCGCGGTCCGGCAGGGCCGTTTCGACTATCGCTATGCGCGGGATTTCCACGAACTCGCCGGCAAGACGCTGCTGGTCTGCGGCTTCGGCAAGATCGGCCGGCGCACCGCCGAGATCGCCCGGCTCGCCTTCGGCATGCGGGTGCTGGTGCACAGCCCGAGCGTCGATGCCGCCGAGATCGCGGCGGCCGGCTGCGTGCCGGTGGCGGATCTCGATGCGGCCCTGGCCGAGGCCGATATCGTGTCGCTGCATCAGCGGCTGACGCCACGCACCCGCGGCCTGTTCGACGCGGCGCGTCTCACCCGCATGAAGCCCGGCGCCGTGCTGGTGAACACCGCGCGCGGCGCCCTTGTCGAACCCGTCGCGCTGATCGCCGCGATCGAGAGCGGCCGGCTGCGCGGCGCCGCCA
This sequence comes from Rhodoplanes serenus, assembly GCA_009720755.1. Classification (GTDB taxonomy): domain Bacteria; phylum Pseudomonadota; class Alphaproteobacteria; order Rhizobiales; family Xanthobacteraceae; genus Rhodoplanes; species Rhodoplanes serenus. The sequence goes on from WNKV01000003.1 coordinate 217,920, forward strand.
TGGACGTGTTCGAGACCGAGCCGCTGCCCGCCGATCATCCGTACACGCGGTGCGACGGCATCCTGCTGTCGCCCCACACGGGAGGCGCCACCGAGGAGGCGCTGGAGCGCACCGCCGTCGAGACGGCGCGCCAGGTGGTCGACGTGCTGGCCGGGCGCCGGCCCGAATTCCTGATCGACCCCGCGGTGTGGGCGCGCCGGCGCGTGCCCGCTATCGCCTGACGATCGACCACACGCCATCGCGACGACGAGGAGGCCATGATCAGATCCAACGCCGTCAAGGCGCTCCAGAAGGCCGGCAAGCCCGCCTTCGGCACCTGGATCACGCTGTGCCCGCATCCGCGCGTGGTGAAGATCCTGGCGAGCGCCGGCTTCGACTTCGTCATCATCGAGATGGAGCACACCGACTTCACCATGGAGACGGTGGGGCTGCTCGCCATGTATGCGCGCGAGTGCGGGCTGACGCCGATCGTTCGGCCGCCCGGAACGCTCAAGCCGCACGATCTGACGCGGCCGCTCGATGCCGGCGCGCAAGGCTTGCTGCTGCCCTCGGTGGAGACGGCCGAGCAGTTCATGGAGATCGTCCGCGCCACGCGCTATCACCCGATCGGCCAGCGGCCGATGAACCTACGCGGGCCGCACACCGATTACTTCGCCGGCGAGGCGAAGGAGATGCTGGCGCATCTTAACCGCGAGACCATGCTGGTGGTGATGGTGGAGTCCCGCCGGGCGATCGACAATCTCGACGCGATCCTGAAGACGGGCGCGGTCGACTGCGTCATGATCGGCCCCGATGATCTGTCGCAGGACCTCGGCATTCCGGCCGAGATGCAGAACCCGGTGCTGCATGCCGCCTATGACGAGGTGTTCTCGATCTGCCGCCGGCACGGCGTGCCCTACGGCCTGTCGGCGCAATCGCCCGAGATGGCGGAGGGCTGGGTCGCCAAGGGCTGCACCTGGATTCCCTATCAGAACGACGCCGCCATGGTGCTGAACGCGGCGCGCGCCGCGGTGCCGAAGCTGATGAAGGCGGGCGGTCGCGCCTGAGCCGGACGGAGGCGGGGCGTGGTGGCGACAGACGAACGGCGACGGGCGGTCACCGAGGGAGCGGGGCTGGCCCAGCAGCTTTTCGACGCGCTCGCGGCCCGCACGGCCGATCCGCCGGGCGTCACGCGGATCGCCTATGGGGACGGCGAGTGCGCGGCTTTCGCGCTGATGGCGGAGGCGGCCCGCTCGCTCGGTGGCGCGGTCGACTTCGACGCCGCCGGCAACCAGTTCCTCACCCTTCCGGGACGCGACCGCAGCCGCACGCTCTACATCGGCTCGCATCTCGATTCGGTGCCGCACGGCGGCAATTTCGACGGTGCGGCCGGCGTCGTGCTCGGGCTGGCGCTGGCCGCCGCGCTGGCGCATCTCGGGCGCGAGCCGCCGGTCGATCTCTGCGTGCTGTGCCTGCGGGCCGAGGAGAGCTGCTGGTTTCCGCACAGCTACATCGGCAGCAAGACGGCGCTCGGCCGCCTCGATCCGGCGGTTCTCGACGAGGTGCGGCGCAGCGACACCGGCGAGACGCTGGCGTGGCACATGCACGACCTCGGCTTCGATCCCGCGGCGGTTCTTCGCGGCGTCAGCCGCATCGCCCCGGACCGTACGGTCGGATACATCGAGCCGCACATCGAGCAGGGGCCGGTGCTGGTCGATGCGGGCGTTCCGATCGGGCTCGTCACCGGCATCCGCGGCAGCCTGCGGTTCCGCGACGCGGCGTTCCACGGCGCCTATGGGCATTCGGGGGCGACGCCGCGCCGGCTGCGGCGCGACGCCGTGGTGGCGGCCGCCGCGTTCGTCACCGCCATGCAGAAGGTGTGGGACGGGTTCGAGGCGCAGGGCCACGACCTCGCCGTCACCTTCGGGATGATCGGCACCGATCCGGCGCAGCATTCCTTCTCGAAGGTGGCGGGCGAGGCGCGTGTCTGCGTCGATCTGCGCAGTCTGAGCGCCCACACGCTGGCGGCGGTGTCCCGTTCCGTGGAGGAGATCGGCGAAAGCCTCGCGACACGCCATGGCGTGCGTCTCGTGCTCGGCCCGCGCAGCGGCAGCACGCCTGCCGTGATGACACCGGCCGTCGTCGATCGCCTGGGCGCAGCGGCGGCAGCGGCTCAGGTGTCGACACTTATGGTGCCGAGCGGGGCCGGGCACGACGCCGCGACCTTCGCGGCGGCCGGATTGCCGACCGGCATGCTGTTCATCCGCAATCGGAACGGAAGCCATAACCCGGATGAGCATATGGCGATCGCCGATTTGGCCGACGGGCTGGCCATTCTGGTGTCGCTGTTGCTGGACTTTCCTGTCGACAGTTGGTGTTGAGCGTCCGCGATATCTCGGGTGCCGTCGTTCGGCTCTATACCGCGGCGCAATAATTTTTGACCAGGCGCCACCGCCGTGCCTATCATGCTGGCGTTCGCTCACATTCCTTCCACTCGCCCGCACGCCGCCTCCCGCGGAGGCTCGCGTGTCCCAGGAGATCGACATGAAAACCGGCACGCCGTTCGAGATGCCCGCCGACCTTCGTAAGATGACCGAGCAGAGCATGGAGCAGGTGCGCTCGGCCATCAGCAGCTATCTCCAGTTCTTCCAGCGCGGCGTTCCGGGCATGCCGATGCTGGGTGGCACCGAGCTGAGCAACAAGGTGCTGAGCTATGCCGAGCGCAATGTCGCGACCGCCTTCGATTTCGCTCAGAGCCTGATGGCCGCCAAGGACGTTCAGGAAGTCCTCAAGATGCAGACGGAGTTCCTGCAAGCGCAGATGCAGGCGATGACCGAGCAGGTGAAGGACCTGAGCGAGACCGCCATCAAGGCGGTGACCGACCCGACCAAGATGGGCAAGTCCGGCCCGTCCTCCTGATCCGATCGCGACGCGGTGGCGGCGGCCGGCTCGTCTGCGCCGCCGCGGCACTGCTGCCGCCGCGGCACCGCTGCCCTTGCGGGTCGCCGCGCCGCGGCCTGTCCGGTCTCGACCGGCCGCCCGGCCGGTTCCATGATCCGTGCTGCGGCCCGGCGCCGATCGCCGCGCCGATTGCGAGAGCGGCGGCGTGGCGCGCCAGCCGGTCCCAACGGGTCCGATCAGCGGCTCGTCAGCCAGCGGAAGGTCGATCAGAACCATGCGAACGATCACGCTCGGGGCCGTGACGGCCCTGCTCGCCGTCGGTTCGGCCGAAGCCGCGATCGAGATCGCTGCGGCCCGTATCGAGGCGGGCGAGATCGTGGTGCTCGGTCGCGTCGCCCGGGCCAACGAGAAGGTCACGTTCGACGAGAGCTTCGAGGTGGTCTCGGGCCGCGACCGGCGTTTCGTTTGGCGCGCCGTCTATCATCCGGCGGACTGCACCGTGACGGTGCAATCGGCCGGCGAGACGCGCGACATCGTCGTCGCCAACTGCGGCCAGGTGGGACCACGCGGCGAGACCGGGGCTCCCGGCCCCAAAGGCGACGCCGGTCCCAAGGGGGATGTCGGTCCCAAGGGCGACATCGGTCCCAAGGGGGATATCGGCCCCAAGGGTGAGGCGGGGCCGAAGGGGGAGGCTGGCCCGCAGGGCCTCGCCGGTCCGCCCGGTCCTCCCGGGCCACTCGGGCCGAAGGGGGAGCGCGGCGAGGCTGCCGCGCCGGCCACCGCGACAGCCCCAACGGCTGCGCCGCTGCTGCGCGCCGTCACCCGCGGCTGCGACGGGCCGGGGTCCTGCCGGGCCGCCTGCGAGGCCGACGAGGTGCTGATCACGGCGTTGCCGATTCCGGCCGAGCGCACCCTGACGGCGGCGGCGTGGACGGGCGAGCGACTGCCCGGCGAGGTCAGCATCGTGTGCGGCCGGACGCGGTGAGCGACGGCCGCGGCGCCGCGTCCTCGTGGACGCTGTGGGCCGTTCAGACGAGACGGCCGACCCCGCTCGTCCGGGATCGGCTGGTCTTCGGTTCTGAGGATCGCCGCGCAGGCGGGTGGCTGCCACCGCGCCGCGCGCCCGCTCGGCTGGTCAGTTGCCCTTCACGCCGGCCGCCTTGATCACCGTATCCCATTTGGCCACCTCGGCGGCGAGCTGGCTGCGCAGCGCCTCGGGCGTCGCCTGGGCGAGCGGCACCGGCACGGTGCCGAGGCTGGCGAACCGCTCGATCACCTTGGGGTCCTGGAGGGCCGCCTGAAGGGCCGGCACCAGCTTGTCGGTCGCCTCCTTGGGGAGCCCGCGCGGCGCCCACATGGCGTGCCAGGCCGACACCTCGAAGCCCTTCATGGCGCTCTCGTCGAGGGTCGGCAGCTCGGGCAGCGACGACACCCGTGTCTTGGTCGTCACCGCGTAACCCTTGATGCGCCCTTCCTTGATGTGGTTCGTCGTATTGGTGGTCTGGTCGCACAGGAGATCGATCTGGCCCCCGACCAAATCGTTCATGGCCGGGCCGGTGCCGCGATAGGCGACCTGGGCGAGCTGAAGCTTCAGCTCGCTCATGAACAGCAGCGCACACAGATGGGCGGCCGAGCCGACCCCCGCATGGCCGAAGCTTGCGCTGTCCTTGTTGGCCTTCATCCAGTCGATCAGCGCGCCGATCGAGGTCGGCGGCAGGCCGGCCTTGGAGACGATGGTCATCGGCACGTCGGTGATGCGGCCGATGTGATCGAAGTCGGCGACCGGATTGTACTTCAAGCCGTCGTACAGGGCCGGCGCGGTGGCGTGGGCGATATGCCAGATCGCCAGTGTGTAGCCGTCGGCCGGCGTGCGGGCGATGCGGGCCATGCCGATGGTGCCGCCGGCGCCGCCCTGGTTCTCGACGATGACGGTCTGGCCGAGCGTCTTGGTCATCGACTCGGCGATCAGCCGCGCCACCGTGTCGGTCGGGCCTCCCGCCGCCGAGGGCACCAGGATGGTGATCGGCTTGCTGGGCCAGGTCTCGGCCGAAAGCGGAGTCGCGAGGCCGAAGAGGGCGAGGCCGGCCGCCGCGGCCCGCACGGCCGCGCCGACCCGTCGCGCGGAGTCGAAGCGCATGGGCTGTCTCCCGCGAGGCGATGCGCCGGAGCGGCCGGCTACCGATTGTCTCCGAGCAGCGCCTCGCAGACCGCGTCGGTGACCTGAGCGGTGGTCGCGGTGCCGCCGAGATCCGGCGTGTGCAGCCGCGGATCGGCGGTGACGCGCTCGACCGCGCGCATCAGGCGCGCCGCGGCGTCACGTTCGCCGAGATGCTCGAGCATCATGGCGCCCGACCAGAAGGTGGCGACCGGATTGGCGATGCCCTTGCCGGTGATGTCGAAGGCGGAGCCGTGAATGGGCTCGAACATCGACGGGAACTCGCGCTCGGGATTGATGTTGCCGGTCGGCGCGATGCCGAGCGAGCCGGCCAGCGCGGCCGCCAGATCCGACAGGATGTCGGCGTGCAGGTTTGTGGCCACGATGGTGTCGATGCTGTCCGGGCGCATCACCATCCGCATGGTCATGGCATCGACCAGCATCTTGTCGCAGTCGACATCGGGGAACTCGGCCGCCACCTCGGCGGCGATCTCGTCCCACATCACCATGGCGTGGCGCTGCGCGTTGGACTTGGTGACCACCGTCAGGCGCTTGCGCGGCCGCGAGCGGGCGAGCCCGAAGGCATAGCGCATGATGCGAGTGACGCCGGTGCGGGTGAACATCGCGACGTCGGTGGCGGTCTCGTGCGGGAAGCCCTTGTGGACGCGGCCGCCGACGCCCGCATATTCGCCTTCTGAGTTCTCGCGCACGATCACCCAATCGAGCTCGGGGCCGGAGACGTGGCGCAGCGGGCTGGTGATGCCGGGCAGCACGCGGGTGGGCCGCACATTGGCGTATTGCTGGAACGGCTGGCAGATGGCGAGGCGCAGGCCCCACAGGGTGACGTGATCGGGCACGTCGGGGGCGCCGACCGCGCCGAAGAAGATCGCGTCGTGGTGGCGGATCTGGTCGCGGCCGTCCTCCGGCATCATGCGGCCGTGCGCCTTGTAGTAGTCGGAGCCCCAGTCGAAGTGGTCGACCGCGAGGCGGAAGCCGCCGTCACGCTCGGAACAGACAGCGAGCGCCTGGAGGCCGGCCGCGATCACCTCGGTGCCGATGCCGTCGCCGGGAATGGCCGCGATCCGATAGCTGCGCATGTCGTCCTGCCTTCGTGGTCGGCCCGGCGTGGCCGGCGTCGTGCTCGCATTTCCGCCACCGTCGCGCGGTGCCGTCGCAATCGGTTCCGTCGTGGTCTCCGGTCCGGTTGCATACCGCCTTCCATGGAAGGTGACGAATCCGCTATACTGCCGCGGGCCATCGAGAGTCAATGATCCATAGGAGCTTCCATGCAAGCATGCCCCGCACGCGATGCCCGAAGGGCGCTCCGATGACGGCGCGGCGGGCCGGCGCGGCACCATCTCGCGCGACACCATCCCGCGCAGCGCCGCTGCGGACTGCGCGGCCGGCGGCGGGGCCGGCCCGCGGTGAGCCGGTCGCCGACACGTCGGTCGACGGTGGACCGGCGGCGGACGAGCGGCCGTCCTCGCTGGTCGAGGACGCTTACCGGGCCCTCAAGAGGGCGGTGCGCGACAACGTGTTTCCGCCCGGCTATCAGGCTTCCGAGCAGGAGATCGCGGTGCGGCTCGGGATGAGCCGCACGCCGGTGCACGAGGCGCTGATCCGGCTCCAGGAGGAGGGGCTCGTCCGCGTGCTGCCGAAGCGCGGTGTCGTCGTCTGTGCGCTGTCGCCCGACGACATGCGCGAGATCTACGACCTGATCGGCGTTCTCGAAGGGCTCGCCGCCGAGCTGCTGGCGGGCGCCGCGGACGCGGCTCGGCGGCCGGCGCTCGCGGCGCTCGACGCCGTCAATGCCGACATGCGTGCGGCTCTCGATCGCGACGATCTCGACGCCTGGGGCGAGGCCGACGGCCGCTTCCACCGGCTGCTGGTCGAGCATTGCGGCAACGCCCGGCTCGCCCGCGCCTACCACACCGTGATGGACCAGTCGCATCGCGCCCGCATGATGACGCTGCGGCTGCGGGCGAAGCCGACGCGCTCGCTCAAGGAGCATCTCGCGCTCACTGCGGCGATCCGCAAGGGCGACGGCGCGCGCGCCGCCACCCTGGCGCGGACGCATCGGCAGCGGGCCCGCGACGAGCTGCTGCCGCTGCTCGCCAGCCTCGGCATGCGGCATCTGTGAGCGTGACGGCTGCGGGGTCACGGCCGCGTGGTGAACGAGGGCTTTCGTCGGGCCGGAAAATTCGGCGTTTTTTCGCAGTTCGAATTAACGCGACGTTCGCGGGGCGAGCGTAAACCCATACCCGTGGTTCGAACTGCCCGGAGGAGGCCGACATGCTCGACCCGGCGACGCGCCTGGTGCCTGCGGCGGCCATGAAGGCCCATGCCGCGACGATGTGCGAGGCGGCGGGCACGCCCGCCACCGTACTGGTGATCGACGACGACGACGTTCAGCGCATGGTGTTGTGCAAGACCGCCGAGCGGGCGGGCTTCGTCGCCACTAGCGCCGCGACCTTCGGGGCCGCGATGGCGCTGCTGCGCCAGCACACCTACACGGTCATCACGCTCGATCTCTCGCTCGGCGCCCGCAACGGTCTCGACGTGATGCATGCCCTCGTGGGGATCGGCTGCCGCACTCCGATCGTCATCGTCAGCGGCGCCAATGCGGCGTTGCGCAGCGAGACGGTGGCGCTCGCCGGCCTCATCAAGCTCGACGTGCGCCACTCGCTGCCGAAGCCGGTGGATCTCGCGCTGCTGCGCCGGGTGCTGAGCAGCATCCGTGAGGAATCGGCGACGCTGCCGGTTGTGGGCTGACGCGAGGTTTCGGTCGGCGCCAGGGCGCGCAGGACGCCTGCGAGCGGACGCGGGCGTGGCGGAAGCGTGTCGTCTCCAACATCGCGGATGCTCCTCCAGCCGCGCCGACGGCGCCTCCGCTGACATGGCGATCGCGTCGTTGCAGCGGAGGAAAGCGACGCGCAGCCGCACGTCGTGATTGCGGCCTCGTCCGCTCGTCCTAGTCTTCGATCGACCGACGGGGACGACCCGTCACACGACCGGAGACGACCATGACTGCCACGATGACGATGCCGACCATGCAGACCGCCACGGCGGCCACCGCGATGCCGGCCACCGCGATGCCCGCCATGGGCATGCCGGGCATGGCGATGCCGATGGGGATGACGGGCATGGGCATGATGCCCATGATGATGAACCCGATGATGAATCCCATGATGTCGATGGCCGGCATGATGCCGATGACGATGCCGACCCCGATGATGATGTGCCGGGCCACCTGCACCATGACGGAGACCGGCATGACCTGCGAGATCACCGCCATGGACGCCGCCATGAAGGACATGGTGATGCAGTGCTGCCAAGCCATGTGCAACGCCATGGCGGCCGGCATGCCGATGATGATGGCGTGCGGCGGCATGACCTTGTGCTGCATGCCCATGAAGGCGTGATGATCAGGCGTGATCACCAAGCGTGATCGCACGACCAGGCCGGTTGCGTCGCCGCCGGACCAAACTCCTGTGACGCCGCCGCGGCCGACACGACAGATGGCGGACGATCGGCCGAGCCCCGCTCAGCCGATCGTCGCCACATAGGTCATCACCAGATACAGCACCGCCTCGGTGGAGCCGAAATTGCGGTAGCCGTGCGGGACGTCGGCCTCGAACAGCAGGGCGTCGCCTTCGGCGAGATCGATCGGCGGCTGCTGTCCGATCAGGATCTCCACCGCGCCGCGGGCGACGATCAGGTTCTCCCGGGTGCCGGGCGCGTGCGCATCGGCGTCCTCGCGGTGGAACGGCGCGATCCGCACCTCGTAGAACTCCACCTGCCGGGCATCGTCGAACGGAAACAGCGCTCGCGACGTGAAGCGCCCCTCGCTCGAGGCCAGCACCTTGGCGCGATCACGGCGCAGCACCAGCGCCCCGGCATGCTTCTCCGCCGTCAGCAGCGTCGCGAACGGAACCCCGAGCGCGATCGCCACCTTCCACAAGAGCGCGATCGTCGGCGTGCTCTTGCCGGTCTCGATCTGTCCCAGCATGGCGCGGCTGACGCCGGACAGGCGGGCGAGGCGCTCCAGCGAATGGCCCTGCCGGGTGCGCAGACGCCGCAGGTTCCGGCCGACCACGACGGCGAGGTCGGACCCGTCGGCATCGCGGCCGACCGGGTGGTCGTCCGGGTACTGATCGGGCGGACTGTGCTGATTCATGGCACGGTGTGACGATCCGGCGCAGTCGGGGCGGCGAGCCAGAGCGGCGTCCACATCATCAGGCACGGCGCCGGCAGCATGATCACGGCGAAGAAGGGCGGCACCATCGGCGCCGCGGCTGCGGCCGCGTGGTGCGCTGCGGCGGGGCGCCGGCGGGCGGCCCGATAGGCCGACAGATCGATGATGGTTGCGCTGGCGGTGCTCATGCGAACTCCGAGACTCCGTCTGTCGCGGCGGTATCCCATGGATGACGTGGCCGGCGCGCAGCCGCAAGGGGCGGCGGCGAAAAGCGAAGCGCCTCTGCGATCACGGCCGGTGACAGACGTGATTTTCTCCGTCCCGCGACGCCACGAGACGGCCCTGTGCCGACCAGGCACGAGACTCGCGCCGCCGGTCGGGCTCGATGGCTGCGCTGCCGGCGGACGGCGAACGAAATTTCGCGACCCAGGGGTATCGAGAGGAGGATTCGGCCCGCGCCGGCCGAAAATTTGAAATCCGCTTCGGTTGATTCCGGCGGCGATCTGCGCGACCTATTGGGGTATCGGCCGATGGCTCTCTCGAACCCATCGGACGATCGCGGGATTTGACGGAGCAGCTTGCGGCCGCGCACCAACCGCTAAAGCGCCACGAAGGCGTTCGTGGGCTCCGATTTGCTTGGAGAGGAGCCCCATGGCCATCTCGACAGTCTCACCTCGATCGATCTCCGCTGCCGCGGCCACCACCTCGGCCCGCCCCGCGACCTTCTCGCTGATGGACGCGCTGGTCGGGCGTGTCGGCGATCTCGCGGCCGACCTGCGGTCGCGCGTCGCTTCGACCGGCGGCGCCGCCCAGCATGCCGCCGCCACGGCGATGGATGTGCCGGCCGTCCGCTTCGAGGCGGTGTCGCGGATCTTCCCGGCCCGCAAGAGCGATCCGGCGGTGGCGGCGCTCGATCACGTCTCGCTCGATGTGGCGCCCGGCTCGATCTACGGCATCATCGGCCGCTCCGGCGCCGGCAAGTCCACGCTGGTGCGCCTCGTCAACGGCCTCGATCGGCCGACGCAGGGACGGGTGCTGATCGACGGCGTCGACCTCGCCGGGCTCGACGCGCCCGGCCTGCGCGCGCTGCGCCGGCGCATCGGCATGATCTTCCAGCATTTCAACCTGCTGTCGTCGCGCACCGCGGCCGCCAATGTGGCGCTGCCGCTGGAGCTCGCCGGCGTGCCGGCCGAGACGATCCGGACGCGCGTCGCCGAGCTTCTGGATCTGGTCGGGCTCGCCGACAAGGCGAACCGCTATCCGGCCGAGCTGTCGGGCGGGCAGAAGCAGCGCGTCGGCATCGCCCGGGCACTCGCCACCGAGCCCAAGGTGCTGCTTTCCGACGAGGCCACCTCGGCGCTCGACCCGGAGACCACCGAGCAGATCCTGGCGCTGCTGAAGCGGGTCAATGCGCTGACCGGCGTCACCATCGTGCTGATCACCCACGAGATGCGCGTGATCACCTCGATCTGCGACCGCGTCGCCGTGCTGGAAGGCGGCCGGGTGGTGGAGGAGGGCGCCGTCTACGGCGTCTTCGCTCATCCGCGGGCCGAGACGACGCGGCGTCTCGTCGCCGCCGTCAACGGCACCGCGCTGCCGCCCGAGCTGTCGGCGCGGCTGCGCGCCGATCCGGCCGGCGCCAGCCTTACGGTGCTGCGCATCGTCTTCACCGGAGACGAGGCGACCGAGCCGATCCTGAGCCGGCTGTCGCGCAGCCTCGACATCGAGGTGAACATCCTGGCCGGCCGCATCGACGAGATCGGCGGCGCGCCGTTCGGCACGCTGGTGGTCGGCGTGCCGTCGCGGCCCGATCTGGTCGCCGCCGTGACGGCGCTGGTGCGGTCGAACGGTCTCGGCGTGGAGGTGCTCGGCCATGTCGCCTGAACTCGTCCGCCTGGTCTTCGATGCCACGCTCGAAACGCTCTACATGGTGGCGGCGGCCGGCCTGCTCGGCACGCTGTTCGGCCTGCCGCTCGGTGTCTTCCTCGCCACCAGCGGGCGCGGCGAGCTGTTCGCGGCGCCGCTCGTCAACCGCGTGCTCGGCACCATCGTGAACGCGGCGCGCTCGACCCCGTTCATCATCCTGGTGGTCGCCATCATCCCGTTCACGCGGCTGCTGGCCGGCACCTCGATCGGCACCACGGCGGCCATCGTGCCGCTCACCGTGGCGGCGACGCCGTTCATCGCCCGCATCGTCGAGGCGGCGATCCGCGAGGTGGACCACGGGCTCGTCGAGGCCGCCAAGGCGATGGGCGCGACGCCCTTGCAGATCGTCCGCAAGGTGCTGCTGCCCGAGGCGCTGCCCGGCCTCACCCTCGGCCTCACCCTGACGGTGGTCAGCCTGATCGGCCATTCGGCCATGGTGGGCGCCGTCGGCGGTGGCGGTCTCGGCGATCTCGGCATCCGGTTCGGCTACCAGCGATTCATGCCGGACGTGATGCTGGTGGTGGTGGTGGTGCTGATCGTGCTGGTGCAGGCGGTGCAGAGCGCCGGCGAGGCGCTGGCCCGCCGTGCCGACCGGCGCGTCCGCCGCGGCTGAGCGATCGCGGCGACCGATTAGTCGCCGTGCGCGGACGATCGCCGCGATCGGCGGTCGTCCGACCTTTCCGTCTTTCAATCCGTCCGTCTCATCTCTTCGTCAGGAGAGCCATCATGTCGCATGCCTTCACCCGCCGGATCTTCGCCACTACGGTCGTGGCCGCCGTGATCCTTCCGCTCGCCGCCGCGGCGCAGACGCCGTCGTCGGCGGCCGCCCCCCAGACGGTCCGCATCGGCGCCACCGCCGGCCCGCACGCCCAGATCCTCGAGGTGGTGAAGGGCGTCGCTGCCAAGCGCGGGCTCGACCTGAAGATCGTCGAGTTCTCCGACTACATCACGCCGAATGTCGCGCTCGACGCCGGAGACCTGGAGGCCAACTCGTACCAGCACGGTCCCTTCCTCGAGCAGCAGAAGAAGGACCGCCGGTTCCGGCTGGAGAGCGTCGGGTCGACCGTCAACTTCCCGATCGGCCTCTACTCGAAGAAATACAAGAGCTGGGACGCGGTGCCGGACGGCGCGCGCGTCGCCATCCCGAACGATCCGACCAATGGCGGCCGCTCGCTGCTGCTGCTCCAGGACAAGGGCGTGATCAAGCTGCGCGACGGCGTCGGCTGGTCGCCGACCGTGCTCGACGTGGTGCAGAATCCGAAGAAGCTGCGCTTCGTCGAGATCGAGGCGGCGCAGACGCCGCGCGCCCTCGACGACGTCGACGTCGCTGCCGTCAACACCAACTATGCGATTCCGGCGGGCCTCAATCCTGGACGCGACGCCATTCTGCGCGAGGACCCGAAGGGGCCGTACGTGAACCTGATTGTCGTGCGGGCCGTCGATCGGGAGAAGCCGTGGGTGGCGACGTTCGTCGAGAGCTATCGGTCGCCGGAGGTCAAGGCGTTCATCGAGCAGAAGTTCGACGGCGCCGTGCTGGCCTCCTGGTGAAGCGGCCGGATCAGCCGTGAGCGTGGTGGCGCGCGAGAGATCCTCGCAGCCACTGACGATCTTCTCCCGGCCTCCATCGGAGGCCGGGTTCTTTCTCCGGATCGCACGAGAATAACGAGACCGTTCGTCTTGATGACGATGCCGCGCCGGCGCAACCTCGGCGCATGGTCACCACCCGTCTCGCTCCGCACGATCTCCCGACGCGCCTCCGGCGCATCTTGTCGGATCTGGCTCGGTCCTATCGCGAGGCAGCGGCTCCGGAGCTCTGGCACGTCGTTCACGATGGCCGCGTCCATGGCGTTCTGAGCCGCGACGGCTGTCACTGGACGCTGGCTTGGACAGATGTCGCCGACCCGCGGCTCGCGTCTTTCAAGGGAGCGCTCGTCGGGGAGGCCGACGACATCGGCGCGGCACTCGTGCGACATCTCGCGGCGACCGCGCCGGCCGGAACGGCAGGCGCCGAGACGCTCCGCCTGTCGCCGGTGCTTGTGGTGTAGCCGCCAGGTTTTGCCGCAGCCGCGCGGTCCGCCCGCTCCCGCAGCCCACGCTCCGCTCAGTCCCGCGCAAGCGGGACTCCAGACGGGCGCGGAGTCATACGAGATCCGGCTGATCAACTCGATGGTCATTCCGGAAGCCGCGAAGCGGCTGTCCGGAATCCAGCCGAGAGCTCCGAGTTTGCCGCTGGATTCCGGGCTCGCCGCTGCGCGGCGCCCCGGAATGACGGCGCACTGATCACCGCAAAACAGTATCAGAGTTGGGCGCCGTCGAGTGCCGTCGCCGGCAGGGGACGCACGCGCGCCAGGATCGCCTGCACCAGACGCTCGGCCGCGACATCGGGCGTGGTCGTCGCGGTGTCGATCACCAGCGCCGGGTCGCGCGGCGGCTCGTACGCCTGGTCACGGCCGGTGAAGTCGACGATGCGGCCGCTCTCCGCCTTGGCATACAGACCCTTGGGATCGCGGCTGCGGCAGGTCTCGGCCGGTGCATCGATCAGCACCTCCATGAAGCGGCCGGCCGGGAACAGCGCCGCCGCGGCCGCGCGATCGGCGCGGAACGGCGAGACGAGAGCGACCAGCACGATCAGGCCGGCATCGACCATCAGGCGTGCCACCTCGCCGACGCGACGGACGTTCTCGGCGCGCGCGCGCGGATCGAAGCCGAGATCGGCGTTGAGGCCGCGCCGCAGGTTGTCGCCGTCGAGCACCATGGTGTGATGGCCGAGGGCGACGAGGCGGCGCTCCACCAGACTGGCGATGGTCGACTTGCCGGCGCCGGGAAGGCCGGTGAGCCAGACCGCCAGCGGCTGCTGGGCCTTGAGATGCGCCCGCACGTCGGGATCGACCGCATCGGCCTGGGGATGGACGTCGCGGGCGGCGTCGAGCGGCGCCACGATCAGTCCGGCCGCGGCGGTGGTTCCGGTCGCTCGGTCGATCAGGATGAAGCCGCCGGTGGCGCGGTTCTCGGCGTAAGGGTCGATCGCCACCGGCAACGCCGTCTCGATATGGACGCGGCCGATGCCGTTGAGCATCAGCCGGTCGTCGGCAACGCGGTCGAGACTGCCGAGATCGAGCCGGTCCACCACGCGGAGCAGCGTCGCCGGCACCGAGGCGGTGCCGATCTTGAGCAGGACGCGATCTCCCGCCGCCGCGTCGCGGTCGGTCATCCAGACGAGATCGGCCGAGAAGCGCCGCGTCACCGTCGGGCGCTCGCGCGGCGGCACCAGCACGTCGCCACGGCCGACATCGACCTCGTCCGCGAAGGTGAGCGTCACCGCCGCGCCGGCAGTGGCCTCGGGCAGGTCGCCGTCCATGGTGACGATGCGGGCGACCCGGGTGGTGCGGCCCGAGGCGGCCACCACGACGGGATCGCCGACCGCCACGCGTCCGCTCGCCACCGTGCCGGCGGCGCCGCGGAAGTCGGCGTGCGGGCGGCTCACCCACTGCACCGGAAAGCGGAGCGGGGCATCGGCCGCATCGGCTATCTCGATCGTCTCGAGATGCTGAAGCAGGGTCGGTCCGCCGTACCAGGGCGTCGCGGCGCTGACGCGGACCACATTGTCACCAAAGCGCGCCGACAGCGGGATGGCCGTGACGGTGTGGAAGGCGAGCGGCGCCGCGAAGCTCCGGAAGGCATCGGCCACCTGGGCGAAGCGTGCCGCCGACCAGCCGACCAGGTCCATCTTGTTCACCGCCAGCACCACGTCGCGGATGCCGAGCAGCGCCACGATGGCCGCATGCCGTCGCGTCTGCTCCAGCAGCCCCTTGCGGGCGTCGATCAACAGCACCGCGAGCTCGGCCCCGGAGGCGCCGGTCGCCATGTTGCGGGTGTACTGCACATGGCCGGGCGTGTCGGCGACCATGAAGGCGCGTCGCGCCGACGAGAAGAACCGATAGGCGACATCGATGGTGATGCCCTGCTGGCGCTCGGCTTCCAGGCCATCGAGCAGCAGGGCGACGTCGATGTCGTCGCCGGTGGTGCCGAAGCGGCGGCTGTCGTGCGAGAGGGCGGCGAGCTGATCCTCGAACACCGCCTGGGTCTCGTGCAGCAGGCGACCGATGAGGGTCGACTTGCCGTCGTCGACGGAGCCGCAGGCGATGAGCCTCAAGGCGCCCCGCGCGCGCACGGCGGCGGACGCCGCGCCGTCCTGCGGTGGCGTCGAGCGGGCCGGAGCGGTGGGTCGGATCAGGGTCGGCGTCACGGTCGACATCAGAAGTAGCCCTCGCGCTTCTTGGCTTCCATGGAGGCGGCCAGTGCGGCGTCGACCAGGCGGCCGTTGCGCTCCGACACGCGCGACGCGACGATCTCGGCCACGATGCCGTCGAGGTCGGCCGCGGGGGATTCGACCGCGCCGGTGAGCGGCCAGCAGCCGAGGGTGCGGAAGCGCACCACGCGCGGCTCCACGCGCTCCCCGGGGCGGAACCGCATGCGGGGATCGTCGACCACCAGCAGGGCGCCGTCGCGCTCCACCACCGGGCGCTCGGCCGCGAAGTAGAGCGGCACGATCGGGATCGCCTCGGCGCGGATGTAGTCCCACACGTCGAGCTCGGTCCAGTTGGAGAGCGGGAAGACGCGCATGGAGTCGCCCGGGGCGAGGCGCGTGTTGAACAGCCGCCACAGCTCTGGCCGCTGGTTGCGCGGGTCCCAGACATGGTTGCGCCGGTGCGAGAAGATCCGCTCCTTGGCGCGCGACTTCTCCTCGTCGCGCCGGGCGCCGCCGAAGGCGGCGTCGAACCCGTAGGCATCGAGCGCCGCCTTGAGGGCTTCGGTCAGCATCAGGCGGGTGTACTCGCCGGTCTCGGTGTCGAACGGGTTGGTGCCGGCCGCGGCCGCCTCGGCATTGGTGTGGACGAGCAGATCGAGCCCGTAGGTGGACGCCATGCGGTCGCGATGCGCCAGCACCGCGGCGAAGTCCCAGCCCGTCGCGATGTGCAGGAGCGGGAAGGGCGGCCGTCCCGGAAAGAACGCCTTGCGGGCGATGTGCAGCATCACCGAGGAGTCCTTGCCGACCGAGTAGAGCATCACCGGCTTGCGGAACTCGGCCGCGACCTCGCGCATGATGTGGATCGCCTCGGCCTCCAGGCGGCGCAGATGCGGCGACAGGCGCGGCTGCTGCTCCGGCGGACGCGCGACTTCGGCGGTGGACGGGCGATCGACGAGCACTTCGGCGCTGCGCATGGCGGGCCTCATCACAGATGCGGGGCCGAGACGCGCCGCCACGGGTGCGACTCGGGCCTGATTTCGGATGCCTCGGCGGAGGCGGGTTGATAGTGGTGCCGCACGGCGACGACACGCTGGTCGCGCAGCGCCGCGACGGTGCTGGGATGCGAGACCTCGAAGGCATCGAAGCCGCAGCGGCGCATCAGCGGAATCTGGTCGTGCAGCACATCGCCGATGGCGCGCAGCTCGCCCCGATAGCCGTGGCGCTCGCGCAGCAGCCGGGCCAGCGAGTAGGGACGACCGTCGCCATATTTCGGGAAGCGCAGCGCGATCAGCGCGAGACGCGGCAGATCGGGAACGATTCCGGCGAGAGTGTCGCCGGCGGTGAGCATCACCCCCACCGGGTCGGTGCGGCCGAGCAGCGCGTCGCGCTCGGCGAGGAAGCGCGTGCGCGACACCCCCACCGCTCCCGTCGCGGGTAGGGGCGTGTCGTCGGTCAGGAAGGTCCAGTCGTCGGTCACGAACGCACCGGAGCGATAGAGCGGCATGATCAGGACTCCGTCGTGACAGCGATGCTGCGGCGGCCGTGCAGGCCGCACTCGGTTTTCTCGAAGCCGCGCCAGCGGCCGGCGCGGCTGTCCTCGTCGGCGGCGACCCGCGACGTGCAGGGCACGCAGCCGATCGATGGATACCCCTGCGGCGCCAGCGGGTGCTCGGGCAGCCCGTGAGTCCGACGCCAGGTGGCGGCGCGCTCCGCCGTCCAGCCGGCGAGCGGGTTGATCCTGATGCGCGCGCCGTCCCATTCGGCGGGAGGGAGATCCCTGCGGGTCACCGCTTGGTCGCGCCGCCGCCCGGTCAGCAGGGCCGCGAAGGGCGCGATCGCGGTCTCGAACGGCGATACCTTGCGGAGCCCGCAGCAGGCGTCCGGGTCCTGGCCCGCGAGCGCCTCGTGCGGGTCCAGGCGGGCGAGCGCGGCGGCCGCGGGCCGCACGGTGCGCACGTCGGCGAGGCCGAGGCGGGCGACGAGCGCGTCGCGATACGCGAGCGTCTCCGGGAACAGCCGCCGCGTGTCGACGAGGATCACCGGCGTCGCCGGATCGACGCGCGCCACCATGTGCAGCAGCACCGCCGCGTCGGCCCCGAACGAGGAGACGAGTGCGATCCGACCCGCGAACCGGCGGAGCGCGTCGGCGACGATCTCGAGCGCATCGGCGTGTCGCCAGGTGGCGACGAGATCGCGGACCGTGGCGGCGGCTCCGGGCGAGGCGTCGTCACTCGGCCGCAGCATAGAGAGCCTCCCGGAACGGCGCTTCGCCGAGGCGGCGATAGGCGGCGAGAAAATTCTCCCGAGGCGAGGTGCGCAGCGCCAGATACGTGTCGATCACCGTCTCCACCGCATCGACGATGCGACGCGACGAGAAGCCGGGACCGACGATCTCGCCGATCGTGCAGGTCTCGTCGCCCGATCCGCCGAGGGTGATCTGGTAGAACTCCTCGCCCTTGCGTTCGAGGCCGAGAATGCCGATGTGGCCGACGTGATGGTGGCCGCAGGCGTTGATGCAGCCGGAGATCTTGATCTTGATGTCGCCGATCTCGTGCTGGCGATCGAGATCCGCGAAGCGCTCCGAGATCCGCTCGGCGACCGGGATCGAGCGCGCGGTGGCGAGGGCGCAGTAGTCGAGTCCCGGGCAGGAGATGATATCGGTGACGAGGCCCGCGTTCGGGGTCGCGAGGCCCGCCTGGCGCAGCGCCGCGAACACCGCGGGCAGGTCGTCCCGGCGGACATGCGGCAGCACCAGGTTCTGCTCGTGGCTCACCCGGATCTCGTCGAAGGCGTAATGCGCCGCGATGTCGGCGACCGCCTCCATCTGGGTCGCGGTCGCGTCACCGGGTGGGCCGCCGACCGGCTTCAGCGACACCGTCACGATGGCGTAGCCCGGCACCTTGTGGGGGTGCGCGTTGCGCGATGCGAAACGGGCGAAATCGGGATCGGCCGCGATCGCCCGCTCGAACACGACGGAGCGTTCCGGCAGAGCCGCGAAGGGTGGCGGGGCGAAATAGGTCGCGATCCGGTCGCGCTCGGGGGTGGGCAGATCGAGCGCCTCGTCGCGCAGCGCCGCGAACTCCGCCTCGACGGCCTCGCGGAATGCCGCCTCGCCGCTCTCGTGAACGAGGATCTTGATGCGCGCCTTGTACTTGTTGTCGCGCCGCCCCTCCAGATTGTAGACCCGCAGGATGGCGGTGCAGTAGGCGAGGAGATCGCGCTCGGGCAGAAAGTCGCGGATCTTGCGCGCCACCATCGGGGTGCGCCCCTGGCCGCCGCCCACATAGACCACGAAGCCGAGCGCGCCGGTCGCGTCGCGTGTCAACTGGAGACCGATGTCGTGGGTCTGGATGGCGGCGCGGTCGTGTGGGCTGCCGGTCACCGCGATCTTGAACTTGCGCGGCAGGAAGGTGAACTCCGGGTGGAGCGACGACCACTGCCGCAGGATCTCCGCATAGGGCCGCGGATCGGCGATCTCGTCCGCGGCGGCGCCGGCGAAGTGATCGGCCGTCACGTTGCGGATGCAGTTGCCGGAGGTCTGGATGGCGTGCATCTCGACGGCGGCGAGCTTCTCCAGGATGTCGGGCACGTCCTTCAGGGCGATCCAGTTGAACTGGAGATTCTGCCGCGTCGTGAAGTGGCCGTAACCGCGGTCGTGATCGCGAGCGATGGCGGCGAGCTGGCGGAGCTGACGCGACGACAACGTGCCGTAGGGGATCGCGATGCGCAGCATGTAGGCGTGGAGCTGGAGATAGACGCCGTTCATCAGCCGCAGCGGCTTGAACTGGTCCTCGGTCAGCTCGCCCGACAGGCGGCGACCCACCTGGTCGCGGAACTCGGCGACGCGCTCATGCACGAAGGCGCGGTCGAACTCGTCGTAACGGTACATGGGCGCACTCCGTCCGATCAAGGGGTCGGCCGCGCAGCGCGCCCGATGCGGGGCGCGTCGGTCGGCAGCGTGATGGTGGGGCCGCTGGCGCGGATCAGCTCGCGCAGCGCGGTCGGTCGCACGAAGGCTCCGTCGCGCACCACCGGCACCAGCGCCAGATCCACCACCCGATCGGCGGCGACGTCGGCGTCGGCCCGCAGCCGCAGGGCGTCGGCCTCGGCCGGCGTCGTGGCGATCTCGGCCGTCGCCAGGTCCGCCGACCAGCGGCCGTCCGGCGTGCGGAACACCACCGTGCCGGTGGCGAGATCGTTGGCGGTGGCGACCACCGGCGCGAACGTCTTGGAGCGTTTCGACATGATGCACCTCAGGCGGCGGCCGGCACGGCGGCGACACGATGGAACGGCTCGGCGCCGGCGACCTCGCCGTGCGCCACGGCCGCGCCGATCAGGATCAGCACCGGGCCGGTGATGTCGTCGCGGGCCGCGAGCCCGGCGAGGGTGGCGAAGGGGCCGCCGAACAGGCGCCGATCGGGACGGCCGGCGTTCTCCACCGCCACGACAGGAGTCGCGGCTGGCAGGCCGGCGGCGAGGAGCTGCGCCGTCATGCGATCGGCGACGCTGCGGCCCATGTGGATCGCGACGGTGCCACCGGCCGCTGCGATCGCGGCCCAGTCGGACGGCACGGCGCCATCGGCCCCGTGAGCCGTGGTGAGCACCAGATGCGACGCGACGCCGCGCAGCGTCAGCGGAATCCCGGCGTCGGCCGCGGCGGCGAGCGAGGAGGTGACACCGGGAACGATCTCGTGGTCGATGCCGGCGGCGCGCAGCGCCGCGATCTCCTCGCCGGCGCGGCCAAACACCATCGGGTCGCCGGCCTTGAGGCGAACGACGCGGCGGCCCTCGCGGGCGAGCCGCACCAGCAGGGCGTCGATCTCGGCCTGCGGCACCGAATGATGACCCTTGCGCTTGCCGACCGCGATGCGGGTGGCATCGCGCCGCCCCATGGCGACCACCGCGTCGGGCACCAGCGCGTCGTGGACGATCACGTCCGCCTCGATCAGGAGACGGTGAGCGCGCAGTGTCAGCAGATCCTCGGCCCCCGGGCCGGCGCCGACCAGGAACACCTTGCCGCTCGGCGTTTCGCGTTCGGCGTCGCCGGCGAGCATCTTGAGGGCGATCACACGGGCGCGCGCGTCCTCGCCCGCGAGCGCCGCGGCGGCGGCGCGTCCCCCGAACACCGCCGACCAGAACCGCCGCCGCGCAGCGCCGTCCGGCAGGCGCTCCAGCACGGTGGCGCGAAGGCTCTCGGCCAGCGCGGCGAGGCGGCCGAATCCAGGGGGCAGCAGCGCCTCGATGCGGGCCCGCACGAGCTGGGCCAGAACCGGGGCGGCGCCATCGGTGGCGATGGCGATGGACACGGGCGCGCGGTCGACGAGGGCGGGCGTGGCGAAGTCGCACAGATGCGGCCGGTCGACCACGTTGACCGGGATGCGAGCGGCGCGGGCCAGCGCGGCGAGCCGGGCGTCGCGCGCGGCATCGCCGGTCGCCACCACCATCAGGACGGCGTCGCCGAGCAGTGCGGCGGTCGGCTCGCCGGCGGCGCGGGCAATGTCGTTCTCTTGGACGAAACGTGTGAGATCCGGTTCGGGTGTGTCGCTGCACAGCACGAGCCGCGCCTGCGTGCGCACCAGGAGGCGCAGCTTCTGGAGGGCCTGCTCGCCGTCGCCGACCACCAACACGGTGCGGCCGGCGACATCATAGGAGACAGGAAAATAGCGAAAGCGCGCCATGCGGAACCTCGGTGACGGTGCGGCGCTCAGGCCGGAAAGACGCGGAGATTGGCGAAGGCGACGCGGATGCGGTCGCCGCGGCGCGCGGTGCGGCCGGCCGGCAGCACCACGTCGACCGGCGGCAAGCCGTGGCCGAGCATCACCTCGGCGCGATGGCCGGAACCGGCGCGGCGGACCGCGGCGATCTCGACCGCGATGCCGTGCACATGATCGGCGACCGGCACCAGATCGTGCGGCCGCACGAACAGCACGGCCGGGCCGTCGTCTCGCCGCGTTCCATTCGCCGCGACGACGGGACTCGGGATCATGTGGGCGCCGACCCGGAGGCCGGCGGCTTCCGCCGCGGCGGGCAGGCGGACGGCGTCGCCGACGAAGCCGGCCACGAAGGCGGTGGCGGGATGATCGTAGATTTCGTCCGGCGTGCCGACCTGCTCGATGCGGCCCCGATGCATGATGGCGACGCGGTCGGCCAGCTCCAGCGCCTCGTCCTGGTCGTGGGTGACGAACAGGGTGGTGTGGCCGGTGCGATCGTGCAGCTCGCGCAACCAGCGGCGCAGATCGCGCCGCACCTGCGCATCGAGCGCTCCGAACGGCTCGTCGAGCAGCAGCACCTTGGGCTCCACCGCCAAGGCGCGTGCGAGCGCGACCCGCTGGCGCTGGCCGCCGGAGAGCTGCGAGGGAAACCGGCGTTCCAAGCCGGCGAGCTGGACGAGGTCGAGCAGCTCGCCGACGCGGCGACGGATGGCATCGCGAGGCGGCCGCGCGCGGCGCGGCCGCACGCGCAGCCCGTAGGCGATGTTCTCCGCCACCGTCATGTGCTTGAACAGGGCGTAGCTCTGGAACACGAAGCCGACGCGGCGTGCCTGCACCGGCACGAAGGTCGCGTCCTCGCCGCCGAAGAAGATGCGTCCGCCGGTCGGCTGCTCGAGGCCGGCCACGACGCGCAGGAGCGTCGTCTTGCCGGAGCCCGACGGACCGAGCAGCGCGACCAGCTCGCCCGCCTCGACCGCGAGATCGACACCGGCGAGCGCCGCGGTGGCGCCGAACGCCTTGGCCAGCCCCTCGGTGCGGATCGCGACGGTGCCGGACGCCTCAGATGCGGCGTGACCGTTCGAGCTGATCGCCACCGCGCCATTCCAGGATCGACTTGGCGACGAGGGTGACGAGAGCGAGTCCGGCCAGGAGGGAGGCGACCGCGAAAGCAGCGACGAAGTTGTATTCATTGTAGAGGATCTCCACATGGAGCGGCATCGTGTTGGTCAGGCCACGCACATGGCCGGAGACGACCGAGACCGCGCCGAACTCGCCCATGGCGCGGGCATTGCAGAGAAGCACGCCATAGAGCAGCGCCCATTTCACATTGGGCAGCGTGACGCTGAGAAAGGTGCGCAGGCCGGAGGCGCCGAGCGTCAGCGCAGCTTCCTCCTCACTCGTTCCCTGCTCCTGCATCAGCGGAATCAGCTCGCGGGCCACGAACGGCACCGTCACGAACACGGTGGCGAGCACCAGGCCGGGCACCGCGAAGACGATCTGGACGTCGTGGGCCGCGAGCCATTCACCGAACACGCCTTGGGCTCCGAACAAGAGAACGAAGACCAGCCCCGATACCACTGGCGACACCGAGAACGGCACGTCGATCAGCGTGACCAGCAGGCTCTTGCCGACGAACTCGAACTTGGTGATCGCCCAGGCGGCGGCGAGGCCGAACACGAGGTTGAGCGGCACCGCGATGCCTGCGACCATCAGGGTCAGCCGGATGGCCGCCTGCGTGTCCGCATCGGCGAAGGACTCGAGATAGTGCCCGACGCCGCGCCGCAACGCTTCGGTGAACACCGCGAGCAACGGCAGCACGACCAGCAGCGCCAGGATGCCGACCGCGGCGGCGACGAGCGCCGTCTGGACCGGCGCGCTCTCGTCGATGACGCCGCCCCGGCGCCGTGTCGCGGGAGCGTGACGGGGCATGGCATCGAGGCACGCGCCGACGGCCGCACGGGGCAGCGTCTCAGACATGGCCCAGCCTCCGCCGGCTCCAGGCCTGGAGCAGATTGACGGCGAGCAGCATCAGGAACGAGATCCCCAGCATGACGGTCGCGATGGCGGTGGCGCCGGCATAGTCGAACTCCTCCAGGCGCACGACGATCAGGAGCGGCGCGATCTCGGAGCGGAACGGCATGTTGCCGGCGATGAAGATCACCGAGCCGTACTCGCCGACCGCGCGTCCGAACGCGAGGGCGAAGCCGGTCAGCACGGCGGGCAGGACGGTCGGAGCGACGACCCGCCACACGGTCTGGCGGCGCGAGGCGCCGAGCGTCGCCGAAGCCTCCTCGATCTCGCGATCGAGATCGGCCAGCACGGGCTGCACGGTGCGCACCACGAAAGGCAGGCCGATGAAGACGAGAGCCACGAAGATGCCGAGCGGCGTGTAGGCGACCTGCACGCCCCACGGCGCCAGCAGGCCACCGATCCAGCCGTTCGGCGCCCACACGGCGGCGAGGGCGATGCCGGCCACCGCGGTCGGCAACGCGAAGGGGAGATCGACGATGGCATCGAGCAGCCGCCGCCCCGGGAAGTGATAGCGGGTGAGCCCCCAGGCGACCACCGGGCCGAGCAGTGCATTGACGGTGGCGGCCGCGAGCGACAGGCCGAAGCTCACCTGAAGGGCGGCGAGCACGCGCGGCGACATCGCGACCGCCCATACGCCCGCGAGGCCGAGACCGCTCGCCCGCAGCACCAGCACGGCGAGTGGCACCAGAACCACGAGCGACAGGTAGAGCACGGTGAAGCCGAGCGTCGGGCCGAAGCCCGGCAGCGCGCTGCGCCGCCGGAGGCGGATGGGCGGCACCGAGGTGAGTGTCGGCCCGCCCGTCATCGGCCCGCTCGCCGCCTGCACCGGCACGCTCGCCATTCGCGGGATCATCGCGACGGGACGCCGGGCTTGTAGATTTGGTCGAACACGCCGCCCTCGGCGAAGTGCTCGGCCTGGGCCTTGCTCCAGCCGCCGAACACGCCGTCGATGGTGACGAGACGGATGCGCGGGAAGCGCGCCAGATCGACCGCATCGGCATGCTCGGGCCGCGACGGGCGATAGAAGTGAGCCGCGATGAGGCGCTGTGCCTCGGGCGTGTAGAGGAAGTCCAGATAGGCCTGTGCCACCGCACGGGTACCGCGCTTGTCCACCACCTTGTCGACCAGCGCGACCGGCGGCTCGGCGAGGATCGACAGCGTCGGGTAGACGATGTCGAAGGCGTCGGCGCCGAACTCCTTCTGGGCCAGGAACGCCTCGTTCTCCCACGAGATCAGCACGTCGCCGATGCCCCGCTGGGTGAACGTCGTGGTGGAGCCGCGGGCGCCGGTGTCGAGCACCGGAACGTTGCGGAAGATGCGGGCGACGAGATCCTTGGCCTTGGCCGGATCGTTGGAGCGGTCGAGCTCGAAGGCCCAGGCGGCGAGGTAGTTCCAGCGCGCGCCGCCCGAGGTCTTCGGGTTCGGTGTGACCACTGCGATGCCGGGCCGGGCGAGGTCGTCCCAATCCTTGATGCTCTTCGGGTTGCCCTTGCGCACCAGCAGCACGATGGTCGACGTGTAGGGCGACGAGTTGCCGGGCAGGCGGGCCTGCCAGTCGGTCGGCAGGAGCTGACGGCCTTCGCGCGCGACGGCGTCGATGTCGCCGGCGAGCGCCAGCGTGACCACATCGGCGTCGAGACCGTCGATCACGGCGCGGGCCTGGCGACCGGAGCCGCCATGCGAGGTGCGGATCGTCACCTTCTGGCCGGTCTTGGCCTGCCACTGCTTGACGAAGGCATCGTTGATGTCGCGATAGAGCTCGCGGGTCGGATCGTAGGAGACGTTGACGAGCGTCACGTCCTGGCCGCGGGCGAACAGCGTGGTGCCGAGCACGACGGCGAAGGCGAGCGCGACGGCGGCGAGGTCGCGCCGACGCGGGCGTGCATCGCGGGCGATGGTATGAGGTCCGGTCATGGTGACGGTCCGCTCTCCAAAAACGGGAAGCCGGACGCCATAAGACCGATCTCGCGCATGCGAACTCAAGGGCTCGCGCCAAATAAGAACCCGATCGGTCGCGCTTTGCGCGTGAACGAACGTGATCTTCCGTCCGGATGCGGCGCAGGAGAAAACTGCTTCGGTCGGTGCGGGCGCGAGATCGGGCGTGAACGGCGGTTCGGCGGCCCGGGAGCTGCGGCGCGCCGGAGTGCGCCGTCAAGGCGAGGCTGTAGCGGTCGTTCGCGTCGAGGTCGCTGGAGGGATGGCGAGCGCGATCGCGATTTCGTCACCAGGCCGGTAGCCGGCCGCCTCGATTCCTCTCGGCAGCAGCTCGACTCCCTCGACGTGCAATTCGAAGAAGGGCCGGAAGCCGCCTTCGCTCACGCTGGGGAACGGTCGGCCGACTGGCGCAAGCGGAATCTGGCGCGAACGGAATCTGGGGTGAACAAAGAATCTGGCGCGCCCAAGGGGAATCGAACCCCTGTTTTCGCCGTGAAAGGGCGACGTCCTGGACCGCTAGACGATGGGCGCGGGCACCGCGCGGGCGTGCCGCGGCGGTGTCGAGCGGCGACATATAGAGGCGTTTCCGGCGGCCGGCAAGCGAGCCTGCGGGGTCGCCGGCCGCCCTCGGCAGCCCGTCGGTCTCTCACCCTTTGCCGTCCGGGCGGTGCCGACCACGCACCATCCCTTGCCCGCCGGCGCGGCCGCCGCCCGGAGGTTTGATCCGCTCCTCGGGGATCGCGTCGGGCATGGCGCTCGCGGCCGGGGGAGCCGGCCGGAGGCGGGCGTCGCCGGCGGCCGTCGCGGCGGCAGCGGCAGGCGCCGACGGGGACGGTTCCGCCGCGGCTGCTTGCCGCGTCGTCCCTGATCGACCATCAGGCGGCGACTCGCCGCGGGCGCGCCGTCACCAGTGGCCGGTGTTGGGCATCGAGGCCCAGGGCTCCTGGCGGGGCAGGGGCTCGCCCTTCTGCAACAGCTCCACCGAGTGGCGGTCCGGCGAGCGGACGAACGCCATCTGGCCGTCGCGCGGTGGCCGGTTGATGGTGACGCCGGCGGCCTGGAGGCGGGCGCAGGTGGCGTAGATGTCGTCGACCTCGAAGGCGAGGTGGCCGAAATAGCGCGCCTCGCCGTAATCCTCGTCGCCGTCCCAGTTGTAGGTCAGCTCCACCAGCGGGGCCGGGCGGCCGTGGGCCTGGCTGGCGCCGACCACCGCGCGGTCGCCGGGGGCGGCCAGGAACACCAGGGTGAACCGCCCCTTGTCGTCGTCGCGGCGGCTGATCTCCGTCAGGCCGAGCTTGCCGCAGTAGAAGTCGAGCGCGGCCTCGAGGTTGCGGACGCGCAGCATCGTGTGCAGATATCGCATGAAGTCCTCTCGATCGGTCGGGGGCCGTCGTCGGACGCCGGCCGCCTCCGCGGGTGCATATATGATCGCTTCGGACGTCGACACAGCCCGCGACCAGCTCGCCGCCCTCGTGGCCCGTGCCAGCGTCGTGTTGCCGTTCACGGGGGCCGGCATTTCCACCGAGTGCGGCATTCCGGATTTTCGCTCGCCCGGCGGCCTGTGGACCAAGAACGCGCCGATCGGCTTCGACGAGTTCCTGGCCAGCCAGGCGATGCGCGACGAGGCATGGCGGCGCCGCTTCGCCATGCAGAGCGAGTTCGGTGCCGCACGGCCCGGTCGCGGCCATCACGCGCTGGCCAGCCTGTACCGGCAGGGCAAGGCGCCCGCGGTGATCACCCAGAACATCGACAATCTCCACCAGGCGTCCGGCATCGAGCCCGAGGACGTCGTGGAGTTGCACGGCAACACCACCTACGCCTTGTGCCTCTCCTGTGCGCGGCGCTACGAGCTGGTGTGGGTCCAGGAGCGGTTCGTCGCCGAGGGCCACGCGCCCGACTGCCCGGACTGCGGTGGACATATCAAGACGGCGACCATATCGTTCGGTCAGGCTATGCCGGAGGTGGAGATGCGCCGTGCCGAGGCGCTCACCTTGCGCTGCGATCTGTTCCTGGCGATCGGCTCGTCGCTGGTGGTGTGGCCGGCCGCCGGTTTCCCGCTGCTCGCCAAGCGCAATGGTGCGCGACTCGTGATTCTCAACCGTGAGCCGACCGAGCTCGACCATGCCGCCGATCTCGTGGTGCGGGCCGACATCGGCACGGTGCTGGAGACGTTCGTGTCGTCCTAATTCGTCGTGTTGGGCGAATGCGGCACGACGTCATACACAGATTTCGCCCAACACCTGCGGCGATCTCATTTTCCTGTTTCCCATCGCGGGCGGCCTGGATATCTTTTCGGCCAAGAGATTCGGTCAAGCGCTCTTCAAGAGGCGCCTAAAGCGGCGGCGTACGTCCCCATGGCCACGGACGATTTCGGGTCTAAAGGGCCCATCGCGGGCTACGGCGTGTCTGAACCTCTCGGCGACTTCGCCGACGACGCGGCGACGACCGTCGTCGAGATCAGCGGCGTCATCAAGTGGTTCGACGTCGCCAAGGGATACGGCTTCATCGTCCCGGACAACGGCATGCCGGACGTGCTGCTGCACGTCACCTGCCTGCGTCGCGACGGCTTCCAGACCGCCTACGAGGGCGCTCGTGTGGTCTGCGAGGCGCTGGCGCGGCCGAAGGGCTTCCAGGCGTTCCGCATCGTCTCGATGGACGAAACCACCGCCGTGCATCCGGCCCAGATGCCGCCGCCGCGCACCCACGTCAACGTGGTGCCGACCAGCGGGCTGGAGCGGGCCGTGGTGAAGTGGTTCAACCGGCTGCGTGGGTTCGGCTTCCTCACCCGCGGCGAGGGGACGCCGGACATCTTCGTCCACATGGAGACGCTGCGGCGGTATGGCCTCACCGAGCTGCGGCCCGGGCAGACCGTGCTGGTGCGCTTCGGTCCCGGCCCGAAGGGCCTGATGGCCGCCGAGGTGCGGCCCGACGGTGGTCCGCACGCGCTCGCCTCCCACTGAACGGCGGTCCCCCGAGCCGCAGTCGGAATTGTCCGACCCGTGTCCTCCCGCAAGGGGTGACGGTGCCGCGGCTCTGCTCGTCGGTCCATCCGATTCTTTCGGCGCGTCGCCGCCGTTGCCGGTGCCGAGAGCCGGCGCGGCCCGCCGCGCGATCCCGTCGGTTCCGAGAGCCAGGCCGTGATCTCCCGAACCGCATCGGTGTGTCCCCAGGTCCCCAGAGCCGCCGAAAATCCCGGCCACCGTGTCGGCGACGGGTGGTGACTGCCGGTGTTCCGTCAGTCGTGTGACACGGCCCGGGACGCGCGCTCGCTCCGCGTTCCGCTGTCCATCGCGCTGGAAAATGCTCTACGGTGACGCCGCGCCCCCGGCGGCGCAGCCTTCACAAGGGTTCCGCATGATCGTTCGTCGCATCACCCGCCGCGCGCTTCTCGCGCTTGTGCTGCCGTCGCTGGTCGCCGCTCTGGTGATCGCGACGGGCCTCGCCCCGCGCGCCGCCGCGGCGGAGCGGCAGATTCTCGAGATCGCCACCCGCAGCGGCGTGCACGTCTTCTCGGTCGAGCTCGCCAAGACCGACGCGGAGCGGGCGCGCGGATTGATGTACCGCCGCTCGCTGCCCGAGGGCGAAGGCATGCTGTTCGATTTCGAGCGCGACGCGCCGGTCTCGATGTGGATGCGCAACACCTATGTGTCGCTCGACATGATCTTCATCACGTCGGACGGCCGCATCCTCCGCATCGCCGAGGGCACCGAGCCGCTGTCGGAGCGCACTATCCCGTCCGGCGGTCCGGTGCGTGCCGTGCTGGAGGTGGTGGCGGGCACCGCGCGGCGTCTCGGCATCGCGCCGGGCGACCGGGTCGGGCATCCGATGTTCGCGGGACGGTGAGAGGCGCCGCGCCGTCACGCTCGCGACCGTGGATGCTCGCGTGCGCCGACGCGATCGGGCCTGGACACGGCGACGCGAACGGCCGATCGTCGGCGGCCACACCGGAACCACGATCGCACGTCGCCGGTTGATGGCGGCGTCCAACAGGCGGAGTTGCCGTGCCCCCTTGCATCCGGCCGAGGCGATCCTCGTGGGACTACGACCGCGCCGAACTCCTCGCCGACGGCGTCATGCACGTTATCGGCAGCTGTCTCGCCGTCGTGGGCGCCGCCGCGCTTCTGATCGCGGCTGCATTGGATCAGCTCGCCGGACCGTTGACGCCGGCGACCTTGACCTATTCGGTGTCGCTCGTCGCCATGATCGGCATCTCGGCCGCCTACAACATGTGGCCGCCGTCATCGATCAAATGGTTCCTGCGTCGCTTCGACCATTCGGCGATCTACCTCTTGATCGCCGGCACCTACACGCCGTTTCTGGCGCCTTTGAAACACGATCTCTCGGCGGGGCTCCTGCTGATCGCGGTGTGGCTGACGGCCGGCATCGGGATCTCGCTGAAGCTCGGCTGTCCGGGTCGCTTCGATCGCCTGTCCTATGTGCTCTATCTGCTGCTCGGCTGGAGCGGCGTCGCCATCTTCGGCACGCTGAGCACCTCGCTGCCGTTCTGGACGCTGCTGCTCCTCGTGATCGGCGGCGTCCTGTACTCGGTCGGGGTGGTGTTCCACCTCTGGCGGAATCTGCGCTTTCAGAACGCGATCTGGCATGGCTTCGTGCTGGGGGCCGCCGTGTGCCACTACATCGCCGTGTTCGGGTATGCCGCATTGGCCGAGGCGTGACGGACGACTGCGGGCGCCGGCCGGCTCCGGGCGGAGCAACGATTTGTTCCCGCTCGGGTTTCTGCTAGAGTGCCGCGGTGAATCGGCAAGCCCACGAAAACACTCATGTTTTTCGCGGCGGGGTATAGCGCAGCCTGGTAGCGCGGGAGTTTTGGGTACTCCAGGTCGCAGGTTCGAATCCTGCTGCCCCGACCAATCTGGCCGATCATGGCAGTCACGGGTTTCAGTGCCTGGTTGGGTGATTCCGACGCGCGGCCTTGCTGCCGGTGACGGTCCGGCCAGCCCGGCGGGGCGGAGCAGCGATGGCGCATCCGCGCCCCTGGCGCCACGCTCTTGCATGCCAGGCCCTTGCATTTCGCCCGCCAGCTCTTAGGACTTGCCTGTCCCGTGCCGGCGGGAGTGCCGGAATCGAGGCCGAGGCCGATCCATGATCGCACGCATCTACAAGCCTGCTCGCAACGCCATGCAGTCGGGGACCGCCAAGACCCGTCACTGGGTGCTGGACTACGAGCCGGACGAGCCGCGCCGGGTCGAGCCGCTGATGGGGTGGACCAGCTCCGGCGACACCCGCCAGCAGGTCCGGCTGCGCTTCGACACCCGTGAGGAGGCGATCGCCTTCTGCGAGAAGCGCGGCATCCCGTACCAGGTGCTGGAGCCCAAGGCGCCGAGTCGCCGCACCATCGCCTACGCCGACAACTTCGCCTACTCGCGCCGCGGTCTCTGGACCCACTGAGGACGGCCTCTCCCGCCTCCCGATCCACCCGCGCCAGTGCGGGCAGGCTGTAGCGAGCCCGCCGGCAGGGGCTGCCGTGGCGGGACGCCCGCCACTGACCTTCCGCGAACGGCCAATGTCGTGGTGCCGAGCGGGTCGACAGGCTTCAAAAATGTGATAGTGTAACATTACATTTTTGGAGTCGTCGGGAGGGCCTATGAAAACGCGCGCGAGGATCACTGGACACGCCCGGGTGGCGATGACGGCCGGCATGGTGCTGTGCGGCGGCGGTGCGGCTCTGGCGCAGGCCGTGAGTCACGGACCGGCTGGGCAGCCGGCCAGCCCGATTCCGGCGGCAGACCAGCGCGACAAGACGGTCCACCGGCACGGTGGAGACGAAGCCCGTCACGCTCATGCGAGCCACCGCCATGCGAGCCGACCGCATGCGGGCCACCACCATGCGGACCGCCGGCATCCCGGACGCGGCCTGCCGTCTGCGGTGGGCGCGCCGGCGCCCTTGCGTCACCTCCACCGGCCGACCGCACAGCCGCACACGCCCGGCGACGCGCACGGGCACGACGAGGCGCTGACCGAGTTCCTGTTCGCCTACACGGTCGGCACCGACATCGCGCCCGCCCATCACCGCCATCTCTTGGTCGACACCAGCGGCGGCTTCGGCAAGGGCAGCGGTACCTATGGGGCGGTGAGCCAGCGGATCGAGCTCGGCTTCGTGCCGTGGGAGAACTTCCATGTCGGGCTCGGTGCCTCGATGGCCTATCACGCCATCTCCGGCGTCGACGGCCTGGAGGCGGCGGCACCCCGAGGCACGCTCGCCCCCGATGAGGCGGTGGCGATGCCGCTCCGTCGCGGCCAGGCGGAGTTCGACGGCCTCTCGCTCGAGTTCCGCCAGCGCCTGCTGGAGCGGGAGCGGGCGCCGTTCGGGCTCACCGTCGTGGTCGAGCCGCATTGGGGCCGCGTCGAGGAGGTCTCGGGTGCGCCGGTCACCAAGCACGCCGTCGGCTTCCTGGTGGCCGTCGACAAGGACATCGTCCCGAACACGCTGTTCACCGCGCTCAACGTGTTCTACGAGCCCGAATGGGTGAGGCTGCGCGACACCGGCGAGTCCGAGCGCGAGTCGACCTTCGGGGTGTCGGGCGCCGCGATGCTGCGGCTGTCGCCGACCGTCTTTGCCGGTGCCGATGCGCGCTGGCTGCGCAAGTACGAAGGCGCCGCCATGCAGACGCTGGCCGGCGAGGCGGTGTTCGTCGGGCCGGCGATCTACGCGAGCGTCGGCGGCGTGCTGGTCAGCGCCGCCTACGGGGTGCAGGTGTGGGGGCGCGTTCCGGGTGTCGATGATTTCCTCGACCTCGATCATTTCACCCGGCATCAGGCCAAGCTGCGCGTCGTCGCGCATTTCTGACGGGCCGTGCCGACAGCCGAGCCGACACACCATGGAGACGTCCGTGATCAGACGATCGATCCTCGCCGCCGCCGCGCTGCTGGTTCTCGCCGGGCCGGTCCTTGCGCAGGAGCCCGCGCCCGCCACAGCGCCGGTGGAGCCGCTGCGCGTCGTCGCCAGCTTCTCGATCCTCGGCGATCTGGTGAAGCAGGTCGGCGGGCCGCGCGTCGCGGTCGAGCTATTGGTCGGCGCCGATGCCGACATGCATGCGTTCCAGCCGTCGCCGGCCGACTCGCGCAAGCTCGCGGGCGCACGTCTCGTGGTGATCAACGGCCTCGGCTTCGAGGGCTGGGCCGAGCGGATGATCAAGGCGTCCGGCTATGCCGGGCCGGTGGTGGTGGCGACGCGCGGGCTGAAGCCGCTGGCCCGCGCCGGCGGTGGCGGCGATCACGGCCATGGTCACGATCATGGCGGGGACGATCCGCATGCTTGGCAGTCGGTGGCCAACGCGAAGCTCTATGTGGCCAACATCCGCGACGCGCTCGCCGCCGCCGATCCGAGCGGCGAGGCCGCCTATCGGGCGGCCGCCGAAACCTATCTGCAACGTCTCGACCAGCTCGACCGCGACATCGTGGCGGCCTTCGCGAGCATTCCAAAGGAGCGGCGCCGCGTCATCACGGCCCACCAGGCGTTCCGCTATTTCGGCGCGGCCTACGGGATCACGGTGCGCGGCGCCAAGGGGATCGGCGACGAAGCGGAGCCGACGGCGCGCGACATCGCCGAGCTGATCCGCCAGATCAAGAAGGAGCGCATCCGTGCCGTGTTCGTCGAGAGCACCGCGAACCGGCGGCTGATCGAGCGCATCGCCAAGGAGACCGACGCGCGCGTCGGCGGCGTGCTGTATGCGGATGCGCTGTCGGGGCCGGGCGGCCCGGCGCCCGGCTATGTGGAGATGATGCGCCACAACACCGAGGCGATCGCGGCGGCCTTGCGCGACACCGCCAACTGACGGATCGATGGCGACCTGCCGATCGCGGAGCAGCGCCCGCGGCGTGCCCTCGGCGGGCATCCGATCCAACCGGGTCGGACCCCGCTCTTTGCTGATCGCATTTTCAGCGGCGAACCGGAGTCCACTTCGCCGGAAAATGCTCAGCGCGCCGTCAGCGCGGCGGCGAGCCGAGTCGCCTGCTCGGCCAGCACGCCGGCCTCTTCCTTGAAGGTGGCGGCCGGCTTCAGCGGCACGCCGTCCTTGCGCGGCAGAACGTGGACGTGCAGGTGGAACACCACCTGGCCGCCGGCCGGCTCGTTGAACTGCTGGATGGTGATGCCGTCGGCGCCGAACACCTGGGTGGCCGCCTTGGCGACCATCTGGGCCACCGTGTGGACATGGGCGAGGTCGGCGGGCGCGATGTCGTAGATGTTGCGGGCCGGCGCCTTCGGGATCACCAGCGTGTGGCCGGGGCAGCGCGGCATGATGTCGAGGAACGCGAAGGCCCGCTCGTCCTCGTAGACCTTGTGACACGGCAGCTCGCCGCGAAGAATCTTCGCGAACACGTTGGATTGATCGTAGCTCGCCATCTCGCCCTCGCAGTCCTCGTGCCCGTGCCGCGGCAGCCTCGTCTTCGCGAACCCGTCTTCGCGAACCCGTCTTCGCGAACCCGTCTTCGCGAAACTCGTCTTCGCGAAGCTCGAGGTCACGAAACTCGACGTCACGAAACTCGGGTGGATGAGTCTCGCACCGACGAGCTCGCGCCGGCGAGCCTCGCACCGACGAGTCTCGCACCGACGAGCCATCGGCTGATGCGGCCGTGGCGCTCCCCGGCGACGACTGTCGTCGCCTGTGGCATGAATTGCAAACCGCCCCGCCGGGCGTCAAGCGGCCGCCAGCCGGGCGATCGAGCGGACATTAACCCACCATTCATAGGACGCGCACAAAATTCGCGGGTAACTCTGGATTGATCCCGTTCGTTTCGACGACCCTGAATGAATTTTCTGTCCCGAGGCCAACATGCACGAAAAGCGCCGGCATGTGCGGGTGAAGCCGAGCGGCCTCGTGCCGAAGGTCGCTAAGATCTACGTCGATCCTAAAAGCCCGACGCTCGACTGCCAGGTGATCGACATCAGTGCCGGCGGCGCCTGCCTCTACGTGCAAGGAACGGCACCCATCCCGAAACGCTTCGTCTTCCTGCATGGCGGCATGAAGAAGTCGAGCCGCCTGGTGTGGGAGCGTGGCCGCAAGATCGGCATCCAGTTCTGAGGCGAGCGCCCGGTCGACCGGCTCCGTGGCTCCCGCGGTCTCACAGGCTCAATCGGTCTCCATCTCCGCCTCCGACGGCGGCCGGATGTCGATGCCGCCGTCCTTGCGGAACGGGCTCGCGGCGGCCAGCTCGCGCGCGGCGGCATCCACATAGGCGCGCTCGCGCACCAGATAGTCGGCGATCGCCCGGCGCAGCGCCGGATCGGCGATGAAGTGGGCCGACCAGGTGGTGTTGGGGAGATAGCCGCGGGCGAGCTTGTGCTCGCCCTGGGCGCCGGCCTCGACGCGCGCCAGCCCACGCTCGATCGCGAACTCGATCGCCTGGTAGTAGCACAGCTCGAAATGCAGGAACGGATGGTGCTCGATGGCGCCCCAGTGGCGGCCGTAGAGGGTCGCGCCACCGATGAAGTTGAGCGCGCCGGCGACGAAGCGGCCCTGCCGCCGCGCCATCACCAGCAGGATGCGGTCCGCCATGGCGGCGCCGATGCGCGAGAAGAAGTCGCGGGTGAGATAGGGCCGGCCCCATTTGCGCGAGCCGGTGTCCATGTAGAAGGCGAAGAAGGCGTCCCACGCCGCCTCGTCGATCGCCGCGCCGGTGAGGCGGACGATCTCGATGCCGTTCTGAACCGCCTCGCGCCGCTCACGACGAATCGCCTTGCGCTTGCGTGCGGCCAGCGCGTCGAGGAAGTCGTCGAAGGTGCGGTAGCCCGGATTGTCCCAGTGAAACTGCTGGTCGGTGCGCAGAAGGAAGCCGTGCTCGGCGGCGAGCTGCCATTCGGCCTCGGTCATGAAGGTGACGTGCGCCGAGGAGGCGCCTTCGTGCCGGCACAACGCGACGAGTCCGTCGGCGAGGGCGGCCTGCGCGATGTCGGCTCGCGGCCCCGGGGCGACCAGCAGGCGGCGGCCGGTCGCCGGCGTGAACGGCACCGAAACCTGGAGCTTCGGGTAATAGCGGCCGCCGGCGCGCTCGTAGGCGTCGGCCCAGCCGTGATCGAACACGTACTCGCCGCGCGAATGGGACTTGAGATAGCACGGCGCGACGCCGAGCACGGCGCCGGCGGCGTCCTCCAGCACCAGGTGGCGCGGCTGCCAGCCGGTGCGGGCGCAGGCCGAGCGCGAGGCTTCCAGCGCCGCCAGGAAGGCGTGCGACACGAATGGGTCGAAGGTCGCCGGCTCCGGATTGGCGCAGGCGTCCCAGCTCGCGGCCGGCACCTCGGCGATGGCGGGGACGACGCGGATGCGCCAGCCGGCATCGGCCTCGGCGCGGTCGGGCTCGGGTCGGTCCTCGCCGGGGCAGGCGCTCGTCGGGGGCTCGGGCGTCGGGGGCAGGGGGTGGCCTCCACGGTCGGGGTCGCGGTGTTCGGGAGCCTGAACTCCCGGACTGGCTCGTCCCGGAATTTAGGGCCTGGAGTCTACGCCCGAAACCCCTCGAAGATCACCTGATCGGCCCCGTCCAGCGCGCGCCGCCGAACCGCCTCGGAGCGGACCGTCCAGGTGAGCACCGGGCGGCCCAGCGCGCGCGCGAGGCGTGGCGGCCAGGTGCCGAGGTCGTCGACGTTCCAGGCGAGGAAGCGGGGCGCCGCCCGCAGCGTGGCGGCCGCGAGGGCGAGCCGGGACGGGGCCGGATCGTGGCTGGCCGCGGCGCGCCGCCGGCTCTGGCCGACCAGACCATGGGGTACGGCCGGCATCGCGGCCGCAAGCGCCGCCACCAAGGCGGGATCGAACGACATCACCGCGACCCGCGCCGGGCGGGCCGACACCAGCGCGGCGACCCGGCGGGCCAGCCGGAGGTCTCCGTCGAAGCGGCTCTTGATCTCCAGCAGGAGCGGAACGCGGCCGTCGACGCGGTCGAGCAGGCCCGCGAGAGTCATCATCGGCGCGCCGCCGCCATGGAACCGGCGGGCCTGCAACGCGGCCGAGGTGAGGTCGGCCAGCGGCTCCGAGCCTTCGACGAGCCGGCCGAGCCGGTCGTCGTGGTGGACCATGGCGTCGCCGTCGCGGCTGCGCTGAAGGTCCACCTCGATGCCGTAGCCGGCCTCGAGCGCCGCCGCCACGGCGGCGGCGCTGTTCTCGACGAGGCCGGCCGCCGCATCGTGCAGGCCGCGATGGGCGATCGGACGCTCCACCAGCCAGCCGAGGCCACTCGTGGCGAGGCCAGTCGTGGCAAGGCCGCCCGCGGCGAGACCGCCCGTGCGGCGCCCGCTCATGTGGCGCGAGCCGCCACGTCAGGCGACCTCGAAGGTGCCTTCGACCTCGACGGCCGCGTCGCCCGGCAGCACCGCGACCCCGATGGTGGTGCGGGCGTGGCGGCCCTTCTCGCCGAACACCTCGACCATCAGGTCGGAGGCGCCGTTGAGCACCTTGGGGCCGTCCAGGAACGACGGCGTGGAGGCGACGAAGCCGCCGAGCCGCACCACCCGGGTGACCTTGTCGAGATCGCCGAGCGCCGCCTTCACCTGGGCCAGCAGGTTGATGGCGCAGATGCGCGCCGCCTCGCGGCCCGCCTCCAGCGACACCTCGGCGCCCAGCTTGCCGATCGCGACCGCCTTGCCGTCGACCAGGCAGAGCTGCCCCGACACGAACAGGAGCCGGCCCGAGCGGACGAAGCCCACATAGTTGGCGATCGGGGCCGCCGGCGTCGGCAGCGTGATACCCAGTGCGGCGAGCTTCTGTTCGGCGCTAGTCGTCATTCCATAGTCTCCCCGGCCAGTTGCATGCGGGACGTGGTCCCGCGCGACGTTGTCCCCGATCGGCGATCGTCACGCAATGGGGGCACCACATGTCTCCGTGGGTCACGCTGGCGGGTCGGCGGCGGTTGCGGCGGCCCCGGGGCGCTCCTATCTTCGACCGACCATGCGCCGGGATGCGGGCGCGGATGAGGAGATCGGCGCGGCGATGCACAGAGGCTCTCTCGGACTTCGCTGCGGCCCGGTAATGGCCGCCGTGCTCCTCGCGGCGGCGGGCACCGGGCTCGGCACAGTGCCGGCCGCGGAGGCCGCGCCCGGCCTGGTGGCGCATCGGGCCGTCTACGATCTCAAGCTCGTCCGCTCGCAGGGCAAGCGCACTCTCCAGTCGGTGCGAGGCCGTATTCTGTACGACTTCTCCGGCAATGCGTGTGACGGCTTCGTGCTCCAGTTCCGCCAGGTCTCCGAGCTCGACAACGGCGAGGGCAAGGTGGCGGTCAGCGACCTGCGGGCCTCGACCTGGGAGGAGGGCGCCGCCAAGAGCTTCCGCTTCAGCTCGCAGAACTACATCAACAACCGGGCCGGCGACATGGTCGACGGCAAGGCCGAGCGGCGCGACGGCAAGGTCACGGTGTCGCTGGTCAAGCCGAAGGAGGCGACGTTCGACGCCGACGCCGGCCTGGTGTTCCCGACCGAGCACATGCGCCGCGTGCTCGACGCGGCGCGCGACGGCAAGACGCTGCTGGAGCTGCCAGTCTACGACGGCTCCGAGACGGGCCAGAAGCTCTACCAGACCCTCACCGTGATCGGCGCCCCGATCGGCCCGGAGAGCCGCCCCGAGGGCGATGCCACCGCCGGGCAGGCGGCCCTCGAAGGGCTGCGGCGCTGGCCGGTGACCATCAGCTATTTCGATCGTGCGGCCGCCCAGGGCGAGCAGACCCCGGTCTACTCGATCGCCTTCCAGCTCTTCGAGAACGGTGTGTCGCGGGCGCTGCGGCTCGACTACGGCGACTTCGTCGTCTCCGGCGAGATGTCGCAGCTCGACATCAAGCCCGATCGCTCCTGCCCCTGACGGGCGGCCGCGCCGGCGCGTCCTTCGGGGCGCGCTCGGTTCCGTCCTCGAGCACCAGCCCGCGAACCACGGCGGCACGCCCGAACTTTTCGCGGATGCGGTCGACCGCGTGCTCGGCGGCGGCGACGCGGCCGGCGCGGCGGTCGACGAGATCGGGCGGATCGGCCGCGTCTCCCGGCCCCAGGCTGCCGACCCCGACCCCGATCAGCCGAAACCGGGTGCCGTCGATCTCGGGCGCCAGCAGGTCGCGGGCGACGGTGAAGAGGGTGTCGGCCAGGGCGGTGGGGTCGGGCAGGCCGCGCGAGCGGGTGCGCAGCCGGAAGTCGGAGCGCTTCAGCTTCAGCGTCACGGTGCGGCCGGCGAGGCCCTTGGCCTTGAGGCGGCCCGCCACCGTCTCGCACAGCGGCCACAGCACCTTCTCCAGCGCCCGGAGGTCGGCCAGGTCGGTGTCGAGCGTCGTCTCGGCCGAGATGCTCTTGGCCGGCCGGTCGGGTGTGACCGCACGGGCGTCGATGCCGCGGGACAGGCGGGCGAGGCGCAGCCCCTCCGGTCCGAAGGCGCGCATCAGGCTCGTCTCGTCGGCCCGTTGCAGGTCGCCGACGGTGCGATAGCCGGCGCGCGCCAGCGCCGCCGCGGTCGCCTGGCCGACCCCGAAGATGGCGGTGACCGGCTTGGGCGCCAGGAGGCTGATCGCGGCGGCCGGCCCGAGCACCGAGAAGCCGCGCGGCTTCTCGAGATCGGAGGCGAGCTTGGCCAGGAACTTGTTGCTCGACAGGCCGACCGACACGGTGATGCCGATCTCGCGCTCCACCCGCGCCGCGAAGCGGGCGAGGGTGCGGGCCGGCGAGGCGCCGTGCAGCCGCTCGGTGCCGGTGAGGTCGAGGAATGCCTCGTCGATCGACAGCGGCTCGACCAGCGGGGTCAGCGCCAGCATCAGGCTCCGCACCTGGCGTCCGACGCCGGCGTATTTCGCCATGTCAGGGCGGATCACCACGGCGTGTGGGCACAGCCGGCGGGCTTCGAACATCGGCATCGCCGAGCGCACCCCGAAGGTGCGGGCGATGTAGCAGGCGGTGGCGACGACGCCGCGGCGGCCGCCGCCGATGATGACCGGCT
This sequence comes from Rhodoplanes serenus, assembly GCA_009720755.1. Taxonomy (GTDB): domain Bacteria; phylum Pseudomonadota; class Alphaproteobacteria; order Rhizobiales; family Xanthobacteraceae; genus Rhodoplanes; species Rhodoplanes serenus. The sequence continues at coordinate 256,918 of WNKV01000003.1, forward strand.
GGTCGGCGAGGTTCGGCCGGTCGCGCTTCTCGATCGCCGCATAGAAGGCGTCACAATCCACATGGGCGATGCGGAAGTGGTCCAGCTCCGGGTCGCGCACCAGCCGCGGCGAGCCGCAGCGGGGGCAGCGTGTCGCCGCCTCCGGCGCGTCGGTCAGGCAGTCGCGGCAGAAGCCGGCCATGCGGCGATCCCGGTGGATGGAGGGCCGATCCTCCGGCCCGGCTGCGAGTCGATCAAGCCCGGTCGGTCGGGTGCATCGATCGCGTCTGCGATCGCGCGCCCGCGCCGCCTCTCGCGGGCCGCTGGCGGCCCGCCGGCGGGCCGCCCGCAGCCGTCCGAGGTGCGCTGCAAGAGGCGGATTCGTTATACTTAACAAATCCTTTACCGGATGCATTTGTTTGCGATTGTGAAAGGAATTCCGTGTAGGCTGCATTAGTACGACGCATGTCGTCGGGCCGATGCAAGGCGTCTCGACAGGCGGGACGGTCGCGGACCGGAGGGTGTAGGATGGCGAAGACCGTCCTGATCGTGGAGGACAACGAGCTCAACATGAAGCTCTTCCACGATCTGTTAGAGGCGCACGGCTACCAGACGATCGGCACCCGCAACGGTGTCGAGGCGCTCGATCTCGCGCGCCGTCATCGTCCCGATCTGATCCTGATGGACATTCAGCTTCCCGAGGTCTCCGGCCTCGAGGTGACGCGCTGGCTCAAGGACGATCCCGCCCTCAAGGCGATCCCGGTGGTGGCGGTGACCGCCTTCGCCATGAAGGGCGACGAGGAGCGCATCCGGGAGGGCGGCTGCGAAGCCTATCTGTCCAAGCCGATCTCGGTGGGCAAGTTCATCGAGACGGTCCGCCACTTCCTCGGCCAGCCGTGAGGTAATTGCCGATGACCGCGCGAATCCTCGTCGTCGACGACGTGCTCGCGAACGTGAAGCTGCTCGAGGCGCGGCTGTCGGCGGAGTATTTCGACGTGATCACGGCGCTGTCGGGGGCCGAGGCGCTGACCATCTGCGAGCGGGCGCAATGCGACATCGTGCTGCTCGACGTGATGATGCCCGACATGGACGGCTTCGAGGTGTGTCGGCGCCTGAAGTCCAATCCCAAGACCCATCACATCCCGGTCGTCATGGTGACGGCGCTCGACCAGGCGTCCGACCGGGTGCGCGGCCTGGAGGCCGGCGCCGACGACTTCCTCACCAAGCCGGTGTCCGACATCGCGCTGGTGGCCCGGGTGCGCTCGCTGGTGCGGCTCAAGCTGATGACCGACGAGCTGCGCATGCGCGCCGTCACGTCGCGCGAGATCGGCATCGAGAACCCGGTGCTGGAGTCGATCGCCGACACTGGCCGCGGCGGCCGTGTGCTGCTGATCGACGATCGCGAATCGTCCTGGGACCGCATCGCCGGCATGCTCTCGGCCGAGCACACCGTCGACGTCGAGCCGGACCCGGCCGAGGCGCTGTTCCGCGCCGCCGACGGCGAGTACGACATCGTCGTCGTGTCGCTCGCGCTCCAGAGCTTCGACGGGCTGCGGCTGTGCAGCCAGCTCCGCTCCCTCGACCGCACCCGCAACGTGCCGGTGCTGGCGGTGGCCGATGCCGACGAGGAGAGCGCCCGCCTGAATCGCGGGCTCGAGATCGGCGTCAACGACTACGTGTTCCGGCCGATCGATCGCAACGAGCTGCTCGCCCGCGCCCGCACCCAGGTGCGCAAGAAGCGCTTCACCGAGCGGCTGCGCGACAATGTCCAGCTCTCCATCGAGGCGGCCATCACGGACGCGCTCACCGGGCTGCACAACCGCCGCTACATGGAGACCCATGTCTCGACCCTGGTCGAGCAGGCGATTGCCCGCGGCAAGCCGCTCGCCGTGCTGGTGCTCGACATCGACTTCTTCAAGGCCATCAACGACACCCATGGCCATGACGGCGGTGACGACGTGCTGCGCGAGTTCGCCATGCGGCTGCGCAAGTCGATCCGCGGCATCGATCTGGCGTGCCGGTTCGGCGGCGAGGAATTCGTCGTGGTGATGCCGGACACCGATCTCGGCGTCGCCGCCAAGGTGGCGGAGCGTCTGCGCCGGCGAATCGCCTCGGAGCCGTTCCTGATCCACGCGACCGGCAAGACCGTCGAGGTGACCATCTCGGTCGGGCTCGCCGGGCTAGGCGGACCCGACGATAACCCGACGAAGGTGCTGAAGCGTGCCGACGAGGCGCTGTACCGGGCCAAGCGGGACGGCCGCAACCGAGTGGTGGCCGCCGCGGCGTGACGCCGGCGCCCGGGCGGGGGCCTCAGGGACGCCCCGTAAGTGGCTGCGTCATCAACCTTAATCGTTCAGCTTGACGAGATGTCGCGGAGCCCTGACTCCCGACGGAGGTTGATTTCTCGCGCATATGCGATAGATTTTAGTCGAAATAGCTCGGGAGAGCGACGCGGCGCGATAGTTCGCTTGCTTCCGAGCAACGTCCAACCCTACGGAGTGCTCAGGTCCGCCGCATCTCCTGGGTCCGTGGGGTTTGGCCGGCCGGTGAGCGGTGCGAGTGGCCTCCTCATAACACTGCTCCCGGCCGGCCTCTTTCTTTTTCCGGCCCGCACTTTAGCTGCGGGCGTGCGCCGCGCATCCGTCCTTCACCAAAAAGCTTTCTCTTGCGGCCAGTTCTCTCGCAAAGAGAGGGGGGGCGTCATCAGGCCAGCCGCCGGCGAAGTCGGCCATCATCGAAGCGTCGCGGCGTCTCCCGATCCGTGCACCCGTGCCGAAGCGAGGACTCGGGGAGCCGAGCGACGTGAGCACGTAATTCGGCTCGCCGCTCGTCCCCGCGCTAGGTGGAACTAGGAGCCGGAACGCAACCGCGACCTTCATGAACGCCGAAGTCCCGCTTGCGCGGGACCGAGCGGACGTCACACCGCTAGACGTTCATGGCGTCCGATCGAAACCGGACCGTTCGGAGCGGCGATCTACTTGATCTTGGCTTCGCGGAACTCGACGTGCTTTTTGGCGACCGGATCGTACTTCTTCTTGACGAGCTTCTCGGTCTGCGTCCGCGAGTTCTTCTTGGCGACGTAGAAATAGCCGGTGTCGGCGCTCGACACGAGCTTCACTTTGATGGTGGTGGCCTTCGCCATGGGGCGTCCTTCGCGATCGTTCGAACGGTGCGGTGAGTTGGCGGCAACCTAGTGAGAAGGCCCGAAATGTCAAGAAACGGCGGCTCGCGCGGCGGCGCGGGCCGGCATGGGTCGTGGTTTGGCCGTGCGGTGGGCGCGCCAGGACGGCCGGGCGTGGCCTATAGCTCGCTCCGCTGCATCCGGCCGCGGCTCCAGCGATAGAACGGCACTGGAAGATCCGGCCGGAAGCCATTGGCGATTCGGTGATCCAGCTCGGCCAGAATCGCCAGGGTGATGGGCGCGAGATCGAGCTGCTCGGCGTCGTCGAGGGCCAGCCACACCAGCTCCACCAGCTCCGAGTCGGGGCCGACCACGTTCTCGACCCGGCCCGCCACCGCGGCGGCGTCGACGGCGAAGAAGCGGGTGTCGAAGCGCCGCGGCCAGCGCGGCGGCGTGATGGCGCGGGCGATGAACTGGAGGGCGGAGAGGTCAGGCCGCAGCCCGGCCCGCGCGAACGCCGTCCAGGCGTGGGCCGCATCCGGGCCGGCTGCCGCGGCGGCTGCGGCCGCGGGGCCGTCGAGCGAGGGGAGCGGGGCCACGGAGGTGGCCCCGGCGTCGGCGCGTCCGAGCAGCAGGCCGGTCTCCTCGAAGGTCTCGCGCACCGCCGCCATCGCGAAGGCGCGGGCCTTGGTCCGGCTCGGGTGGCGGACGGCACGCATCAGCCGAATGGCGGCGCCCGGGTCCAGCTCGGCTGCCGCCGGGGCGGCGCGGTCGCCGGGCTCGATGCCGCCGCCCGGGAAGACGAACTTGCCCGGCATGAACTTGTGGGCGGCGTGGCGGCGCCCGACCAGCACCTTGGGTTCCGGGCCGGTGCGGTCGATCAGGATCAGGGTGGCCGCATCTTTCGGCACCACCTGGGTGTAGGCCATCGGCAGGCCCTCCCGCATCAAACGCTCGGTGATGAGCCCGGCCAGCCGGTGCGGTGGGGCGCCGGCGAGAGCCTCGGGCTCGCCGGCCGCTGCGTCGGAGTTCGCCGTGTCGGCCCCCGTCGCGTCGGCCCCCGTCGCGTCGGCCCTCGTCGTCTCGGCGCTCGTCGTCTCGCTCATCCCCGGCTCCGTCTGGTCGATCGCTTGGCGGCCGGCCGCGGTTTCTCGCGCCGCGGTCCCGTGCGCCGCTTGTCGGTCCCCTTGGGCTCCCGCCGCGGCCCGCGCGTCCGCCCGCGCGGCTCGATCCGGCCGTCGGAGACGATCTCGAAGCGGAGCGCCCCGGCGACCGGGGCGGCCTCGACGAGCTTCACGGTGACGGAATCGCCGAGCCGCCAGCTCTCGCCGGTGGCCTCGCCGACCATCGCATGGCGCTTCTCGTCGTAGCGGTAGTAGTCGCGCCCCAGCGTGGCGGCCGGCACGAAGCCGTCGGCGCCGGTCTCGTCGAGCTTGACGAACAGGCCGGCTCGCGTCGCCCCGGCGACCCGGCCCGAAAAGGTGGCGCCGATGCGGTCGGCGAGGTGGTGGGCGATCAGCCGGTCGACGGTCTCGCGCTCGGCCGCCATGGCGCGCCGCTCGGCTGCCGAGATCTTGGCGGCGATCTCGGCCAGCGCCGCGGTGTCGGTGCTCTCCGACAGGCCGTCGCGACCGAGCTTCCGGGCCCGGATCAGCGCCCGGTGGACGACGAGATCGGCATAGCGGCGGATCGGCGAGGTGAAGTGGGCGTAGCGGCGCAGGTTGAGACCGAAGTGCCCGTAGTTCTCGGCCGCGTACTCGGCCTGGGCCTGGCTGCGCAGCACCACCTCGTTGACCAGCGCCTCGACGTCGCGGCCCTTCACCCGGGCGAGGATGCGGTTGAACTGGGCGGGCCGCAGCGCGCCGGATTTCGGCAGCGCGATATCGATGGTGGCCAGGAAGTCGCGCAGCGCTGACAGCTTGTCGAGGGTCGGCTCGTCGTGGACCCGGTAGATCAGCGGCGTCCGCGCCCGCTCCAGGGTCTCGGCCGCTGCCACATTGGCGAGGATCATGAACTCCTCGATCAGCCGGTGGGCGTCGAGGCGTTGCGGCACGATCACCCGCTCGACCGTGTAATCGGGCTTGAGCAGGATCTTGCGCTCGGGCAACTCGAGGTCGAGCGGGCTGCGCTCCTGGCGGGCGCGCTTGAGCGCCGCATAGGCGGCCCACAGGGGCTCCAGCACCAGCCCCATCAGGGGCGCCGTCACCGCGTCGGGATGCCCGTCGACCGCCGCCTGGGCCTGGCCGTAGTGCAGCCGCGCCACCGAGCGCATCAGCACCCGGTGGAACGTATGGCTGCGCTTTACCCCGTCGGCGTCAATCACCATGCGGGCGACCAGCGCCGGGCGGTCCTCCAGCGGACGCAGCGAGCACAGGTCGTTGGAGATGCGCTCGGGCAGCATCGGCACCACGCGGTCCGGGAAATAGACCGAATTGCCGCGTTCGAGCGCCGCGCGGTCGAGCGCCGAGCCCGGCCGGACATAGGCGGCGACATCGGCGATGGCGACGTCGATGACGAAGCCGCCGCGGTTGTCCGGGCTGGTGTCGGCGCGGGCGAAGACGGCGTCGTCGTGGTCCTTGGCGTCGACCGGGTCGATGGTGACGAACGGCACCTCGCGCCAGTCCTCGCGGCCTTCGAGGGTGGCGGGGCGCGCCGCCTCGGCCTCCTCCAGCACCTCGCGCGAGAAGACGTGCGGGATGCCGTGGGCATGGATGGCGATCAGGCTGACGGCGCGCTCGCTCGCCAGCGAGCCGAGCCGCTCCTTCACCTTGGCGTTGGGCTGGCCGAAGCGGCCGAAGCGCTTCACCTCGACGGCGACGAGATCGCCCTCGCGGGCGTCGCCGGTATCGTCGGCCCGGATGGTCAGCTCGCGGCCGAGGCTCTTCTTGTCGACCGGCACCAGCCGGCCGCCGCCGTCGGGAAGGGCGCGGAACACGCCGAGCACGCGGTGACGGGCGCGGTCGATCACCTTGATGGGCCGGCCGCGGTGGCGGAGGCCGTCCTCGGCCTCGATCTCCTCGGTGCGCAAGAGGGCGCGGTCGCCGACCCCGGGAATCTCGGCCGGCCGGGCGCGGCGCGGGACGTGGACGCGGATCTGCGGCGGCGGGCCGTGCTCCTCCTCGTCCCAGTCGGTCGGGGTGGCGATCAGCTCGCCATCGGCGTCGCGGCCGGTGATGTCGGCCAGCACCACCTCGGGCAGCGCGCCGGTGCGCCGCATCTTCTTGCGGTACTTCTCGATGCGGCCTTCCTGCGCCAGCTCGCGCAGCATCGTCTTGAGCGCCGCCCGGTCGGCATTCTTCAGGCCGTAGGCGCGGGCGATCTCGCGGGTGCCGGCATTGCCGCCGTGCTGCTCGACGAAGGCGACGAGCTCGTCCTTGGACGGCAGGGCGGGGCCGGGCTTCTTGGACGTCACCGGACGGTCCGCGGGCGGCTGGTCGGGGCGGGGAGCGGGCAGGGATGCGAGCAGGGGTTCGAGGTCATGGCCTCAAGTTAAGCGGCGCCGGCGGATTCCGCCAGCCGTCAGCGAGGGCCGTGCGCGAGGCGAGGCACACGGCTCGTGCCCTGGACGCGGCGCGTCGCGCCGCGCCCAGACACGAGGTCGATCGCGATCACTCCGCCTGGGCCGGCTCCTTCTTGGCCCTGGGCTTGGGGGCGGCCGGTTTCTTCGCGGTGCCTTTGGCGGCCGTCTTCTTGGTCGCGGCCTTCTTGGCCGGGGTCTTCTTCGCTGCGGCCTTCTTGGCCGGCTTCGCCGTGTCCTCGGCCTCGGCGTTCTTCGCCTTCGCCGCCTTGGGAGCCGCCGCCTTCTTGGCCGGCGCCTTGCGCTTGGGAGCGCCGCCAGTCTTCTCGGCGCGGGCCGTCAGCAAGTCGACCGCCTCGGCGAGCGTGATGGTCTCCGGCGTCTTGTCCTTCGGCAGCGTGGCGTTGACGCCGTCGTGGCTCACATAGGGGCCGTAGCGGCCCGCCTTCACGACGATCGTCCCGCCGAGCGCCGGGTGGTCGCCGAGCGGGCGCCCCGGGTCGCCGCCGAACCGCTTTCCGCGTGGACCCTTGGCCAGCTTCTCGGCCAGCAGCGTGACGGCGCGGTTGAGCCCGATGGTCAGCACCTCGTCGCCCGCCTCCAGGTTGGCGTAGGTCTTGCCGTGCTGCACATAGGCGCCGAAGCGGCCGATGCCGGCGAGAATCGGCTCGCCGTCCTCCGGGTGCTTGCCCACCTCGCGCGGCAGCGACAACAGCCCGAGCGCCATGTCGAGGTCGACGGCCGCCGGATCGGTGCCGCGCGGCAGGCCGGCGCGCTTGGGCTTGTCGCCGCCGTTCGCCTCGCCGAGCTGGATGTAGGGACCGAAGCGGCCGACCCGCAGGGTCACGTCCAGCCCGGTCTCCGGGTCCTGGCCGAGGACCCGGTTCTCGGCCTCGGCGGCGCCGTCGGCGCCCGGCACCGAGAACGGCCTTGTGTAGCGGCATTCCGGATAGTTGGAGCAGCCCAGGAAGGCGCCGTAGCGGCCGAGCTTCAGCGACAGACGGCCGGTGCCGCAGGTGGTGCACTGGCGCGGATCGGTGCCGTCCGGCCGCGGCGGGAAGAGATGCGGGGCGAGCATCGCGTCGAGCGCGTCGATCACCTCGCTGATCTTGAGGTCCTTGATGCTGTCGACCGCGCCGGTGAAGTCGGTCCAGAACCGGCGCAGCAGCTCGTGCCACACGATCTCGTTGTTGGAGACGCGGTCGAGCTGCTCTTCGAGATCGGCGGTGAAGTCGTACTCCACGTAGCGCGAGAAGAAGCTCTCCAGGAACGCCACCACGATGCGGCCCCGGTCCTCGGGCACCAGCCGGCGCTTGTCGAGGCGCACATAGTTGCGGTCCTTGAGCACCTGGAGGATCGACGCATAGGTCGACGGCCGGCCGATGCCGAGCTCCTCCATGCGCTTGACCAGCGACGCCTCGGAATAGCGCGGCGGCGGCTCGGTGAAGTGCTGGGTGGCGTCGAGCGCCAGCTTCTTCAGCGCCTCGCCGGCGCTCATCTGCGGTAGGCGGCGGCTCTCCTCGTCGTCCGGGTCCTCGTCGCGGCCCTCCTGATAGACGGCCAGGAAGCCGTCGAAGGTGACGACGCTGCCGGTGGCGCGCAGCTCCAGCGCCCTGCCGCCGGCCTGCGCCGCGATGTCGACGGTGGTGCGCTCCAGCTCGGCCGATTCCATCTGGCTCGACAGGGCGCGCAGATAGATCAGCTCGTAGAGGCGCGCCTGGTCGGCATCGAGATAGCGCGCGATCTCGCGCGGGCGCCGCGTCATGTCGGTCGGGCGGATCGCCTCGTGGGCCTCCTGGGCGTTCTTGGCCTTGGTCTGGTACTGGCGCGGCGCCGACGGCAGATAGCGGTCGCCGTAATCGGACTTCACCACGCTGCGGATCGACGCGATGCCCTCGGGGGCGATCTGCACGCCGTCGGTTCGCATGTAGGTGATGAGGCCGACGGTGTCGCCGCCGAGGTCGATGCCCTCGTAGAGGCGCTGCGCCACCCGCATGGTGTGGGCGGGCGCGAAGCCGAGCTTGCGGCTCGCCTCCTGCTGGAGCGTCGAGGTGGTGAAGGGCGGCTGCGGGTGGCGCTTGGTCGGCCGCGCATCGACGGTCGAGACCGTGTAGCGGGCCTGCTCCAGCGCCTGCTTGAACGTCTCCGCCTCGGCCCCCGAGCCGATGTCGAGCCGGGTGATGCGCTTTCCGTCGGCGCCGACCAGCCGGGCCTGGAAGCTGTCGCCGCGCGGGGTCGCCAGCGTCGCCACCAGCGACCAGTATTCCTGGGTGACGAACTTCTCGATCTCCAGCTCGCGGTCGCAGACGAGCCGCAGCGCGACCGACTGGACGCGGCCGGCCGAGCGGGCACCGGGCAGCTTGCGCCACAGCACCGGCGAGAGCGTGAAGCCGACGAGGTAGTCGAGGGCGCGCCGCGCCAGATAGGCGTCGACCAGTGCCTGGTCGATGCGGCGCGGGTTCTTCATCGCCTCGGTGACGGCCTGCTTGGTGATGGCGTTGAACACCACCCGCTCGATCGGCTGGCCGTCGCTCAGCGCGCGCTTCTGCTTGAGCACCTCCAGGAGGTGCCACGAGATCGCCTCGCCCTCGCGGTCCGGGTCGGTGGCCAGGATCAGCTTGTCGGCCCCCTTCACGGCGCGGGCGATGTCGGCGAGGCGCTTCTGCGCCTTGCCGTCGATCTCCCAAACCATCTGGAAGTCGGCGTTCGGATCGACGGAGCCGTCCTTGGGGGGCAGGTCACGGACATGCCCGAAGGAGGCCAGCACCTCGTAGCCGCGGCCCAGATACTTGTTCAGGGTCTTCGCCTTGGCCGGAGATTCGACGACAACGACGTTCATGAAAAGCCTTGCGCTGGGGCGAAATCCTGGTTCCGCGGTCCGGTGGGCCGGCCGCCGCGAGCCCGGGGAACATGGTAAAGCGGGGACCGGGTGTCAAATCGGGGCTGCGGCGCGGCCGCCGCACACCCGGGATACGCATTAAAAGTTGTGTTTATCTGTGAACGCCATTTGAGATAGTATTCCTCTAAGGCACCGTGCGTCGACTCGCATCTGCAGCCTCGCTCCGGTTCCGCCGGATCGGGCCTGCGGCAGGATGGTTCATGGCCGATTTTTCGTCCCACGACGAGACCCACACGCCGCAAATGACGGCGGGCTATATCGCCGACATGACGCGGGATCTCGCCCGCATGGCGCGGGCCAGCGGGCTCCAGACGCTCGGCTACATTCTCGACATGGCGCGGATCGAGGCGGAGGCGTCGCGCGGCGGCGAGACGCAGGGCTGCGGCCGGGCCAATGGGGCGCCACCGCGCTGACGCTCGGGCCGGCTCACAGCGGGCCGGCTCCCATCAGGGCGACGCGGGCGCCGCGCTGGCGATCGAGCCGCCCGGCCAGCTCCAGCTCCAGCAGGGTGGTCAGCACGGTGGCGGGGGGCGCTCCCGACCAGCGGATCAGGTCGTCGAGCGCCACCGGGGTCGGCCCCAGCAGGGCGGCGATGCGGTCGCGGACGGCGCCGTCTGGCTCGGGGTCGAGGTCGAAGGGCAGCGGCAGGGTCGCCGGCCGCGGCTCGTCCAGGGGCCGCTCGAAGCGGCGGCCCAGCATCGGCTCCAGCGCCGCCACCACGTCGGCCGCCGCCGTCACCAGGGTGGCGCCCTGCTTGAGCAGGTCGTTGGTGCCCTCGCTGCGCGGGTCGATCGGCGAGCCCGGCACCGCGAACACCTCGCGGCCATGATCGAGCGCCCGCCGGGCGGTGATCAGCGAGCCGGAGCGGCGCGCCGCCTCGACCACCACCACGCCCAGCACCAGCCCCGAGATGATGCGGTTGCGGCGGGGGAAGTCGCGGCCGCGCGGCACCCAGCCCATCGGCATCTCGGAGACGGCGGCGCCGCGTGCCGCGATCGCCTCCAACAGCTCGACATGCTCGGGCGGGTAGGGCCGGTCCTGGCCGCCGGCCAGCACCGCCACGGTGCCGAGCGCCAAGCTGCCGCGATGGGCGGCGCCGTCGATGCCGCGGGCGAGGCCGGACACGATGGCGAAGCCGGCCTCGGCGAGTTCGCGGGCGATCCTCTCGGCGAAGGTCAGCCCGGCCGCCGAGGCGTTACGGGCGCCGACGATGCCGACCGCCGGCTGCTGGAGCAGATCGAGGCGGCCGCGCACGGCGAGCAGCGGCGGCGCGTCGTCGATGCCCTGGAGCGCAGGCGGATAGTCGGGCTCGCCGAGGGCGACGAAGCGGACGCCCCACCGCCGCGCCGCCACCAGCTCGCGCTCCGCCTCGGCGATCGTCGGAACATGGAGCGGGCGGAGCGCGCCGCCGCGGCGGGCCAGCTCGGGCAGTGCGGCGAGCGCCGCCCGGGCGCCGCCATAGCGGTTGAGGAGGGCCCGGAAGGTCCGCGGGCCGACGTTCTCGCTGCGGATCAGCCGCAGCCAGTCGAGCCGCTGGTCGTCGGTCAGCCGCACCCCGGACGATGCCACGCGGACGCTCCCCCTCGGCGGGCGGCGGCTCGTCGGCGGGCCGCCGCCGTTGCTCCCCGGCGGTATCGTGGCACGACGCCGCGCGCACCGCGAGTGGAAGATGCGGCCTGCGACCGGAGGGTTTGCGAACCTGCGAACACCCGGTTCAGCGGCTCGCGGCCCGGCCGGCCCCAACCTCCGGCACCGCGCCGAGAAGCCGCCGCCAAGCGTCGCGTCCGGACAGATCCTCCTCGGCGTTCAGCCCCGCCTCGAAGGAGAGATGCCAGTCGAGATTGCGCGGCGACCGGGTCGAGGCGTCGCCGCGCGCCACCTTGGCGTGCAGTTCGGCGAGCGAACGCGACCAGTAGTGGTTGAGGCGCAGCACGTCGAGCGGTGGCACCCGGTCCGGCCCGGCCAGCGGCCTCCGGTCGGTGCCGAGCGCGTCACCCTGCCAGTACTTGAAGGTGTGGACGTTGCGGATGGCGCGGACATGCCTCGGATTGGCGATGGTCTTGGCCGAGATCCGAGTCAGCGGAGCCCGCCGCGTATACGCTTCCGGCACCGCGGCCGCCGGTCGCTCGGCATGACCGGACGAGCCGAAGAACGGCGAGGCGACGATCACGCCGGGCAGGTCCTCGTACGGCCGGAGGGCCTGGGGCAGGTCGACGCCTTGGGGTGAGAACAGGAACTCGTCGATGTCGATGAAGGCGATCCAGCGCGCCTCGTCGGCGAACGTCCGGATGCAGTGGCGATAGGCGGGAAGCTGCGGCGGCGGCGGGTGGGACCAATCGATGAGGCGGACGAGACCACTCTCGACATGGGGCCGCAGCACCGCGTCCGGCTTATCGGCGCTGCCGTTGTTGTAGAGATAGAAGCGGCCGACACCGGCGGCGTGGTGGAAGGCCACCCAGTCGCCGAGATAGGGGGCCTCGTCCTTGAAGATCGCGCAGATAGCCAGCGGCACATGAGGCGCCGTAGCGATGCGGCGGTCCCGCGCTCGTGCATGGAGGACCCAGGGGCTCCGCAGCAGGGACTTGAGGTTGGCCATTGATAATCCGCGTGCACGCGAGAGGGTGCACACGTCATCGCATGCTCGCCATGCGCTGGCAATTCAGCCGGGCGACGCGGGTCAGCCTCGGCGGCGCGCCGACGGGCGTCAGCCGGCCCGCTTGGTGCCGCGGCAGACGTAGTAGGAGCCGAACAGGAACTCCTCCATCTCGAAGCCGTCGACCAGCGGGGCGAGATGCTCCCACGGGCGGATGTGAGGATTGCCGAGCACGGTGTGCTTCATCAGCCAGATGCTGAACGGCAGCACCAGCTTGCCGCCGATTCCGGGGGGCAGCTTGGCGTCCATGATGACCAGGCTGCCGCCGGGCCGCAGCATGTCGAGTGCCCGCGCCAGCACCGCGCGGTGATGCGGCATGGTGTTGTAGGAGAGACCGAACATCACCGCGTCGAGCGGCTCCGGGGCACGATAGTCGGCGGCGTCCGCCTGGGTCAGCTCGACATTGCTCCAGTCGTTCCGCCGAACCAGCTCGCCGGCGCGCGCCAGCATGCCGGACGAGAAATCGACCCCGTAGACGCGCCCCGCGGCGCCGACCGCGTCGCGCAGGAACGGCAGGTTACGGCCGGTGCCGCAGCCGATCTCGAGCACCCGGTCACCCGGCCGCAGCCCGATGCGCGCCACCGCGGTGCGGCGGAAGGCCGTCGGCATGAACAGCAGCCACTCGAACGGAACGATCAGGCCGGCGATCCGGTCGTACCGGCGCCGGATGTAATCGAGATCGTAATCGGCCCACTGAATTGCCACTTGACCCCCCGGACGTCGTGCGCCCCCCGGCGCCGTGTTCTGGTTCTGCCGGCCGCCGTCGCGTTCGGACGAACACGGCGGCCCGGCGCCGGGCGGCGCCGTCGCGGCAGTCTGCTCCCCGCCGGGCGATACGCCATTCGCGACCGAAGTGCAAAGACGGTGGCCGCGCCGCCGGCCCATGCGTGCGACAGTGTTGCGCCGGCACCACGCCGTCCCGCAGATCGATATAGCCCGTGTCCGGTTTAGCCCGCCGAGTCGAGCGGCAGCGGCCGTCAGGTGGGGCCGTCGGCCCCGGGGGCCGCGGCCTTGTGGCCGATCTTCGACTCGGTGCCCGCCATCAGCCGCTTCAGGTTGGCGGCATGCTTGGTCCACAGGAGGAGCGCGAGCACCGCGAACAGCACCGCATCGGGCGTCAGCCCCGCGGCCCACAGCAGCAGCGGCGTCGCCGCGCTGGCGCTGAGCCCGCCGACCGAGGAGTAGCGAGTCGTATAGGCGGCGGCGAGCCACACCAGCCCGAAGCCGACCGCCACCAGCGGCGACACCCCGATCAGCACGCCGATGAAGGTGGCGACGCCCTTGCCGCCGCGGAAGCGCAGCCACACCGGAAACAGGTGACCCAGGAACGCTCCGAGCCCGGCCAGAAGCGCGAGCAGATGACCGCCCGGGCCGCCGCCGACGATCACGGGCGCGATCAGCACCGCGGCCGTGCCCTTGAACGCATCGAGCAGCAGGGTGGCGGCCGCCAGGCCCTTGCGGCCGGTGCGCAGCACATTGGTGGCGCCGATATTGCCGGAGCCGATGGTCCGGATGTCGCCGGCACCGGCCAGCCGGGTCAGCAGCAGGCCGAACGGGATGGAGCCGAGCAGATAACCGAGGACGAGCGCGGCCGCGGCGGCCGGCAGGGCGAGCGCCCAGGAGGCGGTGTCGAGCATGCCTTCAGACCCGGGGGGTGTTCCGTGGCCCGGCGTCGGCCGGGCGTCGCGGCGGACCCTAGAGCATTTGCCGGCGCACTGGAAAGCGGTTGCGGCGCCGCGCCGGCGTGCCCCATCGGGCGGACCGTGGCGGCGGTCAAGAGCGGTCCTGCCCGAGACCGCGCATGTTAACGTTTCGGCAACGATCCCAAATATTTATGGTGAACCCTTTGTTAAGGGGCGCGACGCTAGTCTGGATCGCGAGGTGAAAGTGCCTGTCCGGGGCTCTGCGCCTCCGTCCGGCACGGCGCGGAAATCGGTTCGTGCCTTGCCGTCCGGCGCTGCTGCGGGCCTGTCTCGGGTCCCGTCGGCGCCGCGAGATGTCCTCGGTCGCGTCGGGTGTTCAGCATGATCGTCCGTCAGTTCTTGCAGTGGGTTCGCACCGCGCCCGCCGGCGAGCGGGCGGAGGCGACCAGCGCGCTCGCCCGCGCCTATCTGTGGTCGGACCTCTCGGACGAGGAGCGCACTGCCATCGAGGGCGTGATGGTGATGCTGGCCGACGACGTCTCGCCGCTGGTGCGGGCCGCGCTCGCCGAGGTGCTGGCGCCGAGCCCGGAAGCGCCGGCCACCGTGGTCCACATCCTGGCCGACGACCGCCCCGACATCGCCGCCGTGGTGCTGGCCCGCTCGCCGCTGTTCATCGATGCCGAGCTGGTCGATCGCGTCGCGACCGGCGGCCCGATGATCGAGGCTGCGATCGCCCGCCGCGTGCCGCTGCCGCGCGCCGTCGCGGCGGCGCTCGCCGAGGTGGCGTCCGCCGAGGCGTGCCTGGAGATGATCGAGAACCCGACCGCCGAGATCGCGCCGCTGTCGTTCGCCCGTCTGGCCGAGCGGTTCGGGGATCTCGCGGCGATGCGCGAGGCGCTGCTGGCGCGCCGCGATCTGCCGATCGAGTGTCGCCAGACGCTGATCGCGCGGCTGTCGGCGACGCTCGCCCGCTTCGTCGCCGATCGCGCCTGGATGAGCGGGGAGCACGCCCGCATGGTGACGCGCGAAGCCTGCGAGAAGGCCACCGTCGCGCTGGCGGTGCGGGCCGGCGACGCCGAAGCCGAGCCCCTCGTGCGCCATCTGCGCCGCAGCGGACAGCTCACCGCCGGCCTGATCTTGCGCGCGCTGCTGTCCGGCCACGCGACGCTGTTCGAGGAGGCGCTGGCCGAGCTGTCGGGCCTGCCGCTGCGGCGGGTGCGGCTGTTGATCTACGACAAGACCGGGGTGGGCTTCCGTGTCGTGTTCGCGCGCGCCGGCCTGCCGGTCTCGACCTTCCCGGCCTTCCGATTCGCGCTCGAAGCCTGGCGCGAGGGACCCGATCTCGACGGGGCCGGGCGGCTGCACCGCCGCATGGTCGAGCGGGTGCTGACCGCCTGCGGCCAGGCCGATATCGGCGAGGTGGAGCCGCTGCTGGCACTGCTGCGCCGCTTCGCCGCCGAGGCGGCGCGCGAAGAGGCGCTCACGGCGTGCGAGAAGCTGGAGCAGGAGGTGGTGGCGGAGCTGATGCGGGCGCGGCTGGCCGCCTGACCGAGATTACACGGAAGCGTCGCCGCCAGCGCGTCACTAGAAGAGTGTCACCGCAAATGCAGAGAGCCCGGCGGGGCCGGGCTCTCCACTAGGTCGCTGTGCATCAGCGACCAGCCGTCGCGGCACGGCTACTTGTCGCCGCGCAGCGTGTCCTTCAAACCACCCACGGCGTTCTGGAGCTTGCCGGACGCCTTGTCGGCCTTGCCTTCGGCTTCGAGCTTCTGGTCGCCGGTGAGCTTGCCGGCGCCTTCCTTCACCTTGCCCTTGGCCTGCTCCATCGCGCCTTCGATCCGGTCCTTGTCCATTCGGTCCTCCTGTGTTGCAAGGAGAACGGTTCACCGGCGGCGAGGTTCCCGATCGATCGAGACGCCGGCGTCGTCTGCGTGTGTCAGCCGAGGGCGCCGTCGCGCTTCAGGACCTCCGCCTCGGCCGGGTCGATCTCCATCCGGTCGTAACCTGTCACCATTGTCTCGATCTGCTCGCCGACGGTCTCGCCCGTGGTGATCACGTAGACGTGCATGATCAGGAACGCGACCATCAGGAAGGCGGCTGCGGTGTGGACGGTGGCGACGGTTTCGAGACCGCCGGCCGCCCACGGCTCCTTGCGCCACAGATCGTAGAGCAGGAGCGTGAGGCCGCTCACCCAGATCAGCGGATTGAGCACCAGCTTGAGCATCAGATAGGTCAGGGCCTGGAGCGGATTGTGCTTGCGCCGCCAGGTCTTCCGGAACGGGTGCGGGGCGCCCCGGAAGATCCCGATGCTGTAGAAGCGGATGATCTGTCCGAGCCCCTCGGTGGTCGGCCGGTAGTGCCGCCACTGGCCGGTGGTGAGATGCCAAAAGATCGCGAAGATCCACAGCAGCATCAGGGCGAGCGCCGCGGCGACGTGGATGGTCAGCATGTCGCCGAACTTCAGCACGCGATGGAAGCCGTGCAGCCCCGCGCCGGTGAAGATCAGGGCGAGGATCAGCGCCGCCTGGCTCCAGTGCCAGAACCGCTCGAAGCGGGTGAACACCCGCACGCGCATCAGGGTCATGAGTGCGTCTCCTTGCGGCGGCCGAACAGCAGCCGCATCGTCGCGTGACCTACGGCGCCCGCCAGCGCGAGGCCGATCAGCGACAGGCCGATCAGATCCACCCAGCGGGCGGAGTCGCGTCCCGGCATGTAGAAGCCCGCCAGGGTGGCGAGACGGCCGTCGGTGCGGTGGCATTCGCCGCACTTCACCGCCTGCTCCTTGGGCGCCACCATGTGGGTCTGCGGCCAGAACATCTTGGTCTCGATGAAGTCGAACTTGCCGGACCACGGCAGGCCCATCGCGGCCATGCCGGCCGAGATCGACTTGTCCCAGTTGAAGCCGCGCCAGTAGGCGGCGTCGGTCGGCCCGAACACATGCAGGTATACAAAGTGGTTCTGCACGCTGTCGTAGGGCTGCTTGCCGGTCATCACCTTGAAGGGCCAGATGCGCGCCTTCGGATCGTCCGGCGAGCCGGAGATCGGATTGATCGGGATCGGCGCCTTGGCGGGATCGAACACCCGCTCGGCATTGGCATAGATGATCTCGCCGTTGAACCAGTGGTATTCGGGCGTCACGTTCTCGGCGAGCAGGTAGTCGCCCTTGATCGACTCGTAGATCGGGCGGCCCTTGTCGTCTCGGATCTGGAACGGCTTGCCGTCGCGCAGACGGCCCGAGGTCGACCAGTCCCAGCGCATCTTGGTCGGCACGCCGCCGCGCGCGAAGCTTGGGACGTGACAGGTCTGGCAGGCGATCTTGTCGACATGGGCATTGAGCCGCAGGTCGGTCACCGACCAGCTCTTGTGGGGCTTGAGGCCGTGGCACGACTCGCAGGTAGCGACATCGCGGCGCTGGCCGGGCTTGGGCTGTCCCTTGTCGTCGCGGGCGTGCACGTCGTAGCGGCTGCCGTCCCACTGGTGCTTCTGGGTGACGTGGCAGGCCGTGCAGGCGAAGTTGAGCCCCTTGGCATCCATGTGGACGTCGAGCTGCTTGCCGGGCGCCAACAGCGAGGAGTCGAGCGAGCCGTGCTTCACGCCGTCGCCGCCGCCGCCGTAGAAGTGACAGGCGCCGCAGTTCTCGCGGCCCGGCAGGCCGACCGACTGCGCCGCCTTGCCGAGATCGGGGGCCGGCGTCACCACCTGGCCGTCGCGCATGATCGGCGTGTAGAGCGGATGGCCGGCGCCGGTCGGGTTCTTCCAGTAGGTGGCCGAGCGATCGTGACAGATCAGGCAATCGACGTTCTCGGGCTTACGGAAGTCGAACGTCGCGTCCTTCCAGCCGTAGCCGGCATGACAGCTCGTGCAGCGCGGCTCGTTGGAGGTGACGCTGGCACAGAAGTCGTTGATAACGTTCTTCTTGCCCAGCCGCTGCCCGGTGCGCTGGTTGGTGTAGTCCCAGTTCCAGTGCAGCGTCTTCATCACCTGATGGGACGCCTCCGTGTGGCAGCCGAGGCACGCCTTGGTCACCTCGGGGCCGGATTTGAAGTCCTGCTTGAGCGCTTCGAACTTGCCGTGGTCGGCGGTGCCGCCGGGCGGCTTCGATCCGACCTGGCCGGGCACGTAGGGGCCTTTCGGCGGAACTTGAGCGACGGCCGGTACGACGGCCGGGATAAAGAGGAGCAGGGCGGGGATGAGCAGACGTCGCAGGAGGATGACGGGCGACACGGTGGTCTCCCTCGGAGGGAGGGGGTGCGTTCACCACCGTGCCGTGGACTTCACATATCGTAATTGATGAATATCAAAAGGCGCCGCGGCATTTGGTGTGCGGGGAGGGCTGCCGCAGATGGGCAGCCCATTATCAGTCCGCCCGGCCGGTGCGCCTCGATGCGTCCAGCCGGCCCGTGTCGCGACGTGTCACCTCATATGAAAAGGGGCCGGCGCGCGCGGCCGGCCCGGTGTCGATGCGAACGAACTCAGATCGAATCAGGCCGCGATGACGGCCACGATGTTCATGTTGCCCGGATCGACGATGACGATCTGGTCGCCGACCACGAAGTACTCGTAGGACCGCCACGCCGGATAGATCTCGATCACGCTCGCCGGGACGCGGGCGAGGCGCACCGAGCGCGGCACGGTGGTGCCCACCGACAGCGAGAAGTCGACGCTGTTGACCCGCGGCACATTGCTTTCGCGGATGATGGTCTGGTGAATGCGGGTGCGCTGCTCGCTGCTCAGGTTCACCGCCGTGTTGGTCGAGGAGCCGGAGCGCTGCTCGTTAGTGGTCGTGGTGCTGCCGCCGCGCTGCTGATCCTGCCCGGTGCGGGTGCGATCCTGGGTGCGGTCGGTCTCGGTGGTCCGGCCGCGATCCTGGCCGCTCTGGCTCCGCTCGGTCTCGGAGGTCCGGCCACGCTGCTGATCGCCGGAGCCGGAGCGATCCTGCCCGGTGCGCTGCTGGTCGCGCTGCTCGCCGGCCCGGTCGGAGCCGGTGCGCTGCTGCTCGCCGGCACCCGAGCGTTGGCCCGCCGAGCCGCCGTCACGCGCACCCGGCGTCTGGGTGCCGGAGCCCGCACCCGAGCCGGCTCCCGAACCCTGCCCGCTGGTCTCGCGCCCACCCGACGCGCCCGTACCGCCCGACGCACCCGCGCCGCCGGAGGCGCCGCCGCCCATGCTGGCGCCTCCGCCGGCGCCGCCCGCGCCTCCACTGCCACCACTCTGCGCGACCGCGAGGGTCGTGCCCGCCACCAGGGCGGAGATCGCAGTCGCGATCAACAAGCGATTCTTCGTCATAGGCTGTCCTCCTGGTCGGTCTGTTCGACCCTTGATGCCGGGGTTTGCCGACGAGGATCGAACGTTCCGCCCGGAAGCAGGTTCCTGAGAACTTGCGGACCGTGCCACGTCACCACAGGAATGCCGCATTGGCCGGGTCCCTGGCGGGGCAGGGGGAGCTGCGCCGGATCGCAATCCGGCGATGCATTCCGATCCCAGACGCGCCAAGGTATCGGACCCGCGACGTGATTCGCGGGGGCTGCGACGTGGTTCAGACGGCCGTGACGGCGTCACGGTTCACAGGAGGTTCGATGGTCCGCTTGCTTGCCGTTCTGCTGATCGCCCCCGCGCTACTCGCCTCGTCGGCCGCGGTCGCACAGTCGGGATTTCCGCTGCCGCTGAACACCCGCGGCACCGACGAGGATCAGAAGGCGTGTCACAACGACGCCGTGAAGCTCTGCAAGAGCGTCCTCGGTGACGACATGGCGGTATTGAGCTGCTTTCAGAGCCAGCGGGCCCGCCTGAGCGTGCCGTGCCGGCGCGTGCTCGAGAAGTACGGGCAGTAGCCGGTCTGCACAGAACGGGTTCGTCCCGAACCGATCCGCGGCGCCGGCTGGTCTGGCGCCGCTTTTCTTTGGGCGTCTGATTGGCGCGCCTTTGGCCGAAGGCGGGAGCCGGATCTCGTATCAGCCGATCCGCAACACCACGTTCCCCACCACCCGGCCGCTCTCCACCATCTCGTGGGCCGCCGCGGCCGCCTCGAGCGGCAGCACCTCGGCGATGTTGTGGGCGAGGCGATTGGCTGCCAACGCATCGCCGATGGTGGCGAGCGCCACGGCGCGCTCCTGGTCCGACAGCTCGTACACGAAGACGAAGCGCAGCGTGATCGCGTTGCTGAGACAGAAGTAGAGAGGCACCGGGCCGTCCATGGCGCCGGTTCCGTAGATCACCACGGTGCCCTTGGGCCGCAGCACGGTCGGCAGCAGGCCCGCATTGGCCGCGATGTCGAGCTCGATCACCGCGTCGACGCCGGCTCCGCCGGTCAGCTCGGCGACGGCGGCACCGACATCCTCGTGGCGGTAATTCACCACATGATCGGCGCCGGCCGCGCGCGCCATCTCGGCCTTGGCGGGCGACGACACCGTCGTGATGACGACGGCGCCGCGCGCTTTGGCGAACTGGATGGCATAGTGCGACACCGCGCCGGCGCCGCCGCTGATCAGCAATGTCGAGCCGGCCCACGTCTCGGCGGTGGCCACCACATGGGCCGCCGTCATCGCCGGAATGCCCAGGCAGGCGCCGGCCTCGAAGCTCACCCCATCCGGCAGCGGCACCGCGCAGGCGGCCGGCACCGTGACGAACTCGGCTGCGGTTCCGAAGGCGCGCTTCCATTGGGCGTTCCACACCCACACGCGCTCGCCGATTCGGCTGGCCGGCACGCCCTGGCCGACCGCGTCGATCACGCCGGCACCGTCGCTGTGGGGGATCACCCGCGGCCAGGCGATCTTGCGGGTGCGGCCGGCGCGCGCCTTCACGTCGGACGGATTGACCCCGGAGGTGGCGAGCCGGACCCGCACGTCGCCGGGCTGCGGCTCCGGCACCGGCATGTCGCCGAGGGTGAGCACGTCGCGTGCCTCGCCGTTCCTCTCGTACCAGACGGCCCGCATGATGGCGCCTCTCTCTTGCGTGCCGCGCAGGCCGGACGCCGAAAGGCCCGGAACCCCGATCGCGGCGACCGGCTTGATCCGGCACATCATAGGGAGGACCCCATGCCGCACAACGATATCCGGGAGCATATGGACGTCGTCGGAGCCGACGATCTGCCGATCGGCACCGTCGACCGGGTCGACGGCGACCACATCAAGCTCGCCCGCACCGACCCCGAGGCCGGTGGCGAGCATCACCTGATTCCGATCGCCTGGGTCGAGGAGGTCGACGCCGACACCGTCCGCCTCAGCCTGGTGGCCGAGGACGTCATGGAGCAGTGGGAGCCGACCGGGCTCTAGCAGGCTAATTCTGCTTTCGATGGTTCCGAGCCGTGCGAAGGCGCGGAGCGCGGAACCATGGCCCCCGAGTTCCGTGACGCCTCGGACCGGGGCACGGAACCCGGGCATCTGCGTAGGCTTCAGCGACTGGTCAGGCGATTCCACTGCTCGCGCACCTGGCCGACGGTACGGTCGACCGATTCCTTGACCACCTCCCAGTTCACGAACGGACGGTCGGCCGGCGCGGCGACGCTGTCGCGCAGGAAGGCGCCGCCCACCGTGACGGCGATCCCGAGCAAGAAGGCCAGAAAGACACGCATGCGATGGTCTCCATTGAGGCGATCGCACCCACGGTAGCGCCGCAATGCAACCGAACCGGGGCGGGGCGGGGGCAGACGTCTAGGGCGAGTGGTGGCGGCGGGCGCGCCCGATCTGCCCACAGGCTTTGCACGTGCGAGAGCAAAAATGTTTCGCCGCGGCAGCGCGGGCATTATAGCTGCTCTGCGTGGCACCTCGCTTGCTGCCGGTGCATACGATGAGTATAAGCCGCGGCACGCTGGGCCGATGTAGGGGAGTTGACATGGCCGTCGAGCGCACTTTTTCCATTATCAAGCCGGATGCCACCGCCCGCAATCTGACGGGCGCGATCAATGCCATGATCGAGCAGTCCGGTCTTCGGATCGTCGCCCAGAAGCGCGTCCGCATCACCCGCGAGCAGGCGGAAACCTTCTATGCGGTGCACCGCCAGCGGCCGTTTTTCGGCGAGCTGGTCGATTTCATGGTGTCCGGTCCCGTGGTGGTCCAGGTGCTCGAGGGCGAGGGCGCGATTGCGCGCTATCGTGACCTGATGGGCGCCACCGATCCGGCCAAGGCGGCCGAGGGGACGATCCGCAAGGCCCACGCCAAATCGATTGGTGAGAATTCGGTGCACGGCTCCGATGCCCCCGAGACTGCGGCAGTCGAGATCGCACAGTTCTTCTCCGGCAACGAGATCGTCGGCTGACGCTCGGGCTGATATCGGTCCGGATCGCGCGCTGGTTGTGGTTCGTTCCCTGAGGTAGTGTGGAGCGCGGCCGGGCCCAGGCCCGCCGCGGACGAGGCGAATCATGATCGCGGCCGACTATCTGAATCCTGCCTATTGGAGCGCACTGCTGCACAGCGGCCTGGCCGACATGGCCCAGCCCACGTTCTGGGTCGCGGTGGGCAAGATCATCTGGATCAACATCCTGCTCTCCGGCGACAATGCCGTGGTGATCGCCATGGCGTGCCGCGGCCTGCCGGCGCGGCAACGCTTCTGGGGCATGATTCTCGGTGCCGGCGTGGCGGTCGGGCTGCGCATCGTCTTCACCGTCATCATCGCATCGCTGATGACGATGCCGTATCTCAAGCTCGTCGGCGGCATCGCGCTGTTCTACATCGCCTGCAAGCTCCTGGTGCCGGACGAGGCCCACGGCGAGATGGAGGCGGCCGATCATCTCTGGCGCGCCGTCCGCCTGGTGGCCGTCGCCGACATCGTCATGAGCCTCGACAACGTCATCGCCATCGCGGCGGCGGCGGGCGGCAGCATGCTGCTGCTGGTCTTCGGTCTCGCCGTCAGCATTCCGCTGATCATCGCAGGAGCGGCGCTGATCATGGGCCTGCTCGACCGCTTCCCGATCCTGATCTGGGCCGGTGCGGCGCTGCTCGGCTGGATCACCGGCGAGGTGATCGCCACCGATCCGGCGATCGAGCCGCTGGTGGTGGCGCGTCTGGGTCCGGAAGGCGCCCATCAGTTCGAGCTGGCGCTCGCGGCGGTGTTCGCCGTGCTGGTGCTGGTGGTGGGCGGGCTGTGGCGCCGCTCCAAGCAGCAGCGGGCCGCAGTCGCCAAGCACGAGGCGTGAGGCGAGCGGCCCGGCCGGCCGGCGGCGCGGGACAGACAAAGTAAACAGACAAAGAAAAAGGCGGCTCCGGAGACCGGCGCCGCCTTTTTGTTGCCGATGGACCGCCGGTGGCGGCCCGCCGCTCGCCCGCCCGGAGCGTATCCGCCGCTGGCGGAGCGGCCCGGCGTGAATCGGCCGGCGTGGGCCGGCCGGCTCGACCATGGTTGGCCATCAGTCCGCTTCGCCGCCGCGCAGCCGCAGGGCGAGCTTGACGATCTCCATCACCACCAGCAGCGAGGCGCCCACCAGGGTCGCCACCATCCAGTCGCCGAAGCCGAGCGGCACGGTCTGGAAGGCGGCCTGCATGAACGGCGCGTAGATCACCAGGAACTGCGCCGCGAGCGACAGGGCGACGGCCCCTAAGAGCCACGGATTGTCGAAGAAGCCCGCGAACGCGCTGCGGTGGGTCGAGCGGCTGTTGAAGACGTTGAAGAGCTGGAACATCATCAGCGTGGTGAACGCCATGGTGCGGGCCATGGCCTCGTCGGCCGGATTAGGCGCGGTGCCGGTGGCGTAGAGGGTGATCAGCCCGCCCGGATAATAGGCGTCGAGCACCGCCAGCGTTCCCACCATCATGACCGAGCCGACCCCGGCGATGCGCACCCAGTCGGCGCCGCCGATGACACCGGCGCCGCGCCGGCGCGGCCGCCGGTGCATCACGTCGGAGTCCTTGGGGTCGATGCCGAGTGCCAGCGCGGGCGGACCGTCGGTGATCAGGTTGATCCACAGGAGCTGGGAGGCGAGCAGCGGCAGGAACAGCCCGTGATTGGTCGAGGCGAGGCCGAGCAGGCCGGCGAACATCACGCCCGCGAACATGGTGAGCAGCTCGCCGGCGTTCGACGACAGCAGGTAGACCAGATACTTGCGGATGTTGTCGAAGATCCCGCGGCCTTCCTCGATGGCCTTGACGATGCTGGCGAAGTTGTCGTCGGTGAGGACCATGTCGGCGGCCTCCTTGGAGACGTCGGTGCCGGTGATCCCCATGGCGACGCCGATATTGGCGGTCTTCAGCGCCGGCGCGTCGTTGATGCCGTCGCCGGTCATCGCGACGATGTGGCCGCGGCGCTGGAGCGCCTCGACGATGCGCAGCTTGTGATCGGGGTCGACGCGGGCGAACACCCGCACGTCCTCCACGATGGCGTCGAGATCGGCCTCGTTCATGGTCCGCAGCTCGGCCCCGGTGACGACGCGGGTGCCGGGCTCGACGATCGCCAGCTCGCGGGCGATCGCCTCGGCGGTCGCCGGATGGTCGCCGGTGATCATCACGGTGCGGATGTGGGCGGTGCGGGCGGTCGCCACCGCGGCGGCCGCCTCGGTGCGCGGCGGATCGATCATGCCGACCAGGCCGAGCAGCACCAGCTCGTCCTCGATGTCCTCGGGCAGCTCGATGTCCCCGGTACGGCCGGCGGCCGCGGCGGCCGGATCGATCCCGAGGGTCGCGGCCTGCACGGTGCGCGTAGCGACCGCGAGGGTGCGCAGCGCCTGGCGGGCGAGCCCGTCGTTCTGCGCCGTCACGGCGGCACGGCCGGCGTCGTCGAGCGGCACCAGGCGGCTGCCGTCGAACATCTGGCGGCAGCGCGGCAGCAGCACCTCGGGGGCGCCCTTGACGCACAGCGTGAGGGTGCCGGGCGCGTCGCGATCGGCGTGCAGGGTGGCGTGGCGCTTGCGTTCCGAGGTGAACGGGATCTCGGCGATGCGCGGCAGGCGGGCGAGCGCCGCCTCGTCGAGACCGGCCTTGCGGGCCGCCACCACCAGGGCGCCCTCGGTCGGATCGCCCTGGACGAGCCAGCGGCCGTCGCGGCAGACCAGCGCCGCGTCGTTGACGAGGGCGGCGGCACGCAGCGTGCGCTCCACCGCCTCGGTCAGATCCGGGCGGCCGGCGAGCGGCTGGCCGTCGACCGTGAAGTCGCCTTCCGGCACGTAGCCGCTGCCGCCGACATCGACGGCGGTGCCGCCGGCCAGCACGGTGCGCACCGTCATCTCGTTGCGGGTGAGGGTGCCGGTCTTGTCGCTACAGATCACCGTGGCGGCGCCGAGCGTCTCGACCGCCGGCAGCTTGCGCACGATGGCGTTGCTGGCCGCCATGCGGCGGACGCCGAGGCTCAGCCCGACCGTGACGATGGCCGGCAGCGCCTCCGGGATGGCGGCGACCGCGAGCGCGACGGCGAACAGGAACAGGCTCAGGATGGCGTCGAGATCGGTCACCGGGTTCTTCATCAGGCCGGTGGCGAAGACGACGGCGCAGATCGCCAGCATGATGATGCTCAGCCGCTTGCCGGTGCGGTCGAGCTCCTTCTGGAGCGGGGTCGCCTCCTTCTTGGCGCCTTCGAGCAGCTCGGCGATCTTGCCGACCTCGGTGCCCATGGCGGTGGCGACCACCACGGCGCGGCCGCGGCCATAGGTGGCGGTGGTGCCGGCGAACAGCATGTTCTTGCGGTCGCCGAGGCCGACATCGGCGTCGATGGCGGCCGCGTCCTTGCCGACCGGCACGCTCTCGCCCGTGAGGGCGGCCTCGTCGGTGCGCAGATTGGCGTCCTCGATCACCCTTGCGTCGGCCGGAATGCGGTCGCCGGCCTCCACCAGCAGCACGTCGCCGGGCACGATCAGGTGCGCCGGAATGCGCTGGCGCTCGCCGTCGCGCACCACCGTCGATTCGGGCGCCGCCAATGCCATCAGGGCGCGCACCGACTTCTCGGCCCGTGCCTCCTGGATGAAGCCGAGCAGCGCGTTGAGCAGCACGATCGCCATGATGACGATCGCCTCGTAGGGCAGGGCGCTCTCGCGCGGCTCCTCCAGAATCCACTCCACCGCCGAGATCACCGTGGCGACCAGCAGGATGATCACCAGGAAGTCCTGGAACTGCTCCAGCAGCCGGCGCCACCACGGCGTCTCGGGCGCGCTCTTGAGCTGGTTGGGGCCGTACTCGGCCAGGCGGCGCTCCGCCTCGGCGGAGGTCAGGCCGCGGGCGGCGTCGGAGCCGAGACCGGCCACCACCACGTCGACCGGCAGACGGTGGGGTGGCGCCGCGGTCGCCGCCGGCTCGGGCGGAGGCGCACGGCCCGGCTCTTGCGCGTGAAGGGGAGCGACGGGCGCGGCGTAGGGCTGGTTCATCGTGCTGGACTTTCGCAGGCCCAGGGCCGGCGTCGGGCCGGAGCCGGACGCCGGAAGCGGTGGGCGACGGTGGTGAGGCGAGCTTTCACGGCGGTCTCGCTCGGCCGTGCGGGGGATTGGGTGCGGGCGACCGCCGGGGCGGCCGCCGGAGGTCAGGGCCCGAGCCAGCGGGCCGCGTGATCGAGGTCCGCGAAGATCGCGGCCGCGGCGCCGACCAGTGCGAAGGCGCCGGCGACATCGCGAAGCGTCGGGCTCGTGTGCCGGGAGACCGCGGCCGCCGAGAGCAGCCGGGTCGTGACCGTGAGCGTCAGGGACAGCACGAAGGCCGACAGGGCGAAGGCGGGCAGCACCAGGGCCGGGGGCATCAGCCAGGCCGAGAGGGCCAGCGGCAGCGCCAAGGCGAGCGAGGCCAGGGCGAGCAGCCGCGCCGGTCGCGGCATCCGCAGGCTTGGCCTGTCGGGCCAGCGCGACGCCGTCTTCACAGGGGACATCGGAGTCTCCAGGGGCCCAGCCATCGGGTCTCGACCGTCCAGGTCGTTGCGAGGGCGCCCGGATACCCGGATCGGCAGCTCAGGTATCGATAAGGACGCGAACGATAGCGACGCGAACACTATGGCGGGGCGAGTTGCAGTGGAACGAGCATTTCAACTCGGGCGCCCAATATTTTAGCGCCGGGCTGCGACATCCTGTAAGGGTGGGTTCCGGGGGGTATTTCTACAGGGGTGACGGCGACCTTATGGTTCGCTGTAAAGCATGCTTTACGCTCCGGTTTCCGTCGCGGCGCGTCGCAGTCGCAGAGCATGGTGCGGTGCGGTACAGTGGCGTTACTTTAGATCGTCAGATGGGACGCTGTTTCGCAAAAGAACATCCGGTCCAAAGCCGGCGCTTTCAACTTGCGTCCCTCGCGGTTCTGGCGTTTAGTGCGTCGGCAATCGGTTTTTGGCCGCTCCGGCCCGAAGTGCGTCCGCAGGCGCCGACGTATCGGAACTCCCCAAAAATCCGGGTTGTCACGCGACATGCAAGAGATTGCATGTCGTGATCATCGCGACGTCAGACTTGATCAGGAGACCGACGATGCAAAAAGGCACCGTCAAATGGTTCAACCCCACCAAGGGCTATGGGTTCATCCGGCCGTCGACCGGGGATAAGGATGTCTTCGTCCACATCTCCGCGGTCGAGCGCGCCGGCCTCAGCACCCTGAACGAGGGTCAGGTGGTCGAGTACGAACTCGTCACCAACCGCGGCAAGACCTCCGCGGAGAACCTCAAGGTCGCGTAAGCGACAGGGCCGGCTCGTCCGGCTTGCGGGTGTGTCCCGTAGCCCCCGGTTCGCCGGGGGTTTTTTTATGGCCAGGGGGCCGCTCCGCGCGTCGTGGATCAGGCGGCGGCGACGAGCTCGCCGTAGTCGGGAAAGTAGCGCTCCGCCATGCGCCCGACATAGCGGCGCAGAGGGCCGTGGCGCTCGGCCGCGGTGCGCAGCGGAGTGACGAATTGCGGGCACAGCGCATGGGCCGCGAAGGCGAACATGGTGGCGTCGACCGTGGTGGGCGCGTCGCCCATGAAATACGGCTTGTCTCCCAGATACTCGGCGATGGCGTCGATGGAGCGGGTGGCGAGGCGCAGCAGGTCCTCGGGGGCATGCCGGGCGAGCCCCTGACCGTGCAGATCGCGGCGCACGCCACGGCGAACCATGCCGATCACCACGGGCCGCAGCGGCGCCGGCAGCGAGGCGAAGAACTGCCGCGGGCCGCGATCGAAATTGGCGTCGTCGACCCAGCGGGCATGGACCAGCGCCCAGTACAGATGCTCCTCGGCCATGCGCTCGAACGCCCAGGCGACGGCGCGCTCCCGGTCGCTCAGGCCGCGGTCGAGGGCGAGGCCGTACTTCTTCTCCAGATGCCAGCGGATCAGGGTCGAATCGGCGATCACGGCGCCGTCGTCGTCGATATAGGGTAGCTTGCCCTTGGGCGCCTTGCGCAGGTTGCCGAGGGCGACCCGGTAAGGCACGCCGGCCATCTTCAGCAGCGTTTCCGCCTTCATCACAAAGGCGCTGGGATCGGGCAGGCCGAAGGCCGGGCCGAAGCCGTACAACGTGATCATCGGGGTCCTCGGGACGGGGGGCGTCGAGGGGCGCGACTGTCGGGGCGGCGCGTGGCGACTTCGTGGCGCGCCGTCGGACGAGAGCCGGCCGGTCCGGACGGCGATCATCAGCCGCCGGGGGCGACCAGCACCCGGTCGGGTGTCGGGACGCCGGCGATCCGGCAGCGGTCGGCCGTCACCGTGATGCGGCCCTCGGCCAGCCAGCGCAGGGCCAGCGGATAGATGCGGTGCTCCACCGCCAGCACCCGGGCCGCCAGGGTGTCGGGGGTGTCGTCGTCGCCGACCGCCACGGCGCCCTGGACGATGATCGGGCCGGAGTCCATCTCAGGGACCACGAGATGCACGGTGGCGCCGTGCAGCCGCACCCCGGCCGCGAGGGCGCGGGCGTGGGTGTCGAGCCCCTTGAAGGCCGGCAGCAGGGCGGGGTGGACGTTGATCATCCGCCCCTCCCAGCGCCCGACGAACCACGGGGTGAGCAGCCGCATGAAGCCGGCGAGGCACACACAGGCGATGTCGTGGGCTTCGAGCGTCGCGTGAAGGACCTGCTCGAAGGCTTCGCGATTCTTGCCGAAATCCTTGTGATCGATCACCTTGGTGGCGATCCCGGCAGCGGCCGCGCGGGCGAGCCCCGCCGCATCCGGCCGGTTCGACAGCACCAGCGCGATCTCGGCCGGGAAGGCCGGATCGGCGGCCGCCTCGATCAGCGCCACCATGTTGGAGCCGCGGCCCGAGATCAGGATCGCGACCCGCATGCGGGCGCGTCCGGCGCCGCTGCCCGTGGCTGCGCCAGGGGCCATCGTCATGCCTCCAGGGCGAGCCGGCCCGTGTAGGTCACCCGCTCGTCGCCCGTGGCCGCACCCACCGTGCCGATCCGCGTCACCCGCTCGCCGGCCCGGGTCAGCGCCGCCGCCACCGCGTCGGCATCCTCGGGGGCCGTCACGGCGATCATGCCGATGCCGCAGTTGAAGGTGCGCAGCATCTCGGCCGGCGCCACCTCACCGGCGGCTGCGAGCCAGCGGAACACCGGCGGCACCGGGATGGCGTCGAGATCGATGCGCACGCCCTGGCCCTTGCCCAGCACCCGCGGAATGTTGTCGGGGAAGCCGCCGCCGGTGATGTGGGCGAACGCCTTGACGGCCCGGGTCTCGCGCAGCGCCGCCAGGCAGCCGGCCACATAGATGCGGGTCGGCGTCAGCAGCGCCTCGCCGAGCGAGCGGGCCGGATCGAACGGGGCGGGCGCCTCCCAGGCGAGGCCGGAGCGCGCCACGATGCGGCGCACCAGCGAGTAGCCGTTGGAGTGGACCCCCGAGGAGGCCAGCCCGAGCACCACGTCGCCGGCGGCGACCGGGCGCGGCAGCAGGCCGCCGCGCTCGGCGGCGCCCACCGCGAAGCCGGCGAGGTCGTAGTCGTCGCCCTGGTAGACGCCCGGCATCTCGGCGGTCTCGCCGCCGATCAGGGCGCAGCCGGCCTGCCGGCAGCCCTCGGCGATGCCCGACACGATGCGGGCGGCGCGCTCCGGATCGAGCCGGCCGCAGGCGAAATAATCGAGGAAGAAGAGCGGCTCGGCGCCCTGCACCACGAGGTCGTTGACCGACATGGCGACGAGGTCGATGCCGATGGTGTCGTGGTGGCCGGTGTCCACCGCGATCTTGACCTTGGTGCCGACCCCGTCGGTGGCGGCGACCAGCACCGGATCGGTGAAACCGGCCGGCTTGAGGTCGAAGACGGCGCCGAATCCGCCGATCTCGGCGTCGGCGCCCGGCCGGCGGGTGGCCCGCACCAGCGGCTTGATCAGGTCGACCAGCCGGTTGCCGGCATCGATGTCGACACCCGCGTCGGCGTAGGTCAGGCCCGGACGGCGGCTCTCACTCATGGACGATCTCACGCAGCCCGTGACGATTGGATGCGGGGTGGTACGTGGGAATCGGGCCTAGCGCAATGTTGCCGATCACAATATGAAGCCCGAGGGCTCGCGCCCGGGAGGGTTGCCGGAAGCTGCGAGCCGGGGTGTGATCGTGAATCTCCCGAATGTCGTAACTATTGCGCGTATCCTGCTGGTTCCCGTGTTGGTCTGGGCCATCGCGGCGAACGAGATGCGGCTCGCCTTTCTGCTGTTCCTGGCCGCCGGCCTGAGCGACGCCATCGACGGCTTCCTGGCCAAGCGGTTCGGCATGACCACCGAGTTCGGGGCGCATCTCGACCCCCTGGCCGACAAGGCGCTGATCATCGCCATCTTCGTCGGGCTCGGCATGGTCGGTGCCATCCCGCTGTGGCTGGTGATCCTGGTGGTCTCCCGTGATGTCCTGATCGTCGCGGCCGTCATGTTCACGCTGCTGCTCGGCCGGCCCATCAAGGTGCGGCCGCTGTGGGTGTCGAAGCTGAACACGGTGGTGCAGATCGTCTTCGCCTCGGTGGTGCTGGCGGCGCTGGGCTTCGGCTTCGACGCGCAGCCGGTGCAGGCCGTGCTGATGTACCTGGTGGCGGCGCTGACGCTGGTGTCGATCGGCTTCTACACCCGGGAGTGGGTGCACCACATGAACGCCACGGAAGGCGAGCCCGGCTGATGGCGGACCGCGGGGCCGAGCCGGAGCAGCTCGCCTTCGGCTTCGACCATCCGGAGAGCCTGGCCCGCGACGACTTCCTGCGCGGGCCGTCGAACGCCGCCGCCCTCGACGCCGTCGACCGCTGGCCCGACTGGCCGGCGCGCGCGCTGGTGCTGGCCGGGCCGGACGGCGCCGGCAAGACCCATCTGGCGGCGATCTGGGCGGCCCGGGCGGGCGCCCGCATCGTTTCGGCCGCGGCGCTCGACGCGGCCGGGGTGCCGACGGCGCTCGCCACCGGCGCCCTGGTGATCGAGGATGCCGGCCCCGGGCTCGACGAGGTGGCGCTGTTCCATCTCCTCAATCTGGCCCGCGAGGCCGGGGCCTTCCTGCTGCTGACGACACGGACGCCGCCGGCCGCCTGGCCGCTGCGCCTGCCCGATCTGCGGTCGCGGCTGCGCGCCCTGCCGGTGCTGTCGCTCGCCGCGCCCGACGACGCGCTGCTGCGGGCCGTGCTGGTGAAGCTGTTCGCCGATCGCCAGCTCGCCGTCGACGACGGCCTCCTGACCTATCTGGAGCGGCGGATCGAGCGCTCGTTCACGGCCGCCCGGGCCGTGGTGGCGCGCCTCGACGACGAGGGCCTGCGGCGGCAGCGGCCGGTGACCCGGGCGCTCGCCGTGGAGCTGCTGGGGAACGGCGAGCCGGACGAGGACGACGACCCGGAGCCGGAGGGCGGGGCGGCGGCGGATGCCGACCGGCGCCCGGCCGGCCCGGATCGTCCGACGGGAGCGTAGCGGCCGCCGCGGTCGGTGGGCGCGACTTCCCGTCCGCGTCATCCTTCGGTCCAGGACTGGCCTTAGGTCTCGTCCAACCCCATAGTCGGAGGTCTGGCGGTATGGCACGGCGACTCGCGGAGCGGCCGAGCATGGGCAGGACGAGCATGGTCGATCAGCAGAGTCTCGAACAGACGGCGGCGTGGCCCGGCGAGCAGGGCCTGGCGCCCGTCGCCCGCGACGCCGCGCGGCCCGGGACGACGCTCGACCCCGACCGCTTCATCAACCGGGAGCTGTCGTGGCTCCAGTTCAATCGGCGGGTCCTGGAGGAGTCGGCCAACCGGCACCATCCCCTGCTGGAGCGGGTCCGGTTCCTGTCGATCTCGGCCAACAATCTGGACGAGTTCTTCATGGTCCGGGTCGCGGGCCTCAAGGGGCAGGTGCGCGAAGGCATCGTCACCAAGAGCCCCGACGGACTCACCCCGGGCGAGCAGCTCGCGCGCATCAACGAGAGCGTCAAGGTGCTGGGCGAGGAGCAGCAGCGCCTGTGGCGCGAGCTGAAGGAGGAGCTGGCCGCCCAGCGGATCGACTTCGTCGAGGCGCCGGATCTCAAGAAGGCCGAACGCGCCTGGCTCGAGGATTATTTTCTCCACCACATCTTTCCGGTGCTGACGCCGCTCGCCATCGACCCGGCGCACCCGTTCCCGTTCATCCCCAATTTCGGCTTCTCGCTCGCTCTCCAGCTCGCCCGCGGCCGCGACGGCCGGGCCATGAACGCGCTGATCCGCATGCCGTCCAAGATCGAGCGCTTCATCCGGCTCGCCGGCGGCGACGAGACGTCCGGGCAGGTCCGCCTGATCACGCTGGAGCACACCATCGCGCTGTTCACGCCGCGGTTGTTCCCCGGCTACGTGCTCAAGGGGCAGGCCGGATTCCGGGTGCTGCGGGACTCCGAGGTGGAGATCGAGGAGGAGGCGGAGGACCTCGTCCTCCTCTACGAGACGGCGCTGAAGCGCCGCCGCCGTGGCTCGGTGATCCGGCTGGAGCTCGACGCCGCCATGCCGGCCGACCTGCAACGGTTCGTCCAGCGCGAGCTGGCGGTCGCCGACGACGAGGTGTTCCTGGTCGACGGGGTGCTGGCGCTCTCCGAGCTGTCGCAGCTCTCCGCTCTTGATCGCCCCGACCTCGAATTCGTCCCCTACAATCCGCGCTTTCCAGAGCGCATCCGCGACCATGCGGGCGATTGCTTTGCGGCGATCCGGCAGAAGGACCTGATCGTCCATCACCCCTACGAGTCGTTCGACGTCGTCGTCCAGTTTCTCCAGCAGGCGGCCCGCGACCCCGACGTGGTGGCGATCAAGCAGACGCTCTACCGCACCTCCAAGGACTCGCCGATCGTCAAGGCGCTGGCCGAGGCGGCCGAGGCCGGCAAGTCGGTCACTGCCGTGGTCGAGCTGAAGGCGCGCTTCGACGAGGAGGCCAACATTCGTTGGGCCAAGGACCTGGAGCGCGCCGGCGCCCAGGTGGTCTACGGCTTCATCGAGTTGAAGACCCACGCCAAGCTGTCGCTGGTGGTCCGCCGTGAGAGCGGCAAGCCGCTCTCCTATGTGCACACCGGCACCGGCAACTATCATCCGCAGACCGCGCGGGTCTACACGGACCTGTCGTTCTTCACGGCCGATCCGGCGATCGCCCGCGATGTCGCCCGCGTGTTCAACTTCATCACCGGCTATGCCGAGCCGGCCGGCCTGGAGCGGCTCGCGGTGTCGCCGCTCGACCTGCGCACCCGCATGCTCACCCACATCGCCGAGGAGACCGCCCATGCCCGGGCCGGACGGCCGGCCGCGATCTGGATGAAGATGAACTCGCTGGTCGACCCCGGCATCATCGATGCCCTCTACGAGGCGTCGCAGGCCGGCGTGCCGATCGATCTCGTGGTGCGCGGCATCTGCTGCCTGCGGCCGGGCGTGCCGGGGCTCTCCGACAACATCCGGGTGAAGTCGATCATCGGCCGTTTCCTGGAGCACGGCCGCATCTACTGCTTCGGCAACGGCCACGGCCTGCCGCACGCCAAGGCCCATGTCTACATCTCGTCGGCCGACATGATGCCCCGCAACCTGGACCGTCGAGTCGAGGTGCTGTGCCCGATTCTCAATCCGACCGTGCACGAGCAGGTGCTCGACCAGATCATGATGGCCAACTTCAAGGACAACGAGCAGAGCTGGACGCTCTTGCCGGACGGCGGCTCGACCCGTATGAAGGCAGCCTCGGGCGAGGAGCCCTTCAACGCGCACAAGTACTTCATGACCAACCCCAGCCTGTCCGGACGCGGCAAGTCGGTGAAGGAGTCGTCGCCGCGCAGCTTCACCCGGCGGGGAGACCGTGCCTAGGCGCGCCCCCGCCGTGAAGGAACCGGCCCCGGGACGGCTCGACACCGGGCCGCCGGTGGGCGTCATCGACATCGGATCGAACTCGATCCGGCTCGTGGTCTACGAGGGGCTCACCCGCAGCCCCACCCCGATCTTCAACGAGAAGGTGCTGGCCGGGCTCGGCCGCGAGGTGCTGTCCACCGGGCTGCTCGCCGCCGATGCGGTGGAGCGCGCCTATCAGTCGCTGCGGCGCTTCCGGGTGCTGTGCGACACCATCGGGGTCAAGCGGCTGTGGGTGGTCGCCACCGCGGCCTGCCGCGACGCCGAGAACGGCCCCGAGTTCATCCGCCAGGCCCAGCGCATCTGCCGGGTCAAGATCGACGTGCTGTCCGGCAAGCGCGAGGCGATGCTGTCGGCGCTCGGCATCGTGTCGGGCATTCACGAGCCGGACGGCATCGTCGGCGACCTCGGCGGCGGCTCGCTGGAGCTGGTCGACGCTCGCGGCACCCGCCTCAAGGGCGGCATCACGCTGCCGCTCGGCGGCCTCGCCCTGCAAGACATCTCGGCGCGCTCGCTCAAGAAGGCGGAGAGGATCGTCGATACGGCGCTGCGCGACGTGCGCCTGCTCAAGGGCGGTGCCGGCCGCGCCTTCTACGCGGTCGGCGGCACCTGGCGGGCGCTGACCCGCCTGCACATGCGGCAGACCGGATATCCGCTGCACGTGATGCACAACTACATCGTGCCGGCCAAGGAGGCGCTGGAGTTCGTGCGCCTGGTGCGGCGGGTGAATCCCGAGATCCTGTCGCAGATCGACTCCATCAGCGAGACACGGCGGCCGCTGCTCGCCTATGCGGCGATCGTGCTCGAGCACATCATCCGCTACGGCAAGCCGCGCGAGATCGTGGTGTCGGCGACCGGCGTGCGCGAGGGCCTGCTGTACGAGGCGCTGGGGGAACGCGAGCGCCGGCGCGACCCGCTGGTCGCCGCCTCGATGGAGCTGAATCAGCTACGCTCGCGCTCGCCGGCCCATGGGCTCGAGCTGGTCGACTGGACCGACGCCTTCATGGCCTCGACCGGCATCGAGGAGACCGACGCCGAGACCCGCCTGCGCCACGCCGCCTGCCTGCTCGGCGACATCGCCTGGCGGGCGCATCCCGACTATCGCGGTGAGCAGTCGTTCAACGTCATCTCGCACGCCAACTTCCTCGGCGTCGATCATCCGGGCCGCGCCTTCCTGGCGCTCGCCGTGTACTTCCGCCATGTCGGCCTGTTCGAGGGCGAATTGGCGCCCGGCATGCGCGAGCTCGCCACCGCCCGCATGATCGATCGGGCCCGCGTGCTCGGCGGCGCCATGCGGGTCGCCTATCTGATCTCCTCCGCGATGCCGGGGGTGCTGCCCGAGACCCCGCTGGTGGTGCGGCAAGGCCAGCTCCAGCTGTCGCTCACCGGCCGCTACACGGCGCTCGCCGGCGAGCGCGTGGCCAACCGGCTGCGTCAGCTCGCCCGGCTGATCGGCCGCGAGGCCGTGCTGGTGACCTGAGCACGACGTCCGGCGGCCGGGGAGGCGGCGGTCAGCCGGGACCCGGGCGGACACTGGACGGCACGCGCGAGACGGCCGGAGGGCCGTCGGAACGGTCAGCTCCGCTCGACCAGGATCACCCGGCCGCGCTCCACCGCCAGCGCGAGCTGCCCGTGCTTGAGGGCGAGCGCCTTGTCGCCGAACAGCTCGCGGCGCCAGCCCTTGAGGGCGCGCACGTCCGCCTCGTCGTCGGCCGCGATGTGCTCGAGGTCATCGACGGTGGCGATCACCTTGGCGGCGACGCCGTGGCGCTCGGCCGTCATCCGCAGCAGCACCTTGAGCAGCTCGACGGTGGCGCTGCCGTTAGCGAGCGGGCGATGCCGCTCGATCGGCGGCAGCGTCTTCGGATCGCGGGCGAGGCCGGCCTGGATGGCGTCGAGAATATCCTGGCCCCAGCGCGACCGCTCGAAGCCCTTGGGCAGCGAGCGCAGGCTCGCCAGCCGCTCCGGCGTGGTCGGCGCCTGCACGGCGATCTCGCCGATGACGTCGTCCTTGAGAACACGGCCGCGCGGCACGTCGCGGGTCTGTGCCTCGCGCTCCCGCCAGGCCGCGACCTCGATCAGCACCGCCAGCTCCTTGGGCTTGCGCACCCGGCTCTTCAGCCGCTCCCAGGCGGTGTCCGGGTCGGCCCGGTAGGTGTCGGGCGAGGTGAGGATCTCCATCTCCTCGTCGACCCAGTTGGTGCGGCCGCGGCGAGCCAGATCGTCCGATAGCGTCCGGTAGATGTCGCGCAGATGGGTGACGTCGGAGATCGCGTAGGTGATCTGGGCCGGCGTCAGTGGCCGCCGCGACCAGTCGGTGAAGCGGTTCGACTTGTCGAGGGCATCGCCGGTGATGCGGTGGACGAGCTGGTCGTACGAGATGGCGTCGCCGTAGCCGAGCACCATGGCGGCGACCTGGGTGTCGAAGATCGGCTGCGGGATCAGCGACGCCTGATGCCAGACGATCTCGATGTCCTGGCGGGCGGCGTGGAAGACCTTGAGGACGCGCTCGTTCGCCATCAGGGCGTAGAACGGCGCGAGATCGATGCCCTCGGCCAGGGCGTCGACCACCACGGCCTCGTCCGGGGTCGCCATCTGGGCGACGCACAGCAGCGGGTAGTAGGTCGACTCGCGCAGGAACTCGGTGTCGACGGTGACGAACGGATGCGCCGCCATGCGCTCGCAGGTGGCCGCCAGCGCCTCGGTGGTGGTGATGGGTTCGACGGCCTCGGACGGGGTGGGGAGACCGGAGACGCGGACGGATCGCGAACGCAACGGACCCTCTGTCGGCATGAAACGGAGCGGAACGGAGCGGGCCGGGGACGCCCGCCGAATGCAGGGGGAAGAAACCGATAGGTCGATTATTTATCGATCATCCCGACGAATCTTAGCGCGCCGCCGCCCCGAGGTCGAGCAGCACGGCCCGATATTCGCGGAAATCCAACGGATTCTCGAGTTCGGGCGTACCGCCCGAGGGCGCGCCGGCATGTCGTTACTGGCCCCGGGTTCTCAGGCGGCGACCGCGTGCTCGTAGATGTCCTCCTCCTGGGCGTTGTGGATGCGCACCAGCGCCTCGATCGCTTCGATCACCCGCTGGGCGTCGCGGATCAGATAGCGGTCGACATCCTCGGGCCGCAGGCCGTCGGCGAGGCGGCCGAGCAGGCGGGCCAGGTGCTGGATCTCCCGGTGCGCCCGGCTCATGGCGGCGAGGCCGTGGTTGTCGGCGAGGAAGCGGGTGAGGCGGGGATAGACCGAGACCTCGTCGTCGCGCTCGTGGGCGACGACATGCTCGGTCACCATCCGGTGGGCTTCGCCGATCAGCGCCACCGCTCGGGCCGGGTCGGCGTCGTCGAGGGCATCGGCGAGGGTCCGCAGACCGTCGAGATTGCGCTCCAGGCGGGCGTGGTCCTCGCGCAGGTCGCGCGCCGCCGCCGAGGGCATCGGGCGCCGGAAGCCGGCAGCCCGGCCGGGCGTCAGCGCCCGCAGGGCGTTGAGGATGACGGCGACGTCGATCGCCTCCTGGACCAGGGCGCCGGCCACCGGGGTGAGCCAGCCGAAGGCGGCCGCCAGCATGGCGACGCCCGACAGCGCCATGCCGACCACGATGCTCTGCACCGCGATGCCGCGGGCCCGCCGGGCCACCGCGACGGCCTGCGAGACGCGGTCGAGCCGGTCGACCAGGATCACCACGTCGGCGGCCTGCGAGGAGGCGGAGGCGCCCCGCGCCCCCATGGCGATGCCGACCCCGGCGGCCGCCAGCGCCGGGGCGTCGTTGATGCCGTCGCCGACCATCAGGGTGGGGGCGAGGCGCTGCTCGGTGACGACCGCATCGACCTTGTCGGACGGGCTGCGGTCGGCCAGGACGCCGTCGAGGTCGAGCGCCGCCCCGATGGTCTCGGCCGCGTCGGCGCGGTCGCCGGTCACCATCATGATGCGGGCGATGCCGGTCGAGCGCAGCATCTGGATCGCCCGCGGCGTCTCCTTGCGCAGCTCGTCGGCAAGCAGCAGCGCCCCGGCCGGGCGCCCGTCGACGAGCACGAACACGGCGAGCGCCGACCGCCACGACGCCCGCCGCAGCGCGCGCACCGCCCAGTCGGGCGGCCGGACGGTGCCGAACACCATGGCGGGCGAGCCGACCCGCAGGAGGTGGGGGCCGACCCGGCCCTCCAGGCCGGAGCCGAGGTTCTCGCGCACCTCGGAGGGGAGCGTCAGGGCGAGGCCGCGCTCGGCCGCCGCCGCCATGATGGCGCTGGCGACCACATGGTGCGACGCCTGCTCCAGCGAGGCGGCCAGCCGCAGCACGTCGTCGGCGCTCTCGCCCGGTGCGGTCTCGATCGCCACCAGCCGGGCGCCGCCGACTGTCAGGGTGCCGGTCTTGTCGAACATCACCGTGGCGGTGCGGGCGAGCGCCTCCAGGGCGCCGCCGCCCTTCACCAGGATGCCGTGGCGGGCCGCCTGCGACACCCCGGCGATGAAGGCGACCGGGGCGGCGAGGATCAGCGGGCAGGGGGTCGAGGCGACCAGCACGGCGAGCGCCCGGATCGGATCGCCCGACCACGCCCAGGCGGCGCCCGCCAGCACCAGGGTGACGGGCAGCAGCAGCAGCGCCCAGCGGTCGGCGATGCGGATGAACGGGGCCTTGGCGGTCTGCGCCGCCGTGACCAGCCGGATGATCCCCGCATAGGTGCTCTCGCCGGCGGTCGCGGTGGCCCGCATCTCGAAGGTGCCGCCGACATTGACGGTGCCGCTGCGCACGTCCTCGCCGGGCCGGCGGGTCACCGGCAGCGCCTCGCCGGTGAGGGCCGACTCGTCGATCAGCGCGCCGGTGTCGACCACGGCGCCGTCCACCGGCACCACCTCGCCGGCCCGCACCAGAACGCGATCACCGACCGCGATCGCCTCGATGGGCACATCCTCGACGACGTCGCCGGTGCGGCGATGGGCGATCCGCGGGGCCCGGTCGACCAGGGCGCGCAGGTCGCGCTCGGCCCGCGCCACCGCGATGTCCTCCAGCACGTTGCCGCCCGTGTACATGATGGCGACGACCACCCCGGCGAGCGGCTCGCCGAACGCCAGGGCCGCACTCATCGACACGAAGGCGACGGCGTCGACCCCCATGCGGCCGGCGAGCAGAGCCTGGGCGATCGAGATGGCGAGCGCCACCACCACCGGGGCGGTGCCGGCCGCCCAGGCCCAGAAGGCGAGGTCCGGGGCGCCGAGGCCCCAGGCGACGAGGCCGACCACCAGGCCGACCACCGCGGTCGACACCAGCCCGTACCGCTTCAGAAGCTCGCCCATGGTGCCTCGCCGCCGGCTCGAACCAGACGCGAGAGGACCGTTAGCATTGCGGCGAAGTGTCTGAAAGTAAGGGATAATCCTGGGCTTTGACGCGACTGCGAGGCGTTCGCGAAGGGTGCCCTCGGCGGCTCATGCGGCGGGGGAGTCCGGGCCGGACCCGGGTGGCGGATGGGCCGGCGGCTGCTCCAGGAGCTCGGGGCAGGGCGGCAGGCAGCGCCACACCACCGCCAGCACCTCGGCCGGATCGAGCGGCTTGCTCAGGCTCGCCGCCGCGCCGAGGTCGACCGCCATGCGGAGAAAGTCGGGTCCCTTGCGGTTGCGCTGAAAGCGGGTGTGGCCCGACATCATCACCACCGGCAGACCGGGACACAGCCGGCGTACCGCCCGCAGCGTCTCGAAGCCGTCCATCTCGGGCATGAAGATGTCGCAGAGGACGAGATCGAAGCGCCCGGCCGCCAGCGTCGCCACGCCGCTGCGGCCATCCGGCGCGGCCTCCACCTGGTGCCCCTCGGCGGCCAGGAGAACCGCGAGCGCAGTGCGGACCAGTTCGTCGTCGTCGATCAAGAGAAGACGCGCCATCGCGGTGCGACCGGACTGCCACACCGGACTTGCGGCGGGTGGTGCTTCTCTCGTACACGGACGAGTGTATACAGTGCGCAAGGAATGTTCATCGATTTCTCCGACCGGAGTCGCACAAATCCTCCTGGTCGCGATAAACAAGCGTCATGACTTCGCTCGACCTTTCTCTCCCTGGTCCCAGCAACGGCGCCGCGGCGGCCGAGCCCGTGGCCGCGCCTGCACACGCCCGGGACGAGCTGCTCCGGCTGTGCATCGAGGCAGCGCCGGTCGGCATCGCCATGTTCGACCGCGAGATGCGCTATCTCGCGGCGAGCCGGCGCTACCAGCAGGACCACGGGGTCGCCGACCAGAACCTGGTCGGCCGCAGCCATGACGACGTGTTCCCGGGGCTGCCGCAGCGGTGGCGCGACATGCATGCGCGCTGCCTCGCCGGAGCCAGCGAGCGCTGCGACACCGACGTGTTCGAGGCCCCGGGCGCCGGCCCGGGCTGGTTCCGCTGGGAGATGCGGCCGTGGCTCGATCCGGCCGGCGAGATCGGCGGCGTCGTGCTGTTCACCGAGAACATCACCGAGCACGTTGCCCGCGAGGCCGAGCTGCGCCGCTGGGCCGACGCCTTCGAGAACGCCGCCATCGGCATGGTGGTCAGCGATGCGGCGAGCAACACCATCACGTTCGCCAATCCGGCCCGCGCCGCGATGACCGGCCGGACGGTCGCCGAGGTGTGTGGGGCCGATGTGCTCGACACCTATCCGGAGGCCGAGCGGCCGCGGGTGGCGGCGGCGGTCGCCGAGGCCGACCGCGCCGGGCGGGTCACCTACGAGTCGGAGTTCCTGCACCGGGACGGCTCGACCGTGCCGGTCGAGGTGACCGTCACCAGCATCCGCAACCCTGACGGCAGCGTCCGCTACCGCATCTCCACCGCGCTCGACATCGCCGACCGCCAGCAGGCCGAGCGCGCCCGCCGGGAGAGCGAGGCGGAGGCCCGCCGCTACTCCGATCTGCTGCGGACCATCATCGACACCATGGCCGAGGCGGTGCTGATGGTCGACGCCGACGGCCACACGCTGTTCGCCAACGCGACCTGCAAGGCGATGTTCGGGGACGGTCTCGACATCGGCTCCGAGGCCTGGCAGCGCATCTACCGGCGTTACCGCGCCGACGGCGTGACGCCCTATCCGCCCGGCGAGACGCCGATCGGCCGCGCCCTTCAGGGCGAGAGCTTCGACAACCTCTACGTGATCTGCCGGCGCGACGGCGCGCCCGATCTCCACATCGTGGCGAGCGGCCGCTCGATCCGCAACGACGCCGGCCAGCACGAGGCCGCCGTGGTGGTCTACCGCGACGTCTCCGAGCTGACCGAGAAGACGCTGGCGGCCGCGCGCAGCGCCGAGCTGCTCGACAAGACCATCGCCAGCATCCCGGACGCCTTCCTGGTCACCGACGAGAACCGCAACTTCCTGCACGTCAACCCGGCCTGCAAGACGCTGCTCGGCATCGACGCCAGCGTGTCGCTGGACGAGTGGGAGAAATCCTATCTGCTGCTCGCCGCCGACGGCCGCACGGCG
The DNA here is from genome assembly GCA_009720755.1 of Rhodoplanes serenus. GTDB lineage: Bacteria > Pseudomonadota > Alphaproteobacteria > Rhizobiales > Xanthobacteraceae > Rhodoplanes > Rhodoplanes serenus. Next base: position 298,293 of record WNKV01000003.1, read on the forward strand.
ATCGTGGGAGACGATCGGCCGCTCGCCCGGGTGCTGCGGGGCGAGCCGATCGACGGCGCCGAGCTGGTGCTGCGCGATCAGGCCTCCGGGCGCGAGCTGGCGCTGTCGCTGACGGCGCGGCCGATCTACGACGGCGACGGCACGGTGCGCGGCGCCGTGCTGCTGTATCACGACCTGACCAAGTCGAAGCATATCGAGCGCCAGCTTCGCCAGGGCCAGAAGATGGACGCCATCGGCCAGCTCACCGGCGGTGTCGCCCACGACTTCAACAACATTCTCACGGCGATCACCTGCACGATCGAGATCCTCACCAAGGGGGTCGCCGACCGTCCGCATCTCGCCACCATCGCGCGGGTGATCGACCAGGCGGCGCGGCGCGGCGCCGATCTCACCCGCCAGCTTCTGGCCTTCGCGCGTCGGCAGCCGCTGGAGCCGCGGCCGACCGACATCAACGGCCTGGTCACCGACACGGCGCGGCTGCTGCGCCCGACACTCGGCGAGCACATCGAGCTCGCCGCCATGATGGGCGAGGGGCTGTGGCGCGCCATGGTGGACGCCTCGCAGCTCTCCACCGCGCTGATCAACCTGGCGGTCAATGCCCGCGACGCCATGCCGAACGGCGGCAAGCTCGTCGTCGAGACTGCCAACGTCACGCTCGACGGCACCTATGCGGAGAGCAATCCGGACGCCCGCCCCGGCGACTACGTGATGATCGCGGTGAGCGACGACGGCACCGGCATTCCGGCGACGCTGCGCGAGAAGGTGTTCGAGCCGTTCTTCACCACCAAGGAGGTGGGACGGGGCACCGGGCTCGGCCTCAGCATGGTGTACGGCTTCATCCGCCAGTCGGGCGGCCATGTGAAGCTGTACAGCGAGGAGGGGCAGGGCACCTCGGTCAAGCTCTACCTGCCGCGTATCAGCGAGGCCGAGGAGGGCGCCGAGGAGACATCGTCCGCCGTCGTGATGACGGGCGGCCACGAGACCATCCTGGTGGTGGAGGACGACGACCTGGTGCGGCGCAACGTGATCACGCTGCTTCAGGATCTCGGCTACCGGACGTTCTCGGCGAACGGCGGGCCGCAGGCGCTCGACCTGATCGAGCAGGGCGCGCTGTTCGATCTCCTGTTCACCGACGTGATCATGCCGGGCGGCATGAACGGTCGCGATCTCGCCGCCGAGGTGGTGCGCCGGCGGCCGGGCGTGAAGGTGCTGTACACCTCGGGCTATGCCGAGGATGCCATCGTCCACCACGGCCGCCTCGATCCCGACGTCACCCTGCTCAACAAGCCGTACCGCAAGGCCGATCTCGCCGCCAAGGTGCGCGAGGCGCTGGGCGGCCCGACGGCGCCGGACGCGACCGGCCGCAAGCGGCGGCGGCGGACGAGCGAGCCGCCGGCCGGGGGGGCCGAGTAGGGCGGTGGCTGCGGGCAGAGGAGCCCGGCGTCAGCCGCCGCGCACCCGCGGCAGATGGATGAACCGCCAGGGCGACGGCATCGGCCCCACCGGCACGGTGATGAGGGTCGGCCCGTCGCGGCGGGCGAAGCCGCGCGCCAGCGCCGCGCCCAGCTCCTCCGGGGTCCGGGCGCGCTCGGCCGCCGCCCCGAAGCTCTCGGCGAACTTGACGAAGTCCGGGTTGGCGAGATCGCAGGCGATCAGCCGGTTGCCGAACTGCTCCTCCTGGATGCGCCGGACATTGCCGAAGGCGCCGTCGTCGAACACGACAGCAACGAGGGGAATGCGGTGGCGCACCGCGGTGGCCAGCTCGTTCGCCGTGTACATGAAGCCGCCGTCGCCGTTGATCGACAGCACCGGCACGTCACGCCGGGCGTCCTGCACGCCGAGCGCCGTCGCATAACCCCAGCCGAGATTGTCCTGATAGCCCGGCGACAGGAAGGTACGCGGCCCGTAGACCGGGAAGGCGAGGCGCGCCGCGAAGCCGATCTGGGTGACCTCGTCGACCACGACGCCGTCGTCGGGGAGCGCCGCGCGGATCGCGTCCAGGAAGGCGAGCTGCGGTCCGAGCGCCGCCGCGAGGCGGGCCCGCAGCGCCGCCTGGCGCTCCTCCATCTCGGCGCGGCGCGACGGCCGGGCGCGGTTCTCGGCCGGCACGAGGTCGAGCAGGCGGCGCAGGATCGGCGCGGCGTCGCCCACCAGCGCCACCGCCGGCGCGCCGTGGCGGGCCGGCTCCTCCGGATCGGCGTTGACGTGGATGATGGCGAGGTCGTCGTCGGTGCCCCAGTCGCGGCACTGGAAGAACAGGCGGGTGCCGACCGCCAGCACCACATCGGCCTCGCGCCACAGCTCATGGGCGAGCGGATGGGTGGCGCTCAGCGGATCGCGGCTGGTGAGAACGCCGCGGCCGCGGCGAAACCCAGAGGCGACCGGGGCCTGGAGCATCGCCGACAGCGCCGCCACCTCGGCGGCCGCGTCCATGGCGCCGCCGCCGACGAAGATCACCGGGTTGCGGGCGCGGCCGAGCAGGCGGGCGGCGGCCCGCACCGCGTCCTCGTCGATCGCCGGGGCGGGCGGCTCCTCCGGCTCCGGCAGCGCCGGCAGATCGGCGGTGCGCCCCCACACGTCCATGGCGCATTCGAGCACGGCGGGGCCGGGCCGCCCGGTGCGCATGGCCGCGACGGCACGATGGACGAACGGCGCCGCCTCCTCGGGCTTGCGGATGCGGGCCGTGTGGTCGACGAGCCGCGCGATGATGCCGGTCTGATCACGGATCTCGTGCAGATGGCCGCGGCCGAGGCCGATCTCGGCCTCCGGGATCTGGCCGACGAGGCCGAGCACCGGAGCGTTCATCGAATAGGCGGTGAGCAGCGCCGCCGTCGTGTTGAGGAAGCCCGGGCCCGGCACCACCGCGAAGGGCGACGGCCGCCCGGTGGCGAGCGCGGCGCCCAGCGCCATGTAGGCGGCGCCCTGCTCGTGACGCGCATGCACGGTGCGGATGCGGTCGACGGCACCGTAGAGGGCATCGAGCAGCGGGTCGTTGTGGACGCCCGGCACCGTGTAGAGCGTGTCGATGCCGTGCATCGCCAGCGCCGCGACGGCCGCCGCGGCCGTGGTGGTCGAAGTCATCTCGTCCTCGCCGGTCCTTTCGGGGGGTGCGCCGTATAGACCATATTTCGACGGCGCGATCACCCGCCGCGCGGGCGACCGGGGCTGCTGGCCCGGATGGGGCGAAGTGCCGGGTGCTGCCGCCGCGGCCGCCACCCGGGGCCACGGCTTGACAAGCCCGACGCCCCCATGCGCTTGTGCGGCCGAAACAACCGGGTCCGGCGCCGGGCGCCGCCCGCCTTTTCTCGATGGACCGCCATGCATCGCTATCGCACCCACACCTGCGGCGCGCTCCGGGAGAGCGACGTCGGCGCGACCGCCCGTCTGTCGGGCTGGTGCCACCGCATCCGCGACCACGGCGGCGTTCTCTTCATCGATCTGCGCGACCACTACGGTCTCACCCAGGTGGTGGTCGATCCCGACTCGGCCGCCTTCCCGATCGCCGAGAAGGTGCGCTCCGAGTGGGTGATCCGGGTCGACGGCCGGGTGCGCAATCGCCCCGCCGGTACCGAGAATCCCGATCTGCCGACCGGGGCCGTCGAGGTCTACGCCACCGACATCGAAGTGCTCGGCCCGGCCGCCGAGCTGCCGATGCCGGTGTTCGGCGATCAGGAGTATCCGGAGGACATCCGGCTTCGCTACCGCTTCCTCGATCTGCGCCGCGAGCGGCTGCACCGGAACATCATGCTGCGCGGCCAGATCATCGACAGTCTGCGCCGGCGCATGAAGGAGCAGGGTTTCTTCGAGTTCCAGACGCCGATCCTGACGGCGTCGAGCCCGGAGGGCGCGCGCGACTTCCTGGTGCCGTCGCGGCTGCACCCCGGCAAGTTCTACGCGCTGCCGCAGGCGCCGCAGCAGTTCAAGCAGCTCATCATGGTGTCGGGCTTCGATCGCTACTTCCAGATCGCGCCCTGCTTCCGGGACGAGGACGCCCGCGCCGACCGCTCGCCCGGCGAGTTCTACCAGCTCGACCTGGAGATGAGCTTCGTCACCCAGCAGGACGTGTTCGACGCCGTCGAGCCGGTGCTGCGCGGCGTGTTCGAGGAGTTCGGCGGCGGCAAGCGGGTGACGCAGAAGTTCCCGCTGATCCCGTTCGCCGAGGCCATGAAGAAGTACGGCTCCGACAAGCCGGACCTGCGCAACCCGATCGAGATGGCCGACGTCTCGGAGCATTTCCGCGGCTCCGGCTTCAAGGTGTTCGCCACCATCCTGGCGAACGACAAGGCCGCGCAGGTGTGGGCCATCCCGGCCAAGGGCGGCGGCAACCGCGCCTTCTGCGACCGCATGAACGACTGGGCCAAGGGCGAGGGCCAGCCCGGCCTCGGCTACATCTTCTGGCGCGAGAACGAGGAGGGCGGCGCCGGTCCGCTCGCCAAGAACATCGGGCCGGAGCGCACCGGCGCGATCCGCGACCAGCTCGGCCTTTCGGTCGGCGACGCCTGCTTCTTCGTCGCCGGCAAGCCGAAGGATTTTGCCAAGTTCGCAGGCAGCGCCCGGACCAAGGTCGGCGAGGATCTCGGGCTGATCGACAAGGACCAGTTCGCGCTGTGCTGGATCGTCGATTTTCCGATGTACGAGTGGAACGAGGAGGAGAAGAAGATCGACTTCTCCCATAATCCGTTCTCGATGCCCAACATGGCGGTCGACGAGTTCCTGGCGCTCGATCCGGCCGACAGCGACCGCATCCTCGGCATGAAGGCGATCCAGTACGACATCGTCTGCAACGGCATCGAGCTGTCGTCGGGGGCGATCCGCAACCATCGCCCCGACGTGATGAAGAAGGCGTTCGCCATCGCGGGCTACGGCGAGGATGTGCTGGAGCAGAAGTTCGGCGGCATGCTGCGGGCGCTGTCGCTGGGGGCGCCGCCGCACGGCGGCATCGCGCCCGGCGTCGACCGCATCGTCATGCTGCTGGCCGGCGAGGAGAACCTGCGCGAAGTCGTGCTGTTCCCGATGAACCAGCGGGCCGAGGATCTGCTGATGGGCGCGCCCTCCGAGGTGACGCCGAAGCAGCTTCGCGAGCTGCACATCCGGCTGAACCTGCCGCAGAAGGGCTGAGACTCACAGCCCGACATCGTCTTGCAGCGGCGCGGTGCGGCGCTTTCCGCCGCGCCGCGTGTGCGGTCGCGAAAAAATACCTTGAACAGGGGGGCCGGGGCGCTTATGTCACCCCCGCCGCCGTGATCTGCCCGGTTCGGGCCGATCGGCGGCATTCGCTTGTTTAGAGCCGGTTTTCGGCACTCTGGTTCGATCTCTGGTCAAGGAGGACGACATGCGCCAAGGCGCCCTCTTGCGATCGGGGAAGGGCTTGGGGCTCCCAGGTACCGCCCGAAATATCGTCAACGACATCGCGGCCCCCGGGCCGGCTTCGGCGGTCGACCGGCGACTCGACGACGAGCGGTACGATCACTTCATCGTCCGCAACGGTGTCCACTGCGCAGGTGCTCACCTCATCATCGACGTCCATGGCGGCGATCGGCTCGACGACATCGAGCACATCGAGCGCACGCTGCGCGAATGCGTCGACGCCGCCGGTGCGACGCTGCTGCACATCCATCTGCACCACTTCCAGCCGACCGGCGTGTCGGGCGTGGCGGTGCTGGCCGAGAGCCACATCTCCATCCATACGTGGCCGGAGGTGGGGTACGCGGCGCTGGACGTGTTCATGTGCGGCAAGGCCGAGCCGGACGCCTGCGTGCCGATCTTGCGCGAGGCGTTCTCGGCCAAGCGCGTCGTGGTCAGCGAGCTCCTGCGCGGGCAGGGCGCCTGAGCGCCCGCTGCGCAAGCCCGGCCGCTGCCGGGCTCCGCGCTCCACACCACCGGACTGACACACGACGGCCGGGAGGCTCCCGGCCGTCGTGGCCTTTTGCGCGAGGTCGCGATGTCGCAGACACGCTGGATACCCGAGACCCTCTACGACGACGTCGGCCTGCGCACGAGCTACGCGGCCGACCGCGTGCTGTTCGAGGACCGCACCGACCACCAGCACTTGGTGCTGTTCGAGAACCCCGGCTTCGGCAAGATGCTGATGCTGGATGGCTGCACTCAGGTGACCAGCCGCGACGAGTTCATCTATCATGAGATGATGACCCATGTGCCGATCCTGGCGCACGGCGCGGCGCGGGCGGTGCTGATCGTCGGCGGCGGCGACTGCGGCATGGCCGAGGAGGTGCTCAAGCATCGCAGTGTCGAGCGGCTCGTCCAGGTCGAGATCGACGCCTCGGTGGTCGAGTTCGCGAAGGCGCATTTCCCCGAGTTCACCGGCCCGGTGCTGTCCGATCCGCGCTTCGCGCTGGTGATCGCCGACGGCATGGACTTCGTCGCCCGCACGGCGGAGCGCTTCGACGTGGTGATCGTCGATTCCACCGATCCGCAGGGGCCGGGCGCGGTGCTGTTCACGCGGGAGTTCTACGCCGGCTGCAAGCGGGTGCTGCGGCCCGGCGGCGTGCTCGTCACCCAGAACGGCGTGCCGTTCCTGCAACCCGACGAGCTGGTCGCCTCGGTCGGCCACTTCCGGGCGCTGTTCGCCGAGGGCGGCTGCTATCTCGCCGCCATCCCGACCTATGTGGGCGGCCACATGGCGATGGGCTTCGCCACCGACGATCTCGCCCTGCGTCGGACGGATGCGGCGACCCTCGCGGCCCGGTGGGAGGCGGCCGGACGCTTCGAGACCCGGTACTGGACCCCGGAGGTGCAGGTGGCCGCGTTCGCGCTGCCCCGCTTCATCGCCGACGCCATCGCGGCCGCCTGAAGCGCAGTCATCTTTCGCGTACGTCGCCGCGAGACGAAAAAAGCCATAAAGATGGCTTCCGAAAGAGACACGGGAACCCGTCAGGAGGAATGGCGATGATTCGTGCTCTGGGTGCCGTCGCTCTCGTGTCCCTCGCCACGTTCGGACCGCCGGCCCCGGCGGTCGCGCAGGATGCCCTGACGGGCGGCCTGCTGGGCGGCGCCGCGGGCGCCATCATCGGCGGGGCGGCGACCGGCCGGGCCGGTGGGGCCATCGCGGGCGGCATCATCGGTGGCGCCACCGGCGCCATCATCGGGGCCGAGGCCGAGCGTCGCCGCGGCGGCTTCTACTGGTACGAGGGCCGCTGCTACCAGGCGGTGCCGGGCGGCTACCAGCGCGTGCAGCGCAACTACTGCTACTGATCCCGATCGACGCCGATCCGCTGACCACATGCAGCCGGGCGGGGCGGGCCGTCACCACGGCCCGCGACGCCGTCGCGGTCGCTCGGTCGGCGGCGGCGTGAGCACCGCTCCGGCGCGGCTCTGCACCTCGGCCGGCACCCCGTAATCGCGCATCAGGGCGCGCGCGTCGCGCAGCCCGCAGGATTCGCGCTGCACCATGAGCAGCCACAGGGCGTGGGCGGCGGCATCGATCAGCATGCGCCGCTCGCGTCGTCGGGCGTCGGCGCCCGCCGGATCGCCGGCCGCTGCCGGCGCCGCCGCATCGTGCGCCTTCAGATCCGCCAGCGCCTGCTCCAGCCCGCGGCCGAGCCGGCCGAGCGCCGAAGCGCGCTCGGCCATCAGCTCGTCGCCGAGCAGGTCCGCCGGTGTCCTGTCTCGCGGGCTCTTCGGCATGCCGCCCGTTCCGCTCCTCTGATCCGTGCTCCGTCTGACGCCGCGATGGATCGCCGGCGCGCCGGGCACGTTAGCACCACGGAGACGACGGACACGCAAGCGGAGGACCGGCCGGCCGGTTCCGAGGGAGTCGAGAATGGACGATCAGGGTGGAATGCTGTGGTTTCTGATCAACGTGGTGTTCGTGGTGGTGCTCGGCGCCGCGATCGCCTGGGGCACGATGCGCTGGCGCCGCCGCCGCACCGATGCCGCCGCCCGGGCGGAGCGCGACCGGGCGACGGTTCAGTCCTATCGCGACAGCGATCAGAACACGGCCAGATAGCGCAGCAGCGACAGCACGCCGATGATGATGACGACGATGCGGGCGATCTGCTTGGCGCGTCCGTCGATCGGCAGCATGCCGATGAGGTAGAGCACCAGGACGACGACCAGGAACGTGATGAGAATGCTGATGAGAAGTCCCATGGGTGGGGCGGCTCTCGCACAAGAGGAATGGACGGGGCCGGACCTGGCAGGTCGCGTCCCTCGGCGACGGGTCGGCCGTGATCGGCCGGGCGGTGGCGTGTCGGTGCGCAGACACTCGCTCGGCCGACACGGAGTGCAACCGACGTCACGCGGGTAGGTTCCCACCACAGTCGCGAAATCGCTGTCGTCCGTCCGAGCGCGAACGGTCCGCCGGCACCGGGAACGAGGACGGCTCGCGGCCGATTGCTCCGCCGACTGCCGCGGGCGGCCCGGTGGCCGGGCCGGCCGCGGGTTGCCCGTGCGAAATACCGTCTGCTATAGCGACGGCGCACGACCGGACACGACTCGCGCGGCCGGTCGCTGGCCCGCCCCGGGCCACGGCCGCCGGCCGTCGGCCCCGACGGTTCCCGAGGAGCTCCCATGTCGGTCGACGCCGCGACGGTCCGTCGCATCGCTCACCTCGCCCGCATCGCCGTCCAGGAGGACGAGATCGAGCATCTGCGCGGCGAGCTCAACGCCATGCTGGCCTTTGTCGAGCAGCTCTCCGAGGTCGACGTGACCGGCGTCGAGCCGATGACCTCGGTGACCCCGATGGTCATGAAGCAGCGGGACGACGTGGTGACGGACGGCGGCATTCCCGATCTCGTGGTCGCCAATGCGCCGGCCCGGGAGGATCACTTCTTCCTGGTCCCGAAGGTCGTCGAGTGACGCGGCCGCGCCCGCAGCAAGGATGCCTGCCATGAGCCGCGAGTCCGCGACGAGCCTCACCGCCCTCACTCTCGCCGAAGCCCGCGACGGCCTGCGCCGGCGCGACTTCTCGTCCCGCGAGCTGACCGAGGCGCATCTCGCCGCCATGGCGGCGGCGCGCGTCCTCAACGCCTATGTGCTGGAGACGCCCGACAAGGCGCTCGCCATGGCGGACGCCTCCGACGCCCGGCTGACGGCGGGCGAGGGTGGTCCGCTGGAGGGGCTGCCGCTCGGCATCAAGGACATGTTCGCCACCGCAGGTGTGCGCACCACGGCGTGCTCGAAGATCCTCGAGACCTTCGTGCCGGTCTACGAGTCGACCGTGTCGTCGCAGCTCTGGCGCGACGGCGCCGTGATGCTCGGCAAGCTCAACAACGACGAGTTCGCCATGGGCTCGTCCAACGAGACGTCGCGCTTCGGCCCGGTGATCTCGCCGTGGCGGCGCACCGGCGACACTGCCGCGATCGTGCCGGGCGGCTCGTCGGGCGGCTCCGCCGCGGCGGTCGCGGCCGGGCTCTGTCTCGGCGCCACCGGCACCGACACCGGCGGCTCGATCCGCCAGCCGGCCGCCTTCGCGGGCATCGTCGGGGTGAAGCCGACCTATGGGCGCTGCTCGCGCTGGGGCATCGTGGCGTTCGCCTCGTCGCTCGACCAGGCCGGGCCGTTCGCCCGCTCGGTGCGCGACGGCGCCATCCTGCTGCGCTCCATGGCCGGCCACGATCCCAAGGACACCACCTCGGTGGACCGCCCGGTGCCCGACTACGAGGCGGCGATCGGCCGCTCGGTGAAGGGCATGCGCATCGGCATCCCGAAGGAGTACCGGGTCGACGGCATGCCGGAGGAGATCGAGGCGCTGTGGGCACGCGGCGCCGCGTGGCTGAAGGCGGCCGGCGCCGAGATGGTCGAGGTGTCGCTGCCGCACACCAAGTACGCGCTGCCCGCCTACTACATCGTGGCGCCGGCCGAGGCGTCGTCGAACCTCGCCCGCTACGACGGCGTGCGCTTCGGCGTGCGGGTGCCGGGCGACGACATCGTCGAGATGTACGAGAGGACGCGCGCCGCCGGCTTCGGCCCCGAGGTGCGCCGGCGCGTGATGATCGGCACCTACGTGCTCTCGGCCGGCTATTACGATGCCTATTACCTGCGCGCCCAGCAGGTGCGCACGCTGATCAAGCGCGACTTCGAGGACTGCTTCGCGGCCGGCGTCGACGCCATCCTCACCCCGGCGACCCCCTCGGCGGCGTTCGGGGTCGGCGAGAAGGTCCATGGCGACCCGGTGGAGATGTACCTGAACGACATCTTCACGGTGACGGTGAACATGGCCGGGCTGCCGGGCATCGCGGTGCCGGGCGGGCTCGACGCTCAGGGGCTGCCGCTCGGCCTCCAGCTCATCGGCCGGCCGTTCGACGAGGAGACGCTGTTCTCGCTCGCCGCCGTGGTGGAGCAGGAGGCAGGCCGGCTGACCCCGGCGCGCTGGTGGTGAGGCGGGCGCGGCGCCTGTCGAGCCATCCCTGAGCAAGAAAGCCCGGATTTCGCTTCGCTCAATCCAGGCTACGACTGGGGAACGTGCGTCGCGGCGCAGCATCCTGTAGCCCGGGTTGAGCGCCGCGAAACCCGGGGGCCGCCGGAAGTCGGAGCAAGAATGCCCCGGATTTCGCTTCGCTCAATCCAGGCTACGACTGGGGAACGAGGCGTCGCGGCTCAGCGGGCCGGAGCGGCAGGAGCCAAGTTGGTCGGCGCCGGCGTGGTCGGCGGCGGCACGAAGGTCGGCCCGACGGTGCGGACCGGGCCGCGCGCGGCGTCGGCAGCCGGCGGAGCCTCGCCGGTCTGGCCGGCTGCGGTGCCCGGACCGGCGGGCCGGCGATCGGCCCGGATCGGCCGGCCCTGCGCGTCGGTGCGCGGCTGCGACATCGCCTTGGAGCGCTCCTCGGTGACGACGATGTCGCCGCGCTCGATGGTGGTGTCGCGGGTCACGCCGAGCGCCTCGGCCCAGCTCTGCCCCGGCTTGCGGCACGAGCAGGCCTGATCGAGCGACTGGCGATAGCGGAACGCGGTCGGCAGATCCCGGTAGGAGCGGCCTGCCAGCGACACCGCCTGGCCGACCTCCTCGCCCGGGTTCCGATGCGTGAAGAGCTGCACCTCGGCGGCCGGGCACAGCTTCTGACACGCCTGTTCGTCGTCGGCGAAGCGGGCCGGCGTCGCCTGGAACGAGATCGGGAAATAGTAGCCGTCGCAGGTGCGCACGCACAGCGTCCGGTAGGTGGACGATTGCATGCCATCCGGCACCGGCAGGGCCGGGTTGCTGCCGAACAGGTCACCGAACAGGCCACGGTTCTGGGTCGCCGCCGCCTGGTACTGCGGGCCGCAATTGTTCTGGGCGAGCGCCGCGATCAGCGCCTGCTTCTGGCCTTCGAGATCGCCGCCGCCCTGCACCCGCTGCAACTCGGCCTGGGTGCGGCTGAGGCGGTCGCGGGTCTCCTGGATCTGGGCGTTGAGCGGCCGGCACTCGGCCGGCTGATTGCTGAACAGCGAGAACAGCGGGTTGCTCTCGCAGCCGAGCCGGCGCGCCTGGGCGATCATCCGGTCGAGGTCGTTGGTCTGGCGGCCGACCGCGTCCTCGTAGCGGCGGGCCTGGTCGTTGCGGGTCGGGTCGCCGCCGCGGTTGATCATGCCGAGCTGGTTCTCCAGCCGCGCGCAGACCGGGTTCTGCCCGTAGGACCCGCCGCCTTGCTGCTGGGGGTAGCCTTGCTGCGGGTATCCTTGCTGCGGGTAGCTTTGTGCGGCGGCGAGGCCGGTGCCGGCCGCCAGCAGCACCACGGCGGCCGCGAGCCGACCCCGCCGGCCCGCTCCCCAGCTCGCCATCCAGCTTGCCCCACCGCTCGCCCCAGAGACCATCCCGCCCTCGTGCGCAGGGCCGTCCCGCGGCCCGGAATATCCCCCGGAGACAAGCGCCGGAATGGTGTCCAAAGTGTGGATTTCCAGTCGTTTTCGGCCGTTCGGACGGCGTCTCGCGGGGTCCGCGGGCGGCCGTCAGGGGGCGTCCGGCTGCACCTCCGGGCGGGCCTGCGCGAAGGCCGGCAGGGCCAGGCAGGCGGCCTCGGCCGCGAGGATCTTCGGGAAGCGGTCGAGCGCCATGTCGATCCGCCGGGCGTTGGCGAGCTGCGGGACGAGGCAGACGTCGGCGAGCGTGACGGCATCGCCGAACGCATAGGGGCCGGGCGTGATCAGCCGCTCGATGGCCTCGAAGCCCGCGCCGATCCAGTTCGCCACCCAGGCGTCGATGGCGGCCTGGTCATGCCCCAGCGTGCGGGCGAGATAGCGTTGTGGCCCGGTGTTGTTGAGCGGGTGAATGTCGGTGGCGATGATCAGGGCGACAGCGCGCACCCGGGCGCGGGTGAGGGGATCGGCCGGCTGAAGCGGCGGCTCCGGCCATGTCTCGTCGAGATAGTCGATGATGGCGAGGGACTGGAGCAGCACGTCGCCGCTGTCGAGCTCCAGCACCGGCACCCGCATCTGTGGATTGACGGCCCGGAACGCCTCGCCGAACTGCTCGCCGCCGCCCTTGGCGCGCAGGTCGATGGGGACGGTCTCGTAGGCGAGCCCCTTGAGGTTCAGGGCGATGCGGACCCGGAAGGCGGCGGACGAGCGATAATAGGAATACAGCTTCACGGTGGCTCCGGCGGGCTGGCACGAGGGCGGGGCTGGGCGAGGCGGGGCGACCCGGACGCCCGGGCCGGGTGATGCCGGGCGCCGCGATTCGCCGGCGGCGGTCTGTCGGCGAGGATTGCTCGCCGGCCTCGGGCCGGCAAGCCGGACGCGCGCCCCTCGGTCATTGTCATGGCTGGGCCGGCGCATCGCGCCGCGACCCGGCCGTCCATCTCGGCATCCTGTAGCCCGGGTTGAGCGCAGCGAAACCCGGGGTCCGGCGGTGGTAGGAGCAGGAAGGCCCGGATTTCGCTCCGCTCAATCCAGGCTACGAGAAAGCCGGACTACGAAGAAGCTGGTCCACGTCTGCTCGTCATGGCCGGACGGCGCCTCGGCTCAGCGGCTGCACTCGATGGCGACGAAGTCGTCGCAGGCGGCGCCGCGGCAGCCGCTGGCGCGGACCGGGACGGTGCCGGTGATCTCGTCGCGGTCGACCTTGCGGAACGACACGGCGTGCTTGAAATCGTGCTGCCGGCACAGCGCGGTCGCCATGGCGGTGCCGCAGCGGTCGCCGCTGGCGAGACAGCGATCGATGCCATAGGCGTCGGCGTTGCTGTTCAGGATGAACACCCGCTTCTCGGCCTGGGCCGGGGCGAGGCCGGCGACCAGGGTCGCCAGGAACGTGACCAGGGCGAGGGCGCGCATCGGCGTGCTCGATCGGTGAGAGGGCGACGGCACTGCGGCCGGGCGCCAGCGGCGCCGCGAGCCAATTCCGACAATGCGGCCACATCCGTTAAGGCGGCGTTAACTGCCCGATTCGGCGGCTCCGTGCACGGGAACTCTTGACGGGCCGCCGCGGCTCGACCATGGTGCGCGCCCATGAACGGCCACCACGCCCAGATCGGCATTTGCCGGGGGATTATTCGCTAGCGGCTCCCGCTGGCTACGGCCGTCTTGTCTTCATTTGTCGACAAACAGACGCCGGGCCAGCAGGCCGCGGGCATGATTCGGCTCGTGACGAGCAGCCGCTGCGGCGCCGGCTCGTCCCGGACCGGGTGTTCGGCCGGACTCGCATGACGCGGGCCCGCTTCGGCGGACGCGCGACCCGATGTCGACGGCGAACCCTCGCGCCGCCGGAGCACGCACGAAGGGGACGGCACGGCATGGACCTCAGGCTCTACGACACGCTCGCGCGCGACAAGCGCCCGTTCGTCCCGCTCGATCCGCGCCGCGTGCGCATGTATGTGTGCGGGCCGACCGTCTACGACTTCGCCCATATCGGCAATGCCCGGCCGGTCATCGTGTTCGACGTGCTGTTTCGCCTGCTGCGACACGTCTACGGGGCCGAGCACGTCACCTATGTGCGCAACATCACCGACGTCGACGACAAGATCAACGCGCGGGCGGCGGAGCGCGGCGTCTCGATCCGCGACCTGACGGAGCAGACCTACGCGGAGTTCAAGGCCGACGTCGAGGCCCTGGGCTGCCTGCCGCCGACCGTCGAGCCGCGGGCGACCGAGCACATCGCCGAGATGCGCGCGCTAATCGAGCGGCTGGTCGCCGCCGGCCACGCCTATGTGGCCGAGGACCATGTTCTGTTCAGCGTTCCGTCGATGCCGGAGTATGGCCGCCTGTCGAAGCGGCCGCTCGACGAGATGATCGCCGGCGCCCGCGTCGACGTCGCCCCCTACAAGCGCGACGCCATGGACTTCGTGCTGTGGAAGCCGTCGAAGCCCGGCGAGCCGGCGTGGCCGTCGCCCGCCGGCATCGCGGTCGAGGGGCGGCCAGGCTGGCACATCGAGTGCTCGGCGATGTCGTGGAAGCATCTCGGCGAGACCTTCGACATCCACGGCGGCGGCATCGATCTCGTGTTTCCGCACCACGAGAACGAGATCGCGCAATCGTGCTGCGCCTTCGGCACGCCCGTGATGGCGGCGACCTGGATGCACAACGGCTTCCTCCAGGTCGAGGGCGAGAAGATGTCGAAGTCGCTGGGCAACTTCGTCACCATCCGTGAGGTGCTGAAGGACTGGCCGGGCGACGTCGCGCGGCTCGCCATGCTGTCGACCCACTACCGCCAGCCGATCAACTGGACCCTGAAGGGGCTGGAGGAGGCCCACAAGGCGCTCGCCTCGTTCTTCGACGCGGCCTCCGCCGATGCCGAGCCGCGGCCCGCCCCCGCCGTGCTGGAGGCGCTCGCCGACGACCTCAACACCCCGATGGCGATCGCCGCCATGCACGGGCTGAAGAACGCCGCCGGCCGCAAGGCGCTCGCCGGCACGCTTGCCTTCCTCGGCTTCCGGGCCGAGGCGCTCGCCGCCTGGCAGGCTGCGCATGCGCCGGCGCCGCCGATCCCGGCCGCCGAGATCGACGCCAAGGTGGCGGCCCGTGTGGCCGCCCGCCAGGCCAAGAACTGGGCCGAGTCCGATCGCATCCGCGACGAGCTTCTGGCGCTCGGGATCGTGCTGAAGGATTCCAAGGACGGCACCACCTGGGAGGTGGCTCGATGAGCGACGCGCAAGAGCAGGGCATGAGCGAAGGCGCGCGCCGCCTGTGGCGGGCGCTGCGCAGCAAGAAGGTCGGCGGCGCCAAGTTCCGCCGCGACGTGCCGGTCGGGCCGTACCGGGCCGGCTTCCTGTGCGAGGACGTGCGCCTCGTCGTCGAGGTCGACGACGCGGAGGCGGGCGGTGCGCCGCGCGATCCCGCCCGTGACCAGTGGTTCTTCGCCAATGGCTACCGGGTGCTGTTGTTCCGCGCCGCCGACATCCTCGCCAACCTGGACGGCGTCGTCTCCATCGTCGAGACCGAGCTGCGGGCCGCCCCGCGCAACGCCGGTGCCGGCCGGGCACGCCGCACTGGCCCCGTTCCGGGGCCGGCGGAAGGTGGTGCGTGATGGCGACGGCTCATCCGAGCTTCGCGCTGCGCCCGGTCCTCCCGGCCGACACGCCGCTGCTCGCCGAGATCCTGCGCGAGAGCGTCGCCGAGCTCGCCGCCGAGGACTACAGCGAGGCCCAGCAGGATGCCTGGGTCACGGCGGTGGACGACGAGGCGGCATTCGCGGCGCGGCTCGCCGCGGCGCTGTCGCTGGTGGTGACCCTCAACGGTGCGCCGGTCGGTTTCGCCACGCTGGTCGACGACAACACCATCGATCTCCTCTACGTGCATCCCGGCGTCGCCGGCCTCGGGGCCGGCGCCATGCTGTGCGACGCGCTGGAGAAGCTCGCCGGGGCGCGCGGCACCAAGATCCTGACGGTCGACGCCAGCGACAACGCCCGCGGCTTCTTCGAGCGGCGCGGCTACGTGGCCCAGCGCCGCAACACCGTGCTGCGCGGCGACGAGTGGCTCGCCAACACGACGATGACCAAGGCGCTCGCCGGGGCCGGTGGCCGATGAAGCGCCCGGAGACGCCGTTTCCGCGCCACTGGATCTTCTACATCGTCATCAAGCTGCTGGTGATCGCCGGCGGCACCGCCTTCGTCCTCAAGTACATCGGCTGGTGGTGACGGCGCCGCCGACCGCTCGCGTTCGTTTCGCCGTTCATTCGCACTCCGGGGCCCGCCATGAAGGACCGCCTGTATCTCTACGACACCACCCTGCGCGACGGCGCGCAGACCAACGGCGTCGACTTCACCCTCTCCGACAAGCTGGCGATCGCCCACATGCTGGCGGAGATCGGCATCGACTACATCGAAGGCGGCTACCCGGGCGCCAATCCGCTCGACACCGAGCTGTTCGCGCAGGACCACGGTATCGGCGCGACCTTCACGGCCTTCGGGATGACGCGGCGGCCGGGGCGCTCCGCCGCCAACGATCCCGGCATGGCGATGCTACTCGACGCACAGGCCGATGCGATCTGCTTCGTCGCCAAGACGTGGGACTATCACGTCCGCGTCGCGCTGGAGACGACCCCGGAGGAGAACCTCGCCTCGATCCGCGACAGCGTCGCCGCCGCCAAGGCACGCGGCCGTGAGGTGCTGGTCGACTGCGAGCACTTCTTCGACGGCTTCAAGGCCAATCCCGACTTTGCGCTCGCCTGCGCCGAGACGGCATGGCGCGAGGGTGCCCGCTGGGTGGTGCTGTGCGACACCAATGGCGGCACGCTGCCGCACGAGGTCGAGCGCATCGTCGGCGAGGTGGTGAAGCGGGTGCCCGGCGCGCATGTCGGCATCCACGCCCATAACGACACCGAGCAGGCGGTCGCCAACTCGCTCGCCGCCGTGCGGGCCGGCGCGCGCCAGATCCAGGGCACGCTGAACGGCCTCGGCGAGCGCTGCGGCAACGCCAACCTGATGTCGCTGATCCCGACCCTGAAGCTCAAGCCCGCCTATGCGGACCACCTCGAGATCGGCGTCGACGACGCGGCGCTCGGCCGGCTCACCCGGGTGTCGCGCCGGCTCGACGAGATGCTCAATCGCGCGCCCAACCGGCACGCCCCGTATGTCGGCGCCAGCGCCTTCGTCACCAAGGCCGGCATCCATGCGTCGGCGATCCTGAAGGACCCGGCCACCTACGAGCATGTCGCGCCGGAGTCGGTCGGCAACCGCCGCGATCTCCTGGTCTCGGATCAGGGCGGACGCTCCAACGTGCTCGCCGAGCTGGCCCGCATCGGCCTCACGGTCGACAAGAACGATCCGCGCATCGGCACCCTGCTCGATGTGGTGAAGGAGCGCCAGGCGATCGGCTATGCCTACGAGTCGGCGCCGGCCTCCTTCGAGCTCTTGGCCCGCCGCGTGTTCGGCACCGTGCCGGACTATGTCGAGGTGCTGAAGTTCGACGTCAATGTCGAGCACCGCATCAATGCGCTGAACAAGCGCGTCACCGCGACCGTCGCGGTGGTGAAGGTGCAGGTCGGTGACGGCGAGCCGCTGATCTCCGCCGCCGAGGGCATCGGCCCGGTGCATGCCCTCGATCTCGCGCTGCGCAAGGATCTCGGGAAGTACCAGGAGTACATCCAGGGCCTGGAGCTGACCGACTACCGGGTGCGTATCCTCGATGGCGGCACCGGGGCGGTGACGCGGGTGCTGATCGAGAGCCAGGACGAGACCGGCGCGAGCTGGACCACCGTCGGCGTCTCGCCCAACATCATCGACGCCTCGTTCCAGGCGCTGATGGACTCGATCGTCTACAAGCTGGTGCGCTCCGGCGCCCCGGCCTGAGACATGAGACTAACGGCAGCACTCTCGGACCACATCCTCCGTCATGGCCGGGCTTGTCCCGGCCATCCACGTCTTTGTTGCTGCTCGGCTTAAGGTCGTGGATGCCCGGCACAAGGCCGGGCATGACGAGTCAGCGGCCATCGGTATGAGACCGGCGGGACGCGGGCTCCGACCGCTCGCCCGGCGATGTCTCTCCGTCATGGCCCGGCTCGCCCCCGGCTCGTCAGGATGCGCGGGCGCTGCGCCGTCCACCCCGGCCGCGGCGAACAGGGGCCGAACGTGCCGCGGCCGGGGCGGTGGGCGGGGCGGCGTCGTCGCTCGCTGCCAGGGCGCCCGACGATCGCGCCTCCGCCCGCGGGGGTTCGCCATTCTGGTGTTCGGCGGCGGGCCGCGTGGCACCGCCGATGCCGCCGTCTCCGTCGGTACCGCTCCCGACGACCGTGCCGTTGGTGCTGCCGTTGGCGCCGCCGTGGCCGAACGGTGCGCCGTTGCCGGCACCCTCGGCGGCGGGTCCGGGCAGCCGATCGGCCGGCAGCACCCGCTCGGGCGGGAACCGCATGGTCACCGTGGTGCCCTTGCCGGGCATGCTGTCGATGACGAGGTCACCGTTCAGCGCCTTCATCAGCGCCATGCTGACCGGCAGGCCGAGGCCGCTGCCCTCCTTCTCGCCGTGGCGCACGAAGCCGGAGACCGCCGGCTCCCCGCCGATCCGCGCGATGGTCTTGGGCTCGATGCCGATGCCGTGGTCCGCCACCTCGATCACGACACCGCCGCTCGCGGGCGTGCGCACCGTGACCCGCACCTTGCCGCCGGGATGCGAGAACTTGACCGCGTTGGACAGCAGGTTGAGCAGCACCTGGCGGACCCGCAGCTCGTCGGCATGCAGGCACACCGGCCCGGCCTCGAACTCGAACACCACCACGACGCCGGCCTTGGCGGCCATCGGGCCGACGAAGCTGACGGCTCCCGACACCAGCCGCACCAGGTCGAGCGGGCCTTCGTGCAGGCGCAGCACGCCGGCCTCGACCTTGGCGATGTCGAACACGTCGTTGATCAGCCCCAGCAGGTGGACACCCGAGCTGTGGATGTCCTGCACGTAGGAGAGATAGCGCTCGTGCGGCAGCCGGCCGTGGATCTCGGCCAGGATGGCGTCCGAGAAGCCGACGATGGCGTTGAGCGGCGTGCGCAGCTCATGGCTCATGCGGGTCAGGAAGTCGGTCTTGGCGCGGTTCGCCTGCTCGGCCGCCTTCTTGGCGCCGGCGAGTGATTCGCGCGCCTCGTGCAGCTCGGTCACCTCGCGCAGCGAGGCCGCCCGATAGGTGTCGGTCCCCAGCGCGAAGCGGCTCAGCACGGTGTCGAAGTGGCTGGTCCGGCCGTGGCGGGTGAGGGCGATCTCGAACCGCGTCGGCCGCTCGTCTCCCGGCGCGCCGCGCAGATGGTCGACCAGCGGCCCGACATTGGCGTCGTCGACCAGGAACAGGCCGGCCGCCGGACGGCCCACGACGCTGCCCTCCGGCACCCCAAGCAACGTGCAGGCGGCCGAGTTGCAGACATGCACCAGGCCCTCGCGATCGGCGATGACAATGCCGTCGGTCGATGTCTCGATCAGGATGCGGGCGCGCCGGCCCTGCTCGTCGGCGACGCGCTGCGCGGTGCGCAGATCGGTGATGTCCGACAGCGTCAGGATGGCGCCGCCGATCCGCCGGTCGATCCGGTGGGCCGACACCTGCATCAGGTACAGCCGGTCGTGGATCTGGAGCTCCTCGGCGTGGGTCGATCCCGAGGCAAGCACCGCCTCGATGGCGGGTCCCACCTCGGCGATGCCGATCTGGCTGGTGACGTCGAGCAAATGAGGGCGGCCGATGTCGTGGCCGAGACGCAGGATGCGAGCCGCCTTCTGGTTGGCGCGAATGATGTGGAAGGTCGGGTCGATCAGCACGATCGCCTCGGCCGAGCTGGCCATGATGCCTTCCAGCTCGCTGTTCGCCTCGGCGAGATCGCCGGTCTTCACCGACAACTCGTCGTTGACGGTGGTCAGCTCCTCGTTGGTCGCCTGAAGCTCCTCGTTGGCGGTCTCCAGCTCCTCGTTGGAGGCCTGCAGCTCCTCGTTGGACGCCTGGAGCTCCTCGTTGGTCGATTGCAGCTCCTCGTTCGAGGTCTCCAGCTCCTCGACGACGGTCTGCAAGTTCTCCTTGGTGGCCTTCAGCTCCTGCTCGAGCGCGGCGATCTGCTGGCTGCTGGCCTCGTCCGCATCGCTCGCCGTGGTGGCGGCGAGGGGGGTCACCGGCTCGCACTCCTCGAAGCACACGAGAAAGAGCCGCTCGTCCGCCCGCGCCCGGTCGACCGCGTGGACCGAGACGCGCACGCCGCGCCCGCCCTGCGGATCGGCGTGCACCTGGCCACGATGCGAGCCCTGGTCGCGCTGGCAGCGGTGCAGCAGCACGCGCAGCTCGCTGCGCAGCGACGGGTCGACGATGTTGGCGAGGTTGAGATCGACCTTGCCGCTGCCGCGGCCGAGGTGAACGAAGCGGCTGACGTCGCCGTAGAAGTGCAGCGGCTCGCCGTCGTTCGACACCAGGATGCTGGGCGGGCCGAAGCGCTCGACCAGAAGGTCGCGGCCGACGCGGCCGAGATCCTCCTCGGGCGGTTCGGCCGGGCGGCGCACCGGGGCGCCGAGATCCGGGGTGGTCGGCAGGATGCCCTCGGCCTTGGGCACGTAGTAGGGGCGGATCGAGATGTTGCGGCGGCGGAACAGCTTGTGGCGGGCGTCCACCGCCGTGAACAGAGCCTTGCAGTTGCCGAGCGATTCCGACTTGCCGAGGAACAGGTGGCCGCCGGGCCGCAGGGCGTAGTGGAACAGCTTGAAGATGTGGTCCTGCAACGCCGGCTTGAAGTAGATCAACAGGTTGCGGCAGCTGATCAGGTCCATGTTCTTGAACGGCGGGTCCTGCACCACGTCGTGGCGCGAGAACACCACCATGTCGCGGACCGTCTTGTCGATGCGGAACAGCCGGCCGTTGCTGGAGAAGTGGTTTTGCAGCGTGGCGCTGCCGAGGCTGACGAGGCTGCTCTCGGCATATTCGCCGCGGCGGGCGTGGTTGGTCGCGGCGGCGTCGATGTCGGTGCCGAAGATCTGCACCCGCAGGGCGCCGAGGCGGGTCTGCGCCTTGCCGGCGAGCAGCAGGGCGATGGAGTAGGCTTCCTCGCCGGTGGCGCAGCCCGGCACCCAGATGCGCAGCGAATCCCCGGTCCGCTTCTCCTTGATGATCTTGTCGAGCGCCTTGTTGAGCGCCGCGAACGCCTCCTTGTCGCGGAAGAACGACGTCACCGAGATGAGGAAGTTCTTGGCGAGGACGCCGACCTCGTCGCGGTTGTGCTCGATGTAGCCGATGTAGTCCTTGAGGGTGCCGATCTGCAACGCCGACATTCGGCGGGCGATCTGGCGGCGCAGCGTCGCCTCCTTGTACTTGCTGAAGTCGATGCCGGTCTGGTTGCGGATCACCCGGATGATGGTCTGGTAGGTGCCACCGACATCGGACTTCTCGACGAGGCCGAGATGCAGGTCGTGTCCCTGCGCGATGGTGGCGAGCTTGCCGGCGATCTCCTTGGGCGGCAGCACGAGGTCGGCGCCTCCCACTGTGATGGCGGCGCGCGGCATGCTCTCGTACTTGGCGGAGTCGGGCTCCTGGGCGAAGGTGATGCCGCCATGCGCCTTCACGGCGCGCAGGCCGTTGGCGCCGTCCGAGCCGGTGCCGGACAGCACGATGGCGATCGCCCGGCTGCCGAGCCCGGCCGCCAGGCTGGTGAAGAAGTGGTCGATGGACGGCTTCGGCCCGATGGTCTCCATCGGGGTGCGCAGCACCAGCTTGCCGCCGCGATAGAACACGTCGCTGTTGGGCGGCGCGATATAGATGGTGTTGGGCTTGACGGTGACACCGTTGTTGATGGCGACCACCGGGATGCGGGTCTCGCGCGCCAGCAGCTCCACCATCATGCTGCGATGCTGCGGCGAGAGGTGCTGCACCACCACGAAGCACAGGTTGGACGAGCTTTGCAGGGCGGCGACGAACGGCCGCAACGCCTCCAGGCCACCCGCCGAGGCGCCGATCCCGACCACATAGAGATCGCGGAGGCGGCTCGCCTCGCCGGACTTGACGTCCCCCGGCCCGCGGGCGGCGCGAGGTGACGGTGCGCGTCGGCTCATGGTCATGCTCCCGATCATCGGGGTGCACGCAAATGACCTCGCCGCCGAAGCGACGCGGGTACGCCTACTAGAACAGTTTGTAATGGGCTAAAAGATACCGTTCGACGCACGCCTCGTCTTACGTACGTCTGCGTATCTTAGTAGCACTGCGGAGAATACTCGCGCGTCACGGTCGATACCGCTGGTAAGTTGTCCACTCTTTCTCCGCAATCAGTGGCAGCGTCTCGGCACGATTAGCCGTAATCCTAGTCGAAGCTTATAGGAGAGGGGCGACGTCCCGGACATCTCCGCGGTAACGTCCCCGCGTCATGCTGGCGAATCTCCGAATCACGTCTCGGCGATGCGCGGCGATCGGCGAAGCAGGGTGGCCGAATTCTGGAAAAACGATGCGGGGCGCGCAGGCGCGCCGCCTACATCCGCTCGACGGTGGCGGGATCGCCGGCTTTCTCGCGCTCGCTCACCTGGGCGGTGGCGGCCTGGAGGGTGGGCACCACGTTCTCGATGTCGCGGCAGACGTGGTAGTTCATCAGCGCGCCATTGTGGATGAAGCCCGCCTCGCGCATGCGGTCGAGCACCGCGAGGAGCGGTTGCCAGAAGCCCCCGAGGTCGGCGAGAAGAATCGGCTTCTTGTGGCGCCCGAGCTGCGCCCAGGTGAGCTGCTCGACCAGCTCCTCCAGGGTGCCGATGCCGCCCGGCAGGGCCACGAAGGCGTCGGCGCGCTCGAACATCAGTTGCTTGCGCTCGTGCATGTCGCGGGTGACGATCAGCTCGGTGGCGCGCCGGAACATGTTCTCGCGGGTTCGCAGGAACTCGGGGATCACCCCGATGACCCGGCCGCCGTGGTCGACGACCGCGTCGGCGACAGCCCCCATCAGGCCGTTGGAGCCGCCGCCATAGACGAGGCCGATGTGGTTCTCGGCAAACAGCCGGCCGAGCCGGCGGGCCGCGGCCACGAAGGCGGGGTCGGTCCCGTTCCGCGAGCCGCAGTAGACACAGACATTTTCGATCTTGCTCATCCCCGGCATCTGGCGTGCCGGCCCGGCGGCGTCAAGATCGTGGGCCGCGTCTCACGGCGCCTCACCGCGTCACCCCGCGCCGGGCGCCCGGCGAACAGTCGCCGGGCCGTCATTGTGCCGGAGCGGAGGTGCGACACCGTGCACGCCCGCCCGCGATCTCCTATATGGAGGAGGGTAGCCTCCGCCCCTCCCGCCGGCGCGGCGACGCCGCCGCGCACGAGAACTCCGCGATAAGAGACCCGATGAGACCCAACGCGCCCGAATCCCGCGATGTGTCCGCCGACGGCGGCCGCCTGTTCAAGACCCTTCTGGCGCTGTGGCCCTATATCTGGCCGGCGGAGCGCGCCGACCTCAAGGGGCGGGTGATGCTGGCGCTGGTGCTGCTCCTCGGCGCCAAGCTCGCCACCGTGTTGATGCCGTTCACCTTCAAGTGGGCGACCGACGCGCTGACCGCGGCCGGCACCACCGGGGTTGACGCGACGACGCTCGCCTGGATGGCCTCCGCGCCGATCGCGCTCACCATCGCGTATGGCGGCTCGCGCATCCTGATGGCGGTGCTGACCCAGCTTCGCGACGGCCTGTTCGCCAAGGTCGCCATGCACGCGGTGCGGCGCCTGGCCATCCTCACCTTCGAGCACATGCACCGGCTGTCGCTGCGCTTCCACCTGGAGCGCAAGACCGGCGGCCTGACCCGGGTGCTGGAGCGCGGCCGCAACGGCATCGAGATCATCGTCCGCATGGTGCTGTTGCAGCTCGTGCCGACCGTGGTCGAGTTCGCCCTGATCGTCGGCGTCCTCCTGTGGGTGTTCGACTGGCGCTACGTCGCCACCATCGTGGCCACGGTGGCGCTGTACATGTGGTACACCTACGTCGCCACCGAGTGGCGGATCGGCATCCGCCGCAAGATGAACGACAGCGACAACGACGCCAACACCAAGGCGATCGACTCGCTGCTCAACTACGAGACGGTCAAGTATTTCGACGCCGAGGCGCGCGAGGCGCGCCGCTACGACCGCTCGATGGCCCGCTACGAGGAGGCGAGCGTCAAGGCGTACACGTCGCTCGCCGTGCTCAATGCCGGGCAGGCGATCATCTTCACCATCGGGCTCACCGTGGTGATGGCGATGTGCGCCATCGGGGTGCAGGGCGGCACCCACACGATCGGCGACTTCGTGATGATCAACGCGATGATGATCCAGCTCTACCAGCCGCTCAACTTCATGGGCATGGTGTATCGCGAGATCAAGCAGGCGGTGATCGACATCGAGCAGATGTTCCGCATCCTGAAGCGCGAGACCGAGGTGGCCGACGCGCCCGGCGCGCGTCCGCTCGCCGTCAAGGCCGGCGCCATCCGGTTCGAGGACGTGCGCTTCGCCTACGAGCCGTCGCGGCCGATCCTCGAAGGGCTCAGCTTCGAGGTACCGGCCGGCAAGACGGTCGCCATCGTGGGCCCGTCGGGGGCCGGCAAGTCGACCATCTCGCGGCTCCTGTACCGCTTCTACGACGTCACCGGCGGCCGCATCACCATCGACGGCCAGGATGTCCGGGCGGTGACCCAGGGTTCGCTGCGCAGCGCCATCGGCATGGTCCCCCAGGACACCGTGCTGTTCAACGACACCATCCGCTACAACATCCGCTATGGCCGCTGGGAGGCGACCGACGCCGAGGTGGAGGAGGCAGCCAGGCTCGCCCAGATCGACGGCTTCATCCGCATGGCGCCCAAGGGCTACGAGACCGAGGTGGGCGAGCGCGGCCTCAAGCTGTCGGGTGGCGAGAAGCAGCGCGTCGCCATCGCCCGCACGATCCTGAAAGGGCCGCCGATCCTGCTGCTCGACGAGGCGACCTCGGCGCTCGACAGCCACACCGAGAAGGAGATCCAGGACGCCCTCCAGCAGGTGTCCCGGAACCGCACCACCCTGGTGATCGCCCACCGGCTGTCCACCATCGTGGGGGCCGACGAGATCATCGTGCTGGACAAGGGGCGGATCGTCGAGCGTGGCACCCATGCGGCGCTGCTCGAAGCCGGCGGCCTCTACGCCTCCATGTGGAACCGCCAGCGCGAGGCCGACGAGGCGCGCGAGAAGCTCGCCCAGGTCGACGAGCCCGCCGTCGCCCCGAACCGCGATCCGCCCGGCACGGCGCCGCTCGCGGCCGGAGCAGTCGCCGCGGCGGGGACCGCGGTGGCCGAGGAGGCGGGCAGCACGGCGGGGCCGCCGGAGGACCGGGCCGAGCCGGTCGCCTGATCGGCGGCGCCGTGGCCGCACGGCCCGACGGCGCCATTGCGCCGCGTCATCATGCGCCGCGACCGTCCGGCGCGGCCACGGGTCGCTGGGGGTGCCGGCCGGCGGCGGTGGACGAGGGGGCGCCGCCGCGCGCGAGCCGCGCGGCGATGTGCTACCAACGCGACCGACTCAAAGACGGACGCGCGCGCCTGCCCGGCGCGCCGAAGCCATTTCGAGAGCACCCATGTCCATCGTCGATTCGATTCGCTCCCAGCTCGTGCCCATTCATTCCGAGGGCTATCCGTTCGTCGGCGCCTTTGCGCTGGTGAGTCTCGTCCTGTTCTGGCTGTGGTCGCCGCTCGGCTGGATCGGCGTCGTCCTCACCCTG
Source organism: Rhodoplanes serenus (assembly GCA_009720755.1). GTDB lineage: Bacteria > Pseudomonadota > Alphaproteobacteria > Rhizobiales > Xanthobacteraceae > Rhodoplanes > Rhodoplanes serenus. The sequence goes on from WNKV01000003.1 coordinate 323,780, forward strand.
TGGTGCGCCTATTTCTTCCGCGATCCGCCGCGGGTGACGCCGTTGCGCGACGGCATCCTGGTGTCGCCCGCCGACGGCCGCGTGTCCCGCATCGCGCCGGCCAAGCCGCCGGCCGAGCTGGGCCTCGGCGAGGCCCCGCTGCTGCGCGTCTCGATCTTCATGAACGTGTTCAACGTGCATGTGAACCGCAGCCCGACGGCCGGCCGCATCGAGCGCATCGCCTACACGCCCGGCCTGTTCCTCAACGCCGAGCTGGACAAGGCGAGCGAGAACAACGAGCGCAACGGCTTCGTCATCGCCACCCCGTCGGGCGTGCGGATCGGCATGGTGCAGATCGCCGGGCTGATCGCGCGGCGCATCGTCACCTTCACCCGCGAGGGGGCGACGGTCGGGGCGGGCGAGCGCGTCGGCATGATCCGCTTCGGCTCGCGGGTCGACGTCTATCTGCCGGAGGGCACCCGGCCGCTGGTCGCCGAGGGGCAGACCATGCTGGCCGGCGAGACCGTCATCGCCGACCTCAAGGCGAGCGATCCGGGCCGCACCTATCGGGTCGGGTAGTCGTCGGGCCGAGTAGGGCCGGACGCGGCGCGCCGTCGGGGTGACGGCCGGTACGAGGCCGCCCGGCGCGGCGTGTACGGGCTGTGGGCCGCCGATCCGGGCGTGCATTCCAGGAACAGACGGAGTCCGTGTCGCCGCCGCTCCGCGGAGGCGGCGGGCGGCTAGTTTGGAACCTCTCTAATGTGGGGTCCGATTCGTGAGTCTGGCCCGATAACGGTATTTCAGTAAGGGTTGAAAACCCTGGCGGCGTGGCCGACAACATCGAGACAAGACATCGGGGCGTCTGCACAACGATAATAAACAAGAAGCCGACTGCGTGTCGTCCTCTCTCCCGGGACGGCCTGTGGCGGCTCATAATCCGGAACAACACATGGAAGATCCAAGTCGGGCACATCGATAGCCTGACCGAGCAGATCTTTTTCTTGTTCCGATTGGAATGTGTTCGAGTTTCCACTTCACGCGGCCACGCTTCGACGGTCGCGCCGATTTCGGCGCGGCACACCATCCATGACGAGGCGAGCGATGAGTCGGATCAAGATCGACCACCAGATTCCCGCGGCCACCCAGGCCCGTCTCCTGCTCGTGGTGTTCGGCGCCCGCGCCTACGGGGTGGCGCGTCGGATGCAGCGGCGAAACTTCCGCCGGCCGGAGCGCGCGCGCTACTGGGCCGAGGTGGCCCGGGCGATCCGCAAGGCGCGAGCCGGCGATTCCGTGAGGAGCACCGCGATCACCGGCCATGTCTGGCGCGCTCCGGCGCCGGCAGGGGCGGGTGATCGGGCCGGACTGTAAGCGACCGGCCGGCGGACGACGGCGGCGTCCCCGCGCGATGAGATCCGCCGCGCGATGAGATCGGCTCCGGTGCGTGACGGGCGGCTGCGCACCGGAATCCGTGGCGGAACCGCCGCCGGGGTTCTATAGTTCGCCCGCCATGTCCCTGTTCCCGCCCTTCGATCCCGAACGTGATCGACGCACCCCGCGCCTGCGCGGCTTCCGTCCGATCCCCATCCGCACCCTCATCCCCAACGTCATCACGCTGCTGTCGCTGTGTGCCGGGCTCACCGCCATCCGGCTCGCCGCAGAGGGGCGTTTCGAGGTGGCGCTCGGCGCCATCGTGTTCGCGGCCGTGCTCGACGGGCTCGACGGGCGTCTCGCCCGCCTGCTGCGCGGCACCTCGCGGTTCGGCGCCGAGCTCGACAGCCTCGCCGACTTCGTCAACTTCGGCGTCGCCCCGGCCCTGATCCTGTATTTCTGGGGCCTGCACGTCTTCAACAATATCGGCTGGATCGTCGTCATCGTCTTCGCGATCTGCGGGGGCCTGCGCCTCGCCCGCTTCAACGTGATGATCGACGACCCCAACCGGCCCGCCTGGGCCGCCAACTTCTTCACCGGCATGCCGGCACCGGCCGGCGCCATCGTGGTGCTGTTCCCGATCTACCTCCAGTTCCTCGGCGTCGCGAAGTCGATCATCCCGATGACGCTGGTGCTGATCTACACGCTCGCCATCGGGCTGTTGATGATCTCCAAGCTGCCGGTGTGGTCGGGCAAGCGGCTCGGCACCCGGGTGGCACCCGAGATGGTGCTGCCGGCCTTCGTGCTGGCGGTGCTGTTCTTCGCGCTGTTGATCAGCTTCCCGTGGGAGGTGCTGACGGTCGGCACCCTGGTCTATCTCGGCGTGCTGCCGCTCGGCTGGAAGTCGTACCGCCGCCAGGCCCAGGCCGATGCCGACCGCGCCGCCGCCGACCGCGCCGCCGCGACCCGGATGGCCGCACCCGCGGCGTCGCCCGGCCAGCCCGCTGCGGCGGGTACACCGGCGGCGGGTGCACCCGGGGCCGGGCCGACGGCAGCGCCGCCGGCCGGCGACGGCAGCGCCCAGGGCGACCGCCCGAATCGCCTCAACTGACTGCGGCCGCGACACTCTCGCGGGTCGCCGCACAGCGCCCCACCGGAGGCGGTTGACGGCGGCGCCGTGGCGGGCGATGCCTTCGCCCGAAGCGCCGCCGCGCCCGCGTGCCGGCCGCAGCAACGAAGGCCACGCCGTTGAGTCACGAGCCCACCATCACGCCCGAGCTGATCGCCCAGCACGGGCTCAAGCCCGACGAATATGATCGCATCGTCGCCCTCATCGGGCGGACGCCGACCTTCACGGAGCTCGGCATCTTCTCGGCGATGTGGAACGAGCACTGCTCGTACAAGTCGTCCAAGATCCACTTGAAGACGCTGCCGACCAGCGCCCCCTGGGTGATCCAGGGGCCGGGCGAGAACGCCGGTGTCATCGACATCGGCGACGGGCTCGCGGCGGTGTTCAAGATGGAGAGCCACAATCACCCGAGCTACATCGAGCCCTACCAGGGTGCGACCACCGGGGTAGGGGGCATCCTGCGCGACGTCTTCACCATGGGGGCGCGGCCGATCGCCTGCCTGAACGCGCTGTCGTTCGGATCGCCAAGCCATCCGAAGACCCGGCGCCTCGTGGCCGGCTGCGTCGCCGGCATCGGCGGCTACGGCAACTCCTTCGGGGTGCCCACCGTCGGCGGCTCGGTGCGCTTCCACAAGAGCTACGACGGCAACTGCCTGGTCAACGCCTTCGCGCTCGGCCTCGCCGAGGCGGACAAGATCTTCTACGCGGCGGCCTCCGGCGTCGGCATGCCGATCGTCTATCTCGGCTCCAAGACGGGCCGCGACGGCATGGGCGGTGCCACCATGGCGTCGGCCGAGTTCGACGAGGACGCCGAGCAGAAGCGCCCGACCGTCCAGGTCGGCGATCCGTTCTCCGAGAAGCTCTTGCTCGAAGCCTGCCTGGAGATCATGGCCAAGGGCTGCGTCATCGCCATCCAGGACATGGGCGCCGCGGGCCTCACCTGCTCGGCCGTCGAGATGGGCGCCAAGGGCGACCTCGGCGTCACCCTCGATCTCGACCAGGTGCCGTGCCGCGAGACCGGCATGACGGCCTACGAGATGATGCTGTCGGAGAGCCAGGAGCGCATGCTCATGGTGCTCAAGCCCGAGAAGGAGCAGGAGGCCGAGGCGATCTTCCGCAAATGGGGGCTCGACTTCGCCGTGGTGGGCGAGACCAACCCGTCGAAGCGCTTCGTGGTGAAGCGCGGCGGCGTGGTGATGGCCGACCTGCCGATCAAGGAGCTCGGCGACGAGGCGCCGGTCTACGACCGCCCGCATGTTCCGACCGAGAAGCCCGCCGTGATCGATCCGGCCGCGGTGGAGCCGAAGACGACGCTGGCCGAGGCGCTGGAGATGCTGATCGGCACCCCCGATCTGTGCAGCAAGCGCTGGGTGTGGGAGCAGTACGACCACGTCATCCTCGGCAACACGATGCAGCGTCCGGGCGGCGATGCCGCCGTGGTGCGGGTGCTCGACGGCCCCAGGGGCCTGGCGATGACCACCGACGTGACGCCGCGCTACTGCGAGGCCGACCCGGTCGAGGGCGGCAAGCAGGCGGTGGCGGAGGCATGGCGCAACCTGACCGCGGTCGGGGCGCGGCCGCTCGCCGTCACCGACAATCTCAACTTCGGCAATCCCGAGAAGCCGGAGATCATGGGCCAGCTGGTGGGCTGCATCGCCGGCATCGCCGAGGCGTGCCGGGCGCTCGACTTCCCGGTCGTGTCCGGCAACGTGTCGCTCTACAACGAGACCAACGGCAAGGCGATCCAGCCGACCCCGACGATCGGCGGCGTCGGCGTGCTCGACGACGTCACCCGCAGCGCCACGGTTGCCTTCAAGGCCGCCGACGAGACCATCCTGCTGGTCGGGGAGACCGCCGGCTGGCTCGGCCAGTCGGTCTACTTGCGCGATGTCTGCGGCCGCGAGGAGGGGGCGCCGCCCCCGGTCGACCTCGCCGCCGAGAAGCGCAACGGCGATCTGGTCCGTGGCCTGATCGGCGACGGCCTCGTCACCGCGGTGCACGACGTTTCCGACGGCGGCCTTCTGGTGGCGGTGGCCGAGATGGCGATGGCGGGCGAGCTGGGCGCGCATCTGGATGCGCGGGCGGCCGGCGACGTGCCGCCGCACGCCTTCTGGTTCGGCGAGGACCAGGCCCGCTACGTGGTCACCATGAAGGGCGAGGCGGTCGCCGCCGTCACGGCGCGGGCCGCGGCGGCCGGCGTTCCGGTGGTGCGGCTCGGTGTCACCGGCGGCCACGCGCTCGCGATTTCCGGTGAGCGCCCGATTGGGCTACATGCCTTGACCGAGCGATTCGAGCAGTGGCTGCCCGCCTACATGGCGGCGGCCGCCGCGTAGAGCGGAATCCGATCCAACGGGATCGGACTCCGCTCTAGAAGTTCTTATTCGATCGCATTTTCACGGCGAACCGGGTCCCACTTCGCCGGAAAATGCTCTAGGGCCTCGTCCGGCAAGCAGGCCCTCCTCGCGCGCCGGACAGAATGTGCCCACCAAGAACGTGCGGAGTGGGCTCCGATCCGGCCGGATCGGAGTTCCCTTCAGGGAGCAAGGGCGCCGAGACCGGGCGACTATCGAGGACGGGTGCGGAGACCGCCATGCCGATGAGTGCGAACGACATCGAAGCGTTGATCAAGCGGCACATTCCGGATGCCGAGGTGACTATCCGGGATCTCGCCGGCGACGGCGACCACTACGCCGCGACGGTGATCTCCGAGACGTTCCGCGGCAAGACCCGCCTCCAGCAGCATCAGCTCGTCTATGCGGCTCTCAAGGCCGAGATGGGCGGCGAGCTGCACGCCCTGGCCTTGCAGACCGGCACCCCGAAGGGGGCTTGAGTCTGACGGTCGCCGGCCGGCATGCGACCTTTGGAGTTCTGCTGGACCACGGCCGGCCCACCGGCAAGGCGGCGCGCCGGCGGTAGTGGCGAGCGGCGCCGGCCCGCGGCGGTCGCTGGACGGCGGGTGGGTGGGGCCTATCATTCAGGCGGTCCGTCCGGCCGACCGCATCCCTCCATCCGTTCGGCCGCGAGGCCGGAACGGGAGCGGCCGAGGCGGCCGGACCGCGGTGTCGCGCGGCGTCCCGGAGTTCGGTCCGGCGTCTTCTGTTCGGCGATCCGGGCGTCGTCTCCCTCGTCTCGTCGGTCTCCTTCGGAGGTGACATGATCCGCCCTGGTTTCGCCGCGCTCGCGGCGGTGGAGGGCACGTTCTATGCCCCTGCGAAAAAGTGAATATTGATTCGAGGCGCCACGGGGATTCGCTCGCTCAGGGGGCTTGGTGACATCCCGTGTCCTCGGCTACATATTCGTGACATGCGGGTCCGGCTGCGATTGGGCTGCCGGCCCCAAGGGACGCGATCATGGGCATCGAGCAATTCATCGACAACGAAGTGAAGTCCAACGACGTCGTGCTGTTCATGAAGGGCACGCCGCAGTTCCCGATGTGCGGCTTCTCCGGGCAGGTCGTGCAGATCCTCGACTATCTGGGCGTGCCCTATAAGGGCCTCAACGTCCTCGAGAACGACGATCTCCGCCAGGGCATCAAGGACTTCTCCAACTGGCCGACGATCCCGCAGCTCTACGTGAAGGGCGAGTTCGTGGGCGGCTGCGACATCGTGCGCGAGATGTTCCAGGCCAACGAGCTCCAGCAGTTCTTCAAGGACAAGGGCATCGCGGTCCGCGAGACCGCCGGCTGACGGCTGCGGCCGACTTCGGTCCGGCCTAATCCTCGGCACCGGGGCGGCGCGCCGCCCCGTCCACGCCGGTGCTCCGGCTGGCGGGCTGGTGATCGCTCAGCCGAGGGTGCGGGCGAGAAAGTCACGCACGAGCGGCAGCGCCGCGTCGAAATGCGTCTCCAGCAGCCAGTGGCCGGCGCCGGGGATCAGGTGCAGCTCGGCGTCCGGCAGGTCGCGCAGATAGGCGCGGGCCGCCGGCTCCGGCATGTAGCCGTCCTCGGGACCCCAGACGATGAGGGCCGGCGGCCGCCGGGTGCGCAGGTAATCCTGGTAGCGCGGGAACCAGGCGAGATTGGCCTCGAGCTTCTCCATCAGGCCGACCGACAGCGCCCGGCGCACCGGCGTATCCATCAGCGGCCAGTGCAGCGTCCACAGGTCCGGCGGCACCCGGGCCGCGACCGCGTCGTCGACCTCGCCGACGAACTCGTGACGGAAGCCGTCCTCGCTCACCGCCTCCTCGAGCGGTCGCCGGGTGGCCGGTGACGGGGCGTCCCAGTAGGCGCGGATGGTCGCGTATTTCGGCCCGAGCACGTCGGCGTAGATGTCGCCGTTCTGGATGATGAGGGCGGCGATGCGCTCCCGCCGCGCGATGGCGTGGCGCAGGCCGATCTGGGACCCGTAGTCGTGCAGCCAGAGGGCGTAGCGGGCAAGCCCCAGCGTGCTCGCAAACGTGTCGAGGAATTCGGCGTAGGCATCGAAATCATAAGCAAAATTTTGCGGGTCTGGGGTGCCGCTATAGCCGAAGCCGGGGAAATCCGGCGCGAGGGTGCGCCAGCGGTCCGCGAGAGCCGGCATCAGCCGCCGGTACTGAAACGACGAGCACGGATAGCCATGCGGCAGCAGCAGCACCGGCGCATCGGGCGGGCCGGCCTCGCGATAGAAGACCTCGACGCCGCCGACCGTGATGGTCCGGTGAACCACGGCGTGATCGGTGGTCTCGTCCGGCATGGAGCCTCCCGGCTTCGGGGTGTTCCGGCGGGAGAACCGGGCCGTGAAGCGTTTGGTTCCGGCCATAGCCGGGGCGGCGGGTGGGCGGCGGGCCGCAAAGAGCCGCCCGGATGATGTTCAGATGAGGTACCGCATGGTGGGCGGGGGCGGGCCCTGCGGTGCCCCGGCGAGCGGTTGATTGCCGTATTATCCGAAGGTTGCTCCCCGAGGTCAGGACATGTCCGGTCGTGTGATGCGGGACCACCGAGGCGAAGCCGCCTCGCGCGCTGGCGGTGACCATCCCCCGGTGGCCGGTTCGGAGGCCGGCGTGACGATGTCTGATGCTTCGACCCGCGGCAGGACGACCGCCGAGGAGAGCGCTGCCGAGGGAGGGGCTGGGGACGAGGCGGGCGGCCAGCGGTGGGCGGTCGCCGTCCTGATCGTCGCCTCGGTCCTGTTCGGATGCTCGGGCGTGTTCGCCAAGCTCCTGTTCGTCGAGCAGATCTCGCCCGTCCAGGTGACCGCCCTGCGGACTCTCGTGGCCACCGTCTGCATCGTCGCGTTTGCGGTGCTGCTCGACCGCCGGACCTTCGCCGTGACGGCGCCGCAGCTCCGCTTCCTGGCCGGCTTCTCGGTGATCTTCACGCTGGTGCAGCTCTCGTTCTACTGGACCGTGGCGCTCACCGGCGTGGCGATCGCCATCTCGCTCCAGTACACGGCGCCGGTGTTCGTGCTGATCTACGACAGCCTGCGCGGCCGTCGCGTCGGCGCGGCCGCCTGGGCCGCGGTGGCGGTCGCGGTCGTCGGCTGCGCCCTGCTGACGCGGGCGACCGACGCGGCGGTGCTGGCCGAGGATGCGCTCGGCATCGCGGTCGGCCTCCTCAGCGGCGTGATCTTCGCCGCCTACAACATCGCCGGCAACGGCGTCGCCGGCCGCCGGATCGGCACCATCACCGCCTCGATCTACTCGTTCGGCCTGTCCGGTGCGGGCTGGGCGGTGCTGATGCTGGCCGGGCTGGTGCCGGTCGGGGAGCTTACCGGCGATCAGATCGGCAACATCCTGTTCATCGGCATCGGGGCGACCTTCGTGCCCTTCGTGCTGCTCACCTATGCGCTGCGGCGCGTGCGGGCCGATCGCGCGACCGTGATCGGGATGATCGATCCGCTGTCGGCGGCCGTGCTCGCCTATCTGCTGCTCGGCGAGGCTCTGGACGCGCTCCAGGCGGCCGGCATGGCGATGGTCCTGGCGGCGATCGTGCTGCTGGGGCGAGCCCGGCGGGCGGCCTGATGCGCAGAGCCGGGTGATCTCGCCGGCTTGCTCCGACGTAAAAGTCGGTGCGGGTGGCTGTGAGGCATCCGGTGTTCGTGCTGGCGCCGCGACGGCGAGGAGAGGGGGCATGCGGGATCTCGTGGCGCGTCTGCGCGCCTATGCGGCGGTCGACGATCCGCTCGCCGCGGCGGCCGCCACCGTCGCCCTGGTGGTGGTCGGCAACCAGCCGTTCTATCCGCTCTATCTGCACGCCATCGCGGGCTCCGCCGCCTGGCCGGCCTGGCTGACGCTGCTGTCGACGCCGTTTTTCCTCGCCGTGCCGACGGTGGCGCGGTGGAATTCGCTCACCGGCCGCCTGCTGCTGCCGGTGGTCGGCGTCGCCAACACGCTGCTCGCCATCAAGGCGCTGGGACGGGGCAGCGGGCTCGACCTCTTCCTCATCCCCTGCGCGCTGCTCGCCGCCGTGCTGGTGCGGCCGCGCGAGCGCCTGCTGGCGCTGCCGGTGCTGGCGCTGCCGTTCCTCGCCTATGTGTGGCTCGGTGGCCTCCTCGGTGCCCCGCTGGTGCGCGTCTCGCCCGAGCAGGAGGCCGCCATGCTGGTGGTCAACGCCATCAGCGTGGCGAGCCTGGTGACGCTGATCGGCCTCCTGGTGGCCGGCCTGCTCGACCGGCGCATCGCGGAGCCGGCCACGGCGCGCTGATGCCGTGGGGGGGCACTGGAACCGGCTCCGGACCTTATGGGACCTTTATGGCGCGGCGGGTGGAGCCGTCTCGATACCCTATGGGGGCATCGGCACATTGACGGGCAGGACGATCACGAGAGGACTCGACCGTCATGCCCATCCTGCGTGCCATGAAACGACTGCTGCTGGCGCGTGTCGCTGATGTCGCCGGCCTGCTGATCGGGCCGCCCGATCCCCGCTACTGGCCGGAGCGCCACTACATGCGTGGCCCCGGCCCCAAGTGGCGTGAGAAGCACGCCCGCGGAGGCGTCCGGTGAGCGTAGTTCCTTACCGCGATTGCGCGCGCGGCCCGAGCGAGGGCGCCGCGCTGGTCCAGGCGCCGCCGCCGCTTCGCCCGCGGCGCGAGACCGAGCCGGCCGAGACGCGCCCCGACGGAGCCGCGGACGACCGCCGTCGCCGTGCCTTCGCCTACTGCGTCAGCAACGATCTCGTCTAGCTAGAGCATTGTCCGGCGACGTGGACCTCGGTTCGCCGTCGAAAATACCTCGGCCGGTCGTGTAAGCCAGACGACACCGATCGCGCTCTTCGGCAGGAGCCGCGACAGCGGCGGAGATCCGCTATATCGACGGAGATCGTGGAACGAATTCCGTCCCGATGCGTTGTGTCGCGGGCCGTCTTGCTCGGGGAGGGCCGCGATCGATGCCAACCTTCTTCTTCAATCTGATTCACCGCGGCGGCGTGACCTTGGACCCGGACGGCACCACGCTGCCGGACGAACCCGCGGCCCGGCTCCACGCCGAAGGGGTGGCGCGCGAGCTGATGCAGAATCGCGAGGCCGCGACGCGCTTCTGGCGCCTGCGCGTCTGCGACGACGAGCGTCGGCTGCTGTTCGAAGTGCCCTTCGTCGAAATCGACCCGACGCTGCTGCATCTGCCGGTGCACCTGCGCGAGGCGATGCGGGATGTGGTGGTCGGTGCGGCCTCCCTTGGGAATGCCATTCACGACGTCAGGTTCAGCATCCGCCAGTTGAGGGGGACGATGGCGCGTGCCGACGGTCTGCCGTATCTGGTCGCCCTGGACGGGCGGACCTTGCCCGACCGCCCTGCCACCTAGGGACAGACTGTTCCGTACGGGCATGGAACAAAGAGCTAGGCCGGATGATAATGTGATGGGTCTCCGCATGCGACCGGCCCACCGGGTGTGTCGATCGCGTACAGCGACGCCGTCCTCGACGAGGCATATGGACATCGAGCCTGATCCCGCCGCACCCTTTATCCCGAAGCTGCTGTGTCGAACCCGAAAGGTTCAGCGATGAACGAGTTCGGTCTGGGAGCCATCGGCCCGAACGGCAAGTTAGCCTCCCCGTCACGCGGCGGCAACGCGACGTCGAACGGAGTCCTGGCGGCTCTGTCGCCGGAGGCGCTCGGCCGGCTCAAGCCGTTCCTGCGCGAGCGCTTCTTCCGTGACGGCCATGTTCTATGGAAGGGCGGCGAGCGGCCGGATCGGGTCTATTTTCCTGTTTCCGGCATGATCTCTCTGGTCGTGGCGACCAAGCCGGGCGCAGCCCTGGAGGTCGGCAGCGTCGGCCTCGAAGGCGCCATCGGGTTCGACGGCGGAGCGGATGCGCCGGCCGCGCCGGCGAGTGCCGTGGTGCACGCATCCGGCACCTTCGTCCACATGCCGGCCCGCGAGTTCGCCGCTGCCAGCCGGCAGAGCGAGGAGCTGCGCCGGGTGGAGCTTGTCTGCCGCGAGTGGATTCTGGCTCAGGCCCAGCTGGGCGCCGTCTGCAACGCGGTCCACAGCGCCGATGCCCGTTTCGGCCGTTGGCTCGCCCGCGCCGCCGAGGCGATCGGCAGCGATGTCGTCGCCGTCACCCAGGAGGTTGCGGCCGAGATGCTCGGCCTTCGTCGCACCACCGTGACGCTGATCGCCCAGAACTTGCAGGCCGCCGGCATCATCCGGTATCGGCGCGGCGTCATCACCATCCTGAATCACGCCGCGCTGCGGGGAGCGGCCTGCTCGTGCAGCGCCTCGCTCGGGCCGTCGCGCTGGCCGTCCAGGCTGGTCGCGTCGCGGGCCGACGGGGCCGGCGCCGATCGGCCTTCGGCCGAGCCGGCAAATCGGAGCGCGTGAGCCGCCGGCCCGTATCCGGGCCGTCAGCCGGGCTCTCCGGGCTCGTCGAGCCGGTCTGCCTTCATTTGGTCGAGGCGGCGGATCGCGCCGTCGATGATGCCAGCCTCGCGCCGGTAGTCGCGGGCCCGCGCCCGCCAGTCGGCCGCCAGCATACCGCGACCGTCCCGCTCCGACTCGCGGGCCAGCTTCTCCACCAGTGCGACCCGCTCCTCGAGGCTGCGCTGCGCCACCGCCAGCGCCCGCCGCAGGCTCTCGTCGAGCGCCGGGCTCATCGTCTCCGCCGTGTAGGCGTGGCCGACGTGACAGCGGTAGCGGGCAGGCTCGCCGTCGTCGTCGAACTCCCACATCACGCCGCCGCAGTCCGGACAGGTGAGCACCGAGCGTCGCCCCAGATGCTCCATCGTATCCATGCTGGTCTGCCCGCTGCGGGCGACCTCGACCTCGTAGCGGAGCTTGTCGGACACCGGTCGCGTCTCTCCGGCAGGTGAATGGATGAGCCCTTGGAGCAGGCGCGGCAGCTCGGCCAGCCGCACCACATGATCGGCCTTCACCCGCTCGAGCGCCGTGCGGGGCATTTCGGGAAACTCCGCGTCCGTCGGGTCCTGCACCACGGCCAGGCCGCCGCAGGCGGCCAGCGTCCGCAGCCCCGAGGCGCCGTCGCCGAGCGTGCCGGTCAGCACCACGCCGATCGCCCGCGGCCCGCAGCACAGCGCCGCCGAGCGCAGCATCGGGTCGATCGCCGGCCGGGTGTTGTTCTCGCGCGGTCCACGGCCGAGACACACGCGGTCGCCGTCGAGCAGCAGGTGGCGGTCGGGCGGCGCGACCAGGATGTGTCCGGGCTCGACATGGTCGCCGTCGCGGGCGAAGCGTGCCGGCAGCGGCCCAGCCCGAGACAGGAGCTCGTCCAGCACCGAGCGCAGATGCGCGGGGAGGTGGATGGTCACCAGCACGGCGGCGGGAAAACGCGCCGGGAGGGCGCGGACCAGCTCGAGCAGCGCCTTGACGCCGCCGGCCGAGGTCCCGATCGCCACGATGTCGCGTTGCCCCAAGCCCGTGCTCCACGATCGGTTTATCGCTTCAACGCGGGTGATCCGACCGCCGTTCCTGCGTCGGCCATCCGACCGTCCCGCGGCCGTCGATTGTCAGTCGGTATGGCGGGCGATAATCTCGCGTCTGAAACCTTTGATGTGGAAACGTCGCGGCGGCGTTTTCGGAGCCCTGTTCATCACGACGCTCCGGTCTTCGGACAGGATCGGTGCCGGTCGGCGAGCCGTGCGGGCGCTGCGGATCGGTCGACTCGGCAGAGAGCGTGACGATGGCGGGCGACTTTCACGACGAGCCGCGGCGAGCGGCGGACGGGCCGGGCGGCGAGCCGGGCGTGCTGGTGACGATCGGCGCGTCGGCGGGCGGGATCGCGGCCCTGCAACGGCTCTTCGCCGAGCTGCCCGACGACACCGGCGCCGGCTTCGTGGTGGTGATCCACCTCGATCCCGAGTATCGCAGCGAGCTCGCCTCGATTCTCGCCGCCAAGACCGCCATGCCGGTGCGGCAGGTCACCAACTCCATGCCGTTCCTGCCGAACCACGTCTATGTGGTGCCGCCCGACCGGCGGTTGCAGGTCGTCGATCGTCGCATCTCGGCGGAGCCTTTCGAGGACGAACGCGCCCGCCGCAACCCGATCGATCATTTCTTCCGCTCGGTCGCCCTGGAGCTCGGCGACGGCTGCGCCGTGGTGCTCAGCGGCGCCGGATCGGACGGGGCGCTCGGCGCGCGCGCCATCAAGGAGGCGGGCGGCATCATCCTGGTGCAGGACCCGAACGAGGCCGAGTACCCCTCGATGCCGCGTAGCGCGATCGCCACCGGGGTGGCCGATTTCGTGCTGCCGGTCCGCGATCTCGCCGCGCGGCTCGTCGAGCTGATCCGCGGCAAGCGCGGCCGGCCGGCCGAGCCGGACGGCGCCGTCGACGAGGAGAATCTCCGCCGCATCCTGGCGCATCTGCGGGTGCGCACCGGCCACGACTTCTCCAAGTACAAGCGCTCGACGGTGCTGCGGCGGGTGGCGCGCCGCATGCAGGTCACCCGCACCGAGACGCTGCGCGAGTACTACGACGCGCTGCATCAGGATTCCGAAGAGGCACGGGCGCTGCTCGGCGACCTGCTGATCTCGGTGACGACGTTCTTCCGCGATACCGAGGCGTTCCAGGGCCTGAAGACCCAGGTGCTGCCGGAGCTGTTCCAGGGCAAGGAGCCGAACGACACGATCCGGGTCTGGATACCCGGCTGTGCGACCGGCGAGGAGGCCTACACGATCGCCATGCTGCTTCTGGAGGAAGCGTCCCGCCACGACATGCGGCCGGTCGTCCAGGTGTTCGGCTCCGACCTCGACACGCGAGCCCTCGCAGTGGCGCGCGAGGGCCGCTATCCGGCCGCCATCGAGGCGGATATCGGCGAGGACCGGCTGCGCCGCTTCTTCACCCGCGAGGGCGACGGCTTCCGGGTGCGCCAGGAGCTGCGCGACGTGGTGCTGTTCGCGGCGCACGATCTCCTGAAAGATCCGCCGTTCTCGCGCATCGACCTGATCTCCTGCCGCAACGTGCTGATCTATTTCGATCGCGACCTCCAGGACCAGGTCGTCAGCACGTTTCACTACGCGCTCAATCCCGGCGGCTTCCTGCTGGTCGGCGCCTCCGAGGCGGCCGAGAACCCGGCCGGCCTGTTCCGCTGCCTCGATCGCGGCGCTCGCATCTACCAGTCGCGCGCGCTGCCCGGCGACAAGCCGCGCCTGCTGCCGCAGCTCGTCGGCCCGATCGGGCTTCGCGAGCATACCCCCGGCCTCGGCCGCAGTGTCAGCCCGACCGCGGCGCTGAGCGATGCCGTGGCACACCGGCGCGCCATCGAGTTGCTGGCGCCGCCGAGCTTCCTGGTCGACCAGACCCATCGGGTCATTCATCTCTCGGAGACGGCCGGACGATTCGTCATGCCGTCCGGCGGCCCGCTGACCGGCGACATCGTCGACCTGGTCCGCTCGGAGCTGCGCTTCGAGCTGCGCTCGGCGCTGCATCGCGCCTTCGAGCAGGGGCAGGCGACCCTGAGCCTGCCGATCCCGGTGCGCTTCAACGGCGCGCCGCACCGCGTCCAGCTCCTGGTCAGGCCGGTGCCGGCCGACGACGGCAGCGGCTCTGGCTCCGCCGTCGTCATGCTGATCGAAGGCGAGCCGCTCGACGAGACGCTCGGCAAGTCCGAGGAGCATCAGGCCGCCGACGAGACGGTCCGCCGGCTCTCGCAGGAGCTGGAGATGACGCAGTCGCGCCTGCGCACCGTCCGCGAGGAGTCGGACGCCGCCAACGAGGAGCTGCGCGCCGCCAACGAGGAGCTCCAGTCGATCAACGAGGAGTATCGCTCGACCTCGGAGGAGCTTGAGACCAGCAAGGAGGAGCTCCAGTCGATCAACGAGGAGCTGCAGACTGTCAACAGCGAGCTGAAGCTCAAGCTGGAGGCGATCTCGCGCGCCCACAGCGACTTGCAGAACCTGATGGCGGCGACCGACTACGGCACGCTGTTCCTCGACTCGGTGCTTCGCATCAAGCGGTTCACGGAATCCGTCACGCAACTGTTCAGCATCACGCCGAACGACAGCGGCCGGCCGATCACCGACGTCGCTCATCAGCTCGAATACGACGGCCTGGTCCGCGACGCCCGCGGCGTCCTCTCCGATCTCGTGCCGGTCCGCCGCGAGATCCATAGTCGCGACGGCCGCTGGTACGAGATGCGGATGCGGCCTTACCGCACCGTCGACGACAAGATCGACGGAGTCGTGATCACGTTCATCGACGTGACGCAACGGCGCAGCACCGAGGAAGCGCTTCGCGACAGCGAGGAGAAGCTGAAGCGGCAGACGCGCCTGATCGAGCTGTCGCGCGACCCGATCTTCGTCTGGCATTTCGACAACGGCATCGTCGACTGGAATCGCGGCTGCGAGGAGCTCTACGGCTTCATGCGCGACGAGGCGCTCGGCCGTTCGGCCGTGGCGCTGCTCGGCACCACCCTCGAGACCGGCACGCTGGCCGAGATCAAGGCGCGGCTGAACGCCGAGGGAAGCTGGAGCGGCGACCTGCTCCAGCGGACCAAGGACGGCCGCGATCTGGTGGTCGACACCCGGATGCGCGTCGAGTCGTTCGCCGGCGATCGCCTGGTGATCGAGATCGGCCGTGACATCACCGAGCGCAGGCTGTGGGACGAGCGCCAGCGCCTGCTGCTGCGCGAGTTGACCCATCGGGTCAAGAACACGCTGGCGGTCGCCCAGGCGATCGCCCATTCGACGTTCCGGGGCGACGCCGAGATGCGCGAGAGAGTGGCACGCTTCGACGAGCGGCTGGCGGCGCTGGCGAGCAGTCACGGACTCCTGGTGCAGACCGACTGGACGGCGGCCGATCTCGGCGCGCTGGTGGCCGGCCAGCTCGCCCCCTACGTCTCCGCCCATCCGGACGGGCTGATCACCGAGGGCAGCCCGATGGCGCTGTCGGCCGACATCGCGACGCCGCTCGGGCTGGTGATCCACGAGCTGGCGACCAACGCCGCCAAGCACGGCGCCCTGTCGCGCCCGAGCGGAAGCGTGCGGGTGGCGTGGAGGCTCGGCGAGCGCGACGGCGCCCGAATGCTGACGCTCGTCTGGTCGGAGATCGGTGGTCCGCCGGTGACGCCGCCGTCCAGGTCCGGCCTCGGAAGCCGGCTGATCGACGGCGCCATCCCGAACGCGACGGTGACGCGCGACTTCCGTCCCGACGGCCTCGTCTGCACCATCGAGGTCGCCCTGCCGAACAAGGAGGTGACGGCGGATTTCCCCGTGGTTCCCCGCTGATGCCCCGGCGCAAGGTCGCGCGCCGCTGAGGCGAAGATAGAACGAAGTCAAATGTTAAGTGGCGCGCTCGGAGAGATTCGAACTCCCGACCCTCAGATTCGAAGTCTGATGCTCTATCCGGCTGAGCTACGAGCGCGTCGGGCGCCGGTGGGCGGCGCCGAGACCGTCTTATAGCGGATCGGCGCCGAAAAGCGACCGCGGCATGGTGGATCGGAGCCCAACAGGGGCCGTGCCGTCAACCCTGCCGTCAACCCTGACGAACGGGCGGGTCCGCGGCCCCGATCCGAAGGCCGCAGCAGGGGGCCTCGAGACGCCAAGGCGTTCCAGGCATCGAGCGGCGTCGACTCGGACGGAGAGGTCCGCGGCACGTCTCCGCGGCCCCGCATTGGTCAGCCCGGCTCGGGCCGATCGTCGGCGGGGGCCAGGCTGGCGGCGCGGGCCACCAGGGCGGGGGTCGGTGCGGTCTCGGGGGTCGGACGCCGTGCCTCCCGGCGGCCCGTCTCGGCCGCCGTCGTGGCTGTCCCGGCCACTCCTGTCCCGGCCACTCCTGTCGCGATCACTCCGGGAGCCGCCACCCCGGTCGCGGCGACCCCGGTCGCGGCCCCCGCGGGGGTGGCCACCGGGCCCGCAGTGGCCGGCACCGCCGGCGCGGTCCCCGTGCCTGCGCTCTCGCTCCCGGCTGCGGCCAGTGCCCCCGCCATCAGGGCTCCGACGGTCTCGACCCGGTTGCGGCCGTTCGCCTTGGCCCGGTACAGCGCCTTGTCGGCGGTCGCCACCAGCGCCGCCAGATCGATGGCCGCATCGGACGTCACGGCGACCCCGACGCTGACCGTCGAGGCCGGCCCGACCGCCCCGAGCGGCGCCAGCCGGCAGCGCTCGAACTCGGTGCGGATGCGCTCCGCCACGGCGAACGCCTCGGTCAGGGTGGCGCCGGGCAGCAGGCAGGCGAACTCCTCGCCGCCGGTTCGCCCGAGCAGGTCGGTCGAGCGCAGCACCCGCACCGTCGTCTCGCAGAAGGCGCACAGCACGCGGTCTCCGGTCTGGTGCCCGAAGGTGTCGTTGATGCGCTTGAACTGGTCGAGGTCGAGCATCAGCAGCGCCGCGGTGCCGCCTTCGGCGAGCAGCCGGCGCAGCATGCGCTCGCCGCGCTCGAAGAAGGCGCGCCGGTTGGCGACCCCGGTCAGCGGGTCGACCAGGGAGTTGCGCCGATGCTCCAGCTCCAGCCGCTCCTTGGCCATCGCCATCACCAGAAAGGCCAGGCAGAAGACATGCAGCACCAGCGCGGCGGCGCCGATCGGCACCACCAGCTCGGCAATCGGATCGGGCTGCACCGGCAGCACCAGCCGCTCGGCGATCGGGATGCGGGCCAGGAAGGCGAGCCCGTAGGCGACCAGGATCACGATGGTGGGCCAGCGCGACATCAGCTCGGGGTTGCGGGCGCGCCAGTACTCGGAGGCGATCAGCAGGGTGAACACGAACATCGCCAGCGAGAATATCCGGATGCGCAGCGCCCCGTCGGTCCACACCGCATCGAAGCCGCACGCCATGATCCACGCCAGCGCGGCGCCAAGCGGCACTGCGAGATGCGGCCGCCGCCCCTCGAAGCTGCGCGCGCCGCACCACATCAGCCCATAGGCGAACAGCCACACGGCATTGCCGAGGCCGACCGAAGCCCAGTCGGGGACGACACCGCGCAGCACGACCAGGACGCCGCCGACGTCGAGCACCAGGAGCCCCGTGCCCCACCACGCCAGGGTCGCCAGGCTGCGGTCCTGAAGCCAAGCGAACAGCAGCATCAGGCCGCTGATCGCCGTGGCGAAGGCGGTGACCGCAAAGAGGGTGGGGAGGTCGAGCGGCATGAAATCGGGGTTCGAGGGCGGCCAGCGATGATGCACGACGGTAGTCGCCGTTCTAGCCCAGACCGTTCAAACTCTCGTGCTCGAACGGCTAAACTTCGTACAGTCCCGATTAACGAATCTTTCACCCAACAAGGACGGAGAGGCCGGATGGACGTGAAAGCCGCGGTGGCGTTCGAGGCGGGCAAGCCCCTGACGGTCACGACGGTGCAGCTCGAAGGCCCGCGGGCCGGCGAGGTGCTGGTCGAGATCAAGGCCACCGGGATCTGCCACACCGACGAGTTCACGCTGTCGGGCGCCGACCCGGAGGGGATCTTCCCGGCGATCCTCGGCCACGAGGGCGCCGGCATCGTGCGGGAGGTCGGACCGGGTGTCACGTCGGTGAAGCCGGGCGACCACGTCATCCCGCTCTACACGCCGGAATGCCGGCAATGCCCGTCCTGCCTGTCGCGCAAGACCAACCTGTGCACGGCGATCCGCTCGACCCAGGGGCAGGGGCTGATGCCGGACGGCTCGTCGCGCTTCTCGATCGAGGGCCGGCCGCTGTTCCACTACATGGGCTGCTCGACCTTCGCGAATTTCACGGTGCTGCCCGAGATCGCGGTGGCGAAGATCCGCGACGACGCCCCGTTCGACAAGGTCTGCTACATCGGCTGCGGGGTGACCACCGGCATCGGCGCGGTCGTCAACACCGCCAAGGTCGAGCCGGGCGCGACCGCCATCGTGTTCGGGCTCGGCGGCATCGGCCTCAACGTCATCCAGGGGCTGCGTCTCGTCGGTGCCGACATGATCATCGGCGTCGATCTCAACCCGGCCAAGAAGGCGTGGGGCGAGCGCTTCGGCATGACGCATTTCGTCAACCCGAAGGAGGTCGGCGGTGATCTCGTGCCGTATCTCGTCGATCTCACCAAGCGTGGCGCCGATCAGATCGGCGGCGCCGACTACACCTTCGATTGCACCGGCAACGTCACGGTGATGCGCCAGGCGCTCGAAGCCTGCCACCGCGGCTGGGGCCAGTCGGTCGTCATCGGGGTGGCGCCGGCGGGCGCCGAGATCCAGACGCGGCCGTTCCAGCTCGTCACCGGGCGGGTGTGGAAGGGCTCGGCCTTCGGCGGCGCCCGCGGCCGCACCGACGTGCCGCGTATCGTCGACTGGTACATGCAGGGCAAGA
Organism: Rhodoplanes serenus; assembly: GCA_009720755.1. GTDB lineage: Bacteria > Pseudomonadota > Alphaproteobacteria > Rhizobiales > Xanthobacteraceae > Rhodoplanes > Rhodoplanes serenus. The sequence continues at coordinate 342,878 of WNKV01000003.1, forward strand.
TCGAGATCGATCCGATGATCACCCACACGCTGACGCTCGGCGAGATCAACCGCGGCTTCGATCTCATGCATGCGGGCGAGTCGATCCGCAGCGTCGTGGTGTACTGAAGCCGGGCGCCGGCCACCCTGTCGTCGCCGCGGCGAGACCGCGGCGACGTGCGGAAATGACGTCACAGCCATGCGCGATGATCGGCTATTTCTGCATTTCCGGCGGCGCTTTTTACCAGACCTTACAGGTTTTGCGTCAGCCTGGTGACTGGCCGCGACCCCGGCCCGTGCCTCGGCCCGCGGCGCCGGAGGCGTGTCATGACCAACCCCCTCGATCGCTTCCTCGAACTCGCCGGGCTCGGCATCCGGGCTCAGGCCGTCATCGCGCTACGCACCATCCGGCTCGCCGAAGGCGGCCCGGCGGCGCTGCGCGAGGCGCAGCGCATGGTCACCGAGAAGGTGGTGGCCACCGTCGAGGCCGAGATGGCGGCGGCGCGCGCGCTGCTCGGCGGTGCCAGCTTCGACGATGCGGCGTCCGAGGCGCTGGTGCCGGTGCGGCGCTGCGTCGAGGACAATGTCCGCCGCCTGTCGGGCCGACTGCCCTGAATGGATCGTCACGCCGGCCGCGAACGCCGTATCACCTCGCACGTTGTCGGCCAGGACCGGCCGGCGGCGCCCGGCCGCGCCCGGACCCCGGCGAGGCGGCGATGGACGATGCGGAGACGGTCGACTGCGTGATCGTCGGCGGTGGCCCGGCGGGGCTGACGGCGGCCATCTATCTGGCACGCTTCCGCCGCCGCGTCGTGCTGGTCGACTCCGGCGAGAGCCGCGCCGCCCTGATCCCCGAGTCGCACAACTATCCGGGCTTCGCCGGCATCGCCGGTCCGGCCTTGCTGGCGCGGCTGCGTGACCAGGCGGGCCGCTATGGGGCGGAGCTGCGCGGCGGCCGCGTGGAAACGCTGGTGCGGACCGATGGGCTGTTCCGGGCCGAGATCGCGGAGGGTCGGGCGGTCATGGCGCGCGCCGCCCTGATCGCCACCGGCATCGTCGACGAGAGCCCGGAGCTGCCGGCACTGCGCACGCTGGTGGCTGCCGCGCGGGTGCGCTACTGCCCGATCTGCGACGCCTTCGAGGCGATGGACCGCCACATCGGGGTGGTCGGGCCGCTGCGGCGGGCCGCCGCCAAGGCGCGCTTCCTGCGCACCTTCAGTCGGCGGGTGACGGTGCTGCCGCTCGACGCCGGACCGCTGCCGGACGAGGAGGCGGCGGCACTCGCCGAGGCCGGAGTCGCCGTGCTGCGGGGGCCGCTGGCCGATCTCCGGCCGGAAGGCGAGGGGATCGCCGCCACCGCGGCCGACGGCACCCGCCTGATCGTCGATGTGCTCTATCCGGCCATGGGGGCCGAGGTCCGCGCCGGCCTGGCGCTCGCGCTGGGGGCCGAGACGGCCGGCGACGGCTGCCTGACCGTCGATCACCGGCAGCGCACCGCGGTGCCCATGCTCTACGCGGCCGGCGATGTCACCACCGACCTGCACCAGATCAGCGTCGCCACCGGCCACGGGGCCGTGGCGGCGACCGCGATCCACAACGCCCTGCCGCCGAATTTTCGCTGAGACCGGAGCCCCTGGCCCCGCGGTCGCCGTCCGCCCCGAGAGGGGCGGCACTCGCCGACCGTTGACAGCGCTACCGGCGAATCTTACGGTGTTCGTGAATAGAGAACCATGGTTCCGAATTTGTGAACTGATATGAGCATCCTGGACGGTGTGCAGCGGGTTCTGACGCTCTTTGCCGAGGGCGCCACCGAGCTGTCCTTCACCGAGGTGGCGCAGCGGCTCGCCCTGCCGAAAAGCTCGGCGTCGCGGCTGCTCAACCAGATGCAGCATTACGGCCTGCTCGATCAGGACGCCGTCACCCGGCGTTACAGGCTCGGCACCGTGGTGCAGCGCGCGGTGCGGACCGGCCTGGCGGCGCGACCGCTCGACGAGGCGTGCCGGGCCGTGCTGGTGCGGCTCTCCGAGGCGAGCGGCCTCACCGCCTATCTGTCGACTCTCAATCGCCGTGAGACCGTGGTGCTCCAGCGGCTCAACGGCGCTCATCCGGTGCAGGTGCTGTCGCCGCCGGGCTCGCGCCGGCAGGCGTCGGGAACCGCCATGGGGCGGGCGCTGCTGTCGCGCCTGAGCGACGCCGAGTTCGCGGCGCTCTACGGGCGCGATCCGGCGGCACCGCTGCCGCCCGAAGGCAAGGACTGCCCGACGACCGTCGGCGCGCTCGCGGCCCGTGTCGCAGAGGTGCGGGCCGATCGCTGCGGCGTCGCCATCGACGAGGCGATGCCCGGCATCGGCGCCGTGGCGGCGGCGGTGCGCGATCCGGAGACCGGCGACCTGCGCGGCCTGTGCGTCTCCTTCGTGGCGTTCCAGGTCGACGCGGTGCGCGTCGCCACGCTGCGCGCCCTGGTGCTGGAGCAGGTGGGGGCGCTCGGGCGCGATCTCGGCGATCCGTTCTGGACGGCGCCGCCGGAAGCCACGAGGGCTGCCGCGGCCGGGGAGGGCGGCGCATGACTCTCCTGTTGCTCAGCAACTCGACCAGCGATGCCGGCTATCTGGTGCATGCGCAGCCGGCGATCCGCGATCTCGTCGCCGGCCTACCGCCGGCATCCCCCGCCGCCTTCGTGCCGTTCGCCGGGGTGACGCGCGACTGGGACGCCTACACGGCGCTCGTCGCTGCGGCGCTCGCCGACACCGGGCTCGATCTCGTGCCGCTGCACCGCGCCGACGATCCTGTCGCGACGATCGCGGCCGCGGCCGTGATCGTGGTGGGGGGCGGCAACACCTTCCGCCTGCTGCACGAGCTGCGCCGCCGCGGCCTCCTCGATCCGATCGCCCGTCGGGTGTGGGCGGGCGGCCGCTATCTCGGCTGGAGCGCCGGTGCCAATCTCGCCTGCCCGACGATCGCCACCACCAACGACATGCCGATCGTTGACCCCGACGGCTTTTCGGCGCTCGGCTTGGTCGGCTTCCAGATCAACCCGCACTACACCGACGCGCACCCCCCCGGCCATCGCGGCGAGACCCGGGCGCAGCGCCTCGCCGAGTTCTGCACCCTCAATCCCGAGATGCCGGTGGTCGGCCTTCCGGAAGGGTGTGGTCTGGCGGTGCGCGGCGCCGCCGTCACGCTGATCGGCCCGCAGCCGGCGCGGCTGTTCGTCGGCACCGCGCCGCCGCGCCTGCTGGCACCGGGGCCGCTGGAGATGATCGCATGAAGCAGGTTCTCGACGCCGTCGAGCTTCTGTCCGCCGCCGATATCGATGGCGAGGCGGTCGCCGCCGTGCTGCGCGGCGCCGGCGACTGCGAGGTCGCGGTGACGCCGCTCGCGCAGGACGGGGCGGCGACCGACTTCCTCTCGATCGTGATCCGAGGTCGCGACGACACGGCACCGCAGCTCGGCATTGTCGGCCGCCTCGGCGGCGTCGGCGCGCGCCCGGCCGTCACCGGCCTGGTGTCGGACGCCGACGGCGCCGTGGTGGCGATCGCAACCGCCTTGAAGCTGATGGCGATGGCGCGCCAGGGCGACGTCCTGCCCGGCACCGTGCGCATCCGCACCCATATCTGCCCGCGTGCCGCGACGCGCCCGCATCATCCGGTGCCGATGATGCGCTCGCCGTTCCCGATGCGCACCATGATGGCCCACGAGGTCGATCCTGCCATGGCGGCGATCCTGTCGGTCGACACCACCCGCGGCAACCGGCTGGTCAATCGCCGCGGCGTCGCGCTCACCCCGGTGGCCAAGCAGGGCTTCCTGCTGCCGATCCCCGACACCATGCTCGACGTGCTGTCCTGGGTCAGCGGCGAGCTGCCCGTCACGCTGCCGCTCACCACCCAGGACATCACCCCCTACGAGAACGGCCTGCGGCATGTGAACTCGCTGATGCAGCCGGCGATCGCCACCGACGCCCCCGTGGTCGGCGTCGCGCTCACGGCGCAGAGCACGGTGCCGGGCTGCGCCACCGGCGTCACCAGCGCGGTCGACTGCGACGTCGCGATCCGGTTCTGCATCGAGATCGCCAAGCTGTTCGGCGCCGGCACGCTCGCCTTCGTGGATGCGGACGAGTGGCGGGAGCTGCAACGCCGCTACGGCTCGCTGGCGCATCTCCAGACGGTCGGCCGGGACGACGGGGAGGTGGTGTCGTGAGCGAGCCCCGGCAACGCCGCATCGCCTTCGTCACCATCGGCCAGGCGCCGCGGCGCGATGTCGTGCCCGAGATGGCGGCGCTGGTCGGATCGCATGTGCGCATCGACGAGTACGGCGTGCTGGACGGGCTCGATGCCGCCGCGATCGCGGCGCTCGGGCCGCGCCCCGGCGCCTATCGGTTCGCGACCCGGCTCGCCGACGGCACCGCGGTCGAGCTCGACAAGGCGGCGACCGAGGACCGGCTCGCGACCCTGGTGGCGCGCCTCGACGGTGCCGGCTACGACCTTCTGGTGCCGCTGTGCACCGGCGCCGCGCTGCCGGCGACCGCGACCCTCACGGTCGAGCCCCAGCAGGTGGTCGACCATACCCTGGCGGCGCTCGCTCATCGCTGCCGCCGGGTCGGCGTCGTGGTGCCGCTCGCCGCCCAGGTCGACACCCTGCATCTCTCGGTGCCAGTCGACTGCCCGGTGCGGCTGGTCCATGCCTCGCCTTATGAGCCCGATCCGGCGCGGGCCGCCGCCGCCTTCGCGGCCGCCGGCACGGCGCTCGCCGACTGCGATGTCGTGCTCATGCACTGCATGGGCTACGGCGCCGCCATGCGGACGATGGTGGCCGCGGCCGCCGGCCGGCCGGTGCTGCTCTCCACCCACCTGGTGGCGCGCCTGCTCGCCCAGATCTTGGAATGACGTCTCTTGGAATGACGCCCGTTCTGTCCTGTTCGGAGACTTGCCCGATGGTTCGAAGCAACATGGTTCGCGCGTTCGGCGCGATGCTGGCGATGGCGGTGACGAGCCTGACGCCGGCGGTGGCCGCCGACACCTGGAAACCGCTCGTGCCGGTGCGCCTGCTGATCGGCTTCGCGCCCGGCGGCTCCGCCGACACGCTCGGGCGGCTGCTCGCCGAGCCCCTGTCGCAGCGGCTGGGCCAGCCCGTGCTGGTCGAGAACGTCGCCGGCGCCGGCGGGAACATCATGGCGGCGCGGCTCGCCCAGGCGCCCGCCGATGGCCACACCATCGGCATCGCGGCGGCAGGCTCGATGGCGATCACCTTCGCGCTCAAGCCCAAGAGCACGACCTACAAGCCGTCCGACTTCACGCCGATCACGCTCGCCGCCACGCAGCCCAACGTCGTCATCGTCAACAAGGACGTGCCGGCCAAGACGCTCGCCGAGCTGAAGGCGTATTTCGAGAAGACGCCGGCCGCTACCTACGGCACCGCCGGGGTCGGCACCTCCAACCACCTGATCGCCGAGACGATGTTCTACCGGCTCGGCATCAAGGTGCCGCACGCCGCCTACCGGGGCGCTACCCCGGTGATCACCGATCTCCTCGGTGGCCACATCGCCATGACCATGGACAACATCTCGACTGCCGGGCCGCTCGCCCAGCAGGGCAACGTCAGGGCGATCGCGGTGGCGTCGCTCAAGCGGGCGCCGCAGCTTCCCGACGTGCCGACCCTCGACGAGCAGGGGCTGACCGGCTTCGACATGCCGACCTGGCAGGGGGTGTTCGGTCCCGCCGGGCTGCCGCCCGCCGTGCTCGCCACCTACGCGACGGCGCTCCAGGAGGTGCTGAAGGACCCCGCCGTGATCGCCAAGATGGCGGTGCTCGGCTCCGAGCCGGTCACCGGCATGACGGCCGAGGCGTTCGCGGCGTTCCTGGAGAAGGACCGCAAGCAGTGGGCCGACATCGTCAAGGCGGCCGACATCGCGGTGGAATAGCGGCCGCTCCGGCGGAGCAGGAGGAAGGCGGCGCGTTGCGCACCGCTCACTTGCCCTTCTGGGTCTCCTTGACGTCGGTGAAGACGATGCCGGGCGCCCGCTCGCGGGTGTAGCCGAGGTAGAATTCGTTGCGCGCGAGATAGACGAGGTCGCCGTCGAGGTCCTCGGCGATGCCCGAGCGGTTGGCCGCGATGAACTCCTCGAGCTTGGCCTTGTCGTCGGCGGCGATCCAGCGGGCGAGCTGGAACTCGGCCAGGTCGAACTCGACCGGCAGCCCGTACTCGGCGGCGAGCCGTGCCTTGAGCACGTCGAGCTGGAGCGGCCCGACCACGCCGACCAGGGCGGGCGAGCCGTCGCTCGGCCGGAACACCTGGACGACGCCTTCCTCGGCCAGCTCCTGGAGCGCCTGCTTGAGCTTCTTGGCCTTCATGGCGTCCGACAGGCGGACGCGGCGCAGGATCTCCGGCGCGAAGCTCGGCACTCCCACGAAGGTGATGTCGCGCCCCTCGGTCAGCGTGTCGCCGATGCGCAGCGTGCCGTGATTGGGGATGCCGACGACGTCGCCCGCGAACGCCTCGTCGGCGATCGAGCGGTCCTGCGCAAAGAAGAAGTGCGGCGTCGCGAGCGTCATCGGCTTGCCGGTGCGGACCAGCCGGGCCTTCATGCCGCGTGTGAGCTTGCCCGAGCAAAGCCTTGCAAACGCGATACGATCCCGGTGGTTCGGGTCCATGTTCGCCTGGATCTTGAAGACGAAGGCCGACATCCGCGGATCGGCCGGGTCGATCGGCCCGGCATCGGAATCCTGCGCTCGCGGCGACGGCGCGAAGCGGTGCAGCCCGTCGAGCAGGTCGCGCACGCCGAAGTTCTTCAGGGCGCTGCCGAAGAACACCGGCGTCAGATGGCCCTCGCGGAACGCCGCGAGGTCGAAGCGCGGGCACACCTCGGTGACCAGCTCCAGCTCGTGGGCGATCTCGCCGGCGTCGAGATTGGGATTGAGCGCCGCGATCTCCGGCACCGTCATCGGGATCGGCGGGCCGCCCGCATCGTGCCCGTCGTCCTTGCTGTCGAGGAGGCGCACGCCGCCGCGTTCGATGTCGAAGGTGCCGACGAAGTCGCGTCCGCGCCCAAGCGGCCAGGTCAGCGGGGCGGTGTCGAGCGCCAGCGTCTTCTCAATCTCGTCGAGCAGCTCGAAGGGGTCGCGGCTCTCCCGGTCCATCTTGTTGATGAAGGTGACGATCGGGATGTCGCGTAGGCGGCAGACCTCGAACAGCTTGCGGGTGCGCGCCTCGATGCCCTTGGCGGCGTCGATCACCATCACGGCGGAGTCGACCGCCGTCAGCGTCCGATAGGTGTCCTCGGAGAAGTCCTCGTGACCCGGGGTGTCGAGCAGGTTGAACACCCGGTCGCGGTAGTCGAACGTCATCACCGAGGTGACCACCGAGATGCCGCGCTCGCGCTCGATCGACATCCAGTCGGAGCGGGTGTCGCGCCGGTTCTTCTTGGCCTTCACCTCGCCGGCCAGGTTGATGGCGCCGCCGAACAGCAGGAGCTTCTCGGTCAGCGTGGTCTTGCCGGCGTCCGGGTGGGAGATGATGGCGAAGGTGCGCCGGCGCTCCACCTCGGTCGCCAGCGGCGAGGCGGCGAGGGCGGATGGGGCTGAGGACGGGTCGGCGGCCGGCGCGGCGTCGGCCGGCGTCAGATCACGGGCGGTCTCGGTCATGCCCGGCCATGTGGCAGGGAAACGGCGCCGGGGCAAGGGGCGTCACCTCTTCCCGGCGGGCGGGGAGAGGTGAAACGAGGTCTACTGCTTCGCCAGCGCGTCGAGAGCGGCCGCGAAGCCCTTGAAGGACAACGGCACCGCCACGTCGCGCTGGATCGCGTCCTTGTACTCGATGCGGCCCGGATCGGTGCGGGCGCGCAGCCGGCGGAGCACGTCGTCGCCGAGCTCGGCGTCGGCGAAGCAGCCGGCCGGCATGCAGCGCTTGTAGCCGAGGGCGAGCGGCGGCTGCTTGTCGTCGAGGACGAGGCGCGGGGCGGCGGCGAGCCAAACGTTCACCGGCATCTGCACCACGAGGCGCAGCGGGTCGGCCTTGGCGGCCCGCCCGATGGCGACCTGCCAGGTCGGGACGGCCTGGCCCTGGAGCTGCTGAGTCTGGAAGATCTCGCAGATTTTCTGCGACGTGGCGGGCGGCGTCGCCGGCGGGGTCTCGCAGCGCACCGTCCAGTCGTCGTAGGTGGCGGTGGTGCGGGTCGGCGACTGGCCGGCCGCCGGGCCGGCAGCCAGCATCGCGAGGGCGGCGACGAGCGTGACGGCCGCCAGGGAGCGGCCGCGCCGGGCCGGCGGTTTCGAGAGCAGGCGCGACAGGAACAGGCGCGACAGGGACGAGCGCGACATGGCGCGGCGACCTCGGGTCAGTAGGTGGCGGTCACCCGGGCATGGATGCGCCAGGTGCCGGCGGGTGTCTGCGGCCCGTCGAGCAGGGCGTAGCCGGCCGCCAGGTTGGCGCGCCACAGCGTGCCGATCTGGGCGTCGAGGCCACCGCCCACCGAGGCGAGCGTGGTGTCGCGGTCGAGGAAGACGTCGCGGCCCCAGCCGACGTCGCTGAACACATAGGGCACGACCTTGGCTTGCAGCCAGGGCGCCGTCTTGTCCACCGCCAAGGCGGGGAGGTACAGGGTGTTGCGCGAGATCACCGCCTGGTCGACGGTGCGGTCCTCGGTCATGTAGCCGCGCACCTGGAAGGCGCCGCCGAGCGAGATGCGCTCGGTGTCGGGCAGCGGCTGGCCGGCGATCAGGGCGAACACCTCGTTGCCGAGGACGAAGCCCTTCGGCAGCGGGGTCGTGCGCACATAGGCGAGCGTCGCATAGGCGTAGTGGACATTGTCGACGCGGCCGTTGGTGTAGAGGCTCCAGGCCGCGGGGGCGTTGTCGGGCAGCATGCCGCCTGGGTTGTACTTCACCCGCACGTCGAGATCGTTGACGCCGAAACGGTCGGTGAAGCGGCCGGCGAAGCCGCCGACGACCTGGAACAGGTCGACGCCGAAGTCCGCCACCTCCGTATCGACGAAGAACAGCGCGCGCTCCTGGTGCTTCGCCTCGACGCCGAGCAGCAGGTCGCCGAACGCCCACGGCAGCAGGTCGCCGAGGGCGCTGCGATGCAGGGCCGAGAACTCCGTCGTGCGGGTGCGATAGCGCAGCCAGAGGTTCGGGTGCTCGTTGGTCTGGATGGCGTTGCCGATCAGCTCCAGGCTGGCGCGCGGCCACAGCGGCACGATCACCCGGCCCGCATGGCTCTGGTAGAGGGCCAGGTCGGGGTTGTTGATCGGGTGGCCGTCGTCGATCCAGTAGTCGCGGCTGCCGGTCGCCTGATAGGAGGCCAGCACCTCGCCGGGCAGCACCATGGACGTGCCCGCGAACCAGCGGTCGCGGCTGGTGAGCAGGGTGCCGGTGTTGGCGTAGCCGGTGTAGACCTGCCAGGGCCGCAGCTCGGTGGTGCGCAACGTCAGGTCGGCTTCGGCGAGGTCGCGGCCGGGGCCGAACACCGCCTCGACCCGGCGGAACGGGTTGCGGTTGAGCCAGTCCAGATCGGTTTCGAGCCGGCGCGCGTCGATCGGCTCGCCGGGCGTCACCCGCACCCGGGTGCGCACATGGTCGGTGCCGGTGCGGGCCGCGCCGGCGACCGTCACCCGCCCGGTACGATACTCGATCACGCGCACCTGGAGGGCGCCGCCGGTGATCTCCTGGGGCGGGATGGTGACCGACACGAAGGGCCGGCCGGCGTCCTTGTAGGCGCCGGTGATGGCGGCCTGGATGTCGGCGATCAGCTTGCGGCTGAGCGGCCGGCCGACGAACGGGGCGAGGCGTCCGCGCAGCGCCGCCGGGTCGGTGCTGGCGACGCGGCTGTCGTCGATGCCGGAGGAGCGCGCCTGCGCGGCCGGCTGGTCCTTCGGGCCGAGCAGTATGATCCCGCGCAGCGTCGCGCCGAGCGGCGTGTCGTCCTCGCCCTTCAGGAGGTCCGGCGTGATGAAGCCGACCGGCGGCGCGCCGCTGCGGGCGGGGGCGGGCGGCAGGTTGCGCTCCACCACCTGGGCGGCGGTCGGGCCGCCCCCCATCAGGGCGGCCACAGCCGTGGCGACGACGGCGCACGCGAGCCGGCGCGTGTGCGCCGGCATTGGTCCGGGCATCGCCCCGCTGGTCCGCTCCGTACTCCGTCCACGCCCGTCCACGACCCTGTCCTACGCCCCGTCCGTCCTACGCCTCGTCGTCTCGTTTCGGCCCGGCTCTCCGGCCGGTGCTCGTCTCATCTCGTCGGTCGCCGCCGCTAGCGCAGCGGCTGTGCCGGCACCACGCCCGGCCGCGGCGGCGCCGCCGCCGGCGCCACCGGCGAGGCCGTCGCCGGGGCGATCCCGGCGAGCGAGCGGATCGGGTCCACCAGCCCGGCGCCAGTCTGGAGATCCTTGCCGGGACCGAGGGGCTTGGCGGTCCGTGTCAGAATGGCGCGGATATCCGCCGGTGTCAGGCTCGGCCGGGCCTCCAGCAGCAGGGCGACGACGCCGCTCACATGGGCGGCCGCCACCGAGGTGCCGGTGGTGAGCTGATAGGCCCCGTTGGGTGAGGGCACCAGCACGTCGACGCCGGGCGCCGCCACGGCGATGTGCTTGCCGCGGTTGGCCTGGGCGAACGGCCGGTCGTCGTTGTCGGTGGCCGAGACGGCGATCACGTTGGGGTCGGCGGCCGGGAACAGCGGCGGCGACTTCGCCCCGGCATTGCCGGCCGCGGCGATCAGCACGATGCCCTGGCGGTACGCTTCGTCGAGGATGCGTTCGGTCATCAGGTCGCGCGGGCCGGCGAAGCTCATGTTGATGATGCGCGGCCGGCGCGCCATCACCCAGTCGAGCCCTTTCAGCACCTGGGTGGTGGTGGCCTCGGCGCTGGGCGCCTTCTCGGAGAACGCCCGCACCGCCAGGAGGCGGGCGCCGGGGGCGACGCCGAGGAGGCGGAAGCGCGACGCGATGGCGCCCGCCATGCCGGTGCCGTGGGTGTGCGGCCGCGGCGCGTCGCCGGTCGCGTCGAAGCGGTCGACGATCACCCCTTGCAGGTCGGGATGGCGGGCGTCGATCTCGGAGTCGATCACCGCGACCGTGACGTTGGCGCCGCGCACCCGCTGATGGACGGTGCCGAGCTGGAGCTTCTGAATGACGTACTGGGCCGGGTCGCCGGCCGGCAGTGTGGTGCGGGCGGCGAGGTCGCTGGCCAGATCGCTGGCGCCCGCCGCGGCGGGCTCCGGTGCATCCGCGCCGGGCGCCCGAGGCGCCACGGGCGGCGCTGCGGTGTCGGGGGCCGCGGCGTCGGGCGCGAGCTGGGCGACCTGCCGGCCGACGTCCCGGGCGGGTCCGCGGGCGAGCCCGAAGGTGTAGTTGGGCTGCGCCGAGGAGACGATGCGGTTCTGCTCCAGGGTGAGGATCAGCGCCCGGATGTCCTGGCCGGCGCCCATGCGGAAGCGGTAGACGACCCGATTGGTCAGGGCGATCGGCTCGGCCGAGAGGATCTCGACCCCGAGCCGGCGAGCGATCGCCTCCACCTCGGCGCGCGACACCCGGGCCGGAATCTGGAGCACGATCTCGTCCGGCACGAAGCGAGTCTCGCCGAGCGGCGGCACGCCGCTGAACTGCTGCTCGCTGGGCGAGCGGTCGAGGCCCGGTCCCGGCGGTGGGCCGGCGCCCGGATTGCCGGCGGCTCCGCCCGCGCCGCCGCGGCCGCCCTGGCCGCCACGCCCGCCGGAGCCGGTGCCGTCGCCCGAGGGGGGCGGCGTGATGTTGCTCTGGTTGGGGTCGGGCGGGCCGAAGCCGCCGAGGCCGGTCGGCGTCAGCGACACCAGGGTGACCAGCGGGCCGGGATCGTAGAACGACGGCACCCGGATCGGCGGCCCGAACAGGAACGGATAGGTTTGTCCCGGCAAGGTGTTCCAGACGCCCGGATCGAAGCCCGGCGGCAGGCCGCCGGCGAGCTGGAAGGTGGTCAGGCCGACGCCGCCGGCGCTGGTGGTGCGGCCGGACGTCATCGTGTCCCAGTACGACGACTGGACGACACCCGGGCCGCCCAGGAAGGTCTGGTCCGGCGCCAGGGTGTTGACCCCGATCAGGCCGCCGGCTGTGCCGCCGGCCCCGGTGGTGACCCGGCCGATCGCATAGGTCTCGCGCACGAGGCCCGAATTGGTGCCGACCAGGCCGCCCGCCACGCCGGTGCCGGTGCCGGTCACGGCGCCGGTCGCGTAGGACTGGATGATCTCGGCCGGCGGCCCGTAGGCGGTCGTCGCGTTGAGGCCGGCGAGGCCACCGAGGCGGGTGCCGCCGTCGCCCGTGACCGCGCCGGTCGCGAACGAGCGGGCGATCGTCCCGGTGTTGGTGCCGACGAGTCCGCCGCCGGTGCCACCGGGGCCCGCCGTCGTCACCGCGCCGGTCGCGCTCACCTCCTCGACCAGGCCGTCGTTGCGGCCGACCGCTCCGCCGACCGCGCTGCCGGCGCCGCCGGTCACGGCACCGACCGCGATGGACTCGAACAGCGTCCCGCGGTTGCGGCCGACCAATCCGCCGACCTCCGCGCCGGCCCCGCCGGTGACGTCGCCGGTCGCCACCGAATAGCGGATCTCGCCGCCGGGTCCGAAATAGCCGGTGTTGTTCTCGCCGACGAGGCCGCCGACCGCCGCCAGAGGTCCGGCGGTGACCGATCCGGTCGCCACGCTGAACTCGATGAGGCCGGCGTTGCGGCCGACCAGGCCGCCATAGGTTCCGTAGCTGGTGGTCGGCCCGGCGATGATGTCGCCATGCGCCGACGAGCCGGAGATGAGGCCCTGGTTGTCGCCGGCGAGCCCCCCGACGGTGTGTTCGCCGAGGCTCGTGATGGCGACGTCGGCGGTCGAGCCGACGATGGTGCCCTCGTTGCGGCCGACCAGCCCGCCCGCCCACACGCCGTTGCCGGTGCCGATCAGCATGGTGCCGGCGACATGGACGTTCTCGATCCGCCCCTCGTTGATGCCGGCCAGCAGGCCGACCGAGCTTTCCGCCCATTGACCCTCGACATGGCCGGTGAGCATCAGGTTGCGGACCACGGCGCCCGGGCCGATCACGTCGAACAGGCCGCGCGACGGATTGGGGCTGGCGACGCCGAGATGCGAGATGGTGTGGACGATCTTCGAGCCGTCCGCCCGGACGAGGCCGCCATGGCCGTCCAGGATGCCGTCGAAATGGCCGTCAATGCCGGCGAAGCCGGTGGCGTCGATGTCGCGGCCGAGCGCATAGGCGCCGCCGAGATTGTCGCCGATGCGGCCGAGGTCGGCGGCGCTGTTCACCAGCATGTAGGCGGCGAGGCGGGCGTTGGCCCCGGTCGCCACGGCGGCCGTGTAGTCGGTCGGCGACGTGTAGCTGTACGGGTTGTAGTAGATCGACACCGAGCCGGTGCTGCCGGAGAAGTCGATCGCCGGGCCGTAGTAGTTGTAGCTGTTGAACAGGACGGTGCCGACGCCGGTCCCGGTGTTGTCGGCGCGCAGGATCAGATGACCGGACCCGGTATTGACGATCTGGGCGTCGGGCACGAACGTGTAGGCCGATCCGAACACGATGTTCCGGTAGGCGCTCAGCGTCAGCGTCGCGCCGGTGTTCCAGGCGATGGTGACGCCTGGCAGGATGGTGATGTCGCCCTGGCCGCCGGTGCCGGAGGCCGTCGTCTCCTGGGTCACGTTGGTGCCGGCGTTCAGGCTCGCCGAGATGATGCCGGCGAGCGTCGTGTCGATGACGAGGTCGTCGGGATCGAGCAGCCAGGTGCCGCCGCGGCCAGCGTCGACGCGGCCGCCGGTGATCACGAGGTCGCGGCCCGATGTCTCGACGAAGCCGCCGCCACCCGGCCCCTTGGCGCTGACGGTGCCGGCGAACGACGTGGTGCCGTCCGACCACACCACCACCTTGCCGCCGGCGCCGCTGCTGCCGTCCGCCCGGATCTCGGCGCCGGACTCGACCGTCACCCGCTCGGCGTTGCGGATCGGCCGGTCGAACAGCGCGCCGCCGGGCGCCCGGCCGCCGCCCCGATCGCCGCCGACCAGCACCAGGCCGCCCGTCGTGCCGCTCGCCGTCAGGAGGGCGCCGGACTTCACCGTGACGTCGCGCCCCGTGACCACGATGCGGCCGCCGGCGCCGTCGATCCCGGCGGCATCGAGCACGCCGCCGATCGTCACCGCGTCGGCCTCGATCAGGATGTCGCCGCCGGCCGTGACGGTCTTGGCCGCGCCGCCTTTGCGGCCCCGCCGATCGGGCTCGGCCGGGGCGGTCGCTTGGCGCCGCGCCTCCAGGCGCTGGGTCGCCACCACGCTGCCGCCCTCGGCGGTGAGGAAGATGCGGCCGCCCTTGCTGGCGACGCCGGTCGCCTTGATGACGCCGTCGGTGTTGCCGGCCAGTGCCAGCACGTTGCCGCCATTGGCGCGCAGCTCGACGTCGGCGGCCCGGATCGAGCCGCGGTTGACCACCTGGCCGTTGCCGCCCGGCAGCTTGACCTGCACCTTGCCGTTGCCGAGGGCGCCGTCGCTCAGCACCACCTCGCGGCCGGACGCCATCGCGGCGGTGCCTTCCGGGGCCGTGATGCTGCCGTCGTTCTGCACCGTGCGGGCGATCAGCACGACGTCGCCCTTGGCGGAGCCGATCCGCCCGAGATTGACGACCGCGGCCGTGCTGGCGCCGTCGAACGTCATGCTGCGGCCGGCCAGGAAGGCGGCGTCCTTCACGTCGAGGGTCGAGGCGACGAAGCTGCCGCCAGTCTGCACGATGCCGGTCTGGCCGACCGCGATGCCGGCCTGGTTGACCAGGAAGACGCTGCCGGTCGCCGTCAGGGTGCCGTTGATGGTCGACGGGACGTTGCCGGTGACCCGGTTGAGGGTAGCGCCGCTGCCGTTGTCGAAATGGACGGTGTTGCCGGTGCCGATCGAGAAGGTCGACCAGGAGATGATGCCGGCCGGTCCGCCCTGGGTGACCAGCAGGCTTCCGGGCGAGGGCTGGGAGATACCGATCGCGCCGTGGGTCGGCGTTCCGCCGGTGGGCAGCGGCTGCGCCAGCGCGGCCCACGGCACACCGCTCGCGGCGGCGCCGAGCGCGACCGTCACTGCGAGGCGGGCCAGCCTTCGGGTCATGGGCGTCGTCCCGGCTTCGATCGTTCTGGCTGCCGCGGTGGTTCGGCGCCGCTGTCCTGACGTCGTCGTCCCGACCTCCGCGGGTCCGGGGCCGAACTGGCCGACCACCTCCCCCGGAGGGGCGGACCGTATCAGAGCCGTGCTGCGACGAACAAGCAACAGGGCGCCGGAACCCTCCGGAACCGCTCGGAATTCAGCGTGCCGTGGCAGAATCGCCGCAGCCGTCGGTTGCGGTCTACGGAACCGGCGCCGTCGCCGGCCCGCGGTCCGCCAGGGGGCGTTCCGCCATGGGCCGCGTCACCGGGCCAGCACCACGTCGCCGATCAGCGAGGAGTGGTCCCACGGGAGCTGGCGCTGGCGCGTCGTCTGGTAGACGTCGGCCCGCACCCGCTTCATCACCGCCCCGATCTCCAGGCCGGGCGTGGCCATGTGCTTGAGCAAAGCGGCGGTGAACGGGCTGTTGCGGCCCTCGCCGTCGAGCGCGACGTTCTTGGGCTGGGTGGCGTAGACGATCATGGTGCCGACCGCGCTCTGGATCGGGGCGAGCCCGGTGCCGACCGAGGTCGAGCGGGTGCCGAGTGCGGCGGCGAGCGACCGCGCCAGCGGGTTGTCCCGGCAAGCGTCGAGGAAGACCAGATTGACCCGGCGCTCGCTCTCCATCTGGGCGAGCACGTCGTCCACCGTCACGGTGTCGAGGGTCAGGTCGCCCGCCCGCTCCAGCCGGGCGTCGACCGGCACCAGATAGTTCTTGTCGGCCACCTGGAGGCCATGCCCGGCATAGAAGAACAGGGCGAGGTCGGCGCGGTCGAGCTTGCGGCCGAAGTCGCGAATGCGCGACTCCATCCCGTGCTTGTCGAGATCGATGCCCTCGACCACGTCGAAGCCGAGGCCGCGCAGCGACCGGGCCATGTCGCGGGCGTCGTTGCCCGGGTTGGGGAGGGTGGTGGCGTAACGGTAGGCGCCGTTGCCGATCACCAGGGCGACGCGGGTGCCGCGGCCCACCGGCGGCTCGGCGGCCGGCGGCGGTGGTAGCACCGCCGGGCTGGTGGCCGGGGTGACGGACGGGGTCGGGGTGGCCGCAGGGGCGACCGTCGCGGCCGGCGCCACCGTGGCGGACGGCACCGAGCCGGACGGTGTCGCACCGGATTGGGGCGTAGCCGGACGGCTTCCGGGGTCGGGGCGCGGCGCACCGGCGTCGATCGCCGCCAGATGGGCGCGGGCGGTGTCGATCGCCCAGGCTCCGCCGAGATAGCTGCGGCTGGTCGGGGACGCCAGGGCGGCGCGGAAGTCGTCGCGGGCGCGCGAGAGATCGCCGCGCGCCTCGAAGGCGAGGCCGCGGCTTGTGTAGGCTGGCGCCAGGGTCGAATCGAGGCGCAGGGCCTCGCCGAGATCGACGATGGCGCGGTCGAGTTCACCCTTCAGGCGCCAGGAGGTGCCGCGATTGCTCAGCGCTGCGGCGAAGCGGGCGTTGAGCCGGATCGCCTCGTCGAGATCGCGGATCGCGCGGTCGTAGTCGCGGCGCTGATTGTGGACGTAGCCGCGCAGATTGAGGGAGCTGGTGTCGCGCGGGTTGAGCTTCACGGCCTCGTCGAGGTCGGCGAGGGCGCGCTCCCAGTCGCCGCGGGCGATGCCGACCTGGGCGCGGTTCTGCCACGCGAAGGCATAGCGCGGGTCGATCCGGATCGCCTCGTCGTAGTCGCGCTGCGCCCGGTCGAGGTCGCCGCGGCCCCGATAGGCATTGCCCCGGTAGCTGTAGTAGGCGGCGACGCGCGGCTCCAGCCGCACCGCCTCGTCGTAATCGCTGATGGCCCGGCCGTGATCGCCCTTGTTGTAATAGGTGTGGCCGCGGTTGATCAGCGCGGTGACGTAGTTGGGCTGCAACCGCAGCGCCTCGTCGAGGTCGCGCAGAGCGCGGTCGTAATCGTTCTTGTTGCGGTAGGCATTGCCGCGATTGCTGACATAGACGACGGTCTTGGGCGACAGCCGGATCGCCTCGTCGTAGTCCTGGATGGCGCGGTCGTAGTTGCGTTGGTCGAAGAAGACGTTGCCGCGAGCGTTGAAATACTCGGCGGCGCCGGGCTTGAGCCGGATCGCCTCGTCGTAGTCGCGGATGGCCTTGTCGTACTCGGCCTTCTTGCGCCAGGCGGCGGCGCGATTGCCGTAGGCGATCACGTATTTGGGGTCGAGCCGCAGCGCCTCGTCGTAGTCGCGCAGGGCGCGGTCGGGGTTGCCCTGGGCGCTGAACGCGAAGCCGCGATTGTTGAACGCCGTGGCGTTGGTCGGATCGTGGCGCAGCGCCTCGTCGAGATCCCGGATCGCCAGCTCGTGCTGACCCTTCTCGTTATAGACATAGGCGCGGTTGTTGTAGGCGGCCGAGCGGTCGCGTGGCGCCATCTTGCTGCCGCTCCGCTCGATGATGCGGGTGCAGCCGGCGAGGCGGGAATCGAGCTCGCCGTTACGACAGGCGTTCCAGTCCTTCTGACTCTGGGCGGAGGCCGTGCTTCCGCCGAGAGCGAGCGCCGCGAGAGCGAGTGCGGCGAGGACGAGGGCGGTGAAGCCGGTAGGAACCACGAGAAGCCGACGCATCGGACTCTCCCGAGCGAACGTGCAGGGGCCGTGAGACAGCCGCGAGAGGCGCGGGACCCACGCCCCGATAGTGTTCCGCGATCGGCGGGTTGATCAAGCCCCGTCGACGCTTTGTGCCGCGTCGGGGGAGCGGGGTTCGAGCCGGCTGGCGGCCGCGCCGCGGGCGACGGCCTCGTCAGCCGCGGCGGTTCTCCTTCATCAGGGCGTCGCGGGCCTTGAGCAGGGCGGCCCGCTCGGCCTTGGAGAGGGTCGGGAAGGCGAGGTCCAGGCTCTCCATGGCGTCGACGATGGCGGCGACGATGACCAGGCGGGCGAACCACTTGTTGTCGGAGGGCACGACGAACCACGGGGCGTGCGGGGCGGCGGTCGCCCGGATCATGTCCTCATAGGCGCCCATGTAGTCCTTCCAGTGCGCGCGCTCGGCCAGGTCGGCGCCGGAGAACTTCCAGTTCTTCTCGGCTTCGTCGAGGCGCTCCAGGAAACGGCGCTTCTGCTCCTTCTTGGAGACGTGCAGGAAGAACTTGAGGATCAGCGTGCCGTTGCGGGCGAGGTAGCGCTCGTGCGCCGCGATGTCCTCGTAACGGTCCTCGAAGATCGACCGGGTGACCAGCGCGGGCGGCAGCTTCTGGCGCGCCAGCACGTCCTCGTGGACGCGGGCGACCAGCACCTCTTCGTAGTAGGAGCGGTTGAAGATGCCGATGCGGCCGCGCTCCGGCAGCTTGCAGAAGCAGCGCCACAGGTAATCGTGATCGAGCTCAGTCGAGGTCGGCTGCTTGAAGGAGTGGACCTCGCAGCCCTGCGGGTTGACGCCCGACATCACGTGCTTGATGGCGCCGTCCTTGCCGGCGGCGTCCATCGCCTGGAAGATCAGCAGCACCGACCAGCGGTCCTGGGCGTAGAGCATCTCCTGCATCTCGGAGAGCCGCGTCACCCCGGCCGCGATGTAGAGCTTGGCTTCCTCCTTCTCGATGTCGAGGCCGTTGGTGTCGTCGGGCGCGATGTCGGACAACTCGAACTTACGGCCTTTGGTGACCCGGTAGGGTGCGATCAGCTCGGCGGCCTTCATCGGCATGCGGCGTCTCCTGAGGGGGGCAGGGGCGGGCGGGGCTCCGGCTGTAACGGGGCCGGCCGGCCCCGGCAAATCACGAAGGACGGACCGTGAGCCGGGTGGGGGCGCCGGTCAGCCGGCTGTCCGGGCCGCCGCGGCGAGGCGATGGACCAGCTCGGGCATCCGGGTCGTGGCCCGCCAGCCGAGACGAGCGAAGGCGCGGTCGGGACGGCCGACCGAGACGGCGATGTCGGACGGTCGCATCAGCTCCGGAACCGAGACGACGTGATCGCGCCAGTCGAGCCCGAAGGCCGAGAACGCCGCGGCGACGAAGTCGCGCAGCGTGGTCGCTTCGCCGGTGGCGATGACGAAGTCTTCGGCGCTGTCGGCCTGCAGCATCAGGCGCAGCGCCGCGACATGGTCGGCGGCCCAGCCCCAGTCGCGGCAGATGTCGAGATTGCCGAGCCGCAGCGGCTCGGCGGCCTGGCCGGCGGCCAGCCGCGCCGCGATGCGGGCGGCGCCGCGCACCACCTTCTGGGTGACGAAGCGTTCGGCCCGCAGCGGCGACTCGTGGTTGAACAGGATGGCGGTCGCGGCGAACAGGCCGTAGCTCTCGCGATAGGTCGCGACCGTCCAGTGCGCGGCCGCCTTGGCGACCGCGTAGGGACTGCGGGGGCGAAACGGCGTGCTCTCGTCGGCGCCCGTCGGCGGGGTCTCGCCGAAGCACTCGCCCGAGCCGGCGTTGCAGAAGCGGATCGCGGCCCCGCTCAGCCGGATGGCGTCGAGGATCGCCACGGTGGCCGACAGGATGCTGTCGATGGTCTCGCGCGGCTCCGCGAAGGACAGGCCGACGGAGCTCTGGGCCGAGAGGTTGTAAACCTCGTCCGGCTGCACCGCATCGAGCAGGCGGCGGACCGCATCGATGTCGTCGGGCCGGCAGCCGTGCAGCCGGACCGTGTCGACGAGGCCGAGCGCCGCCAGGTTGGGGAAGGGGCCGGCCGGCTGCCGCGAGGTGCCATGCACCACGGTGCCCTCGGCGGCGAGCTGCTCGGCCAGCAAGCTGCCGTCCTGGCCGGACACACCGAACACGAGCGCCGTGCGGCTCATGCGCGGTGCGGCCCGCGCGTGGCCCTGCGCCCACCGGCAGAGCGCGGCGACCGGGCGGAGCGCGGCCGCAGGGTCGCAGAGGTGGTGGATCGGGGGTCGGCGGGCACCATGGATCGAAGCTCGGGCGTGGTGGCGGCGAGCGCCGTCTTACCAGAGGAGCGGCTTCCGGAACAGCGTATCCGGGTCGCGCTGCTCCGTCCGCGCTCCGCCGGTGTGGCGCGGCGATCCACCCGCCTGGCGCCGGGTGACGGGCAGATCGGTCGGGCGCGCCTCGCCAGGGGTCTCGATCGGAGCTGGAATGAAGCTAGAAAAATCACTATATCAATCATATGGACTTCGATTTTGAAGTTTCGTGTCAAGGCCGAGGCTCGCTGCCAGTCGGCGACTGGGCCCGAGCCTCGGGGTGCGGCGGATCGCGCGGCACGGAGGTTGCTAAGAGGGACTTGGCAAACGGTGTGCGACCCGTTAAATAGCGCCCACGGGCGTGCCGGCCCTTTGTCGGCGCGCCCTTGCGTGTTCTCGGAAAAGCTGTTGGATCAGGACTCTGTTCCTTTTGGGCATCCGATCGGATCGATCAGAAGGGCAGGGCCGGAAAACGGCCGCCTCCGTGACGCACGCGGCCGCTCCGGTGGAGCGGCCGGTCCTGTCCGAGACTGCAGGTGCTGCTGCTAGCGCGCGATTTTGCATGAGCAATGTCAATTGCATAGGCATTAGGACGCAAGAGCGACGGCTTAATTCGATCCAAGGGCCTGCACAGACGGGGAAGATCGATTCGGGGGAGACCCCGTACGGTTCCGACTCGGGTTTGTCCCGGCGGCGCGGTCCGCGCGCTCTCGGGGGACAGGGCAAGAAGCGTCGTTCCGCTTCGGCGCCGTGAGGCGCAGGCGCGGGACGATTCGACGCAACCGGCGGCTCCTTCCGGGGGGCCGCCAACCAGAGAGAGCAAGACGTGGATCGAGCGGCAAAGAAAGAGCTCGTCACGACCCTGAACGAGGTCTTCAAGGCCTCCAACGTGGTCGTGGTGGCTCACTATGCCGGCCTCACCGTCGCCCAGATGCAGACCCTGCGCAGGCAGGCCAAGCAGGCGGGTGCCTCGGTGAAGGTCGCCAAGAACCGTCTCGCCAAGATCGCTCTTGATGGCACCGACGCGGCGATCGTCGCGCCCCTCCTCAAGGGGCCGACCGTGCTCACCTACTCGGGTGATCCGATCGCCGCGCCGAAGGTCGTCTCCGATTTCGCCAAGGCCAACGACAAGCTCGTGATCCTCGGCGGCGCCATGGGGAGGACCGCCCTGAACCCGGACGGCGTGAAGGCACTCGCCTCGCTGCCGTCTCTCGATGAGCTGCGCGCCAAGATCGTCGGCCTCGTGCAGGCCCCGGCGACCAAGGTGGCTCAGCTGGTCAACGCGCCGGCGGGCAAGCTCGCCCGGGTGGTTCAGGCCTATGCCAGCAAGGGCGAGGCGTGAGGCTCGCAAACCCGAACAAGTCGAAATCGAGAAGGACTGACTTCAATGGCTGATCTGCAGAAGATCGTTGACGACCTGTCGAGCCTCACGGTGCTCGAGGCGGCCGAGCTGGCCAAGCTGCTCGAGGAGAAGTGGGGCGTGTCGGCGGCTGCGGCCGTCGCGGTCGCCGCTGCTCCGGGTGCCGCCGCCGCGGCGCCGGCCGAGGAGAAGACCGAGTTCAACGTGATCCTGGCCGCCGCCGGCGACAAGAAGATCGAGGTCATCAAGGAGGTGCGCGCGCTCACCGGGCTCGGCCTCAAGGAGGCCAAGGATCTGGTCGAGGGCGCCCCGAAGGCCGTCAAGGAAGGCGTCAACAAGGACGAGGCCGAGAAGATCAAGGCGACCCTCGAGAAGGTCGGCGCCAAGGTCGAACTCAAGTAATCGTGAGCTTTGTCAAGCGATTCCGTTCCTATATTGCGGAATCGACAGCGTCACCGGCGCGGTGACGGAATCGACCGTGCGAGGTGGGTGCACCCGCCGCGCGGTCGATCAGGCGGTCCGGGACCTCCCGGACCGCCCGGTTCGGGCGGCGACCATGCGAAAGGTTCGCCGCGATGCCGCTTCCGGGCAGCGCCCTCCAGGGCCGCCGGAAGCCCCCCGCCGCCATGTCGGCCGGCGGAGGAAGCGAGAGGCCACGATGGCAGAGACGTTCACGGGTCGTAAGCGGGTTCGCAAGTTCTTCGGCAAAATCCAGGAAGTCGCGGAGATGCCGAACCTCATCGAGGTTCAGAAGGCCTCCTACGACCAGTTTCTGCTCATCCAGGAGCCGCGAGGCGGCCGCCCCGACGAGGGCCTGCAAGCGGTTTTCAAGTCGGTGTTCCCGATCTCCGACTTCTCCAACACGGCCCAGCTCGAATTCGTTCGCTACGAGTTCGAGCCGCCGAAGTACGACGTCGACGAGTGCCGCCAGCGCGGCATGACCTACGCGGCGCCCCTCAAGGTGACGCTGCGCCTCATCGTGTTCGACGTCGACGAGGAGACCGGGGCCAAGTCGGTCAAGGACATCAAGGAGCAGGATGTCTACATGGGCGACATCCCGCTCATGACCAACAACGGCACCTTCATCGTCAACGGCACCGAGCGCGTCATCGTCTCGCAGATGCACCGCTCGCCGGGCGTGTTCTTCGATCACGACAAGGGCAAGACCCACTCGTCGGGCAAGCTCCTGTTCGCGGCCCGCATCATCCCGTATCGCGGCTCCTGGCTCGACATCGAGTTCGACGCCAAGGACATCGTCTACGCCCGTATCGACCGGCGCCGGAAGATTCCGGTGACGTCGCTGCTCTATGCGCTCGGGATGGACGGCGAGGAGATCCTCAACACCTTCTACAACCAGATCCTCTACAAGCGCACCAAGGACGGCTGGCGCGTGCCCTTCGACGCCAACCGTCTGAAGGGCTACAAGGCGATCAACGACCTCGTCGACGCCGACACCGGCAAGGTGGTGGTGGAGGCCGGCAAGAAGATCACGGTGCGTCAGGCGCGCCTCCTCCAGGAGAAGGGGCTCAAGGCGCTGCGGATGACCGACGACGAGCTGATCGGCAACTACATCGCCGAGGACCTCGTCAACGCCGCCACCGGCGAGATCTATGTCGAGGCCGGCGAGGAGATCACCGAGAAGACCCTGAAGCTCCTGGCCGATGTCGGCTACAAGGAGGTGCCGGTCCTCGACATCGACCACGTCAACATCGGCGCCTACATCCGCAACACGCTCAGCGTCGACAAGAACATGCGGCGCGAGGACGCCCTGTTCGACATCTACCGCGTGATGCGCCCGGGCGAGCCGCCGACCATCGACACGGCGAGCGCGATGTTCCAGTCGCTGTTCTTCGATGCCGAGCGCTACGACCTCTCGGCGGTCGGCCGCGTCAAGATGAACATGCGCCTCGATCTCCAGTGCCCGGACACCATCCGGGTGCTGCGCAAGGACGACATCATCGGCGTCATCCGCACGCTGGTGGATCTGCGCGATGGCAAGGGCGCCATCGACGACATCGACCATCTCGGCAACCGGCGCGTGCGCTCGGTCGGCGAGCTGATGGAGAACCAGTACCGCATCGGCTTGCTGCGCATGGAGCGCGCCATCAAGGAGCGGATGAGCTCGGTCGACATCGGCACCGTGATGCCGCAGGACCTGATCAACGCCAAGCCGGCGGCGGCGGCGGTGCGCGAGTTCTTCGGCTCGTCGCAGCTCTCGCAGTTCATGGACCAGACCAATCCGCTCAGCGAGATCACCCACAAGCGCCGCCTGTCGGCGCTCGGTCCGGGCGGCCTGACGCGCGAGCGCGCCGGCTTCGAGGTGCGCGACGTGCACCCGACCCACTACGGCCGCATCTGCCCGATCGAGACGCCGGAAGGTCCGAACATCGGCCTGATCAACTCGCTCGCCACCTATGCGCGGGTGAACAAGTACGGCTTCGTCGAGACGCCCTATCGGCGCGTCAAGGAGGGGCGGGTCACCGACGAGGTGATCTATCTCTCGGCCATGGAGGAGGGGCGCTACTACGTCGCCCAGGCCAACCAGCCGGTCGACAGCAACGGCAAGTTCACCGAGGACCTGATCGTCTGCCGCCACGCCGGCGACGTGCTGATGATCTCGCCCGACCGCGTCGACTACATGGACGTGTCGCCGAAGCAGCTCGTCTCGGTCGCCGCGGCGCTGATCCCGTTCCTGGAGAACGACGACGCCAACCGCGCCCTGATGGGCTCCAACATGCAGCGGCAGGCGGTGCCGCTGGTGCGGGCCGAGGCGCCGTTCGTCGGCACCGGCATGGAGGGCGTGGTCGCCCGTGACTCGGGGGCCGCCATCGCGGCGCGCCGCACCGGCGTCATCGACCAGGTCGACGCCACCCGTATCGTGGTGCGCGCCACCGAGGATCTCGACCCCACCAAGTCGGGCGTCGACATCTATCGGCTCCAGAAGTTCCAGCGCTCGAACCAGAACACCTGCATCAACCAGCGTCCGCTGGTGAAGGTGGGCGACGCGGTGAAGAAGGGTGACATCATCGCCGACGGTCCCTCGACCGATCTCGGCGAGCTGGCGCTCGGCCGCAACGTGCTCGTCGCGTTCATGCCGTGGAACGGCTACAACTTCGAGGACTCGATCCTGCTCTCCGAGCGGATCGTGAAGGATGACGTGTTCACCTCGATCCACATCGAGGAGTTCGAGGTGATGGCCCGCGACACCAAGCTGGGGCCGGAGGAGATCACCCGCGACATCCCGAACGTGTCGGAAGAGGCGCTCAAGAATCTCGACGAGGCGGGCATCGTCTACATCGGTGCCGAGGTGCATGCCGGCGACATCCTGGTCGGCAAGATCACCCCGAAGGGCGAGAGCCCGATGACGCCGGAAGAGAAGCTGCTGCGCGCCATCTTCGGCGAGAAGGCGTCGGACGTGCGCGACACCTCGCTGCGGGTGCCGCCCGGCGTGCAGGGCACCGTCGTCGAGGTGCGGGTGTTCAACCGCCACGGCGTCGAGAAGGACGAGCGTGCGCTCGCCATCGAGCGCGAGGAGATCGAGCGTCTCGCCAAGGACCGCGACGACGAGCAGGCGATCCTCGACCGCAACGTCTACGGCCGCCTGGCCGAGATGCTGGACGGCAAGACCGCGGTGGCCGGCCCGAAGGGGTTCAAGCGAGAGACCAAGATCACCCGCGCCGGCCTCGACGAGTATCCGCGCTCGCAGTGGTGGCTGTTCGCGGTCGCCGACGACCGGCTGATGTCGGAGATCGAGGCGATCCGGAAGTCGTACGAGGAGAGCAAGAAGGGCCTCGAGCAGCGCTTCCTCGACAAGGTCGAGAAGCTCCAGCGTGGCGACGAGCTGCCGCCCGGCGTGATGAAGATGGTCAAGGTCTTCGTCGCGGTGAAGCGCAAGATCCAGCCCGGCGACAAGATGGCCGGACGCCACGGCAACAAGGGCGTGGTGTCGAAGATCGTGCCGTCCGAGGACATGCCGTTCCTGGCCGACGGCCAGCCGGTCGACATCGTGCTCAACCCGCTCGGCGTGCCGAGCCGCATGAATGTCGGACAGATCCTCGAGACCCATCTGGGCTGGGCCTGCGCCGGCCTCGGCAAGCGCATCGGGCAGGCGGTCGACGCCTATTACGAGCGCAGCGAGCTGAAGCCGCTGAAGGAGACCCTCGACAAGGTCTATGGCGCGGACGAGACCATCCGGTCGCTCGGCGAGCCCGAGCTGGTTGAGCTCGGAACCAATCTGCGCAAGGGCGTCCCGATCGCCACCCCGGTGTTCGACGGCGCCAAGGAGCACGACATCGAGGCCATGCTGAACCTCGCCGGGCTCGACGGCTCGGGCCAGGTCAACCTCTACGACGGGCGCACCGGCGAGGAGTTCGATCGCAAGGTGACGGTGGGCTACATCTACATGCTGAAGCTCCATCATCTCGTCGACGACAAGATCCACGCCCGCTCGATCGGTCCGTACTCGCTCGTCACCCAGCAGCCGCTGGGCGGCAAGGCGCAGTTCGGCGGCCAGCGCTTCGGCGAAATGGAGGTGTGGGCGCTCGAAGCGTACGGCGCCGCCTACACGCTGCAAGAGATGCTGACCGTGAAGTCCGACGACGTCGCCGGCCGCACCAAGGCGTACGAGTCGATCGTCCGCGGCGACGACACCTTCGAGGCCGGCATTCCGGAGTCGTTCAACGTGCTGGTCAAGGAAATGCGGTCGCTCGGCCTCAACGTCGACCTCTACAACTCCAAGAGCGCGCGCGGCTCGGGTGACGCGGCGGAGGCGGCCGAGTAGCGCGACCATGCGGGCCGGGCATGTCCCGGCCCTCCCGCCGCGGCCGACGGGCCGTGGCCGGGATCGCGCCCTCGCGCGACGGGTCGAGGGCGGACTTTTCGATCGACACGGCTGCGGAACCCTCGGCGGTCGAACCCACCAAGTGTGGAGACAGCAATGAATCAAGAGGTCATGAATCTTTTCGGGCCGCAGGTGCCGGCCCAGGTGTTCGACCAGATCCGCATCTCGATCGCGAGCCCGGAAAAGATTCTGTCGTGGTCGTACGGCGAGATCAAGAAGCCGGAGACGATCAACTACCGGACCTTCAAGCCGGAGCGCGACGGCCTGTTTTGCGCCCGCATCTTCGGCCCGATCAAGGACTACGAGTGCTTGTGCGGCAAGTACAAGCGCATGAAGTACAAGGGCATCATCTGCGAGAAGTGCGGCGTCGAGGTGACGCTGTCGCGGGTGCGGCGCGAGCGGATGGGCCACATCGAGCTCGCCGCGCCGGTGGCGCACATCTGGTTCCTGAAGTCGCTGCCGAGCCGCATCGGTCTGCTGCTCGACATGACGCTGAAGGACCTCGAGCGCATCCTGTACTTCGAGTACTACGTCGTCATCGAGCCCGGCCTGACGCCGCTCCAGCACCGGCAGCTCCTGTCGGAAGAGGACTTCCTGCGCGCTCAGGACGAGTACGGGGCGGACAGCTTCACGGCGATGATCGGTGCCGAGGCGATCCGCGAGATGCTCAAGGCGATGGACCTGGAGAAGCTCGCGACGGATCTGCGCAAGGAGATCGCCGAGTCCACCTCCGACCTCAAGCCGAAGAAGCTGGCGAAGCGGCTCAAGCTGATCGAGGCGTTCGTCCAGTCCGGCAACAAGCCGGAGTGGATGATCCTCACCGTGGTGCCGGTGATCCCGCCGGACCTGCGTCCGCTGGTGCCGCTCGACGGCGGCCGCTTCGCGACCTCGGACCTCAACGATCTCTATCGCCGCGTCATCAACCGTAACAACCGCCTCAAGCGGCTGATCGAGCTGCGCGCGCCCGACATCATCATCCGCAACGAGAAGCGGATGCTGCAAGAGGCGGTGGACGCGCTGTTCGACAACGGCCGGCGCGGCCGCGTCATTACCGGCGCCAACAAGCGGCCGCTCAAGTCGCTCGCCGACATGCTCAAGGGCAAGCAGGGCCGGTTCCGCCAGAACCTGCTCGGCAAGCGCGTCGACTATTCGGGCCGCTCGGTGATCGTCGTCGGTCCCGAGCTCAAGCTGCACCAGTGCGGCCTGCCCAAGAAGATGGCGCTGGAGCTGTTCAAGCCGTTCATCTACTCGCGGCTCGACGCCAAGGGCCTGTCGACCACGGTGAAGCAGGCCAAGAAGCTCGTGGAGAAGGAGAAGCCGGAGGTCTGGGACATCCTGGACGAGGTCATCCGCGAGCATCCGGTGCTGCTGAACCGCGCCCCGACGCTGCACCGCCTCGGCATCCAGGCGTTCGAGCCGGTGCTGATCGAGGGCAAGGCGATCCAGCTTCATCCGCTGGTGTGCGCGGCCTTCAACGCCGACTTCGACGGCGACCAGATGGCGGTTCACGTGCCGCTGTCGCTCGAGTCGCAGCTCGAGGCGCGCGTGCTGATGATGTCGACCAACAACATCCTGCACCCGGCCAACGGCTCGCCCATCATCGTGCCGTCGCAGGACATTGTGCTCGGGCTCTACTACCTCTCGCTCACCCGCGAGAACGAGCCGGGGCAGGGCAAGGTGTTCGGCAACCTGGCCGAGATCGAGCATGCGCTCGGCCAGCGCGTCGTCACGCTGCACTCCAAGATCAAGTATCGCTGGGAGGGCATCGACGAGAACGGCGAGTTCGTCCGTCGCGTCGTCGACACCACGCCGGGCCGCATCATTCTCGGCCAGGTGCTGCCCAAGCACCGGAAGATCTCGTTCGAGGTCGTCAACAAGCTGATGACCAAGCGCGAGATCTCCAACATGATCGACACCGTCTACCGCCACTGCGGTCAGAAGGAGACGGTGATCTTCTGCGATCGCATCATGGCGCTCGGCTTCCACCACGCCTTCAAGGCCGGCATCTCATTCGGCAAGGACGACATGGTGGTGCCGAGCTCGAAGTGGAAGATCGTCGAGCAGACCCGCACGCTCGCCAAGGAGTTCGAGCAGCAGTTCCTCGAGGGCCTGATCACCCAGGGCGAGAAGTACAACAAGGTGGTCGACGCCTGGTCGAAGTGCACTGAGCAGATCGCCGACGAGATGATGCGCGAGATCTCGGCGGTGCGGAAGCAGGAGGCGACCGGCCGCGAGGTGCCGATCAACTCGATCTACATGATGGCGCACTCTGGCGCCCGCGGCTCGCCCGCCCAGATGCGTCAGCTCGCCGGCATGCGCGGCCTGATGGCGAAGCCGTCGGGCGAGATCATCGAGAGCCCGATCATCTCCAACTTCAAGGAGGGGTTGTCGGTTCTGGAGTACTTCAACTCCACCCACGGCGCCCGCAAGGGCCTCGCCGACACCGCGCTGAAGACCGCCAACTCGGGCTACCTGACCCGCCGTCTCGTCGACGTGGCGCAGGACTGCATCATCACGTCCGACGACTGCGGCACGCTCGGCGGCATCAAGGTGCGGGCCATCATCGACTCCGGCCAGGTGGTCGCGTCGCTGGGCAGCCGCATTCTCGGCCGCACCGTCGCCGAGGACGTGCGCGATCCGTCCACCAACGAGCTGATCGTGCCGCGCAACACGCTCCTCGACGAGCGTGACGTCGACGCCATCGTGACCGCCGGCGTGCAGGAGCTGAAGATCCGCTCCGTGCTCACCTGCGAGAGCACCGCGGGCGTGTGCGGGGCCTGCTACGGGCGCGATCTCGCCCGCGGCACGCCGGTCAACATGGGCGAGGCGGTCGGCGTCATCGCGGCGCAGTCGATCGGCGAGCCGGGCACCCAGCTCACCATGCGCACCTTCCACATCGGTGGCGCGGCACAGATCTCGGAGCAGTCCTTCGTCGAGTCGAACTTCGAGGGCACCATCCGGATCAAGAACCGCAACATCATGCGGAACTCCGATGGCGAGCTGATCGCCATGGTGCGCAACATGGCGGTGATCGTCGTCGATCAGGACGGCACCGAGCGGGCCGTGCACCGCATTCAGTTCGGCTCGCGCATGAAGGTCGACGAGGGCGACAAGATCAAGCGCGGCCAGCGCATCGCCGAGTGGGACCCGTACACCCGTCCGATCCTCACCGAGGTGGACGGCGTGGTCGACTTCGAGGACCTGGTCGAAGGTCAGTCGATGTCGGAGACGCTCGACGAATCGACCGGCATCGCCAAGCGCGTCGTCATCGACTGGCGCGCCCAGGGGGCCGGCCGCGGCGCCGACCTGCGTCCCGCCATCGTCATCAAGGGCGACGACGGCAAGATCCTCAAGCTCGCCCGTGGCGGCGACGCGCGCTATCAGCTCGCCGTCGACGCCATTCTCTCGGTCGATCCGGGCAGCCGGGTGCAGGCGGGTGACGCCATCGCCCGTATGCCGACCGAGAGCGCCAAGACCCGCGACATCACCGGCGGTCTGCCGCGGGTGGCGGAGCTGTTCGAGGCGCGGCGGCCCAAGGAGGCGGCGGTCATCGCCGAGGTCTCCGGCACGGTGCGGTTCGGGCGCGACTACAAGAACAAGCGCCGCCTCACCATCGAGCCGAACGACAAGGACGAGGAGGCCCGCGAGTACCTGATCCCGAAGGGCAAGCACGTCCATCTCCAGGACGGCGACCTGATCGAGAAGGGCGACTACATCGTCGAGGGCAACCCGGCCCCGCACGATATCCTCGCGGTCAAGGGCGTCGAGGAGCTGGCCGCCTATCTGGTCAACGAGATCCAGGAGGTCTATCGGCTCCAGGGCGTGAGCATCAACGACAAGCACATCGAGGTGATCGTTCGCCAGATGTTGCAGAAGGTCGAGGTGGACGACTCGGGCGAGACCGACCTGATCCAGGGCGAGCAGATCGACTGGGTCGAGTTCGACGAGGTCAATGCGCGGGCGCGCGAGGAGGGCAAGAAGGAGGCGAAGGCGCATCCGGTCCTGCTCGGCATCACCAAGGCGTCGTTGCAGACCCGCTCGTTCATCTCGGCGGCGTCGTTCCAGGAGACCACGCGCGTGCTCACCGAGGCGGCGGTCGCCGGCAAGATCGACACGCTCGACGGGCTCAAGGAGAACGTCATCGTCGGCCGCCTCATCCCGGCCGGCACCGGCGCCACCATGAACGTCCTGCGCGAGGTCGCCACCAAGCGCGACACCCTCATCCTCGAGGAGCGTGAGAAGGAGCGGGCCGAGAAGGCCGCGGAGCAGCCGGCCGCCCTGCCGGCGGCCGAGTAGCGGGCGCGCGTCCGGGCTGCACCATCGCGGCCGGCGACGGCAGCCGCGATGGATGACGACGAAAGCGACGGGCCGCCCGGCGACGGGTGGCCCGCTCGCGTTTCGGTGGTGTTTCTGCCGCCAGCCGATCCCGACAGTTGTGTGTCCCATAGGTTCGCGGCATCGTCGGGCCGCAGGCCCGGTCGCGCCCCCGCGCGGGCGGGCATGCGGGTCGCGTGACGGAGACGGGCAGGGCGGCGGACGGGGCAATGCCGCAATGCGGCATCAGGGGCGAACCGCATGGGCTCCAGTGCGTTCGTCTACCGGCAGATCATCCGCCGGGGCGATCTGTCGTCACCAGATCAAGAGACGAAAGGGCGTACCCATGGGGGCTCTCGCCGAACAGCAGATGAAACCCGCGCGCGTCGCCGATCGCACCGCGCCCTGGTGGCAGTCCGCCGTGCTCTACCAAGTCTATCCGCGCTCGTTCCAGGACACGGACGGCGACGGCATCGGTGATCTTCCCGGGCTCATGCGGCGGCTGCCCCACCTGGTCGAGCTCGGGGTGGATGCCCTGTGGCTGTCGCCGATCTATCCGTCGCCGATGGCGGACTTCGGCTACGACATCTCCGACTACACCGACATCGATCCGGTGTTCGGCACGCTGGCGGATTTCGACGCGCTGCTCGACGCGGCGCACCGGCATGGCATCAAGGTGCTGCTCGACCTGGTGCCGAATCACACCTCGGACCGCCATCCCTGGTTCGAGGAGAGCCGCGCGTCCCGGAACAATCCCAAGCGCGACTGGTACATCTGGCGCGATCCGGCGCCGGATGGCGGGCCGCCCAACAATTGGCTGTCAGAGTTCGGCGGTAGCGCCTGGGCGTTCGACCCGGCGACGGGCCAATACTACTACCACGCCTTCCTGGATGCCCAGCCCGACCTCAACTGGCGCAACCCCGAGGTGCGCGCCGCCATCTACGACGTCATGCGGTTCTGGCTGCGGCGCGGGGTGGACGGCTTCCGGGTCGATGTCATCTGGCATCTGATCAAGGACGACCAGTTCCGCGACAACCCGTCCAATCCCGACTGGCGGCCCGGCCGGCCCCCCAACGAATCGCTGGTGCCGATCTACACGGCGGACCGGCCCGAGGTGCACGAGGTGATCGCCGAGATGCGCCGGGTGGTTGAGGAATTCGAGGAGCGGGTCCTGATCGGCGAGATCTATCTGCCGATCGAGCGGCTCGTCACCTATTACGGCGCCGACCTGTCGGGCGCCCATCTGCCGTTCAACTTCGCGCTGCTGAATGCCCCCTGGCACGCCCGGCGAATCGCCCAGCTCGTCGATGAGTACGAGGCGGCGCTCCCGCCGGGCGGCTGGCCCAACTGGGTGCTCGGGAATCACGACCGGCCCCGGGTGGCGAGTCGCGTCGGTCGCGACCAGCTCCGGGTCGCGGCGATGCTGCTGCTCACCCTGCGCGGGACGCCGACGATCTATTACGGCGAGGAGATCGGCATGGCCGACGTGGCGATTCCGCCCGATCGGGTGCGCGACCCGTTCGAGAAGAACGTGCCGGGAATCGGCGTCGGCCGCGACGGCTGCCGCACCCCCATGCAGTGGGACGGCGGCGCTGCGGCGGGCTTCTCGACGGCCGAGCCGTGGCTGCCGCCGGGGCCCGATAGCGGCCGGGAAAACGTGACGAATCAGCGGGGTGATCCGGGCTCCCTGCTCAATCTCTATCGTCGCCTGATCGCCGCTCGGCGGCGTCACACGGCGCTCACGCGGGGCAGCTACGAACCGATGGCGGCGAGCGGCGACCTGCTCGTCTATGTGCGCCGGCACGGTCGGGAGCGGGTCCTGGTGGCCCTCAATCTCGGCCCGGAGCCGGTGACCGTGTCGCTGCGTGGCGACGCGGCGGAGGGGCGCGTGCTGGTCTCCTCGCTGGGCGACCGCGACGGCGAGGCTGTTACCGGCGAGCTCTACCTGCGCAGCCACGAAGGTGCGGTCGTCGGCCTCGACCCGGCCGAAACCCACGGCGAGGCATGACGATCCGCCGTTGCGCGCGGCCGATGGTGCTTGACTTCCCGCGGTACGGCCGCTAAAACCCGCCCACTTTTCGGCAGGCGGTGAGCTTCGCTGTTCGGAACGGCATGTCTTGCAGTCACGCTCGTCCGGAACTCTTTGGTCCGGCGGGCGGCAGGGCACCCAAGCCTCGACGATTGATGCTCAAACGCTGCCTCTGACACACGACTGTCAGGTTGGATGTACACGAGCGCGGGACGGCGACGTCACGTGCTCCTCTGTCGACGGAAGCGCCATCTCCACGAGGGATGGCGCGCGGTGCGTTTGCGCGCGTGAGCGTGCTCGTGTGCCGCGTCGGCGAGCGCGGGCGAGCCCGCAGGCGCTCCGGTCCGGACACGGGCAGGGGCGTTGAACGGGGCGAACCGCCGGAGCGGGATGTCCCGCACAGGTTGGGAAAGCCCGCAGGGGAAACCCGCAGGGAGACTGAAGGCGAGCGATGCCGACGATCAATCAGCTGATCCGTAATCCGCGGGTCCCGCAGCGGGCGCGCAAGAAGGTTCCGGCCCTGCAACAGAGCCCGCAGAAGCGCGGCGTCTGCACGCGCGTCTACACGACGACGCCGAAGAAGCCGAACTCGGCGCTCCGCAAGGTCGCCAAGGTTCGCCTCACCAACGGCTTCGAGGTGATCGGCTACATTCCGGGCGAGGGCCACAACTTGCAGGAGCACTCGGTCGTGATGATCCGCGGCGGCCGCGTGAAGGACCTGCCGGGCGTGCGTTACCACATCCTGCGTGGCGTGCTGGATACCCAGGGCGTCAAGAACCGCAAGCAGCGCCGCTCGAAGTACGGCGCCAAGCGGCCGAAGTGACCTGAGCCCAGCGAAGGTCCTCCTCGGGCGAGCCCTGAGGAATTCGAACCGAGGAATTCTGACGTGGATGGCCGGACGAGCCCGGCCATGACGAAGGAAAGAAGAGCATGTCCCGCCGCCACCGTGCCGACAAGCGTGAAATCCTTCCGGACCCCAAGTTCGGGAACGTGGTCGTCACCAAGTTCATGAACTCGATCATGTACGCCGGCAAGAAGTCGGCCGCGGAGGCGATCGTCTATGGCGCCTTCGACATCATCGAGGGCAAGACCAAGACCAACCCGCTGTCGGTGTTCCAGCAGGCGCTGGACAACGTGATGCCGGCCATCGAGGTCCGCTCGCGGCGCGTCGGCGGCGCCACCTATCAGGTGCCGGTCGAGGTTCGCACCGATCGCCGCCAGGCGCTCGGCATCCGCTGGCTGATCTCCGCGGCCCGCGACCGCAACGAGAAGACCATGACCGAGCGGCTCTCGGCCGAGCTGCTCGACGCCTCCAACAACCGCGGCAATGCCGTGAAGAAGCGCGAGGATACGCACCGCATGGCGGAAGCGAACCGCGCCTTTTCGCACTACCGCTGGTGACGCGGGCGAGACCCAGGAACATCGAAGGATACCCCCATGCCCCGCGCGCATCCGATCGAGGACTACCGCAACTTCGGCATCATGGCGCACATCGATGCCGGCAAGACGACGACCACGGAGCGCATCCTCTACTACACCGGCAAGAGCCATAAGCTCGGCGAGGTCCATGAGGGCGCGGCCACCATGGACTGGATGGAGCAGGAGCAGGAGCGCGGCATCACCATCACGTCGGCCGCGACGACGGCGTTCTGGCGCAACAAGCGCCTGAACATCATCGACACCCCCGGGCACGTCGACTTCACCATCGAGGTGGAGCGCAGCCTGCGCGTGCTCGACGGCGCCGTATGCGTGCTCGACTCCAACCAGGGCGTCGAGCCGCAGACCGAGACGGTCTGGCGCCAGGGCGACAAGTACAAGGTTCCGCGGATCGTCTTCTGCAACAAGATGGACAAGATCGGGGCCGATTTCTTCAAGTGCCTCGACGACATCAAGGTCCGCCTCGGTGCCAAGCCGGTGGCGATCCAGCTGCCGATCGGCGCCGAGAGCCAGTTCAAGGGCCTCGTCGACCTGATCCGCATGGTCGGCGTGGTGTGGAACGACGAGGCTCTCGGGTCGCAGTACGAGGACGTCGAGATTCCGGCCGACATGCTCGACAAGGCCAAGGAATATCGCGAGCTGATGATCGAGGCCGCGGTCGAGCTCGACGACGACGTGATGACCGCTTACCTCGAGGGCCAGGAGCCCGACGAGGCGACCCTGCGGGCGCTGATCCGCAAGGCCGTGGTCACCGGCGCGTTCTATCCGGTGCTGTGCGGCTCGGCCTTCAAGAACAAGGGCGTGCAGCCGCTGCTGGACGCGGTGGTGGACTTCCTGCCGTCGCCCGTCGACGTGCCCGCCATCAAGGGCGTCGATCCCAAGGGCAACGAGGTGGTGCGCCACTCGACCGACCAGGAGCCCTTGGCCGCGCTCGCCTTCAAGATCATGGACGACCCCTTCGTCGGCACCATCACGTTCTGCCGCATCTACTCGGGCGTCCTCCAGAGCGGCACCGGCGTCATCAACTCCACGCGCGAGCGCAAGGAGCGCATCGGCCGCATGCTGCTGATGCACGCCAACAACCGCGAGGACATCAAGGAAGCCTACGCGGGCGACATCGTGGCGCTGGCTGGCCTCAAGGAGGCCCGCACCGGCGACACGCTGTGCGATCCGCAGAACCCGGTGATCCTCGAGAAGATGGAGTTCCCGGACCCCGTCATCGAGATCGCCATCGAGCCGAAGTCGAAGGCCGACCAGGAGAAGCTCGGCGTCGCGCTGGCCAAGCTCGCGGCCGAGGACCCGTCGTTCCGGGTGTCGACCGATCAGGAGTCCGGCCAGACCATCCTCAAGGGGATGGGTGAGCTGCATCTCGACATCAAGGTCGACATCCTCAAGCGCACCTACAAGGTCGAGGCCAATATCGGCGCCCCGCAGGTGGCGTATCGCGAGAAGATCACCAAGCCGGTGACCATCGAGTACGTCCACAAGAAGCAGACGGGTGGCTCGGGCCAGTTCGCCGGCGTCAAGATCGACGTCGAGCCGACCGAGCCGGGCTCCGGCTTCGTGTTCGAGAACAAGATCATCGGCGGCGCGGTGCCGAAGGAGTACGTGCCCGGCGTCGAGAAGGGTCTCAACTCGGTTCTCACCTCGGGTGTGCTGGCCGGCTTCCCGGTCGTGGACCTCAAGGTGTCGCTGGTCGACGGCAAGTATCACGACGTCGACTCCTCGGCGCTGGCGTTCGAGATCGCGTCGCGTTCGGCGCTGCGTGAGGCTCTGCAAAAGGGCGGATCGGTGCTGCTCGAGCCGATCATGAAGGTCGAGGTCGTGACGCCGGAGGAATATACGGGTTCCGTCATCGGCGATCTCAACTCGCGCCGCGGCCAGATCCAGGGCCAGGACATGCGGGGCAACGCCAACGTGGTGAACGCCATGGTGCCGCTCGCCAACATGTTCGGCTACGTCAATACCCTGCGGTCGATGTCGCAGGGCCGCGCCACGTTCACCATGCAGTTCGACCACTACGAGCAGGTTCCGCAGAACGTGGCTCAGGAGGTCCAGGCCAAGTACGCCTGATCGCGTACCACCGCCCGACGACCACCACGACCGCAACGACACAGACGTCTAGAGGCAACGGAGAGTCCCGATGGCCAAAGAGAAGTTCGAACGTAACAAGCCCCACTGCAACATCGGCACGATCGGGCATGTCGATCACGGCAAGACGACGCTGACGGCCGCGATCACCAAGATCCTCGCCGAGACGGGTGGCGCCACGTTCACGGCCTACGACCAGATCGACAAGGCTCCGGAAGAGAAGGCGCGCGGCATCACCATCTCGACCGCGCATGTCGAGTATCAGACCCAGAAGCGCCACTACGCGCATGTCGACTGCCCCGGGCACGCCGACTACGTGAAGAACATGATCACCGGCGCGGCCCAGATGGACGGCGCCATCCTGGTCGTGTCGGCCGCCGACGGCCCGATGCCGCAGACCCGCGAGCACATCCTGCTCGCCCGCCAGGTCGGCGTGCCGGCGCTCGTCGTGTTCATGAACAAGGTCGACATGGTCGACGATCCGGAGCTTCTGGAGCTGGTCGAGCTCGAGGTTCGTGAGCTCCTGTCCAAGTACAACTTCCCGGGCGACAAGATCCCGATCGTCAAGGGCTCGGCCCTGATGGCGCTCGAGGGCAAGGACGAGAAGCTCGGCAAGGAGGCTATCCTCGAGCTGATGCGTCAGGTCGACGAGTACATCCCGCAGCCGGAGCGTCCGAAGGATCAGCCCTTCCTGATGCCGGTCGAGGACGTGTTCTCGATCTCGGGCCGCGGCACCGTGGTGACCGGCCGTATCGAGCGCGGCGTCGTCAAGGTCGGCGAGGAAGTCGAGATCGTCGGCATCCGTCCGACCGTCAAGACCACCGTCACCGGCGTCGAGATGTTCCGCAAGCTGCTCGACCAGGGCGAGGCGGGCGACAATGTCGGCTGCCTGCTGCGCGGCACCAAGCGCGAGGACGTGGAGCGCGGCCAGGTGCTGTGCAAGCCCGGCTCCGTGAAGCCGCACACCAAGTTCAAGGCCGAGGCCTACATCCTCACCAAGGAGGAGGGCGGTCGCCACACGCCGTTCTTCACCAACTACCGCCCGCAGTTCTACTTCCGCACCACCGACGTGACCGGCGTCGTGCACCTGCCGGAAGGCACCGAGATGGTGATGCCGGGCGACAACATCGCCATGACGGTCGAGCTGATCGTGCCGATCGCCATGGAGGAGAAGCTGCGCTTCGCCATCCGCGAGGGTGGCCGCACGGTCGGCGCCGGCGTCGTCGCCAGCATCATCGAGTAGGGGCGAATAGCGAATGGGGAGTAGCGAACGGCGGGTTCGCTACTCGCTACTCGCTACTCTCTATTCGCCACCGATAGTCAATACTCGCGCCTGATCGAGGCAGAGAGACCATGAACGGCCAGAACATCAGAATTCGCCTCAAGGCGTTCGATCACCGGATTCTCGACGCCTCGACGCGCGAGATCGTGGCGACGGCGAAGCGGACCGGCGCCCAGGTGCGCGGTCCGATTCCGCTGCCGACCAAGATCGAGAAGTTCACCGTCAATCGCTCGCCGCACGTCGACAAGAAGAGCCGCGAGCAATTCGAGATGCGCACCCACAAGCGGCTGCTCGACATCGTCGATCCGACTCCGCAGACCGTCGACGCCTTGATGAAGCTCGACCTCGCCGCCGGCGTGGACGTCGAGATCAAGCTCTAAGGCGCCACACGGCAGAGCGCAGAAAAGGACGAGAACGATGCGTTCCGGTGTGATCGCACAAAAGGTCGGCATGACCCGCATCTACACGGATGGGGGTGAGCACGTGCCTGTCACGGTGCTCAGGCTCGCGAACTGTCAGGTCGTGGCCCACCGCACCCGAGAGAAGAACGGCTACGTGGCGATGCAGCTCGGCGCCGGATCGCGCAAGCCGAAGAATGTCAGCAAGGCCGAGCGCGGCCACTTCGCCGTCGCCAAGGTCGAGCCGAAGCGCGAGATGGTCGAGTTCCGCGTCAACGACGACGGGCTGATCCCGGTTGGTGCCGAGATCACGGCGGACCACTTCGTGGTCGGCCAGTTCGTCGACGTGACCGGCACGTCGATCGGCAAGGGCTATGCCGGCCCGATGAAGCGGTGGAACTTCGGCGGCCTTCGCGCCAGCCACGGCGTGTCGATCTCGCATCGCTCGCACGGCTCCACCGGCGGCCGGCAGGACCCGGGCAAGACCTTCAAGAACAAGAAGATGGCCGGCCATCTCGGCGTCGAGCGGGTGACCACCCTCAATCTCAAGGTGGTGCAGACCGACGTCAATCGCGGCCTGATCCTGGTCGAAGGCGCCGTGCCCGGCGCGAAGGGCGGCTGGATCACGGTGCGTGACGCCGCCAAGAAGTCGCTGCCGAAGGACGCACCGCGGCCCGGCAAGTTCCGGCTGCCGTCCGGCGACGGTCAGGCGGCGGACGCTCAGGCGGCCGAGGCTCAGGCGGCGGCGCCCGGCGAGGGAGCGTGATATGGACATGGAAGTGAAGACCCTCGACGGTGGCGCCGCCGGCTCGATCCAGCTCGATGCCGAGATCTTCGGGCTGGAGCCGCGCGCCGACCTGATCCAGCGGTGCATCGTGTGGCAGCTGTCGCGCCGTCAGCGCGGCACCCACGCGGTCAAGAACCGCGCCGAGATCTGGCGGACCGGCAAGAAGATGTACAAGCAGAAGGGCACCGGCAGTGCCCGCCACGGCTCGGCCCGCGTGCCGCAGTTCCGCGGCGGTGGCCGGGCCTTCGGGCCGCAGGTCCGCAGCCACGCCATCGACCTGCCGAAGAAGGTGCGGGCGCTGGCGCTGCGCCACGCGCTGTCGGCCAAGGCGAAGGACGGCGGCATCGTGGTGCTCGATCGCGCCGCGCTGGACGACGGCAAGACCAAGACCCTGAAGGCGCATTTCGAGAAGCTCGGCGTCCGCAACGCGCTGATCGTCGACGGGGCCGAGCTCGAGTCGAAGTTCACGCTGGCGGCCCGCAACATCCCGAACATCGACGTGCTGCCCATCCAGGGCATCAACGTCTACGACATCCTGCGTCGCAACACGCTCGTGCTGACTCGCGCCGCGGTGGATGCGCTGGAGGCGCGCTTCAAATGAGCACCCGTGACCCGCGCCACTACGACGTCATCGTCAGCCCGATCATCACCGAGAAGGCGACGACGGCGTCGGAGAACAACCAGGTCCTGTTCAACGTTCGCAAGACCGCGACCAAGCCGCAGATCAAGGACGCGGTGGAGAAGCTGTTCGACGTCAAGGTGAAGGCCGTCAACACGCTGATCCGCAAGGGCAAGCTGCGGCGCTTCCGTGGCGTCAAGGGCGAGCTGTCGGACGTCAAGAAAGCGATCGTGACCCTCGAAGAGGGGCACCGGATCGACGTGACCACGGGGCTCTAGGGGAACCGCGATGGCACTCAAGACTTTCAAGCCGACGACGCCCGGACAGCGGCAGCTCGTCATCGTCGACCGCTCCGGCCTGCACGCCGGCAAGCCGGTCAAGGCGCTGACGGTTGGCAAGTCGTCGAGCGGCGGCCGCAACAACAACGGGCGCATCACGGTTCGGTTTCGCGGCGGCGGCCACAAGCGGACGCTGCGCACGGTCGATTTCCGGCGTCGCAAGTTCGACCAGCCGGCGCGTGTCGAGCGGCTGGAGTACGATCCCAACCGCACCGCGTTCCTGGCGCTGATCAAGTACGAGGACGGCGAGCTCGCCTACATCCTGGCGCCGCAGCGCTTGGCCGTGGGCGACCAGGTGGTGGCGGGCGAGCATGTCGACGTGAAGCCCGGCAATGCGATGCCGCTGGCCTCGATGCCGATCGGCACGATCGTCCACAATGTCGAGCTCAAGATCGGCAAGGGCGGGCAGATCGCGCGCTCGGCCGGCACCTACGCCCAGATCGTCGGTCGCGACCGCGACTACGTGATCCTGCGCCTCAACTCGTCCGAGCAGCGGCTCGTGCATGGCCGTTGCATGGCGACGGTCGGCGCCGTGTCGAACCCGGACCACATGAACACGTCGATCGGCAAGGCCGGTCGATCCCGGTGGCTCGGCCAGCGTCCGCACAATCGCGGCGTCACGATGAACCCGGTCGATCATCCGCATGGCGGCGGCGAAGGCCGTACCTCGGGCGGTCGGCATCCGGTGACTCCGTGGGGCTTCCCGACCAAGGGCAAGAAGACCCGCAAGAACAAGAGCACCACGAAGTTCATCGTTTCGAGCCGCCACGCGCGGAAGAAGAAGTAAGGAAGCACGAGATGGCGCGCTCCGTTTGGAAAGGTCCGTTCGTCGACGGCTATCTGCTGAAGAAGGCGGAAACCGCCCGCGCATCCGGCCGGCACGACGTGATCAAGATCTGGTCGCGGCGTTCGACGATCCTGCCGCAGTTCGTCGGGCTCACCTTCGGGGTCCACAACGGGCACAAGCACGTCCCCGTGCTGGTGACCGAGGAGATGGTCGGGCACAAGTTCGGCGAGTTCTCGCCGACCCGCACCTTCCACGGTCACTCCGGCGACAAGAAAGCCAAGCGGGCGTGAGCCGAGGACGATAAACGATGAGCAAGACAGCACGCCCGCGCAGCCTCGCCGACAACGAGGCCAAGGCGGTCGCCCGGATGCTCCGGGTGTCGCCGCAGAAGCTCAATCTGGTCGCGCAGCTCATTCGCGGCAAGAAGGTGCAGACGGCGCTCGCGGATCTCGAGTTCTCGCGCAAGCGGATCGCGCGCGACGTCCGCAAGTGCCTCCAGTCGGCGATCGCCAACGCCGAGAACAACCACGATCTCGATATCGACGATCTGGTCGTCTCGCAGGCGCATGTCGGCAAGGCGCTGGTGATCAAGCGGTTCGTGCCGCGCGGCCGCGGCCGCTCCGGCAAGATTATGAAACCCTTCTCGCACCTGACGATCGTCGTCCGTCAGGTCGAAGCCAGCGCATCGTAAGGAGAGGCCCCATGGGTCAGAAGGTCAATCCGATCGGGCTTCGCCTCGGGATCAACCGCACCTGGGATTCGCGCTGGTTCGCGGGCAAGAACGAGTACGGCAAGCTGATGCACGAGGACATGGCGATCCGCGCCGAGCTGCATAAGCAGCTCAAGCAGGCGGCGGTGTCGCGCATCGTGATCGAGCGGCCGCACAAGAAGTGCCGCGTCACCATCCACTCGGCCCGTCCGGGCGTGGTGATCGGCAAGAAGGGCGCCGACATCGAGAAGCTGCGCCGCAAGGTGGCGTCGCTCACCAATTCGGACGTGGTGCTGAACATCGTCGAGATCCGCAAGCCGGAGCTCGACGCCCAGCTGGTCGCCGAGTCGATCGCCCAGCAGCTCGAGCGCCGCGTGGCGTTCCGCCGGGCGATGAAGCGGGCCGTGCAGTCGGCGATCCGCCTCGGCGCCGAGGGCATCCGCATCAACTGCTCTGGCCGGCTCGGCGGCGCCGAGATCGCCCGCATGGAGTGGTACCGCGAGGGGCGGGTGCCGCTGCACACGCTGCGGGCGGACGTCGACTACGGCGTCGCCACGGCGTTCACCACCTACGGCACCTGCGGCGTCAAGGTGTGGATCTTCAAGGGCGAGATTCTCGAGCACGACCCGATGGCGCAGGACAAGCGCGCGGCCGAGAGCGATGCGGGTGGTCGCCCGCGCCGCGACGCGGCCTGATCGGCCCGGCGCGAGAGACAGGAAAGGCGACGATCCATGCTGCAACCGATGCGCACAAAGTTCCGCAAGGCGCACAAGGGCCGCATCCACGGCATCGCGACCAGCGGGACCACCCTGGCGTTCGGCCAGTTCGGACTGAAGGCGATGGCGCCCGAGCGCATCACGGCCCGCCAGATCGAGGCGGCTCGCCGGGCGATGACGCGCCACATGAAGCGCGCCGGGCGGGTGTGGATTCGCATCTACCCGGACGTGCCGATCTCCAAGAAGCCCCTCGAGGTCCGCATGGGCTCGGGCAAGGGCGCGCCGGAGTATTGGGTGGCCCGGGTGAAGCCCGGCCGCATTCTGTTCGAGGTCGACGGCGTCACCAGCGAGGTCGCGCGTGAGGCGCTGACGCTCGCCGCGGCCAAGCTGCCGATCAAGACGCGCTTCATCGAGCGCATCGCCGAGTAGGGACGCCGAACGCCATGTCGACGATCGAAGACTTCCGCGCCATGACGGTCGACCAGCTCGACGACGAGCTGCTCAAGCTGAAGAAGGAGCAGTTCAACCTGCGCTTCCAGAAGGCGACCGGCCAGCTCGAGAACACCTCGCGGGTGCGGCAGGTTCGCCGCGACATCGCCCGCGTCAAGACGGTCGCCCAGGCCAAGCGCGCCTCGGACGTCACGAAGTAAGGAGAACGACGATGCCGAAGCGCATGTTGCAGGGTGTCGTGGTGGGCGACAAGCAGGACAAGACCGTCATCGTGCGGGTCGAGCGTCGTTTCACGCACCCGGTGATGAAGAAGACCGTCCGGCGGTCGAAGAAGTACCACGCACACGACGAGACGAATCAGTACGCCGTGGGCGACACCGTGTGGATCGAAGAGCACAGCCCGATTTCCAAGCTGAAGCGGTGGGCTGTCGTCCAAGGCGAGAAGCGCGCGAAGTAGACCGCGCACTCAGACACGAAAGAATTAGAGGCGGCTCATGATCCAGATGCAGACCAATCTCGACGTGGCGGACAACTCCGGCGCGCGCCGTGTCATGTGCATCAAGGTGCTGGGCGGCTCGAAGCGCAAGTACGCGACCATCGGGGACGTCATCGTGGTGTCCGTGAAGGAGGCGATCCCGCGCGGCCGCGTGAAGAAGGGCGACGTCATGAAGGCGGTCGTCGTGCGGGTGGCGAAGGACATTCGCCGGCCCGACGGCTCGGTGATCCGGTTCGACCGGAACGCCGCGGTGCTGATCAACCCGCAGATGGAGCCGGTCGGCACGCGTATCTTCGGCCCGGTGCCGCGCGAGCTTCGTGCCAAGAACCACATGAAGATCATTTCGCTCGCCCCGGAGGTTCTGTGATGGCTGCGAAGATTCGCAAGGGCGACAAGGTCGTCGTGCTCACCGGGCGCGACAAGGGCCGCACCGGCGAGGTGATCGAGGTGCGTCCGACCGAGAACCGCGCCCTCGTGCGCGGCGTCAACATGGTCAAGCGTCACCAGCGCCAGTCCGCCAATCAGGAAGGCGGCATCATCTCCAAGGAGGCGCCGGTGCATCTGTCCAACCTGGCGGTCGCCGATCCCAAGGACGGCAAGCCCACCCGCATCGGGTTCAAGGTGCTGGCCGACGGCAAGAAGGTGCGGGTCGCCAAGCGTTCGGGAGCCGAGATCAATGGCTGACAAGGACAAGAAGGACGCCAAGAAGGCCGGCAAGCCGGACCCGAAGGCCGAGAAGGGCGCGAAGGCC
This sequence comes from Rhodoplanes serenus, assembly GCA_009720755.1. GTDB lineage: Bacteria > Pseudomonadota > Alphaproteobacteria > Rhizobiales > Xanthobacteraceae > Rhodoplanes > Rhodoplanes serenus. The sequence continues at coordinate 386,214 of WNKV01000003.1, forward strand.
GCTGCCCCGAAGACCGACAAGGGCGCCGCCAAGACCGAGAAGGCTGCCGCGAGGCCGGCGGCTCCCGCCGTCGAGGAGCCGAAGGGCCCGTCGCGCCTGCGCGTCCAGTACGACCAGGTCGTCAAGGCAAAGCTGACCGAGCAGTTCGGCTACAAGAACCAGTTCCAGGTGCCCAAGATCACCAAGATCGTGATCAACATGGGTGTCGGCGAGGGCGTCGCGGACCGCAAGAAGGTCGAGCAGGCGGCCGCCGATCTGGCGCTGATCGCGGGCCAGCGGCCGGTCATCACCAAGGCGCGCAAGTCCATCGCCACCTTCAAGGTGCGCGAGGGGCAGGCGATCGGCTGCAAGGTGACGCTGCGCAAGGACCGGATGTACGAGTTCGTCGACCGGCTGATCAACATCGCGCTGCCGCGCGTCCGCGACTTCCGTGGCCTCAATCCGAAGAGCTTCGACGGCGGCGGCAACTACACGCTCGGGGTCAAGGAGCACATCGTGTTCCCCGAGATCGACTACGACAAGGTGGCCGAGGTGTGGGGCATGGACATCACCGTCTGCACCACCGCACGCAGCGACGCGGAAGGCCGCGCCCTGCTGGCCGCTTTCAACTTCCCGTTCCGGCAGTGAGTCGGACTGACGTTCCGTCTCAAACGCGGAGTTAGGAGCATCGCATGGCGAAGAAGAGCTCTGTCGAGAAGAACGAGCACCGGCGCAAGCTCGTCGCCCAGCAGGCGGCGAAGCGTGCGCGTCTGAAGGCCGAGGCCAACGACAAGGACAAGCCGATGGAGGAGCGCTTCGCCGCGACCCTCAAGCTCGCGGAGATGCCGCGCAACGGCTCGAAGACCCGCATCCGCAACCGCTGCGACGTGACGGGCCGGCCGCGCGCCTACTACCGGAAGCTCAAGATGAGCCGGATCGCGCTGCGCGAGCTCGGGTCGAAGGGCCTGATCCCCGGCCTCCTGAAGTCGAGCTGGTGAGGAGGGCGCCGCGATGAACGATCCGATCGGCGATATGATCACCCGGATTCGCAACGCGCAGATGCGGGCGAAGTCGAAGGTCTCGACCCCCGGCTCCCGGCTGCGCGCGAGCGTCCTCGAGGTGCTCAAGAGCGAAGGCTACATCCGCGACTTCTCGACCACCGAGCACGCCGACGGGCGCACCGAGTTCGAGATCGAGCTGAAGTATTTCGACGGTGCTCCGGTGATCCGCGAGATCGCCCGGGTGTCGAAGCCGGGCCGCCGCGTCTACGCCTCGGTGAAGGCGCTGCCGCGGGTGAACAACGGCCTCGGGGTGGCCATCGTGTCGACCCCGAAGGGCGTCATGGCCGACCACGCCGCGCGCGACGCCAACGTGGGCGGCGAGATTCTCTGCACGGTGTTCTAGAGGGGCCAGCATGTCTCGCATCGGCAAGAAGGCGGTGCCGGTCCCCACCGGGGTCACCGCCAATATCGAGGGGCAGACCGTCAAGGCGAAGGGCCCGAAGGGCGCCCTTCAGCTCGTTCTGCCCGACGACGTCGTGATCAAGATGGAGGAGGGGACCGTCAAGGTCGACCCTCGCAACGAGACCAAGCGGGCGCGCTCCATGTGGGGCACCTCGCGCACCCTCGTCTCCAACCTGTTCACCGGGGTGACCAAGGGCTTCGAGCAGAAGCTGGAGATCGTCGGCGTCGGCTACCGCGCGTCGGTGCAGGGCAAGAACCTGCAACTCGCGCTCGGCTACAGCCACGACGTCGTCTATCCGATCCCCGAGGGGATCGCGATCACGACGCCGAAGCCCACCGAGGTGCTGATCGCCGGCATCGACAAGCAGAAGGTCGGCCAGGTGGCCGCCGAGATCCGGGCGTTCCGCCCGCCCGAGCCCTACAAGGGCAAGGGCGTCAAGTACGCGGGCGAATACATCTTCCGCAAGGAAGGCAAGAAGAAATAGCGGAGCGCAGGATGTCCAGGCTCAATATCAAGACTGCGCGTCGCACCAGTCGGGTTCGTCGCGCCCTCAAGGCGGCCGCCGGCGATCGCCTGCGGCTGTCGGTGTTCCGCTCGTCGAAGCACATCTACGCCCAGGTCATCGACGACCGGCAGGGGGTCACGGTCGCGGCCGCCTCGTCGCTCGAGAAGGACCTGCGGTCGACCCTCAAGACCGGGGCCGACACCGAGGCCGCCAAGGCCATCGGCAAGCTGATTGCCGAGCGGGCGGTCGCCAAGGGCGTCAAGGACGTGATCTTCGATCGCGGCGGCTACATCTATCACGGACGCGTCAAGGCGCTGGCCGACGGCGCCCGCGAGGGCGGGCTGAATTTCTAGGGCGATGACGGGCGATCGCCCGAGGGAGACGGTTTCAGATGGCACGTGAACACGGACGCGACCGTGACGAGCGGGACAGCGAGTTCACCGACAAGCTGGTCCACATCAACCGCGTCGCCAAGGTGGTGAAGGGCGGACGGCGCTTCGGCTTCGCGGCGCTGGTGGTGGTCGGCGATCAGAAGGGCCGCGTCGGCTTCGGCCATGGCAAGGCCCGCGAGGTGCCCGAGGCGATCCGCAAGGCGACCGATGCGGCCAAGCGCGGCCTCATCCGGGTGCCGCTGCGCGAGGGCCGCACCCTGCACCACGACGTGGCGGGCCGCCACGGCGCCGGCAAGGTGTATCTGCGCGCCGCGCCTCCCGGCACCGGCATCATCGCGGGCGGCCCGATGCGCGCCGTCTTCGAGACGCTCGGCATGCAGGACGTGGTGGCGAAGTCGATCGGCTCGTCCAACCCGTACAACATGGTGCGCGCCACCTTCGATGCCCTGAAGCACCAGGATTCGCCGCGGTCCGTCGCGGCCCGGCGCAACATCAAGGTGTCGGCCCTCCAGTCGCGTCGCCGCGAGGGCGCCGACGACCAGGCCGCCAGCGAGTGATGCGGCAGGGGAGATCCACGATGGCGACCGAGTCCAAGACCGTTCGGGTCCAGCAGACGGGCAGCCCGATCCGCCGCCGCCACGATCAGCGCGAGACGCTGATCGGGCTCGGCCTCAACCGCATCGGCCGGGTGTCGGAGCTTCCGGACACCCCGTCGGTGCGTGGCATGATCAGCAAGGTCGGCCACCTGGTCCGGGTGATCGACGAGAAGTAAGGCGCGAGGCGGCCGGGGCCGGTCCCCGGCCGGTCGGCCGGCGCAACCGGGGGGCGGGCGCCCGATAGCCTGTCATTCGCCCGCCGAGCATTGATCCGCCGACCGTCGGCCCGCCGACCGCGCGCGACCCGAGACGACCGAGGAAGAACCATGAAGCTCAACGAGATCGCCGACAAGCCGGGCGCCCGCAAGGGGCGCATGCGGGTCGGTCGCGGCATCGGCTCCGGCAAGGGCAAGACCGGCGGGCGTGGCGGCAAGGGCCAGACCGCGCGTACCGGCGTCGCCATCAAGGGGTTCGAGGGCGGCCAGATGCCGCTGCATCGGCGCCTGCCGAAGCGCGGCTTCAACAACATCTTCGCGCTGACCCTGAACGAGGTGAACCTCGGCCGGGTGCAGCAGGCGGTCGACAAGGGCCGGCTCGATGCGAGCGCGTTGATAGACGTGGCCGCGTTGGTCGAGGCCGGCGTGCTGCGCCGCGCCCGCGACGGGGTCCGCCTGCTCGGCGGCGGCGAGCTGACCAGCAAGCTGCAATTCGAGGTCCACGGTGCGTCGCAATCGGCGATCGCCGCGGTTGAGAAGCTCGGCGGCACCGTGACGGTGCTGGCGCCGCGAAAAGAGACGGGCGAACAGGCCGGTTGATCCTTATATTGCGGGTCACGCCGGGCGGGTGACACCGCCGGACGCGGGCAACCGGAGCCTCGGACATGGTTTCTGCAGCAGAGCAACTGGCAGCCAACCTCAACTTCTCGGCCCTCGCCAAGGCCGAGGAGCTGAAGAAGCGTATTTGGTTCACGCTCGGGGCTCTGCTGGTCTACCGGCTCGGCACCTACATCCCGCTGCCCGGCATCGATCCCGGGCAATGGGACCAGATCTTCCGCACGCAGGCGGGCGGAATCCTCGGCATGTTCAACATGTTCGCGGGCGGCGGCATCCACCGGATGGCGATCTTCGCCCTCAACATCATGCCGTACATCTCGGCCTCGATCATCATCCAGCTCCTGACTACGGTCTCGCCGACGCTCGAGAACCTCAAGAAGGAAGGCGAGCAGGGCCGCAAGGTCATCAACCAGTACACCCGCTACCTCACCGTCGTGCTGTCGGTCTTTCAGGCTTACGGCATCTCGGTCGGCCTCGAAGGGGCGGGGTCGGTGGTGTCCGATCCGGGCTGGTTCTTCCGCATCTCCACCGTCATCACCCTGACGGGCGGCACCATGTTCCTGATGTGGCTGGGCGAGCAGATCACCGCCCGCGGCATCGGCAACGGCATCTCGCTGATCATCCTGGCCGGCATCGTGGCGGAGCTGCCCGGCGCGCTGGTGGGCATGTTCGAGCTCGGCCGTCAGGGCGCGCTGTCGACCGGCATCATCCTGCTCATCATGGTGATGGCCGTCGTGGTGATCGGCTTCATCGTCTTCATGGAGCGGGCGCAGCGCCGGCTGCTGATCCAGTATCCGAAGCGCCAGATCGGCAACCGCATGTTCGAGGGCCAGACCTCGCACCTGCCGCTCAAGCTCAACACCTCGGGCGTCATCCCGCCGATCTTCGCCTCGTCGCTGCTGCTGCTGCCGACCACGGTGGCCAACCTGAACGCCGGGCAGGGGCCCGAGTGGCTGAACATCATCACCACGCAGCTCGGGCATGGCCGGCCGCTGTTCCTGGTCCTCTATATCGGGCTGATCGTCTTCTTCGCCTTCTTCTACACGGCGATCGTGTTCAACCCGACCGAGACGGCCGACAACCTGAAGAAGCACGGCGGCTTCATCCCGGGCATTCGTCCCGGCGAGCGCACTGCCGAGTACATCGATCACGTCCTGTCGCGGATCACCGTGGTGGGCGCCGCCTACCTGGCGGTGGTCTGCCTGATCCCTGAGATCCTGATCTCGTACGCCTCGGTGCCGTTCTACTTCGGCGGCACGTCGTTGCTGATCGTGGTCAGCGTCACCATGGACACCGTGGCCCAGGTGCAGGGCTATCTGCTGGCCCATCAGTACGAGGGCCTGATCAAGAAATCCAAGCTGAGGGGCCGACGCCGATGAGACTGATCCTCCTCGGACCGCCCGGGGCCGGAAAGGGCACCCAGGCCCAGCATCTGGTCCAGGCGCACGGCATCGTCCAGCTCTCTACCGGCGACATGTTGCGCGCCGCCGTCAAGGCCGGTACCCCGGTCGGGCTGGAGGCCAAGGAGATCATGGCGCGCGGTGACCTGGTCCCGGATGCCGTCGTGGTCGCCATCGTGGCCGACCGGATCGGCGAGCCGGACGCCGCCAAGGGCTTCATCCTGGACGGTTTTCCGCGCACCGTGCCGCAGGCCGAGGCGCTCGACCGGATGCTCGCCGAGCGCGGCCTGGCGCTCGACGCCGTGGTCGAGCTCAAGGTCGACGAGCAGGCACTGCTGGAGCGGGTCGAGAAGCGCGTGCGCGAGATGACGGCGCGCGGCGAGCCGCTGCGGGCGGACGACAATCCCGAGGCCCTGAAGACCCGTCTGGCCGCCTACCGGGCCCAGACGGCGCCGCTCTCGGCCTATTACGAGACCAAGGGAATGCTGCGGACGATCGACGGCATGGCGCCCATCGGGGCGGTCAGCGCGGCGATCGACGCGGTGCTGAAGACGGCCGCGGGGGAGAGCCGATCCACCCCGGCGGCGGTTCGGTGAGGCGAGCCAGGACGGGGTGGCCGGCGGCGGCCGGCCCGGCCGTCCGGTCCGCGACGACGGGTGCCGAAGGTTGACGAGTTCCGTCGGAACTCGTAAACACGGCGTCCCAGTCGGAGTGAACTCATGGACGGCGCCGCGCCCCGGAGGTCGGGGAATGGCGTCGTTTTCGCGCTTATCGGCAGCGCGTGACTGATTCGGTTTAACCGGCTGACAGCCGGGGGAAGAAGGAGCTGCGGCCTTGGCCCGTATCGCTGGCGTCAACATTCCGACCAATAAGCGCGTCCTCATTGGTCTTCAGTACATCCACGGGATCGGGCCCGCGAAGGCCCAGGAGATCATCGAGAAGGTCGGGATTCCGGTCGAGCGCCGCGTGTCGCAGCTCACCGACCACGAGGTGCTCCAGATCCGCGAGGTGATCGACCGCGACTATCTGGTCGAGGGCGATCTGCGCCGCGAGGTCTCCATGAACGTCAAGCGGCTGATGGATCTCGGCTGCTATCGTGGCCTGCGCCATCGCCGCGGCCTGCCGGTGCGCGGCCAGCGCACCCACACCAATGCGCGGACCCGCAAGGGCCCGGCGAAGCCGATCGCCGGCAAGAAGAAGTAAGCGAGAGCCGCAAGTCTTCAGGGTACAGGGCGGGTCGGAGCGCGCGAGCGACGGACCGCAGAAGGATCGACAATGGCCAAGGAAACCACCCGCGTCCGTCGCCGCGAGCGCAAGAACATCGCCTCCGGCGTGGCGCATGTGAATGCCTCGTTCAACAACACGATGATCACCATCACGGACGCCCAGGGCAACGCCATCGCGTGGTCGTCGGCCGGCACCATGGGGTTCAAGGGCTCGCGCAAGTCGACCCCCTATGCGGCCCAGATCGCCGCCGAGGACTGCGCCCGCAAGGCCCAGGAGCATGGGATGCGGACCCTGGAGGTCGAGGTGGCGGGGCCGGGCTCGGGCCGCGAGTCGGCGCTGCGGGCCTTGCAGTCGGCCGGCTTCACCATCACCTCGATCCGCGACGTGACGCCGATTCCGCACAACGGCTGCCGGCCGCGTAAGCGCCGCCGCGTCTGACAATTTTCAGTGTTCCGGCGGACGACCGTCGCGTCCGTCGCCGCATTTCGGTCCCGCGGGCGGAGCGGGACGCGCGGCCGCAAGACCCCCGCGCCACCTAACGATGGGTGATGACGTGACAATTCAGAAGAACTGGCAAGAACTGATCCGGCCGAACAAGCTCCAGGTCACCGCCGGGGCCGACCCCAAGCGGCTCGCGACCGTGGTGGCTGAGCCGCTGGAGCGGGGCTTCGGCCTGACGCTCGGCAACGCGCTGCGCCGGATTCTGCTCTCGTCGCTCCAGGGCGCCGCCGTGCAGTCGGTCCACATCGACGGCGTGCTGCACGAGTTCTCGTCGATCGCCGGCGTGCGCGAGGACGTCACCGACATCGTCCTCAACATCAAGGACATCGCCATCAAGATGCAGGGCGAAGGCCCGAAGCGCATGGTGGTGAAGAAGCAGGGGCCGTCGGTCGTCACGGCGGGCGACATCCAGACGGTCGGCGACGTCGTCATCCTCAATCCGGAGCTGGTGCTCTGCCATCTCGACGAGGGCGCCGAGATCCGCATGGAGTTCACCGTCGACACCGGCAAGGGCTACGTGCCGGCCGAGCGCAACCGGCCCGAGGACGCGCCGATCGGCCTGATCCCGGTGGACAGCCTGTACTCGCCGGTCAAGAAGGTCTCCTACAAGGTCGAGAACACCCGCGAGGGCCAGATCCTCGACTACGACAAGCTGACCATGTCGATCGAGACCAACGGCGCCGTCAGCCCCGAGGACTCGCTCGCCTATGCGGCGCGCATCCTCCAGGACCAGCTCAACGTCTTCGTCAACTTCGAGGAGCCGAAGCGCCAGGAGCAGCCGATGCTGCTGGCCGACGATCTCGGCGGCATCCCGCCGGCCTTCCTCAAGAAGGTCGACGAGCTGGAGCTGTCGGTGCGGTCGGCCAACTGCCTGAAGAACGACAACATCGTCTATATCGGCGACCTCGTTCAGAAGACCGAGGCCGAGATGCTCCGCACGCCGAATTTCGGGCGCAAGTCGCTCAACGAGATCAAGGAGGTGCTGGCGCAGATGGGCCTGCATCTCGGCATGGAAGTGCCCGGCTGGCCGCCCGAGAACATCGAGGAGCTGGCCAAGCGCTTCGAGGATCACTACTGACCTCTTCACCTCTCCCCTGTGGGGAGAGGTCGGACCGCGACGCGGTCCGGGTGAGGGGACCAGGCGTCGAAATTTGTCGAGGCCCGTGGGGGGGGGGGGGGGGGCCGCGGCCGCGGCGGGGGGGGGGGGGGGGGGGGGGGGGGGGGGGGGGGGGGGGGGGCGGGGGGGGGTGGCGGCGGGTCGCCGCGGGCCGG
>WNKV01000040.1 GCA_009720755.1 Rhodoplanes serenus
GTGAACAGGTCCTTCGGGCGCACCTGGAGTGTCTTGGCGGCGTCGGTGATGCACAGGCTGCCGTCCGACTGCGCGATCCGGTCGAGTGCATCGGCCTGCGGCCGCAGCTCGGCCACCTCGCCCTCCAAGGCAATCACCTTCTCGCTGTAGGTCAGCAGCAGGCCGCGGAGTGCCGCCGGGTCGGCGAGAGCCTTCATCGGGTCGGCCTGCCCGTACCCACCCGTCTTCCGGATCGACGGCAGGATGTCGTGAAACACCCAGCGTTGGAACCGGACGATCTTCTCCGTCAGGCTGTGGTCGTGCTTCTTGTTCGCCCGGCGCTGGATGATCGCCCGATAAAGGCCGGGCTCGGAGATGATCGTGACGTCCTGGTCCCCGCCAGGGGTCGGCAGATTGTGCCGACCCTTCTCGTCGTCATCCAAGGTCCGGGTCAGGTCCTTGGCCTCGGCGTAGCCCAGCTCCCGGGCTACGTCGGAGGCGATGAACCACGACTCGCCGTCCCGGTCGATCAGCCGGACGTTGCGGCCCTCGAATTGGAAGGGGCTGACTGCGTTGGCGCTGATCTCGTTCATGATCACGCCCCCATCGCCTGGAGGTCGACCACGATGAACCGGGCCACATCTACGAGACGGTCGGCGTAACGCGCCTTGAAGCGCAGCCCGTCGAGCGTCCTGGCGGGCATCTCCCCCAGTTCACGCAGGACTTCGGCCTCCCGGTCGCATGCCGCGCTCTGCGCATCCTCGAGTTCCCGGTAGCGGCAGTTGCGCTCGGCGGCCTGCTTTCTCCGCCTCCAGTCCTGCACCTCCTCGTAGCCAGTTCCGATGTGGTGGCCGGGCGGCGGGTTGCGCTTGTGCCACGCGATCATGGCGCTCTCGGCATGGCCCATCGCGTCGATGGCTGCCTCGTGCGCCTCCATTGCCCTCTTGATCCTGCTTTCCAGCGCGAACAGTGCCACGTCGGGCGAGGGATTTGGCAGCGTCATCGCGGCAGCGAGCGGCGTCGCGATCGCTCCCCGCAGGATCGAGCGGCGGGACGGACTCGTGCTATGGGTCGGCTCAGCCTGGGCTGTCATGGGGATCATCCATGCGGTTCGGGTTAGGGCCGGTGCAAGGTGGCAGCCTTGCGCCGGCCCGACTTTTATGACATCATCAATTCATGAAGTCAATTGTTAAAGTCAAAAATTCAACAAGGGGTCGCCCGCCGGTTGACACCGAAGGGATGACCGTTCGCGTCCATCGCAATGTGCTTGATGCGCTTGAAGCCTACCGCCGCGAACAGGACGAAATTCCGTCGCGGCCGGAGGCGGTTCGTCAAATCGTGATCGACTGGCTGGTCGAGCGAGGATACCTGAAGCCCATTGATCAAACCACGGGTGATCAGGTTGAGCGGGGTGCCACCCCCAAGCGGCGGGCCGGGTGATGGCGGACGACAACCTGGATTATCGCTACGTCGACATGCTCGGCCGTGTGGTTGCCCTGGAGCAGGCCATCCGGTTCCTGATGACCGCCTATGCCGGCGAAAGGAACCTCGATCCCGAGAGGCTTCGGGACACGATGTTCAAGGGCTTCCAGCGGGCGGAGCGCTCGATCGGCCCTGGGGACGATGAGGTCTGGTCGGCTGCGGTCGCGGCCTTGGAGAAGCTCTTCGCCGACGTGGCGAAACGCCTTTCGGAGAAAGGGTGAGGGTCTCGCCCTTCGCCATTCTGGCGTATCGATAGAAGGGCGCGGTCTCGCTCATCTTGGTCTCCTCCTCCCGCCAGTATAGCATGCGCCGATGACCCGCACGCCCGCATCGATCCTGGTGATCGGTCCCGTGAACCCGCGCCGCAACTTCTGGACGCTGCTCGCCATCGCCTTGGTGCTGACGGTGATAGGCGCCGGTGCGCCGTACTGGTACCCCGGGCGCGATTGGACCGCTTCCGGCCCCTTCTTCTTCTGGGCTCTACTCGCGGCCGTCTTCGCGGCCATCAACCTGCGCCGGTGGCGACGCGAGTCCCGACAGCTCGCTCGGGTCGACGTCGATCCCGACGTCCCGTAGTCGCCGGGACAGCTCGCTCGACACGATGGCGAGCCTGGCCAGGTTCTGCGGCGTCGCGCTGCCCTCGGCAGCCTGTGCGGCCTGGCCCCACCGCTGGAGCGGCCGACCCACATGGCTGGCCAGCGGCGAGCGCGACCGCACCATCTCGTCGAGCCGCTCGACGCCGCCGCCGGTGATCCGGTTGCCGAGCTTCTTCAACGCCCACCCGACGGCCGGGGCGACCGGCGACAGGACCGTCCCGGACACGGTGGCGCCGAGCCCGCCGCCGCCGCCCAGGATGTTCGACACGCCGCGCAGCAGGTTGCCGGCCGGCAGCCCGCGCATGATGCGGTCCATCTGGGCGATCTCGGCGCGCGAGAACCCTTGCCGCAGCTTCGGGTTCTGGACGATCGCCCGGATGCGCTGGCGGACCGCGTTGTCGATGTTCTGTCCCGAGTGGGCCACTGCGGCGTTCTGCTCGGCGCGCTCCAGGGCTCCCGTGACACGCTCGCTCCGCATCGCCGCGGCGTAGTTGCCACGGGCGTCGGCCAGCGTCTCGGCGACCTTGGCGGCATCCCCCGCCAGCACGTCGGTCTTGGAGAGGCTCGCGACGAACTCGTCGATCGCGCCGATGGCGGCGGTTGCCGCCTTGCGCTCGACCGGGTCCGGGGACTGCGCGGCGTGGCCGAGCGTGCGCCGCAGGCTCTCCAGGTTCTTGCCCGTCACGACCGCGCCGGGTGGCGTGGCTGCATCGGTCTTGGCCAGCACGCCGTGCGTCTTCGGCGCGAGGTTCGAGTCCAGTCCGGCGTCGTCGAGCGCGGCGCGCATGCGGATCGACGCGGCTTGCAGCGCCGATGGCTTGACAGCGAGCGCGGCGATTTCCGGGCTCTCGTAGCCCGCCTGCGCGGCGGCCTTCAGCTCCTCGGCGGTCGGGATGGCCGCCTTCGGCGTGCCGCGCGCGGCGAGCGGGATGCGCTTCGGGAATGGCAGCGCGAACCCTGCCGCGGTCTCGGTGAGGACGCTCGGCACGCCGAAATTCTCCTCGATCGGCCGGCCGACGATGGTGTGCAGAGCGGCGTTCACCGGCGACGTCACGTAGTTGAGCCCGCCGAGCGCGACCTTACCAGCGCCGATCGCTGCGTTGGCGACCCCACCGCGGGCCGCCTGGTCGGCGCCTTCGCTCATGAGGTTGCGGGCCTCCCGCTGCATTCTGTCCTGCGTCGGCAGGTAGCTCGTGATCGGCTCCAGGGCCTTCACCGCATGCGCGGCGACCGGGCCGCGCGGCGCCAGCTCGGCGGCGCGGCGCTCCAGTCCGGCGTGCAGGGCGTCGCCGCCGGCCGGCTCGGGTGCCGCGAACCGCTGATCGAAGCTGGCCGGGGCGTCGGCCGCCGGCGGGGCCGGCGGGATCAGGTCCGCAAACGGGTTCGGCTTCGGCGGTGGGATGAGGTCGTCGAATGGCCCGGCCATCTCAGAGTCCTCCGACCGGCACGCCCATGTCCCGCAGCCGCTTGATCACCTGGTCGCGCGGCGCGCCCTGGGCGATGGCTTCACGCGCTGCCGCGATCGCGTCATTCGCCTCGGTGGAGTTGGTGACCTTGGAGGGCGCCGCGGGAGCCGTGACGCCTGGACGGACGCGGCCCTGGTCCTTCACGCCGATGCTGCCGAGATCGAGCCCATACGCCTTGCCAATCACGTCCGGATCGTAGCCGGCGGCAATCATCGCGTTCGCCTTCCGTCGCAGTCCGTTGGTGGCAATCTCGCGCTGGCGTCTGAGGTTCCTCGTGATCTGGTCCGGTGTCATGCCCGGGTTGATGTCGGCGCGCTCGAACGCACTCTTCTCGGTCGCGGTCAGCGCCGAGCCGAACAGTTCGTTGCGAACCACGTTCTTGTAGCGGTCATAGTTCTGCCACCAGGAAGCGCCTTCCGCCGCGGTCTTGCCGACAACGCCTTGCGGCAGATAGCGTCCCGCGGCGTTGGCCGCGTCCCCGATCCACGAGGCGCCATAGCCGGCGTACTCCGGCTTGAAGGTGTCGGCGAAACCGGAGAGGTTCTGGAACTTCCCGCCCTCCTCGTCGAGCTTAGTGATATCGGACATGCTGAGCTGGCGGGGCTTGGTGGTCGCCTCAGACTTCGCGCCTAGATATGCCGGGTCGGCCGGACCACCCGGGATGGGCCGCACGCCGCCTCCTGGCGCAGCCTCGAACCCGGCAGGCACCTCTGTGACGCCGCCCCGCCGCCGCAGATACTCCGGATCGGCGGGCCCGCCGGGGATCGCCTCCAGTCCGCCGTCCGCACCGCGACGGAAACCCTGCGGCAGCTTTCCTTCCTCGTACGCGCGACGTTGCAGGTCCAGCGACTGGCGGCGGTAGGCGTCGAGAGACGCGGCCGCGCGGTCGGCGCGCGCGTTGTCGGCCGCGCGCTCGGCCTGGGCCATGCCCGCCCTCCAGATCGCCATTCCGGTGTCGCGGTCGCCCGCCATCATCACGTCGATGCCGACCTGGTCGAGCGGCTTGCCCGCGGCGCGCGCTTCTTCGATGGTGGTGTTGACGCGCTGATCGCGCCGATACTCGCCGATGGCATTGCCGATGCGCGCGAGGGGCGACCAGTCGATTTGCGGGGCGGTCTCCCACTTCGGGAGCTGGAGCGGGTTGATGCCGGCCATGTCACGAGCCCCACTTGGCCTTGGCGATGCTGCCGCCG
>WNKV01000041.1 GCA_009720755.1 Rhodoplanes serenus
CCGCCTCGCCGTCAACTTCCTCGCCGCGATCCATCTCGCCGCGACCGTCTGCTACTGGTTATGAGTCCGGACCCTAGTCCGGCACAGCGTCATCTGTCGATTTTATCGCGTTCCTGCTGAAATCCCCTATCAACATATGCGGCCCCGAGCCTCCGGAGCTGGTCTGGCCTAAGCAGATACGTTATCTGTTTTCATCAGCTTGGCGACCAGTCGCTCCTTGAGTTCTTTAATACGGGTCTCGGAAAGCTGATAATCCGCCCTCAGCAGCGTCGCGCGATGCGTTTCAGGATTAGTAATGGCAAGGGTATTAGTCCCGTCGCAAAAATGAATGTAATCGCCAATGTATGTTAGCTGTGCCAGCGAGTCCCAATCCGTTCCCGCGCGCGTGAACAATTGGAGAGTTAAATAGTAGTCCTCCAGGAATCTCATATCGGGAAAATAATGAATCGCGTCGAGGTCCACGCCCCTCGTGTCCAGCATGAAGCTGTGCAAGGGCGCATGATTCACGTTCAAGAAATCCTCGTAGCTCCTACCGTAATTGTACACGACATCGCGCCGGAGGACGAAGCCGCGGCAGGGATCCAGAGCGGTGGAGTAGACCCGCGCAAAGGTGGCGTTTTTTCCGGTCTGCCGAAGACGGGATAGCAGCGTCTCGTACGCATTCGGGAAAAGGATGTCGTCGAAATCGAGAAAGGCCACATGATCCGTGGCCGCCTCACGCAGCATCTCGTTCAGCATCAGCGAGCGAAGATCGGGGGCTTCCGGGGTCGAGCGAAAGAACCGGATCAGCGGCTTGCAGCCCTCGGCCCAGGGCAGCGCCTCGAGCGTCCGCTGGAGCTCGGATGCAGCGGGCTCGGGCGCGTCTTGCACGCCGACGCAAGCCCGCACACGACATCCGCCCTGCGAAAGCAAGCTGAGCATCGCGTTCATCAGCAGCCGCCGATCGTGCTTGCCGTGATAACGCACGACCGTGGAGACGCGGCTGGTCGCGCCTGGGCTCTGTTCACCTATGCGGAAGGCGGGAGCATCAGCACAGATCTTGTATCCTCTGGGTTCACTGCGGGGAAGCAACTCCATCCCGGTGCGCCCGCTGTAGGGAATCTGCCCGGCGGGAGCCAGCGGATCGTGCAGGAAACCCGGATCGTTGCGCGGACTGGCGCAGACCGCGTGACCTTGGTGACGAAGCGCCATTTGGACCATGCGTTCAACGCTGGTCTCGGGGAACAAGAACAGGTCGTCGAAAACGAGGATGAAGTCCGCCTCCTGCGCATTTCCACACTCGCACTCGAGGCCGCGTTCGCGCAGCTCTGTCGCGAGTGGCTCGTCGACGACTCGGAGAACGCATCGCCCGAACATCGGCGTCGAGGCGATGCAGTGAACGAATTTCCGGCGGGCCTCCTTCTCGTCGCGCATACGCTGCCTGGCACGGGGGCCGAGCCGCAGCGCGATGGTCGTTTCCGGCTCGATGCGGACATATTCGAGCGCGTGGAAGGCGTAGCCGCACATCGCACGTCCGATCGCGTTCAGGTAGCCGTAGCCGAACCGCATGTCCGGTTCGAGGTGCGCGCCCTCTGCCCACTCGTTCCAGGCGTTGACGAGCACGAAGCGTCGGTCGCGCGGGAGGTGCTCCTCCGCGTCGCGGATCAGCTTCTCGACCCAACGCTGCATCGCCTCGGTCGTGAAGTCGTGCAGCATCAGCGCCTCGGAGGCGTAGCGCGCCGTGTTGTCCCAAACCGGCACGAGCGAGCGGAACAGCTGGAAGTCGCGTGCCGGCGTTTTCCCGGTGTAGTGTTCGACGACGTCGCGGTAGTCCAGCACGCTGCCATTGAGCGGCCAGTATGGGTGGAGCTCGCCGCGGATGTCACGTGCGGCACTGCCGAGCCAGTCGTGCAGCACGCGCTCCGCGCCGGCGTCCATGCAGTGATCGTGGGGCGAGGTCGCGCCGCGCGTTAGGACGGCGACGAGAAAAGGCGCGGGTAAATCGACCGCCTCGCATTCTCGTGCCCACGCATCGACGTAGTCACGCACTCCCTGAATGGATGCCGGCCGGTAGACGAACAACACCGGCCGGCCTTCGATCCGGATGTACCGTTCGTCTCGGAAGAAGGGAATCAAGTATCGAATGAAGGCGACGGCATCCTGAGGAGAGTAGACCTGTTCGAGGAGAATCTCGGCCTCGTTGCCGTCCCAGCGCCGTGTCCAGTTTTCGTTCGCCCAGCAGAAGCAGAAAGGCATCTCGATTTCGGGGTGGTCCAACAGCATTCGCGCCGGCTCTTCCAGGATGAGGCGCCCCGAGAACCAGTAATGATAGAATATCATTCCATGTACGCCACCTTTGCGCATCATCTCGGCCTGCTTCCGCAGCTGCGCCGGCTTATCGAGATGATAGTAGCCGATATCGGGGTGCGGGACGTGCTGCTGGTAATGCCCCTGGAACAGGGGATAGGCTGCGCGGACCTTGTGCCATTCCGTAAAGCCCTTTCCGTGCCAAGCATCGTTCTCGGGAGTCGAATGGAACTGCGGAAGGTAATATGCTAGCACCTTGACCGTGTCGTGTACGATATTTCGCGCGAAGTCGTGCTGCGTTTCGAAATACTCGCCAGTGTCGAGGCTGAGGTCGGCCGCTTCCAGCCGATAGTTCCTGCCCGGTTCGATTTGCGCCAAGACGAGGACGAGGCGCTCCAGGGCGTGCGCGAGCGTCCCGTCCGGCGCGATCGGCTCCTCCGGGAAGTTCTCGAACGATAGCGGTAATTGGAGGAGTCGCGTCATGCTACCGGTGCGAGCCCAGAACATCATTCCCTGAGGGAACTCGACGAACGGGTAGTGCGCGATATCTATGTTTTGACCTTTAAGAATTTGCTTTGCGAGGGCAAAGTCGTCACTCCAGCCGGTGTCCCCCACGGGGATCTTGTTTCCTGCCGGATATACGACCTTGGCGTCGCGGGCGAGCAAGTCGAGAATCTGCATGACCTCGCTCCGCGAACCGCACAGCGAGGTCATTATCGCGTCGAACCATGGCGCCAAGCTTCCCTTATGCGGGCTCCGTTTCGTATGAAAGTGAGCGACGACATCGTAGCGGAGCAACCGCGCCCCAAACTGCACGACGAGAGGCCCGATGTCGCGCCCGCGGTTCGGAACTTCCTCCACCTGCACCTTTTCCGCCTCGGGCAGCGCGGCGACGAGTTTCCGCGTCAGGCTCAGAGTGTCACGGCCTTCCGGGACCGAGACATAGAGGTCGAAGCGGACCGGAATGTTCCGGATATACGCGATGCACCGCTCCGTCATGTCCTCGTAATAGAGATGCAGATGAACCGCCAGCTTCAGGGGCGGCACCGCCGGATCCTGCCGAAGATGCGGGTTCAAGTAGAAAGGAACGATCCGGAAGGTCCGTGCCAACCAAGCATCCCGATCCAGCCGCCGGATCGTCGGCGCGGAACCGCTGCGCAACACGAGCCTGCAAGCATTCGTCCATTGGCGTACGAAGCGACCGGAACGCCGCTTTTCCAACGATCGCCGGAATCGTTTGGTCGTTCGGTCCGATAGAAGGCCATCGACGGCCAGAAGCGCTCGCAAGCCGACGCGCTGCAGCCCCTCCAGAACCGGCCTCCAGGGGTGTGCATAGCTCTCGTGAAGCTCGTTCGCGAGCGCGGTCCCCACGGCGATCAAGTCTTCGATCTTGGCAACGTCGACGTTGTCCTTCGAAAAGACCACACCGGCCTCGCCGTCGCCCGCGAGCGCTGGATCGACGCCACTTGGTGTCGCGTTGGCGCGGAGATAATGAACCAACGGATTCTCGCCGGCCGAGGCGATGTCGGAGTTCTGGCTGAGGTAGGCATGGGTGTTGAACGACGGGCTCGGGTCTCGACCCTGTCCGGCGCCATCAACGATGTAATGGCGAACCGGGTCGACCCTCATCGCGGCGACGTCCGGGTATCTCGCAAGATACCACTCACGATCGAAGAGCCCGGACCGTCGCACAGTCGGCGTCGCCAGCCAAGTGCGAACGGGCGCCCAAGAGCGCCGTCTCCACGCGCGAAGCACCATCGTGACGAAATACCCAAAGCTACTGTAGCGGGTCCGCCTGAAAAGGAAAATCGCAAATTCAAAAACTTCTTTTCTCATCGTCTTTCCGCGCGTTTTCTATTGCAATAGATATCTCGAGCGCATCGTGGGTATGGTGAAATGGACCCATTGCCGAGGACCACCGGGGTGGCGTCCTTAGTTGGAAGCTCGGCACTCCGATCTTCTGATATCATGCTGCCTATCGTTCTGTCTGCGGCTTTTGTGGCTGTGACCTTGCCCCAACTTATCCCCAGTCATAACTGGGCTCTGTTCTCCATCTGGACCTTGTTGCTGCGGGTGGCGAACTCGGCGGGGGTGAGCCCGCCGAGGCTGGTGTGAGGTCGGCGGCCGTTGTAGTCACGCCGCCAGGCCTCGATGATCCGCCGGGCGGCCGGCAGATTGCGGAGGACGTGCTCGTTCAGGCACTCGTCCCGGAAGCGCCCGTGAGGCTCTCGACGAAGGCATTCTGGACCGGCTTGCTGGGGGCGATGTAGTGCCATTCGACGGCCTGGTCCTGCTGCCTGCCGCGCGGCGATCAAGATGAGGTGGGAGCGTCAATCAGGATGAGAGGTCGCCGGGCTCGTTGCGGAGGGAGGGCGTAGCCCGACCGG
>WNKV01000042.1 GCA_009720755.1 Rhodoplanes serenus
GACGATCATAACCTCGCCGCGACACCAACTCGCCATCCTGATTGTCGCGAACCTCCCATCAAAATTGTCGCGCTATAACTATCGGCGCCGCTGAACCGACTGCACACGCGTGTTCTTCATTAAGACTATCAATAGCAATAGTCCTATTGACCTCGCCGCTCAGCGAGCAGGACGCAAGACGGCCCTCACCGGAGGGACACTCTCCAAGCGGCTCTCCAACGAGAACTCGCGCCGGTCCGCGTGGTCGTCGAAGATGCCGAGCTGGACACCGGGGGCCGTGTTGTCCTCGCCGTGCGTTCCGGTTCGCTCCCGCGATCGCTCGCCACTGCTCCACGAGCACAGGGCCCTCTTCGATCCCTTCGGTGATGGCTCGGTAGACCAGCCAGAAGAGCCCAGCGACCGCTTCGGCGTGTGTGGCGCCGGCCCCTTCCATAGCGCGTCCATCTCGCCTTCGACGGCGGCGGCGACCTCCGGGCACTTTGCCTACGCGGCGTCTCGGTCGGCGGTGCCGACCGGCGGCGCCTGAAGCAAGTTGCTCCTCGATCCCTGCCTTATCGTCGGCCTAGAAGCCGCCGCGGCCGGCCGTTCCCGAAATCACCTCCGGCGAATCTCAGTATGGATTAACAGACACGAGGTTCATCTGATGTGGGGGCAGGACGCTTGATTTCTGACTGCGTCACCTTCTGAGGAATGGCGACGAATGAGAGGAGGCAGCGCCCTGACTGGCAGGCCCACCTCGAGCCTCAAACGAATCTCGGTCAAGGTCTGCTCGAGGTCGGGCAAGCTGATCGGCTTCAACAGCACAGAGACAACGTTCAGACCCGTAATCCGAGAACTCTGCTGCGAGCCGGCAAGGACCATTTCAGACGAATGCGACAACACGACCACGGGAATATCGGGTCCAATTGCGACCGCGATAGGCCCAAAGTTGGGGCACGAGAATCCTTCCGGTGCAAGATCAATGACAATGACGGCATACGCGTGGCCGGAGACGGCCAAAATCGCTTCTTCGCAGGAAGCCCTCGTCGAAGTGAAGCCGGACCGAACGCCGAGCTTTGCGACGATCCGACGTTCCAACGTGTCACGAACAATAACAAGTAATTTGAAAGTGCCTGACGGTTCCATCGAAGATCATCAATCCTGGTCAGGGAGCGGCATTGAGGCTGCCAGACGCCGCGTTGGTGGTTTTGCAAAGCTGCGACAAGAGCTGTTTCGTCTCGTCGATCTGCGTACGTACCTCACTCAACTGGCGGCTAACGGCGGAAGGTTGCTCACCGCATTCCATTTGGCCGAACAACTCGAGAAGAAGGCCGAGGTGATCCGTGATGCCGAGCAGAAGCTCGGCCACTTGATTTACCGAAATATATTGCTCAACCGGCCGACGTGGACGTTCTCCGGAAAAACGAGAGCAGGCAGGCGCAAGAGGAATTACGTTCGACACCGTTGGACTCCTAGCGAATGTAATGCAGCGACGCCCTTACCAGCGTTCATCAGAGTCGACCGCAGGACCGGGCGTCATTGGTATGATCAACCAGCGCGTACGCGCGACACGAACTGATCCACCTCCATTTTCAGGCGGTCGCTTTCGCTGGCAAGCGACTGGGCCGACGCCAAAACCTGAGCGGATGCCGCCCCGGTTTCTCCGGCGCCAATACTCACTTGCGAGATGTTGGAGGCGACGTGATTCGTCCCTGCCGAAGCTTGCTGAACGTTACGGGCAATTTCGGAGGTTGCTGCGCTCTGCTCTTCGACGGCGGCGGCGATCGAAGAGGAGATTTCGGAGATGCGCCCGATAGTGCCACCGATTTCCTTGATGGCGACGACGGACTCGTGCGTGGCGGCCTGCATCCCAGATATCTGGGCAGCAATTTCTCCTGTCGCCTTAGCCGTCTGCGAAGCGAGGGCCTTCACTTCCTGGGCGACGACCGCAAAGCCCTTCCCGGCTTCGCCAGCCCGAGCCGCCTCGATAGTGGCATTGAGGGCCAGCAGGTTGGTCTGCTCCGCGATCGCCGTGATCAGCTTTACCACGTCCCCGATGCGACTCGCGGCGTTGGATAGGTCGTTGATGCGGCTGTCGGTCTTTCGCGCCTGGGTGACAGCCTCGGCGGCGATGCGATTGGACTCCTGCATCTGACGGCTGATTTCCGAGACCGAGGAGGTCATCTCCTGCGTGGCAGATGCCACGCTCTGCACGTTGGCCGACGCTTGCTCGGACGCGGCCGCAACGGTCGCAGACAAAGTTTGAGTGGTCTCTGCAGTGCGAGTCAGCGTCCGGGCCGACGCTTCGAGCTCGGTCGAAGCCGACGAAACGGTCTCGACGATATGGCCGACTGCGGCCTCGAAGTCCCCGGCGAGCTGATTCAACTCGGCTTTGCGTTGCGCGGCGGCATGCACCTCGGCAGCCTTCTGCTCGGCCTCCAACATCCGGGTGTGGATGGCGTTCTGCTTGAACACCTCGACGGCCCGCGCCATGGCGCCCACTTCGTCGCCCCGTTTCAAGGACGGAACCACCATGTTGGTGTCACCGGCCTGCAGGCGCCCCATGATTTGTGAGAGGACGACCAGCGGGCGGGTCTGCCAACGGAGCAGGGCGTACAGGGCAAGCCCGACCAGAACCGCCGCTACCAGGGCCTGCAAGGCGACGCTCAGCACCAGCTCGTCGATGATCGCTAGAAATTCGCTTTGTTTCAATCCGACGTAGAGAACACCGACGGTCGTCCCGGATGCATCTTTGATCGGATCATAGGCAGTGAAGTAAGGCTCTCCTAGGATATCGGCCTCGCCTCGATAGGATACGCCACGTTTCAACACCGCATCGTACGCGGGGCCCTGGGCGAGTTTGGTGCCGATCGCGCGATTTCCCTGTGCCGTCTTGATGTTGGTCGAAACACGGGTATCGTTTCGGAAGATCGTGGCCGTCCCACCGACCAGCTGTTGCAGGCGGTCGACCAACTCGGTGTCGCCGTCGAGCTGTTTCGTGCCCACAACAAGGGCATTTTCCACCAGCTTCAGCTCTCCCATCTCTCGGAGAAGCTCCCAGCCCACCCGCATGCTCAGTTCCTGCTAGGCCTGCGCTTGGGCGCGCATCTCACTCTTCACCTCTTTGACGACCACTGCGAGAATCACGAGCGAAACCACGCCAATTCCGAGAGCGGCCAGTCCTGCGATCTTGGTGGGCAACGACAATTTTAGCGGCATACGAATAATCCCGTATATCTGGTGGACTTTTTATTATGCCCCTTCTCGGATTTAAATTTTCCTACAGACTGAGATAATTTCGGAACTCGGTGATTAACTTTTTGTTATTAATTTCGACGTCGCCTCTGGAAGCTGATCTTCTATAAAGAACCATGATACTTTGCGATCTGAGCGGTGGCAGCATTCTCGATGGCGCGTTTCGGTTGAGTGCTTCTGCACTGAGCCTCTACCTCGCCGAGACGCTTCCGAGCCATTCTGACTGGAAACAGACCACCGCTTTCCGAGATGCGCCATTAAGGAAAAAATTATACTTACGCATCTATGAAGTGATTTCCTGCCTGAGATCACGACTGGAACTAGAACCGAGGGATCTCGCAACCTTCTTAGGGTCCGGACTCATAACCAGTAGCAGACGGTCGCGGCGAGATGGATCGCGGCGAGGAAGTTGACAGCGAGGCGGT
>WNKV01000043.1 GCA_009720755.1 Rhodoplanes serenus
CCTCGCGGCTCACGGCGACCTGCCTCGCCGAGCGGAGCGGCTGCCCTCTCCTCTTGGCGAGAATGACCGGGTAGCTCGTATCCACCTTGTGACGGGCGGCAATCGCCCTCAGCGGCAAGCCGGCGAGGTAGTCGCGCAGGATCGCGCGCTTCTGCTCTTCGGTCAGGCGGGGTGCGCTCACGACGCGGCCCTCTCGGTGGTGGGGGGAAGGCGAAGGAAGTCGTTGGGCATGACCTTCCCCTCCGTGATCTCTGAGATGCGCGCGGCGAGACGCATCGACGGCATCTCGCCCGCGATGATCTGCGCGATGCGCCCTTGGGTGACACCGAGGCGCTGCGCGAGAGCCTCTTGGGTCAACCCTTCCTGCTGTCGAAACCAGTCTGCGAACCTCATGGCTGTTTAAATTAGCATTACTGATATTCGGCTGCAATAGCGATATTAATGCGGCGGGATGGACACTGTTCGGCCGGTGAGGGACGGTCCGGCCATGGGAAATCCGACCCCAAAACGCCGGCGTAGGAGGCTATTCCTGCGCGAGTGGCGGAAGCATCGCGGGCTGACGCAAGAGCGGCTGGCCGATCGAGCGGAAATCACGCAAGGCATGATCTCGCAGCTCGAAAATGGCCGAAGCGACTACACGGGCGAGCTGCTAGATCGTCTCGCCGAGGCTCTGATGTGTGAGCCGGCCGACTTAATCATGAGAAACCCCCTGGACGCTGAGGCGCCATGGTCGATCTGGGATACCCTCAAGCCCGAGCAGCGGAAACAGGCGATCAAAATTCTCAAGGCGCTCGCCGACGAAGACGACAAGGCGGCCTAACCGCCCTGGTCCTTTCTGTGGCGCTAACCTCCTCCGGGTGCGGCATGTCGCGAGCCGTGGGGACAGGCACCGCGGTTCCACCGTCTGTCCGGACGATTGCGGTCATGCCTGGCGGCGGTCTGTTAGCTGACGCTGTCGCTGTCGAGCTTGCGACGCGCGGGTACTCGATCGTTGATCCTGCCGCCACCAGCAACCTGATGGTGCGGATGAACATGAGTGAGATCGAAGTCACGCGCCCGGAGGCTCTTGCCAAGTTCAGGTCGCAGGGGATCGACGCGCTACTTACGGTGCGCACCGCCGCCGGCTACGACAGCCGTCCCCAAAGCGCGAGCGCCCGCCTGAACAGCACAGAGACCGGGGCGCTTCTGGCTGGCGCGACGTGGGAAAACGCATGGGGTGGCGCCCAAGGCTCAGCCGCGGACTCGATCATGCGGCATGGGCTACCATCGGCCGCCGCCTCGATTGCCACTAAGCTGACCGGCCGCTGATCGAGCGAGACTCCGGGGATGAAGCGGTGTGAAGGTGCGGGCTGGTGTGAGGGCGAGGGCAAATGAGCGACGAGAGGCCGAAGAAAACGACAATCACGTGTCCGGAGTGCGGGATTGCCGTCGATCTTTGGCACAGCGGAACTGTGATTGCCGCGCACGAGGGCGCTTGCCGTTTAGGGGCCGACAGGGTCGATCGCTGCCCGATATTCAGCCCGCTGATCTACTCGACCCTGAGGACGCTCCCGTCGGGAAAATAGGCCCAGCAGCCTTGAGCCATTGGCGCTCCGGCATCCCACGCCTCAAGGTCGGCCATCGGGATAATCATCCGCGTTCCTTGTGGGAAATCGCGCCACTTCCGGCCTGAGAATTTCTCCGCCATGGTAGGCGAGGTCGGTGAGGCCACGCATATCGCAGCGGCCCCGAGCGCAAGAACCCCTCGCCTGCTCTCCATCCTCTCCTCCTCTCCGCCTCGACTCTTCGCCGAGTCGCAGTCAGCATCTGGATGCGGGCCCGGGCGGGCCCGCCGGTCGTTCCGGCGGGCTCCTCACCCGCAACCCGCATCCCACGGCCCTACCGGCCGCCGCCGGCAGCGGACGGTGGCCGCAAGATATCTCCGTGGACGATATATATCAACCTCACTAATTTTTCTGCTTGTCTCCAGTTATTAGTGCTGCTATTCTCTCCATCGTCGATGGAGAGCCCGATGCGCAACACCACCAAGACGTCCAAGCCCGCAGAGACCCAGACTGCTGCCACCGAAGCGGCGGCGGTCGAACAGACCGTCATCGCCTACAAGGGCTTCGATCAGCAGCTGCGCTGCCGCGGCTATCAGTACGAGGTCGGCAAGACCTACGAGCACGCAGGCAAGGTTGAGGCATGCGCCTCGGGCTTCCACGCCTGCGAACACCCCCTCGACGTGTTTGACTACTACGCGCCGGCCGGCAGCCGCTTCGCCGAGGTGACGCTCGGCGGTGAGATGGATCGCAACGGCAGCGACACGAAAATCGCCGCGGCACGGATCACGATCAACGTCGAGCTGTCGATCGGCGACCTCGTGCGCCGCGCCTGGGACTACGTGTGGTCGCGCGCGACGTTGGAAGGTGAGACGGCAACCGGCTACCATGGCGCGGCCTCCGCCACCGGCTACCGGGGCGCGGCCTCCGCCACCGGCGACCGGGGCGCGGCCTCCGCCACCGGCTACCAGGGCGCGGCCTCCGCCACCGGCGACCGGGGCGCGGCCTCCGCCACCGGCGACCGGGGCGCGGCCTCCGCCACCGGCGACCGGGGCGCGGCCTCCGCCACCGGCTACCGGGGCGCGGCCTCCGCCACCGGCGACCGGGGCGCGGCCTCCGCCACCGGCTACCAGGGCGCGGCCTCCGCCACCGGCGACCGGGGCGCGGCCTCCGCCACCGGCGACCGGGGCGCGGCCTCCGCCACCGGCGACCGGGGCGCGGCCTCCGCCACCGGCTACCGGGGCGCGGCCTCCGCCACCGGCGACCGGGGCGCGGCCTCCGCCACCGGCTACCAGGGCGTGGCCTCCGCCACCGGCTACCGGGGCGTGGCCTCCGCCACCGGCTACCAGGGCGCGGCAGAAGCTCTCCATCCAACCGCAACTGCTCACGCAAGCGGTCCGGACGGTCGAGTGCGCGGCGTGGCCGGCGCGGCCCTGCATCTGGACCGCCGCGACAATGATGGCGCGATCACCCACGCCTGGGCCGGCATCGTCGGCCGGGACGGGATCGAGTCGATGGTCTGGTACCGCCTGGATGACGGCGGGCGCCCGATCGCCGATCAGGGCTGAGGGCGCCACCATGTTCACCAGCACCGCCTCTCTGGTCGA
>WNKV01000044.1 GCA_009720755.1 Rhodoplanes serenus
GGCCGCCTGACGTCGTCGTTCTTCGGCACGACGGCAACCGTTCTCGGTGCGGCCGGCGGCACGGAGAGCCGCTCGCTCGCCGCAGCGAACCTGCCTCCGCATTATCACAACGTGTACCTGTATGACCCCGGGCATGCGCACGGCTATCGCAGGCCCAATGAGGTAGCCAATTTTTTCGGCGTCGGGCCGGGCAGCGCCGGTGTCGCCGCGCTGAACAACTCGACCACAGACACTGCTACCACAGGCGTGAAGATCGCCGACGCGCCTGGCGGCGGAAATGAAAACCGCACGGCGACCACCGGCAGCGCGATGACCTCCTCAGCGTTCGGCGTGGTGCAGCCCACCATTCTCGCCACCATTTACATCAAGCTCTGAGGCGCGCCATGTACCAAGGCCACCTCGAAACGCTGTCCAACCGCGAGGATTGGGAGCGCGATTGCGAGCTCTACGACCCGGCGACAAGCGAGCCGATCGACCTCACCGGCGCGGCCATCGTGGTGCACGTCACCCGTGAAGCGACGCCCGACGACGCGGTGCTGACCGGGTCGACCAGCGACGGCCGCGTGACCATCACCGGCCCCGGCACCTTCGCCTGGCACTTCACGCCGGGCGACGTGGCGGGCCTCTGCGAAGGGACCTATCGGGCCTTCGTTCGCGTGACGATCGCCGGCCGCACGAAGCAGCTCTTCGCCGGCACCCTGCCCGTGGTGCACGGGGGCCCGCCGTGAGCCCGCCCAGCATCCGCTTGCGCGTCACGCCCGCGCCGAAGGTCAAGATGCAGGCGGGCGCGCGCGACGCCCTCACGATGCGGGCGCTCCCCGTCTTCGGGACGGCCGCCCTCGCCCAAGATGCGGCCGCACGGGCGGCGGCGAGCGCGACGGCGGCGGAGGGGACCGCGGCCGGCGTCGCCGCGGCGATGGCCGGCGCGATCCGGGCCGACCTCCCGCAGTCCTACCCCGCCCCTGCCCGGGCCCAGGCGCGCGCCAATATCGGGCTCCCGGCCGCGGCGCTGGTCGGTCACCTGCTCCGCTTCACGGGCACGGACGGCAGCGTCGGGCAGGCCAGCGCCATCAAGGACGACGGCTCCGGGCGGGTCGAGGTGGTGGGCCGGCAGGTCATCACCACCACGCCCACATACGACCTCGCCGGCGGCTTGCTCGCCACCGCCCTGTCGATCCCGCTCGACGGCGCCGCGCAGACCGTCCCGGCCGGTAAGACGTTTTCGGCGGTCCGCCTCGGCCAGCTCGGCGGGTCCGATATCACCTTCACGGTCGGCGCTGGATCGCATGCCTCGGGCTTCTACACGTCGGTTCGATCCGGTGCCGCATCGGACGCCAATTCGAACACCTATGCGGGCGTTTGGCATGTCACGGTTGCAGGCCCCGGCACCGGCAAGGCCGTGCATATCGGCGCCTATGGCGCGACCGGCTCCACCGGTATCCTGATCGGATCGAACGTCGACCTGCAGCCCGCGCCGACGCAGGGCTACACGGCCGGCCACTTCACCGCGCTCAACTCGGCCAACGCGCACGGCGTTGCGATCGGATACGGCATCGAGTCGGCGGGCGACCGCTACGGCATCGGGTTCGGCAACTCGGTCTCGGCGGTCGGTGTGACCGGGGCCTGGGTGCAGTGGTGGCGATCCGACAGCACCCCGGGATCGGCGCGGTTCCTGCGGTTGCTGAACGAGGCTGCCGCGGAAATCTTCTTCGTCGACAAGGACGGCCACCTCATCGGCCCCACGGTCTCCGCCACCGGCGAGCTGCGCACCCATGCCGGCGTCGTGCGCTTCTCTGCGGACCTCACAAAATACATCTGGTGGACCGGGGCGAAGTGGACGACGAGCCAAGGCGACCTGGTGCTGCTCGACGGCGCCGGTAAGCTCCCGGCGATCGACGGCTCGCAGCTCACCGGGCTGTCCGCGATCGAGGACGCCAGCTTCGGCACCGCCGGCTATGTGAAGTTCCGCGGCGGGCTCATCGTCCAGTGGGGACAGGCGACGCCCTCGTCCGGCACCAGCACCATCACCTTCCCGATCCCCTTTCCGAACAATCTCTTCTCGATCTCGGCCATGCAGGTGCACGCGGCGCTCGGGACTAACGCGACGAACACCGTCTCGGTACGCACGTCCAGCTTGTCCGGCTGCACGCTCAATCACCGCTTCACCACCGGCGCGTCTACGATCGCTGCGGCCGAAGGCTGCTTCTGGATCGCCATCGGCCGCTGATCTGCAGCACCTTCCCTCACCTCGGAGCCGCCCCACGGGCGGCTTTTTTTATGGATCGACCACCCATGGAAATCCTCAACTCCCTGCCCGATCTCGTGCAGGTCTTCGCCGTCATCGGCGGCTTCGCCACGGTCTACAAGGGCTGGGGCATCGCCACGAAGCTGTGGACGAGCTGGCAGTCGGCGCCGACCACCAAGGCCCGCCTCGCGGCCGTGGAGACCGCCTCTGCGGAGACCTCGGCCCTGTTGCGCGAGGTGCTCGCGAAACTCGACAACAAGCCGGCCGCGCCCGACCAGGCGAAAGGCGGGCTCGGCTGATGACGTGGCGCCTGGCCGCGTCGCTCGACACGCTGCGCCGGCAGATCAACGCGGCCCGGCCGGCGCGCCGCCGCGATTGGGACGGCACGATCGGTGACGCCGCGCACGCCGCGCGCGCCAGCGACCACAATCCCAACAGCGACGGCGTCGTGGCGGCGATCGACATCACCCATGACCCGGCCGGCGGCGTCGACGCCGCAGCGCTCGCCGAGCACCTGCGCGGCTCGCGCGACCCGCGCATCAAGTACGTGATCTCGAACGGCCGGATCTTCTCGGCGACCGTCTCGCCGTGGATGTGGCGGCCCTACACGGGGGCGAGCCGACACGACAAGCACGTCCACATCTCTGTGATTCCGGATGCGTCGGCCTACGACGACGCCCGCCCGTGGGACCTGCCGTTTGGTGGTGCTCCTGCCGCGGCGACCGCCCCGCCGGCGACGGCACCGCCGCCCGGCCGGCAGCGCGACATCACCGCCACGGTGTTCGGCGGG
>WNKV01000045.1 GCA_009720755.1 Rhodoplanes serenus
GGCCGCCTGACGTCGTCGTTCTTCGGCACGACGGCAACCGTTCTCGGTGCGGCCGGCGGCACGGAGAGCCGCTCGCTGGTCGTCGCGAACCTGCCAGCGCACTATCACGACGTGTTCCTGGCCGACCCGGGGCACGCGCACGGGGTCAGCAACGGAGGGGGGGTGCTGCACGGCGGTGGCGGCCCGTACTACGGCGCAGGTCCCAACGCGGGCATGACCGCCAGCGACGTCACGGTGCTCTGGGCCGCTACAGGCATCACGGTCCGCGACGCGGCGGGCGGCGGCGGGACCGCCAACCGGACGGCGACCACCGGCAGCGCGATGACCGCATCGGCGTTCGCGGCCGTCGGGCCGCGGCTGCTCGCCACCATCTACATCAAGCTGTAGGATCGCCATGTATCAGGGCAATCTGAGCGCGGCGTCGAACCGCGCGGACTGGGAGGTCGCGTGTGAGATCGTCGACCCTGAGACGAACGTGCCGATCGACCTGAGCGGAGCGACGATCACCGTCATGGTGGCGCGACCCGAGGACACGCAGTCTGCCGTCGTGACGCTCTCGACCGATGACGGAGGCGTCGTGATCACCGGCCTCGGCACTTTTACTTGGCGGGCGCGCGCCGACGCGATGGCGTCACTCTGTCCCGGCTCCCACCCCGTGTACGTGCGCATCGTGACGGCCAGCGGAGACACCACACAGCTGATTGCCGGCGATCTGCCGGTGATCGACGGTGGCCCGCGATGACCGCGCTCCGCCTGCGACTCCATACCCGCTCGGCGCTGCGGCTCCGTGTCGTGCCGGTTTACGGCGCGGCCGTTTCCGTTGCGGCCGATCGCGACTCGTCCGCTGCGTCTGCAGCTGCGGCTGCAGCGTCCGCCGCGGCCGCGCTGGCGGGCGCCAATGATGCGGCCAGCTCGGCCGCGGCGGCTGCGGCGTCCGCGGCGGCAGTGCCGCGAATGCGATATGGTGCCGGTGCGCCATCCTCTGGCCTCGGCGTCGATGGCGACTTCTACATAGACACCAACACCGACACCTTGTATGGGCCGAAGGCGTCCGGCGCGTGGCCCGCCGGAACGTCGCTCGTCGGCCCCGCAGGCCCGGCGGGACCGGCAGGCACAAACGGGTGGGTGCCGAGCGCGGCTGACAGGTATCAGTACTCGACCGGGGGCGGAACAGCCGTCGAGGGCGACATCACTGCTGCCGGACGGGCGCTGATTGACGACGCCGACGCAAACACTCAATTGGTTACGCTAGGTATTGGCGGCGCGTGGGCTCAGACAACACCGACTCCGACAGCGGGTAGCGGATCGTTTACGTCTGCTAGTGCAGTAGTCAATTCAATAACGATAGGAAAAACTGTTCTTTTTGCTGTATCAGTTACAATCACAACAAACGGAACCGCCGGATCATATGTAGGTGTGGCTTTGCCATACACGGCGAATGGGACGTTTGTGTTTTTCGGTCGAGAGGATGCCGTCGGCGGTAATATATTGCAGGCTAAACTGCCATCTGGAGGTAATACTATTTATATCTACAGCTCATCTAATACATATCCAGGCGGCAACGGGTATGTACTAAGAGTATCTGGAAGCTATCAAAGATCATAGGTGACGCGATGGATATGTCGGGATTTGTCAGCGCCACGTACACCAGCGCTGACCATACGACAATCGATCTCGTTTTCGAGGATCGCGTGGTCAGCGGCGTCAAAGCTATTCCTGGTCTTTGGTGGTATGATACGATTGTCGCTGCGGGGGTGGTTATCGGGGAGCCCACGGTCGATCTCGCGGCCTATGCGGCCGATGCGCGGTGGCGCCGCGAGACGGGAGGCATCGTGGTCGGCGGCATCCCGATCGCGACAGACGACCGATCCAAGCTGCTGATCGCCGGCGCGCGCATCCATGCGGAGGTAGACCCCGCGTGGTCGACCGTGTGGACCACCGCAGATGGCGTGCGGCACCCCGTGACCGCCGCTCAGGTCATCGCGATTTCGGCCGCGGTGCTGGCCCATGTCGACGCCGCGTTCCGCCTCTACGACGAGGTGGTCGCCGCGATCGACGCCGGCACCATCACGACGCCGGCCGAGATCGACGCCGCCTTCGCGGCGGTCTGATCTCACTTCATCTTGCCCTCATGAGCCGCCCTCGCCGGGCGGCTTTTTCATTGGAGCCATCACATGCAAGCCGTCTCCTACCTCCCGTCGATCGTGGACCTGTTCGCGGCGATCGGCGGTTTCGCCACGCTGTACGGCGGCGCGAAGATCGCCCGCACTTTCGTGGCGCGCTGGCGGGCGGCTGCGGCCAGCAAGACGGCCCGCGACGAGCGCATCGAGGCGCTGGAGCAGGCGTTCCGCGAGCTGGCCGACCTGCTCGACAAGCGCACCGCGCCGGCGCCCGACCCGGCCAAGGGCGGGATCGGCTGATGACGTGGCGCCTGGCCGCGTCGCTCGACACGCTGCGCCGGCAAATCGACGCGGCCCGGCCGGCGCGCCGCCGCGATTGGGACGGCACGATCGGTGACGCCGCACACGCCGCGCGCACGAGCGACCACAACCCGAACAGCGCGGGCGTCGTCACCGCGATCGACATCACCCATGACCCGGCCGGCTGCGTCGACACCGCAGCGCTCGCCGAGCACTTGCGCGGCTCGCGCGACCCGCGGATCAAGTACGTGATCAGCAACGGCCGGATCTTCTCGTCGACCATCTCGCCGTGGACGTGGCGGCCCTACACGAGGGCGAGCCGGCACGACAAGCACGTCCACATCTCTGTGATGCCGGATGCGTCGGCCTACGACGACGCCCGCCCATGGGACCTGCCGTTCGGCGGTGCGCGCCCCGCGGCGACCGCCCCGCCGGCGACGGCACCGCCGCCCGGCCGGCAGCGCGACATCACCGCCACGGTGTTCGGCGGG
>WNKV01000046.1 GCA_009720755.1 Rhodoplanes serenus
ATCAAGATGAGGTGGGAGCGTCAATCAGGATGAGAGGTCGCCGGGCTCGTTGCGGAGGGAGGGCGTAGCCCGACCGGAGGAACGAGCCCGGCGACGGCGCGATCCCTTCGGGGACCGCGCCGTCTGGCGATCGCGGTCGATCGGGGATGGATGGTTCTTCTCGCCAAAGAGGAATCACCCGTTGCCCGGCCGTCACGTCACCGATCATCAGATGAGGCTCTACATGAAGTTCCGTCAAACCGATTCGCTGGCCGTCGCGGCCGCGAAGGCGTCGTTCAGCCCGTCCACGGCGTACCGGATCGAGGCCGATCCCCGGCTGCCGTCGCAGAAGAAGGAACCGCGCGGCCGCCGCCGACCGGACCCGTTGGGCGGCCTGTTCGAGGCCGAGGTGGTGCCGATGCTGAAGGCTGCGCCGGGGCTGCGTCCGGTCGCCGTGTTCGAGGAGATGCTGCGGCGCCATCCCGACCTCGGGGCCGGCGTCCGGCGCACTCTGGAACGCCGGATCCGCGCCTGGCGGGCGGTCCACGGCGAGGAGCAGGAGGTCGTGTTCCGCCAGACCCACGAGCCCGGCCGGCTCGGCTTGTCCGATTTCACCGACATGGGCGAGTTCGGCGTCACGGTCGCCGGAGCGCCGCTCGAGCACCGGCTCTACCACTTCCGGCTCGCCTATTCCGGATTCGAGCACGCCCACGTGGTGCTCGGCGGCGAGAGCTTCGTCGCGCTGGCCGAGGGGCTGCAGAACGCGCTGTGGTCGCTCGGCGGGGTGCCGGCCGAGCATCGCACCGACAGCCTGTCGGCGGCGTTCTGCAACCTCGACCAGGAGGCCAAGGACGACCTGACCCGGCGCTACGAGGACCTGTGCGTCCACTACGGGATGACGCCGACCCGCAACAATCCCGGGGTCGCCCACGAGAACGGCGCTATCGAAGGGCCGCACGGTCACCTGAAGCGCGCGATCGCCGACGCGCTGCTGCTGCGCGGCAGCGCCGACTTCGACGACCTCGCCGCGTACCGGCGCTTCGTCGACGAGATCGTCGCCCGCCGCAATGCCCGCAACGCCAAGCGTATCGACAGCGAGCGCGCCGCCTTGAAGGCCCTGCCGGAGCGGCGCAGCTCGGACTACGAGGAGGTGGTGGTTCACGTCACCTCGTCGGGTGGCTTCACGCTGCGCAAGGTGTTCTACACGGTGCCGTCGCGCCTGATCGGCCACCGGCTGCGGGTGCGCCTCTACGACGACCGCCTCGAGGTGTTCGTCGGCGGAACCCGGCTGACGACACTGCCGCGCGGGCGGGCCCACCCCGACGGCAAGTACGGCCAGGTGATCGACTATCGGCACGTTATCCACTCGCTGCGCCGCAAGCCGATGGCGCTGCTCGGCCTGGTCTATCGGGACCGGCTGTTCCCGCGTGACGCCTATCGCCGAACCTTCGACCTGTTGCGGGAGAAGCTGCCCGACAAGAAGGCGTGCCGCCTGATGGTCGAGCTGCTCGCCTTGGCGCACGAGCGCGGCTGCGAGGCCGAACTCGCCGAGGAGTTGATCGCCGATCTCGACGTCGCCCGTGTCCCCGACCTCGACCGACTGCGGGCGCGCTTCGCTCCCGATCCCGCCTGCGTGCCGCAGGTCATCGTGCAGCTCGCCTCGCTCGCCGCCTACGAGTGCCTGGTCGGAACCACCGCGATGGGAGACGCCGCATGAGCACGACCCGCACGGGAACGAGCTGCGTCGACGCCGCCCGCCTCGGCATTCTGCTCAACGAGCTGCGGCTGCCCACCATCAAGGTCCTGTGGCCGCAGTTCGCCGAGCAATCCGACAAGGAGGGCTGGCCGGCCGGGCGCTTCCTCGCCGCCATCGCCGAGCACGAGATCGCCGAGCGGGCCCGCCGTCGCATCGAGCGCCATCTCGTCGAGGCCCGCCTGCCGCCCGGAAAGACCCTCGACACCTTCGACTTCGACACCGTGCCGATGGTCTCCAAGGCGCAGGTGACCGCGCTCGCCGCCGGCGACGGCTGGGTCGGCAAGGGCGCCAATCTTCTGCTGTTCGGCCCGCCCGGCGGCGGGAAGAGTCACTTGGCTGCAGCCCTCGGGCTCGCCCTGGTCGAGAACGGATGGCGCGTGCTGTTCACTCGCACCACCGATCTCGTCCAGAAGCTCCAGGTCGCGCGCCGCGAGCTCGATCTCGAGGCCGCCATCAATCGGCTCGACCGCTTCGACCTCCTTATCCTCGACGACCTCGCCTACGTCACCAAGGACCAGGCCGAGACCAGCGTGCTGTTCGAGCTGATCAGCGCGCGCTACGAGCGACGCTCGCTGCTCATCACCGCCAACCAGCCCTTCGGAGAGTGGAACAAGGTCTTCCCCGACCCCGCCATGACGCTCGCCGCCATCGATCGTCTCGTCCACCACGCGACGATCCTCGAGATGAACGTCGAGAGCTACCGGCGACGCGCCGCCCTCGAACGAAAGCGCGCACCAGGGCGACCGCCCGTTCACGCGACAGCAAAGACCGTCGTTGAATGACGCTGCGCGACAATCATCCTTGAAAATACCGCTTGCGCACGACAATCAACACGACGATCATAACCTCGCCGCGACACCAACTCGCCATCCTGATTGTCGCGAACCTCCCATCAAAATTGTCGCGCTATA
>WNKV01000047.1 GCA_009720755.1 Rhodoplanes serenus
ATCGCGCAGTCGGACGGCAGCCTGTGCATCACCGACGCCGCCAAGACACTCCAGGTGCGCCCGAAGGACCTGTTCACGTTCCTCCGCCGCAACGGCTGGATCTACACCCGCCCGGGCACCAGCCACGAGGTGGCCTACCAGAGCCGGCTTGTGAGCGGCGATCTGGAGCACAAGACCACAACGGTGACCCGCTCGGACGGCTCCGAGAAGACCGTGACGCAGGTGCGCGTGACGCCGCGCGGCCTCACCAAGCTGGCGAAGCTCCTGCCGCCGGTGGCGACGCGGGTGGCGTAGCCGACCACACCAACGGATCATGACGACGGGGCGCTTCAGCGCCCCGTTCGCGTTTCAGGAGATCGCGGTGACACGGCCCCGCCTCGTTGTCATCGCCGACCACCGATGTAATGGCTTCCCTTGCCGTGGCTGGTGTAGCCGCCGACCCGCGTACTGCCCTTCCTGCCCTTTGCCTCGGCCTCAGCCACCATGCCGACGACGAAGATGACCGCGATCAGCATCGCGAACAAGCGCATGTGCCTCTCCTATCGAAATGCCGGTAGCGGAGCACAACCGACGACTCGTTTCAACCTACGGTAACAGCTATGCCCCGACTCCTCGCCGCCGCTGCGGCTTTCGCGGCGCTGATCCTTGGCGCCTGGCCGGCGCTCGCCGCCGGCTCCATTCCGCTCTCGCTGTCGGTGCAGGTCGACACCCAGGGGCGGCCGCTCGCCGGGTGCCTGCTCTACACCTACGCGGCCGGCACCACGACGCCGCAATCGGCCTATCAGGACGGCGGGCTGACCATCCCGCACCCCTGGCCCGTGGTGTGTGATGCGGCCGGCCGGCTGCCGCAACTGTTCTTCGCGGATGGCTCGATCAAGTTACGCCTCACCGATCGCGCCGGCGTGCAGGTGCTCGGCGCCGACGGCGTGCTCGTCATCGGCCCCTCGTCGGGCAGCGGCGGCGGCAGCTCCGTCGATCCGACGACGGTCTTCTCGACCGGCGCGATCCAACACCGCTACGGCACCGGCCCGATTTCGGGCTGGGTGCGGGCCAACGGCCGCACGATCGGCTCGGCGACCAGCGGCGCCACCGAGCGCGCGCATGCCGACACACAATCGCTGTTCGAGTATCTATGGGGCGCCGATCCGAACCTCGCCGTTTCGGGCGGACGCGGCGCCTCGGCCAACGCGGACTGGCTGGCCGGCAAGACCATCGCGCTCCCCGACGCGCGTGGTCGCGCGCTGGCCGGCCTCGACGACATGGGGAGCACGGCGGCAGGCCGCCTGACGTCGTCGTTCTTCGGCACGACGGCAACCGTTCTCGGTGCGGCCGGCGGCACGGAGAGCCGCTCGCT
>WNKV01000048.1 GCA_009720755.1 Rhodoplanes serenus
GTGTTCGGGGACATGGCTGACACTGTAGTGGAGGAGCATGGGAGGCTACGAAGGAGGCCTGTCCATGCCGTGGCACGAGGTGTCGGCGATGGATCAGCGACGGGAGTTCGTCCGGTTGGCGACCCAGGAGGGGGTCAACCGCCGGGAGTTGTGTCGGCGGTTCGGGATCAGCCCGGCGGTCGGGTACAAGTGGCTTGGCCGTTGGGTGGGCGGTGATCGGGATCTGGCGGATCGCTCGCGTTGTCCGCACACGAGCCCGAACCGCTGCGCGGCCGCGACCGAGGGCTTTGTGCTTTCGGTTCGCGATGCCCACCCGGCCTGGGGGGCGCGCAAGATCGCGCGCTGCCTTGAACGCGAGGGACACGCGGTCCCGGCGATGTCGACGATCCATCAGATCCTGCGTCGGCACGGCCGGGTGAGCGAGACGACGGGGGGAGCCTGCCGGGACTATCAGCGGTTCGAGAAGGCGGCGCCGAACCAGCTCTGGCAGATGGACTTCAAGGGTTGGAAGCGGCTGCCGGACGGGCGTTGCCATCCGCTCACCGTGGTGGACGACCACTCGCGCTATGCGGTGTGCCTGGAGGCCTGCGCCGACCAGCAGGGCGAAACGGTGCGGCAGCGGCTGACCACGACGTTCCGCCGCTACGGCCTGCCGGACGGGGTGTTTGTCGACAACGGGACGCCGTGGGGCGATTCCTCGGGAGCGCGCTTCACGCGGCTCGGCGTGTGGCTGCTGAAGCTCGGCGTCACGGTGCTGCACAGCCGCCCCTACCACCCGCAGAGCCGCGGCAAGAACGAGCGCTTCCACGCCACCTTGGAGGCCGAGCTGTTCTCGCTGCGGTGCTTTCGCAACCGCACCGAGTTGCAGCGCGCCTTCGACGCCTGGCGCAGCGTCTACAACCTCGAGCGCCCGCACCAGGCGCTCGGCTACGATGTGCCGGCGAGCCGCTACCGTCCGAGTTCGCGGAGCTTCCCGGAGCGCCTTCTGGCGCCCGACTACGACGCGGGCGAGATCGTCCGTGTGGTGCCGACGACCAAGGACTACATCAGCTTCAAGGGGCGGCCCTGGAACGTGCCCCGCGCCTTCCGGGGCGAGCGCGTCGCCGTCCGTCCGCTGTCGGCCGACGGCCGCTACGGTATTTTCTTCGGCGCCATCCAGATCGCTGCGATCGACTTGACGGC
>WNKV01000049.1 GCA_009720755.1 Rhodoplanes serenus
ACCGCCGGCAGGCCGGCGCCCGGGCCCGGATGTCCGTCCCGGGACCGTGCGTCCACAGGGCGCGCGCCAGCTCGCATTTCCGATAGCGCCGGCCCCGCAGGATGTGCCGGCACGCGCCGCAGGTCTCGCCGGCCGGCCCGGTGCCGGGCGGCGCCGCATAGCCGCGGGGCTCGGTCGGCCGCCGCTCGCCGCGCCGCCCGGTGACGCGGCCGACACGGCCCGAATGCGGCGTGTCGTTGAGCCAGCCCATCACGCCGCCTCCCCTCGCCCCAGCCCGAACCGCTCGCGCAGCTCGGCCTCGTGCCGCTGCACCCAGCGCAGCGTCCGCGCCGCCGCCTCCAGGATCGGAATGCGGCGCTCGGCCGCCTCCATCTCGTGCTCCGACCGGCGCTGACGTCCCGTGAGAGCGCGCAGCCTCTCCAGGTGTCCGCGCTCGTTCAGCGCGGCCAACTCGACCTCGTCGGCCTGGCGGTGGATCGACACGGGCGGAGTCGTCATGCCGGCTCCTCCTCTGGTGCGGCCGGCGCCGGGTGGCGCGCCGCGAACTGATCGAGCGTGATCACGCTGCGGCCTCCTCGTCCTTCGGCTGCCTCGCCACGTCGGCCGCGGCGGCCGCCGGCTTGTGGCGACGGTCTAGCGCCGTCTTGAGTTCCGCGCGGATGTCGGCCGGCAGCGCCTGCCACGCCCGCCGCAGCTCGTCCGTGCCCTGCGCGGCGGCTTCCGTCAGGTCGTCGTCGTAATCCGACAGCGTCCTGCCGCCCGGCGCGCCGAAGTCGTCGCCGGCGCCCTCGTCGGCCGCGGGCGGCTCGGGCT
>WNKV01000004.1 GCA_009720755.1 Rhodoplanes serenus
CTCCCCGAACCCTTCCCAAGCCCTGCTTAGGGCCTCCGGCCTTCCAGCAGGCCTGGGGGGGGGGGGGGGGCCGGCCCCCCCCCCCCCCCCCCCCCCCCCCCCCCCCGGGGGGGGGGGGGGGGGGGCGGGGCCCCCCCCCAGAGCGGGGTATGGCCTCGCAGCCGACCCCCCACCCTAACCCTCCCCCACAAGGGGGGAGGGAACACGCTGTTCACCGCGGCGATGCTACCGGCCCGCCGCCCATCGCGATCACGCGAAGGTCTTCGCGTACTCGTCGAGCACTGCCTTCACCTTGGCGGCGGTGGCGTCGTCGAGGTCGCGGGAGGTCCGGATCGCCTCCAGCACGTCCGCGTGCTTGGTGCGGAACAGCGACAACAGCCCCTGCTCGAACGCCCGCACGCTGCCGACCGGAATCGGATCGAGATAGCCGTTGACGCCGGCATAGATGACGACGACCTGCTCCTCCATCTTCAGCGGCGAGAACTGCGGCTGCTTCAGGAGCTCGGTCAGGCGGGCGCCGCGGTTGAGGAGACGCTGGGTGGTGGCGTCGAGATCGGAGCCGAACTGCGCGAAGGCCGCCATCTCGCGGTACTGCGCCAGCTCGCCCTTGATCTTGCCGGCGACCTTCTTCATCGCCTTGGTCTGCGCCGCCGAGCCGACGCGCGACACCGAGATGCCGACGTTCAGGGCCGGGCGGATGCCCTGGTAGAACAGGTCGGTCTCCAGGAAGATCTGGCCGTCGGTGATCGAGATGACGTTGGTCGGGATGTAGGCAGAGACGTCGTTGGCCTGGGTCTCGATCACCGGCAGCGCCGTCAGCGAGCCCGAGCCGTAGTCCTTGTTCATCTTGGCGGCGCGCTCGAGCAGGCGCGAATGCAGATAGAACACGTCGCCCGGATAGGCTTCGCGGCCCGGCGGGCGGCGCAGCAGCAGCGACATCTGGCGATAGGCGACCGCCTGCTTGGACAGGTCGTCGTAGAAGATCACGGCGTGCATGCCGTTGTCGCGGAAGTACTCGCCCATGGTGCAGCCGGCGAACGGCGCCAGGAACTGCATGGGGGCCGGATCGGAGGCGGTGGCCGCGATCACGATCGAGTATTCGAGGGCGCCGTTCTCCTCCAGCGCCTTCACGAACTGGGCGACGGTCGAGCGCTTCTGGCCGACCGCGACGTACACGCAGTACAGCTTGACGTGCTCGTCGGTCGACTGGTTGAGCGGCTTCTGGTTGAGGATGGTGTCGAGGACGATGGCGGTCTTGCCGGTCTGGCGGTCGCCGATCACCAGCTCGCGCTGGCCGCGGCCGATCGGGATCAGCGCGTCGATCGCCTTGAGGCCGGTCGCCATCGGCTCGTGCACCGACTTGCGCGGAATGATGCCGGGCGCCTTGACGTCGACGCGGCGGCGCTCGGTCGCCTGGATCGGCCCCTTGCCGTCGATCGGGTTGCCCAGCGCGTCGACGACGCGGCCGAGCAGGCCCTTGCCGACCGGCACGTCGACGATGGCGCGGGTGCGCTTGACCGTCTGGCCTTCCTTGATCTCGCGGTCGTTGCCGAAGATGACGATGCCGACATTGTCGATCTCGAGGTTCAGCGCCATGCCGCGGACGCCGTTCTCGAACTCGACCATCTCGCCGGCCTGGACGTTGTCCAGGCCGTAGACGCGGGCGATGCCGTCACCGACGGAGAGAACCTGACCGACCTCGGACACCTCGGCTTCCTGGCCGAAGTTCTTGATCTGCTCCTTGAGGATCGCAGAAATCTCTGCGGCGCGGATGTCCATCAGCCGACCTCTTTCATCGCGTGCTTGATTGCATTCAGCTTGGTGCGGAGCGAGCCGTCGACCATCCGGCTTCCGACCTTGACCACGAGCCCGCCGATGATGGCGGGATCGACCTTCACGTCCACCTGCACGTTCTTGCCGGTGACGCCGTCGAGCGCCGCCTTGATCTCGGCGCGGTGCGCGTCCGACAGCGGCTCGGCGACGGTGACCACGGCCGGCAGCTCGCCCTTGTGGGCGGCGACCATCTCGCGGAAGGCGCGCAGCATGTCCCGCACGGCGAACAGGCGGCGATTGGCCGCGACCAGCCGCAGGAAGTTGGCGGCGATGCCCTCGATCTTCGCCTTGGCGAGCACCGCGGTGATCGCCCGGGTCTGCTCCTCGGCGGAGAACACGGCGCTGCGCACCAGACGCATCAGGTCGGGATTGTCGGCGAGCATCGCCTCGAAGCGGGCGAGGTCGCGGCTCACCGTGTCCAGCGCCCCGGTCTCACGGGCGAGCTCGAACAGGGCGGTCGCATAACGTCCTGCCATTCCGGCAACGATCGGCTCGTCTCCTGCCACGGCGCTCTCTTTCGGGTTCGGGCATCCGAGGTCCCGCCGCGGTTCCGTGGGCCAGGCGCAAGCCCCTGGATTCGTAGCGGGACCAGGATTGTGTGGGGCATGCGGAGCGGCCGGCGCCCCGTTGAAAAACCGCGGGTTTGCTAACACAGCCCCGGGGGCGGTGCAATATGGCGAACGCAACCCGGCGAAGGGCCTCGGCGCGGCCGCGGAGGCGCCGGCGGCTCCGTCGCGACGGGGCCGGACGGGCGTCCGCTCGGAGGAACCCGTCGAGCAGGCGGGAGAACCGGACGCGCGCCGGATCGCCGCACACGCCCGCGCGGTCGCCGCACCTGCCGGCCTGCCGGCCTGCCGGACCGGACAGGACCGGGAGGCGGCGGGGTGTCTCAGCCGGCCTTGTGGCGCGGCCGCACCAGCAGCGGCCCGTAGACCAGGCAGAAGCCCCAGAACGCCGCCACCCAGGCGAGTCCCGCGGCCCACAGCAGCGGCGTCGCCATCTCGGGCAGGAGGCCGGCGGCGATCCGCAGGGCCGCCGCCGCCAGCACGGCGCCATAGACCAGCCGGGTCGAGGGCGGCGCCTCCAGGGCATGGCCGGTGTGGCCGCGGGTCGCCCGCGTCATCACGGCGAGCGTCATCACCCCGACGGCGCCGACCGACCAGGCGTGGATGCCGGCGGCTTCGGGCACGACCGGCCACAGCGCGGCCGCCGCCAGCAGCAGGAAGCCGAGCGGCACGAAGGCGTAGCCGAGGTGCAGGATCAGCACCAGGGCGTCGCGCCCGGTGCGGTCGCCGGCCCAGCGGGCGAGCCGCACCGCATGGACGAGGCCGGCGGCGATCAGCAGCACCGCCGTGACGACGGCATCGGGCGCCGCCAGCCACGCCGCCAGCGCCGCCACGGCGAGCCCGATGGCGACCGCGTCGAGCCGGTCGAACGGAGCCGGCAACCGGCCGGGGTTCTGGCGCACCAGCCAGTTGCGGGTGAAGCTCGGGATGATGCGGCCGCCGATCAGCACGATCAGCATGACGACGGCGGCGAGGGCCAGCCGGCGCCCCAGCATCGCGCCGCCCCACAGATGCGCCTCGACATGGAACACCAGGTTGGCGAGGGCGAACACCGCGAGGATCACCAGGACGCGCAGGTTGCGCCAGTTCCGGCCGGCGATCACCTCGCGGCCGGCCGCCGCCAGCACCAGCAGCAGGAAGGCGGAATCGATCACCGCCACGAGCCCCCAGCCGAGCAGGCCGCCGGCCGCCACCGCGAGCCGCCCGGCGAGCCACGCCAGCACCAGCACCAGCAGCGGCAGGCCGGCGAGCGGCAGCCGGCCGGTCCAGTTGGGGATGGCGGTGAGCAGGAACCCGGTCACCACCGCGGCCACATAGCCGAACAGCAGCTCGTGGGCGTGCCAGTCGGTCGGCGTGAAGACGCCGTCGAGCCCGATCCGGCCCTCGTAGACGGGCAGCCACAGCAGCACCGTCAGACCGGCCCACAGGGCACCGACCAGGAAGAACGGACGAAAGCCGTAACTGAGCACCGCCGGGCCGGTGAACGCGGCGACGCGGGGAACGGGGGTCATGGACACTCCGGATACGGTCGCTGTCGTCGACTCGAACCGGCGACCGCCATCCCGGTTCGAACCTTCACGTCACCTTTGCCATTAGGAGACGATGAGGCGCGGCGGAAAGCCGCGAGTGTGGCGGCGCTTGATTTTCGTCAAGCTTCTGTCTTCTTGCTGAACGCGGACCTCCGCGTCTCCGGCCCCTCGGGCTCGCCGGCCGGTCCTCGAGAACGAAAGGGAACCAGGCACTATGATGATGAGAGCATTCGTTGTCGCGTTCGCGTTTGCGGCTTCGACCGGCATTGCCGCCGCCCAGGACGTCGAGGCCGGGGCGGTTTCGTTCCGCAAGTGCGCGCCGTGCCACGCCGTCGGCGAAGGCGCGGCCAACAAGGTCGGCCCGGTGCTCAACGGCCTCCCGGGCCGCAAGAGCGGCACGATCGCCGGCTTCAATTATTCCGACGCCAACAAGAATTCCGGCATCACCTGGGACAAGGCGACGTTCAAGTCCTACATCACCGATCCGCGCGCCAAGATCCCCGGCACCAAGATGGTCTTCGCGGGCATCAAGAACGACAAGGAGCAGGACGACCTCTGGGCCTACCTGTCGCAGTTCGGTCCGGACGGCAAGAAGAAGTAGTCGCTGCCGTCGCTATTTTTTCGCGCCTTCGAGTCGGCGCGCCACCGCCCCGTCGGGCCGTGGCGCGCTTTTTTTTGACCGCGGCGCTCCCCTTTTCAACCGCCGCGCTCCCCTGGCGGGCTCGTCCCTCCGGGACCCCCACCGTCTGACGGCCGCAACGGCCGCGCCTTCTCGGACGAGATCCGGCCGATCCGAGAGACCCGAGTTTGCCGCCGGTGCCGGCTCTGCTCCCCCGACAGCTCTCGGTAATATTAGTTACACAACGTGATGGAACCCAAACGCCTCGCCATGTTGAGGGCACATTCGGCCGCTTAAAGCGCTGCTTCCCTCAAACAACACGGAGACTATGCAGCGCATGGCGATGCTGATCCTCGTTCGGTCTATTGCTGTCCTGGTCGCAGTATTCGCTGTCTCGATGCTTTCTTCGAAGGCCGAGGCATTCACTCAGTCAGGTATTGCTTCAGTTTATTCGGGAGGCAAGACCGCCAACGGCGAGCGCGCGCATTCGGGCACCCTGACGGCGGCGCACCGCCACCTCCCCTTCGGAACCATGGTGCGGGTGACGCACCGCAAGACCGGCCGCTCGGTGGTGGTCCGCATCAACGACCGCGGCCCCTTCGTGCGCGGCCGGGTGATCGATCTGACGCCGGCCGGTGCCCGGGCGATCGGCCTCGGCTACGGCCTGGCGCCGGTGTCGCTGGCGGTGCTCGGCCGCAACTGAGGCCGCGCCCGCGACCCTCGCAACGTCGCCTTTCGAAAGAGCGTCGCACGATCCCGTGCGGCGCTCTTTTCGCGTCCGGGCGGCCTCGCGGAGGGGCGCACCGGACCGGCACGGCGAGCCGCCGGCTCCGCCTCTGGCCGTCAGGCCCCCTACTGCGGTATGGCACGAGGGTTGCTTTTTTGATCCGCCTCGCCGCGACATCGCCGCCGCGCCGGGTCGCGCCGGAGAGCCAGCGGACCACGTCGACCGAGGCACGGGACGAACCGGGGAAACGGGACGAAGGAGTGGCACGCGACCATGAGCACGACCGCTCCGTCGTCTCCGGCGCGGCACTCCGGCGCGGCACTCCGGCGCCGCACCCTGGTGCGGCGCACCCAAGCGGCGGACGTCCCGACGAGACCTTTGCGCGGCGGCCCGCGTCTGTGCCACAAAGGCGGCCGGATGCTTGCCACGCCGACTCCTGTATTGCATTGCATCGACTGCGACTGCGCGAGAGGGGGCCGACATGATGACGAGTCCGACGAGACTGCCGCGCCGCCCCCATGCGGTCGCGCCGGGCTCGCCTCCCTCACCCGGCCGCACGCCGCGGGACCGGCTCGCCGGCCCCGCCGGGCACCATGCCCGCCGCCCCGGACGTCTCCGGTGACGGCGGTGAGCGGCGCGAACCCGGTCCCTCGCCGGACTCACTCGTCACCAGGCCCAACCGTCGCGGAGCAGCAATGATCGAGGTCGCGCGCTATCTGTCGGTCAACCGGATCGCCTACTTCTCCATGGAGGTCGGCATCCGGCAGGAGATGCACACCTATTCGGGCGGCCTCGGGCTCTTGGCCGGCGACGCCGCCCGCTCGGCCGCCGATCTCGACCTGCCCATGGTGTTCGTCACCCTCGCGTCGCGCGAGGGCTCGATCAAGCAGCAGATCGACGCCGACGGCAACCAGATCGACGGTCCCGATCCGTGGAACCCGGAGGAGTGGGCGACCCCGGTCGGCGCCATGGTGGCGGTGCAGATCGAAGGCCGCCAGGTGTGGATTCGCCCGTGGCTCTACGAGCTGAAGTCGGCGCGCGGCCCGCAGGTGCCGGTGCTGCTGCTCGACACCAACGTTCCGGAGAACGATCCACGCGACCGCATCATCACCAACCGGCTGTATTTCGGCGACCAGAAGGATCGCATCAAGCAGGAGGTGGTGCTCGGCGTCGGCGGCGTCCGCGTGCTGCGCGCGCTCGGCTTCACCATCGACACCTATCACCTCAACGAAGGCCACGCCGCGTTCCTGTCGCTGGCGTTGCTCGACCACCATCGGCTCAACCGCATCCCGGGCATTCCCGAGCCGTTCGACTACGATGTCCACGCGGTGCGCGAGAAATGCGTGTTCACCACCCACACGCCAGTGGAGGCGGGGCACGATCGGTTCTCCTATGACGACGTGCGCGCCATCGTGGGCGACCTCATCGAGCTCGATCAGCTCAAGCTGCTGGCCGGTCCCGATCACCTCAACATGACGCAGCTCGCCCTCAACCTGTCGCGCTACGCCAACGGCGTCGCCCGCCGGCACGCCGAGACGGCGCAGAAGATGTTCCCGGCCTACCCGATCCGCACGGTCACCAACGGCGCCCATGTGCCGACCTGGATGCATCCGGCGATCGCCGACCTGTTCAAGACGCTCGCCCCGCACTGGGCCTACGAGCTGGAGGACCTGCTCAAGGCCGATCAGGTGCCGGACGAGGCGCTGTGGGCCGCCCATCAGCAGGCCAAGCACGAGCTGATCGATCTGGTGCGCGACACCACCGGGGTCGCCATGGACCCCGACGTGCCGGTGATCGGCTTCGCCCGCCGGATGACCGGCTACAAGCGTCCGGACCTGCTGTTCCACGACATCGAGCGCCTCCGGGCGATCGCCGGCCGCCGGCCGTTCCAGGTGGTGATGGCCGGCAAGGCGCATCCGCGCGATTTCGAAGGCAAGGCGATGATCCGGTCGATCCACGCCCATATGAGATCGATCAAAGACATCCCCATGGCATTTTTGCCAAACTACAGCATCGCCATCGCCAAGCGGCTGGTGGCCGGCTCGGATGTGTGGCTCAACAATCCGGTGCCGCCGCTGGAGGCATCGGGGACGAGCGGCATGAAGGCGGCGTTCAACGGCGTGCTCAACTTCAGCGTCCTCGACGGCTGGTGGCTGGAGGGCTGGGTCGAGGGCGTCACCGGCTGGTCGATCGGCAGCGACGGCAGCGATCCCTCGCCCGAGGCGCACGCGGCCGCCATGTACGCCAAGCTCGAATCCACCGTGCTGCCGCTCTATCACGAGGACCGGGCGCGCTGGATCTGGATGATGAAGCAGACCATCGCCAAGATCGGCGCGGTGTTCAACAGCGCCCGCATGATGCGGCGCTACGCGACAGAGGCCTATCTCCGGGCGTGACCGGCGCGCCGCGGCGCGCCGTCGGCACGGCGCGCGCGGTCCCGACGATCGGAGCGGGCAACGGATTCGGAGGAC
Source organism: Rhodoplanes serenus (assembly GCA_009720755.1). GTDB lineage: Bacteria > Pseudomonadota > Alphaproteobacteria > Rhizobiales > Xanthobacteraceae > Rhodoplanes > Rhodoplanes serenus. The sequence goes on from WNKV01000004.1 coordinate 7,746, forward strand.
GGACTTCTCAAACTCAGGCGAGGCAATTCAGTGCCGTTTGACCATTCCTTGTCGGGGCCGCTCGCCCGTAGCGCGATGGCCTATGTGCTCGCAGGCGGCCGTGGCAGCCGGCTGCACGAGCTTTGCGACAACCGCGCCAAGCCGGCGGTCTATTTCGGCGGCAAGTCCCGCATCATCGACTTCACGCTCTCCAACGCGCTCAATTCGGGCATCCGCCGTATCGCGGTGGCGACCCAGTACAAGGCGCACAGCCTGATCCGCCACATGCAGCGGGGCTGGAACTTCTTCCGCCCCGAGCGGAACGAGAGCTTCGACATCCTGCCGGCGAGCCAGCGCATCGCCGGAGCGAGCTGGTATGCCGGCACGGCCGACGCCGTCTACCAGAACCTCGACATCATCGAGAGCTACAATCCGGAATACATCGTCCTTCTCGCCGGCGATCACGTCTACAAGATGGACTACGAGCCGATGCTCCAGCAGCATGTGGAGCAGAAGGCCGACATCACCATCGCCACCATCGAGGTGCCGCTCAAGCAGGCGACCCATTTCGGCGTGCTGCATGTCAGCGCCGACGATGTGGTTCTCGACTTCGTCGAGAAGCCCGAGAAGCCGCCCCACATGCCGGGCAACCCGGCGCTGGCGCTGGCCAGCATGGGCATCTACGTCTTCAACACCAAGTTCCTGATCGACCAGGTGCGGCGCGACGCCCAGGACCCGCACTCGACGCACGACTTCGGCAAGGACATCGTCCCCTACCTCGTCAAGTACGGCAAGGCGGTGGCGCATCCGTTCTCGCGCTCCTGCGTGCGCTCGCGCGAGGAGGCCGAGGTGTATTGGCGCGACGCCGGCACCATCGATGCGTACTGGGAGGCCAATATCGACCTCACCGCGGTGGTGCCGCAGCTCGACCTGTTCGATCACAACTGGCCGATCTGGACCTATGCGGAGATCACCCCGCCCGCCAAGTTCGTGCACGACGAGCAGGGCCGGCGCGGCACCGCGGTGTCGTCGCTGGTGGCCGGCGGCTGCATCGTGTCGGGCGCGTCGATCCGCGGCTCGCTGATCGGCACCGGCTCGCACGTCCACTCCTACGCCTATGTCGAGAACTCGGTGGTGCTGCCGCAGGTCGATGTCGGCCGCGGCGCGCGGCTGCGCAACGTCGTGATCGACAAGGGCACCATCATCCCGCCGAAGCTGGTGGTGGGCGAGGACCCGGAGCTCGACGCCGAGCGGTTCCGCCGCACCGAGAACGGCATCTGCCTGATCACCCAGCACATGATCGATCGGTTGTGAGTGGCGCGAGTCCGATCCTCGTCCTGTCCGTCGTTTCCGAGATCTTCCCCTTCGTGAAGACCGGGGGGCTCGCGGACGTCGTCGGCGCGTTGCCGGCGGCGCTCGCCCCCGAGAACGTGCGCACCGTCACGCTGATCCCCGGCTATCCGGCCGTGCTGGCGGCCCTGCACGACGTCTCCACCGTGCTCGAGGTGCCGGACCTGTTCGGCAGTCCCGCCAAGCTGCTGCACGGCCGCGCCCGCAATCTCGAGCTGATCGCCATCGCGGCGCCGCATCTCTACGACCGGCCCGGCAACCCCTACATGGCGGTCGACGGCCGCGACTGGCCCGACAACGCCATCCGGTTCGGCGCCCTCGGCCTGATGGCGGCGCGCCTGGCCGCCGGCGAGGTCCCGGCCCTGCGGCCCGACGTGCTGCACGCCCACGACTGGCAGGGCGGGCTTGCGGCCGCCTATCTGCGCTACCGCTACGAGCGCGGCCCGCGCACCGTCCAGACGGTGCACAACCTGGCCTTCCAGGGCCTGTTCCCCGCCTCGCTGCTGCCGGCGCTGGCGCTGCCGCCGCAGGCCTACAGCATCAACGGCGTCGAGTTCCACGGCGAGATCGGCTTCCTCAAGGCCGGGCTGGCGCTCGCCGACTGGATCACCACGGTATCGCCCACCTATGCGGCCGAGATCCGCACCCGTGAATACGGCATGGGGCTCGACGGCCTGCTGCGCAGCCGCACCGAGCGGCTCTCCGGCATCCTCAACGGCATCGACGACGCGGTGTGGAACCCGAGCCGCGACCCGCTGATCGCCGCCCGCTTCGACGCCCGCCGCATCGCGCCGCGCATCGCCAACAAGTCGGTGCTGAAGAAGCGCATGAACCTCGCGCCCGACGATGCGCTGCTGTTCGGCGTGGTCAGCCGGCTGACCTGGCAGAAGGGCCTCGACATGCTGGTCGAGGTGCTGCCGACGCTGCTCGCCACCGGCTCGCAGCTCGTCGTGCTCGGCTCCGGCGAGCGCAATCTCCAGCAGGCGTTTCTCGATGCCGCCCGCATTCATCCGAGCCGCGTCGCCTGCGTGATCGGCTACGACGAGGAGCTGGCGCATCTGGTCCAGGCCGGCGCCGACGCGCTCTTGATGCCGTCGCGCTACGAGCCCTGCGGGCTGTCGCAGATGTGCGCCCTGCGCTACGGCACGCTGCCGGTGGTGAGCCATGTGGGCGGCCTCGCCGACACGGTCATCGACTGCAACGACATGGCGATCGCCGAGGGCGTCGGCACCGGCATCGTGTTCACGCCGACCATCGGCATGCTGGAGGCGGCGGTGCTGCGCACCACCGCGCTGTGGCGCAACGGCCGGGTGTGGCGGCGCGTGCAGCGCAACGCCATGCGGGCCGACGTGTCGTGGCGCCGCTCGGCGCGCCGCTACGCCCAGCTCTATCGCGATCTCCTGGCCGAGCGCCGCCGCTGAACGACGGCGCGCCGGCAGCCGCGCCGGCTCAGTAGCGGCCGGCGATCGGCAGCTCCTCGGCCGGGAACAGGGTGATCAGCCGGCAGCCCTTGTCGGTGACCACCACCTCCTCCTCGATACGCGCCGCCGAGTAGCCGTCGCCGGCCGGGCAGTAGGTCTCGATGGCGAACACCATGCCCTCCTTGATCTCGGTCGGATGGTCCATCGACACCACCCGCGAGATGATCGGCCGCTCGTGCAGGGCGAGGCCGAGCCCGTGCGCGAATTGCAGCCCGAAGGCCGCCATCTCGTCCGGGAAGCCGAACGCCTCGGCCTTGGGGAACACCTCGCAGATGTGCGCCGTGGTGACGCCCGGCCGGATGCGGGCGATGGCGTTGTCGAGCCACTCGCGCGCCCGCCGATAGGCGTCGTGCTGGGCCGGGGTGGCGCGGCCGACATTGAAGGTCCGGTAGTAGCAGGTGCGGTAGCCCATGAACGCCTGGATGATGTCGAAGAACGCCTGATCGCCCGGCCGCAGCATCCGGTCGGTGAAGTTGTGCGGATGCGGATTGCAGCGCTCGCCCGAGATGGCGTTGATGGCCTCCACATCGTCGGAGCCGTGGCGATAGAGGAACCTGTTCACCTCGGCGACCACGTCGTTCTCGCGCACGCCGGGCCGCAGCATGTCCCACACGACCTGATAGGCGCCGTCCACCATGGCGGCAGCCCGATTGAGGAGCGCGATCTCGTCGGCCGACTTGATCTCGCGCGCCTCCAGCATCACCTGCTGGCCGTCCGCCACGGTGACGCCGGCCTTTTGCAGGGCGAACATCATCGGCGGCTCGACCACGTCCATGCCGACCGGCATGTCGGCGACGCCGGCCTCGCGCAGCAGCGCCGCGATCTCCTCGGCGTGACGGGCCATCAGGCCGAAGGCGGGATCGACGGTGCCGCGCAGGCCGACCAGTCCGGCCCGGCAGTTCTCCGGCTTCAGCCACGGCGCATAGAGCTTGTGATGCACGGCGGCGGAGCCGAAGTCCCACAGGATCGGCTCGCCGGTGCGGGTCAGCAGCGCCCAGCGGGCCAGCTTGTCGCGCTCCCACTCGCCGATCTTGGTCGAGGTGAGATAGCGGATGTTGTTGACGTCGAAGACCAGCAGGGCGCCGAGGTCGGAATTCTCCAGCGCCTGGCGGGCGCGTGACAGCCGATAGCGATGCAGACGGCGGTAGTCGACGCGCTCCTCGAAATCGACCCCCATGGTGCCGAGCGCCGGCAAGGCGCGAGTCCAGTCGTGGCGCGGATCGATGTCGTCGGCGCGGATTTCGCGCAGGTGCTGGTCCATGGCGGTCTCCTCGGATTATGGACGGCGGCGCTGACGGCCGGCCTTGGGCGGGTGTCGCATTATAGGGGGAAGCCGGAGCGCGGCGAAAGGCGGCGCGGCGGCGGGACGCCGGACGGAACGTCCGACTCGCCGAGGCGTTGACGGGCGATCGAGACGCCGGCGCGGCGTCCGGGCGGGAGCCGGACAAGGCCGTCGAGGGAGGCGCAGATGCAGCACCGTGGCCTGGCTCGGAGTGTGGTTCGCAGTGGGGTTCGGGGTGTGAGTTGGGTCGTGGCCGCAGCCGCGCTGACGCTCGCCGGCCTGGTCACGATGCCGGCGGCCGCCCAGCCTGCCGGCGCCCCGCCGGCGCCGGAGTTCGCCGCGCCCGAGCCCCCGGATGGGGCCCCGGATGATTCCCCAGGTTCTGCCGAGGCGGGACGCGCCGCCGCGGCGAGCCGCGGCCCGACGGTCGGGCTCGACAATCCGGGCTGGGCGGTATTCACCGACCGCGCCGGCACCCGCGTCGACTACCCGTCCAACATCTTCACGGTCGAGCTGGGGCCGGCCCGCCGCGGCGCGGGGGTGGAGCTCGGATCGGCGGACGGCCGCGCCCGGCTGATGGTCTATGTCGAGCCCAACGCGGAGAATCACTCGCCGGCGCGCTTCGTCCGCAGCAATCTCCGCGTCCCCGCCAGCGCCATCGACTATCGCCGCATCACCGACCGCTTCTTCGCAGTATCGGGCGTCGCCGACGACGACATATTCTACAGTCGATGCAACTTTCCGGCGCGGGCGGCAGGCCCGATGCACTGTATCTACATTGCATACCCGAGATCCGAAGAACGCGCTTGGGACGCCATCGTGACCCGGATCAGCCTGTCGTTACGGGCGCCACGCAACTGATCGCGCTGCGGCTTGGTGTGTCTGACCGCGTCATGCGCGCGTCTCGCGTACGTGCAGCGCACCGCAACTCTTGCGCCTGCGCAAATATCCCCATGAGACGGGATGTCGCGTGTCAGGAATTCTACACGTTCTCGCAGCGGGAACGCCGTGTTAGAAAGCACATCGATGCGTCGTCTCCCCGACGGTGCATGTGTGACGACGGACCCCCTACTCGAAATCAGCAAGGCAATGGAACCGCTTTACGATCGCCAGGGCCGCGTGCGGGCCTGGCTCCAGGAAGAGCACGGCCGCATCATCAGCCTCCAGGGCTGTCATCTCGCCTCCATCGAGGGGCACAGCGTCTATGATCGCTTCGGCCAGCACATCGGCTGGTGGAAGAACGGCCATATGCGCAACTCGCGAGGCGCCGTGGTGGTGTGGGCCGCCGATGCCTTCGGGCTCGGCGTGATTCGCCCGCCGCTGCTGCCGCCGCCGGCCGAGCCCACCGCTCCGCACGTCGCCGCCACTTGGCAGACCCGTTCGACGCCGCCGGCGCATCCGGCCCGCAGCGCCTCCTGGGCCGTCGAATTCCCGTTCTGATTCGGTTCGGACGGCCTGCGCATCTCGCGCGCCCGCGGTGAGCCACCGCGCCGCCGCGCCTCGTCTCCGACATGATCGGTCGCCTCGCGCGCGTTTCGCGCCACGATGCGCCGTGCGCATCTGCGCCGGCGCAACATCGTGCGCGGCGGCCGCGCTGATCAGAGGATGAAGCGGCTGAGATCGGCGTTCTTGGCGAGATCGGCCACGCGGCTGTTCACATAGTCGCCGTCGATCGTCAGCGTGTCGCCCGACTTGTCGGGCGCCGTGAAGGAGATCTCGTCGAGCACCCGCTCCATCACGGTCTGCAACCGGCGGGCCCCGATGTTCTCGACGGTGGCGTTCACCGAAACGGCGACATCCGCGATGGCGTCGATCGCGCTCTCCTGGAAGTCGAGCGTCACGCCCTCGGTCGCCATCAGGGCGACGTACTGCTTGATCAGCGACGCCTCGGTCTCGGTGAGGATGCGGCGGAAGTCGTCGCGCGTCAGCGCCTTCAACTCGACCCGGATGGGCAGCCGGCCTTGCAGCTCCGGCAGCAGATCGGACGGCTTGGCCAGATGGAAGGCGCCCGACGCGATGAACAGGATGTGGTCGGTCTTCACCGTGCCGTGCTTGGTCGACACCGAGGTGCCCTCGATCAGCGGCAGCAGGTCGCGCTGCACGCCCTCGCGCGACACGTCGGCACCGCCGCGGTTCTCGCGGGCGCAGATCTTGTCGATCTCGTCGAGGAACACGATGCCGTTGTTCTCGACCGCCCGGATCGCCTCCTGCACCAGCTGATCCTGATCGAGCAGCTTGTCGGATTCCTCGGCGATCAGGATGTCGTAGGACTCCTTCACGGTCACCCGGCGCGTCTTGGTGCGGCCGGCGCCGAGCTTGCCGAAGATGTCGCCGAGCGACACGGCGCCCATCTGAGCGCCCGGCATGCCGGGAATATCGAACATCGGCATGCCACCGCCGCCGCCCGCCTGCACCTCGATCTCGATCTCGCGGTCGTCCATCTCGCCGGCCCGCACCTTCCTGCGGAACGTCTCCTTGGTGGAGGCGGACGCATTGGCGCCGACCAGCGCATCGACGACGCGGTCCTCGGCGGCGAGATGCGCCCGCGCCGCGACGTCCTTGCGCTTGCGCTCGCGGGTCAGCGCGATGCCGACCTCGACGAGATCGCGGACGATCTGCTCGACGTCGCGGCCCACATAGCCGACCTCGGTGAATTTGGTCGCCTCCACCTTGATGAACGGCGCCCCGGCCAGCCGGGCGAGGCGGCGCGAGATCTCGGTCTTGCCGACGCCGGTCGGGCCGATCATCAGGATGTTCTTCGGCATCACCTCCTCGCGCAGCTTCTCGTCGAGCTGCAACCGCCGCCAGCGGTTGCGCAGCGCGATGGCGACGGCACGCTTGGCGTCGTGCTGGCCGATGATGAAGCGGTCGAGTTCGGAGACGATTTCGCGGGGCGAGAAGTCGGTCATGGGTCGCGTACCATCAGGAGCGCCGGGCCGTCCGGCGTGTCGACCACGCGGTCGCGGCGGAAGCCGGCCTTTTCATAAGCGCGGATCGCGCGCGGATTGTCGGGGTCGGGATCGGTGACGACGCGCGGCACGCCGCGCGCCAGGAGATCGTCGGAGAACTGCCGCACGAAGGCGGAGCCGTGGCCGCGCCCGAGCATGTCGGGCTCGCCGATCGACTGGTCGATGCCGCGCGTCCCCGCCGGCTGCGGCCCGAAGCCCTCGTTCCAGACGCCGAGCCGGTAGCACTGGATGTAGGCGAACGGCCGCCCGCCGGCGAGCACCAGGAACTGGTCCATGTCGGGATGATCGAGATCGGAAGCGACCAGCGCGAGCTGCTCCTCCGGGTCGCCCCACCATTCGCGGACGTGTGGCCGCACCAGCCAGGTCGCCATCAGCGGCAGGTCGGCGGCTGTGAACGGACGGAACTGGTAGGGCTCAGCCAACCGGCAGGGTCTCGATGGTCAGGTTGCCATTCGTGTAGACGCAGATGTCGGCGGCGATCTGGAGCGAGCGGCGCACGATGGTCTCGGCGTCGAGATCGGTGTCGATGAGCGCCCGGGCGGCGGCCAGCGCGTAGTTGCCGCCGGAGCCGATGCCGACGACGCCGTTCTCGGGCTCCAGCACGTCGCCATTGCCGGTCAGCACCAGCGAGATCTTCGGGTCGGCGACGATCATCATGGCTTCGAGCCGGCGCAGGTAGCGGTCGGTGCGCCAGTCCTTGGCCAGCTCGACCGACGCCCGCATGAGCTGGCCCGGATACTGCTCGAGCTTGGCCTCCAGCCGCTCGAACAGCGTAAAGGCGTCGGCGGTGGCGCCGGCGAAGCCGCCGATGACGTCGCCCTTGGCGAGCCGGCGGACTTTTCGCGCATTGGCCTTGACGATGGTCTGGCCGATGGAGACCTGGCCGTCGCCGCCGACCGCGACGATGCCGCCCTTGCGGACCGTCACGATGGTGGTGCCGTGCCAGGACGGAAGCTCGGAGCGGGCGGAATCGGATTGCATCGGAAATGAAACCTCGTGACGCCCTGATTTAGGAACCGCCCGGCCGCATTGCAACGCGGCGGGACGGCACGGCCGTTGAAGCCGTCACCTCTCCCGCTGCCGGGGAGAGGTGAGGGCGGCGCGAAACGCCAAAGCGCGGCGGGTGAGGGGGCGCCGCGTTCGAGCCGAAACGCTCCTCACCCGGAGTCCTCGCTTCCGCTCGGCCTCCGACCTCTCCCCGCCAGCGGGGAGAGGTGAGGGCGGCGGCCGGCGCACCTTGGCCCTCCGGCGTCCACCGCAGTGGCGAAACCCCGACCGGCCTGATAAAAGGCCCGCGGTTCCAACACCGTCGCGCCGCGGCCTCCCGCCCGGCCCGACCCGGCCGCCGGGCCAGAAGGCGTGCTCCATGCGCACCGCAACCGTGACGCGCACCACCAAGGAAACCGACGTCGAGGTCTCGGTCGATCTCGACGGCACCGGGACGTCGTCGATCGACACCGGGGTCGGCTTCCTCGACCACATGCTCGACCTGCTGTCGCGGCATTCGCGCATCGATCTCGCCGTCCGCGCCAAGGGCGACCTGCATATCGACCAGCACCACACGGTCGAGGACGTCGGCATCACGCTCGGCCAGGCGATCCGCCGGGCGCTCGGCGACATGAAGGGAATCACCCGCTACGCCGACGTCCACATGCCTATGGACGAGGCGCTGACGCGGGTGGCCATCGACATCTCGGGCCGCCCCTTCCTGGTGTTCCGCACCGGCTTCCACCACAGCAAGATCGGCACCTTCGACACCGAGCTGGTGCGCGAGTGGTTCCAGGCGTTCGCCATGAATGCCGGCGTCACCCTGCATGTGGAGACGCTGTACGGCGACAACGACCACCATATATCCGAGTCCTGCTTCAAGGGGCTCGCCCGGGTGCTGCGGACCGCGGTGGCGATCGATCCGCGGGCCAAGGGCGAGGTCCCGTCGACCAAGGGGACGCTCGGCGGCTGATCGGCGCCGCCCCGCCGGCCGGACGCCTGGTCCGGACGGCGGCGCAGCGCGAGCCCGCGACCTTCACGAGGACGGATGATGGCGGTTTATGCGGTGCTGGAGCCCCCTGCCCGGCCGGACGGCCAGCCGGTCGATCTCGACCGTGTGCAGCTCGTGCCGGACGGCTTCTCCTGGGGTGCCTTCCTGTTCGGTCCGCTGTGGATGCTGTGGCACCGGCTGTGGCTGGTGCTGCTGGGGTGGCTCGCCGTGACGGCCGCCCTCGCGGTGGCGCAGGGGCTGCTCGGCGTGTCGGGCAACGGCCGGCTGGTGGTGGCGGCCCTGGTGGCCCTGCTGGTCGGCCTCGAAGCCGGCATGCTGCGGCGCTGGACGCTGCGGCGCGCCGGCTGGCGCGACCACGGCATCGTGGTGGCCGACGATGTCGAGGCGGCCGAGCAACGCTATTTCGTCCGTGCCACCCGCGAGCGCGACGCCGCCGCGGTGCCGCCGTACGAGGCCGATCGTGGCCCCCTCACCGCTCCGCGGGCCACGCCGCCCGGCCGGGGCGGCGTGCTCGGCCTGTTCCCGCTGCCGGGGGGCGGCCGATGACCGTCGCCATCGTCGACTACGGCTCCGGCAACCTGCACTCGGCCGCCAAGGCGTTCGAGCGGGCGGCGCGCGAGAGCGGCCACGACCAGCCGATCCTGGTGACGCGCGACCCCGACGCGGTACGCCGCGCCGACCGCATCGTGCTGCCCGGCGTCGGCGCCTTCGCGGACTGCCGCCGCGGCCTCGACGCGGTGCCCGGCATGGTCGACGCGCTGACCGAGGCGGTGCGCCGCGGCGGCCGCCCGTTCCTCGGCATCTGCGTCGGCATGCAGCTCATGGCGGAGCGCGGCCGCGAGCATGTGGTGACGGAGGGGCTCGGCTGGATTCCCGGCGAGGTCGACCGCATCACCCCGGCGGACCCCGGCCTCAAGATCCCGCACATGGGCTGGAACACCCTCGATGCGCGCCGGCCGCACCCGCTGCTCGACGGCATCCCGACCGGCCCGGACGGGCTGCACGCCTATTTTGTCCACAGCTACCACCTGGCTGTCGCCGATCCCGGCGACCTCGTGGCGCAGGCCGACTATGGCGGCCCGGTCACCGCGATCGTCGGCCGCGACACCGTGGCCGGCACCCAGTTTCACCCCGAGAAGAGCCAGCGGCTCGGCCTCGCCCTGATCGCCAACTTTCTGAAGTGGACGCCGTGATCCAGACGAGTTCCCGTTTACCGGGCTTGCGGCAGGCGGCCCTTTTTCCCTCTCCCCGTTTACGGGGAGAGGGTGGCTCGCCGCGTAGCGGCGAGTCGGGTGAGGGGGCGCTTCCGTATCCACGAGACGCCCCCTCACCCGACGTCCGCGCTGATCGCGCGAACGTCGACCTCTCTCCGCGCGCGGAGAGAGGTGAAGAACGCAGCGGAGTCCGCCCGTGATTCTGTTTCCCGCCATCGATCTGAAGGATGGGCTCGCCGTACGCCTGGAGCAGGGCGACATGGCGCGCGCCACCATCTTCAACCGCGATCCGGCCGAGCAGGCCCGTCTGTTCGAGGAGACCGGCTTCCGCTACCTGCATCTCGTCGATCTCGACGGCGCCTTCGCGGGACGGCCCGTCAACACCGCGGCGGTCGAGCGGATTCTGGAGACGGTGTCGATCCCGGTGCAGCTCGGCGGCGGCATCCGCGACCTCGCCACCATCGAGGGCTGGCTGACCGAGGGCATCGACCGGGTGATCATCGGCACCGCGGCGGTGCGCGACCCGGAGCTGGTGAAGGATGCGGCGCGCCGCTTTCCCGGCCGGGTGGCGGTCGGGCTCGACGCCCGCGGCGGCCGCGTCGCGGTCGAGGGCTGGGCGGCGGTGTCGGACCTGCCGGTGCTCGATCTCGCCCGCCGCTTCGAGGACGCCGGCGTCGCCGCCATCATCTACACCGAGATCAGCCGCGACGGCATGCTGACCGGGCTCGACCTCGACGGCACCATCGCGCTCGCCGAGGCGATCTCGATCCCGGTCATCGCCTCGGGGGGGCTCGGCTCCATGGCCGACATCGAGAAGCTGACCGCGCCGCGGGCCAGAAAGCTCGCCGGCGCGATCGCCGGCCGCGCCCTCTATGACGGCCGGCTCGATCCCAAGAAGGCGCTGGCCATGCTGGCGGCCGCCGAGGGAGCCGTGCCATGACGGTCGCCGTTCCGGCGACGGACGCCGTCCCAGCACCCGGCACCCCGCCGGCCCCCGGCGAGCCGCGCTATGTGGTCGCCGATCTCGCCGCGATCCCGCCGGTGCCCTGCCCGTGCGGCGAGGCGCGGCGCGCCTTCGCGACGCCCGACAACACGGTGGCGACCCTGCACATCACCGACATCACGGCCGATGCCCGCACCCACTATCACAAGGCCATGACGGAGATTTACTTCGTCCTGGAGGGCGAAGGCGTGCTGGAGGTGGACGGCGACCGCGTGCCGCTGAAGCCCTACACCAGCGTGATGATCAAGCCGGGCTGCCGCCACCGCGCGGTCGGCCGGCTGCGCATCGTCAACATCCCGATCCCGGCCTTCGATCCCGCCGACGAGTGGTTCGACTGACGGCGCCCGGCCGCGCCCGCGGGCCGGCCGGTGCGCGAGACCCGCACCGATGTTCAAGGTCCGCGTCATCCCCTGCCTCGACGTCAAGGACGGCCGTGTCGTCAAAGGCGTCAACTTCGTCGATCTTCGCGACGCCGGCGATCCGGTGGAGGCGGCGATCGCCTACGACGCCGCCGGCGCCGACGAGCTGTGCTTCCTCGACATCACGGCGAGCCACGAGAACCGCGGCACCATCCTGGACGTGGTCCGCCGCACCGCGGAAGCCTGCTTCATGCCGCTGACGGTCGGCGGCGGCGTTCGCACCGTCGACGACATCCGGGTGCTGCTGCAATCGGGCGCCGACAAGGTGTCGATCAACACCGCCGCGGTGGCGAACCGCGGCTTCGTCCGCGAGGCGGCCGAGAAGTTCGGCAGCCAGTGCATCGTGGTGGCGATCGACGCCAAGCGGGTCGCCGGGCCGGGCAGCGCCGCTCCGGGCGAGCCCGACCGCTGGGAGATCTTCACCCATGGGGGCCGCAAGCCGACCGGCCTCGACGCGGTCGCCTATGCGCGCGAGGTGGTGGCGCTGGGGGCCGGCGAGATCCTGCTCACCTCGATGGACCGCGACGGCACCCGGGCCGGGTTCGACATCCCGCTCACCCGCGCCATCGCGGACGCCGTGCCGGTGCCGGTGATCGCCTCCGGCGGCGTGGGCAACCTCGATCATCTGGTGGACGGCATCCGCGACGGCCACGCCACCGCGGTGCTGGCCGCCTCGATCTTCCACTTCGGCGAGCATTCGATCCGCGAGGCCAAGCTCCACATGGCCCGGGCCGGCCTGCCGATGCGGCTAGACCCCTAACTCGAAACGGATTTTCCCTCACCACGGAAGCGCCCGATGACCGGCTTCACCCTGCACGACCTCGAGCGCCGGATCGCCGAGCGCGCCGCCGCCTCGGCCGAGATCTCCTACACCCGCAAGCTCCTCGACCGTGGGGCCGCCCACTGCGCCCGCAAGCTCGGCGAGGAGGCCATCGAGGTGGTGCTCGCCGGTGCAGGGGAGACCCGCGAGCGAGTCATCGCGGAAGCAGCGGATCTCATGTACCATTTGCTCGTCCTGCTGAAGGCGCGCGACGTCCGGCTCGCCGAGGTGGAGGCGGAGCTCGAGTCCCGGACCGCACAGTCCGGCCTCGCCGAAAAGGCATCGAGGAAGGATGTCTGATCCCATGGACCAGCTCGTCGCGCCACGCACGGACAATCATCTCTCGCCCTACCGGGTGTTCTCGCGCGACGACTGGGCGGCGCTGCGCGAGGACACGCCGATGACGCTGGAGCCGGACGAGGTGATCCGGCTGCGCTCGGTCCACGACCGCCTCGACATCCCCGAGATCGAGGAAATCTATCTGCCGCTGTCGCGCCTGCTGTCGCTCTATGTCGCCGCCACCCAGCGGCTGTTCCGGGCCCAGCAGCGATTTCTCAACACCGTCGACGCCAAGGTCCCCTACGTGATCGGCGTCGCCGGCTCGGTGGCGGCCGGCAAGTCGACCACGGCGCGCGTGCTGCAAGCCCTGCTGGCGCGCTGGCCCAATGTTCCGAAGGTCGATCTCGTCACCACCGACGGCTTCCTGTTCCCCAACGCGGTGTTGGAGCAGGAGGGCCTGATGGACAAGAAGGGCTTTCCGGAAAGCTACGACCTGTCGGCGCTGCTGCGCTTCCTGTCGCACATCAAGGCGGGCCGCCGGCCGGTGCGGGCGCCGGTCTACTCGCACCTCGTCTACGACGTGGTGCCGAACGACTGGATCGAGATCGACCGGCCCGACATCCTGATCGTCGAGGGCGTCAACGTGCTCCAGACCGGCCGCCCCCCGAAGGACGGCAAGGCGATCCCGTTCGTCTCCGACTTCTTCGACTTCTCGATCTACATCGATGCCGACGAGGAGGTGCTGCGGCACTGGTACGTGAAGCGCTTCCTGGCGCTGCGCACCACCGCGTTCCGCGATCCGAAATCCTATTTCCGCCGCTACTCGCAGCTCACCGACGAGCAGGCGATCGGCATGGCGACCGACATCTGGTCGCGGATCAACCTGGTCAATCTCCAGGAGAACATCCTGCCAACTCGGCAGCGCGCCGACCTCATCCTGAAGAAGGGCGAGACCCACCGCATCGCCGAGGTGGCGCTGCGCCGGCTGTGAGTCGCGCTGCGTCCCGGACCGCGACGGCTCACGCCGCGTGGCGCTCGGCGCCGGCCCCGAAATGGCCGATGTAGCGGGCGCTGATGGCGCTCACCGGCAGCACCACGAGAATGTCGGTGGTGCCGAACTGGCGGTCGATCACGGCACCGTCGCCGACGCGCGCGCCGAGCCGCAGATAGCCCTTGATCAGCGGCGGCAGCGCATGCAGCGCCGCCTTGGGATCGACCGCCTCCCGGTCCATGCGGTCGAGCCGGACGTGCCGGCCCGGCAGCGCCCGCGCCCGCCACGGCTCGGGGGCGGCGGCGAAGTGATGGAGGAACGACAGCGGCAGCGCCAGCGCCTCTGGATCGGTGCCTTCGAGGCTGGCGCAGCCGAGCATCACGTCGACCCGGTGGCGCAGCACATAGGTCCAGATGCCGTGCCACAGCAGCTCGACGGTGCGCTTGTTGCGGTAGGGCGGCAGCACGCAGGAGCGCCCCAGCTCCAGGAATGTCAGCCCACGATGGCGGGCGATCAGCGGCGCGATGTCGAACTCGCCCGCCGTGTAGAAGCCGCCGCACCGCTCGGCGATCTCCTGGCGCAGCAGCCGATAAGTGCCGACCACCGCCGGCCCATGCCGGGTCGGCCGCCCATGATCGAGCACCAGGAGATGGTCGCACACCGCGTCCCACGCATCGACGTCGCGCCGCGCCAGCAGGGTGGCGGCGTCGGCCACCGCCGACATCTCCTGATAGAACACGTCGAAGCGCAGCCGCTGCGCCCGCCGGATGTCGACGGCGCGATGCGCGAGCCGCACCTCCAGCGCACCGATGCGGCCGAGCGTCTCCTCGGATCGACTGAGCCGCGGATCGGAGACGCGCAGGCCGCCATACGCCTTGAGGGCGGCGAGCCGCGGCACCCGGGAGACGGCCGGCCGCGGTCGGATCATGCCGAACAGCCCCTTGGCGGACGGCTCACGCGGACGGCTGTGCATCGAACGGCTCCCGAGCCGGAACGGCGCCGCGGCAGAAGCGCCGCTGCGGATGCGGGCTGACCGTTCCCCTGTTCGGCGAAACTAATCACGGGCCGCCACGGTTTTGTGACACCGCCGACTGCATTGACGGATCATACACCAATCCGGTGCACCGCGGCAGGCGGCACGCAGCCGCGTCGTGGGGTGCACGGTGGGTGGTGAGCGGAGAGACGGGCGGCTGACGCGAGAATCAGGCCGAGAGGCCGCCGCGGTCAGGCGGCCGACGAGCCGCGTCAGGCGGCGCGCCTGCCGTCGCCGAGATCGGCGAGGAGCGCCGCAAGGCGGTCGCGGTCGAGCGGCTTGACCAGCACGGCGTCCAGGCCGGCGGCGCCGAAGCGCTCCGGCTCCGCCGGTGAGGCATCGGCCGTGAGAGCGACGATCGGGACCCGGGCGCCGCTGTCGGCTTCGAGGGCGCGGATGCGGGCCGCCGCCGCGACGCCGTCGAGGCCCGGCATATGAAGATCCATCAGCACCACGTCGAACGGACGGCCCGCGTCGCGGGCTGCCGCCCAGGCGGCCACCGCGGCGGCGCCGTCCGGCGTGAGGGTGACGGCATGGCCGAGCCGCTCGACCAGCGCCCGCACCAGCAGTGCATTGATGGGATTGTCCTCGGCCACCAGCACGGCGCGCGGCGACGCGGCGGCCGGTGGCCCGACCGGCGGGACTGCGGCGGATGGGAGCGTGGCAGCGAGCGCGTCCGCCGGCTGGCCGAAGCGCCCGGCCAGCGAGGCCGCCCGCACCGGCTTGACCAGATAGTCCGAGAAGCCGGCGGCGGCGAGCCCGGCCAGCGCGGCGCGCTCGCCGGGACGCAGCAGCAGGATGCGGCGAGCCGGACGGCCGTCCGCGGTTCCCGCCGGCAGGCGAGCGAGAGCCGCCGCCGCCGTCTCCCCGACGCTGCGATCGACCAGCAGGGCATCGACGCCACCGTCGGCGAGAGCGGCGGACGCCGCCGCGGGCGACCGCATCCGCACGTCGGCGCCCCAAGCGGCGAGCTGGCGGCCGAGCGGCGCCAGGGCCGGCGGGTCGGCGGCGACGATCACCACCCGCGTGCCGGCGAGGGCGCGCGGCGGCGCCACCGCGGGCGCGGGCGCCGCCGGCAGCGGCAACGCGGCCCGGAAGCAGGAGCCCTCGCCGGGCGCGCTCGACACCGTCACGGTGCCGCCCATGCGCTCGACCAGCCGCCGGGTGATGGCGAGGCCGAGCCCGGTGCCACCGAAGCGACGCGCCGCTCCTCCCTCGGCTTGCTCGAACTCGCCGAAGATGCGGGCCTGGGCGGCGGGCGCGATGCCGATCCCGGTGTCGCGCACGGTGAGCACGACGCCGTCGGCCTCCTCCCCGGGCGCCGGCGCGGCGGGCTCGACCGCGACCGCGACGTTGCCGCGCTCGGTGAACTTCACCGCATTGCCGACCAGGTTGAGCAGCACCTGGCGCACCCGCGCGGCGTCGCCGGTCACCCGCGCCGACAGCATCGGATCGACGAAGGCACCGATCTCGACATCCTTGGCATGGGCGCGCGGCGCCAGCAGCTCGACCACCTCCTCCACCACGGCGGCGAGATCGAACGGGCGCGGCACGATCTCGATGCGACCGGACTCGATCTTGGCGAAGTCGAGAATGTCCTCGATCAGCACCAGCAGGGCCTGGCCCGACGTCCTCACCGCCCGCGCATAGGTCGCCTGGGCGGGCGACAGCGGCGTGTCGAGCAGCAGATCCGTCATGCCGAGGATGCCGTTCAACGGCGTGCGGATCTCGTGCGACACGGTGGCCAGGAAGCGGGTCTTAGCCCGGTTCGCCGCATCGGCGGCGTCGCGGGCCTCGGCCAGCGCCCGTTCGGCCGTCACCCGGTCGGTGACGTCGCGGCCGACACTGTGGATCACGAGCCCGTCGCCGTCGCGCACCACCGCCTCGCGCCAGGCGATCCAGCGCGGCCCCGAGGCGGTCGCGATCTTCTGGTCGTGCGTGCGGGTGCCGTCGGCCAGCACCGTGACCGGCCCCTGCTCCAGCACGGGCAGCTCGACGGCGCGCCCGAGCACATCGATGCGCTCCGCCCGCAGCAGGGCACAGACGGCATCGTTGACGGCGGTCACCCGGCGGTCGCCGTCGCGGCGCACCACGAGATCGCCGGGCAATTCGACGATGCTGCGGGCGCGCTCCTCGGCATCGACGCGCGCCCATCGGGCGTCGGCGAGGTCCTCGACGCGCGCCTCCAGCCGGGCCACCTCGCGGCGCAGCATGCGGTTGCGGCGCAGCAGCACGAGCCCGAGCCCACAGGTCGACGCCAGGAGAGCCGCCAGCACCGCCACCGGAGCCGGGTCGGACGCCGCCGCGCCGCCGCGATGCAGCGCCACGAGAGCAGCCACGACCGGCGCGATCAGCAGGACGGCGACCAGCGCGGCCCCGGCGAACGAGGCAGCGCCGTGGGTAAACCGAGCAAGCCGGTCACGGAGGGGTGCCATGGCTCATGCGACCCGGGCCGGCGCGCGCGCCGCGACGGCGCCGAGCAGCCGCGCGAACGCTGCGTCGAGACGGTCGATCTCGGCCACGCAGGCGGCCGGCGTGCTCACCGGGGCGGAGCGCTCGAGACCGCGGGCGAGCGCGGACAGCTCGGCGGCGCCGAGGGTCGCGGCCGCTCCTTTCAGGGTATGGGCCTCGATCGCGATGGTCTCGCCAGCCCCTTCGCCGGCCAGGGTGCGCAGCCGATGCAGCCGCGTCTCGGTCTCCTGCACGAAGACCCGCAGAGCGAGGTCGGCGGCCTCGGGACCGATCTCCTCGCTCAAAGTGGCGAGGGTGCCCGGGTCGAGCACCACGAGGTCGGGCGCGACGGGCGCCGCCGGCGCCCTGCCGCCGTCCGCTGGGGACGGCGGCGACGACGGCGCGCGTGGCGGCAGGGCGACCCCGGTGGTGAGCGGCAGCAGCGCCTCGCGCAGCGTCTCGATCAACGCTTGCTTGCGCACCGGCTTGGCGACGAAGCCGGTCATCCCGGCCGCCCGGCACTGCTTGACGTCGTCCGCATAGGCGTTGGCCGTGATGGCGACGATCGGAACCCTATCCTGCGGGCCGCCGCGCGCGCGGATCGCCCGGGTGGCCTCCAGCCCGTCCATCTCGGGCATGCGCACGTCCATCAGGACGAGATCGAACCTGTCGCGCGCCGTGACGGCGACCGCGGCGACGCCGTCGCCGACGATCCGCAGATCGAGACCGAACTCCTCCAGCATCTTGACGGCGACGAGCTGGTTGGTCGGATTGTCCTCGGCGAGCAGCAGGCGGAACGGACGGCCGAGCATCGCCAGCCGCGCCTTGACCTCGGTCGTGAGATCGCTCTCGGCCGGTTGCTCGGGAGCGCACGGCTCGGCCTCCGGCAGGACCAGACGCACCCGGAACGTGCTGCCTAGCCCCTCGACCGATTGCACCTCGATCTGACCGCCGATCTGGTCGACGATGTGCTTGCAGATGGCGAGCCCGAGGCCGGTGCCGCCGAAGCGTCGGTTGATCGAGCTGTCGGCCTGGGTGAACTTGTTGAACAGGCGCGGAAGGCGATCGGGTGGAATGCCGATGCCGGTGTCGCGGACCACCCACTCGACGGTGGCGCGCCCGTCGACGACGGTGAGACAGCGCACCGCGACCTCGACCTCGCCCTGGGCCGTGAACTTGACGGCGTTGGAGAGAAGATTGAGCAGCACCTGCCTGATCCGGCCGGCATCGCCGACCAGCGCGGGCGGCAGCGCGGGGTCGATCACGGTGCGCAGCGCGAGGCCGCGGCTCGCGGCGCGCCGCCCGATCATGCTGACGACGTTGTCGACGAGCGCGGCCGGCGAGAAGGGGAGCTGCTCGAACTCCAGGCGGCCCGCCTCCAGCTTGGAGAAATCGAGGATGTCGTTGAGGATGCGCAGCAGGTTGTCGCCCGCGTTGTGCATCGCGGTCACCGAGGCGCGCTGGGCCGGCGTCAGCGCCGTGTCGAGGAGCGTCGAGGCGAGCCCGATCAGCCCGTTCATGGGCGTGCGGATCTCGTGGCTCATGGTGGCGAGGAAGTCCGACTTGGCCCGGTTGGCCGCCTCGGCGGCCTTTTCACGCTCGCGCAACAGATCGGTTTCGGCGCGGGCGCGGGCATTCTCGGCCTCCATGTGGGCCGTGCGGGCCCGCACGGCGCGATCCTGCTCGTGCCACCACAGTGCGATCGACAGCGCCGCGACGACCACGATCACCGCCGCCGTCACCGACAGGAAGATCGACAAGCGGACGATGGGGTGCCAGCTCGCCAGGGCGTGATCGAGGGTGGTGGAGGTGACGACCACCAGCGGATACCCCTTGAGGGCCCGCATCGACCGCACGCGCTCCTGGCCATCGAACGGGCTCACGGCCCGCCGCACGAGCCCGGCCGGCTCGATGCGCTCCCGCAACCGGCCCGGCTCCACCCGAGCGCCCGGATAACGCATCAGCACGGTGCCGTCCTGCTGGAGCAGCGCGAAGGCATCGGCGGGCGCGAAGCCGATCGAGCGGTAGAACTCCTCGAAATAGCCGAGCGAGAGCCCCCCCGCCACGGACCCCAGGAAGGAGCCGTCGGCGGCCTCGATGCGCCGATGCAGGCGCAAGAGCGGCACCCCGGTGAGGTACTGCTTGATCACCGGGCTGAACACCAGTCCGGCGGCGCGGTCGGACTTCAGCCGCTGGAAATAGGGCTCGCGGCCGAAATCGTAGATCGGGGCCGGCCACGACAGGGTGAAATTGACCAGCTTGCCGTGCTGATCACTAATCGACACCGCTTCGAGCTGGGGCAGGCCGGCGCGGCGCTCGCGAAGCTGCCTGAATACGTCGTAGCCGGAGAGCCGGATCGGCAGCGCCTCCGCCGTCAGGTCGAGGGCGGCGACACGGCCGGCCACCTCGATCAGGACGAGATCGATGGACTGGAGGGCGCGCTCGGCGTGCTCGGCCAGCATGGCGCTGCGCTGAGCCAGCATGTC
The DNA here is from genome assembly GCA_009720755.1 of Rhodoplanes serenus. Taxonomy (GTDB): domain Bacteria; phylum Pseudomonadota; class Alphaproteobacteria; order Rhizobiales; family Xanthobacteraceae; genus Rhodoplanes; species Rhodoplanes serenus. The sequence continues at coordinate 27,502 of WNKV01000004.1, forward strand.
CTCGGCGCCTTTGAGCGCGCTTTCCCGCAGGTTGGCGAGCACCAGCGCGTTCATCGCCACGATGGCGGCGATCATGAAGGCGGCGCCGGCGACGAGCGCCAGATAGGGCCGCGTCATCCGCGCCACGGGACCGTCCGGGCGTGGGGTCGGCGCCGGGGAGCCGGCCGGGTCAGTGATCTGGTCGGTGTCCGATGTCACGCCACATGCCAGCCGAGGGGAGCGAGGCCGATCGCCTTGCGCTGCTGAAGCTCGGCCAAGAGACGTCGCAGATGGGCGAGATCGACCGGCTTGGGCAGGGTCTGGACGACGTTCAGGCTGAGCAGGTTGGCCATCGCGGCGGTCTCGCGCCGGATGGTCTCGTTGGAGCCGCTGACGATGATGATCGGGGTTTTCAGATCCATCGCCGCGATGGCGTGCAGAACCTCGGCGCCGCCATGCTCGCCGAGCGTCAGGTCGAGGGTGATGACCGCGTAGGACCGCCCGTCGAGCAGCCGCACCGCCTCCTCATAGGAGGCGGCGCCCACCGCCTCGTAGCCGGCGCGGGCACCGACCTTGCACAGGATCATCCGGTGGACGGTGTCGTCGTCGATGACGAGCAATGTCGGGGCCGGGCCGGGCGCGGCAGGTGATCCGGCTTCCATGTCGACATGACCTCCGCGGTCGTCGGTCCGGTCCAGCATGATGCGCCCCGTGACTGCCTTTTGGTACTGGAGCCAGAATGGCAGCAAGCCGGAAACAATCGATTAATCGCATGACAGCGGTGGGCGTCCCCACGAGCGCGCGGGCGGCCCCATGCTCGAGCTTGTTCCGGCGAAGTGGACGCCGGTTCGCCGTCGAAAATGCGATCGAATCAGGACTTCTGGAGCGGAGCTCGATCCCATTGGATCGGACTCCGTTCTAGGTCTTTGGGATGAGATCACCCGAGGGCGGCCGGCGCGATCGTGATCACGTCGCGCACCAAGAAGGGGCGGTGTGTCAGGCGGCGCGCCGCACCTCGTCGAGGCGTGTCCGGTAGGCCAGCGCCTCGGCGACATGGACGCGGCCGACGCAGTCGCTCCCGTCGAGATCCGCGAGGGTACGGGCGACCCGGAGAACGCGGTGATAGCCGCGGGCGGTGAGCCGCATGGCGTCGGCGGCCTCGCGGATCAGGACCAGGCCGGCCTTGTCGGGGGTGGCGACGTCCTCCAGGAGCCCGCCCTGGGCGCGGGCATTGGTGCGCACATGCGGGAAGCCGAGCGCCTCGTAGCGGCGCATCTGCATGGCACGGGCGCGCGCCACCCGGGCCGCGGCGGCGGCACTGCCGTCGCGCGGCGGCGGCAGCACCAGGTCGGCGGCGCTCACCGCCGGCACGTCGATATGAAGATCGATGCGGTCGAGCAGCGGCCCCGACAGCCGCGCCTGATACTCGGCGGCGCAGCGTGCCACCGGGCCGCGGCGGCACGCGAAGCCGGGCTCGTCGGCGCGGCCGCAGCGGCACGGATTCATGGCGGCGACCAGCATGAAGCGGGCCGGATAGGTGGTGCGGTGATTGGCGCGGGCGATCGCCACCTCGCCGGTCTCCAGCGGCTGGCGCAGGGCATCGAGCACGCGCGGCTCGAACTCCGGCAGCTCGTCGAGAAACAGCACGCCGTGATGGGCCAGCGAGATCTCGCCCGGGCGGGCGCGCAGGCCGCCGCCGACCAGCGCCGCCATGCTGGCCGAGTGGTGCGGGCTGCGGAACGGCCGCCGGTCGGTGAGGGCGCCGCCCTCGATCGCGCCCGCCACCGAGGCGATCATCGACACCTCGAGCAGCTCGGCCGGCGACAGCGGCGGCAGCAGCGACGGCAGCCGCGCCGCCAGCATCGACTTGCCGGCGCCGGGCGGGCCGACCATCAGGAGATTGTGGCCGCCAGCCGCGGCGATCTCCAGGACCCGCTTGGCACTCTCCTGGCCCTTGATGTCGGCGAGGTCGAGGGCGCCGGGCTCGGAGGGGCGAACGCAGGGCTGCGGCCGCGCCAGCACCTGGGTGCCGCGGACGTGATTGGCGAGCTGAATCAGCGAGCCGGCTGCCACGATGGTCATGTCAGGGCTGGCCCAGGCGGCTTCCGGGCCGCAGGCGGCCGGGCAGATCAGCGCCTCGCCGCGCCCGTTCGCCGCGATGGCGGCGGGCAGCACGCCCGCCACGGGGGCGATCGTCCCGTCGAGCCCGAGCTCGCCCAGCACCGTGCAGCCGTCGAGCGCATCCGCCGGGATCGCCCCGATGGCGCCCATCAGGGCCAGCGCGATCGGCAGGTCGTAGTGGCTGCCTTCCTTCGGCAGATCGGCGGGGGCGAGATTGACGGTGATGCGCCGCGCCGGCAGGGCGAGCCCGGACGCCACCAGGGCGGCGCGCACCCGCTCGCGCGCCTCGGAGACCGCCTTGTCGGGGAGGCCGACCACCGTGAAGGCCGGCAGGCCGGGCGCGACCTGGACCTGGACGTCGACGGCCCGCGCCTCGATGCCCTGGAACGCCACCGTGGTGACCCGCTGGACCATCCTCCGCCCCCTGATGCTCGCCATGGTAGCAGCGAGGCGAGAGGGCGGCAAGAACATCAGGAGAACGTCGGCGCCCAGTCGACTGCCGCCTGGTCGCGCAGGACGCGGTGATCTCTCGCGGCAGGCGGCCGCGACGACGGCGCCGCAATCGGCGGCCGGCACCGTCCCGGCAGACCCTTTCGGCCGATGGCGCTCAGGACCCGTCGAACAGCAGCCCCTGCACGCCGCGCGCCATCCGGTCGAGCAGGCGGAGGCCAAAGCCGCCGTCGCCACCGTCGGTCTCGACCACCAGCCGGATGCCGAGATTGGCGGGCGGGAGGCCGGCGGCGCAGCCGCCCGCCTTGGGGTCGCGGATGAAGTCGGTCATGTAGCTGCGGTGCTGACCCTGCACGACACGAACGCCGCAATTGGTGGTGAGCGGCTGCGCCTCGCCCGACGGCTTCAGCGCCGACCGCTCGAAGCAGGTCGTGGTCCACTCCCAGACATTGCCGGCCATGTCGACGAGACCGCGGCTGTTGGCGCCGAAGGCGCCGACCGGCTGCGGCGCCGGATCGACGACGGCGCGCGAGGACTCCGCCTCGTAGCGGGCGAGCCAGGCGCGGATCGGATCGTCGACCGCGATCAGCGGTCCGGCCTCGGTGTCGGCCTTCTCGGCCGCCGCGAAGACCCATTCGTCGTCGGTCGGCAGCCGGTGGACGACCCCCGTCGTCCGCGTCATCCACTCTGCATAAGCGACGGCGTCCCGGAAGCTCACACCGACCATCGGCCGGTCCGGGGTGGCGCCCGCGCCGGCGCCGGCGATCGCCGGGCAGGCGGAGGCGGAAACGCAGGCCGCGTACTCGGCCCTCGTCACCTGCCGGGTCATGATGACGAGGGGACGATCGCGCCGCACGGTGCGCAACGGCGCCGCCGCCGGCCGGCCCGCCACCGTGTAGTCCCCGGCGGGGCGATAGTGCACCTCGCCGGGCGCCACGGCGACGACGGTGTGAGGCAGCACCGGCGTTGTCGCCGGCTCCAACCACGCCATTCCGACCACTGTCGCGGCAGCGGTCACCACCGCCGCGGCGAGCGCCATCCCGATCTCCGTCGCGAGCCGCACGGCCGTCTCCCGCGCTGGGTCTCCGGTCCGCGGCCGAGCCGCGGACCGGAGCGGCGTCATCGCCTCACTTGGCCACGGTGCCGGTCTCGATCGCACCGACCTTGCCGGGAACGATCGGGCCGGGCGGCGACACCTGCTTCATCAGGTCGTCGCTCCACTCGCCGTCCACCTTGACGTGAGCGGTAGCGCCGAGCTCGGCGGCCTCGATCAGATTGTGGTTCACGTAGGCGTAGACCCCGGGCTGGAGGAACGTGTAGAGCGCCGCCGCCGCGGAGCCACCACGGACGAACCAGGTCTCCAGATTCTTCTCGGGCGGATTGGCGAACTTGCCGGTCTCCCACACATGGTCGCCGTGTCCGCCGATCAGGTGCGGACGGGTGTCGCGATTGGCCTGCGAGTGGACGATCAGCACCGTCTCGCCGACCTTGGCGGTCAGGGCGTTCTTGCCGGTGAGGGCGCCGACGCGACCGTTGAACACCACATGGGTGGGCGTCAGTTTGCGCATCACCTCGAGCGTGTCGGAGTAGGACTCGGCGAGCGACGGGTAGCTCTTGTACTTGCCGTCCTGGTCGCGCGGAACGTAGAGGTCGTGCTCGCCCACGTAGTAGATGCGGTCGTAGCGCAGCGGCTTGCCGTCGCGATCCTTGAGGCCGTCGCGCGGCAGCACCATCACGGTGCCGCTCATGCCGGAGACGACGTGCCACGGGATCATGCCTTGCGGGGCGCAATGATAGACGAACACGCCGGAACGGGTCGCCTTCCAGCGCAGCACCACCTGCTCACCCGGGTTGACGTTGGTCAGCGCACCGCCGCCGAGCGCCCCGGTCGCCGCGTGGAAGTCGATGTTGTGCGGCATCGTGTTGGTCGCCGGATTGACCAGGGTCAGCTCGACATAATCGCCCTCGTGGACGACCATCATGGGGCCGGGCATGGAGCCGTTGTAGGTCATCGATTGGAACTTGGTGCCCGCGTCGTCGATCACCACCTCCTTCTCGCTGATCGTCATCTTGAACTGGACGATCTTGGGCCCCTCCTTGGTGGCCTGCTCGTGCGGATGCACGAAGGGCGGGGCGACCAGCTCGATGGACTTGCGCGGAAGATCGGGTTCGGCAGCGAGCGCGGGCACGGCGACGAGCAAGGCGGCTATGGCGGCGCCCATCAATACGGACCTGCGGGTCATCGAGACCCCTCCTGTCTGGGTGATTGGCGGGGGTGACGCGGACGCTAGGCGGAACGGCAAGCTGCTTCATTGCGCCGCGACAAGGAGAGCGTGCATCGCGGTTCGGACCGCGCCGTTGTTTGCGCACGAGCAATCTTTGTCGTGCCGCAAACAGCGCGCGGCACGCCGGCCGTCGGGTCGCACAGCCGCCAGATCAGCGTCCGTCGCGGGGGCGCTCGCGGCGCGCGTCGACATAGCGCACCACCAGCGGGCGGCCCGCCAGAGCCTTGCCGAACCGCTCCGACAGGTTCAGTCGGTCGCAGCGTTCGAGCCCCTGCGTCACGGCGGCCCGATAGGCGTCCCGGGTCTCGGCCGCGACGCCGCGCGTCGCATAGGTCACCCGCGGCGTCCCCATCACGGTGCCGTCGCGGCGCAACCCGAACCGCACCGTCATCTCCATGCCGGAACGAGCGCGCTCCTCCGGCGGCGGCGTCCAGCAGGCCCGCAGGGCGGCGGCGAGATCGCCGGTGGAGTCGACCGTGCGGGGCGGCGGCGGATCGCCGTCGTCGGCCCGCGCCGTCACGGTGAGACGCAGGCTGTCCGGCAGGCAGGCGGCGCTGCCGCAATCGGCGGCCGGCGCAGGGCGGGACGACCGCGCCGGCGACGAGGTCCGGGGCTCCTCGCGGCGCGGCCGCACCTGCACCGGCACGCCGCCCGGCCCTTGGCGATACATCGGCACGTCGCCGGCGGCCGGGCCGGGTGCCACCCGGCCGCCGCCGGGGCCGATGCCGCCGGGCGTATAGCCCCGCACCGGCGCCCCCGGCGCGATCGGAATGCCGCCGGGCCCCGGCGTGGTGGTGAGCTGGGCGAGCGCGCCGTCGCTCGACACCGCAACGCTCGATGCGGCGACGATCGACAGGAGCAGGACGGTGGCGGACGGACGCAGCATCGGGGACCTCGCGGCAACGGACCCCCAATGTGGGCAGCCCCGCCCGCGTTGCCACCCTGCTAGCACGGCCTGCGGCTGTCGCGTCACTCGGCCAACGCCTCCTTGCGCTTGCGGAACACGGTGGGCGACATGAGCACCAGGATCAGCAGCGCCGCGACGGCGAGCAGGCCGGCGCTGATCGGCCGCTGCACGAACACGGCGACGTCGCCGTCGGAGAGTAGCATGGCGCGGCGAAAATTCTCCTCGAGCTGCGGTCCCAGCACGAGGCCGAGCAGCAGCGGCGCCGGCTCGGCCCCGACCTTGATGAAGAGATAGCCGACCAGCGCGCAGCCGAGCATCAGCCAGATGTTGAACACGCTGTTGGCGATGCCGTAGGTGCCGATGCAGCACAAGAGCGCGATCGCCGGGAACAGCAGCCGATAGGGGATCTTCAGCATCGACACCCAGATGCCGACCAGCGGCAGGTTGATGATCAAGAGCATCAGGTTGCCGACCCACATGGAGGCGATGACGCCCCACACGAGCTGCGGCTGCTCGCTCATGATCTGCGGGCCGGGCTGGATGCCGTGCATCATCAGGGCGCCGATCATCAGAGCCATCAGGGCATTGGCCGGAATGCCGAGGGTGAGGAGCGGAATGAAGCTGGTCTGCGCGCCGGCATTGTTGGCGGCCTCCGGCGCCGCCACGCCCTCGATGGCGCCGTGGCCGAACATCGCCTTGTTCTTCGAGACCTTCTTCTCGATCGCATAGGCCGTGAACGGCGGCAGCGCAGCGCCGCCGCCCGGCAGCACCCCGAGGATGGAGCCGATCAGCGTGCCGCGGGTCATCGCCGGGAACGCCGCCTTCAGATCGGCCACGCTCGGCACCAGGTCGCGGACCTTCTGGCTCACCACCTGGCGCACCGGCGGCCGCTCCAGGTTGGCCATGATCTCGGCGAGACCGAACAAGCCCATGGCGACCGGCACGAAGTCGATGCCGTCGCCGAGCTCGGCGATGCCGAACGTCATCCGCGCCGCCCCCGATGACACATCGATGCCGATCAGCCCGAGCAGCAGGCCGAGCAGCACCATGGCGAGCGCCTTCATGACGGAGCCGTGCGCCAGCACCACGGCGGCGAGCAGGCCGAGCACCAGCAGGCTGAAATACTCGACCGCGGTGAACTTCAGCGCCAGCGCCGACAACGGCACGCTGAGCAGGCAGATCACGAGGGTGGCGATGGTGCCGGCGTAGAACGACGAGATCGCCGCGATGGCGAGCGCCGGCCCGGCGCGGCCCTGCTGGGCCATCTCGTGGCCGTCCAGGCAGGTGACCACCGACGAGGTCTCGCCCGGCACGTTGACCAGGATGGCGGTGGTGGAGCCGCCGTACTGGGCGCCGTAGAAGATGCCGGCGAGCAGGATGAAGGCCGAGGTCGGATCGAGCCCGAAGGTGAAGGGCAGCAGCAGCGCCACCGTCGGGATCGGGCCGATGCCGGGCAGCACCCCGATGGCGGTGCCGATGACGACGCCGATCAGGCAGTACAGCAGGTTGACGGGCTGCACCGCGGTGGCGAGGCCGAGCGCCAGATTGCCGAACAGGTCCATCGCGCCCGGCTCCTCACCACGGCCAGATCGGCACCGGCAGCTTCAGCGCCTGGACGAACAGCAGCACCGCGCCGACCGCCATGGCGCCGCCGAACAGCACCGTCTCCAGCGGCCGCGTCTCGCGGCTGGCGAAGCCCGCGATCACGATGGTGGCGACCGCGGCGATCATCAGCCCCGCGGTGGTCACCAGCAGCGCGAAGGCGGCGACCGCCGCCAGGATGAACACGACGCCGCGCGGCTGCGGCGGCGCGATGGGGTGGAACGCCGCGACCGCGCCGCGGATGACGAAGAAGAGGCCGAAGGCGAGCACCAGCGCGGCGACCACCCGGGGCATGTAGCCGGGCCCCATATTGGCGGCGGTGCCGACCCGCAGCGACCAGGTGGCGGCGGCCGTGAAACCGGCGACCGCGATCAGGAAGCCGCCGAACAGCAGGTCGCGCAGATCGCCGCGCCGGCGCTCCGCCATCACCTCACTCGCCCTTGATGCCGTTCTCGCGCACCACCTCGCCGAGCGTCCTGACGTTGTCGGCGAACCAGCTCTTGAACGCGGCCGGGCCGTCGGCCTTCACGGTGCCGCCGAGGTCGGCGATCTTGCCGGCGATGTCCGGCATCGCGAGAATCTTGCGCAGCTCGGCGTCGAGCCTGGCGACCAGCTCGGGCGGCGAGCCGGCCGTCACCATCAGGCCCTGCCAGGTGCCGGCATCGCCGGCCGGCAGCTTCGCCTCGTCGAAGGTCGGCACGTCGGGCACCGCCGGCAGTCGCGCCGGGCCCGACACCGCGAGGCCGACGAGCTGCCCGTTCTTCACGAACGGCAGCGTGGCGCTGACGCCGTTGAAGATCACCTGGCTCTCGCCCGCCACCACGGCGCGGGTCGCGGCGGCGCCGCCGCGATAGGGGACGTTCTTCCATTCGATCCCGAGCGCCTTGGCGACGCGGATCGGGGTGACGTGATTCATGCCGCCGATGCCGGAGTTGGCGACCGCCAGCTTGCCCGGATTGGCCTTGGCGAAGGCGACCAGCTCGGCGATGGATTTCGCCGGCACCTGCGGGCTCACGGCCAGAACGTAAGGAGCGAACATGATCATGCCGACCGGCGCCAGATCCTTCTGCGGATCGAAGGTGAGGTCGGGGAACAGGCTGGGCGCCAGCGCCAGGGTGCCGACATCGAGCAGCAGCAGCGTGTGGCCGTCCTTCGGCGCCTTGGCGACCGCATCGGCGCCGATATTGCCGGAGCCGCCCGGCTTGTTCTCGACCACCACGGCCTGGCCGATCGCCTCCTGGAGCTTCGGCGCGATCAGGCGGGCCAGGATGTCGGAGGAGCCGCCGGGCGCGTAGGGCACGACGATGCGCACGGCGCGGCCGAAGCTCTGGGCATCGGCGGTGGCGGGCAGGGCGGCGATGGCGAGCCACGCCGCCATGGCGATCATGACGAAGGGTCGGAACATGGGCGTCCTCTTGGGCCGGTCGGGTCGGGTCGGAGACGACACGCGGGAGATCGGACGACGGATCAGAGCGGACGGAGAACGCGGCCGCCGCGGAAATGATAAGCCCGCTTCGCGACGCGGCGTGAGTCCCCCGCAGCATGGCCGGCATTCACATTCTGCGTGCTGGAACGGTCCGGCACCACCTGTACGACGTCGTATGATCTGAGATGCGTTGAACGACCTCTGACCGCCGCGAAGCGGCGGTCCGGACTCAGCCGAGCGTTCGACGTTTGCGGCTGGACGGGAGGCCGAGTTGCACCGGCGGCACGCAAGCGCGGCAGACGGCCATACCGCACCGCGATCGAGCGACGCTGAGTCCAGGGACGAGTCTCAAGGGGACGTCTCGGGGGAGAGCCTCGAGGGGAGAGTCTCACCCGCCGTATCGGCGACGCGACGGCCTCCCAGTCGCGCCGGTCGGCGACTGGCCAGACCGCGCCCGCGGGCGAACAAACGATGGCGGCGGACGCGCCGCGATGTCGCGCCCATACGGTCGTGTCGGCAGGGCCGAGAAGGCTTGCCGGGAACGCCTGCCGCGACACCACGCCGCGGCGGCGATTCATCGACGGCCGTGCCGCCGCGCCGTCAGGTGCTGTGGCCCTTGTCCTTGTCGGACTCGCTCAGCCGCTCCAACCGCTTCTGCATGTCTTCGAGCTGGCGCCGCAGCGCATCGATCTCGCTCGCCGGGGTGTCGGCGCGCGTCTCGCCGCGGTCGGCCTTGTCGGCGTCGCCGCCCTCGGCGGCGTCACGGCGCGCGAACGGCGTGAACATCGTGAAGGCGCGCTGGAACATCTCCATGTTCCGCCGCACCTGGTCCTCCATGGTGCCGAACCCGCCGACCCCCCAGGCCTGCGTCATCTGATCGCGAAACTTCGACTGCTCGCGCGAGAACAGGTCGAGGGAGCTCTCCAGATAGCGCGGCACCAGCATCTGCATGCTGTCGCCGTAGAAGCGGATGAGCTGGCGCAGGAACGTGATGGGCAGCAGGTTCTGGCCCTGCTTGCCCTCCTGCTCGAAGATGATCTGGGTCAGCACCGAGCGGGTGATGTCTTCGCCGGTCTTGGCGTCGTAGACGACGAAGTCCTCGCCCGACTTCAGCATTCCGGCGAGGTCCTCGAGCGTGACGTACGTGCTCGTACCGGTGTTGTAGAGCCGGCGATTGGCGTATTTCTTGATGATCACCGGGGCTTCGGGCTTGGCCATGGCGCGTCTGCTCTGCGACTGAGATGTCCGACGATGTCTCGGAGCGGGAGTGGTGTGCGCTCGCCCAAAATATAGTTCGGGAACCAAGGAATAGGCGAAATCCGTGGCGTCGGCTACCGTTTTGTGTGAGCACCCGCGAGAAGCCCCCATGCGCGGGGCGCCTGCGGCCGGTCACGGCCGGTCGTATCGAAGCCCGCCCCCTCACCAACGGTCCAGTCACCCGCGGTCCGGTTCGGGTCGGTCGTCGCACCCGATTGTCGAGCGCCATGTCGCCGTGCCAAGCTCCGCACCGAGCGCGCGTTCGGGAGAGACGCCACCACCGTACCGGACAGCAGGCATCACCGAGAACAAGCGATAATCGAGGTCACGGCAGAACCGGGCCCGCGACACCACGCGGTGCGTCCGGCGGTCATCGCCGCGACGGCCGTCCATCGGAACCAGGGAGCCTTGGAACATGGCAGAGGAAATCGTCATCGTCGGTGCGGCGCGCACGCCGGTCGGCAACTTCAACGGTGCGTTCAGCACCCTTCCGGCGCACGAGCTGGGCAAGATCGCCATCAAGGCCGCCCTCGAGCGCGCCAAGCTGGCCCCGACCGACGTCAACGAGGTCATCATCGGCCAGATCCTCGCCGCCGGCCAGGGCCAGAACCCGGCCCGTCAGGCGTCGATCGGCGCCGGCATTCCGGTCGAGGCGCCGGCCTGGGGCATCAACCAGCTCTGCGGCTCGGGCCTGCGCACGGTGGCGCTCGGCGCCCAGCAGCTGCTCGACGGCGACAACCGCGTCGTCGTCGCCGGTGGCCAGGAGTCGATGACGCTGGCGCCGCATCTCGCCTATCTGCGCAGCGGCACCAAGATGGGCAGCCTCGAACTCGCCGACTCGATGCTCAAGGACGGCCTGTTCGACGCCTTCCACGGCTATCACATGGGCGTCACCGCCGAGAACGTCGCCAAGCGCTGGCAGATCACCAAGCAGGAGCAGGACGAGTTCGCGGTCGGCTCGCAGAACAAGGCCGAGGCCGCCCAGAAGGCCGGCCGCTTCAAGGACGAGATCGTGCCGGTCACCATCAAGTCCAGGAAGGGCGACGTGGTGGTCGACACCGACGAGTTCCCGCGTCACGGCGCCACCATCGACCAGATGGCCAAGGTCCGCCCGGCCTTCGACAAGGAAGGCTCGGTGACCGCCGCCAATGCCTCCGGCATCAACGACGGCGCCGCCATGGTGGTGCTGATGCGCCGCAGCGACGCCGAGAAGGGCGGCCACCCGATCCTCGCCCGCATCGTCTCGTGGGCGCATGCCGGCGTCGATCCCGCCGTCATGGGCACCGGCCCGATCCCGGCCTCCCGCAAGGCGCTGGAGAAGGCCGGCTGGCGGCACGAGGACCTCGACCTCATCGAGGCCAACGAGGCGTTCGCGGCGCAGGCGCTGGCGGTCAACAAGGACCTCGGCTGGGATACCTCCAAGGTCAACGTCAACGGCGGCGCCATCGCGCTCGGCCATCCGATCGGCGCCTCCGGCACCCGCGTGCTGGTGACGCTGCTGCACGAGATGGCCAAGCGCGACGCCAAGAAGGGCCTCGCCACGCTGTGCATCGGCGGCGGCATGGGCATCGCCATGTGCGTGGAGCGCTGATCGGCGCGCACGGACTCCGGACGGGCGGCGCCGCCGCCCGTCCGCCAGACGAAAAACGCCGTACTCGGATCAGTACTGGTGGGGCGGGGTGGAGGCGGACGGCACCAGGCCGGCCCGCCTCACGCCGCCCCGCTTCGTTTCGACGGGCTGCGGCGCCGGATGCCGCCCCTGGATGCCGCCACCGTCATGGACGCGCGCGGCGAACCGCGCCTCGCCATGCGACCGACGACGTCGCGGTTGCCGGATGCGCCCGCGACCGGGCATGATCCGCGCGACGCCCCGAAGGAGCCGGCTCCCGCCCGGGACGTCCGCTGCTCCTCCTCCCGGATGTCCGGCCCGCCGCCGGCCGTCTCGGTCATCGCGATTGGTCCATGTCGCTCGACGTCGTCGATCTGCGTAATTTCTACGCCCAGCAACTCGGCACGGTGGCGCGCCGCTTCATCGGCCGCGGCATTCGCGCCCGCTGGACCGACACCCGCGGCCAGCGGGTGCTCGGCATCGGTTACCCCACCCCCTATCTCGGCCTGTTCCGCGAGCACGCCGAACGGTGCCTCGCCTTCATGCCGGCCCAGCAGGGGGTGGTGCGCTGGCCATCGGCGCGGCCGACCCTGGCAGCGCTCGTCGAGGAATACGACCTGCCGCTCACCGATGCGGCCGTCGACCGGGTGCTCCTCGTCCATGCGCTGGAGATGGCCGAGGACGGCCTGTCGCTCTTGCGCGAGGTGTGGCGCGTGCTGTCGTCCAGCGGCCGCATCCTGGTGGTGATCCCCAACCGGCGCGGCCTGTGGGCCCGCATGGACACGACGCCGTTCGGCTACGGCCGGCCCTATTCGCGCTCGCAGATCGTCCACCTGTTGCGTGAATCCTCGTTCACGCCGACCTCCTGGGGCGAGGCGCTCTACATGCCGCCGATCGGCCGGCGCTGGTTCATGCGCTCGGCGGTGGCGTGGGAACGCACCGGCGCGACCCTGTCGATGCCGTTCGCCGGGGTCCACATCGTCGAGGCGACCAAGCAGGTCTATCGCAGCATCCCGGCCCGGCGCGAGAAGCGCCGGCTGGTGCCGAGCCTGGAGCCCGCACTCGGGCGGCCGATGCCGGGCGCGGTGGCGCGGATCGAGGTCGGCTGACTGCCGCGTCGGCGCCGCCCTCGCCTTACTTCACTGCGCCTGATGACTGACGCCCTCGGACTGCACCCTCCGGCTGCGGTAGCCCGATGCGCAAGCCGGCATCCGGCGGATGTGGCGGACCGAAGGTCCGACCCTGGGCGGTCACCATGGGGCGGTCATGATGTTGCGCTAGTTGCGTCGCAGCCGTATCTCAAGGCTCCGCGGTCGGCGCCCGTTCGCACCGTGTCGTGATCCCGCGGTCGCTCGTTACGCCGTGGCGGCCTCGCGGCCCGTCACGGCATGACGGTGCGGCGAGCGTTGTCATCAGCCATCCGGACCGCGCCGGCGTGGTTCTCGGAGCACCTCATGGACGACAGGACCCGCCTGTTGCATTCGCTGTCGATCGATCGCAGCACCCCGGCGGCGGCGCCCCGTCGCCGGACGCCGTGGCCGATCCTGACCGGCGGGCTCGTGGCCGGCCTCGCCGCCGCCGCCGCCGTCTGGCTTCTCGTCCCGCGCGACAGCTCCGCCCCGCCCCCGGCGACCGGGGTCGCCGCCACGGCGCCGGCGCCCGCGACCACCTCCGGCCAGGCTCCGGCGAGCGCCCCGACGGCCGCCCCGGCGGCGCGGCCGCGCAGCGGCCTGTCGGCCTCCGGCTATGTGGTCGCCCGCCGCAAGGCGACGGTGGCGGCCGAGATCACCGGCAAGGTCACCGAGGTGCTGGTCGAGGAGGGCATGGTGGTGGAGCAGGGCCAGGTGGTGGCCCGCATCTACAGCAAGCTCGTCGAGACGGACCTGGCGCTGTCGCGCTCGCGCAGCACGGCCGCCGAGGCCGCCGTCAATGCCATCACGGCGGATCTGGCCGAGGCCGAGCGCATCTTCACCCGGACCGAAAGCCTGTCTCAGAAGAACTTTGCCAGCGAAGCCGACCTCACCCGCACCCGGGCGCGCGTCCATGTTCTGCGCGCCCAGCTCGCCCAGGCGCAGGCTCAGCTCGCCACCGCGCGGCTGGAGACCCAGCGCTGGAGCGAGGTGCTGGAGCAGCACAGCGTCAAGGCACCGTTCGCCGGCGTCGTCGTCGACCGCAGCGCCCAGGCCGGCGAGATGGTGTCGCCGATGTCGGCCGGCGGCAGCTTCACCCGCACCGGCATCTGCACCATCGTCGACATGGCGTCGATCGAGATCGAGGTCGACGTCAACGAGGCGTTCATCGGCCGCGTCCAGAAAGGCGGCGCCGTCCGGGCGACGCTCGACGCCTATCCGGACTGGACGATTCCCGCCTATGTGATCGCCATCGTGCCGACCGCCAACCGCGAGAAGGCCACCGTGAAGGTGCGCATCGGCCTGCGTGAGAAGGACCCGCGGGTGCTGCCCGACATGGCCGTCAAGGTGATCTTCGTGGAGAACGAGACCGCCGCAGCGCCGAGCCCGGCGTCCGCTTCGTCCCTGCCCACACCCGCCCCGGCGGATTCCGGGTCGCCCGCGGCGAATGCCACCGCGGCCCGATAACCCGCCGAACCCCCGCCCGTACCGGAGAGAATGCGTCGATGTCCGACCTGCCCCTCGTTCGTCTCGCCGGCGTCAGCAAAGGCTTCGTCAAAGGCAAGGATGCCATCACCATCTTCGACAAGCTCGACCTCGCGATCCCGGCCGGCGACTTCGTCGCCGTGATGGGGCCGTCGGGCTCCGGCAAGTCGACCCTGCTCAACCTGCTCGGCGGTATCGACCGACCCGACACCGGCGAGGTGCAGGTCGCCGGCTCGCGCATCGACGCGCTGTCGGAAGGCGAGCTGTCGGCCTGGCGCGCCGCCCATATCGGCTTCGTGTTCCAGTTCTATAATCTGATGCCGATGCTCACCGCGGCCCAGAACGTCGAGCTGCCGCTGCTGCTCACCCGGCTCGGCAAGGCCGACCGGCGCCGCCACGTCGAGACCGCGCTGACCATCGTCAATCTCGCCGATCGCGCCAAGCACTATCCGCGCGAGATGTCGGGTGGCCAGCAGCAGCGCGTCGCCATCGCCCGCGCCATCGTGTCGGACCCCGAGCTCCTGCTGTGCGACGAGCCGACCGGCGACCTCGACCGCACCTCCGCCGACGAGATCCTCGGCATGCTGAAGGCGCTCAACCGCGATCTCGGCAAGACCATCGTGATGGTCACCCACGATCCCGCCGCGGCCCGTTATGCCCGCCGCACCCTCCACCTCGACAAGGGTCACTTCGAGGAGAAGGAGCTGGCCGCGTGAACGACTTCCTGCTGATCCGCAAGAACCTGTTCCGCAAGAAGCTGCGGGCGATCCTGATGATCGTCTCGATCCTGGTCGCCTTCGCGATCTTCGGCGTGCTGGCGGCGTTCGAGCGCGCCTTCAACGCCGGCGAGGAGGTGTCGGAGGCCGACCGGCTGGTGGTGGTCAACAAGATCAACTTCACGCAGCCGCTGCCGATCGCCTACTTCAACCGCGTCGCCGCCGTGGAGGGCGTGCGGCAGGTCACCTTCGCCAATTGGTTCGGCGGTTATTACCAGGACCCCAAGAACTTCACCGTGGTGATGGCGGTGGAGCCCGAGAGCTACCTCAAGCTGATCTCCACCGAATACGCCTTCACGCCGGAGATGACCGAAGCGTTCGTGCGCAACCGCACCGGCGCGTTGGTCGGCGAGCAGCTCGCCGCCAAGTGGGGCTGGAAGGTCGGCGACCGCATCCCGATCTCGTCCAGCATCTTCTCTCAGAAGAACGGCTCGACCGCCTGGGACGTCACCATCGTGGGCATCTTCGGCAAGAACAAGCCGCAGGCCGACACCACGCTGATGCTGATCCAGTACGCCTATTTCGACGAGACCCGCTCGTTCGGCAAGGACACCATCGGCTGGCTGGTGCTCAAGACCGCCTCGCCGGCTCTCAACGATCAGGTGGCCAAGTCCATCGACGGGATGTTCGCCAACTCGCCCTACGAGACCGCGACCGATACCGAGAAGGCGTTCAACAAGGCGTTCGTGGCCCAGCTCGGCAACATCGCGCTGATCGTCCAGCTCGTCGTCGGCGCCGCCTTCGTCACCATCCTGATGATCGTCGGCAACACCATGGTGATGGCGATCCGCGAGCGCACCCGGGAGATCGCGGTGCTCAAGACGCTCGGCTTCTCGGGCGGCCGGGTGCTGCGCCTGGTGCTCGGCGAGACGCTGCTCCTGGCGCTGATCGGCGGCACCGCCGGGCTGCTGCTGGCCTGGCTGGCGACCCGCGCGATGAGCCAGAGCCTCGGCAACTTCATCCCCGGCCTGTCGCTGAGCCCCGGCATCGTTGCGGCGGCCATCGGCTTCATGGTGCTGCTCGGCCTCGCCACCGGCCTGGTGCCGGCCCTCAATGCGTTCCGGCTGCGGATCGCCGACGGCATGGGGCGCGGCTGACATGCTCCGACAGGTCCTCGCGGTCACCCGCATCAATCTCGCCAGCATCCCGCAGCGGTTCTGGCTGTCGCTCTCCACCGTGGTGGCGGTGGGGCTCGTCGTCATGGTGCTGCTGTCGTTCCTGTCGATGGCAGCCGGCTTCCGCCGCACACTCGCGAGCTCTGGCGCCGACGACGTCGCCATCGCGCTGCGGGCCGGGGCGCGGGCCGAGGTCAACAGCGTCATCGGGCGCGATCAGGTGCGGCTGCTGGAGGATGCGCCCGGCCTCGTGCGCGACGCCCAGGGCAAGCCGGTCTCCTCCGCCGAGCTTTACCTGGTGGTCGACGGCATCAAGCGGTCGAGCCAGACCAAGGCCAACCTGCCGCTGCGCGGCATCGGCGAGCAGGGTGCCGCGGTGCGCCAGGGCATCCGCATCACCGGGGGCCGGATGTTCGCGCCCGGCAGCAACGAGGTGGTGGTCGGCAAGAGCCTGCTGCGCGAGTTCGAGGGCTTCGAGCTCGGCCGCACGGTGCGGTTGGCCAGCGGAAACTGGACGGTGGTCGGCATCTTCGAGGCCGACGGCAGCGTCTTCGAGTCGGAGATCTGGGCCGACCTGCCGGTGGTGCAGAGCCTGTTCAACCGCAACAACGTGTTCCAGACCATGCGGATGCGGCTGACCGGGCCGGACGCGCTGACGCAGCTCGTCGCCTACAATGACGGCGATCCGCGCCTCAAGCTCGAGGTCAAGTCCGAGAAGGACTATTTCGCCGACCAATCGTCGGAGACCTCCGACCTGATCCAGAAGCTCGGCTGGCCGCTCGCCATCGCGATGGCGCTCGGTGCGCTCGCCGGCGCGCTGAACACCATGTACTCGTCGGTGGCGTCGCGCTCGGTCGAGATCGCGACGCTGCGGGCGATCGGCTTCGGCGGCTTTCCGGCCTTCGTCGGCACGCTGGTCGAGTCGCTCCTGCTCGCCGCCATCGGGGGCGTGCTCGGGGCGCTGTTCGCCTGGCTGATCTTCGACGGCTTCTCGGCCTCGACGCTCGGAGCGAGCTTCACCCAGGTGGTGTTCAGCTTCCGGCTGACGCCCGGCCTGATCGGCCAGGGCATCGCGCTCGCCCTGGTGGTCGGCCTGATCGGCGGGCTCCTTCCGGCGATCCGCGCGGCCCGCATGCCGATCGTCCAGGGCTTGCAGGGATAGGGCACGCTCGGCGGAGATGCGCCGAGCCTCACCTCTCCCCGCAGGCGGGGAGAGGGAACGCGCGCGGCGCTGCCCCGCTTCTGCGCGCCGTCAGCGCACCAGCACGTTGCGGAACTGCCAGGGATCGCTGGTGTCGATGTCCTCGGGGAAGAAGCCCGGGCGGTCGGTGAGCGGCGTCCAATCCGTGTAGGTGCCGATCACCGGGCCGAGATAGGGGCGCTGGACCTCCAGGCAGCGGCGGAAGTCGAGATCGTCGGCCTCGACGATGCCGGCCTCCGGGTTCTCCAGCGTCCACACCATGCCGGCCAGCACCGCCGAGGTGACCTGGAGGCCGGTCGCGTTCTGATACGGCGCCAGTTCGCGAGTCTCGTCGATGGAGAGCTGCGAGCCGTACCAATAGGCGTTCTTGGCGTGGCCATAGATCAGCACGCCCAGCTCGTCGATGCCGTCGACGATCTCGGTCTCGTCGAGGATGTGGATCTTGTCCTGGCGGCGGCCGGCGCGGCCGTACAGCTCGTGCAGCGACAGCACGGCGTCGTCGCACGGGTGATAGGCATAGTGGCAGGTCGGCCGGTAGACGACGCGGTCGCCGTCACGCACGGTTAGGTAGTCGGCGATCGAGATCGACTCGTTGTGGGTGACCAGAAAGCCGTATTGCGGCCCCGGCGTCGGCGTCCACGAGCGCACCCGCGTGTTGGCGCCGGGCTGGAGCAGGTAGATGGCGGCGCCGCAGCCCGTCTCGTGGGTGCGGGCGTTCTCGGGCCTCCAGGTCTCGTGGGTGCCGAAGCCGAGCTCGGACGGCTGCATGCCTTCCGACAGGAAGCCCTCGACCGACCAGGTGTTGACGAACACGTTGCGCGGCTTCGGGTGCTTGGCCCGCTGGGTGTCGCGCTCGGCGATGTGGATGCCCTTGACGCCGAGCTTGTGGGCGAGCCGGCCCCAGCCCTCGCGGGTCTTCGGCACGACGGTCTCCACGCCGGTGTCGCGGGCGATGTCGAGCAGCGCCTGCTTGACGAACCACGACACCATGCCGGGATTGGCGCCGCAGCACGACACCGCGGTGATGCCGCCCGGATGGCGCCGCCGCGCCTCCAGCACGCTCTCGCGCAGCATGTAGTTGGTGCGCGCCGAGGGAGGCGCCGACTTGTCGAAGTAGAGGCCGGGCCACGGCTCGGCGACGGTGTCGATGTAGAAGCAGCCGAGCTCGCGGGCGAGCTCCATGAGGGCGACCGAGGAGGTGTCGACCGACACGTTGACGCAGAAGCCGCGGCCCTCGCCCTTGGTCAGCAGCGGCGTCAGCAGCGCCCGGTAGTTGTCGCGGGTGACGGCCTCGTGGACGAAGCGGATGCCGCGCTCGTCGAGAAGGCCGCGGTCGGTGTCGCACGGGTCGATCACGACGAAGCGCGACTTGTCGAACGCGAAGTGGCGCTCGATCAGCGGCAGGACTCCCTTTCCGATCGAGCCGAACCCGATCATGACGATGGGGCCGTCGATGCGGCCATGCACGGGCCAGGTGGTCATTGGTCGGGTACTCCGAACGACGTGGGTGGATGGCGAAGCGGCAGGACGGGCGTCACCCGCGGGGGACGGGGGCGCCCGCGATGCCGGGACACTGGCGTGCCTTCGTGAACGACAAACGACGGGGCGAATCAAGCCGCATGCCGCACTCCTGCACCGCGCCCGCCGGCCTTGCGTCGGGCCGGGCGAGTGGCAGGCTGGCGCAGCGGCGCGGCCGCCGGCCGTCGGGTGATCGTCCCGGCCACGCCGGCGAGGGCGCCGGGGACCAGCTCGCGGGCGAGCAGGCGCGCCGGCTCGAACGGTCCCGGCATCGCCAGGGCGCCGGTCGCCGCCGCCGAGAAGCCGAAGCGCGCGTAGTAAGGCGCGTCGCCGACCAGCAGCACCGCGGCATGGCCGAGCTGATGCGCCAGTGTGAGACACTGATGCATCAGTACGGCGCCGATGCCCTCGCCCTGGCGGTCGGGCTCGACCGCCAGCGGCCCCAGCAGCAGCACGTCGCGGCCGCCGGCCGCGACCGGCCACAGGCGGACGGTGCCGACCACGCGGGAGCCTCCGGCGGGGCCGGCTTCGGTGGCGACCAGCGCCAGCCCGGCGGCCGGCGTGTTGC
Source organism: Rhodoplanes serenus (assembly GCA_009720755.1). Classification (GTDB taxonomy): domain Bacteria; phylum Pseudomonadota; class Alphaproteobacteria; order Rhizobiales; family Xanthobacteraceae; genus Rhodoplanes; species Rhodoplanes serenus. The sequence continues at coordinate 46,931 of WNKV01000004.1, forward strand.
CGGCGCGCAGGCGCTCGGAGGTCTTGGCGAAGCGGCCGGGGCCGAAGGCGCGGTCGAGCAGGGCATCGCGGGCTGCGACGTCGGACGGGCGCTCGGGACGGATGATGATCATGGCAGTGCCCTCGCTGAAGCGCTGCGAGCCGAAGGCTGGTGAACAGCTTGGAAAAGCTCCGCCGTCATGGCCGGGCTGGTCCCGGCCATCCACGTCTTGCGTGCGGCGACGTCGGCGTGGGTGCCCGGGACAAGCCCGGGCACGAGTCGGAGGGCGGGTCGGCCCTCAGATGTGGTAGGTCTTCAGCGGCGCGAAGCCGTTGAACGCCACCGCCGAGTAGGTCGACGTGTAGGCGCCGGTCCCTTCGATCAGCAGCTTGTCGCCGATCTCCAGGCTCACCGGCAGCGGGTACGGGTTCTTCTCGTACAGCACGTCGGCCGAATCGCAGGTCGGGCCGGCGAGCACGCAGGCGCTGACCTGATCACCGTCCCGCGGCGTGCGGATCGGGTAGCGGATCGCCTCGTCCATCGTCTCGGCGAGACCGCCGAACTTGCCGATGTCGAGATAGACCCAGCGGGTCTCGTCGGCGGCGCTCTTGGTCGACACCAGCACCACCTCGGTCTCGATCACGCCGGCATTGCCCACCATGCCGCGGCCCGGCTCGATGATGGTCTCCGGGATGGCGTTGCCGAAGTGCTTGCGCAGCGCCCGGAAGATCGAGCGGCCGTAGGTCTCCACCGCCGGCACGTCCTTCAGGTACTTGGTCGGAAACCCGCCGCCGAGGTTGACCATCGAGAGCTGGATGCCGCGCTCCGCGCAGGCGCGGAAGATGGCGCCGGCCGACTTCAGCGCCCGGTCCCAGGACCGCACGTTGCGCTGCTGCGAGCCGACATGGAACGACACGCCATACGCCTCGAGCCCGAGCCGGTGGGCGTGCTCGAGCACGTCCACCGCCATGGCGGCGTCACAGCCGAACTTGCGCGACAGCGGCCACTCGGCGCCGGCGCAGTCGTAGAGGAAGCGGCAGAACACCCGCGCGCCCGGCGCGGCGCGGGCCACCTTCTCGACCTCGGCGGTGCTGTCGACCGCGAACAGGCGCACGCCCAGCGCGAAGGCGCGCGCGATGTCGCGCTCCTTCTTGATGGTGTTGCCGAACGAGATGCGGTCCGGCGCGGCACCGGCGGCGAGCGCCATCTCGATCTCCGGCACCGACGCGGTGTCGAAGCACGAGCCGAGCGAGGCCAGCAGCGACAGCACCTCCGGGGCCGGATTCGCCTTGACGGCGTAGAACACCCGGGTGTCCGGCAGCGCGTGCGCGAACGCCATGTAGTTGTCGCGGACCACATCGAGGTCGACGACGAGGCACGGGCCGTCCTCACGGCGGTGGCGCAGAAACTCGCGGATGCGCTCGGTCATGGCGCTCTCCCCAACAGGCTAGGTGGAGGCCGGCGAACGGCCTCGCGGTGAGTGCGGCCGGAGACGCCTCCACGACCACGCGCGATGGGGACGCGTGCGTCGTGAACGGCTCTTCGACCGTCCGTGCTGCCTTGGATTGGAAAGGGGAGGCCCCGATCCGCACGCCCGGCAATGATGAACAAGCCTCTTCGGCGCCCCGACCGGCGGTGGAATGCCGGCAGGACCAAAAAAGCCCGCTCCGTCGTTGCTTTAAGCCGCGTCCCCCGCTGAGGACGGGGTGCGCCGGTTTCGCCTCCGGCTGTCGATCAAGTGGTCGGAGCTCTGATGATCGGGATCTCGCGATCTGCCGATCTCGCTCCGGGCGGCTGTCCGGCCTCTTGTCCGGATGCCCACCGATCGACACACGGCCACAGGCACGTGCGAAATTGGGCAGGGGTCACTTAGGTGATTTGAACGGGGGGTGCAAGACGTTTCGGCCGCCCGTCCGGCCTGCCGAGCGAGAATTTTTTTGAAAAAGTTCGCGAGGATTTAACCAGTGTCCGACGTGCCACACCTGGTGCGGTTCACCGTCTGCTCGGCAGTCCCGGCAGCCCTCCGGGCGGCCCGTCAGCCGCGCCGCGTGAACGGCTCGATCTGCATGCCGTGGCGGACGAACTGCACCATGACGATGGCGCCCAGCCCCATCAGCAGCGCCTGGAAGCCATAGACGCCGTAGTCGCCGAGGCCGAGCAGGTTGGCGATCGCCCAGCCGCCCGCGAAGCCGGCCCCGAACACCTCGGCGCCGATCAGGATGGCGGCGCCGAGCACCGTGGTGACGTTCTTCCAGAGGATGCGGCGCGGAGCCGAAACGGTGTCGAGCACGGGCAGATCCTTTCGTCCGGCCGGACTCTCCATGAAACCCGGACGCGGTCAAGCCCGTGCACTTGGCTCACCGTGAGCCGGTGGCGGAGGCGCCCGGCCGGCACGGTGCACCGGAGTCGCGGGTCGCGGCGGGCCGCTCACCAGCAGACGCGACGAGCCCAGCAGCCGCGACGGTTGCAGACGCGGCGCACCGCGCACGGAACCTGGTGCAGAATCGAGGCGGAGGTGGAGGCGGTGCCGATCGCGCCGGCTCCGGCGGTGGCCGCCGTCGCGACGGGCGCGAGAAGCGGTGTCCCGAGCAGCCCGAACGCGATGGCGATGGCGGCGGCGGCCACTATATTGCGCATGCGGTCCTCCCGTGTGGGTCCCCGTCGGATCGGTGGGCGGGGCGGTTGCCGATCGGCCGCCCGCCCGACCTCGGGTGCCGGGCGAGCCCGATCCCCTTACCAGTATCCGAGGCGGTGCTTCATGACACATCACACCTCCACGAGCGGCGGTGCCGGCAATCCACTCCTCGCCGACTGGACCGCGCCGTTCGGGGCGCCGCCCTTCGCGGCCATCGCGCCGGAGCATTTCGAGCCCGCCTTCACGGCCGCGCTCGCCGAACACCGCACCGAGATCGAATCAATCGCCACCAATCCCGAGCCGCCGACCTTCGACAACAGCGTGGCGGCGCTGGAGCGCAGCGGCCGCACGCTCGCCCGCGTCGCGTCGGTCTTCTATGTTCTGGCCGGCGCCCACACCAACGACGCCCTCCTGGCGCTGGAGCGCACGCTGGCGCCGCGGCTCGCCGCGCATGCCAATGCGATCCGCACCGATGCGCGGCTGTGGGCCCGGCTGACCGCGCTCGGCGACGGCGCCGGCCTCGGTCCCGAGCAGGCGCGCCTCCTCGATCGCTATCGCATCACCTTCCGCCGCTCCGGGGCGGGACTCGATGCCGCCGCCAAGGCGCGGCTCGCCGAGATCACCCAGCGGCTCGCCACCCTCGGCACCACCTTCAGCCAGAACGTGCTCGCCGACGAGCAGTCCTTCGTGCTGCTGCTCGACGAGGCCGACCTCGCCGGCCTGTCGCCGGCGGCTCGCGAGGAGGCCCGCGCCGCCGCGGCCGAGCGCGGCCATCCGGGCCGCTTCGCCGTCACGCTAGCCCGCGCCAGCGTCGAGGGGTTCCTGCGCGCGGCCGAGCGGCGCGATCTGCGCGAGCAGGCGTTCCGGGCCTGGGCGGCGCGCGGCGAGGGCGGCGGGGCGACCGACAACACCGCCGTGATCGCCGAGACGGTGCGGCTGCGGGCCGAGCGGGCCAGGCTCCTCGGTTACGACAGCTTCGCGGCGTTCCGGCTGGAGGACGCCATGGCCAAGACCCCGGAGGCGGTGCGCGATCTGCTCGAGCGGGTGTGGCGGCCGGCGCGGGCGCGGGCGCTCGCCGACCGCGACGCCATGCAGGAGATGATTCGCCAGGACGGCAGCAACACGCCGCTCGCCGCCTGGGACTGGCGCTTCTATGCCGAGCGGCTGCGGCGGGCGCGCTACGGTATCGACGAGGACGAGGTGCGCGCCCATCTGCCGCTCGATGCCATGATCGCGGCTGCCTTCGACGTCGCCCATCGCCTGTTCGGGCTCTCCTTCGCCGAGCGCCACGACGTGCCGGTGTGGCATCCCGACGTGCGGGTGTGGGCGGTGACCGGCGCCGACGGACGGCCGCTCGGCCTGTTCTTCGGCGACTATTTCGCCCGGGCGAGCAAGCGGTCGGGCGCCTGGATGACGTCGCTGCGCAAGCAGGAGCGGCTCGACGGCGAGGTGCTGCCGCTGATCGTCAACGTGACCAACTTCGCCAAGCCGGCGCCCGGCGAGCCGGCGCTCCTGTCGTTCGACGACGCCCGCACGCTGTTTCACGAGTTCGGCCACGCGCTGCACGGCCTCCTCTCGGACGTCACCTATCCGACGCTCTCCGGCACCGCGGTCGCCACCGACTTCGTCGAGTTGCCGTCGCAGCTCTACGAGCACTGGCTGGAGCGGCCCGAGGTGCTCAAGCGCTTCGCCCGCCACGCCCGGACGGGCGCCCCGATGCCCGACGCGCTCATCGAGCGGCTGGCGCGCGCCCGCACCTTCAACCAGGGCTTCGCCACGGTGGAGTACGTCGCCTCGGCGCTGGTCGATCTCGACTTCCATGCGTTGACGCCGGAGGCGGCGGCCGCCATCGACCCGCAGGCGTTCGAGCGTGACGCGCTCGCCCGGATCGGCATGCCGGACGAGATCGTCATGCGGCATCGGCCGCCGCACTTCACCCATGTGTTCGCGGGCGGCGGCTACGCGGCCGCCTATTACAGCTACATGTGGTCGGAGGTGCTGGACGCCGACGCCTTCGCGGCATTCGAGGAGGCCGGCGACGTGTTCCATCCGGAGACGGCGCGGCGCCTGCGCGATCACGTCTACGCGGCCGGCAATGCCCGCGATCCCGCCGACGCCTATGTGGGTTTCCGCGGCCGCCTGCCGGAGGCCGATGCGCTGTTGAGGAAGCGCGGCCTCGCCGACGCGGCGTGACGGCGGCGCACTCCCGGTAGCGGGCCGACCCGGCTCGCGCCGGGAGGGCGCTCAGCGCGCCGCCACCGTGCAGGCGCCGTCGACCAGGCGCCCGGCCGGCGCGGCCGCTCCGCGCGAATCGATCGCCCGCGACTCGATTGCCCGCGACTCGATCGCCCAGGGCGGATCGAGCGTCGCCAGGCCGATCAGCCTGCCTTGCAGATAGTCGCAGCCCCAGGCGGCCAGCAGCGCGGCGCTCTCCTCGTCCTGCACCCATTCGGCCACCGTCTCCAGGCCGAGCCGGCGCGCCAGATCCAGGAAGGTCTGCACGAAGGCACGGTCGTCCTGCTGGCGGGCGAGATGCTGCACGAAGGCGCCGTCGATCTTGACGATGTCGACGCCGAGCTTGCGCAGGTTGCGGAACGACGTGTAGCCGGCGCCGAAATCGTCGATGGCGACGCGACAGCCGAGATCCTTGGCGCGGGCCACGAAGCCGCGCGTCTCGTCGATGTCCTGGATGGCCGCCGTCTCGGTGATCTCGATCACCAGCCGGGGCGCCAGATCGGGATGGCCGCGCAGGCCGGCGGCCAGCGCCTCCCACCAGTCGGCATCGCCGGTCGAGCCCGGCGACACGTTGACGCTCGCCCGCAGCGACGGCACCCGCTTCATCTCGTCGAGCACCAGCTCCAGCACCCGGTGATCGAGCAGCCGCATCAAGCCGAGCCGCTCGGCGATCGGCACGATGTCGCCGGCGCCGATCAGCCCGCCGTCGGACCGGCGGATGCGCATCAGGCACTCGTGAAAGGCGACCGCCCGGCTGGCGGTGCCGACCACCGGCTCGAAAGCGATGCGGACGCGGCGCTCGTTGAGCGCCGTGATGATCTGGTCCGAGGTGCGCACGCTGGCGCGCCGCAGCGCGTCGCGCTCGACGTTCGGCTGGTAGCCGTGGAAGGAGCCGCAGCGCTTCGACTGGGCGATCTCCAGCGCCTCCTTGGAGCGGAAGAGCACGTCGTGCACGGTGCGGGCATGCCGCGGCACGGTGACGCCGCCGACCGAGGCGGTGACCGCGACCGGCCCCGCATTGGTCCGCACCACGCCCTCGCGCACGCCGGCGAGCAGCCGCTCGGCCGCCACCTTGATGTCGTCGGGCGTGCAGTTCTTGAGGATGATGCCGAACTTGTTGCCGGAGAAGCGGCCCAGATGGTCGCCGCCGCGCATGCGGGCGCGCAGCCGCTTGGCCACCGCGGCTACCACCTCGTCGGCCACCTCGTAGCCATACGCTTCGTTGATGCGTCCGACATTGTCGACGGCGAGCAGCAGAAAGCCGCAGGACTCGCGGCAGCGCACCGTCTCCTCGATGGTGATGGCCAGCACCTCGGTGAGGTGCCAGCGGTTCATCTCGCCGGTCAGGTCGTCGTAGCGCGACAGGTAGGCGAGGCGCTCCTCGCGGGCGCGCCGCTCGGTGATCACCCGCACCACCCCGTGGGCCCGCACTGGATCGCCATGCGGGCCGGCGAACCAGCGGCCGACATCCTCGACCCACAGCGGCTCGCCGCTGCGGCCGGGCGGCACCAGGGCATACTGGACGACGTAGGGCGCGCCGCCGCCGGCGTCGGTGGTGCCGGACCGCATCACCGCGTCGAAGCGGGAGGTCGGGCAATCGGGCGCCACCAGGCGGGCGAAGCCGCGGCCGGTGGCCATCGCCTCGACCTCGGTCACCCCCAGCACGTCGGCGGCGTTGTCGCCCCAGGCCAGCGTGTCGGATGCGATGTCCCAGACATAGGGAACGTCGCCGACCGACCTCAGAATGGCGCCGGCGTCGAGCACCGGCGGACCGATCCCGGGCACGTCCGGCCGCGTGGAGGCCCCCCCGGCGACGGCCGGGCCGGCAATCGTCTCGTTTCGGGTCACGTCGAAGCGATCCTCGCTGCGGGCGGCGGACGGCGTAGGCGACAGCCTAACGGCAAACAGGTTAAACAATTGGTAATCTCTGCGCCGTTCCGGCGGCGCGCCCGAACCGCCGACGCGGCACGCGCGTTGCGACTCGGTCGGGTGTCCCCGCTGGCTGTGCCGTTTCGGAGCAGGAGGATGACGATCAGGCCGATCGACAGCGCGTCTCGCGGCACCGTTCCGCCGCCGCGACCGCTGCGCCGCGTCGAGACGGTGGAGCCGGTCACGCCGGCCGAGCCCGCCGCCGCGACCAGCCGCGCCCTCGTGTCGCAGGCCGAATCACGTCCGCCGCCGCGGCCCGCCGGTCGCAACCTGGCGAGCTTCCTGGCCCAGCTCATCGCCACCAGCCGCGGCCTGCCGCAGACCCGGGAGCGCCGCCGCGCCGAGCCCGACGAGGCCGGCGCCGCCTACCGGGCGGCCCTGCGGGCCGGCGGCCCGCCCACGGCCGGCCGCATCGCCCGCACCGCCTGATCACGCACCGCCTGATCGCATCGATCGGCCCCGAAGCCTATCGTCGCCCGATACGAGAAAGCCCGCCCGGGGGCGCCGGGCGGGCTCGGGAGTCTCGGACTTGGAGCTGAAAGGCGCGGGCGGCGCATCGCCGCCCCACCCCTTGCGGCATCACCAGCCGCAGACCCGCACGGTGCCGAGATAATGGCCGTAGGGGCTGTAGCGCGGCACCCAGCGGCAGCCCGGGCCGTAGCCGTGGTAGCCGTAGGCCGGATAGCCGTAGGCCGAGGAGGCCGCGGCGAGCCCGATGGCGGTGCCGGCGACCAGGCCGAAGCCGATGGCGGGACCGAACTTCGGCTTGGCGGCGGCTTCGCCGGTCGAGGCGGCGATGCCACCCGCGACGGTGACGAGGGCGATGGCGGCGGCGGCGAGCTTGGTGGTCAGCGACATGGTCGTCTCCTCGGTATTCACGGCGGCGATCGCCGCGGTGGGGGTTGGACGCGGCGACCGCCGCGTTCCCCCATTCGTCGCCCCCTCGCCGGCAGCGGTTTGGACGCCGCGCCGGCCCGTGTGATCCGCCTCACACGCGCCGCACCGCCGCCGCGTCGCGTGCACTCCGCTGGTCACACCACCCGAACGATGTAAGCTCGTCGCGGCAGGCCCTCGCCGGCCCGGCGTCGACGCCATGCGGCGACCGACCAGCTCACGACCGACAAGCAACCGACCGACACCACCGCAACCGAGGAACCGCATTCCATGTCGGCCAGCGACGCGGCCAAGGCCGCCCCGACCCAGAGCCCGACCAGCCGCAAGGTGATCATCACCTGCGCCATCACGGGCGCCATTCACACGCCGTCGATGTCGCCCTACCTGCCGGTGACGCCCGACGAGATCGCCGCCTCGGCGATCGGCGCCGCCGAGGCCGGCGCCGCCATCGTGCACCTGCACGCCCGCAACCCGGAGACCGGCCGGCCCGACCAGTCGCCCGAGGCGTTCGCCCGCTTTCTCCCCGCCATCAAGGCGGGCTGCGGGGCGATCGTGAACATCACCACCGGCGGCTCGCCCACCATGCTGGTGGAGGAGCGGGTGCGGCCGGCCGCGACCTTCAAGCCCGAGGTGGCGAGCCTCAACATGGGCTCGATCAACTTCGCGCTGTTCCCGATGCTCGCCCGCTTCAAGGAGTTCAAGCACGACTGGGAGCGGACCTATCTGGAGGGCACGCGCGACCTGATCTTCCGCAACACGTTCAAGGATATCGAGTTCGTCCTCAAGACCTGCCGGGAGAACGGCACCCGCTTCGAGTTCGAGTGCTACGACGTCGGCCACCTCTACAATCTCGCCCACTTCCTGGACCGCGGGCTGGTCGAGCCGCCGCTGTTCGTGCAGTCGGTGTTCGGCATCCTGGGCGGCATCGGGACCCACCCCGAGGACGTCATGGCGATGCGGCGGACCGCCGACCGGCTGCTCGGGCCGGAGACCTATCGCTGGTCGGTGCTCGGTGCCGGCCGCTCCCAGATGGCGATCGCCGCACAGGCCGCCGCCATGGGCGGCAATGTCCGGGTCGGGCTCGAGGACTCGCTGTGGATCGGCCCCGGCAAGCTCGCCACCTCCAACGCCGAGCAGGTCACCCGGGTGCGGCAGATCGTCGAGGGGCTCGGCCTCCAGATCGCCACTCCGGACGAGGCCCGGGCGATCCTCGCCCTGAAGGGACCCGCCACGGTCGCGTTCTGAGCGGCAGCAGGCGGCGGAGCAGCCGGGGAGGGCCAGCGTCGGCCCCTCCCGGCCGACGCCGCCGTGCGGCGCGGCGGCGGCGCAATCGGCTTTCCATCGGGCTGGTTCTTCCAGGCGTTCGCCCGTATCGTGTCGGCGAATCCCACGCACCCGACCTGATGGACGTGCCACCGGCCCGATGGACGCACTCGACACCGTCAGCCTCTCGATCCTGCTCGGCGCCCTGCTGGTGCTCGTCGGTATCCTGTCCAGCCTGGTGGCGCTGCGCTTCGGCGCCCCGTTGCTGCTGGTGTTCCTTCTGCTCGGCATGGCGGCCGGCGAGGCCGGGCCGGGCGGCGTGCGCTTCGACGACGTGCGGCTCGCCTATCTGGTCGGCTCGGTCGCCCTCGCCCTGATCCTGTTCGACGGCGGCCTGCGCACCCGCTTCGCCACCTTCCGCAGCGTGCTGGCGCCGTCCCTGACGCTCGCCAGCATCGGGGTGTTCTTCACGGCCGCACTCACGGCGCCGGTGGTGGTGTACCTGCTCGAACTGAGCTGGCTCGAAGCCCTGCTGGTCGGCTCGGTGGTGGCCTCGACGGACGCCGCCGCGGTGTTCTTCCTGCTCAGTGGCCGCGGCCTGCGCCTGCGACCACGCGTCGCCGCCACCATCGAGATCGAGTCGGGCACCAACGACCCGCTGGCGATCTTTCTGACCATCCTGCTGGTCGAGCTGCTGGTCGCCGGCGACCGCCCGTGGCCGTCGATCGTGCTGAGCCTGCTCGGCCAGGGCGTCGGCGGCGCCGTGCTCGGGCTGATCGGCGGCCGCGCCACCGTGCTGGCGCTCAACCGGCTGGCGCTGCCGCAGGGCCTGCACGCGCCGTTCGTCACCACGGCGGCCCTGACGGTGTTCGGGGTCGGGCAGGCGCTGCACGCCTCCGGCTTCCTCGCCGTCTACCTGGCCGGGCTGATCGTCGGCAACCGGCCGACCCGCGCCCACAACACCGTCATCGCCTTCCTGGACGCCGCCACCTGGCTGGCCCAGATCGTCATGTTCGTCCTGCTCGGGCTGCTGGCCTGGCCCGAGCGGCTGCTGGCCAATGCAGGCGCCGCGCTGGCGGTCGCCGCCGCCCTGATGTTCTTCGCACGGCCCGTGGCGGTGCTGCTCTGCCTGGCACCCTTCCCCTTCTCGTGGCGGGAGCGCGTCTTCATCTCATGGGTCGGCCTGCGGGGGGCGGTCGGGATCTTCCTCGCCTCGATTCCGCTCCTCGTCGAGCTGCCCAACGCCCAGCTCTACTTCAACATCGGCTTCGTGGTGGTGCTGGTGTCGCTGTTGGTGCAGGGCTGGACGCTGGCACCGGCGGCGCGCTGGCTGCGCATCGCCCTGCCGCGCAGCGAGCCCGCCCCCCGGCGGGTCGAGCTCGATCTCCCCGGCCAGCTCGAGCAGGAGCTGGTCGGCTACCATGTCGGAACCAACAACCCCTATCTGCGCCGCAAGATCGTCCCGTCCTGGGCCAAGCCGGTGCTGGTGGTGCGCGACGAGCGGGTGCTGGCCGCCGCCGAGGCCGGCCCGATCAAGCCGGGCGACCACATCTATCTCCTGGCGCCGCCCGAGAAGGCCCAGGTGCTCGACCGCTTCTTCGTCGACATGCCGCCACCGCAGAAGCCCGACCCGCGGCTGCTCGGCGACTTCTTCGTCGGCGGCGACATCACGCTCGGATCGCTCGGCGAGATCTACGGCCTCGCCATCGCGCCGGCCGACCGCGCCACCACGCTGGCCGACCACTTCGCCGCCCGTCTGGGCCATCCGCCGCAGCCCGGCGACGTGCTGCCGCTCGGCTCCATCGCGCTCGTGGTCCATGCCGAGGCGAAGGGCCGCGTCACCCGGGTCGGGCTGCGGCTCGCCGATGCGGACCCGGAGCCGTCGATCCGGGCCCGCCGCCGCCCGCTGCGGCGATTGATGCGGCGCGTGGGCTCGCTGGTGCGCGCCCTGCTGCTCCCCTGAGCCCCGCCGCCGGAACACTGGCCCCTCGCCACGGTTGACGCCGCGACACCCGCGGCGCCGCCGGTCCTCGGCGCCACCGCGACATCGTGGTGAGTCGCCGGCACGCCGTCGCCGTCGTAGGAGGCGGCGCCTCGCGCGACCCCCGCAGCAGGCCGACGGAGAACAGCATGACCCTGCCTTTCGAGACCCTGATCCTGGTGGCCCTGATCGGCCTCACGGCCGGCTGGTTCGGCCGGATCGTCGCCGGCGAGCCGGGCACCAACCCGCTGGTCGAGGTGATCGCCGGCCTCATCGGTGCCGTGGCGGGCGCCGTCGCGGTGCCGCATCTCGGGATCGTCGGCGCCGATCACACCTTCGCCATCGCGCTCGGCGCCATCGTGGGCGCGGCCGTGGTGCTGGTCGGAACCCGCTATCTCGCTGCCAACTGGACCGGCGCCGCCACCGCACACAGACAGGCCGACCACACGGACGAGCCGGCCGCGCATCGCGACGCAGTGCGCGCCGCACCCGCGGCACCCGCCCCGGCGCGACGCGACGCCGAGGTTCAGCGGGCCGTCGACTGGATGTGGCGGCGCACCCCGGAGCCCCGGCGCGAGCGCGAACCCGAGCCGCGCGCCGTGCCGGAGCCGCGGCCGTGGTTCCGCTCGTCCTGACCGCCGAGCCTCGCCGACATCCCACGGGCCGGCCGCCTCGCGACCGGCCCGTTCCATTTCGCGAGACGCAGTCAGCGCGGCCGCGTCTCCAGGCTCAGCACCGTGGCGGCCACCTCGCGCTCGGCCGCGACGCCGGCCGCCGCCGCCGACGGCTGGTGGATCAGGGCGCGCCGCAGCGCCGACAGATACTCACGCTCGGTCTGGCGGGTCGGCAGCTCGCGCGGGAACAGCGGCGCCGCCGACGCGATGGCGATGATCATCTCGCGCCCGAACGGGCTGCTGACGGTCGCCCGCGCCCGGCCGTCCGAGCCGTCGCCGAACACCATCAGCCGATCCGGTGCGACCGGCTCCGGCACCGCGCCGCGCGGCTGCACGAGATGCACCAGCGAGCCGTCGGTCTGCACATACGAGACATAGAGGTAGCGGGCGCGACGCGGCGTGCGCACCGTGATGCGCAGGGGATCGCCGTCGCGCAGCACCACCCGGCCGCCGATGTCGACCGCCGGCCGGTCGGGCGCCACGAGAGCATCGTCGAGGGTCTGCATCGCCTCGCATTGCGGCCATGGCGCCACCACGACGTCGCCGACCGTGGTGCCGGGCCGCAGCGCGGCAGCGCGGCGCACCGTGTCGAGATCCTCGGCCGAGGCGACGAAGCCGGACAGCTCGGTGCCGCTGCCTGTCCGGCGGGACGTCACCCGGGCGCAGGGCAGCCGCTGCAGCTCCGGAAGCGCCGCCAGCTCGCCGGCGGGCGGGCGCACCGGCGGCGACACCGGGGTGGCGATCGGCGGCGGCACGGGAGGCGGAGCCGGCGGCGGCACCGGGGTGGCGGGCGGCCGGGCCGGCCGCGGCACGTCCAGAATGCCGGCCTCGCGCACCCGCTGGCGGATGGTGTCGTAGCTCACCCAGGCATAGCCCCGGTCACCCCAACCCTGGCCCCACGAGTTGATCAGCCGGAACGCCTGGCGGCGGTCGTCGTAGCCCGTCAGCGTCATGGCGTGCCAGCCACGCGGCGCGACGAAATCGGGCTCGGTGAACACCGCGTCGCCGCGGTGGCGCTGGAACGCGACGCTGTCGGCGAACGAGATCAGCACCGGGTTGGACAGCGCGAGCTGGCCCTTGATGTCGTCGAGTCTTGCGAGATCGATGCGCCGATAGCCGCGGACGCGAAAGTCCTCGGCCCGGGCGGTGGCGTCGGGGCCGGGCGGGGCCACGCACTGGTCAACATAGGGGTAGGACGCCATCGACGGGGCGCCGCGGCGCAGCACCTCGACATTGCGGACGAAGTTGGTGCCGCCGCACTCGGCCGCCCGGGCGAGGTGGTACACATAGGCCGGGCTCGGGATGTTGCCGGCCTGGCGGATGTCGCGTCCCTCGGCGGTCGAGACGTAATAGCTGCGCGCCGCATAGGCGACCGCCCAGGCGGTGCAGGACGGCAGCCGGCCCTGGCGGCCGGGCGGCGGCATGCCGGCCGAGAGATCGACCGACACCGGCAGGAAGGCGCGGAACGCCTCGGTGGTGGCGAGGCTGCGCTTGGTCGGCTCGTCGATCGCGGCGTCGCCGGTCGCGTACACCGTGTCGGGCGGATCGGGCGGCGGCACCGCTTGGCCGATCGCCCGACCGTCGATCGCGGCGGCTCCCAGCACGGCGGCCGCCACCAGGGCGACCCAGGCGGCGGCGATGCCCGAACGCGATTGGGGAGTTGCGGCCATGACGCCTCGCCGGCCTGCACCGGCCCGAGCGGCGCCGGAGGAGCCCGGCACCGCAGTGTATGCCTGCCGGTCGGTGTCCCGGAAGCGGGCTGCGGTTCACGCCAGCGCGAGCTGGGGGAATCGCGCCGCTGCCGTGGGGTCACGGCTGCTCGCCCTCTTCACGGCCGGTGAGCCGCTCGATCCATTGGATGACGATGAGCACGAACAGCGCGATCGCGATGGCGATGCCGGCGGTGCGCCAGCCACCGAGTCCGCAGGCGATCCCCAGGGCGGCGCTCATCCACACGGTGGCTGCCGTGGTCAGGCCGCGCACCCGGCCGGCGCCGGAATCGCGGAGGATCACCCCGGCGCCGATGAAGCTGATGCCGGTCATGATGCCCTGGATGACGCCCTGGACGACCCGGCTCGCCGCGTCGGGATGGCCGATCATGCCGTCGACCTGCATGGCGCCGACCGCCACCGTGGCGGCGCCGAGCGCCACCAGCGCCAGCGTCCGCATGCCGACCGGCTTGTTGCGGAGGCCGCGGTTGAGCCCGAGAATGAGGCCGGCCACCGTGGCGGCGGCGAGCCGAAGCAGGACCTCGACCGTGTCCAGGGCAGGCATCTCCCCGGCCGCCGGGTGGCCGCGGAGGACCGCCGGGGCCGCTCCGGGCCAACGTCGGCGCCGGCGCGGGCGTTCCAGGCGGGACAGCGGTCCGCCCGGCGGAGCGTCAGGGCGCCCGATGCTCCCACAGCGCCAGCAGGCGGCGGCGGAAGCTCCGCGGCGAATCGGCGGACAGGCGGCCGGCGATCCGCGCCGCCACGGTGACGTGCTCGGCGCGCCGCGCCGTGATCAGCGGCAGGAGCCGCGAGCGCCACGGCGCCAGCGGGCCGTGCGGCGCCGTGAAGTCGGCCAGGATGATCAGGTCCTGATGATGGCCGAGGCGGTCACGCAGACGCTGCGCCTCGCCGATCCAGAATTCGCCGAAGCGCGGCCACAGCGGCGCGATCACCTCCATCTGGTAGCGATGGATCACCACCCGCTGGCGCAGCCCGTGCAGCGCCTCCGGATCGCTGCCGTGCCAATCCTCCGGGATGGCGTCGCGGACCCGCCGATAATGGCGCGCCACCTCGGCGGCGAGGGCGCGAAAGTCGACGTCGCCGACCGGCCAGTACTTGGTGCCCTCGCTGGCGGCGGTCAGCAGCGCGTCGATGTGGGCGCGGGTCTCCGGGGTCAGCGAGGCGCCCTCGGCCTGCGTCCGCACGGCGTCGAGGCGGTCGGTGATCGAGGCCACCGTGCGGGGCGACAGCGGCGGCTGATCCTGGAGCTTGCCGAGGTCGGCGAGGGCATCGAGCGCCGTGCGGGCGTCGCGGGCGCCGGCCAGCAGGCGGGCGAGATCGCGCGCCTCCACCCGCAGCCGCCGGCCCTCGTCGCCGAGAAACGGCTCGACCAGCCGCAGCAGCGCCCGCCAGCGCTTCATGCCCTTGCGGAAGTCGTGAATCGCGGTGGCCTCGTCGAGACCGGGATCGAGAATGGCGCCGCGCGCCTCGCCGAGCGCCCCGCGGGCGACGTTTCGCAGCACATCCGGGACGTGCATGCCGTCCGATTGCGCGAGCTTGTCGAGGCGGGGACCCGGCACGGCAAGGCTGTGAGAAACGAGGAGATTATTCGCCACGGCGGGCTTCCCATATGACAGTCATGTTGCTACATAAGCGGCGCGCCGGCGACGTCCGGTGCGTGATGTTGGCGCGGGGTGGAGCAGCCCGGTAGCTCGTCAGGCTCATAACCTGAAGGTCGTAGGTTCAAATCCTACCCCCGCAACCAACCCTCCGGCGCATCGCCCGCGCCGTCGCAGCCCTTCCGCCATATTTCGCTCTGCCACATTTTAGGCCGCGACCTCCCTCGCGAGGCTGGCCCGCCGCCATCGTCGATGATCGGGCGCGCCAATCGCCCAGTGACAGGTGTCGGCCGGCGCACTATGCGTCGATCAGGGTGCATTCGAAACCTCTTTGTCGACTGTTCGGACCGAGGCGTCGCGTCGACGGCACGCAGATCGCCCGAATCGATCACAAGCGCACGACATCGCGGACGATTCCGGACACTGAGGACCCTGTGAACGGGCGCCGCAGCAAATTGGTTGTCGCGGCGTCTTGATTCGCGGGGCGGGACCGGGCTTTTCTCCATCGCCGGCTCGAGGCACCGCCGGGTCCGACCGCGTTGCGGCGGCCCGGCGGCCGCGAATCGCAACCGCCGCCTCGGGCGCGCCGTTTTCGGCGGCGCTCGGCGGTCCGGGCGACCCGGCCGGACGTATCGACGCAGGGCGCGGCCGCCCGCGGCGGGACGACCGCAACGAGGACGACCGCAACGAGACGGATCACGAGTTCAGGAGAACGGCGTCATGGCGCGTGTATTGATCATCGGAGCCAGCAAGGGGATCGGCCTGGAGACGGTCCAGCGCGCCCTCGCGGCCGGCCACACGGTGCGGGCCTTCGCCCGCACCCCGGTGCGGCTGGTGGGCGCCGACACCTCCCGGCTGGAGGTGGTGAAAGGCAACGCCCTCAAGACCGAGGACGTCGAGGCGGCGCTCGATCGCGTCGACGTGGTGATCCAGACGCTGGGGATCGGGCTCGGCGACATGCTCGGCCCGGTGCAGCTCTTTTCCAAGTCGACCCGGGTCCTGCTCCCCGCCATGGAGGCGAAGCGGGTGCGGCGGCTGATCGCCGTCACCGGCTTCGGGGCGGGCGACAGCAAGTCGAGCATCTCGTTCCTGCAATACATCCCGTTCCGGCTGGTGTTCGGCCGCGCCTACGACGACAAGGACATTCAGGAGAAGCTCATCAAGGCGAGCAGCCTGGACTGGACCATCGCGCGGCCCGGCATCCTGACCAACGGCCACCGGCTCGGCACCTATCGGGTGCTGACCGAGCCCCAGGACTGGCACAACGGCACCATCTCGCGCGCCGACGTGGCCGACTTCCTGGTGCAGCAGATCACCGACCGCAGCCACGTCCGCAAGACTCCGGTGCTGGTCTACTGAGCCCTCGCGACCCGGCCGTCGGCGGCAGGCCGGCGGCCCGTGGCGCCGGCGGGAGCTTCGACCCGCGGCCCCGATTGTTGTACCACTCGGGGCCGTCCCCCGGTCCCGCACCGATGGGTCGCGTGGCGACGGTCCCGCCCGGGGTCCCGTCGCGCCAAGGCCCCGCATCCAGGCCGTCCGGAATGCCCCCCTCCCAGCACGTCGCGCCGAAGTCCGACATCGACATCTCGCAGGACGCGCCCAAGCGCCCGATCGTCGATCTCGCGCGTGAAAAACTCGGCATCGCGGCCGACGACCTCGAGCCCTATGGCCGCTACAAGGCCAAGCTCTCGCTCGACCTCGTCGACAGCCTGAAGGACCGGCCGCAGGGCCGGCTGATCCTGGTCTCCGCCATCACCCCGACGCCGGCCGGCGAGGGCAAGACCACCACGACGGTGGGGCTCGCCGACGCGCTCGTCCATCTCGGCAAGAAGGCGATGGTGTGCCTGCGCGAGCCGAGCCTCGGCCCCTCCTTCGGGCAGAAGGGCGGCGCCACCGGCGGCGGCTATGCGCAGGTGGTGCCGATGGAGGACATCAACCTCCACTTCACCGGCGACTTTCACGCCATCGGGGCGGCCCACAACCTGCTCGCCGCGATGATCGACAACCACATCTACTGGGGCAACGCGCTCGGCATCGATTCGCGGCGGGTGACCTGGCGGCGGGTGGTCGACATGAACGACCGCGCGCTGCGCGACATCGTGTGCTCGCTGGGGGGCGCCGCGAACGGGTTTCCGCGCGAAGCCGGGTTCGACATCACGGTCGCCTCCGAGGTGATGGCGATCTTCTGCCTGGCCCGCGACCTCGCCGACCTCAAGGCCCGGCTCGGCGAGATCATCGTGGCGTCGACGCGCGACCGCGCGCCCATCCGCGCCCGCGACCTCGGCGCCGCCGGCGCCATGACGGCGCTGCTGAAGGAGGCG
Source organism: Rhodoplanes serenus (assembly GCA_009720755.1). GTDB lineage: Bacteria > Pseudomonadota > Alphaproteobacteria > Rhizobiales > Xanthobacteraceae > Rhodoplanes > Rhodoplanes serenus. The sequence continues at coordinate 64,170 of WNKV01000004.1, forward strand.
CTCGCCCCCAATTTGGTGCAGACGCTGGAAGGCATCCCGGCCTTCGTGCATGGCGGCCCGTTCGCCAACATCGCGCATGGCTGCAACTCGGTGATCGCCACCACGACGGCCCTCAAGCTCGCCGATTGGGTGGTCACCGAGGCGGGCTTCGGAGCCGACCTCGGGGCCGAGAAGTTCGTCGATATCAAATGCCGGATGACCGGGCTCGCCCCCGACTGCGTGGTGCTGGTGGCGACCGTCCGCGCCCTCAAAATGCACGGCGGAGCCAAGAAGGAGGACCTGCGGCACGAGAACCTCGCGGCCCTGGAAGAGGGGCTATCGAATCTGCGCCGCCACGTCGAGAACGTGCAGAAGCTCGGGCTCGTCCCGGTGGTGGCGATCAATCGCTTCAGCGCCGACACGCCGGCCGAGGTGGCGCTGGTGCGCGATGCCTGCGCGGCGCTCGGCGTCGCGGCCGTGGTGGCCGACCACTGGGCCGAGGGCGGCAAGGGCGCCGTCGATCTCGCCCGCGCCGTGGTGGCGGCGGCCGAGAGCGGCCGCAGCCGCATGACGCTGCTCTATCCCGACGACATGCCGCTGATCGAGAAGATCCGCACGGTGGCGCGCGAGATCTACCGGGCCAAGGACATCGCGCTCGACGCCCCGGTGGCCGAGCAGCTCGCCGCCTACCAGGCCGCGGGCTTCGGCCGGCTGCCGGTGTGCATCGCCAAGACGCAATACAGCTTCACCACCAACCACGAGATCAAGGGCGCTCCCGCCGACCACATCGTGCACGTACGCGAGGTGCGGCTCGCCGCCGGCGCCGGCTTCGTGGTGGCGATCTGCGGAGACATCATGACGATGCCGGGCCTGCCGCGCCTGCCGGCCGCCGTCGGCATCGACGTCGGCCCGGACGGCCGCATCACCGGGCTGTTCTGAGCCGCGAGCGGCACCGGGCGCCGTCTCCCGGCGGGCGCCCCGCGGGGCCGGCCGTCACAGCCCCTTCATCACCCGCGCCACCTTCTCCAGATGCGCGGTGCGGGTCGCGTCGGTCGAGACGTTCATGTGGTAGTGCGCCGTGTAGGTGATCTTGGCGCGGCCGCCGGTCAGCACCCGCAGATAGCGGGTGATCACCTTGCGGGGCGGATCGCCCATCAGGAGCGCGGTCCAGCGCGGCCGGCCATAGGTGGTCACCGCGGCGATGCGCCTCAGATGGGTGAGGGCCGGCCGGACGTTCGCCGGATCGCTGATGTCGAAGGCGACGCCCGGCATCAGCACCCGGTCGAACCAGCCCTTCAGGATTGCCGGCAGCCCGAAGCACCACACCGGGAACACCAGCACCAGCGCCTCGGCGGCGAGCAGCCGGTCGACATGGGCCTGGACGGGCCGCCGGTTCACCGCCGTGTCGTGATAGTCGATCCGCTCGCTGCGGCTCAGCACCGGGTCGAAGCCCTCCGCATAGAGGTCGCAGTCGTCGACCGTGTGGCCGGCCTCCCGCAGCGCCGCCACAGCCCTGGCGTGCACCGCCGCGTTGAAGCTCGTCTCCACCGGATGGGCATAGATCACCAGCACGCGCATATCGCCTCCCCCTGTCCGCGAGCCACCCCGACGGATGACCCGCCCGGCTCCCCGGTCCCGGCCCTTCGCCGGCCCGCGCCCCGCGAGCCTGCACGATCCGGACCAGCGCGGCCCGGGGCCGTCGATCCGGCCCCGCCGCCAGCGCCGTGCGGCCCTGCGCTCCGGCGGAGCCTCTTGCATTTCGCCGGCCCGCTCGCCATGGTCGCGCCATCATGGATGATCGCACCCGCCCCGTTTCCGAGGCCGCCGGCGCGCTGCTGCCGCCCGCGGGCCTGGTTCGTCACGACTGGACGCGCGAGGAGATTCGCGCGCTGTTCGACTTGCCGTTTCCCGAGCTGATGTTCACGGCACAGCGCGTCCACCGCGAGCGGTTCGACCCCCGCGAGGTGCAGATCTCGACGCTTCTGTCGGTGAAGACCGGCGGCTGCTCCGAGGATTGCGGCTACTGCCCGCAGAGCGCCCACCACGAGACCACCGTCCAGCTCGAGAAGCTGATGCCGGTGGAGACCGTGCTGGCTGCCGCCCGGGACGCCAAGGCGGCCGGCGCCGGCCGCTTCTGCATGGGCGCCGCTTGGCGTGAGCTGAAGGATCGCGACCTCGACATGGTCTGCGCCATGGTCGAAGGCGTGCGCTCGCTCGGGCTCGAGACCTGCATGACGCTCGGCATGCTGACGCAGAAGCAGGCGAACCGCCTGAAGGATTCCGGCCTCGACTACTACAACCACAACCTCGACACCTCGCCGGAGTTCTACGGCAACATCATCACCACCCGGACCTATCAGGACCGCCTCGACACCCTGGCGCATGTGCGCGACGCCGGCATCAATGTGTGCTGCGGCGGCATCGTCGGCATGGGCGAGTCGCGGGAGGACCGGGTCGGCATGGTGCATGCGCTCGCCACCCTGGCGGACCATCCCGAGTCGGTGCCGATCAACCTGCTGGTCCAGGTCGAGGGCACCCCGCTCGCCGGGGTGGCGCCGATCGACGGGCTGGAGTTCGTGCGCACCATCGCGGTCGCCCGCATCACCATGCCGGCCTCGATGGTCCGCCTGTCGGCCGGCCGCGAGGAGATGAGCGAGGAGATGCAGGCGCTGTGCTTCCTGGCCGGCGCCAACTCGATCTTCTACGGGCAGAAGCTGTTGACCACCCCGAACCCGGAGCCCGACCGGGACATGCAGCTCCTGCACAAGCTCGGCATGCAGCCGATGCGCTGAGGCGCCAGCCGCCCCTCCCGTTGGATCGGCCACAAACCCGGGCGCCGGCGCTCCCTCGCCCCGCGAAGCGGGGAGAGGGTGGCTCGCCTCGAAGAGGCGAGACGGGTGAGGGGTTGCAGCGGTTGCGGCCACCTCGGTGTCGTGATGAGCGGTGACGCCCCCTCACCCGGATCGTCGGCCTCGGCCTCCGATCCGACCTCTCCCCGCGGACGGGGAGAGGTGACGCCGGGCGCTAACGCGATTGCATTGTCAACGGCGAACCGGCGTCCACTTCGCCGGAAAATGCTCAACCGGCGCCGGTCACGCCTTGCCGTTGCGCGTCTCGCCGTATTGCAGGACCTGCACCTTCTCCAGCGTGACGAGGCCCGACGTCATGATGGTGTCGAGCACCGGCAAGAAGGCCTCGATCTTCTCGGGCGTGTCGACGATCTCGATCACCATCGGCAGGTCGGCCGACAGGCGCAGGATCTTGGTGGTGTGCAGCCGCGACGAATGGCCGAAGCCGAGCGGCCCGCGCAGCACCGTGGCGCCGGCGAGCCCATGCTCGCGCGCCTTCAGCACGATCGCCTCGTAGAGCGGGCGGCGTTCGGTCTTGTCGTCCTCACCGACGAAGATCCGCAGCAGCACGGCGTCGCGCGGCAGCGTCATCACACCCTCCCTCACACCCAGCGCATGGTGTTGACGGCCGTCGCCGCGGCGGCGCCGGCCCACACGGCGACGAGGCACAGCACCACGGAGAGGACCACGTTGCCGCCCGCCTGGAGCCACTGGCCGTCGCGCATCAGCTCCAGCGTCTGGATGCTGAAGGACGAGAACGTGGTGTAGCCGCCGCACAGGCCGATCATCACGAACTGGCGCACCGGCGTGCCGACCAGGAGCCGCCCGTCCGGTCCGCTGATCACGGCGAAGAAGCCGATGATGAAGGAGCCCACCACGTTGACGGTCAGGGTGCCCCACGGAAAGGTCTCGCCGACGAGGCGCGCCACCACGCCCGAGCACCAGAAGCGCGCCATGCCGCCGAGCGCGCTGCCGATCGCGATCCAGAGATAAGCCGTCATCCGCCTCGTTCCCGAACGATGTCCGCCATGGCGCGGCTCGGGACGGACTCCCGCCGCGTGCACGGCGGGCGTGCGCAGCAGGAGTCATCAGCCGGTCGGTCGAACCTGGCGGGTCGGCCCGGCGCGGCGGTTTCGGGGGAACCCCATCCCCATCGCTCGCACGCTAGCCAGAATGCTGGCGCGCCGCAACCAACCCGAGGCGCCTAGGGTGGAGCAGCAGGGTGCCGCGCCCCGGAACGATGACGAACGGATTACCCGGAACCACTTCCATACCGTGGCCGCTGATGCTGACTCGTCATGCCCGGCCTTCGTGCCGGGCATCCACGACGTCAAGCCGAGCATCAGCAAAGACGTGGATGGCCGGGACAAAGCCCGGCCATGACGGAGGATGCAGTCCGAGAGGTCTGCCGTTGGTATCACTCGATGAACTCGACCGTGGCGCCCTTCTGCACCATGGCGGCGAGCGCCTGGACGTCCCAGTTGGTCAGCCGCACGCAGCCATGCGAGTCGGCGACCCCGACCTCTTCGGGCAGGGCGGTGCCGTGGATGCCGTAGCTCGGCGCCGTCAGGCCGATCCACACGGTGCCGAGCGGGCTGTTGGGTCCCGCCGCCACGTTGAAGGCGCGGCCGCCCTTCACCTCCTTGAAGGCGAAGCGCGGGTTGTAGCGCCACACCGGCAGACGGGCCACCTTGGTGATGGTGAAGAGACCGGACGGGGTCGGCTTGTCGCCGCTGCCGATCGACGCCGGATAGGACGCGACCAGGCGCCCATCGGGATCGAAGGCGAGGACACGGCGCTGCTGCTTCTCGACCGCGATGCGAGCCACCTTCTGGGCGGACGCGGCCGGGCGCGCGATCCGCGGCACCACGATGCGGGTGCCGGGCCCATCGAACGAGACGCCGGGATTGAGCAGCACCAGGAGCCGCGCATCGATGTGGAACCTCTCGGCCAGGCGCTCGCGCGGCCCCGTGTAGGCGAGGCGGCGGAGCCGCGCCATCGCCTCCAGCTCGGACGGGATGTCGGGCACGAACGGCCCCGCCGTGTCGGCGCGGGTGATCTCGTAGTCGCCGAGCACCGGCCAGTCGTCGGTCTCGATCAGCGCCGCGAAGGTGGCCTCGTCCAGCTCGCCGTGATCGTCGAGCTCGTGGCGACGCTGGGCCATCACCAACGCCCGGCGCAGATTGTCCGACACGACACCGTCGATCGCCCCAGGCGAGAAGCCGGCGCGATCGAGGAGAATCTGGGCTCGCAGCACCACCGGCGAGAGGCCGCCCAGGGCCGCGGCATCGTAGCGGGCGGTGTTCACGGCATCGGCCGTGAGCGCGGTCGCAGCGACGGCCGGGGCGGCGGCCGGCAGCAGGCCGGCCCCGAGCAGGGCGAAGACGAGGCGAGCGAGGCGCGACGACAAGCGGACACTCCGGCGGAACGACGGAAGGCGGGCAGGCGCCGAGCACCTGACGGAGTGTCGGCCCCGAAGACAATTCCGGAACCGCCGCACGGTTCACCGAGTCTGACGAAAGAGTACCAGCGGGCGCGACTCGGTTCGATCACCGCAACAGGCGGACCGCCCGCACAACCCCTGTGATCAGCCGGACCGCTTTTGCACGGACCGCGATCTCTCTATGCTCGGTCATAACGACAACACGCCCGAGGACCCATGCCCGATCCCCATCTGACCGAGGAGCAGCGCCTGATGCGCAGCTCCTGCCGCGCCTTCGTGGACGACGTGGTGCTGCCCTTCATCCGCCGCGAGTGGCAGCGCGAATGGGATCTGCGGCCGGAGGCGCGGCTGCCGGCCGCGATCCTCGAAGGCGCCGAGCGCGTCGGCATCCGCACCCTCGGCGTCCCGGAGCAGTACGGCGGCGTCGAGCTCGATCCCGCCGCCGAGGTGGCGACCTTCGCGCTGATCGCCGAGGAGATCGCCCGCGGCGACTCGGGGCTCGCCGACAAGCTGGTGCAGAACTGGAAGGTGGCGGTGCTGCTGCGCAACGTGGCGCCGGCGCATCTCCAGAAGCAGTGGTTCGGCCGGTTGATGGAGGACCCGCAGTTCCTCCTGGCCCATTGCCTCACCGAGCCGCGCGGCGCCTCCGACCGCTGGCTGCCCTACAACGTGCCGGAGGCCGCCATGCACACCCGGGCGGTGCGCCGGAACGGCGGCTGGCTGATCAACGGCCGCAAGCAGTTCATCTCCAACGGCTTCGATGCCGGCCTCTATGTGGTCTACGCCAACACCGATCCGTCGGTCGGCATGCTGCAAGGGACGTCGAGCTTCCTGGTGCCGCGCGACACGCCAGGACTCACCGTCGCCCGCTGCAACGAGACCCTGGGCTGCCGCTTCATGAACAACGGCGAGCTGGTGTTCGAGGACCTGTGGGTGCCGGACGATCATCTGCTCGTCGAGAACGACGCGCTCGGCCGCGCCGGCATCTATTTTCGGCCTGGCAAGATCATCCAGGCGGCCAAGAATCTCGGCGTCGGCATGCGCGCCTTCGAGATGACGGCCGACTACGTGCAGAGCTACGTGCAGGGCGGCCAGATCCTTATCAAGCATCAGGCGGTGGCGCTGCGGCTCGCCGACATGGCGACGCGATTGGAGGCGGTGCGCGCCCTGCTCGGCCGCGCAGCCCGCGCGGTCGACGACAAGGACCCCGACGCCGACGCCCTGTGCAACATGGCCAAGGTCTACGCCTCGGAGGAGATCTTCAAGGTCGCCCAGCACGCCCTGGAGCTGCACGGCGGCAACGGCGTGATGCTCGACTTCGGCGTCGAGAAGCTGTTTCGTGACGCGACGATCTTCCTGCACATGGACGCCACCGTCGACATCTCCAAGCTGAAGATCGTCAAGGCGCTGTTTCCCCACACGGCCGGCCGCTATGCCGGCCCCGAAAGCCGAGCCCCGTCATGAACCCCACCCGCACCCGCGTCGTCACCGTCGGCGAGGTCATGATCGAGCTGGCGCGCGGCGCGGACGGACGCTTCGCCCTGTCGTGTGGCGGCGACACCTTCTCGACCGCGATCTATCTGGCGCGCGCCGGCGTGCCGGTGGCACACGCCACCGCGCTCGGCGACGACATCTATTCCGACCGCATCCTGGCGCTCGCGTCCGCCGAGGGGGTCGGCTGCGACCTGATGCTGCGGGTGCCGGGCCGGCTGCCGGGCCTCTATCTGGCCGACGGCGAGCCCGGCACGACGCCCCTGTTCCACTATTGGCGCGACAGCGCGCCCGCCCGCGCGCTGTTCGAGCTTCCCGACTGGGGCCGCGTCGCCGAGGGACTGTTGACGGCGCGGCTGATCTACTTCTCGGGCATCACGCTGTCGCTCTTCGCCAACGAGGGGGTCGGGCGGTTCCTGGCCGTCGTCGAGCTCGCTCGTCAGCACGGCGCCAAGGTGGCGTTCGACGGCAACTTCCGGCCGCGCGGCTGGACCGCCGACGCCGGTCGCACCCGCGCCGTCTACATGGAGGCGCTCAAGCGCGTCGACATCGCGCTGCCCACCTTCGAGGACGAGGCGCTGCTGTGGGGCGATCCCAGCCCGGAGGCGACGGTGGCCCGGCTCCAGGCGTTCGGCATCGGCGAGATCGTCGTGAAGAATGGCGCCAAGGGGGCGCTGCTCGCCGTCGGCGGACACCAGACGACGCAGACCCACGCCCAGCAGACCCACGCCTACGTGCCGGTGCCCGAGGTGGTGGTGCCGGTCGACCCGACCGCGGCGGGCGACGGCTTCAACGCCGGCTATCTGGCGGCGCGGCTCGCCGGGGAGGCCCCGCCCGAGGCCGCCGGCGTGGCCCATCGGCTGGCCGCGCGCGTCATCCGCCACCGCGGCGCCATCGTGCCGCGCACCGATGCCGCCGTGCATTAGAGCATTGTCCGGCGAAGAGGACGCCGGTTCGCCGTCGAAAATGCGATCATGCAAAGACATCCGGAGCGGAACACGAGCCAGTTGGATCGGATTCCGCTCCAGGATGCCCGACGCGGCCCGCGCCGCGCCGGCCTGGCACGCTCGCGCCGCGCTACGCCGCCTTGCGGTTGGCCAGGAACTCGCCCATGCGGTCGAGCGCCTTGACGATGTTCTCGGTCGAGTTGGCGTAGGAGAGACGAATGTAGCCCTCGCCGCAGACGCCGAAGTCCGGCCCGCCGATCACCGCGACGCCGGCCTCGTCGAGCAGCGCCGAGGCGAGCGGCTTGGCCTTCCAGCCGGTGCGGCCGACGTTCGGGAAGGCGTAGAAGGCACCCTTCGGGGTCGCGCAGGAGACGCCGGGGAGCCGGTTGAGGCCCTCCACCACCACCTTCCGGCGGCGATCGAACTCGGCCACCATCGCGGCGGCGGCATCCTGCGGGCCGGTGAGCGCCGCCAGCCCCGCATACTGGGCCGCCGCGTTGACGCAGGAGTGAAGGTTCACGGCGAGCTTGCGGGCATTGTCGTAGAGCTTGCCGGGCCACACCGCGTAGCCGAGCCGCCAGCCGGTCATCGCGTAGGTCTTCGACCAGCCGTTGAGGAGGATGAGACGATCGCGGATCTCCGGATAGCCGAGCAGGCACACATGGGTCTCGCCGTCGTAGACCATGTGGTCGTAGATCTCGTCCGACATCACCGCGACCTTCGGCCACTTGGCGAGACCGGCCACCAGCTTGTCGACCTCGGACTTGGGCGTCACGCCGCCGGTCGGGTTGGCGGGCGAGTTGACGATCAGCAGACGGGTCTGCGGCGTGATCAGCGACAGCGTCTCCTCGGCCGAGAAGGCGAAGCCGTTCTCCTCGCGGATCGGCACCGGCACCGGGCGGGCGCCGGTGAACTCGATCATCGAGCGGTAGATCGGGAAGCCCGGATCGGGGTAGAGGATGTCGACACCCGGCTCGCCGAACATGAGGATCGACATGAACATCGTGGGCTTGCCGCCCGGCATGATCATGACTTCGGCGGGCGACACATTGACGCCGTACCGCGCGTTCAGGTCGGCCGCCACCGCCTCGCGCAGCGGCAGGATGCCGATCGCCGGAGTGTAGCCGTGATGCCCGTCCCGCAGCGCCTTGACGGCGGCCTCGACGATGTGGTCGGGCGTGCGGAAGTCCGGCTGGCCGATGCCGAGATTGATGATGTCGCGCCCGCGCGCGGCAAGCTCGGTGGCCCGGGCCAGCACCGCGAACGCATTCTCCTCGCCGATGCGGTCGAAGCTCGCGACGGTCTCGAGCATCCTCTTCTCCTGTCGATTGTCTTCGAAAATCTGAGGCGGGGGTCGCGGGATGCGATCTCGAACCAGATCATGTGGCGAATCGCTGCGAAAGATCAAACCGTCCATGCGCGGCACGAAACTCTGATTTTCTTTCGATCCTAGGGGCTCTAACTTAGGGAAATGGACGTAGTTCTGGAAATTGCCGTTCTGATCGCGCTCTTCCTCGTCAACGGCTTCTTCGCCATGGCGGAACTCGCCGTGGTGTCGTCGCGGCGGTTGCGGTTGCAGCAGATGGCCGACGACGGCCGCCCCGGCGCCGCCCAGGCGCTGCTGCTCGCTGACAATCCGGGCCGCTTCCTCTCCGCCGTGCAGGTCGGCATCACGCTGATCGGCATCCTGTCGGGTGCCTTCGGCGGCGCCACGCTGGGCCAGCGGCTCGGTCCGGTGCTCGACTCCATCCCGTCGGTGGCGCCCTACGGCAACGAGCTCGCCGTGGTGCTCGTCGTGGTGGCCATCACGGCGCTGTCGGTGGTGCTCGGCGAGCTGGTGCCGAAGCAGATCGCCCTGTCGGCGCCGGAGGCCATCGCGGCCCGCATCACCCGGCCGCTATTCGTGGTCGGCTATCTGTTCCGACCGTTCGTCTGGCTGCTCGAACGATCATCGGCCGGCCTGCTCGCCTTGCTCGGGGTCGAGCGGCGCTCGGCCGCCGTCGTCACCGAGGAGGAGGTGCGCTTCACCATCGCGGAAGGCACCGAGGCCGGCGTCATCGAGAAGGTCGAGGAGCAGATGATCCACGGCGTGCTGGCGCTCGCCGACCGGCCCGTCGTCGCCGTGATGACGCCGCGGCCCGATGTCTACTGGATCGATCTCGACGACGATCCCGCCCAGGTGTCACGCGAGGTGGCGGAGTGCCCCTATTCGCGCCTCGTGGTGGCGCGCGGCGGCGATCTCGGTCGGCCGCTCGGCGTGATGCAGAAGAAGGACCTGGTGGAAGGGCTCCTGGCCGGCCGCGGCCTCCAGCTCGAGGCGCATCTGCGCGAGCCCGTCTACGTGCCCGAGAACGTCAGCGTGCTGCGCATGCTGGAGATGTTCCGCAAGGTGCCGGTGCACATCGCCTTCGTGGTCGACGAGTACGGCGACTTTCTCGGCCTGGTCACCCTCACCGACATCCTCTCGGAGATCGCCGGCGACCTGCCGGAGGAGCACGAGCCGATGCCGGAGGACATCACGCCGCGGCCCGACGGCACCTATCTGGTCGACGGCCGGGTGGCGATCGACGAGCTGGCCAACAAGCTCGGGCTGCCCAGCGCGGGCGGCGAGTTCCACACCGCCGCCGGCCTCGCGCTCGAGCGCCTCGCCCGCATCCCGATCGAGGGCGACACCTTCGCGGTCGGCGACTGGCGGGTCGAGGTGATCGACATGGACGGCCGCCGTATCGACAAGCTTCTGTTCGTGCCGCCGTCCGCCGGAGGCGAGAACGCCCGCGCCTGATGTCCAGCGTCGGCGCGGCCCGCCGGCGGCGCCGCGTGATCACGACCGCAGCGCTCGGCGCATGGCAGCGATGCAGGCATCGCGGAACGCCAGCGAGGCGGGCGGCAGCGTCCGGCCCTTCTTCTTCACCAGCACCACCGGCCGCGCGAAGGCGGGATCGTCAATCGCGCGCGCCCGGATGCCGCGCTCCACCCGGGTCTCGCGCGCCGAGCGCGGCAGCACCGTGACGCCGAGCCCCGCCCGCACCATGGCGACCGCCGACATCATGTAGGTCACCTCGCAGGCGACCGTCGGGGTGCGGCCGATGGTCATCAGGGCGGCGTCGATCACGTCGCGCACGCTGGTCCCCGGATTGGTGAGGACCAGCGGCAGGTCGACGAGATCCCGCAGGCCGATCCGACGCTTGCGGCCGATCGGATGGGCCTCCTGAAAGACCAGGCAGAGCTGATCGGTGGTCTCGTGCAGCACGTCCAGCTCGGCATCGGCGACCACGCCGCCGGTGATGCCGAGATCGACGTCCTCACTGCGCACCATCGCGACCACCTGGCTGGCGATGGCGTCGCGCACCACAAAGGCGAGCGCCGGGTTGGCGCGCCGGCAGGTGACGATCACCTCGGGCAACAGCGAGGCCGCGAAGCTCGGCAGCGCCGCCACCCGCACGGTGCCGCGGCGGCCAGCGCCGATCTCGCGCAGGTCGACCAGTGCGGCATCGAGATCCCCGATGGTGCGTTGCAGGACGGGCACCAACTCCAACCCGACGCGCGTGACCTCGACCGCACGATTGTCGCGATCGAGCAGCCTGACACCGAGCGCCGCCTCCAGATTGCGGATCTGCACCGTCAGGGCCGGCTGCGAGAGGTGCAGCATCGCGGCCGCCCGGGTGAAGCTGCGCAACTGCACGATAGCCAGGAAGGCGCGGATCTGGCGGAGGGTGATCTCCATAAAGCCGCTCTATCGCGGCGATAAAGCAATTTCAATTGTGTTATTCGAGGGTCAGCGTAGTGCTGGCCGTACCCCCGGAGAAGAAGCGACGTCCCGACCGTCGCCGGCCGCCCGGCCGGGGCCGGCGGCCGGTCATCGACCAGACATACACACCGGCGACCGCATCGCGTCCGCTCGCGCGGACGCGCCGGCCGGTCGCGTCCCTGTCCTCCGGACCGCGGGCCTGCCCGCCGCGCCCCGCGCTCCGACGAACCCAAGGGGTCCGTCATGCTCGCCCTGATCGGCCTGCTGGTCATCCTCGTGGTGCTGGCCGGCATCCTCACCAAGAAACTCTCGCCGATGGCGGCGCTGATCATCGTGCCGATGGCCGGCGCGCTGCTCGCCGGCTTCTCGGTCGCCGACACCGGCAAGTTCGCGGTCGCTGGCGTCCGCGGCATCGCGCCCGTCGTCGGCATGTTCGTGTTCGCCATCCTGTTCTTCGGCGTGATCAAGGACGCCGGAACGCTCGACCCGATCATCAACGGCATTCTCCGTGTCGTCGGCGTGCGGCCGTCGCGCATCGTGCTCGGCGCCGCGGTGCTGGCCGCCATCGTGCATCTCGACGGGTCGGGGGCGGTGACGTTTCTTGTCACCATCCCGGCCATGCTGCCGCTGTTCGATCGCCTCAAGATGGACAAGCGGGTGCTCGCCTGCGTGGTCGCCATGGCGGCCGGCACCGCCAACATGCTGCCGTGGGGCGGCCCGACGCTGCGCGCCGCAACCTCGCTCCAGGTCCCGATCGGCGAGCTGTTCATGCCGGTCCTGCCGGTGCAGATCGCCGGTCTGCTGTTCGTCTTCGCGTTCGCCTGGTTCCTCGGCCTGCGCGAGGAGCGGCGCCTCACCGCGGCCGGCACGATCGGCGGCGACATCGGCGCCCTCGACACCCGGCCGACCCTCACCGAAGCCGAGAAGAATCTCGCTCGTCCGAAGCTGTTCCTCGTCAACGTCGTCCTGGTGCTCGCGGTGCTCGGCGCGATGATCACCGAGGTGGCGCAGCCGGTCGTCTGCTTCATGGTCGGCACCGTGGTGGCGCTGCTGATCAACTATCCGAACGTCAAGGATCAGCGCGAGCGCGTCGACGCGCATGCCAAGGCGGCGCTGATGATGGCCTCGATCCTGCTCGCCGCCGGCGTCTTCACGGGCATCATGAAGGACACCAAGATGCTCACCGAGATGGCGCGGTTCGCGGCCGGCCACGTCCCGACCGAGTTCGCCGCCCACATGCCGGCGGTGCTCGGCCTGATCTCGATGCCGCTGAGCCTGCTGTTCGATCCGGACTCCTTCTACTTCGGCGTCCTGCCGGTGCTGGCCGAGGCCGGCAAGGTGCTCGGCGTGCCGCCGGTGCAGATGGGCCAGGCCGCCATCATGGGCCAGATGACGGTCGGCTTCCCGATCAGCCCGCTGACGCCCGCCACCTTCCTGCTCGTCGGCCTGTGCGGCATCGAGCTCGGCGAGCACCAGAAGTTCAGCTTCCTGCCGCTGTGGGCCGTGTCGGTCGTGATGACCGTGACGGCGGTCGTGCTCGGCATCCTGCCGCTCTGACCCGGCTTCGACATCATCCGTAGGACACGCATCATGAGAACCATCCGCATCGGCGCCGGCGCCGGCTATTCCGGCGACCGCATCGAGCCTGCCGTCGAGCTCGCCGAGAGGGGCGACATCGACTACCTGGTCTTCGAATGCCTGGCGGAGCGCACCATCGCGCTCGCCCAGCAGGCCAAGATGAAGAACCCGGCTGCCGGCTACGATCCGCTGCTCGCCGCCCGCATGACGGCGGTGCTGCCGATCTGCCGGGCCAAGCGCATCAAGATCGTCACCAACATGGGCGCCGCCAACCCCGAGGCCGCCGCCGAGAAGACCGTCGAGATCGCCCGCAAGCTCGGCCTCGCCGGCCTCAAGGTCGCAGCCGTGACGGGCGACGACGTGGTCGCGGCGATCCGCGAGACGCCACGCCGGCTGGAGGAGACCGGGACCTCGACCACCGATCTCGGCAACCGTCTCGTCTCCGCCAACGCCTATGTGGGCGCCGCCCCGATCGTCGAGGCGCTGGCGAAAGGCGCCGACGTGGTGATCACCGGCCGCGCCGCCGACCCGGCGCTGTTCATGGCGCCGCTGATCCGCGAGTTCGGCTGGGCGATGGACGACTGGGACAGGCTCGGCAAGGGCACCGTGGTGGGCCATCTGCTCGAATGCGCCGGGCAGGTGACGGGCGGCTACTTCGCCGATCCGGGCGTCAAGGACGTCGGCGGGCTCGGCCGGCTCGGCTTCCCGATCGGCGAGGTGTCGGAGGACGGCACCCTCGTGGTCACCAAGGTCGGCGGCTCGGGCGGCCAGGTGACGGCACAGACCGTCAAGGAGCAGCTCCTCTACGAGCTGCACGACCCCGCGACTTACTTCCAGCCCGACGTGATCGCCGACTTCTCGCAGGTCGAGGTCGCCGAGATCGGACCCGACCGCGTGCGGGTCACCGGCGGCACCGGACGCGCCCGATCGGACACCCTCAAGGTCTCGGTCGGCTATATCGACAGCTACATCGGCGAAGGCCAGATCTCCTACGCCGGGCCGGGCGCCGTGGCGCGCGGCCGCCTCGCCCTCGACATCGTGCGCGAGCGCCTAGCGCTGATGGCGGTGAAGACCAGCGAGCTGCGCTTCGACCTGATCGGCATCGACGCGCTGCACGGCGCGGCGCGGTCCGCCGGCGCCGGCGAGCCCTGGGAGGTGCGCGCCCGCATCGCCGGCCGCACCGACACGCTCGCCGAAGCCGTGCGGATCGGCAACGAGGTGGAGACGCTCTACACCAACGGTCCCGCCGGCGGCGGCGGCGCCGTCAAGTCGGCCCGCGAGATCGTCGCGGTGCAGTCGGTGCTGCTGCCGCGCGCCCTCGTCGGCGCGTCGGTCCAGATCCTGGAGGCGTGATCATGAAGCTGCGCGAACTCGCCCATTCCCGCACGGGAGACAAGGGCAACATCTCGAACATCTCGGTGATCGCCTTCGATCCGGCGAACTACGAGAGGCTGCGCCGCTCCGTCACGGTGGAGCGCGTCAAGGCGCATTTCGTCGACATCGTGAAAGGCGAGGTGGTGCGCTACGAGCTGCCGCGGATCGCGGCGCTCAACTTCGTGATGCACGATGCGCTCGGCGGCGGCGTCACCCGCTCGCTGGCGCTCGATGCCCACGGCAAGTCGCTGAGCTCGGCGCTGCTCGATCTCGACATCCCCGACGACGAGCCGGCGTGACGGGGACGTCGCGGCGCCGCGGATCGTGCGGGTCGGACCGAACGGGTCCGGCCCGCGCGGTTCGCTCGCTCGGCTCCGCCGTCAGCGCGGCCAGGTCGTGGACCCGAGCGGCGTGCGCGCCACCGGAGCCGCCGGCCCGGGCGAGGGAGCGAGCGGCTTCTTCAGGATCTTGAAGCGATCGGGATCGAGGCCGTGGTTGCCGGCGAGCGCCGCCGCCTCGTCGGCGGCGGGCAGGAGATCCTCCAGCCGGACATTGCCCGCCGTGGTGGCGGCGCGCCAACGCTCCAACACCGAGGCGACGAAGCCGACATCGCGGCGGCTCGCGACATCGAGGCGGGCGGGCCCGGCCGCTTCGCTGCGTGGCAGCAGATGCGCCGGCACCTCGCCGAAGCGCATCCGCGTCGGCAGCGCCACACCCTCGCCGAACGCCAGCACCTCGCGGGTGCCGAGCGACGGCACGAAGCCGAGCAGATTGGCGGCGGCGTCCGGCACCGCCGCGCGCAGCAGCGCCTGATCGCGGTCGCTGCCCATCCGCATGGCGAACAGCGTCGAGCACTGCGACAGGATGGTGGCGTCGAGCTCGGCCGGACGCTGGCTGACCAGGGCCAGATAGACGCCGTATTTGCGCCCCTCCTTGGCGATGCGCGACAGCGCCTTGCGGGTGGGGCCGAAGCCGATCGAGCGGTCGGCCGAGGCGTAGCGGTGGGCCTCCTCGCAGACGAACAGCAGCGGCTCGGCGCCATCGCTCCACAGGCCGAAGTCGAAGGCCAGCCGGCACAGCACCGACACCAGCGAGTCGACCACCTCGGCCGGAAAGCCGGCGAGCTGCATGATGGTCATCGGCCGGCCGTTGGCGGGCAGGCGGAACAGCGTCGAGATCACCTCCGCCATGGTGTCGCCGCCGACATTGGCGTTCTCGAACATGAAGGCGTAGCGCGGATCGTTGGCGACCGCTTCGATGCGCCCGATCAGCTTGTGATAGACCATGCGGCTGGTGCGGTTCTCCAGCCGGCCCATGCGCTCGTCGATCAGGCCGATCAGGTCGGCGAGCCGATAGGGCACCGGCGTCTCCGCCGTGAAGCCGGCGCTGCGCGGATCGAGCCGCTTGAGCGCCGGGCGTTCTCCACCGCGATACTGGAGGTAGTTGACCTTGGCGATCGGGATCACCTCGGCCAGGATCGCGGTCTCCTCCTCGACGCCGGGGCGGGCGCCGAAGAAGACGTCGACGATCTCCTCGAAGTTGAACAGCCAGAACGGCAGCTTGAGATTGCGCGGATTGAGGACCTGGGCGTGATCGGGGAAGCAGCGGCCGTACTCGTTGTGGACATCGAGCAGGAAGACGCGCAGGTCCGGACGCCGCGCCAGCGTCTGCTGAAGGATCAGCGCGACGCCGCTCGACTTGCCGACCCCGGTGGTGCCGAGCACCGCGAAATGCTTGCTCAGCATGTCGTCGACGTCGATGCGGGCGCGGATCGAGGGGTCCTGCTGAAGCTCGCCGATCTCGATGGTGTCGCGACCGATGTCGTAGACGATGCACAGCTCGTCGTGGCCGATCAGCGCGACCGGATCGCCGATCGTCGGGTAACGGTCGATGCCGCGCCGAAAACGACGTCGCCCCCCGCCGTCGGCGGCGATCTCGCCCATCAGGTCGAGACGCGCGGTGGCGATCACGTCGGGCTCGTGCACCAGGCTGTGCGTCATCCGCGTCACCTCGGTGACGACACCGATCAGCACGGCCGGTCCGCTGCGGATCACCAGGAAGCGGCCCACGGTGGCGCGCAGGGCGCCGACGTCGTGATGGCAGAAGCCGATGGTCGCCTGCGAGCCGCGCACCGAAACGACCCGGCCGAGCTGCGGTCCGGCCACGCGCATGGCGCCGGCCTGCGGTTCTCGATCGTCATCCGGCATGATGGCCTCTGGGCGCGCCGCGGAACCACGATGGCGCAGGGTCGAGCTTATTCGGTAGCCACCTGAGGATTGGTTAATCCGAAAGCCCGAGTTGCAGAAATCGGCAAAAGCACGCCACTCAGAACGGCCAGCTCGGTGGCGCGGGTGGCCGGGCCGGGGCCGGCCGGGACCGCGGCTTGCGGGGCGCCTCGCGGGCCGGCTCGCCAGCCGAGCGTGGCGTGGTGATGTAGCCGAGCTTGCGCATCGCCGCCTCGGCGGCGCGCTCTCCCGACAGCCAGGCGCCGGCGACCGTTCCCCACTGGGTCTCGTGGGTGGCCTCGCCGGCGAACCAGACGCGATCGCGCACCGGCTCGGCGAGCGCCGCACGCGCCCCGTAGCCGCCGATCGCCGCCGCCGAGGCCGAGCCCATCACGAACGGGGCCTGGCTCCAGCGGGTCGCGTGGGTGCGTCGCACCGCCTTGCGGATATCGGCGCCGTACAGCTTGGCGAGCCACTCCTGGGCGTAGTCGACCAGCGCCGCCTCGCCCTGCCCGGCGAGGTCGCGACCGAGCCGGCCGCCGAGCTGGACCATGCACAGCGGCGTGTCGCCCATGTTGGCGAGCAGGGCGGCCGAGCGGGGTCCGTCGGCCTTCTCGTAGATCAGATCGTCGCGCTGGAGGCCGAGCGGATTGCCGGCCAGCTCCAGCACCACCTGCTCCTGGCTGCCGAGGCCGAGCCGGGCGAAGGCGTCGACATGGCGCTTGGGCAGCTCGGGGTCGAAGCGGATTTTCCCGGCCGCCATCACGCCCGTGGAGGCGGTCACGATGGCGGCGCGCGCCACCAGGGTGCCGCGCGGCGTCTCCACCTCGACCTTGCCGCGCACCCAGGTGTTGATGCGGGTGACCGGGGTCGACAGCCGCACCGTGACGCCACCGGCGAGCCGCTCGATCAGGGCCCCGACGCCCTGCCGGCAGAAGGCGCCCTGGTCGCGCTCCGCCGCCTTGGAGACGTCGACGGCCGACAGCTCGCGCAGGTCCTTGCCGTAGAGCAGCGGGCCGAAGATGAACTCGACGCTGGCCCGCCAGTCGAGCAGGTCCTTGGGCAGCGCCTGGAGGCACGACACGTCGGCCTTGCCGCGGGCCGCCTCGGTGATCGCCCGGTGGGCCCGCACGACGATGGCCAGGAAGTCTTCCAGCTCGCTTTCGCGGGCGTAACGGCGACCGATACGCACCCGCTGGCCCGGCGGCGCCGCATAGACGTCGAGGCCGGTGCCGGCCGCGAGCTTCACCACCGGGTTGATGTCGGCGCCATAGAGCCAGTGGGCGCCACGGTCGAACGGGACGCCGAAGATCGCCGTGTCGGTGGAGCAGCGGCCGCCGATCCGGTCGGTCGCCTCGACCACGACGCAGCGGCGGCCGGCGGCGGCGATGCGGCGGGCCGCCGCGATGCCGGCGGCGCCCGCCCCGACCACCACGATGTCGGGCTCGCCCGAGCCCTGCGCCGCAGCGATGCCGGGCCAGGCGAGCGCGGTGGCGCCCGCGCCGGCGAGAAAGCTGCGGCGGTCGAGTGGTGGCATGGCTTGTCCCCCTCCGGGCGCCAACTTGCCCCAAGCGGGCAGGCGCCGCAAACACCGCGCGCCGGCCACCGACCGGCAGGGCCGGGGCGACACGATCTTGCCGCCGCAGGCCCCGATCTCTACGTGAAGGTCCGTCGCGTCGCGACCGGGGCACCCCGGCCGTCACGCGGACGCCCGACGACGAGCTTCGAGGCGCGGGTTTGCCGGGCCGCGACGAGCCCGGCGGCCGGACAGGTCGCTTCCGACGAAGGTTGGTCCCATGCTGCATGCCGCCTATCTGGCGCTCGCCCAGATGCTGTCGCCGCCGTTCCGCTCGGTGCTGCTGAAGTCGGCCGGGCTCGCCCTTCTGCTGCTCGCCGTGCTGATGGTCGGCCTCTATCAGCTCGTCGCCTGGCTGGGCGGCGCCGGCGGCGCCTGGATGGAGACCACCCTGGGCCCGGCCGCCCAGAACCCGCTGGCGGTGCTCGGCTGGATTCTGGCGATCGCGCTCGGCGCCGGGCTGTTCGCCGGCGCCGTGTTCCTGATGCCGGCCGTCACCTCGCTGGTGGCGAGCTTCTATGCCGACGACGTCGCCGCCGAGGTGGAGCGCGTCCACTATCCGGACGACCCGCCCGGCATCGCGCCGCCGATCGGCTACGCCGTGCTGGAAGGCACCAAGACCGCCCTGCTGGCCTTGGTGATCTATCTGTGCGCGGCGCCGTTCCTGCTGGTCGCCGGCGCCGGCGCCGTGGTGTTCTTCCTGGCCACCGCCTATCTGCTCGGCCGCGAGTACTTCCTGATCGCGGCGGTGCGGCTCCAGCCGATCCGCGACGCCAAGGCGATGTGGCGCGACAACCGCACCCGGGTGGTCACCGGCGGCCTGCTGATCGCCGCCTTCGTGCTGATCCCCATCGTCAACTTCGCCACGCCGCTGTTCGCCACTGCCCTCATGGTGCATCTGCACAAGCGCATGGCGGCCGAGCGGGCCGCCGAGCGGCGGCGCGAGCGCGAGCGGATCGCGGCCGACCCCAACGACTTCTCGGTGCAGCCGCCCGACCCCCGCGACCGGCTGGCGCGCCACTGAGCGGCGGCCGGCCGCGCTTCAGTCCGCCGCCCGGTCGGGCGGCGCCGAGGCGGTCTTGTCGGGCCAGCCGCACAGATCGGCGATCGGGCAGGCGGGACAGCGCGGCTTCAGCGCCGTGCAGATGTAGCGGCCGTGCAGGATCAGCCAATGGTGGGCGTGCAGCCGGTAGGGCTTCGGCACCACCGCCTCGAGCCGCGTCTCCACCTCCAGCGGCGTCTTGCCGGGGGCGAGGCCGGTGCGGTTGCCGACCCGGAAGATATGGGTGTCGACCGCCATGGTCTCCTGCCCGAAGGCGATGTTGAGCACCACATTGGCGGTCTTGCGGCCGACGCCGGGCAGCGCCTCCAGCGCCTCGCGGGTCGCCGGCACCATGCCGCCGTGCTCGGCGATCAGCTTCTCCGACAGCGCGATGACGTTCTTGGCCTTGGTGTTGAACAGGCCGATGGTCTTGATGTGCTCGCGCAGCCGCGCCTCGCCGAGCGCCACCATCTTGGCCGGCGTGTCGGCCACCGCGAACAGGCCGCGGGTCGCCTTGTTGACGCCTGCGTCGGTCGCCTGCGCCGACAGCACCACGGCAACCAAGAGCGTGTAGGGGTTGACGTGCTCGAGCTCGCCCTTGGGCTCCGGATTGGCGGCCGCGAAGCGGCGGAACGCAGCCTCGATCTCGGCCGCGGTCCACGGCCGCGCCGCGGCCGCCCGCACCGGGCGCGGCGCCCGACGCGCCGCGGGGCTGGTGCGAGCGGTCGCCGGTGGCGCCGACGGCTGGGGTGCAGCGTCCGGCGCCGGAGCGGGCGCCGCCTTGCGGCGGCGGGCGGCCCCCTTGACCGGAGCGGCCGGCGTGCGGCTTGCTCGGCCGCCGCGTTGCGTGGTCCCGCCGGCAGACGGCTTGCGGATCATCGTCGCCTCACCCGTGTTGTCGTCGCATCGCCGCCGCCACGACCTCCGCAACCCCCGTCGGAGTCCGCCGCCGCCATGACCGCCGGTTTTTCCCGCGAGCCGACCCTGTTCTCGGCCGTCGTCACCCCGCACCGCTCGCTCGACCCGGGCGGAGTGCGCGTTGTGCTGCTGGTGATCGGCGGCTGCGGGCTGCTGCTGGGGGCGGTGTTCCTGGCGGCCGGAGCGTGGCCGGTCACCGGCTTTCTAGGGCTCGACGTCGCCCTCGTCTATTGGGCGCTGCGGGTCAACGGACGGCGCGCGGCCGCCCGCGAGGAGATCGTCGTCACGGCCTCGTGCCTCACGGTGCGGCGGACCGCGGCGACCGGACGGGTCGCCGAATGGACCCTCAACCCCGTGTGGGCACGGCTCGACCGCGAGACCGACCCGGATTTCGGCCTCGTGCGCCTCGCCCTGGTGTCGCACGGCCGGCGGCTGGTGGTCGGCCACTGGCTGTCGCCGGCCGAGCGGGCCGGGTTCGCGGACGCGCTCGCCGCCGCCCTGTGGCAGGCGCGGCGGGGTCCGACGCGAGCGCCGGCGGCGGTGCTCGGAAATCGGGTGGACCCCTGCGGTGGGTCTGCTTAGATCCGGACCATGAGCACCATGACCCTGACCAATCCCGTCGCGGTGCGGCCGCCGGAGCGCGCCGACCGTCCGCCCCTCGCCCGCGCCGCCGAGGACTACGATCGGGTGCGCCGGGCCATCGCGTTCATGTCCGAGCACTGGCGCGAGCAGCCCGACATTCCGGCGGTGGCGCATGCCGCCGGGCTGTCCACCGACGGCCTGACGGCACTGTTCCGCCGCTGGGCCGGGCTAACCCCGAAGGCCTTCCTCCAAGCCCTGACGCTGGACCATGCGCGAAAACTGCTGCGCGAGTCGGCGAGCGTGCTGGATGCCGCCTACGAGGTCGGCCTGTCGGGGCCGGGCCGGCTGCACGACCTGTTCGTCACCCACGAGGCGATGTCGCCGGGCGAGTGGAAGGCGGGCGGCGCCGGGCTGGTGCTCACCTACGGGTTCCATCCGTCGCCGTTCGGCACCGCCCTGGTGATGGCGACCCCGCGCGGCCTCGCCGGCGTCGCCTTCGCGGACCCCGAGCAGGGCGGCGAGCAGGCGGCCTTCGCCGACATGCAGCGGCGCTGGCCCAATGCCGGCTATGTGCGCGATCAGGACGGCACCGCGGCGCTCGCCCGCCGGGTGTTCGACCCGCAGACCTGGCGGCCGGACCGGCCGCTCCGCATCGTCATGATCGGCACCGATTTTGAGGTGCGGGTGTGGGAGACCCTGCTGCGGGTGCCGCTCGGCCGGCTCACCACCTACTCGGACGTCGCCGGCACCGTCTGCTCGCCCAAGGCGGCCCGCGCGGTCGGCGCCGCCATCGGCCGCAATCCGCTGTGCTTCGTGGTGCCTTGCCACCGTGTGATCGCCAAGAGCGGCGACCTCACCGGCTACCACTGGGGCCTCACCCGCAAACGGGCCATCATCGGCTGGGAGACCGGCCAGCGGATCGCCTGACCGGCACCGAAGCGGGACGACGGCCGCGCCATCCCCGGGCGGTGGCGCGTCACCGGCGGATTGACGCGGCGGACGGCCGGTTCCAATAGTCGGTGCGCCGCGCCACGGCGGTGCGGCATGGCTCGCCATGGCTCGCCCGGAGGCACCGACATGCAGAAGCGTCGTCCCGTCATGCTGGTGATCCTGGACGGTTGGGGCTGGCGCGAGGAGAGCGCCGACAATGCCGTCCGGCAGGCCCGCACCCCGACCTTCGACGCGCTGTGGGCGACCTGCCCGCACGCCTTCCTGCGCACCTCCGGCAAGGATGTCGGCCTGCCCGACGGTCAGATGGGCAATTCCGAGGTCGGCCATCTCAACATCGGCGCCGGCCGGGTGGTGATGCAGGACCTGCCGCGCATCGGCGACGCCATCGCGACCGGCGCCATCGAGACCGCGCCGGCGCTGACCGGCCTGATCGACAAGCTGCGCGAGACCGGCGGCACCTGCCACCTGATCGGCCTCGTTTCGCCCGGCGGCGTCCACTCGCACCAGGACCACGGCGCCGCGCTCGCCGGCATCCTGGCGCTGGCCGGCATCCCGACCGTGATGCATGTCCTCACCGACGGCCGCGACACGCCGCCCCGCTCGGGCGCCGAGTTCGTCGAGAAGCTGGTTGCCGATCTGCCGGCGACGGTGCCGGTCGCCACCGTCTGCGGCCGCTACTTCGCCATGGACCGCGACAAGCGGTGGGACCGGGTCGAGAAGGCGTATGCGGCGATCGCGGCCGGCGAGGGCCCCCACCACGAGGACGCCGCCGCCGCCATCGCGGCTGCCTATGCGGCCGGCACCGGCGACGAGTTCATTCTGCCGTCGGTGATCGGCGACTATGCCGGCATGCGCGACGGCGACGGCATCCTGTGCTTCAACTTCCGCGCCGACCGAGTGCGCGAGATCCTCGGCGCCCTGCTCGATCCGGCCTTCGACGGCTTCCCGCGCCCGCGCCGGCCGAAGATCGCCATCGCGGTCGGCATGACCCAGTACAGCGAGAAGCTCGACGCCTTCATGGGCACGATCTTCCCACCCGAAAGCCTCGCCAACGGGCTGGGCGCCGTGACGGCGGCGGCCGGCCGCACGCAACTGCGCATGGCCGAGACCGAGAAGTATCCGCACGTCACCTACTTCCTCAACGGCGGCGAGGAGCAGCAGTATCCGGGCGAGGACCGCATCCTGGTGCCGTCCCCCAAGGTCGCGACCTATGATCTCCAGCCGGAGATGTCGGCGCCCGAGCTGACCGACAAGGCCGTCGAGGCGATCCGCTCCGGCCGCTACGACCTGATCGTGCTGAACTACGCCAATCCCGACATGGTCGGCCACACCGGCAGCCTGCCGGCGGCCATCCAGGCGGTGGAGACGGTCGACGGCGGGCTCGGCCGTATCGTGGCGGCGATCCGCGACATGGGCGGCGCCCTGCTGGTCACGGCCGACCACGGCAATTGCGAGCTGATGCGCGATCCGACCACCGGCGGCCCGCACACCGCCCACACCACCAATCCGGTGCCGGTGATCCTGGTCGGCGGTGACGCCACGGGGCTCGCCGACGGCCGCCTTGCCGATCTGGCGCCGACGCTGCTCGCCCTGATGGAGCTGCCGCAGCCCAAGGAGATGACCGGCACCCCGCTGATGCGCTGATGCTGCGCTGATGCAGGCCCGACGACGGCGGCCGGAGCCGCTGTCCGTCACAGCTTCGGCAGGCCGGTCAGGCCGGACGGCGCGAAGGCGAGGTCGAGCAGCCGCCATTCCTTGTACTTGGTGGCGGGCAGCAGGCCGACCGGCGGGCAGCTCCGCAGCGCCTGCATGGCGGTCTGGAGCAGCACAGCGCCCTTGGGCGACGCCGAGGCGGCCAAGAGGCTCGGATCGCCGGCGAGCGAGCCGTCCGGGCGCAGCGCCACCCGCAGCACCACGGCGAGGCGCGCCGGTGCATCGGCCAGCGCCGGCGACGGCCGCCAGCAGCTCGCCAGGCGGGCCTTGACGGCGGCGATCTCGCGATCCGTGAGCTTGGCCTTGCGGTCGGTGGTCTCGTAGCCGACCGCCACGTTCATCAGCGGCGAGTCGAACCAGGTGCCGCCGCCTTCGCCGGCCGGCGGCTCGGCCGAGGAGGGCGCAGCGGCCGCGGCGGTCGCCGGATCGACGGCGGCGAGCTGCGGCGGGGTCGACGGTGGCGGCTGGTCGGGCCGCGGCAGGTCCGGGGGCGCGGCGGCCTGGGCGGAGGCGGACGAAGGCGGCACCGGCTCGGCACGCGCTGGCTGTTCGGGCGCCGTCTCGGCCGCGGCTTTCTCCGGCTGGGCCGGCTCGGCCGCGGCTTTCTCCGGCTGGGCCGGCTCGGCCGCGGCCTTGTCGAGCTCGGCGGGAGCCTGGGTTTCGGGCGGCTGCGGCGCCTGGGCCTGCTCCGGCGGCGCCTCCTCCGGACGCACCAGCTCGATCTCCATGGCGGCCATGCCGGGCCCGGCGGCCGGCACATGCGCCAGCCATCCCGCCAGTCCCCACAGGACGGCGTGAACGGCGACCGAGATGGCAAGTGCGACCCGCACGGTTCCCTCAGCCCTCCGCGCCGGCCCGGACGCGGGCCAGTCTCCCCTCATGCGCCGATCCTAGAGGCCGCGCATGTCGACGGCGGGGCGGCCCGGCGTTTTATCGCCCGCTGTGGCCGATCGGCCACCCTCCCGTCCCGGCCTATTCGGGCGTGTGGCAGACGCAGCAGAGCTTGTTGCCGTCGAGGTCGCGGCCATAAGCGCCGTAGAAGTCGGGGTGGAAATGGGGGCGCAGCCCGGGGGCGCCTTCGTCGGTGCCGCCCTGGGCGAGCAGGGCGGCATGGAAGGCATCGACGGCGGCGCGGGTCTTCGCCTCGAACGCCACCATGCAGCCATTGCCGACCGTCGGCGGCTGGCGGTTCTGCGGGCGCAGCACCCAGAACGGTGGCTCGACGCCGTGGAAGCCTTCGGGCGCGTAGCCGGCGCCGATCTTGACGGTCTTGGCGCGGGCGAGGCCGAGCGTCGCCAGCACGGCGTCGTAGAACTGCGTCGCGCGGGAGACGTCGGCGGTGCCGACGGTGACATGGCTGATCATGGGGGGTCTCCGGGGGGTGTTTCGGCCGGCAGCGTAGCCGAGCGGCCGCCGCCGTGACAGCGGCGCCGCGCTTCGTGCTTGCGTCGGCGCAAGCAGGGCAGACGAGCCCGGGCGACGCCATAAACGTCGCTCCATTGAAGCAACGACAATACGCGGCACGCGGCTCCATTCACGAGAGCCCGGGCCGCTCGGGCGTTGCCCCGTCAGGCAGCGGTCTGCTTGCGCCGGGGGCGGCGGACCGGCGCCTTGGCTGCCTTCGTCTTGACCCGCCGGGGCTTGTTGAGCACCCCGAGGCCGTTGAGTTCGACCGGCGGACGGCCCTCGAATTCCACCACGAGGCGCATGGTGCCGCCGATGGCGGCGATGTAGTCGCGCAACGTGGAGATCAGCATGTCGCTGCGCTGCTCCAGGCGGGATACGCTGTCCTGGCCGATGCCGAGCGCCCGGGCGACCTTCGCCTGGGTCTTGGCATGGGCCTCGCGCAGCTCCCGCAGGGCCATTTCCTCGGCCACCAGCGCGTCCGCCCGGGCCTTGATCTTCGCCTGCCGTGCCTTGGGCAAGGAGGCGATCTTCTGTTCGAGCG
Organism: Rhodoplanes serenus; assembly: GCA_009720755.1. Taxonomy (GTDB): domain Bacteria; phylum Pseudomonadota; class Alphaproteobacteria; order Rhizobiales; family Xanthobacteraceae; genus Rhodoplanes; species Rhodoplanes serenus. The sequence continues at coordinate 89,534 of WNKV01000004.1, forward strand.
TCGTCATTCTCTCCTCCTTTCCTTCTTGAGCCGGGCGAGGTGGTCGGAAAACCGCGCATCGGCCTTGGCGATCAGCTGTCTGTAGAAGCGCTTTTCGCTCGTCCCGCTCTTGTCCCCGGCGACCAGCAAAATGGCCTGCCGCTCGGGATCGAAGGCGAAAGCCACGCGCCACACCCCTCCGCCCGCGTCGAACCGCAGCTCCTTGAGGTTGGCGTGCCGGGAGCCCTTGAGGGTGTCCACGCGCGGCCGCCCGAGCGACGGCCCGAGACGCCCCAGCGCATCGGCCTGCGCCAGCAGCTCGTCCTGAATCTCCGCGCCGAGCCCGTCGAATTCAGGCTCGAACAGCGGATGAAACAGAACGGGCCACGACATCAACCATCCTTATGGTACGGAAGCCATATGGATTCAAGTCCATGTCGTGCCGCGACGTCCGACCTGCTTCTGTGTGCAGGGGAGCTGTGGCTGCCACAAGGGTGGCATTTGCGGTTACACCGCCTTTCAAACCACTCGCACCGAACTCGATGCGGTCACCCGCCCGGCGCGCCCTACACCACCGCGGCCTTCATCTGCTTGTCGCGGCGGCGCTGCACCGAGGAGGGGATGCGCATCGCCTCGCGATACTTCGCGACAGTGCGCCGCGCGATGTCGATGCCGGCGGCGCGCAGCTTCTCGACGATGGTGTCGTCCGAGAGCACGTCGTCGGGCCGCTCGGCGTCGATCATCTGCTTGATGCGGTGGCGCACCGCCTCGGCCGAGTGCGCCTCGCCGCCGTCGGCGGCGGCGATCGCCGAGGTGAAGAAGAACTTCAGCTCGAAGGTGCCGCGATGGGTCGCCATGTACTTGTTGGCGGTGACCCGCGACACCGTCGACTCGTGCATCCCGATGGCATCGGCCACGGTCTTCAGGTTCAGCGGCCGCAGGTGCTCGACCCCGTGGATCAGGAAGGCGTCCTGCTGACGGACGATCTCGCTCGCCACCTTGAGGATGGTCTTGGCCCGCTGGTCGAGGGCGCGCACCAGCCAGGCGGCGCTCTGCATGCAGTCGGAGAGATAGGACTTGTCGGTGTCCTTCTTGGTGCGACCGGCGATGCGCGCATAGTAGGTCTGGTTGACCAGCACCTTGGGCAGGGTGTCGCTGTTCAGCTCGACGATGAAGGTGCCGTCCGGGGCCTGGCGGACGAACACGTCCGGCACCACCGGCTGCACCACGGCGGAGCCGAAGCGCAGCCCCGGCTTGGGATCGAGCCGCCGGATCTCGGCGATCATGTCGGCGATGTCCTCGTCGGAGACGCCGCATTTGCGCTTGAGGCCGGCGATGTCGCGCTTGGCCAGGAGGTCGAGATGGGCGACCAGCGCCTGCATGGCGGGGTCGAAGCGATCCCGCTCGCGCAGCTGGATCGCCAGGCACTCGGCGAGCGTGCGGGCGCAGACGCCGGACGGGTTGAAGGTCTGGAGCTTGGCCAGCACCGCCTCGACCTTGGCGAGCGGGCAGCCGAGCTTGTCGGCGACCTCGGCGGGATCGCCGGCGAGGTAGCCGGCCTCGTTGACCATGTCGAGCAGGTAGTGGGCGATCATCCGCTCGGCCGGATCGACGACCGTGAGGGCGAGCTGCTCGGCCAAATGGTCGGCGAGCGTCGGCTCCGCCGCCACGAAGGCTTCGAGATTGTAGTCGTCGCCGTCGTGACCGCCGCCCCCGACGCCGGACCATTCCGAGTAGGCACCGGGCCGCTCCTCGGCGCGGGCCGGACCGGGCGCCGCCTCGTCGGGGAAGACGTTCTCGAAGTCGGTGTCGAGCCGCGCCTCGATGGAAGCGGGGCTGGTGTCGAGATTGTCGGCCAGCCATTCGTCGGCCGCGTCGCGGGGGCCGGCGGCGGGCTCGGGCGGCCCGGGCTCGATGTCGGCCTCGGACGGTCCACCCGCCTCCTCGCCGGTGTCGCGCTCCAGCAGCGGGTTGCGCTCCAGCTCGCCTTCGACATAGGCGCCGAGATCGAGATGCGAGAGCTGCAACAGCTTGATGGCTTGCAGAAGCTGGGGGGTCATCACCAGCGACTGGGTCTGCCGAAGCTGCAACCGTTGCGACAGGGCCATGATACACCGAAGCCTGGTCCGGTTCTTGCTTATCCTCTTTGTCGGCGGCTGTATATCCGAATTTCTGCGGGCTTTCGGAGGCGCCGCCATCGTGCCTGGGGATGTCCCGGAGCGGATCGGTGCCACCTAGGCGGCAACGTCCGGCGACCTGCGGCGCGCTCGGCCGCGGCAGGAGTTCACAATGTCGTGAGCAAGGTCGTGAGCAGGTGGGAGCGATAAGGCTGGACAGGCGCGCCAGGAGCGGGCGGGCCGCCTACATCCGGAACCCTTCGCCGAGATAGAGCCGGCGCACGTCGGGATTGTTGACGACATCGTCGGTGCGGCCCTCGGTCAGCACCTCGCCCGAGTAGATGATGTAGGCGCGGTCGGTGAGGCCGAGCGTCTCGCGGACATTGTGGTCGGTGATGAGGACGCCGATGCCGCGCTGGGTCAGGTGGCGGACCAGCGCCTGGATGTCGCCGACCGCGATCGGGTCAATGCCGGCGAACGGCTCGTCGAGCAGCATGTAGCTCGGGCGGCTCGCCAGGGCGCGGGCGATTTCGACGCGGCGCCGCTCGCCGCCCGACAGCGCGATCGACGGCGACTTGCGCAGCCGCCCGATGTTGAACTCGTCCAGCAGCGCGTCGAGATCGTGCTCGCGCCGCTTCTTGTTCGGCTCGACGATCTCCAGCACGGCGCGGATGTTGTCCTCGACGTTGAGGCCGCGGAAGATCGACGGCTCCTGCGCCAGATAGCCGATTCCGAGGCGGGCGCGCTGATACATCGGCAGTGCCGTGACGTCGTAGCCGTCGAGCTCGATGCGGCCGCGGTCCGCCTTGATCAGCCCGGTGATCATGTAGAACACCGTGGTCTTGCCGGCACCGTTCGGCCCGAGCAGGCCGACCGCCTCGCCGCGGCGGACATAGAGGCTCACGCCCTTCACCACCTTGCGGCCCACGAAAGTCTTCTCGACGCCGTGGATCGCCAGATAGCCGTGCGCGGCGGCGCGCCGGGCCTCCGCATCGGCGGCGGCGGAGCGGCGTGGAAGACGGCGGCTCTCGCCGGGATCGGCCGTGCGTGGATCGTGACCGCGGGTGTCGAGGCTCATGGAGGGTGATCCGGTCGGCATCATCGGCTCGTCGAACCAACCGGCCGAGGCGATGTCGCGGCCGCGGGGCTTCGGCGCCCGGGGTCTGAACCTGGCGAAAAATCCGGCCACGCGCGCCTCGACGCCTCCGAGCTCATGGCCGGTTCGCAGGGCCGGCCCGGGGCGGACCATAGCGGGTTGTCGGACCGGCGCAACCGAGCGGCCCGGCTCAGTAGAGGCCGCTGGGGCCGGCGGGCCGCGGCCGCGGCGCCTCGCGGCTGGGCTCACGGCTGCCGCCGGGCGGGGCCGGCGTCGCTCCGGGGGCGTCCGGGCGGCTCTGGCTGCCGGGCTGGAGCACCGCGGAGACACGGCAGGAGCCGTTGGTCTTGCCGCACTCGACGCGTGACACCCCGGTGCCGATATCGACCACCAGGCGGTCGCCCTTCACGGCGTTCGGCCCCTGCGAGATGACGACGTTGCCGAGCAGCGTCACCGTGTTGGCCTTCATGTCGAAGATGCCGGCGTCGCCGGCCGCGATCTGGTCCTTCTGGGTGACCACCACGCTGCCGCGCGCCTCGATGCGCTTGATCTGCTGCGACCCGGCCGGCCCGGCGGTGGCGGGCGCCGCGGCGGCCGGCTTGGCGCCCGGCTTGGGATCGCTGCTCTTGGCGTCGGGCTCGTAGAACACCACGAGGCTCTGGCACTTCAAGGTGACGTCGCCCTGCACCAGATGCACGTCGCCCGCGAAGGTGGCCATCTTCTCCTTGTCGCGCACCTCGAGCGAGGCCGACTCGATCTTCACCGGCTTGTCGCGGTTCTGGGAAAAGCCCTGGAGGGCGTTGGGTGGTCCGCTCGCCGGCTGGGCGGCCGCGACACCCGCGAGCGGCGGCCCGAGCGCCAGGACGGCGGCGACGAGCGCCGCCCGGCCCCACGCGGGAAGGCCCGTTGCCGGGAGGCCCGGGCGCCCGCCACGGCGGCGCGGCGAGCCGGAATGCGCAACCGGAGGGCTCATCGCAGGCCCGCCCGGCCGGGGGCGCCTACGCTGCCGACCGGCCCGGTGGCGTCCGCCTCGCGGGTCGGCGCCATGGCCTTGTCGTCGCCGAAGAACAGGTTGGTCTGCACGCCGTTGCTGAAGCGCACCACCTTGCCGCCGTCCGAGATGTCGAGCCGGTTGGCGTCGACGGTGCCGTTGGGCAGCCGCACCACCACCGGCGACTCCGACACGATGGTGCCCTTCTTGACGTCGAGCACCGCCTCCTGGAGGTCGGCCTCGAAGCCCTTGCCGGTGCGCACCACGATCCGCTCGGTCAGCCGCAGGTTGTCCTGCTTGGTGTCGTAGAGGCCGTTCACCGCCGTCACCGTGATGGCGCCCTGGTCATCGGTCTGCACCTGCGCCTTCAAATCCTTCAGCTCCAGGAGGCCCGGATTGGCGAGGTCCTGGGCGGCGGCCCGGGCGGTCAGCTCGTAGGGCTTCTGGTCGTTGGTGAAGCCGGCGAGGCGCGGCAGCTCCATGGTGATCTTGGTGCCGCTGACCACCAGCTTGCCGGGATCGATGGCGGCGTCGGCCTGCTGGAACGGGTTGAAGAATACCGCGACCACCAGCACCCCGCAGGTCGCCACGATGCCGACCGGGATCGCCACCCGCATGGCCCGGATGAAGCGGCTGTGGCGCGCGGCCCGGCGGAACCGGCGATCGCCGTCGTTCGCCGGCAGGAACCGGGCGCGGGCGTCCTCGTGATACGAAGCGGCGGCGGTCAGGTGACTGTCCCCAGCATCTCGGTCGCGGACCGGGCGGTGCCGGCGCGCGCGACTCTCGGCGCGATCCGACCGGAGCGAACCAGCCCCGACAAGGTCGCTGTCGAATATGGCCGTCCCGCGGCGGACTCGCCATCACGAGTGGGCGAAGATGTCCTCCTCGGCCCAGCCGGCGAGGTCCAGCATGGCCCGAACCGGCAAAAAGGAGAAGCAGGCGGCGGCGAACTCGGTGCGGCCCTCGCGGGCCAGCATCTCGTCGAGCCGCGTCTTGAGGGCGTGCAGGTGGAGGACGTCGGAGGCCGCATAGGCGACCTGCGCGTCGGTCAGCTCGGCGGCGCCCCAGTCGGAGGACTGCTGCTGCTTCGACAAATCGACCCCCAGCACCTCCTTGGAGAGGTCCTTCAGGCCGTGCTTGTCGGTATAGGTGCGGGTGAGGCGCGAGGCGATCTTGGTGCAGTAGACCGGCCCCGGCATCACCCCGAAGGTCTTGAACAGCACGGCGAGATCGAAGCGGGCGAAGTGGAAGATCTTGAGCCGCCGCTCGTCGGCGAGCAGCGCCTTCAGGTTGGGGGCGTCGCGGCTGCCGGGCGGAATCTGCACCACGTCGGCGGAGCCGTCGCCGGGCGAGAGCTGCACCACGCAGAGCCGGTCACGGCCGGGGACGAGCCCCATGGTCTCGGTGTCGATGGCGACGGCCCCCTGGTAGCGGGCGAGGTCGGGCAGGTCGCCGCGATGCAGGCGGATCGTCATGGTTCCTTCCGGCGGCTCATGGCCGGTTGATCGCCGCCGGTGTGCCCGACAGGGCGCGGACTCGGGGGCGGGGGGCCGGGGCCGTCGTCCAATCGACTGATCGGCAAGCGGATTTCGGCCTCAATTCGGCCACCTGTGTAGCACACGGGGAACGCGGGTCAACGGCAGCCGCCGCGCCATGGGGGTGCCCGGGGGCGATCCACCGCGTGTGGATCGTGGCATCGGAAGCGGCCCCAGGACCCGAGTGTCGGCAGGGGGAGGTCGGCATGCGCAAGCTGATGGTCGGAGCGGCCGCCTGGACCGCTTTCGCGGCCGGGCTCGTCGGCCCGTCGGGGCTGCCGGTCGCGGCGGCGCGCGAGCGCCCGCCGGTGCAGCCGGCCCAGCCGCTGAACCCGCCGGCCCGGCTCGCTACCGCCGATCCGAGCGCCGCCGATCTCGCCGGGGCCGGCCCGTCGGCCGCCGTGCCGCTGCCGCGCCCCCGCCCGTCCGCCCAGACGTCGGCCCCCGTCCAGAGAACCGCCGCCCTGCTGCCGGCCGCCGGAGGACCTGCCGTGCCGATGCCGCGCCCGCGGCCGCTGGCCCTCGCGACCCTGACCCCGCCGGCGCCTGCACCGGCGGTGGCCGCCGTGCCGTCTGTCCCGGCCGCGAAGCCGGAGGGGACTGTGCGAACCGCCGCCCTGACGGCCGGCACCGTCGACCCGCGCTGCGAGGGCCGCGGCCGGCTGGTGCGCTCGGCCTTCTACTGGCAGGGCACCCGCACCGCGAGCGGCGCCCGCTTCGATCCCGATGGGCTCTCGGCGGCGCACCGCACCCTGCCGTTCGGCACCCGCCTGACCGTCACCAATCCGCGCAACGGCCGCTCGGTCGAGGTGGTGGTCAACGACCGCGGCCCCTATACGGCCGGGCTGCACATCGACATCAGCCGCGGCGCCGCCCGCGCCATCGGGCTCAAGGGCACCGGCACCGTCTGCCTGATGTGACGGCCGCGCTCCGCGTCAGGAAGCGGACGGCGGCGGCTCGGCTGCCGGATCGTCGCGGGCGATCGCCCGGATGATGCGGGCGAAGCGGGCCGCCGGCGGCGACAGCGGCTCGTCGCGCCGCCACACCAGCCCGACCGGCCGCCGGGAGCCGACATCGGCGAGCCGGATCACCGCGAGCCGGCCGGCCGCCGCCTCGACCTCGACCAGCCGCGACGACACCACCGAGACGCAACCGGCATTCATCACCATCGACTTGATGGCGAGGATCGAGTTGGTGCTGATGCTGCGCACCGGCCAATCGAGCCCGGCGGCCGTGAACACCACCTCCATCTGCTGCCGGAAGGCGCTGCCGCCGGCCGGCAGCACCCAGCGCATGTCGCCGAGATCGGACAGCCGCACCGCGCCCCGCCCGGCGAGCGGATGATCGGGCGCGGTGATCAGCGCCCAGTCGACGCCGAGCAGCGCCTCCTCCTCGGTGTCGGGATGCTGGGCGGCGGCCCCGAGCCGGCGCACCAGCAGGTCGAGCTTGCGGGTGCGCAGCATCTCGGTGATCTCCTGATCGAGCCCGTCGACCACCGACACCGCGATGCCCGGCGTCTCGCGCATCAGCACCTCGATGCAGCGGGGCACCAGATCGACCGCGGTGATCGGCGTGATGCCGATTGCCAGCGTGCCTTCGAGCCCGAGCGCCCGCATCCGCACGTCCTCGGCGGCCCGCGCCAGCAGCGCCTCCAGCGCCTCGGCATGGAACATCAGCGCGTCGCCGAAGCCGTTGAGCCGCGCGCCCTGGCGGCCGCGCTCCATCACCCGCACGCCGACCTCGCGCTCCAGCAGCGCGATGCTCTGCGACAGCGCCGGCTGCGACAGGCCGAGCGCCTCGGCGGCGCCGCTGATCGAGCCGTGCCGCGCCACGGCCAGCAGCTCCAGCAGGCGGCGCGGTTCGATCTTCATCGGATGTCCCGGACGGTTGGCGCCCCGCCGCGCGGCTTTCGCACGGCTCCGGCGCTCGTGCGGCCGAGCCTATCACCCTTCGGCGCCGCCGCGGAAGCCGCCCCGGCGGCCGCGCACCGCCGCCATAACCCGAGCCGATGGCCTTCCCAATTTTCAGTATTGGACCGTGCTCTCCGGCGCTTCGTAAGCTCCGCCCCGACCGCCGCTCCGGCGCCCCCGCGGGGTGCAGGCCGGGACACGAGACCGCGAGACGCGAGGAGACGAGAGCATGAAGCTGGCCACCTTCGAGGTCGGAACCGAAAAGCTGGTCGGCGCCGTCGACGGCGACGCCATCGTCGTGATCGACGTGCCCGACATGCGCACGCTGTTCGCCCTCGGCACGCCCGTGACGGCGCAGGCCGAGCAGCGCATGACCAGCCGCCGCTTCAAGCTCGCCGATGTCAAGCTGTGCGCCCCGATCATCCCGAAGAAGATCTTCCACTCGGCCGGCAACTACGCCGAGCACGCCCACGAGGGCGACCGCTCCAACTGGGTCGCCGCCATCAAGCCGTGGATCGTGTTCTTCCAGAACGTCGACGCCATCATCGGGCCGGACGACCCGGTGGTGTATCCCGAGCACCTGACCCGCGAGCTCGACTACGAGCTGGAGCTGTGCGTCGTGCTCGCCAAGGACGGCAAGTTCTTCGACGAGAAGGAGGCGGCCGACTATATCGGCGGCTACGTCATCTTCAACGACATCACGGCGCGCGACATCCAGCGCCGCGAGATGGAGTCGGCCAACTTCTGCTTCTCGAAGTCGATCGACACCTTCTGCCCGTTCGGTCCGTGGATCGTCACGCCGGACGAGATCCCGGACCCCTACAATCTCGCGCTGGAGCTGCGGGTCAACGGCGAGAAGCGCCAGATCTCCAACTCCAGCCACATGTCGGTGACGATCCCGCAGCTCCTCGCCAAGTTCTCGCCGCTCGGCTTCAACGCCGGCGACATTCTCACCACCGGCACCGTGTCGGGCGTGGCGGCGTTCAGCGCCGATCCGCAAGCCTGGTATCTCAAGCCCGGCGACCTGATGGAGGCCGAGATCGAGAAGATCGGCGTGCTGCGCAACCGGGTGATCTCGTGGAAGGACGCCTACGGGGTCGAGCCGCCGGCGTTCCAGAAATTCTGACCGGGAGGCCGTGATGATCGACCGAACCAAGGTGTGGGCCGGCACCCTCAACGAGGTGGCGCTCGGCGGCCGCGCCAAGCGCAGCGTCGGCTTCTACGACACCACGTTGCGTGACGGCGAGCAGGCGGTGGGCGCCGCCTTCGATCCCGCCCAGAAGCTGGAGATCGCCAAGCTGGTCGACGGGCTCGGCGTCGGCCGCATCGAGGCGGGCTTTCCGCGCGTCTCCGAGGAGGACCGCGAGGCGATCCGCGCCATCACCCAGGCGGGCCTGAAGGCCGAGATCTGGGGCTTCTCGCGCGCGCTCGTCGATGATGTCGAGGCGGTGGTCGATCTCGGCCTGCGCTTCTGCGTCATCGAGGCGCCGATCTCCGATCCCAAGCTCGCGGCGCTCGGCGTCACCCGCGAGCAGGTGCTGGGCCGCATCGAGAAGGCGGTCGCCTTCGCGGTCAGGAACGACGTGCGGGTCGCCTTCTTCGGGGTCGATTCGACGCGCGCCGATCTCGGCTTCTTCGAGCGCGTCTATCGCGCCGCCCTCGACGTCGGTGCCGCCGAGATCGCCATCGTCGACACGCTCGGCATCGCGACGCCCGAGGCGGTCACCTTCCTGATCGGCCGCACCCGCGAATGGGTCGGCGACGGCGTGCCGATCCACTTCCACGGCCACAACGACTTCGGCCTCGCCACCGCCAGCGCGATCGCCGCCGTCTATGCGGGCGCATCGTGGATTCACGGCACCGTCGACGGCATCGGCGAGCGCGGCGGCAACGCCAACCTGCCGGAGATCGCGCTGGCGCTCGAACTGCTCTACGGGGTGGAGACGGGCCTGCGGCTCGATCGCGCCCGCAAGGCATCCGAGCGCCTGCGCGAGATCGGACGTTATCAGCTCGAACCGTGGAAGCCGGTCACCGGCGAGAACCTGTTCGTGCGCGAGACCGGCGCCGTGGCGGCCCAGTTCCACATTCCCGAGGCGATCGAGCCCTATGCGGCCTCGCTGCTCGACACGCCGCGCGGCATCGTGCTGGGCAAGAAGAGCGGCGCCGCCTCGATCACCCTGAAATGCGAGGAGCTGGGGCTGCCGGCGCGGCCCGAGAAGGTCGCGACGCTGCTCGCCGCCGTCAAGTCGCTCGCTCTCGAAAAGCGCGGCCTCGTCACCGACGAGGAGTTCGCCGCCATCGTCCACCGTCACGGCTGAGATCGTCCGGCGTCGGTGGTCGCGGTCGGGCCGGGACCTCCCGGCCGCGCGCCGCCGGCGCCGTGACGTCCGCCTCGGACCAAAGGAAATCCGTCATGGGTCGATTCCAGGACAAGAAGGTGCTGGTCACCGGATCGGGGCGCGGCTTCGGCGCCGTGCTGGCGCTCGCCTTCGCGGACGAGGGCGCCGACGTCGTCGTCCACTACAACTCGTCCGCCAACGGCGCCGAGGAGGTCGCGGCCGAGATCCGCAGGCGCGGACGGAAGGCCATCACGGTCAAGGGCGACATCGCCTCCCATGCCGACGTGGTGCGGATCGCCGAGACCTGCTTCGGCACGTTCGGCGGCTGCGACGTGCTGGTCAACAATGTCGGCGACATGGCGATCGAGCAGACGTCGTGGCGCGAGTTCGACGAGAAGGTGATCGATCACACGCTGGCGGTCGACATCAAGGGCACGATGTTCATGATCCACGAGATCGGCATCCGCATGCTGGACGGCGGCCTGGGTGGCGTCATCGTCAACATCGGCTCGCAGGTGGTGATCGCCGGTTCTCCGCGCGCCCCCCAGTATGCCGCGGCGAAGTACGGCGTCATCGGCCTGACCAAGTCGTATGCACGCGCGCTCGCCCCCAAGGTGCGGGTCAACACGCTGGGCGCCGCCTTCATGGAGACCGAGGCGCTGAAGAACCGCCACGACTGGAAGACCGGCCGTCGCGAGGAGGTGCTGCGCCAGACGCCGCTCGCCCGCATCGCCACCCCGGACGACATGGTCGGCCCGACCCTGTTCCTGGCCGGCGACGACTCCCGCCACATGACCGGGCAGTTCCTCCTGGCCAATGGCGGCCTCGCCATGGTGGGCGCCTGACCGGGACGGCCGCGATGCCGGGCATCGGGCCGGCCGCCAACCGGCGCGCATCCGCCACCGGACCGAGGGAGGCGCCGGCTGACGGCGAACCGGCGTCCACTTCGCCGGAAAATGCTCTAGGTTGCGTGCGCCGGTTGCGGTCTCGGGGGCGAAGCGATCCGGCTTCGCCCGGACGCGCGTTCCGGCTGCACAGGAACGACGCGACCATGGGTGCCACGCTGCACGTCTCCCGCCGGGACCACGTGATGCTGCTGGAGATCGCCGACCCGGCGACCCGCAACGCGCTGGGGGGCGACAAGTTCTTCCGGTCGATCGAGGAGGCGATCCGGATCGCCAACGACGACATGGACATCCGGGTGGTGATCGTCACCGGACAGGGCGAGGCGTTCTCGTCCGGCGGCAATGTGCGCGAGATGCACGGCCGCAAGGGCATGTTCGGCGGCACCCCGGAGCAGATCGCCGAGCAGTACCGAACCGGCATCCAGCGCATCCCGATGGCGTTCTGGAAGCTCGACGTGCCGGCGATCGCCGCCGTCAACGGCGCCGCCATCGGGGCCGGCTGCGATCTCGCCTGCATGTGCGACATCCGCATCGCCTCCGAGCGCGCCGTGTTCGCCGAGAGCTTCGTCAAGGTCGGCATCGTGGCGGGCGACGGCGGCTCGTGGCTGCTGCCGCGCGCCATCGGCCATTCGCGCGCCGCCGAGATGGCGTTCACCGGCGACACCATCGATGCCGCGACGGCGCGCGAGATCGGCCTGGTGTCGCGCGTGGTGCCGCACGACGAGCTGATGACGGCGGCGTTCGAGCTGGCCGGCCGCATCGCCGCCAACCCGCCACACGCGCTGCGCTGGAACAAGCGGCTCCTGCGCGAGTCGCAGATCGCCCGGCTCGACACCGTGCTGGAGATGGCGGCCGCCTATCAGGCGCTCGCCCATCGCACCGAGGACCACACCGAGGCGGTGACGGCGCTTCTGGAGAAGCGCCGCCCCGTGTTCAAGGGACGCTGACGGTCGCGGGCGCGGCCGGCGGCCGGCCGCGTCTGCGGGAGGACGACGCCATGACGACGGACGGTGAGCCGCCGCTTCTGAGGATCGAGCGGCCCGAGGACGGCATCGCGGTCGTCCGCGTCGATCGGCCGGAGGTGCGCAACGCCCTCAACCTGGCGCTGCGGCGGGCGCTCGCCGCCGCGTTCCGGGAGCTCGGCGCCGATCCGGCCCTGCGCGCCATCGTGCTCACCGGCGACGAGCGTGCCTTCTGCGCCGGCGCCGATCTCGCCGAGTATGTCGACGCCTCGCCGATCGACATCTTGGAGCGCGACATGGGTCCGCTGTGGGACGCCATCGCCGACTGTCCGGTGCCGGTGATCGCCGCCGTCAACGGCTTCGCCATCGGGGGCGGCTGCGAGCTGGCCATGCTGGCCGACATCATCGTGGCGGGGCGCTCGGCGAAGTTCGGCCAGCCCGAGGTGCAGATCGGCATCACGCCGGGCGGCGGCGCCACCCAGCGGCTGACGCGGGCGGTCGGCAAGTTCGCGGCGATGCGGCTGATGCTGACCGGCGAGATCATCGACGCCGCGGAGGCGCACGCCATCGGCCTCGTCAGCCGCCTGGTCGACGACGACGCGGTGATGCCGGAGGCGCTGCGCCTCGCCCGGCTGATCGCCCAGGCGGCGCCGCTCGCGGTGCGGAAGACCAAGGAGCTGGTGCTGGAGAGCATGACGGTGCCGCTCGCCGCCGGCCTGCGGGCCGAGCGCGCCGCCTTTCAGCTCATGTTCGCGACGCGCGACAAGAGCGAGCGCATGCGGGCCTTTCTCGAACGACGTAAATCCCGGCCGCGCGCCGACGCGGACGGCGAACCCGGACGACGATCATGACATCCGACATTCGATCCGTGGCGGTGATCGGCGGCGGCACCATGGGCAGCGGCATCGCCGCCGCCTGCGTGGCCGCGGGCCGCGACGTGCTGCTTCTCGAAGCCGATGCGGCGCTCGCCGACAAGGCCCGCGCCCGCGTCGCGAGCCTCGCGGCGGACGACGCCGAGGCGGCGCTGTTCCGCGACAAGCTCACGGTCGGCACGCTGGCGGCGGATGCGCCGCGGCTGGCGGCGTGCGACTGGATCTGCGAGGCGGTGATCGAGACGCTCGACGCCAAGCGCGCCGTGCTCGAAGCCGTCGAACCGATCCGTCGCGACGGCTCCATCGTCTCGACCAACACCTCGGGCATTCCGCTCCGCGCCCTCGTCGACGGCATGCCGGCGCGCCTCGCGCGCGACATGCTGGTCACGCACTTCTTCAACCCGGTGCGGGTGATGCGGCTGGTCGAGATCGTCACCGGCCCGGACACGCGGGCGGAGGTGCGCGACGCGATCACCGGCTTCCTCGGCGGCGTCCTCGGCAAGGGACTCGTCGCCGCCAAGGACACGCCGAACTTCATCGCCAATCGCATCGGCCTGTTCTTCATCCTCACGGGCCTGCACGGCGGCGCCGCGGCGCGCGCCGGAGGTCTCGGGCTCGCCCGCGCCGACGCGCTGCTCGGCGCCCCGATCGGCCTGCCGGCGACCGCTCTCTACGGCCTCGTCGATCTGATCGGCCTCGACGTGATCGATGCGATCGCAGCAAATCTCGCGGCGACGCTGCCGGTGGGCGACGCCGGCCGCGCGGTCGCCTCGCTGCCACCGGCCGAGCGCGCGATGGTCGAGCGCGGCCAGCTCGGGCGCAAGAGCGGCGGCGGCTACTGGCGCGTGCGCAAGACCGCCGACGGCGCCAAGCTCAAGGAGGTGTTCGATCCCGATGCCGCCACCTGGAGCGCCGCGCCGCCCGTGGCGCTCGGCGCCGCGGCGGCCGATCTCGCCACGCTGTTCTTCGCCGAGACTCCCGATGGTGCGCTGGTGCGCGACGTGCTCGGCGCCACCCTGCTCTATGCCGCCGATCTGGTCCCCGACATCGCCGACGACGTGGTCGCGGTCGATCGCGCCATGCGCTGGGGCTACGCCTGGGGCGCCGGACCGTTCGAGCTGATCGACCGGATCGGGCCGGCGCGGCTGACCGCCCATCTGCGTCGCGACGGCCGGCCGCTGCCGCGCATGCTCGCGGTGCTCGAGCACGCCGGCGCGGCCCGCTTCTACGACGACGACGGCGTGCTCGGCCCCGATGGCCGCCGGCATCCGCTGCCGCCGGCGTGACGGCGGAGCGGATCGCTTGACGCCCGCATCGAAGACGCGATTGCATCGACGGGCGGCCGGGGCGCGTGGCGCGGCGGTCGTCGGACAGGTCAGGAGTGCAGCATGCGACCCTATTTCGAGCGGATGCCGGCGTTCGGGAAGGCTCTCAAGGAGAGCCGGATCGCCCGCACGCTGGCGAGCCGGCAGGGCCTCGAAGGCGTCGAGGCGGAGATCGCCCGGCTCGCCGCAGCGCGCCGCGAGGTCGGCCTGCCCGATGCCGAGATCAACAAGCGCGGCGCCCTGACGGTGTGGCAGCGGCTCGGCTATCTGGTCGATCCCGGCACCTGGCACCCGCTGCACAGCCTGTACGATCCGGAGGAGAACGCCGAGGGCACCACCAATGTGGTGGACGGCCTCGCCCGTATCGCCGGCCGCTGGGCGGTGGTCATCGGCTTCGACAACAAGGTGCTGGCCGGCGCCTGGATTCCCGGCCAGTCGGAGAACATCCTGCGGGTCACCGACATCGCGCAGCGGCTGCGCCTGCCGCTGGTCTGGCTGGTCAATTGCAGCGGCGTGAAGCTGCCCGAGCAGGAGCGTTTCTACGGCGGCCGGCGCGGCGGCGGCACGCCGTTCTATCGTCACGCCGAGCTTCAGCAGCTCGGCATTCCGGTGCTGGCCGGCATCTACGGCACCAATCCGGCGGGCGGCGGCTATCAGGCCATCAGCCCGACCATCCTGATCGCCCACAAGGACGCCAACATCGCGGTCGGCGGCGTCGGCATCGTGTCCGGCATGGCGCCCAAGGGCGGCTTCGACGCCGCCGTGCTGGAGGATCTGATCGCCAGGACGCGCGACATGCGCGAGCGGCCGCCGGGCTCGGTGGCGACGCATTTCGAGCACACCGGCTTCTTCACCCGCGTCTACGACGAGGAGATCGGCGTCCTCGACGGCATCAAGGACTACATGCGGGCGCTGCCCGCCTACGATCCCATGATGTTCCGCGTCGCGGCGCCGGCCGAGCCGCTCTATCCGGCGTCCGATCTCTATCATCTGCTGCCGTTCGATCAGGGCGAGACCTACTCGTTCGACGACGTGCTGGCGCGCCTGGTCGACGGCAGCGAGGCGATGGAGTTCCGCCCCGACTACGGCCCCGAGGTGTTCACCGGCCTCGTCAAGATCGACGGCTTCCTGGTCGGCGTCATCGGCAACCGACAGGGCGTGCTGCCGCGCGGCTATCCCGAGTATGCGGACTATCCCGGCATCGGCGGCAAGCTGTACCGCCAGGGCCTGATCAAGATGAGCGAGTTCGTCACCCATTGCGGGCGCGACCGGGTGCCGATCGTCTGGTTCCAGGACACGACGGGCATCGACGTCGGCGAGATCGCCGAGCGAGCCGAGCTCTTGGGCCTCGGCCAATCGCTGATCTACTCGATCCAGTCGACCGACGTGCCGATGATGCTGGCGGTGCTGCGCAAGGGCTCGGCGGCGGCCCACTACATCATGGGCGGGCCGACGGCGAACCGGCACAACGCCTTCACGGTCGGCACCGCCGCCACCGAGATCTACGTCATGCACGGCGAGACCGCGGCGGTCGCCACCTATGCGCGTCGCGCCGTCAAGGACAAGGACGCCGGCAAGCCGCTCGGCCCGATCACCGACAAGATGAACGAGATGGCGCGCTCCTATCACGAGCGCTCGCGCCCGGCCTGGTGCGCCCGCCACGGCCTGGTCGACGAGATCGTCGCGCTGACCAGCCTGCGCGGCTACCTGGCCGCCTTCGCGGGGGCCGCCTACCAGAACCCCGGCTCGCTGTGCGCGCGCCATCAGATGCTGCTGCCGCGACTCATCCGGGGTTGATCGGAGCGGCGGCGAGACCGATCGTCGCGGGGGCCTGCGTGCAGCGCAGCACAGGCCCTCGCGGCGACGCGAGCGGCGCCGCCCGGCCCCTTGAATTATCCGTCGAATCCGGTGCTGCGGCGCGTTCTCCCCAAGACCGCGGCGCCGCGAGTCCACAGCCTCTGGGCGCATGATAACTTTTCATTAACCATAAGAATTTAAGTCCGGTCCGGTAATGTGTTAAGCATGGTTCCTGATGTGATTCGTCAGGAAATTCACTGTCCGGGCAAGGGAGTGTCTCCCGCTCCGGGCGGACCCGTACGGTAGGTTCCTTTTTATCTGGAGACAGACCCATGCCCTTCGAGTCGGCAACCCGCGGTTTCGGTCGAACGTTCTGGGCGCGCGCGCTCGGCGCCGCCGTGCTCGTGACCATCGCGGCCGGCAGCACCGCCGCCATGGCGGCTCCGGCCGATCCGTCCCTCGTCGAGGGATCGCAGCGGCTGCTGATCGCGAGCGTGCTGGTGTTCGCGGCGATCGGCTTCGTCGGCTACCGCATCGCCGGCGATTACGTCGAGTCGCTCACGCGCCACGACGTCGAGGTCCCGCCGGCCGCCAACGACGACGCCCCCAAGGCGCGCGCCACCGAGCCGGTCCGCACGATCGTCGCCCCGGTCACCCCGGTGGTCAGCAGCGTCGTCAGCCCGGTCCGCGGCCGCCTCGCGCCGGAGCGCTTCGCCCAGCCGATCCGGGTGGCCCCCAAGATGCCGGAGCCGCAGCCCGTCCGCGGCGTGGTCGCCACGGTGACGCCGCGCTCCGGGGTGTCGAGCCCGGTGGTCGCCCGCAGCGGCCGCACCAGCCCGGTGACGGGCCGCAGCGGCGGCGTGGTCAGCCCGGTTCAGGCCCGCCAGCCCGAGCGCGTGACGGCGCGGACGGTCGCCCCGGCCCGCAGCGAGGCACCCCGCAGCGAGGCGGTGCGGGCGGCCGCTCCCCAGGCCCGGGGCGGCGTGACGCGGGTGGCGAGCCCGGTGCGCGGCCGCGAGTCGGCGGTGCGCGCCCGCGCCTGACGCAGGCCGGACCGCCACGGCCGCACAGCGGCGGCCGATGCGGCTTCGAGGATGAACGACCGAGCGCCCGGCCGAGAGGCCGGGCGTTCGTGTTTCGAAGACCCTCGTGTGGTGTTCCGAGGGCGCGGCGAGTCTCGCGAGCCGGCCCGCGATGGCGGAATTTCTGCCGACCCGGCTTGGCAGACCCAGGCTAAAATTCCTATACTGATTCGATTCCGGTCCCGACACCGCCGCCGGCCCGGACTTCCGCGGGAGGTCAGATGCTGACCCACGCCCAGATCTGGAACGCCCTCGACCGCCTGGCGGCGCGCGCCGGCCTGTCCGCCTCGGGACTCGCCAAGCGGGCCGGTCTCGATCCCACCACCTTCAACAGGTCGAAGCGGATCACGGCGGACGGCCGGGCGCGCTGGCCGTCGACCGAGTCGGTCGCCAAGTCGCTCGCCGCCACCGGGACCAGCATCGAGGAGTTCGTCAAGCTGATCACCGACGGCACGCCGGCCGAGCAGGCGGTGCCGCTGATCGGCTTCGCCGAGGCGGGCTCGGGCGGCTATTTCGACGACGGCGGCTTCCCGGTCGGCAAGGGCTGGGACGAGATCGCCTTCCCGGCCGTCGAGGACGAGCACGCCTATGCGCTGGAGATCTCCGGCGACTCGATGCAGCCCGCCTATCGAGACGGTGCCGTCATCATCGTGTCGCCCGCCGCCCCGATCCGCCGCGGCGACCGCGTCGTGGTGAAGACCCGTGACGGCGAGGTGATGGCCAAGGAGCTGCGCCGCAAGACCACCAAGACCCTGGAGCTGCGCTCGCTCAACCCCGAGCACGAGGACCGGGTCCTGGCCGCCGAGGAGGTGCTGTGGGTCGCCCGCATCATCTGGGCGAGCCAGTAGAGCGGCCGCCGTCGTGACTGCCGTGGCCGCGGCCCGCGGCCACGGGCTCACTGGTCCCCGTCGGCCTCCGGCGGCACCGCCAGCACCGAGCGGTTGATCGGGAACCGATCGGCCAGCAGGGCCGCCTCGAACCGCCCGGCATACTCCGACCACGAGATCCCCTGCTGGTGGCGCAGCGCCGCCTCGTGCTGACGCCGCCACAGCGCGTCGTCCGTGAGCAGCGCCACCGCCCGCTCGGCGAAGCGGTCGGGATCGGCCTCGTGAAAGCCGGTGATGCCGTCCAGCACCCGCTCCGGCACCGCCGCCACCGGCGCCACCACGGCCGGCACGCCGAGCGCCTGCGCCTCGGCCACCGCCAGGCAGAACGCCTCGACCTTGTGGCCGAGATAGAGCATCACGCGCGATCCCCGCATCGCCTCGATCAGGCCGGTGCGGGTCGCCGTCGGGTGCATCCGCACCGAGGCGCGGACGTGATCGGGCTGGCCGGCGGGCAGCAGCGAGCCGCCCCAGGCGGCCCAGAAGTCGGCGTCCGCCGGCATCTCGTGCACGCCGTAGACGTCGAGCACCGCGTCGGGCACCCGCGGCAGCACCTTCTCGGCCCAGATCTCGACCAGGCGCTTGAGGTTGCGCTGCGGATTGGAGGCGAAGATGGCGCGCCGGGGCGGCGGTGCCGCAAGCGGGGCCTGGCCGCGCACGTCCTCGGGCAGCCCGAGCGGGATCAGGATGTGCGGATCGCGCCGCGGCAGGAACGGCGAGTAGATGTGGACCTGGTGCAGGCTCTGGAGCACCGGCACCGGACGATACCACCACACCCGGCCGATCTGCTTGTAGTGCTTGAGGTGGTTCGGCTGCCACAGCACCCAGATGGCGCGCCGCCGCGGCCGCCGCACGAAGCGCAGGAGCCGCGGATGCTGGCAGGCGACGTAGAGGTCGCAGGTCTCCGGGCGGGCGCCCGCGATGGGTCGCCACTGCACGCCGTGGTCTTCGACGGGGGCGTCGCAGTTGCTGTAGACGGTGACGGCGTGGCGGCGGCGCACCAGCTCGCGGGCGAGCCGGATCACCGACGATTCGGTGCCGCCGAGCGGATGCGTCTCCAAGTGACGCCCGTCGTAGCGGCGCGTGGTGTCGGCGATGACGATGTCGGCCATGGCGGGATCGGCGGTGATGCTGGGGTGATGGAGCGCTTGCGTTTCGGCGCCGGGACGGCTGTGATACCGCAAGCGCCTTCCTTCCCCAACCTCTCCCACCGCACACTCCCCCCAACACACTCCCCCAACGACGAAAAACCGAATCCGAGGAGACCATCAGGATGGCCAACAACACGCTCAGGGTCGGCTGGATCGGCATGGGTCGGATGGGCTACGCCATGGCCGAGCGGCTGGTGAAGTCCGGCCACGACGTCTCGATCTGGAACCGCACGCGGTCCAAGGCGGAGCCGCTCGCCAAGCTGGGCGGCAAGGTGGTCGACCGGCCCAGCGATCTCGGCGGCGTCGACGTGCTGTTCTCGATCGTGTCGACCGGCAAGGACCTCGAGGAGGTCTATTTCGGTCCGAACGGCGCTATCACCGGGAGCGCGGTGCCATCCGTGCTGGTCGACTGCTCCACCATCGCGGTCGACGCCTCGGCCGCGATCCGGGCGAAGCTCGCCGATCGCGGCGCCGATTTCGTCGCCTGCCCGGTCTCCGGCAACGCCAAGGTGATCAAGGCCGGCAAGCTGTCGGCGGTCGCCTCCGGTCCCGAGGCGGCGTTCCGCAAGGTCGAGGATGTGATCCGGGTGGTGGCGCCACACGGCGTCTCCTATGTGGGCGACGGCGAGCTGGCCCGTGTCTGCAAGATCGCCCACAACGTGCTGCTCGGCGTCGTCATCGAGAACCTGATCGAGATCACCCTCCTGGTGAACAAGCTCGGGGTGCCGCGCCACGCCTTCCTGGCGTTCCTCAACAACAGCGTGATGGGCTCCACCTTCACGGCCTACAAGTCGCCGGCGCTGGTCAATCTCGACTGGACCACGACGTTCACGCCCGAGCTGATGCGCAAGGATCTCGACCTCGGCCTGGAGCTCGGCCGCGAGCAGGACGTGCCGATGCCGGTGACGGCGGCGGCCCGCGAGATGCTCCAGGCCCATTTCGGCGCCGCCATGCTGAAATCCGATCCGGACGCCTATCTGGAGAAGGACTTCGCGGCGCTGATGGAGACCATGGCGCTGCTGTCCGGGATGACGCTCGAGCCCGAGAACGTCGCGGTGCCGACCGGGCTGGAGCACTGACCGGCCGCCCGTCCACGGACAGGCGCCGCGTCAGCGCGGCCGCCTGATCCGCACATAGAGGGCGCCGGCACCGCCGTGGCCGGCGGCGGCGTCGAAGCCCACCACATAGGCGCGGAACTCGGGGAGCTGGAGCCACAGCGGCACCTGCCGGCGCAGGATGCCGCGGCCCTGGTGGTGGAGATGGCCGCCGCGAGAATGCTCGCGGCCTGGACCGGCTTCGCCGTCGCCCCCCTTGCCGGTGATCACCAGCACGAAGCGGGCGCCGCGCGCCTGCGCGGCCGCCACGAAGCGGCGCAGCGCCGCGTGCGCCTCTGCCTGGGTCATGCCGTGCAGGTCGAGGCGGGCATCGATCTCGGTGTGGCCGCGGGTCAGCCGCTTGGTGTCGCGGCGGCCGAGGGGGGCGAGCGACGGAGGCGAGGGCGGCGTGTCGGGTCCGGCGGTCCGGGGGCCGGCGCTGCGCGACGCCGCGGTCGGCCGCGGCTCCGCCGCCGGCGGACCAGCGTTCTCGGACGACAGCGACGCCATCGCGGCCGCCTGGGCCGGACGCAAGGGCCGCACCGAGCGCACCACCCCGGCCCACAGCCGGCGCTCCTCCTCGTTCAGCCTGCGGATCATGGCGAATGCTCCCGGCCCCGCCTCAACGGCCGCGGTGGCGACGGACGGCGCGCGGCTCGCCGCGGCCCGGGCGGCGCTTGACCGCCGGCTTCTCGGGCTCCGGAGCCGGACGGGCGAGCGGCAGCGGCATGCGGGCGCCGACCGCCACCGGATCGATCTCGCGCGGTACCAGCAGGGCGAAACGGCCCGCCTGGCGGATGCGGCCGGCGATGCGGCCGGCCTCGTCGCCGGCGCCGAAATAGAGATCGGCCCGCGCCGGCCCGACGATCGCCGACCCGGTGTCCTGGGCGATCATGGTGCGGCGGAACGGGTCCGCGCTGCGCGGCCCGGTGATCGGCAGGTCGGCCCAGATGAAGAACGGCGTGCCGTAGACGTGGATACGGTCGACCGCGATGGAGCGGCCGGCGGTGAGCGGCACCCCCTGGGCGCCGGCCGGCTCGCGCTCGTCGTTCAGCCCGGTGACGCGGAAGAACACATAGGAGCGGTTCTGCCGGCGGACGTCGTTCGCCTCCTCGGGGTTGGCCAGCATCCAGTCGCGGATGCGCGCCATCGACATCTCCTCGCGGGGAATGTGGCCACGCTCGATCAGCACCCGGCCGACCGGCGTGTAGGGATAGCCGTTGTGGCCGTCGTAGTTGACCCGCAGGAGCGTGCCGTCTTCGAGCCGCACCCGGGCCGAGCCCTGGATCTGGATGGTGAGCAGCTCGGCCGGATCCTTGAGCCAGGCGAGCTCCAGATGGCGGCCGCCGAGCGCCCCGTCCTCGATCTCGCCGCGGTCCCAGTAGGGCACCCGCTCGCCGTCGAGCGTGATGCGCAGCGCCTGGCCGCGGTTGGGGAAAGGCTGGCCGGGCTTCTGGCCGGGCGCGACGAGGTCCGGCGGCCGGCGGTGGAGCGGCACCTTGAAGGTCGGGCTGGCGAAGCGGGAGCCGTCGACGATCGGCTCGTAATAGCCGGTCAGGAAGCCGGCACTCTCGCCCAGCCGGGTGATGGCCAGGGGCCGGAAGTGATCCTCGAAGAAGTGCCGGGCGGCATCGCCGCCGCGCAGCCGGACGGCGAGTGCCCGCCGGCAGGGAGGCACCAGGGCGCGCCGGATCGGGCGCGGATCGGCCGCCGCATCGCCGCGCACGATCGGGCCGCAGCTGATGCGGAACGCCGCGAAAGCGGCCGCGTGGTCGTCCTCGGCCCAGCCCGGCAGGTCGGTCCAGTCGATCGGATCGAGCTGAGCGTCGTCGAACTGGAGCGGCACCTCGGCCGAGTGGGTGGGTCGCGGCGGCGGCAAAGGCGGCGTCTCGCCCCGGCGCGCCTCGGCGTCATTCGTCCCGAGCCACACGCCCGCCGTGAGGGCCGCCGCCAGGCCGAACAGGCTCGCCACCGCCGAGGCGGTGCGCCGTCGCGGCAGGGCGGCGGCCGACATCGCGGCGACGCTAGTGGCCGGCCTCGGTGGCGACCAGCTTCCAGTTGGGGTCGCGGGACGACACGTCGCGGGCGAAGGTCCAGACGTCGGTCACCTCGGTGACCTTCTCGTCGCTGCCGTCGACGACGGCGCCGGTGCGGTCGCGGGTGACCGAGATGAGCTGCGAGACGAAGCGCAGGGTGACCTGGGCGATGCGGCCGCGCAGCTCGGCCGACGAGATCTCGGCCGTGTCGATCGACACGAACTTGGTCTCGGCGGTCTCGCCCCGGCTCTCGCGGTCGCGGATGGCGGCGTCGAAACCCTCGAACACCTCCTTGGAGAGCAGGTTGCGCAGCGACCGGCGATCACCTTCCGCGAAGGCGGTGACGATCATCTCGTAGGCGGCCCGCGCACCGGCCAGGAAGTGCTGCGGATCGAAGCTGCTGTCGGCCTCGGCGATGGCCTGGAGTCCGGATGCGACGGCCGATCCCGGCACCGCGATGCCCTTCAGCCGCTCGCCGACGGCGGCGGCCGGCTCGGCCGCGACCTCGGCGGGGCGGGCGGCGGCATCGCCGCGCGGCGGCAGGGTCACCACCTTGTCGTTGGCATTGGCGCTGCCGCGCACGCCGTCGCGGCCGGAGAACGGGTCATAAGGCGGACGCTCGCGGCCGGTCCGCTGGCCGAGCACGCTGCGCAGCCGCAGGAAAATGAACACCGCGAGCGCCAGGAAGATGATGGTATAGATGTCAAACACGTCCCGCACGCTCTCGCAGACGTTGATGGGAACAGAATGGCCAGCTTCGGGCTAACACGGGGTCGATAGGCGGGTTCCGGCACCGTGGTGGCCATGATCCCTGGTTGACATGATCTAGGTATGGTCGTGTCGTCGGTCCAGGGGGGTGCGGCTCCAAGCTGCGGCGTCGGACCCGTGCTCCGGATAGGATCTACTCCGGATTTGGTCTGCTCCGGACGAAGCCGGCATCCGCTGGATACCGCATCGGACGGGCGGTGAACAGACGCCGTCGCGACGTCGGGCGCACGGGCCTAGCGTGGTATTTGTGACCGCTTCCGGATGCGAGATCAATGAAAATCGGCAAGTGGCTGCTCCCCGGTCTGCTCCTCCTGCCGCTGGCCGAGCTTCTGGTTTTCGTCGCGGTGGCGGCGGTGATCGGGCTTGGCGGCGCCACCGTCCTGCTGATCGCCGGCTCGGGAATCGGCGTGCTGGTGCTGCACCGGCACGGCCCGTCCTGGCTGCGAGAGGTCCGCGATCTCATCACCGGCCGTACCGTGGCCCGCGATCCCGATCGGCCGGTCCCCGCCATCCCGGCGCTGGCGGCCGTGCTGCTGGCCGTCCCGGGCTTCCTCACCGACGCCGCAGCGGCCCTGCTGCTGGTGCCGGCGGTGCGCCAGCGGCTCGACGCGCTGCTCGGGACCGGGTCGCCACGCGGTGCGCCGGGACCCGGCTTCGCCCGCCGGCATCCCGGACGCGGACCGATCGTCGATCTCGCGCCCGACGAGTGGCAGGACGTGCCCGACCCGCCGCCCCGGCGACGCCGGCGCCGGCCACCCGCCGAGCACCCGCCCGCCGGACGCCCGCCCGGCGGGTGAGCAGCAGGCCGGGGGGCGGACCCCGCGGGGGTGCGCTTGTCGGTCCCCGACGGCTGTGTTAGCCACTCGACGCCGCGCCGGCCGCCGCCGGACGGACCGAATTCGTATCGCACACGCCCGGTTTGCACGGGCGCCCGATCTGCTCGAGGAGAGCCCATGGCCACGACCACCAACGGGGGCGACGCGGCAGCCGCCCAGGCGCAGCCCTCGGGGCCGTCGCTCAACGTGCTCGCTCAGTACGTCAAGGATTTCTCGTTCGAGAATCCGAACGCTCCGCGCAGCCTGATGCAGTCGCCCAAGCAGCCGACCATCAGCGTGCAGATCAACGTCAACACCAACGCGCTGTCGGACACCGACTACGAGGTCGAGCTGAAGCTCGACGGCAAGGCGGAGATCGACGGCAACACGCTGTTCGGCTTCGACCTGCTCTATGCGGGCGTGTTCCGTCTCCAGAACATCCCGCAGGACAACCTGCCGCCGTTGCTGATGATCGAGTGCCCGCGGCTCCTCTTCCCGTTCGCCCGCGAGATCGTCGCGAACGCCGTGATCCACGGCGGCTTCCCGCCCCTGCTGCTCGATCCGATCGACTTCGTTTCGCTGTTCCAGCAGCGGATCGCCAATCTTCAGGCGCAGCAGCCGTCCGCGCAGGCCTGATACCAACGGCAGGACTCTCGGACTGTATCCTCCGTCATGGCCGGGCTTGTCCCGGCCATCCACGTCTTTGTTGCTGTCGGCCTAACGTCGTGGATGCCCGGCACAAAGGCCGGGCATGACGACTCAGCATCAGCGGCCGTTGGCATGACGCCGGTCGGCACGCCGCCGCGTCGAGACACGCGATCGAGACACACGAAGGCCGGGCCACACGCCTGGCCTTTTTTCTTGGGTGAAGACGGCGCGCGGCCGGATGACGGGATCAGCCGGCCGAACGGGCCGCGGCGGGCGCCGGCTCGGCCGCGGCCAGATAGTCGCGCCAGATCGCCTGATCGCCGAGGCTGTCGACGAAGGCGCGGTGAGCCGCGATTTCGTCGGCGGACAACCGCGGCGCCAGCGGCGTCGGTCGCGGCCGCGCCCGGCCCGATGTCGCCACCACCACGGACGCGCTCGCGGTCTCCAGCCCGAGCTGCGCCTGGCGGGCCTCGATCAGCTCCAGATAGACCTCGGCCAAGAGCTCGGCATCGAGCAGCGCGCCATGCTTGACGCGCCGCGACGTGTCGATGCGGAAGCGGGCGCACAGATCGTCGAGACGGTTCTGGCCGCCCGGATACTTGCGGCGGGCGAGCAGCAGCGTGTCGACGAGACGGGCGCGCGGGATCACCGGCAGGCCGCAGCGCTCCAGCTCCGCATTGATGAAGCCGAGATCGAAGCTCGCATTGTGGGCGACCAGCGGGGCGTCGCCCACGAAGGCGATGAAAGCCTCCGCCACATCGGCGAACAGCGGCTTGTCGGCGAGGAACTCGGCCGACAGGCCGTGCACCGCGAAGGCTTCGGCGGGCACGTCGCGCTGCGGGTTGAGATAGTAGTGGAAGGTCTGGCCGGACGGGATGCGGTTGAGCAGCTCGATGCAGCCGATCTCGATCAGCCGGTGACCCTGATAGGGATCGAGGCCGGTGGTCTCGGTGTCGAAGACGATCTCACGCATCATGGCTCGTGGCCGGGCTCCCGCTGTCGCCGGGCGGCGAGCCGTCCGGCGCGGCGGACGAGCGGCGCGGCTCCCGGCACGCGACGGCGCGGAGAATGGCACGAACCTGGGTGCGGGCGGAATCGAAGCCGCCGGAGCTGTCCACGATAAAATCGGCGCGCCGGCGCTTCTCGGCATCCGGGAGCTGCTTGGCCAGGATGGCAGCGAACTTCTCCTCGGTCATGCCGGGCCGGCGCAGCACGCGGGCGCGTTGCACGGCGGCGGGGGCCGACACCACCACCACGAAGTCGACGCGGCGGTCGGCGCCGGTCTCGAACAGAAGGGGAATGTCGAGCACCGCGACGGCCGCCCCGTCCGCGGCGGCGCGCGCCAGGAACGCCTCCTCCTCCCGCCGCACCAGCGGATGCACGATCGCCTCCAGCCGGGCGAGGGCGGCGGCATCGTTCATCACCAGCGGCCCCAGGCGGGTGCGGTCGACCTTGCCGTCCACCACGGCGTCGGGAAACGCCGCCGCGATCGGGGCCACCGCGGCCCCCTCGTAGAGACGGTGGACGGCCGCATCGGCATCGTGCACCGGCACGCCGGCCTCGGCGAACAGCCGTGCCGTCACCGACTTGCCCATGCCGATCGACCCGGTGAGGCCGATGATCCGCATGCTCGATCTCCATCGGGCGCACCGCGCGCCCGCTCAGCCGACCAGGCAGCCTTCGCGGCGCAGGAAGCCGAGCAATGGCAGCAGCGGCAGCCCCAGAATGGTGAAGTGATCGCCGTCGATGCGCTCGAACAGATGAATGCCGAGCCGTTCGAGCTGATAGGCACCGACGCTCGCCGTGACGGCGTCGCCGGCGCTGTCCAGATAGGCATCGAGAAAACGATCGGTGAGGCGGCGCATGGTGAGCTGCGCCGTCTCGACATGGCCGAAGATCACCCGCCCGTCCTTGGCGACCGCGACGGCCGAGTGCAGCGCATGGGTGCGGCCGCTCATCGCCTTGAGCTGCTCGCGGGCGGCATCCCGGTCGGCCGGCTTGTTGAAGCGGCGGTCGCCGAGCGCCAGCGTCTGGTCGGCACCGACCACGTAGCAGCCGGAGCGTTGCACCGCCACCACCCGGGCCTTCTCGCGCGCCAGCACGAGAGCCGCCTGGGCGGGCGACACCGGGCCGGCGCGAACCTCGACTTGGCGCTCGTCGATATCGGCCTCGGTCGGCTCGATCGGAATGCCGGACGCCTCCAGCATGGCGCGGCGGGCGGCGCTGCGCGAGGCGACCACCAGGGGGTGCGGAGCGAGCCAGAGCACCTCAGCGGCCCTCCGGCTGACGGCGCCGCTCGGCCAGCAGCGCCAGCACGGCGGCGGCGGTCTCCTCGATGGAACGGCGCGTCACGTCGATCAGCGGCCAGCCGCGGCGGGCACACAGGCGGCGCGAGTAGGCGATTTCCTCGGTCACCGCCTCGCGGTCGATGTACTGGTCGTCCTCGTTGTGGGCCTTGAGCCCGAGCAGACGGTTCTGGCGGATGGCCACGATGCGCTCCGGGCTGGCGAACAGGCCGACCACCAGAGGCTTCTGGAGGGTCTCCAGGGCGGGCGGCGGCGGCACGCCGGGAACCAGCGGGATGTTGGCGGTCTTGACGCCGCGGTTGGCGAGATAGATCGAGGTCGGGGTCTTGGACGTGCGGGAGACGCCGACCAGCACCACGTCGGCGCGCTCGAGATCGTCGGCGAGCTGTCCGTCGTCGTGCATCATGGTGTAGTTCAGGGCGTCGATCCGCTTGAAGTACTCGGCATTGAGGACGTGCTGGGCGCCGACCTTGGGGGTCGATTCGTGGCCGAGATGGGATTCGAACAGGCGCAGCACCGGGCCGAGGATCGACAGGCAGGGCAGGCCGAGATCACGGCAGGTGGTTTCCAGCCTCTCGATCAACGCCTCGTCGAGCAGGGTGTAGAGCACCACCCCGGGCTCCTGCTCGATCTCGGCCAGCACATGATCGAGCTGCTTGGCGGTGCGCACCGCCGGATAGACGTGCTCGACCGCCGAGACCTGGGTGTACTGCGCGGTGGCGGCCCGGGCGACCGTGATGAGGGTTTCGCCGGTCGAGTCGGAGACGAGATGCAGGTGGAAGAAGCTGGTCGGTTTCGTCATCGGCCCCACGGAATCGCGCCCCCCGGAATTGTGCCGCCGAAATCGTGCTGCCGGAATCATGTCCCAGTATCGGGTCCTCCCAGTCACGCCCCGCTGCTTCACGCTCTGAGGACAGCTGTGGACGGCTGGGGAGAACACCGCGCGGGCGCCGCCTCCGCGGGACGGGCCGGTGGTCCCGCGGCACCCCGGATCACAAATTCACAGGACGGGACGACGAGTCGAGGATTTATACTCCTTCATTGTGAAGAGCGGCAATGGTATCAGGCGGGCCGAGCAGGGCGGTCACCAACCGCTGCGGCACAGGCGGTCGCAGTGCAGTCGACAGGATCGCTCGACACACAGGACGGTGGACCATGCTGTGGATGACGTTGCGGCTGGTGTGGACGGGGGAGTCGTGAGTCTTTTCCCGCCCCCAATAGACTCAACAATGAAGATTCTCTTAATCTTTTGATTTGATAGAGCCGATGAACAATCCTGCTGTCTCTCCGAACACTCCCACCCGTGCGGTCCTCGACGTCCTCGCCGGCAAGCGGCAGGCGACACCGCCGGTCTGGATGATGCGTCAGGCCGGACGCTACCTCCCCGAGTACCGCGCCACCCGCGAGCAGGCCGGCAGCTTCCTCGACCTGTGCTTCAATCCAAAGCTCGCCGCCGAGGTTACGTTCCAGCCGATCCGTCGGTTCGGCTTCGATGCCGCGATCCTGTTCTCCGACATCCTGGTGGTGCCGCACGCCCTCGGCCAGACGGTGAGCTTCGCGGCCGGCGAAGGGCCGCGCCTCGCACCGCGGGTCGACCGGGACAATGTCGGCCGGTTCTCCGGCAGCTTCGACCAGGCGAAGCTCGCGGCGGTGTTCGAGGCGGTGCGGCTGATCCGGGCCGGGCTGCCGGCGGAGACGACGTTCCTCGGCTTCTGCGGGGCGCCGTGGACGGTGGCGACCTACATGGTGGCGGGGGAAGGAACCTCGGACCAGGGGCCGGCGCGCTCGTTGGCCTATCGTGATCCGGAGACTATGCAGCGGCTGATCGATGGGCTGGTCGATGCGTCGATCGCCTATCTGATCGAGCAGTTCCGGGCGGGGGTGGACGCCGTGCAGGTGTTCGACACCTGGGCCGGCATCCTGCCGCCGGCGGAGTTCGACCGCTGGGTGATCGCCCCGACGGCGCGCATCGTCGCCGGCGTGCGGGCCGCGGTGCCGGATGCCAAGATCATCGCCTTTCCGCGTGGAGCCGGAACGCAACTCGAGCGTTTCATCGACAAGGTGCCGGTGAACGCCGTGGGGCTCGACTGGACGATGGATCTCACCTTCGCGCGCGAGCGAATCCAGAGCCGGGTGGCCGTGCAGGGCAATCTCGACCCGCTGCTGCTGGTGGCCGGTGGCGACGCGCTCGACCGCGGCGTCGACGCCGTCATGGAAGCGTTCCGCGACGGTCCGTTCATCTTCAACCTCGGCCACGGCATCACGCCGGAGGCGCCGATTGCCAATGTGGAGCGCATGCTGGCGCGGGTCAGGGGCGGTTGACGGAAGACCCCCGGGGCGCGCCGGCGGACGATCGGCGGGGCGAGATCGCCTCGCCGGCACGTCGGCTCCTGCGGGCGGCGGTGGGGCTCGTGGCGCCGCTCGGCCTGGCGGTCGGGCTCGTCGTCGTGGTGCCGGTCGGGGCCTATCTGTGGATGCGGGCCGTCCATCTGGTCGCGGTGGCGTGCTGGGTGGGGGGCATGCTGGTGCTGCCGCCGCTGTTCGCCCGGCATGTCCGGGTCGCCTCCGGGCCGGCGGCCGACCTGCTCGGCGAGATCGAGCACCGGGTGATGCGTCATCTGGTCAACCCGGCCATGGTGGTGACCTGGGGAGTCGGCGGCTGGCTGCTGTGGAACGGCGGTTGGTGGTCGAGCGGCTGGTTTCATGCGAAGCTGGCCCTCGTCATCGTGCTGTCGGGCCTGCACGGCATGCTGTCGGCGGAAATCCGGCGGCTGGCACAAGGGTCGCCGCGCTACGCCCGATTCTATATTCCGCTCGGCGTGATCGGCGGCATTCTGGCAGTCGGAACGGTGCTGCTGGCAGTGGTCAAGCCGCTCTGATCGGCAGTGGCCGCCCACGGTTTGGGCAGGGTTCGCTCTTGCGTGGTCGGCGCTCTTTACCTATGTTGGCCCCATCTCCCCGAACGCAGGCAGATGCAGTCGAACGAGGCTTCCAACGAGCCGAGTCGCAGCATCGGGGCCAGAGGCGACAAGCCCGTTTGCCCTGAGACCTGTGAATTCCCCTTCCAGCGTCGATCGGCCCTCCATCGACACACAGGATTACCCGCATGCGGGAAATGAAGCTTCAGGACCTCAAGTCCAAGACTCCGACCGAATTGCTGGCCTTCGCCGACGAGCACGAGGTGGAAAACGCCTCGACGATGCGCAAGCAGGAGCTGATGTTCGCGATCCTCAAGCAGCTCGCGCAGAAGGACGTGGAGATCATCGGCGAGGGTGTGGTCGAGGTGCTGCAAGACGGCTTCGGCTTCCTGCGGTCGCCGGAGGCCAACTATCTGCCGGGGCCGGACGACATCTACGTGTCGCCGTCGCAGATCCGCCGCTTCGGCCTGCGCACCGGCGACACCATCGAGGGGCAGATCCGCAGCCCCAAGGAAGGCGAGCGCTATTTCGCGCTGCTCAAGGTCAACACGATCAATTTCGAAGACCCCGATAAGGCGCGCCACAAGATCAACTTCGACAACCTGACGCCGCTCTATCCGGACGAGCGGCTCAAGATGGAGGTCGAGGACCCGACCCGGAAGGATCTGTCGGCGCGGGTGATCGACATCGTGGCGCCGATCGGCAAGGGCCAGCGCGCCTTGATCGTGTCGCCGCCGCGCACCGGCAAGACGGTGCTGCTCCAGAACATCGCCCACGCCATCACGGCCAATCACCCCGAGTGCTACCTGATCGTGCTGCTCATCGACGAGCGGCCCGAGGAGGTGACCGACATGCAGCGCTCGGTGAAGGGCGAGGTGATCTCCTCGACCTTCGACGAGCCGGCGGCACGCCACGTGCAGGTCGCCGAGATGGTGATCGAGAAGGCCAAGCGGCTGGTCGAGCACGGCCGTGACGTGGTCATCCTGCTCGACTCGATCACCCGACTCGGTCGCGCCTACAACACGGTGGTGCCGTCCTCCGGCAAGGTGTTGACCGGCGGCGTCGACGCCAATGCGCTCCAGCGCCCGAAGCGGTTCTTCGGCGCCGCCCGCAACATCGAGGAGGGCGGCTCGCTCACCATCATCGCGACCGCGCTGATCGAGACCGGCAGCCGCATGGACGAGGTGATCTTCGAAGAGTTCAAGGGCACCGGCAACTCCGAGATCATTCTCGACCGCAAGGTGGCCGACAAGCGGACCTTCCCGGCGATCGACATCACCCGCTCGGGAACCCGCAAGGAAGAGCTGCTCACCGAGAACCAGACCCTCAAGAAGATCTACGTCCTGCGCCGCATCCTCAATCCGATGGGCACCATGGATGCGATCGACTTCCTTCTCGACAAGCTCCGCAATACCAAGAACAACGGCGAATTCTTCGACTCCATGAACACGTGAGGCGATGCGCGACCCTCCCCAGCGGCTGGCAGTCGGACAGGCACGCTGGCCGCAGGACCGGGCGCTGGTGGAGGGGCTGATTCGCGACTTCGCCGCCTGGGCGGGACCCAGAGCGGGCACGGGTGGGCCGCAGGTGCCGCTCGCCCGGCTGCCGGGTCGCTATCGGATGCCGCATGGCTGCATCCTGGTCGCGCATGCGGGGTCCGATCCGGTCGGGGTGGCGGCGTTCCGCCGGCGTCGGGTCGGCGTGTGCGAGATCGACCAGCTATTCGTGCGGGAGGCGTTCCGGGGGCTCAGCATCGCCGGCGTGCTGCTCGACGGGTTGATCGCGACGGCGCTGGCGGTCGGCTATCGCCGCATGATGGTCGAGGTCGGGGACGGCTGCCGGGCCGCGCACGAGGTCTACCGGAAGGGCGGCTTCCAGGTGGTGCGCTCACGGGCGCCGCGGCCGGGGGTGGTGACCCTCGGCCTCGATCTGCGCGCCGCGCTGCCGGTCGGTCCGGCCGGGATCGGGTCTCCCGCAGGCATCGGCTGACCCGTGATCAGGCGCCGGGCCCGAGGGCCGCCAGGGTGGCGGCCAGGGCTGCCGGGGTGTCGATCGGACGCGAGCAGCGCCCGGCGGTGCACACGAAGACGGCGCCCGCCGTCGCTGCGGCGTGGCCGCGGGCCGGGTGGTCGGTCGGCAACCGATCCGGCTGCGGGGCCCATAGGACCGTCCGCTCGGTGAACGGAACGTGCTGCACCGCGTCAATGAGCGCAGCATTGTGCGCGGCCTGGCCGCTGACGACCAGCTCCACACCGCGCAGGCGCAGGTCGAGGGCATTCAGCAGGCCGAGATGGCCGAACACATTGCTGGCCGCCATCGGCAGCACCCCGTCGAACAGGCGGTCGGCGCGTTCGCGCCAGGTGTCGGCGCCGGTGAGCACCGCCAGGCGAATCAGATTTTGCGCCGCAACAGCGTGCGGATTGGGGGTCGCGTCGTCCTGGGTTGAGGCCGGACGGATCACCAGGCCCTCGGCATCGTCGGCGGTGAGAAAGTAACCCCCGGTGGTCGGGTCAGCGTGGTGACGCTCCAGAGCGGCCTGCCAAATCAAGGCTTTATCGATGAAATCCCGGTCCCCCGTGGCCTCGTGCAGGGCCACGGCGGCGCGCCCCATGGCGGCGAAGTCGCTGGCCAGACCGGGCATCAGCAGGCGGCCGTCGCGCCACGAGTGACCGAGACGGTCGCCGCGGGTCATGTGCGTTGCAACAAACTCGAAAGCGCGGCGGGCGCGGGCCACCCAATCGGATTCCCCGAGCAGGGTTCCCGCATTCGCCAGGGCCGCGATCATCAGCCCGTTCCAGTCGGCCAGCACCTTGTCGTCGAGGCCGGGGCGGATTCGACCGGCGCGCGCCTCCAGCAGCTTGTTGCGCAGTGCAACAAGGTGGGTCTCCAGATCCGGGTCGTCGGGCCGTAGCGAGGGGCCTGATCCGGTACGGGCACGCGCATGCTCGTCGAGGGCGGCGAGGCGGTTGAGGATCGTCTGGCCCTCGAAATTGCCGCCCGGGGTCACGTCGTAATGGCGGGCGAACAGGTCGGCATCGTCGGGACCGAGCACGGCCGCGATCTCGTCCGGGGTCCAGACGTAGAACTTGCCCTCGTGGCCTTCGGAATCGGCATCGAGAGAGGCACAGAAGGCCCCCTCGGGGGTGGTCATCTCGCGGGCCAGCCAGGCGACCGTCTCGGCGGCGCGCCGGCGGAACAGCGGGTGGCCGGTGCGTGCATGGGCGAGCGCCAGCAGCTCGAGGAGCTGGGCGTTGTCGTACAGCATCTTCTCGAAATGCGGCACCAGCCAGCGCTCGTCGACGGAGTAGCGGGCGAAGCCGCCGCCGAGATGATCGTAGATGCCGCCCTCGCACAGGCGTTCGAGCGAGTGGGCGACGAGATCGACATAGAGGTTGGGGCTCGGCGGCTGGGGAGTGGCGCGGTCGGCGCGCTGGCCGGCCCGCCACAGCAGCTCCAGCATGGCCGGCTGCGGGAACTTGGGAGCGCCGCGGAGCCCGCCATGGGTGAGGTCGATCAGGCCGGCGACCTGCTGGGCGACGCGGTCGAGCTCGGCGACCCCGATGGTCACCGGGCCGGCGGCCTCGGCGCGGGCCGCGAGGCGGCCCATCAGGGCGTCGCGGTTCTGGGTGATGCGATCGGGCTCCTCGCGGAACAGGCGCGCGACCTCCTCCAGCACGTCGACGAACGAGGGGCGGCCGTAACGGGAGGTCTTGGGGAAGTAGGTGCCGCCCCACACCGGCTCGCCCTCCGGCGTCAGGAACATGGTGAGCGGCCAGCCGCCCTGCTGGCCGAGATGATGCAGCGCCGCCATGTAGATCTGGTCGATGTCGGGGCGCTCCTCGCGGTCGACCTTGATGTTCACGAACAGCCTGTTCATCACGGCCGCGGTGTCGCGGTCCTCGAAGCTCTCGTGCGCCATCACATGGCACCAGTGGCAGGCCGCGTAGCCGACCGACAGCAGGATCGGCCGGCCGGTCCGCTTGGCCTCGGCGAGGGCGTCCGGCCCCCAGGGCCACCAGTCGACCGGATTGGCGGCATGCTGAAGCAGATAGGGGCTCGTCTCACCGGCGAGGCGGTTGGCGGGTGAGGGCGCGGCAGGGCTGGGGCTGTCCATGGGTCTCCCGGGGGTTTCGGTCATTATCAGGGAGAACCGGCCAAACCGACAGGGGTGCCGGGCGCGACAGGACAGCCGATCGATGACGGGGTGGTCGACGTTGAGGTTAATGAGGGGTAAATGGTGGAGGATTCGGGACCGGGTGTATCGTGAGGGGCGTCCTGGTAGCGAGGTGAGCGATGCGACTGTTGTCGACCTGCGCCATGATGCTGCTGCTGGCGAGCCCGGCGGCGGCCCAGACCTTCACGACCGGCTGTGGATGGGGCTCGCGCAGCGTGTTCTGCCAGTCCAAATGGCTCAGTGGTCCGGTCGCCGTGGCGGGCCAGCTCGACTATGTCGAGATGCGCAAGGTCAGCGCCGACGAGCGTGCCGTCTGGCAGACGCGGTGCCGCCCGCGGGACGTCACCGATCGGTATGGTGTGGTGCACGTCGTCTATGCGGCGGCAGGGTGCCAGTACGGTCCCTGAGCGCGTGGGCTGTCGCCGGCGGCCGGCCGGCATTCTCCTGAGACGGTCCAGTCGGCAGCATGGCTGACACTATTTTTGCTCTCTCGTCGGGGCGGCCGCCGGCCGCCATCGCGGTCGTTCGGGTGTCCGGCCCACAAGCCGGCGAGGCCGTGCGGCGGCTCGTCGGCCGAGTGCCGGAGGCGCGGCGGGCCACGCTGGCGGTCCTGCGCGAGCCGGCGACGGGTGAGCCGATCGACCAGGCGCTGGTGCTGTGGTTTCCGGGGCCGGCGAGCGAGACCGGCGACGACACCGTCGAGTTCCAGGTGCATGGCGGGCGGGCCGTCATCGCGGCGGTGCTGGCGGCGCTCGGCCGCGTGCCGGGTTGCCGGCCCGCCGAGGCGGGCGAGTTCACCCGGCGGGCCTTCGACAATGGCCGCCTCGATCTCACTCGGGTGGAGGGGCTCGCCGACCTGATCGGCGCCGACACCGAGGCGCAGCGGCGGCAGGCGCTGGCGCAGCTCGGCGGGCTGCTGGGCGACAAGGCCGAGGCGTGGCGGCAGCGGCTGATCGGCGCTCAGGCGCTGATCGAGGCCGGGATCGACTTCTCCGACGAGGCGGACGTGCCGGGCGAGTTGGTCGGGCCGGCACTGGCCGAGGCGGCGGCCCTGCGGGCCGAGATCGTCGCGGCGCTGGCCGACGGCCGCCGCGGCGAGCGGCTGCGGGACGGCCTGGTGGTCGCGCTAGCGGGCCCGCCAAACGCCGGAAAATCGAGCTTGCTCAATAGGATGGTGCGACGCGAGGCGGCCATCGTGTCGGCCTTGCCGGGCACCACGAGGGACGCCATCGAGGTGCATCTCGATCTCGGCGGCCAGCCGGTCACGCTGGTGGACACGGCGGGCCTGCGCGAGACCGACGATCCGGTGGAGCGCGAGGGGGTGCGGCGGGCGCGGGATCGGGCGGCCGCGGCCGATCTGCTGCTGTGGCTTCAGGACGGGGCCGAGCCGCACGGGGCAGTGCCACCCGACGGGCTGGCCGGACGGGTGTGGCGGGTGGTGACCAAGGCCGACCTGCTGGACGAGGCGGCGCGGACCCGATGGGCCGGGGCCGGTACCGACACTCACCTCACCTCGGCGCGGACCGGGGAGGGCATCGCGGCGCTGATGGAAGCGCTGGAGCGAGCGGCCGCGACCCTCATCGGGGCCGGCGATCCGGCACTGGTGACGCGAGCCCGGCACCGGGCGGCGCTGGAGGAGACGGTGGCGGCGCTCGACCGGGCGGCGGCCGGGGCGGGCGGCCCGGAGGAGATCGTGGCCGAGGAGCTGCGGCTGGCCGGGCGGGCGCTGGGCCGCCTGGTCGGGCGGGTGGATGTCGAGGACGTGCTCGATGTCATCTTTCGTGATTTCTGCATCGGCAAGTGATAGAGGCAGCGGCGGTCGTCCGTGGGCGACCTGACCGCGGCGGCCGCGCGCCGGGCGCGGTGTTTCATGTGAAACATGGTCTCCAAACCCCCGGCATCGCACATGGACCAGCGTTACGACGTGATCGTCATCGGGGGCGGCCATGCGGGCTGCGAGGCGGCGGCGGCCGCCGCCCGGATGGGCGCTCGCACCGCTCTGGTGACGCATCGCTTCGCCACCGTCGGGGCGATGTCGTGCAACCCGGCGATCGGCGGGCTCGGCAAGGGCCATCTGGTGCGCGAGATCGATGCCCTCGATGGCCTCATGGGCCGGGTTGCGGACCAGGGGGGAATCCAGTTTCGGGTGCTGAACCGCCGTAAGGGGCCGGCAGTGCGGGGGCCGCGCTGCCAGGCGGACCGCAGGCTCTATGCGGCCGCCATGCAGGCGGCAATTCGCGCCACGGCCGGGCTCACCGTCGTCGAGGGCGAGGCGGACGACCTCGTCGTCGCGGATGGCCGGGTGATGGCGGTACGGATGCAGGACGGCCGGGTGCTCGGGGCCGGCGCCGTGGCGCTCACCACCGGCACCTTCCTCCGCGGCCTCATCCATATCGGCGAGCGGCAGATCCCGGCCGGCCGGGTGGGCGAGGCTCCCGCGCTCGGTCTGTCGACGACTCTGGAGCGTCTGGGCTTCCAGCTCGCCCGCCTGAAGACCGGAACGCCGCCCCGGCTCGACGGACGCACCATCGATTGGGCCGCGGTGGAGCGGCAGGCGGGCGACGACCCGCCCGAGCCGTTCTCGCCGATGACCGGCCGGATCACCACCCCGCAGGTCGACTGTGGCATCACCCGCACGGTGGCGGCGACCCATGCGGTGATCCGCGCCAATGTCCACCGCTCGCCGATGTATTCGGGACAGATCGCCAGCCGCGGCCCGCGCTATTGTCCGTCGATCGAGGACAAGATCGTCCGCTTCGGCGATCGCGACGGACACCAGATCTTCCTGGAGCCGGAGGGGCTCGACACCGACACGGTCTATCCCAACGGCATCTCGACCTCGCTCCCCGAGGACGTGCAGGCCGCCGTGGTGGCCAGCATTCCCGGGCTGGAGCGGGCCGTGATCGAGCGGCCCGGCTACGCCATCGAGTACGACCATGTCGATCCGCGGGAGCTGGGGCCGAGCCTCGAGTCGCGCCGTGTCGGCGGGCTGTTCCTGGCTGGGCAGATCAACGGCACCACGGGCTACGAGGAGGCGGCCGGGCAGGGGCTGGTGGCCGGGCTCAACGCCGCGTCGCGGGCCGGGGGCGGCGAGCCCGTCGTGTTCGACCGCGCCGAATCCTATCTGGGCGTGATGATCGACGATCTCGTCACCCGGGGGGTGACCGAGCCCTATCGGATGTTCACGTCACGGGCCGAGTACCGCCTGACGCTGCGGGCCGACAATGCCGACCAGCGGCTCACCGGCCGCGGGATCGAGATCGGCTGCGTCGGCGCCGAGCGGGCCGGGCTTTACCGCGCCCGGATGGCGGCGCTCGACGCCGCCCGCTCGCTCGCCCGGTCGCTGACGGTGACCCCGACCGAGGCGGCCCGCCACGGCCTCGCCCTCAATCGCGACGGCCAGCGGCGCAGTGCCTTCGATCTCCTCGCCTATCCGACCATCGGGCTCGCCGACGTCGCGCGCATCTGGCCGGAGCTGGGAGGGCTCGATCCTGCCATCGCGGCCCAGATCGAGATCGACGCCAAGTACGCGGTCTATCTCGACCGTCAGCACGCCGACATTGCGGCGTTCCGGCGTGACGAGGGGATCACGGTGCCGGAGGATCTCGATTACGCCGCCGTGCCGGGGCTCTCCAACGAGGCGAGGCAGAAGCTCGCGGCAGCGCGGCCGCGGACGCTCGGCCAAGCCGGACGGCTCGACGGCCTCACGCCCGCCGCCCTGATGCTGCTGGCGGCCCATCTGCGCCGGCCGGGCCGGGGGCGCGACACCGCGGGTGCCGCATGAGGCCCGCTCGCGCCCTGCCCGCGATCGATCCGGCGGACCGCGCCGCGGCGCTGGCCCTGA
The DNA here is from genome assembly GCA_009720755.1 of Rhodoplanes serenus. GTDB lineage: Bacteria > Pseudomonadota > Alphaproteobacteria > Rhizobiales > Xanthobacteraceae > Rhodoplanes > Rhodoplanes serenus. Next base: position 127,082 of record WNKV01000004.1, read on the forward strand.
CCCCTGTTTCATGTGAAACAGCCGCGAGGCTGGATCGCTTCGTGGCGCTGCTGCTGGAACGGCAGGCGGTGATGAACCTGATGGCGGCGTCGACCATCCCGACCCTGTGGACCCGCCACGTCGCCGACTCGCTCCAGCTGCTGCCGCTGATCGGCAACGACGCCAGGACGATCGTCGATCTCGGCTCCGGGGGCGGTTTCCCCGGCCTGGTGCTCGCCTGCGTCCTGGCCGACCGGCCTGGCGCTGTGGTCCATCTGGTCGAGAGTACCCGCAAGAAGGCGGCGTTCCTCCAGGACGCGGCGGCCGCGCTCGCCCTGCCGGTGCGGGTCCATCCCGAGCGGATCGAGGATTTCGGGCGCCGCCGGGCGGTGATCCCCGACATCGTCACGGCGCGGGCCCTCGCGCCACTTCCCGTTCTGCTCGGCTACGTTTATCCTTTCTTAACCAAGCGCGGCCGCGCCCTGCTGGCCAAGGGCCAGGACGTCGAGGCCGAACTGAGCGAGGCATCCAAGTCTTGGAAAATCAAGGCGGATCTCGTTCCGAGCAAGACCAGCCCGGAGGGACGGATCGTCGTCGTCCACGGCCTCGAGGCGCGCACCCGATGACCCATCGGCTGGATTGCCCACTCGTTCCGCGACGGTGCGGCGCCCTGCGGCGTCCTCCGCTCTCGTCCAGTGAAAGCCATTGCGATGTCTGAATCGTTCACCGGAGAGGACGTCGCCGTCCCGTCCGCCACCCCTCCGCATCGCGGCCCGCGCGTGCTGGCGATCGCCAACCAGAAGGGCGGCGTCGGCAAGACCACCACGGCCATCAATCTCGGCACCGCACTCGCCGCCACCGGCGAGGAGGTGCTGGTGGTCGATCTCGATCCGCAGGGCAACGCCTCCACGGGGCTCGGCATCGACCACAAGAGCCGCGACGTCTCCACCTATGACGTGCTCTCCGCCGAGTCGGCGCTGCGCGACATCGTGCGGCCGACCGCGGTGCCGCATCTGTGGATCGCGCCCTCGACCCTCGACCTCGCCGGCGTCGAGCTGGAGATCGGCCAGCGTCGCGACCGCGCCCACCGGCTGCGCGACGCTGTCACGGCCCTCAACGGCGATCCGGGCGAGCCGCCCTTCACCTATGTGCTGATCGACTGCCCGCCGTCGCTCAACCTGCTCACCATCAACGCCATGGCGGCCGCGCATGCCATCGTGGTGCCGCTGCAATGCGAGTTCTTCGCGCTGGAAGGGTTGTCGCAGCTCCTCAAGACGGTCGATCAGGTCAAGGCCACGCTCAATCCCGGGCTCGAGATCCATGGCATCGTGTTGACCATGTACGACGCCCGCAACAACCTGTCGGGCCAGGTGGTGGCGGATGTCCGCGCCTTCCTGGGCGACAAGGTCTACGAGACCGTGATCCCGCGCAATGTGCGCGTCTCGGAGGCGCCGTCCTACGGCAAGCCGGTGCTGGTCTACGACCTGCGCTGCGCCGGCAGCGAGGCGTATCTGCGGCTCGCCACCGAGGTGATCCAGCGCGAGAAGGCGTTCGCCGAGCGGCCCGCCGGCTGAGCGCGACGTCCCGCGGGCGCTGCGAGCGTCATTTCTATACTTTGTATGACGAGTATCCGGGAGACCGCCATGGCCGAAGATGCCCCGCGCTCGCGACTGGGACGCGGACTGGCCGCGCTGATCGGCGATGTCGAGCCGTCGCAGGCCGCCGCGCCGGCGGCGCCGCGCGAGCGTGACCGCGACGCCGAGCGGGTGCGCTCCGGCGCCCGCAAGGTGCCGATCGAGTTCATCCGCCCCAACCCGCGCAATCCCCGCCGCAGCTTCGCCGAGGCCGAGCTCGACGAGCTCGCCGCCTCGATCCGCACCCGCGGCCTGATCCAGCCGATCGTGGTGCGCCCCGTCGCCGGCAAGACCGATGCCTACGAGATCGTGGCCGGCGAGCGGCGCTGGCGCGCCTCGCAGCGCGCCGCGCTGCACGAGGTGCCGGTGGTGGTGATCGACGTCACCGACGCGCAGGCGCTGGAGATCGCCATCATCGAGAACGTCCAGCGCGCCGATCTCGATCCGTTGGAGGAGGCGGCCGGCTATCAGGCGCTGCTCGACAGCTTCGGCTATGGCCAGGACGAGGTCGCCCGCACGGTCGGCAAGAGCCGGCCGCATGTCGCCAACACGCTGCGCCTGCTCAAGCTGCCGGACGGCGTCAAGGCGATGATCACGGCCGGCCAGCTCACCGCCGGTCATGCCCGCATGCTGGTCGGCCAGCCCGATGCCGAGTCGCTCGCCCGCGACATCGTGGCTCGCGGCCTCAATGTCCGCCAGGTCGAGGCGCTGGTGCGCGAGCGCAGCGACGGGCCGCGGCCCGGACCGAAGCCGCGCTCCGCCGCGCCCCAGAAGGACGCCGACACCCGCGCGGTGGAGAAGCGCCTGTCGGATGCGCTCGGCCTCACCGTGGTGATCGACCACAAGGGCGACGGCGGCACCGTCCACGTCCACTACCGCGATCTCGATCAGCTCGACGAGGTGCTGCGCCGGCTCGAAGCCGGCTGAGCGGCGCGCTCCCAGCGGTCGCTCACCCCGCCAGGCCGGCCTTGTAGCCCATGCGGAAGCCGCCCCAGTGGCGGCCCCGCACCATGATCGGGGCCGAGCAGTCCTTCATCAGCACGAAGCTGCCGCCGCCCATGTCGCGCCGGTAGGTCTGCAACAGGAACGGCTTGGTATTGCGCCCGGCGGCGAGCCCGGTGCGGTCGTCGAAGATGCGCCGGTTGCGGCAGTTCGCGGTGTTCCACGCCGTCTCGCCCGGCCGCTGCGGCAGCGAGAATTTCTTGTTGTGGGTCGGCAGGTAGCCGTTGCGGTCGACCGCGACACAGAAGGCGATCGCCGGATTGCGCGCGAGCAGCGGCTCCTGGACGGGCGGCAGCAGCCGGTCGCACAGTGCGGTGAAGCGTGTCGTCACCTGCGGCGGGTCGCTGCCCGGCACCGGCACATAGGTCTCGTCGAACAGGTCGGTCAGCGTCGTCTCGCCGGCCACCAGCGCCTGCTCGAACAGCCGCGCGATCTCCTCGGCCGCCGCGGTCACCAGGGCGACGAACGGCGTGTCGTCGGTCTCGACCCCCGACCCCGCGGTCAGCACGGCCAGCTCCTCGGCCCGGCCGAGCAGCGCGTGCACCCGATGGTCGGCGGCGCGCAGCTCCTCGGAGGAGCGCACCACATGGTCCGCCATCGCCTCGAAGGCGGCCTGCAAGGCGTCGCAGCGAGCCTGAATGTCGGTGTTGGAGTCGACGATCAGCCGCATGTCGCCGCGCATCCGCGTCATCGCCGGGCCGACATGCCCGATGACCTGGCGGATCGCCGCAGTGCCGGCCTGCACGGTGGCGGCCCGGCCGACGGTCTCCACCGATTCGGCCACCAGGCCGCGCGTCTGGGTATCGAGCAGCGCCAGCGTGGCGGCGATCTCGGCGGTCGCCTGGGAGGTCTGCTTGGCCAGCTCCTTCACCTCGCTCGCCACCACGGCGAAGCCGCGCCCGGCGGCGCCGGCGCGCGCCGCCTCGATGGCAGCGTTGAGGGCGAGCAGATTGGTCTGGCGCGCGATGGCGTCGATGCCGCCCGCCGCCTTGGCGACCCGTTCGAGCGCGCCACGCAGGCCCTCGAGCTTGCGTTCGAAGCCGGCCGTGGCGGAGGCCAGCGCGCTGATCTCGGCGAGCGACGCCGTCACCTGGTCGGCCGAGGAGTCCATCTCCTGGCACGCCGCCACGATGGTCTGATCGGCCGCGACGGCGGCGGCCCCGATCCTGCGGTTCGATCCGGTCAGCTCGGTGGCCGCCTCCGACAGGTTGCGGCATTCGCTCGTCAGTTGCTGGGCCCGGGCATCCACGTCGGCGATGCTGCCGGCGACATCCGCCAGCTCCACCGAGAGGACCCCCGCGGTTCGGGCTATGGTGCGAACCACCTCATCCCCGGTCGCCGCCTGGGGCACTGCCATCGTTTTCCTCCAGTATTGCAACTTTCGTCCAACGCGATCGTCGGTTGTAATCAGACCTTCGCGCAGTAGCCCTACCAGCAGGTTAACCAGCCAGCCGGGGAGGCTATCTCACGCGCCGGACTCGTCTCGTACTTTCGTCGTCGGACAAACCGACGCACGATCGATCCCGCGACCCGGTTGCGGCCCGGTCCGGCCACACCCATACTCGCGGCGGCCGTACTTCGGCCGGGCCTGGAGTCCGCCGTCCGTGATCCGGCGCCGGCCTCTCGGCCTCGTCCTCGATTGTCGTCGACATCCAATTGTGTTCGGGAGGAATTCATGACGAGACGACTCGTCTCCGCGCTCGCCATCGCGGTCGCCGTCGCGCTGCCCACGGTCGTTTCGGCCGCCGAGTTCGGCACCGCGGCCGAGGCCAAAGCCATGATCGACAAAGCCGCCGTCACGTTGAAGGACGGCGAGGCCGCGGCTCTCGCCAAGTTCAACGATGCTTCCGGTGGCTTCCGCGACCGCGACCTCTACGTGTTCTGCTTCGACAGCAAGGGCGGCGCCTTCACGGCCCATCCCAACAAGGCGCTGGTCGGCTCCGACGTGCGTAATCTCAAGGAGAAGGACGGCTCGCCGCTGGGCGAGAAGCTGTTCGCGGCCCAGCAGGAGGGCACGGTGACGACCGTGCAGTACAAGTTTCCGCGGCCGGGCGGCAGCGATCCCGTGCCGAAGGAGACCTATCTGATCAAGGTCGGCGGCCAAGCCTGCGGAGTGGGCTACTACAAGTAGCGGGAGGGAGAGACCGCCGTCCGCCACGACGGTCCGGTCCCGGGTCGCGCCACGGCCCGGGACTTCTTCGTCTTGGCGCATTCATCTTGGCGCATTCATTCCTGGCGCATCGCAGGAGGGGAGCCGGCCGGCCTTCCGATCGGCCGTTCCGACCCGGCCTCACCGTCTCTGCCGCGCCTTCAGGGCGAGCGTCAGCAGCGCCCGGTGGGCGAGCGGCTCGGCCAGGTCGCCCTGCTTCCGGAGCATCGCCGCGGTCTCGGCCAGGTCCGCCAGCGCCTGGGCGAGGCGCGGCGTCGTCCACGCCGCGAGCGCCCCCCGCACCACCGCTTCGCGCTTGAAGAACAGGCCGCGGAACGCCTCGCGCATCGCGTCCGCCGGCGCCCGTCCGCCATCGATGGCGACGCGGGTGCGGTGGAGCCGGGCGACATGGCGCAGCGCCTCGCCGACGATGCGGTCCGGGTGGGTGCCGGCCGCCCGGGCGCGGGCGAAGGCGGTGTCGAAGCCCTGCGGCTTGCCGGCGAACACCGCGTCCACCACCTCGTCGAGGGCGAGCGCCGAGGCGTCGGCGATCACCGCCAGCACGTCATCGGCCGTCACCCGGCCGGTGCCGTGGGCGTAGAGCGCGAGCTTGCGGATCTCGCCACGCGACGCCTGGCGGTCGCCGCCGATCAGCGAGACCAGGAGGGTGCGGGCCTCGGCCTCGATGGCGAGCCCGGCCGCCCGCATCTCCTGGTCGATCAGCCGGGCGAGGTCGGCGTCTCCGTCGACATAGCAGGGCAGGGCGACCGCGGTGCGCGCCTGCTCGCAGGTGGTGCGCAGGGCCGAGTCCTTCTTCAGGTCGCCGGCCTCGACCACCACCCGGCAATCGGCCGGCGGGTCGGCCACCAGCGCTTCGACGGCCGGCGCGAGATTGCTGCGCCCCGCCTTGATCCACACGGCGCGGCGGCCGCCGAACAGCGGCACCGTATGGGCCTCCTCGGCGAGCCGGCCGGGCTCGACCGCGTCGCCGTCCAGCCGCACCAGCGCGAAGGGGTCGGACAGGTCGTCGACCGAGGCGCGCACCAGGGCCTCGACGCGCTCGCGCACCAGCCCCGCATCGGGGCCGTAGACCAGCGCGATCGGCCGCGCCGGATCGGGCCGGCTCACATAGGCGTCGATCTCGGCGCCCTTGAGGGCCGCCATGACGAAGCCTCCCTGGCTGGGGTGGTCAGGTGCCGGCGACGAAGTAGGAGGCGAGGCGCGACCGGACGGTCTCGGCGATCACCCCGGCAGCGCGGTTCTCGGCATCGCGCAGCGCGCGCTGGCGGGCGAAGCGCTGCTGCTGGCCCGGGATGTCGTAGGACACCCGGCTGAAGGCCTGGTCGGTCACCACCGGCTTGCCGGTCTTCAGATCGACGAGGTTGTAGGTGGCGGTGATGCCGAAGTTCTCGACGTCCGGCCGGGCCGTCTGGGTGTCGACGATGATCGACACGCGGGTGGTGGTGATGCGGATGTCGAGCCGGTGGGTGGGCGGGGCCGGGTTGCCGCCGGCCAGCCCGAACAGGAGCTGGTTGCGCAGCTCGACCGCGATCCGCGCCTCGGGGGTGCCGTTGGGCGCCGGGATCTGGGCGATGTCGACCTGGCTGAGCGCGAGATTGACCGAGGGGCCGCCGTCCAGGGTGCGGCTGCCGTAGAGCGGCTGGAAGCAGCCGGCGAGCGGGGCGGCGAGCGCCAGCACCGCGAGGCCCCGCAGGCCACGCGCCAGCACGGCGCGCCGGGCCGGCAGTTCGCCCGTCCGGACGGCGCCGACGCCGTCCGCCTGCATCCAATCGGTCCGCCTGCGATCAAGCCACCACATTGACGATCCTGTGCGGGACGACGATGACCTTTTTGGGGGCGGCGCCTCCAAGAGCTCGTTGTACCGCGTCGAGCGCCAGAACGGCAGCCTCCACCTCCGCTTTTCCGGCCGTGCGTGGCACCGTTACATCACCCCGCTTCTTACCGTTGATCTGGACCGGCAGCGTGACGGTGTCCTCGACCAGGAGATCGGCCTCGACCTCGGGCCATTCCGCCTCGGCGACGAGGCCGGCCGCGCCCAGCGCCGCCCAGCATTCCTCGGCCAGATGCGGCATCATCGGGTGGAACAGCCGCACCAGGATCGAGGCCGCCTCGCGCACCGCCCAGCGGTAATCGGCGGGCGGATCGCCGCCGGCTGCCGTCAACGACGTCTGGAACGTGTTGGCCAGCTCGTACACATGGGCGACGCAGCGGTTGAAGCGCAGCTTCTCGATATCCTCCGACACTCGCGACAGCGCCTGATGGGCGGCCTTGCGCAGCGCCGTGGCGGGCTCGCCGAACAGCGCGGGGCGCGGCAGGTCGCCGGTGGCGGCGACGGCCGCGGCCTCGCCGATCAGCCGCCACACGCGCTGGACGAAGCGGGCGGCACCCTGGACGCCTTCCTCGCTCCAGATCACGTCGCGGTCGGGCGGCGAGTCCGACAGCATGAACCAGCGCGCCGTGTCGGCCCCGTACGATCCCATGATCTCGTCGGGATCGACGGTGTTGCGCTTCGACTTCGACATTTTTTCAATTGGCCCGATTTCCACGGGAATATCGGTTCCAGTAAGCGTAGCGACCCTAATCGAGGACGTGGATTTGAAACCACTCGTCGGGTCCTCGACGGTCGATTCGATCAGGGTCTTGATCTCGACTTCGGACGGAGAGGCAAAAGTGCCGTCGGCCTTGCGGTAGGTCTCGTGCACCACCATCCCTTGCGTGAACAGGCCGGCGAACGGCTCGTCGAGGCCGGCATGGCCGGTCGCCTTCATGGCGCGGGTGAAGAAGCGCGAATAGAGCAGGTGCAGGATCGCGTGCTCGATGCCGCCGATATACTGGTCGACCGGCAGCCAGGAATCGACCGCGGCGCGGTCGGTCGGGCTGGTGGCGATCCACGGATCGGTGAAGCGCGCGAAGTACCACGACGAGTCGACGAAGGTGTCCATCGTGTCGGTCTCGCGCGTCGCCTTGCCGCCGCACTGCGGGCAGGCGACGTGCTTCCAGCTCGGATGGCGGTCGAGCGGGTTGCCGGGACGGTCGAAGTCGACGTCGTCGGGCAGCCGCACCGGCAGCTCGGCGGCCGGCACCGGCACCACGCCGCAGGACGGGCAGTGGATCACCGGGATCGGGCAGCCCCAGTAGCGCTGGCGCGAGACGCCCCAGTCGCGCAGCCGATACATCGTCTCGCGGCGACCGACCGGGGCGCCGCCGCGGATCTCGGTCTCCAGCCGCTTGGCCACCTCCTCCTGCGCCTGCGCGAAGGTCATGCCGTCGAGGAAGCGCGAGTTGATCATCCGGCCGTCGCCCACATAGGCCTCGTCGGTGATCACGAAGGTCGCCGGGTCCTGGCCCTCCGGGCACACCACCGGGGTGTTGCCGAGATCGTACTTGTTGACGAAGTCGAGGTCGCGCTGGTCGTGCGCCGGGCAGCCGAAGATGGCGCCGGTGCCGTACTCCATCAGCACGAAATTGGCGACGTAGACGGGCAGCCGCCACGACGGATCGAACGGATGGATGGCGCGGATGCCGGTGTCGAAGCCGAGCTTCTCGGCCTTGTCGATCGCCTCCTGGGCGGTGCCCATCCGCTTGCACTCGGCGATGAAGGCGGCGAGCGCCGGGTTCTTGGCGGCGGCGGCGCGCGCCAGCGGATGGTCCGCCGACAGGCCCATGAACTTGGCGCCGAACAGCGTGTCGTGCCGGGTGGTGAAGATCTCCAGCTCGCTCTCGTGGTTCGGCGTCGTCGCCGGATCGAGCGCGAAGCGGACGTGCAGGCCCTCCGAGCGGCCGATCCAGTTGCGCTGCATGGTGCGCACCTTCTCGGGCCAGCGATCGAGCCGGTCGAGCGCCGCCAGCAGATCCTCCGAGAAGCGGGTGATCTTGAAGAACCACTGCGTCAGCTCGCGCTGCTCGACCAGGGCGCCCGAGCGCCAGCCGCGCCCGTCGATCACCTGCTCGTTGGCCAGCACGGTCTGATCGACCGGGTCCCAGTTGACCTTCGAAGTCTTGCGCTCGACCAGGCCGGCCTTCAGGAAGTCGAGGAACATGCGCTGCTGGTGCATGTAGTAGGCGGGATCGCAGGTGGCGATCTCGCGCTGCCAGTCGAGCGACAGGCCCATCGACTTGAGCTGCGCCTTCATGGTCGCGATGTTGGCGTAGGTCCACTCGCGCGGGTGCACCTTGTGGGCCATGGCGGCGTTCTCGGCCGGCATGCCGAAGGCGTCCCAGCCCATCGGGTGCAGCACCTTGAAGCCCTTGGCCCGCTTGTAGCGCGCCACCACGTCGCCCATCGTGTAGTTGCGGACGTGCCCCATGTGGATGCGCCCCGACGGATACGGGAACATCTCCAGCACGTAGTACTTGGGACGCGGGTCGTCGTTGGCGGTCGCGAAGATCGCCCGCTCCTCCCAGGTCTTCTGCCAGCGCGGCTCGGCGACGCGGGCGTTGTAGCGGTCTGCGGTCATGAGATCGGGCTCGCTTGCGGCGAAATGGTTCGTCCCGTTGGACATCATTGCGGCGACGGGGTCAACGCTCGCGGGTGGCGCCTGGCGGCGGCCGGCCATTCGCCTGGGGCAGGGACGACGGTGTTTCCGTGGGACGGCTCAGCCGGCGCGGGCGAGCGGTGCCGGCTCGTCGACCACGACGGTGTTGCGGCCGCGCCGCTTGGCGGCGTAGAGGGCCGCGTCCGCCGCCTCGACCATCTCGTCCGGTCGACTGCCGGCGGCCGGCTCCAGACGAGCCGCGCCGATGCTGACCGTGATGAAGCCCGCCGGCGCGCCGTCGTGCCGGATGCGCAGTGCCATCACGGCGAGCCGCAGGCGCTCGGCGGTCTCGCGGGCGCGGGCCGCATCGGCGCCGGGCAGCAGCAGCACGAACTCCTCGCCGCCCCAGCGGGCGGCGAATTCGGATGGCCCGTCGGCAACGGCGGCGAGCACCTGGCCGATCTGGCGCAGGCAGGCATCGCCCTCGACATGGCCGTAGCCGTCGTTGAACAGCTTGAAATGATCGACGTCGATCATCAGCAGGCCGATGCCGTGACGGAGTGCGACGGCCCGCTGCCACTCCGAGGCGAGCCGGGCGTCGAAGCTGCGCCGGTTGGCGAGGCCCGACAGCGGATCGATGGAGGCGAGCTCCTCGAGATGCCGGTTGGCGGCGCGCAGCTCGCGCTCGCGGGCGGCGAGCCGCCCGGCCATGTCGGCGAGCGCGGTGGCGAGCGGCGCGAACTCGGGCGCCCAGCTCTCCGGCTCGGCCCGCACCTCGAGGTCGCCCTGGCCGATGCGGGTGGCGGTGCGCGCCAGCGCCCGGATCGGCTCGACGATCAGGTGCTCGCCCACCAGCCAGGCCGCCATCATGGTGAGGGCGGCGAAGAAGGCGACGTGCAGATAGGCGATCCAAGCGTCGCGCTCGATCCGGCCCAGCACCTCGCGCTCCTCGAAGCCGACCACGATGCGGACGTCGGTGCCGGGCAGCTGGGCGAAGCCGAAGATGCGGCGGACGCCGTCGAAGCCCGCGAGGGTGGCCGAGCCGTTCGGCTCGGTCTGGACGGCGGCGACCAGCGGATGGCCGCCATAGCGCTTGCCGACCAGTCGCTCGTGGTTCTGCAAGCCGGCCAGGACGGTGCCCTTGGCGTCGATCAGATAGGCGGCGGTGCCGGGCCGGCTCTCCACCCCCTCGCCGATGCGGGCGAGCCAATGCAGGTCGATGGGGGCGAGCAGCACCGCGGTCTCCGGGCTGTCCGGGCGGATGATCGGGAACGCCATCAGCACCGTCGACTTCTCGTAGGAACGCTCCAGCAGGTAGTCGCTGAGCACGTACTCCCGGGTGCGCTGGACGTCGCGGATGTAGTCGCGATCCGACAGGTCGAGGCCGACGGCGGGGCGACGGGTCGAGCAAGCGATGCGGCCGTCGGCGCCGACCACCGACAGGCTGGAGATCCACGGCGCGTCGCTGATGAAGCCGCGCAGGAAGGCGGTGCAGTCGCTCGCCGGAGCGGCCGCCGCCGTGTAGGCGCGGGCCACTACCTGGAGCAGCGCCCGGGTGGCGTCGAGGGTCTCGACCTGGGCGTCGCGGGCCCGGCGGGCGAGGCCCACCACCTCGGCATAGGCGGTCTGCACCCGCTCGACCCGGGTGCGCTCGGTGAGATGCACGCGGTCGACGACGAGTGGCACGACGGCGAGCAGCGCCAGCAGCATCAGGCGGGCCCGGATGCTGAGCCTCGGCGTGAAGCGCCGGCGCGTGCTAGAAGACCGCGGCTGAGTGTTCGGCATCTGGCTGGCGTATCCCACCCCGCGCGGAGCCTAGCCGGTCGCGGTGAAGGTCTCGTTTCGCCGAACGGTAAAATGCGAGTGAATCTGCCATGACGAATCCCGACCATCGCGCCTCCGACACCGCTGCGGAGACGGCCGGCGCTGCCGCTCGTCTCGCCGCCGTGCGGGCCGAGGTGGAGGCCGCCTGCCGGGAGGCCGGGCGCGATCCCGGCGCCGTCACCCTCGTCGCGGTGAGCAAGACGGTGCCGGCCGCGGTGATCGAGCCGGTGATCGCCGCCGGCCAGCGCGCCTTCGGCGAGAACCGGGTGCAGGAGGCGAAGGCCAAGTGGGGCGAGCTGCGGGAGCGGCACCCCGGCGTCGCCCTGCACATGATCGGGCCGCTCCAGTCCAACAAGACGCGCGAGGCGGTGGCGCTGTTCGACGCGATCCACTCGCTCGACCGGCCGAGCCTCGCGGCCGCGCTCGCCAAGGAGGTGCAGCGGGCGGGGCGCCAGCCGCTCTTGTTCGTCGAGATCAACACCGGGGCGGAGCCCCAGAAGGCCGGCGTGCTGCCCGAGCAGGCCGACGCCTTCGTGGCCGCGTGCCGGACCACCTACGGCCTGACGGTGGCCGGGCTGATGTGCATCCCGCCCGCCGACGAGGCGCCGGCGCCGCACTTCGCCCTCACGGCCAAGATCGCGGCCCGCAACGGGCTCGAGCTCCTGTCGATGGGAATGAGCGACGACTTCGCGGTGGCGATCCGGTTCGGCGCCACCCATGTGCGGGTCGGCACCGCGATCTTCGGCGAGCGCCCGGCGCCAGTGCCGGCGCCGGCGGCCTCGCGGCGGTAGACGTCATCGAGATGGGGGAGGCAGGCGCATGGGTCGCCCCGGCCCGAGCCGGAGCGGTCCCTCGCGGCCGCCGGCCGCCGCGGGAGCCGCCGCCTGGGCTGCGCGAGATGGGTCGACAGTATTCGTCGACCCCGACAGTAATACTTCGATGAGCGACTCGGACGAAAGTGTAGTGGCACCTCCTCGCCGGCAGGTCGCCCGGTCAAGCCCTTGTCTCCCGGAACACATCCCCGTCTGTGGGGTTAATGTTCTCGCACGGTCGACTTCGAAATCGTGAGCCGAGGCGGATCGTCGCCTCAGAATTGACATCTCGACCGAGCTTTACAGGCGCGACACGGACTGTTCGTCGTGAGGGCGAACAAGACGATGCGCGCCCGGCCGGCTGTTCGGCCCGACACACTCCGGGCGTGGTTCCTCGACACACACGATCCGGAGATTCGGAATTTGAAGACACTCGCCTTTGCGATGCTGGCGGTCGTCACCGCCGCGACGCCGACCCGCGCCGAGCAGGTCCCCTGCGACACCATTCGGCACTATGCCAAGACCTACACGGTGGCCCAGATGGAAAGCTGGGCGCGCGCCCAGCGATACAGCGAAGCCACCATCCAGGCCGCCAAGGCGTGCCTGCGCGCGGCGCCGCGACCGCAGCGGCAGGCCGGGGTGCAGGCGTCGATGTGACGCCGGCGACGTGGCGCCGGCTCCGACGCGGGCCCTATGGGGCGGGCCTTCTCGGCCCGCGGGTCCCCGCCAGGAGCGGCGCTCGACGACGAATTCCGATTGACGGCCAGGCGCCCGGTGCGGTTCCTGCGCCCGATGTCCGGGGAGAAGCCTCCCCCGGCGCGTCGTGGCCGAGGAATTCCGTCGCATGGCTCGTTCCGTCGATGAAGCGTTTGGTCGGGCCGTCGCGGCCTTGCAGGCGGGGCGTCCCGGCGAGGCCGAGCGCGCCTTCCGAAAAACCCTCGAGCTGAGCCCGCGCCACCCTGCGGCGCTCAATCTCTACACGGTCCTGCTGATGCGGCTCGGGCGCTGGGCCGACGCCGAGCCCTATGCGCGCCGCGCGGCACGCGAGACCCCCGGCTCGGACGTGACCTTGTACAATTTCGGCCTCGTCCTGAAGCAGGTGGGCAAGCCGGCCGAGGCCCTGGAGCAGCTCGGCCGGGCGCTGGCGGTGAACCCCGGCGTCGCCGACACCCGCATCACCCGCGCCGGCGTATTGCGTGATCTCGGCCGGCTGGATGAGGCGCTGGCCGAGATCGATGCCGCACTGGCGCTCGAGTCCGCCAGAACCGACGCCCTCGTGGCCCGCGGCGGGATGCTCGGTCAGCTCGGCCGCTTCTCCGAGGCGCTCGCAGCGTACGAGCAGGCGGCGGCTGCCAAGCCCGATGCGCCGGAGCCGTGGCTGGGATGCGGCAAGACTCTCGGAGAACTGAAGCGTCACGACGAGGCGCTCGCGGCGTTCGATCGGGCCCTGAGCCTACGGCCCGATCTGCCCGAGGCGCTGCAAGGGCGGGGCACCACGCTCGCGGCGCTCGGCCGCTTCGCCGAGGCACTCGCCGCCTTCGACCAGGCCTTGGCCCGGACCCCCGACCTGGCGGAAGCGTGGGTCGGGATCGGCGACGTCTTCTCCGAGCAGCGGTTCTACGAGCGTGCGGTCGCCGCCTACGATGGCGCTCTGGCGCGGGACCCCGGCCTCGCACGAGCCTGGCTGCACCGGGCGAGGGCCCTGCTGGCGCTCGGCCGCTTCGCTGAGGCGCGCGAGGCCTGGGGGCGCGCCGCGGTCCCGGCCGCGACCGTCGAGACCTGGGTGGTGGGCGCCGACATCGCGTCCGCCTCGCGGGACTTCGCGGGCGCTCTGGCGGCCTTCGACGCGGCGCTCGCGATTGATCCGGATCTCGAGCTCGTTCCCGGGGCGCGGCTCCAGACCCGCTTGCAGCTCTGCGACTGGACCAATCTCGACGCGGAGGTCGCGCGGCTCCTCGCGGCGGTTCGTGACGGGCGGCGGGTCGCGCAGCCGTTCAACATCCTGGTGCTGTCGGCATCGCCGGCCGATCAGCGTCGATGCGCCGAGATCTACGCCAACGACATGACGGCGACGGTGGCGCCTCCGCAGCGGCGCGAACCGCAGTGGCGCGACTCACAGCACCGCGATCGCATCCGGATCGCCTATGCCTCGGCCGATTTGCGCGACCATCCCACCGCCTACCTGACCGCCGGCCTGTTCGAGCATCACGATCGCTCGCGGTTCGAGGTGATCGCAATCGTCTGGGGGGAGCGCGGCGGCTTCGACATCGCCCGCCGGATCGATGCCGCGGTCGACCGCATCGTCGACATCGGCCGTCACGGCGACGCCGAGGCAGCCGCCCTGATCGCGGCGTTGGATATCGATATCCTGGTGGACCTCATGGGGTTCACCGAGGGCCACCGCTTCCCCGTGCTGGCGCGGCGACCGGCGGCGATCCAGGTGACCTATCTGGGCTTCCCCGGAACGCTCGGCTCGGACTGCATCGACTATCTGGTGGCCGACCCGGTGGTGATCCCCGACGCGCAGCGTCATCACTACGCGGAGCATGTCATCCGGTTGCCGTACTGCTACCAGGTCAACGACAACCGCCGCGCCATTGCGGCGCAGACGCCGTCGCGGTCCGATTGCGGCTTGCCCGACGACGCCTTCGTGTTCTGCTGCTTCAACAGCAGCTTCAAGATTCAACCGGCCGTGTTCGACGTGTGGATGCGGCTGCTGGCGGTCGTCGAGGGCAGTGTCCTCTGGCTGCTCGACGACGATCCCGTGGCGCGCGACAACCTGCAACGGGAGGCGCAGGCGCGGGGCGTCGATGCGGACCGGCTGGTGTTCGCGCCGCGATGTCCGCTGCCCGCTCATCTGGCTCGCCACCGGCTGGCCGATCTGTTCGTCGACACAATGCCCTACAACGCGCACACGACGGCGAGCGACGCGCTGTGGAGCGGCCTGCCGGTGGTGACCTGCGAAGGCACCGCCTTCGCGGGTCGGGTGTGTGCGAGCCTGCTGCGGGCGGTCAGCCTACCCGAGCTCGTTGCCGCGTCGCTCGTCGAGTACGAGGCGACCGCGCTGGCGCTGGCCGCCGATCGCGGTCGTCTGGCGGCGCTGCGGGCGAGGCTCGGCGAAACGCGCGAGACGGCGCCGCTGTTCGACACCGCGCGGTTCGCCCGCCACATCGAGGCGGCCTATCGGGAGATGTGGCGGCGCCGGCGGGACGGCGAGCCCCCCGCCGGGTTCGACGTTCCAGCGTGACGGCTCGGCGGCCGGCCTTGAATCAAGAGCTTGGCTTGAGCTTGGTGCCCAGGAGAGGACTCGAACCTCCACGGCTTGCACCACTGGTACCTGAAACCAGCGCGTCTACCAATTCCGCCACCTGGGCCCAAGGCCGCCACATAAGGGGCCGGATTCCCTCTTGTCAACGGGCAGATGACGGGTGCGGCGCATCGGCGTCATGCGGCCGGTGAGTTGGCGGTCTCCGACCGTCAGCTCGGACCGTCGCCTCCGACCATTGGCTCCGCCTCTTCGCCGGACGTCGGCTCGCCGCCGATGGCGCGCGATCGGCCGGCGTCGGTCCGCCGGCCAGGCGGACCAGCCTCGTCGCGCCGTCCGCCGTCCCACCCTCCCGGCGTCGATCGGCGCCCGCCGCGCGCGACGCCTTGCCCCGCCGGATGCTGCGTCGGCGGGAGTGGCCGAGGCCGCGTCGCTCGCCGGCCCGCGGCCCTGTACAGGCCCGCCGCCATCCTGTATTGCGCCGCCAGGGCCGATGCGCGCCGGACGCGGTGCCGCGGCGCTGCGCAGGAGATCCGGCGACCATGGCGATGTCCAACATGGCGATGTCCAACTCCGACACCCTCGTCACGATCTTCGGCGGTTCCGGCTTCCTCGGCCGGCACGTCGTGCAGGCGCTGGCGCCGGACCTTTGGCGGATGCGGGTGGCGGTGCGTCGCCCCGATCTCGCCGGCCACCTCCAGCCGCTCGGCCGGGTCGGCCAGATCCATGCCGTGCAGGCGAATCTCCGCAACGCCGAATCGGTGGCCGCGGCGGTGCGCGACTCGGCCGTGGTGATCAACCTGGTCGGCGTTCTGTTCGAGCGCGGCAAGCAGTCCTTCGAGGCCGTGCATGTGGAGGGCGCCGCCACGGTGGCCCGCGCCGCCGCCGCCCAGGGGGCGCGGCTGATCCATGTCTCGGCGATCGGCGCCGATCCCGATTCGTCGGCCCTCTATGCCCGCACCAAGGGCGAGGCCGAGCGGGCGGTGCTCGCCGCCGCGCCCGACGCCGTCATCCTGCGGCCCTCGGTGATCTTCGGGCCGGACGACGCCTTCTTCAACAAGTTCGCCGCCATGGCCCGCATCGCGCCGGCGCTGCCGCTGATCGGCGGCGGCCACACCCGGTTTCAGCCGGTGTTCGCCGGCGACGTCGCGGCGGCGGTCCGCAAGGCGGTGGCCGGCGAGGCGACGCCCGGCACCGTCTACGAGCTCGGTGGCCCCGAGGTCGCCACCTTCAAGGAGCTGATGCGGCTGGTGCTCGACATCACCCAGCGCCGTCGCCTGCTGGTGCCGGTGCCGTTCTTCGCCGCCAAGCTGCTCGGCAGCGTCTTGAAGGTCCTGCCGACGCCGCCGCTCACCCCCGACCAGGTCGAGCTGCTGAAGACCGACAACGTCGTCTCCGAGGCGGCGACGCGCGAGAACCGCACCCTCGCCGGGCTCGGTATCGCGGCCCACAGCATGGCGGCGGTGGTGCCGTCCTATCTGTGGCGCTACCGCCGGACCGGCCAGTTCAAGAGCCGCCGCAGCCTCGCCTGACGGGCGCGTCTCGTCCGCCGCCGCGCCCGCCGGCGGCCCCTCGCGGAGCGGCCGGCATGACGCCGATCACCAACATCGCGGATCTGCGCGCGGTCGGCGCCCGCAAGGTGCCGCGCGCGCTGTTCGGCTATGTCGACTCGGGCTCCTACGACGAGATCACGCTCGCGGCCAACCGCGCCGAGCTGGCCAAGCTGCGCTTCCGCCAGCGGGTGCTGGTCGATACCACCGGCCGCAGCATGGCGACCACGCTGGTGGGGCAACCGGCCGCCCTGCCGGTCGCCATCGCGCCGACCGGCCTCACCGGGCTGATCCGCGGCGACGGCGAGGTGCTGAGCGCCCGGGCGGCGGCCGCGGCCGGCATCCCGTACTGCCTTTCCACCATGTCGATCGCCACCATCGAGGACATCCGCGCCGCCATCGACGCGCCGTTCTGGTTCCAGCTCTACGTGCTGCGCGACCGCGCCTTCAGCCGGTCGATGATCGAGCGGGCGCGCGCCGCCGAATGCCCGGTGCTGGTCGTCACCGTCGATCTGCCGCTGCGCGGCCAGCGCCACGCCGACATCCGGAACGGCCTCACGGTGCCGCCGCGCGTCACCCTGCGCAACGCCGTCGACGTGCTCACCAAGCCGGCCTGGGGGCTCGGCGTGCTGCGTGCCAAGCGGCGCACCTTCGGCAACATCGAGGCGTATCTGAAGGGCCGCGTCAGCCTGATGGGCGCCGGCGAATGGTCGACCCACCATTTCGACCAGACGCTGAGCTGGACCGACATGGCGTGGATTCGCGACCTGTGGCCCGGCAAGCTGGTGCTCAAGGGCATCCTCGATCCGGCCGACGCCGAGCGCGCCGTCGCGGTCGGCGCCGATGCCATCGTGGTGTCGAATCACGGCGGCCGCCAGCTCGACGGCGCGCCCGCCACCATCACGGTGCTGCCCGAGATCGTCGCGGCGGTCGGCGGCCGCATCGAGGTCTTGTTCGACGGCGGCGTGCGCTCCGGCCAGGACGTGCTGCGCGCGCTGGCGCTCGGCGCCCGCGGCGTGCTGCTCGGCCGGGCGTATCTCTACGGCCTCGCCGCCGCTGGCGAGCGCGGCTGTGCCATGGCGCTCGACATCATCCGGCGCGAGCTGGAGATCACCATGATGCTCACCGGCGTGACCGACCTCCGCCGGGTGCCGCGCGACGTGCTGTACGACGGCGCCTGACGCGGCACCCTCGGCGGCCTCACAGTCGCCGCACCATGTAGCGGGCGGTGCCGTAGCTGGCGAGCTTGTCGGCGAGGGCCGGGTCGTCGACCGGGGCGAAGCCCTGGCGGGTCCAGAACCCGGCCGAATCGCCGACCGACACCAGAGACAGGGTGGAAAAGCCCGTCGCGCGGGCGTGCGCCGCGAGCATCGTCACGATGCGGCCGCCGGCTCCGGAGCCGCGCGCCGCCGGCAGCAGCGCGAGGTCGTGCAGGTAGTAGGTCGCCGCGTCGTCGGGCAGCCGGCCGAGAAGGCAGTCGAGCGCCGGCGCCGCGCCGCTCCGCCACGGGTGGCTGACCACATAGCCGATCACCGCGGTGCGGTCGGGGACGTCCGCACCGGCATCGAGCACGAAGCAGCCGGCCGGCCACAGCCGCAGCCGCTCGGCGAACACCGCGGCGCTTTCCGGCAGGTCGGGATGCACCACCGCGGCGGTGGCCAGCACGGCGTCGAGATCGACGGCGGCCATTGGCCGCCAGGCGGGAGTCCGAGAGGCGATCACAGGCGAAATGTTATCCGTCATCATCATGCCGGTGGGTGTCGCATCGGTAAGATGGCGCCGCGCATCCGTACTTTACCGCAGAGCGTCGTTTCGCCACTGGCGCGACGGCCGAATCCGCCCACATGCTCGGTCATGACCGACCATCGATCCGAGCATCCGTTCGACCGCGCCGCCTCCAGTCAACCCGGGGCGGGTGAGCCCGAGCGTCCGCGGGTGGAGCCGGAGATCATTCCGCCCGGCGCCCCCGATCCCGATCCGCGCCGGAGCGCTGGCCGCGGTCCCGAGGGCTTTCCGGACGGCGCCGTGTTCGTCACCATCGATCGCGACGGCCAGCCCCGCTACACCCGCATCGAGCCGCCCGGCCCCGTCTCGACGGTGCTCGGCCTGGTGATCCTCGGCGCGGTTGCGGCCGGCATCCTGCTGGTGGCGCTCGGCGTCGTGCTGTTCTGGGTGCCGGTGGCGATCGTCGTGGTCGCCGCGCTCGTGTTCTCGGGCTATCTGCGCGGCCTGTGGCGCCGCTTCATGGGCCGCTGAGCCGCCGGCCGCGTCAGCTCTTCACCCCGCCCATCCGGCAGAGGGTTTTCCATTCGGCCGCGGTCACCGGCTGCACCGAGAGGCGCGACTGCTTCAGCAGCGCCATCTCGGCGAGGCTCTTCTCGGCCTTGACGTCGGCGAGCGTGACAGGCGTCTTCAGCGGCTCCACCGCCCTCACGTCGACCACCACCCACGGGCTGCCGGGCTCGGCGGTGGGATCAGGATAGTGCTCGCGCGCCACCTCGACGATGCCGACGATCCGCTTCTCGTCGACCGAGTGATAGAAGAAGGCGCGGTCGCCGACCTTCATCTTCATCAGGTTCAGCTTGGCGGTGTGATTGCGCACGCCGGTCCACGGCTCGCCCTTGGCGCCGCGCTTCACCTGGTCGTCCCACGACCAGGTCGAGGGCTCCGACTTCACCAGCCAGTACGCCATGCGGGTCTCCTGCGCGACGGCCGTCAATGCTCGGCCCGGAACGGGCGGGTGGTCAGCGCCTCGATGGCCTGATCGACGCTGAGGCGGCCGTCCAGCACGGCGGCGACCGCCGTTGAGATCGGCATGTCGACGGCGCGCTCACGCGCCATCTCGACCAGCACCGGCGCCGTGAAGGCGCCTTCGGCCAAAAGGCCGCCGCGGCGCGCCGCATCCGGCGACAGCCCTTCGCCGATCGCGATGCCGAACGAGAAGTTGCGCGACTGCCGGCTGGCGCAGGTGAGGACCAGGTCGCCGAGACCGGAGAGGCCCGTGAGCGTCTCGATGCGGGCCCCGTAGGCGCGGCCGAACCGCATCAGCTCGGCGAAGCCGCGCGTCGTCAGCGCCGCCGCCGCGCTGGCGCCGAGCCGCCGGCCGCGCACGATGCCGACCGCGATGGCGAGCACATTCTTGGCGGCGCCGCCGATCTCCACCCCGCGCACGTCGGTCGAGTGATAGGGCCGCAGCGTCGTGGTGCCGAGCGAATGAGCGAGCGCGGTCGCCACCGCGTCGTCGGCGGCCGCCAGCGTCACCGCGGTCGGCAGGCCGCGGGCGACATCGGAGGCGAAGCTCGGCCCCGACAGGATCGCCGGCCGCGCCTGCGGCAGCGCCGCCGCCACCACCTCGGTCATGAAGCGATGGCTGCCGCGCTCGATCCCCTTGGCGCAGGCCACCACCGGCACGCCCGGCCGCACCGCGCCGGCGAGCGAGGCCGCGACGGCGCCGTGCGCCTGCGCCGGCACCACCAGCAGCACCGCGTCGGCGTCGGCGACCGCCGCCGGGCCGGCCGCCACCCGGATGGCCGAGTCGAGGGCCACGTCGGGCAGGTGCGGCGAGGCGCCGGCCTCCCGAATCGCGGCGGCGGTTTCCGTGTCGCGGGCGACCAGCACCACGTCGCGGCCAGCCCGAGCCGCCACATTGGCGAGCGCGGCGCCCCAGGCGCCCGCTCCGACGACGGCGATGCTCTGATACGTCATGGCGATCCGGTCATGCGGGAGCCGCACCGGCGGCCGGCGCCCCGGCACTGCCCGGCTCGCGCGGCTTGCGCACCGTGTCGAGCGGCCAGCGCGGCCGCGGGCCGACATCGAGGGTGTCGGTGAGCCCGTAGGCGAGCCGCTCCGCCCCGGCCCAGGCGATCATGGCGCCGTTGTCGGTGCACAGCTCCGGCCGCGGCAGCACCAGCACGGTGCGGCCGTCGAGCGCGCAGGCGTTGAGGAGGGCGCGAATCGCCTGGTTGGAGGCGACGCCGCCGGCGGCGACCAGCGCCATCGGCTGGCCGAACTGCTCGCGGAACAGCGAAAGCCCGGTGCGCAGGCGGTCGCGCACCATGTCGGCCACCGCCTGCTGGAACGAGGCGCAGAGGTCGCGGACGTCCTGGTCGGACAGCGGCGCCAGCTTCTCGGCCTCCAGCCGCAGCGCGGTCTTGAGGCCGGACAGCGAGAAGTCGGCGTCGGGGCGGCCGACCATCGGGCGCGGCAGGGCGAACCGGGCGGGATCGCCGTCGCGGGCGGCGCGCTCCACCGCCGGGCCGCCCGGATAGTCGAGCCCGAGCACCTTGGCGGTCTTGTCGAACGCCTCGCCGATGGCATCGTCGAGGGTGGTGCCGATCCGGACATAGTCGCCGACGCCGCGCACCGCGACGATCTGGGTGTGGCCGCCGGAGGCGAGGAACAGGCAGTAGGGGAACGGCAGGTCGTTGGTGAGGCGCGCCGTCAAGGCGTGCGCCTCCAGGTGGTTGACGGCGACCAGCGGCTTCTCGTGCACGAGGGCGATCGCCTTCGCGGTGGTCAGGCCGACGATCAGGCCGCCGATCAGGCCGGGTCCGGCCGCGGCGGCGACGCCGTCGAGCTCGTCGAAGCGGCGGCCGGCCTCCTGCATGGCCTGGGCGATCAGCCGGTCCAGCACCTCGACATGGGCGCGCGCCGCGATCTCCGGCACCACCCCGCCGAAGGCGGCGTGCTCGTCGATCTGCGACCACACGATGTTGGAGAGGATGCGCCCACGGCCGTCGGCGTCGCGCTCGACCACCGCGGCCGCGGTCTCGTCGCAGGTCGTCTCCAGCCCGAGAACGATCATCGCTGCACGATCATGGATACCGGCGACTACGCACGTCGCCTTCGTCCCCTTCCCTCATGCGGAACCCGCTCCTATAAGGGCCTCGGCGTAGCATTGTGAGGTCCCATGGCGCAATCCTCGTCCCCGCCGCTCGTCCGCATCGGCACGCGCGGCAGCCCGCTCGCTCTCTGGCAGGCGCACGAGACGCAGAAGCGCCTCGCCGCCGCCCATGGCGTGCCCCTGGAGGCGATCGCCGTCGTCGTCATCAAGACGACGGGCGACATCATCCAGGACCGGCCGCTGTCCGAGGTCGGCGGCAAGGGGCTGTTCACCAAGGAGCTGGAGCAGGCGCTCTACGACGGCGCCATCGATCTGGCCGTGCATTCCTGCAAGGACATGGAGACGGCGCTGCCGCCGGGCCTCGTCCTCACCGCCTGCCTGCCGCGCGAGGACGTGCGCGACGCCTTCATCTGCAAGAAGGCGACGACGCTGGCGGAGCTGCCGGCCGGCGCGGTGGTCGGCACCGCCTCGCTGCGGCGCGGCGCCATGGTCAAGCGGCTGCGGCCCGACATCGAGGTGGTGTCGATCCGCGGCAATGTCGACACCCGCCTGCGCAAGGTCGACACCGGCGAGGTGGACGCGACGCTCCTGGCGCTCGCCGGCCTCAAGCGGCTCGGCCTCGCCGACAAGGTGACGTCGCTGTTCGATCCGGCCCAGTTCCTGCCGGCGGTCGGCCAGGGCGCCGTGGCGATCGAATGCCGCGAGGACGACGCGCGCACCCGCGAGCTGCTGGCCCCCATCGACCATCCGGTCACCCGCATCGCCATCACGGCCGAGCGGGCCTTCCTGGGCGCGCTGGACGGCTCGTGCCGCACCCCCATCGCGGGCCACGCCACGGTGACGGGCGACCGCGTCTCGCTGCGCGGCCTGATCGTCAAGACCGACGGCAGCGTCGCCCACGAGACCGGGCGCGAGGGCACGGTGGCCGAGGCGGCGGCGCTCGGGGCGGACGCCGGGCGCGAGCTGAAGGAGCGCGGTGGTCCGGACTTCTTCGCCTGAGCGGCGGAGGACGACCATGCGCCTGCTGGTCACCCGGCCGGAGCCCGAGAGCGCTCGCACCGCGGCGGCGTTGCGCCAGCGCGGCCATGCGGTGATCGAGGCGCCGATGCTGCGCATCGCGCCGGTGCCGGATGTCGTGCTGGGCCCCGGCCCGTGGGTCGCGGTCGCGCTCACCAGCATCAACGCGGTGGCGGCGGTGACGGCGAATCACTGGGCCGAGGCGCTGGCCGGGCTGCCGGCTTTCGCGGTCGGCGACCGCACCGCGGCGGCCGCCCGGGCGGCCGGCTTCGTCGACATCCGGGTGGCGGAGGGCGAGATCGGCTCGCTGGTGCGGCGGATCACCGCCGACCTGACCGGCGCCGACCGAACGCCGCCGCGCGATCCCGTGCTGTATCTCGCCGGCGAGGACCGGGCGGGCGATCTCGACGTGCTGCTCGCGCCGGTCGGTCTCGCGGTGGTCACCCGGGTGGTCTATCGCGCCGTGATGGCGCCGCGGCTGCCCGATGCGGCGCGCGCCGCGCTCGCGGCCGGCGAGATCGACGCCGTGTTGCACTATTCGCGACGCAGCGCCGATGCCTTCCTGGCCGCCTGCATGGCCGATGCGCTCGGCGACGCCGCCATCCGCCCGCGCCACCTCTGCCTGTCCGAGCAGGTCGCCGGACCGCTCCGCACCGCCGGTGCCGCCGACATCCGGGTCGCAGACCGTCCGGATCAGCCGGCGCTTTTCGCACTTCTTTAGCATTCCGGGGGATGGCGTTGTTGCCGTCACCAAACCGGCGCAGTATGCCGATGTGATCCGCATTGCCGCGGAAGGGTCCGCAATTGCAGCGGGGAGAGGTGGATGGCCGAAGACAACAAGAAGCCACCGGCAGACACGCCAGACAAGCGAGGCCCGCAGGGGACGACGCCGACACCGACGCCGAGTGCGCCGGCGCGCGCCGCCACCGACATCCGGGCCGGCACGACCGGGACCGACAAGCTCGACAAGGTCGAGCCCGACAAGGTCGAGAAGACCGACAAGTCCGGGACCGTCGGCAAGACCGAGACGATCGTGAAATCCGAGAAGCCCGACACGCCGGAGCGGCCCGCCGCCGCGTCCGCGCCGCCCGCCGCGACCCCCCGCGCGGCGGAGCGGACCGCGACGCCGCCCGCTCGCAGCCGAGAGGACACACCGATGGCGCGGTCGACGCGCGCGCAAGCGAATTGGGGATCGATGCTGACGGCCGGGATCGTCGGCGGCGCCGTGGTGGCGCTGGCCGCCGGCTCCGCCTGGGTGACGCTCTTTCCCGGCGACGGGGGTGACGGTGCCGTCGGCGCCAAGGTCGCGGCGCTCGAAGCCCGGGTCGGCGAGCTCGCCGCCCGTCCGGCGCCCGCCGCGGTGCCGGCCGATCTCGCCGGCCGGCTCGGCCGCCTGGAGGCCGCCGCCACGGCCGCCTCGCGCCAGGGTGGCGCCGACCCGGCCCTCACCGGCCGCCTCACCGCCGCCGAGGCCGCGGTGGCCCGTCTGACCGAGCAGCTCGGCCGCGCCGAGAAGCGCCTCGACGACACCGCCAAGTCCGGCGGTGTCGCGGCCGCGGCGCCGCCCGCCGCGCCGGGCGTGCAGCCGGCCGAGCTGGAGGCCCTCGCCACCCGGGTCGCCGGCCTGGAGCGCAACCTCGTCGCGCTCCAGCAGCAGGTCGCCCAGCGCGCCAACGCGCCGGTCTCCGACCGCGCGGTGCGGCTCGCGGTGCTCGCCTCCGGGCTGCGCACCCTGGTCGATCGCGGCGCCCCGTACACGGCCGAGCTCGCCGCCGCCAAGCAGCTCGTCAGCGATCCGCAGACCTTCGCGCCGCTGGAGCCGTTCGCGGCCTCCGGCGTGCCGAGCGCCCTGGTGCTCGGCCGCGAGCTGGCCGCCGTGGTGCCGGCCATGCTCAAGGCCGGCGAGCTGCCGGCCCGCGACGACTATCTCGACCGCCTCCAGGCGGAGGCCGAGAAGCTCGTCCGCATCCGGCCCGTGAAGGACACCGCCGGCGACGATCTCGCGGCCCAGATCGGCCGCGCCGAGGCGAAGGCCCGCCAGGCCGATCTCGCCGGCGCCGTCGCCGAGCTGGCCAAGCTGCCGCCCGCCGTGCGGGCGCCGGCGGAGCCGTGGATCAAGAAGGCCGAGGCCCGTCAGGCCGCCGTCGCCGCCGCCCAGCGTGTCGCCTCCGGCGCGCTCGGGGCCCTCGCCACTCCATAGGACAGGAATACGATGATCCGTGTTCTTTTATTCCTTGCCGCGGTCACCGCCCTGACGTTCGGCGCCGCGTGGCTGGTCGATCGCCCCGGCGACGTCGCCATCACTTGGCTCGGCTACCAGGTCGAGACCTCCGTCATGGTGGCGCTCGGCGCCCTGGTGGCGCTGGTGGTGCTGGTCATCCTGGTGTGGTCGCTCCTGCGGGCGCTGGTGAAGGCGCCCGGCCGCTTCGCCGCCCGCCGGCTCGATCGCCGCGCCCGCCGCGCCTACAAGGCGATCTCCAACGGCATCGTGGCGATCGGCGCCGGTGACGCGCTCGCGGCGCGCCGCTTCGCCAACGAGGCCCAGCGCCTCGCCCCCAAGGAGCCGCTGGCCCTGCTGCTCGGCGCCCAGGCGGCCCAGATCGCCGGCAACGGCGCCGAGGCGGAGCGCACCTTCCGGGCCATGGCGGCCCGTGAGGAGACCAAGCTGCTCGGCCTGCACGGCCTGTTCATCGAGGCGCAGCGGCACGACAACGCCGCGGTGGCCCGCGGCTATGCCGAGGAGGCCGCCAAGGCGTCGCCGACCCTCGCTTGGGCGGCCGAGGCGGTGCTCCAGTATCGCTGCGCCGCCGGCGACTGGACCGGGGCGCTGGCGGCGCTGGAGCGCAACATGCGCTCCGGCCTCGTCGCCAAGGATGCGTACAAGCGCCAGCGCGCCGTGCTGCTGACCGGCCGTGCCCTCTCGGGCGAGGTCGACGCCGAGCAGTCGCGCGCCCTGGTCACCGAGGCGCTGAAGCTGTCGCCCGGCCTGGTGCCGGCCGCCGCGCTGGCTGGCCGCCTGCTCACCGAGGCGGGCCAGGCCCGCAAGGCCGCCAAGGTGGTGGAGGCCGCCTACGCCATCAATCCGCATCCGGATCTGGTCGAGACCTACGCCAACATCGCGCCCAACGAGTCGAACCGCGACCGCCTCGCCCGCATCCGCAACCTCGCCAAGCTCGCCCCGAACCATCCGGAGAGCGCCATGGCGGTGGCGCGCGCGGCGATCGACGCCCAGGAGTTCGCGACCGCGCGGCAGAGCCTCGCCCCGATGCTGACCATGCCGACCCAGCGCATGGCCTCGCTGATGGCCGAGGTCGAGGAGAAGGAGGGCGGCGACGTCGGCCGCTCGCGCGAATGGATGCGGCGCGCCCTCCAGGCGACCCGCGATCCGACCTGGACGGCCGACGGCCTGGTGTCCGCCAAGTGGATGCCGGCGTCGCCCATCTCGGGCCGCATCGACGCTTTCGAGTGGCGCATTCCGATCGCCGATCTGGCCCCGCAGGGCCCGGTGATCGAGCACGACCAGGGTCGCCCGGCCGCCGCGCCGGCGGCCGCCGTGACGGCGGCTCCGGCGGCCCCTGCTCCGGCTGCGGCCACGCCGGCCGATCGCGCCGCCGCCGCCAAGCCGGTCTCCGAGGTGCCGCCGAAGGCCGAGGCCGAAGCGCCGATCTCGCTGCCGCCGCCGGTGAAGCAGGCGCCCGAGCCGCCCCGCAAGGCGGCGGCCCCGGAGCGTGCGTCGTCGGCCCCGCCGGCCCCACCGCCGACCCCGCGCAGTGGCCGCCCCGCCCGTCGCGACGAGCCGCCGGCGGCGAGCCCCGGCCCGGAGGCCAGGCCCGCCGATCTCAAATCCGCCGACATCAGGTCGGCCGATACCAAGGTCGCGGAGGCCAAGCCTGCCGAGGTGAAGGCGCCCGAGCCCAAGGCCGCCGAGAAGGCGGACACGAAGACCGCCGACACCGTGATCACCCTGCCGTCGTCGGCAGACGGGGGGCCGTCGACACCGGCCTCGCCGCCGACCATCGACGGCACCCTCGCGGCCGCGCCCGACAAGGCCAAGCCGGCACCGGCCGCGACCCCGCCGGCGGCCGACAAGAAGCCGGAGAAGCGCTTGTTCTTCCGCTGATCCGCCGCGCATGCCGGGACGCGCCGCGGCGATCCGCATCGGCTTCGGGCTCCTCGTGCTCGCCGTCCTCGCGACGGCGATCACGACCCGCCCGGCGAAGCGCCTGGTCGACTTCGATCAGGCGTTCTACCTGACCATCGCCTACGACCTCCGTCATCACGGGGTGTTCTCCAGCGGCGTGTTCGACACCGTCGACAGCACCCGGGCGGTGCCGCCGCCCGGCATGTTCTTCGCGCCGCTGTATCCGTGGCTGGTGGCGGCGGCCGCGACCGTCGACCCGCGTTTCGGCCGCACCCTCGACTGCACCATCGAGGCCAACGAGAACCATCGCGATCTCGCGACCTGCGAGATCTACGCCCGTCCGGTGCTGCTGCTGCACGCCCTGCTGCTGGCGCTCGCGGTGCTGGCGATCGGCCGCGCCGCCGAGATCGCCGGCGGATCACCGCGGCTGTTCTACGCCGCCGGGGCGCTCGCCATCGTCGGCTTCGTGGCCGAGGCCGACCTCCTCTCCTTCGTGATGACCGAGAGCCTGAGCATCGCGGTGTTCAGCCTGTTCGGGCTCACCGTGGTGACGGCCCTGGCGCGCTGGCGGTGCACGGACTTCGTGGCCTGTGGCGTCGCGCTCGGCCTCGCCTGCCTGACGCGGCCCACCTTCCTGCTGCTGGCGCCGGTGATGCTGGCGATCATCGCGGCGGCACGCTGGCTGCCGCCTTCGGCCGGTGAACCCGCGGCGCCGGCGGAGCGGCCGTTCTGGCGCTCGGTCACGGCGTTCGCGGTGGCGCTCGCGGTGATGCTGGTGCCCTGGCTCGCCCGCAACGCCGTCTCGATCGGCAAGCTCGGCTTCACCGAGGAGTATGGCAGCGCCGCCCTGATCGAGCGGATCGCCTTCAACGCCATGACGCTGCGCGAGGCGCTGTGGGCGGTTCCGGCCTGCCTGCCGGCGGTCGGCCCGCCGCTGGTCGAGCGGCTCGCCGGCCCAGAGGCCCACGCCCGCTTCGTCTACGACACGCCGAACAGCTTCTTCTGGCTCGGTCGCAACCGGCGCGACGCGCTGGTGGCGGCGCATGGGCGTCTCGATCCGGTGACCGGGCCAATCGTTCGCGAGGAGCTGATCGGCGCGCTGCCGCGCCATCTCGCCACCTCGCTGCCGCTCGCCTGGTGCGGCCTGTGGGTCGGCCGGGCCTTCGGCCTGCTGCTGGTGCCGCTCGCCGCCTGGGGGCTGGTGCGCGCTGTGCGCCGCCGTCGCTGGCTGCTGGTCGCCTACGCGGTGCCGGCCCTGGTGCTGGTCGGCGTCCACGGCGTGCTCGCCAACCACTATCCCCGCTACAATCTCGGCCTGATCGGGCCGGCCTCGGCGCTGGCCGCCTGGGCGATGGCCGACGCCCTGGCGCGACGGCGGTCGGGCGCCGCCTGAGAGCCGCGGGGCGCGGCGGGCTCGCCGCTCAGGCCGGCGGGCGTCGTCGTCGCCGACCGGCCTCGGTCGCATCGGCCTCGGTGGTGCCGCTCTCCAGGTCGGCGATGATGGCGGCGCATTTGTGCCGGAGGTGGGTGCGCAGGATGTTGCCGAGCACGGTGCCGTCGCGTCGCTCGATCGCGTTCATCATTCCGTCGTGCTCCTGCATGGCCGTAGTCCAGATCGCCGGCGGCATCGGCGCGACGAAGCGGATGCGGGCGATGCGGGCGTTGGTCTGCATGTAAAGCCGCGTCAGCACCTCGTTGCGGGTGCTCGCCACGATCGCTTCGTGGATCTGCCGGTTGAGCGCGTAGTAGGCGGCGAGGTCCCGCGTCTCGAAGCGCGCCCGCATGGCGACGTGGAGGGCGCGCAGCCGCTCGGTCTCCGCCTCGGTGATGCGGGTGCAGCACTGCTCGCCGGCAAGCTCCTCCAGCGCCCCGATGACGCTGAACAGGTCGCGCGTCTCGTCGATGGTGACGGGCTTGGTCCAGGCGCCGCGGTTCGGCACTAGATCGACGAGACCCTCGGCGGCGAGCGCCTTGAGGGCCTCGCGCAGCGGCGTGCGCGACACCCCGAAGCGGTCACAGAGCTGCTTCTCGGGAACCCGGCTGGCCGGCGGCAGGTCGCCGCCGGTGACGACGTCGCGCAGGGCGCCGAGCAGATCGGCATGCACGTTCTGTTTCATGTCTCCCATATTGCATTCATTTTTGCTGGTTGGAAGCGGCGACAGGGTCTCGGGACGGGTCGTTCAAAGAATTTTGCGCGCATTCTTGACTCCGGCCGACGGCCCCCTGTAGCGTAATGAATGCAATATGCCCCCTGGAGGGTGCTGGCACTCTCTCCGTTCCTGGTGAAAGGTCCAAAAATGAATTCATTAGTGAAGGAGCCGGCCGCCATCGCCGGCACCACCCACTCGCGCGACCGCTACCCCAACGCCATGGGGCCGCGCGCCGTCATCGGCATCATGACGCCGGGGCCGAATGTCGTCGTCGAGAACGAGATGATGGACATGCGGCCGCGCGGCGTCATCAACGCGGTCGACCGCTATTACGTGCCGAACCAGAAGATCGCCGCCAACGAGGACTGGTCGATCATCATGCGCCATGTCGCCGCCAACCTCGACGACTCGGTGCGGCGTCTCAACGAGTGCCTGATCGATCACCTGATCCTCGGCATGTCGTCGCAGAGCTTCATGGGCGGCGAGAAGGGCAGCTTCGCGCTCCAGGAGCACCTGGAGAAGACCTCGGGCGTCGGCGTCACCATGGGGGCGCAGGCCGCGGAAGCCGCCTTCGAGGCGGTCGGCGCCAAGAAGATCGCGCTGCTGACGCCGTACTATCCGGTCATCGAGGAGAACGCGGTGAGCTACTTCACCAGCCGCGGCTTCGAGGTCGTGCATGTGGAAGGGCTCAAGTGCAAGAGCATCATCCACGTCGCCTCGCAGACCGGCGCGGTGTTGCGCGACGCGGTGCGTCGTGCCGACGCCCACAAGCCCGACGCCATCGTCCAGCTCGGCACCAACCTGCACTTCGCCTACGTGGCCGCCGAGGCGGAGCGATGGCTCGGCAAGCCGGTGTTCGCGGTCGGCACCGCGATCTACTGGCACGCGCTGCGCAAGCTCGGCATCAAGGACCAGATGGACGGCTTCGGCAGTCTCCTGGCCGATTACTGACGCACCACGCGCAACCAGGGAGGAAGCGGCGATGACGACCGTATCGCGACGTGGTGCCCTCGGAGTTCTCGGCGGCGCGCTGTGCGCGCCCCGCCTCGGAATCGCCCAGGAGGGCTACCCGAGCCGGCCGATCATGATGGTGGTCGGCTTCGCGGCCGGCGGCGGCACCGACATCGTCGCCCGGCTGATCGGCGCCGAGATCTCCAAGGATCTCGGCCAGCAGATCGTGGTGGAGAATCGCAGCGGCGCGAGCGGCACCATCGCGGCCGGGCTGGTGGCCCGATCGACGCCGGACGGCTACACGATGCTGATGGGCCACGTCAGCGCCAACGCCATGGTGCCGGCGGTGATCCCGTCGGTGCCCTACGAGCCGCTCACGTCCTTCACGCCGATCATGACGGTCGGCGCCGTGCCGCAGCTTCTCACGGTGCCGGCGAACTCGCCGGCGCGGAGCGTCCAGGACTTCATCCGCCTGCTCAAGGAGCGCCCCGGCAAGATGAGCTATGCGTCGTCCGGAATCGGCACCCAGCAGCATCTCGCCGCCGAGCTGTTCAAGCAGGCGACCGGCACCGACATGGTGCACATCCCGTATCGCGGCAGCGGCCAGGCGGTGAACGACCTGATCGCCGGCAATGTCGACTGCAATTTCGATACGGTCCCGACGGTGCTGCCGTTCATCCGCGCCGGGACGCTGCGCGGGCTCGCGGTGACGACGGCGAAGCGCACCCCGGTGCTGCCCGAGATGCCGACCATCGCCGAGAGCGGCGTCGCCGGCTTCGACGTCGAGACCTGGTACATGGTGATGGGGCCGAAGGGCCTGCCCGCCCCGATCGTGGCGCGATGGTCGGCGGCGCTCGGCCGGGCGCTCCAGTCGGAGGAGCTTCGCCGCCGTCTCGAGGAGCTGTCGACCACGGTGGGTGGCGGCACACCGGTCGATGCCGAAGGGCTGCTGCGGCGCGAGATCGACAAATGGGCGGGCGTCGTGAAGACCGCCGGCATCCGGTCGCAGTGACGCGGGCCGTCACGCGCCGTCGATCAGATCAGGACGGCGCGGCGGAGGCCCGGCCGGGCGCTTCGGCGAGCGAGCGGATGACGGCGCCGGCGCGCTCGGTCCGCTCGGCCGCCGCCGTATCGGTCGCCGGCGGCATGGTGTCGGAGGCCGCCGCACGGGCCGCCTCGGCGAGCGCCACGGCGCGGGCCAGCCGGGTGATCTCCTCCATCTGGGCGCGCAGCTTGAGATGCAGGTTGAGCAGCATCAGCAGGCTGATCACCACCCAGGTGTAGACGACCAGATCGGCGCCGCGCCCGACCCCGGCGAGATGCGCGAGCCCGGTGGCGTGGCTCGGAAACCAGACCAGATAGAGGCCGCACATCGCCGTCAGGATGGCTGCGATGCCGACCACCGGCGCCTTGCGCAGCGTGCTGACCGCATAGAGCAGCACGATGGCGAGCAGCACCGAGAGGAAGACTTGCGCGATCATCGGTGCATCCGGTGGGCGAACAGGTCGACCAGGATGGTCAGGGCGTCGCCCATGCGCTGGCCCTTGGCGAGCGAGTAGGCGCTGTACTCGATGGTGACCGGCGTCTCGGTCCACGGCAGGCCCGAGCGGGCGATCTGATGCAGGATCTCGGAGGCGTGCGCCATCCGGTTCTGGCGCAGCCGCAGCCGGGCGGCGCCGCGGCGCGTCATCGCCCGCAGGCCGTTGTGGGTGTCGGTGACGGCGAGCCCGGTGGTCAGGCGGGTGAACGCGGTGGCGGCGGCGAGCAGCAGCCGGCGCGAGGTCGGCAGCGCCACGGTGCTGCCGAGGAAGCGGCTGCCGAGCGCGTAGTCGACGGCGCGGCTGCGCAGCGTGTCGACCAGCCGGGCGATGTCGGCGACGCGGTGCTGGCCGTCGGCGTCGAACGTCACCACGGCGTCGGCGTCGTGGGCGAGCGCCCAGTCGAAGCCGGTCTGCAACGCGGCGCCCTGGCCGAGATTGATCGGATGCGTGACCACCGTGGCGCCGGCCGCGCGGGCGAGCGGCCCGGTGCCGTCGCGCGAGCCGTCATCGACCACCACCACCCGGTAGCCGGCCTCGACCACGTCGGCGACCACGTCGGCGATCACCGACGCCTCGTTATAGGCGGCGATCACGACGACGACGGACGGATTGTGCGACGGCATGGACGACCTCCGAGACCGAACTCAACCGGCGACCAGGACGAGCCCGGCGGCGATCACGGCGATGCCGACGAGCAGACGCAGCGACAGCGGCTCGGCGAAGACGAGCCCGGCGACCAGCGGCGTCACCGCGAAGGCGAGCGCCACGAACGGGTAGGCGCGGGCGAGCGGCGTGAAGGTGAGCACCCACACCCACATCACCGACAGCGCCCCATAGAGCACCAACGCGGCGACGAACCATCCGTTGCCGAGAAGCGCGACGAGCCGTGTGCCCGTGGTCGCCTCCACCGGCAGCCGCAGCGCCGCCAGCTTGAACAGCATCTGCCCCGCCACCATGCCGAGCGCGTAGCCGACAAGCACCAGGATCTGAAACGTGCTCAGACCGTCCTTCATGGCGCCTCGGGCTTGCGCAGCACGACCCGCATGGCGTCGAACAGGTTGACCGGAACGCCGAGGCGGCTCGCCGCCGGCGCCGCACTGCTGTCGGTCGCCGCTCGGCGGCCGCCGAGCCCGGTCATGCGGCCGAGCTGGTGGACGATCAGCGACACCGGCACGAGCTTCCACGGATGATCGATCGCCGCCACCCCGAGGCCGAGCGTGCCGGCGAGCCGGCGCATGCTCTCGGTGGTGAAGAACCACAGGTGCTGCGGCGGCGTCATCAGCCGCCAGCCGCGCCCGCCGAGACGCGCCGCCAGCGATCCGAAATCGCCGGTGGTCAGCACCACGATGCCGCCGGGGGCCAGGCGGTCGGCGATCAGCGCCAGCGTCTCGTGCGGATCGGGAAGGTGCTCGATCACGTCGAGCATGACGACGACGTCGGGCCGGCCGAGGCGATCGAGGGTGGCGGGCTCGATCACGCCGGTGACGACGTCGAGGCCGCGCGATCGGGCGAAGGCGGCGGCGTCCTCGGCGATCTCGATACCGGCCACCGAGAAATGCGGCCTCGCCTCGGCGAGGAAGAAGCCGTAGGCGCAGCCGACCTCGATCAGCCGGCCGCCGTCGCGGAAGCGGCGGATGAACTCCACGGTGCGGGCGAACTCGCGCCGCAGCACCGGCTCGGCGCCGCGGTAGTCGGCGTAGCCGTCGGCGTGCCCGCCGGAGAAATAGTCCTCGGAATAATAGGCGGCGGGATCGAAGCCGGCGGTCTCGGTGCGGCCGAGACCACAGTCCGCGCAGCGCAGGATGGCGCAGCCGTGCTTGTGGAACAGCAGGCGCTGCGGCGTGATCCGGCCACAGGCCGGACAGGCGAGCGCGTCGGGCACGGTCTTCTGGAGCACCGTTGGGACCTCGGCGGCGCGGCGGGCGCGTGATCACGTCGGGCGCCGATCGTCCTCGCCACGACGTCAATGCAATGAAGCGTCTGCCGTTCCGATGGGAACCGGCCGGGGGGAGCCGATGTCGTGCCGGCAGCCCCGGGAGCCTAAGGGTCGAGCCCGGCTCGGCACAATCGCGCCCGGCGCGGCAAGACGGCGCAGCCCACGACAGCCGGGTGGTCAGCCGAGCAGCGCGGCGACGTCGAGCGTCAGGCCCGGCGGATCGAGCACCAGGCGGCCGGTCGTGTGGGTCGTCGACCCCAGGTTGCCGTCCGCACGGCGGGCGTAGTGGGTGACGCTCCGGGC
This sequence comes from Rhodoplanes serenus, assembly GCA_009720755.1. Lineage (GTDB taxonomy): Bacteria > Pseudomonadota > Alphaproteobacteria > Rhizobiales > Xanthobacteraceae > Rhodoplanes > Rhodoplanes serenus. Next base: position 160,675 of record WNKV01000004.1, read on the forward strand.
GTCGGGGTCGATCACCAGGTAGTGCCGCACGGTCGCCAGCCGGAAATAGCCGATCGGCTTGGCGCTGGTGTCGCTGTGGGCCGAGGTCGGCGACAGCTCATGGCTCGTCGCAGCGCGATGTTCATGCGGGCCAGCCTATCACACGCGACCGGGGGTTGCGACGGCGTCGCCGACGCAGGCCCCCGCCGTCGACGTGATCAGACCGCGCGGGCGGCGTCGCGGTCCTTCTCCATCAGGGCGTCGAGCGCGTCGCGGTCGGCGAGCACCGCGAAGGTCTCGCGGGCGGTGAGCAGCGTCGCCGCCTCGGCGACGCTGTCGGCCTCGGCGATGCGGGCGAGCGCCACGACGAGCGTCACGTCGACGTCGCCCTTCCGGCGCGGCGTCCGCTCCGGCAGCATCGCCCGATGGGCGGCCAGCAAGGCCGGATCGGCCGCGAGCCGCTGCAACGCCGAGGCGGCGCCGGCGGGCGCGCTCTCGGCACGATCGGCCGCGAGCGCCTGGGCGCGGATCAGCACGGGGGGCGGGTCGCGCTCCTCCGGCATCAGCAGAAGGCCGGCGCGGCGCAGTGCGACGCCGACTCGCTCGCTCGACGTGAGTGCGACGGTCGGGATCGCCAGCACCAGGCCGACGACCACCGGCGTCATCCACAGGAGCAGCGGTGCCGAGACCGCGTAGGCGGCGGCGCCGAGCAGCACGCCGAGCACGACGTGGCCGCCATAGAGGCGCGCGAGCAGCCGCCAATCGGTGCGTCCGGCGTCGCGTTGCTGCGCCTGCCAGCCGGCATCGCGGCCGAGCAGGATCTCGGCGACGGCGCGCGACTGGAGCAGCATCATGATGGGAGCGATCAGGCTGGTGATCAGCGTCTCCAGCACCACGCTGACGAAGGACCGCACGGCGCCGCCGCTGCCGCGGCGCTCGCCCGGCTGCACCACCGCGGCAATCCAGCCGAGCAGCTTCGGCACGATCAGCACCGCCATGGTGCCGGCGAACACCCAGGCGGCGCGGACGGGGTCCTGCGCGGGCCACTGCGGGAACAGCGAGAAGCCGGCCGGGAAGTACTCGGGCTTCACGAACTGTGCCTGCAACGACAGCAGGATGCCGACCAGCAGGAAGACCAGCCACAAGGGCGAGCTGACATAGGAGCCGATGCCGGTGAGGAGATGCAGTCGCGACACCCAGTGCAGGCCGCGCGCCGGCAGCACGCCGAGATGCTGGAGATTGCCCTGGCACCAGCGGCGATCGCGCACCGCGTACTCGGTCAGCGACGGCGGGCACTCCTCGTAGGAGCCGCCGAGTGACGGCGCCATGTGGATGGCCCAGCCGGCGCGCCGCATCAGCGCGGCTTCCACGAAGTCGTGGCTGAGGATGTGGCCGCCGAACGGCTTGCGCCCTCGCAGCAGCGGCAGGCCCGCCTGGCCCGCGAACGCCTCCACCCGGATGATGGCGTTGTGGCCCCAGTAGTTGCTCTCGGCGCCGTGCCACCAGGCGATGCCGCGGGCGATCAGCGGGCCGTAGAGGCGGCCGGCGAACTGCTGGATGCGGGCGAACAGCGTGGTGCCGGCGAGGATCACCGGAAAGGTCTGGATCAGGCCGACGCCGGGGTGGCGCTCCATGGCGGCGGCGAGCCGTACGATGGTGTCGCCGGTCATCAGGCTGTCGGCGTCGAGCACCAACATGTGGGCGTAGGCGCCGCCGAAGCGCGTCGTCCATTCGGCGATGTTGCCGGCCTTGCGGGCGGTGTTCTCGCGCCGGTGCCGGTAGAAGATGTTGGTGGCGCCGGTGCGCTCGACGAGCCCCACATAGGCCGCCTCCTCGCGCACCCACACGTCGGGGTCGGTGGTGTCGCTGAGCACGAAGACGTCGAAATGATCGAGCCGCCCGGTGTCGCGCACCGACTCCCAGATCGCCTGGAGACGTGACATCACCCGCTGCGGGTCCTCGTTGTAGGTCGGCAGCAGGATGGCGGTGCGGGCGGCGAGATCCGGCAGCGGCGCAGTCGCGTCGATGCCGAGGCTGCGGTCGCGGCCGCGCAGGATGGCGACGAAGCCGATCACGCTCGACACCAGCGAGAAGGCGATCCACGCGAACAGCAAGCCGAACAGGCCGAGCACCACCGCCTCGGCCAGCGTCAGGCCCTGCACCTGGAGCACCAGGTACATCTCGTGGAGCCCGATGGCGGTGAGGATCGCGGTGGCGCCGAACACCACGAGCCGCCGCCATCCGGACCGGATCGGCCGGGCCGGCGCGCGCGCCGTCTCGGCCACCCGCCACAGCGACTGCTCCGGCATGGCCAGCGGCTGCTCGGGCGGGAGGGCGACACGCTCCGGCGGGAGCGGCAGGGTCATGTCGTGCATGGGCGTCACGCCGACCAACGGTACAGCCAGGTCTCGGTCAGCGTCTCGTCGCCGCGCATCAGCACGGCGCGCAGCTCGATCACGCTCTCGCGCTCGGGGGCGAGCTCGAAGGAGAGGCGCCAGCCGCCGGCCGCCGGGTTCGGCTGGGTGACGACGTTGAGGATCTTGCCCTTGTCGGACGTCACCACCCCGCGCATCGCGGCCGGATCGACGCCGGCGAGCTTGTCGCCGGTGATGTCGAGCACGAAGCGGCGGGTGCCGTTGGGGCCGGCGCCCGCGCGGGTGCGGGCGAACACCGCGAGCGGCGGCGTGTTGGCCTTGCCGGCGCCCCAGTGCAGCCGGTAGGTGAACCAGTACTCGCCCTTGGCGGCGAGCTTGTCCTTGGGGCGCCAGAACGCCACGATGTTGTCGTGGATCTCTTCCTTGGTCGGGATCTCGATGAGCTGGGTGGCGCCCGAGCCCCAGTCGCCGATCGGCTCCACCCACAGGCTCGGCCGCGTCTCGAAGCGCGATTCCAGATCCTCGTAGGCGCGGAAGTCGCGGGTGCGCTGGAGCAGGCCGAAGCCGCGCGGATTGGTGTCCTCGAAGGTACTGATCTGGAGATCGGCCGGATTGGCGAGCGGCCGCCAGATCTCCTCGCCGCGCCCGTTGCGGATGGCGAGACCATCCGAGTCGTGGACCGCCGGACGGAAGTCGTCGATGCCGCCGCGGTCGTTGGGGCCGAAGAAGAACATGCTGGTGCAGGTGCCGATGCCGGGCAGCTCGACGTCGACGCGCGGATACAGCGTCATCTCGACGTCGAACACGGTGGTCTCGCCGGGCCGGATGGTGAAGCGGTAGGCGGCCGCGGCACTCTTCGAATCGAGCAGCGCGTGCACCACGATGGAGCCGGTGTGCTTGGGTGGCTTCTCGATCCAGAAGGCCCGGAAGGCGGGGAACTCCTCGCCCTTCGGATCGCCGGTGCCGAGCGACAGGCCGCGCGCCGACAGGCCGTAGGTCTGGCCCTTGGCGACGGCGCGGAAGTAGCTGGCGCCGAGGAACACCGCGACCTCGTCGTAGTAATCGGGACGGTTGAGAGGCGCGTGCAGGCGGAAGCCGGCGAAGCCGACGCGGGCGTCGGCGGGCGGCGGCGGCACTGCGCCGAAGTCGAACAGATCGGCCGCGTAGAGGATCGGTCGCGCCTTGCCGTCCGCCACCTCGTGGATGGCGACGCGGTCGGTGAACAGGAAGCCGCGATGGAAGAACTGCGCCTCGAACGGCAGCCCCTCGCCGCGCCACAGCGCCCGGTCGGGCTTGAAGCGGATGGTGCGGTAGCGGTCGTAGTCGAGATCCTGCAAGCTCGCCGGCAGCGTCGTGTCGGGCGGCACGAACGCCTTCTCGGCCAGGCCGCGCGCGGTGCGGCGGACCAGGTTGGCGTCGAACGGCACCTCGGGGGGCGGCTGCGACGGGGCGGCGGCACCTTGCGCGGCGGCGAGCCGCGAGCCGGACAGCACCAAGGGCAGCGCCAGCGACCCGGCCAGCAGGTCGCGGCGACTCGTCATCGTCATGGGAAAACCGGGCCTCGGTAAGGATCGAACCTGCCTCGACAATCGAAGACAGTGTGTTCGGTTCCATCGCACCGGCCAGGGGCGATCACGTGACGGCATGATGATCGGCGCGTGGCGAGATCGTGCCGGGGTGACGACGACGGCGCTGGGGTGTGACTTTCCGGGCGGGTGCGGCAGCGCGTCGCGGTCCGCACCACCGTGCCGTGCTACGGCGGCGACTCCGCCGCGGCGCTCTCGCCGGCGATGAAGCGGCGCTGCTTGCCGATCTCGGCGGCCAGGAAATCGACGAAGACGCGCACCCTTGCGGCGTGGCGCAGGTCCGGATGGGTGAGCAGCCACAGGTCGGTGCCGAGCGCCGGGTCGGGCGGGCCGAGCCGTACCAGCCCGGGACGCGCGTCGCCGATGAAGCATGGCAGATGGCCGATGCCGATCCGCTCCTCCACCGCCTCGGCGAGCCCGAGCACGGTGTCGATGCGGTAGACGATCCGCTCCGGCGCCACATGGGCCTGCACGAACTTCACCGCCTGGAGGCCGGCGAGCTGCTCGCCGAGGGCGATCCAATCGCGTTCGAACAGTGCGGCGGGATCGACGGCGGCCGGATCGGGGAAGTCGGCCGCGGCGCCATAGAGCGCCCAGGCGATGCGGGCGACGCGGCGCCCGACCAGCGTCTCGGGCGGCCGGTCGGTGGCGCGGATCGCCACGTCGGCGTCGCGCTTCGACAGGTTGAGGGCCTGGTTGGAGAGCACGAGGTCGAGCCGCACGTCGCGGCACTGGCGGCGGAAGCGGGCGAACAGCGGGGTCAGCAGATGGACGAGCAGCGAGTCGTTGGTGGTGACGCGCAGCTCGCCGGAGGGCGAGATCTCCTGCCCGGCGATGCGGCGGGTGACGGCGGCGACGTCCTCGTCCATGCGGCGGGCGGCCGCCACCAGCTCGTCACCGGCGGCGGTCGGCACGTAGCCGGTGCGGTGGCGCTCGAACAGCGGCACGCCGAGCGCCGCCTCGATCTGGCCGAGCCGGCGGAACACCGTCGAGTGGTTGACGCCCAGGAGGCCGGCGGCGGCCGGCAGGCTCTTCGCATCGGCGATCGCCTTGACGAGACGGAAATCGTCCCAGGCGAGGGCGTTCGGGCGTTCGGGCATCGGGACTCCGGAAGCGGCGGCGGAGCGGCGGCCGGGTGCCGCCGCCCACCGGGTAGCGGATTCGTGCGCCCGCGTCGTGCTCAGGCGGGGCGCGACAGAGCGCGTCCGCCGACCGCGCCCAGGCGGGGCGTCGGCTTCAGCGCGAAGGCGCCGTCGCCGACCAGCACCTGGACGACGGCCGCCACCACCAGGAAGGCCGGGTATTCCCAGCCGCCGTTGGCGGCGGTGAACAGCCAGCCGTTGGGGGCGTGCACCGCGAGGGCGCCGAGCAGCACCGGCAGGAGCAGCAGCGCGACGGCGCGGCCGTAAATGCCGAGCACCAGGGCGAGGCCGCCGATGAGCTCGGCCAGGATGATGGGCCAGGCGAGCGCGGCCGGCAGCCCGAGCGAGGCGAGGAAGCCCTGGAAGCCGGCGACCGTGAAGACCGCGAGCTTCAGGTAGGCGTGCGCCATGAACATGACGCCGAGGGCGACGCGCAGCACGAAGGCGCCGTAGGGGGCGAGACGGGGGTCGATCATCGGAGGTCTCCAGAATTGACGGTTCGAACGTTGCGATGCCCGGAGACTGACGATTTCCTCATCGCAATGCAATATCCGGAATTGCACGTTAAACGTTGCGATCGTGCAATGAGTGGGTGCTGGTGTCGGCGGTTCCGCACCCCATTTGAGGCCGGACCCAAGGACCGACGGGCCATCCCGTCGAGGAGAACCCCATGACCCGCAACGGCATCCATCACGTCACGGCGCTGGCCGGCCGCGCCCGCCGCAATCTCGACTTCTATGCCGGCACGCTGGGGCTGCGCCTGGTGAAGCGGACCGTCAACTTCGACGATCCCGGCACCTGGCATCTCTACTACGGCGACGAGACCGGCCGGCCCGGCAGCCTGGTCACCTTCTTTCCGTGGGAGCACGCCGCGGCCGGCCGCATCGGCGTCGGCGAGACGATGGAGACGGCGCTGGCGGTGCCGGCCGAGTCGATCGCCTTCTGGGCGCACCGGCTGGTCGAGGCCGGCGTCGACCACGACGCGCCGCGCCGCCGCTTCGACGAGACCGTGCTGGCGTTGCGCGATCCGGACGGGATGCGGCTCGCCCTCGTCGGCGTTCCGGGAGCCGAGGCGGAGCCCGCCTGGACGACCGCCGCGGTTCCGGCCGAGGCGGCGATCCGCGGCGTCCACGGCGTCGGCCTCCTGATCGCCGATCCGGCCGCGACCGCCGCGATCGTCACCGACGTGCTCGGCTTCGCCGAGGTCGGCCGCGACGAGGAGGTGACGCGCTATCGGGCGGCTGGCGCCGCGCCGGGCGACATCGGCACCCTCGTCGACCTGCACCGGGCCGGCGGCCCGGCGACCGGCCGGCTCGGCGCCGGCTCGGTCCACCACGTCGCCTTCCGGGCCGCCGACGACGCGGCGCAGCGCGCCCAGGTGGCGCGCCTCGCCCAGCATCACGGTATCGCGGCGACCGAGCAGCGTGACCGCCACTACTTCCGCTCGGTCTACTTCCGCGAGCCGGGCGGCGTGCTGTTCGAGATCGCCACCGACGAGCCCGGCTTCGCCGTCGACGAGCCGGTGGACTCGCTCGGCGGCGAGCTGAAGTTGCCGCCCGGTCTCGCGGCGCGTCGTGAGTCCATCGCGGCGGCGCTGCCGCCGCTCGGCTGACCCCGCTCGGTCGGTGCGGCCGTCTCGCCCTCTTCCCCGACGGGGGAGAGGGCTTCACCCTCGTCTCATCTCCTCTCACCCCCGAGGCGACCATGACCCCCGTCGTCACGACCGATGCGCTCGATCTCCACCGTCACCGCGTCGCGCCGGCGACCGATGCGACGCGCCCGCCGCTCCTGCTGCTGCACGGCACCGGCGGCGACGAGCACGACCTGATCGATCTCGGCCACGCGGTCGCGCCCGGCGCCGCGCTGCTCTCGGTGCGCGGCAATGTGCGGGAAGGCGATGCGCCGCGCTTCTTCCGGAGGCTCGCCGAAGGCGTGCTGGATCAGGACGACGTGCGCCGGCGCGCCGCCGACCTGGCCGCCTTCGTGGCGGCCGCGCGCGAGCGCTACGGGCTCGCGGCGCCGACGGCGCTCGGCTTCTCCAACGGCGCCAACATGGCGGCGGCGCTGCTGGCGCTCCACCCCGGCACCCTGGCGGGGGCCGTGCTGCTGCGCCCGATGGTGCCGCTCGATCCGTGGCCGGCCACCGTGCCGCGGCCGGTCGATGCGGCCCGGCCCGGCACGCCGGTGCTGATCGTGTCGGGCACCGACGATCCGCTGATGCGGCCCGGCGAGGCGGAGCGCCTCGCGGCGCTGCTGCGCCAGGACGGCGCCGCCGTCGCGCATCACACGGTGCGGGCCGGCCACGGTCTCACCGGCGACGACGTCGCCATCGCCACCGCCTGGCTGGCGCGCCGCCCGTTCGTTTCCTGAACCTCTGACACCCCCGACGAGGATCACGCCATGACGCTCACCGGCCTCCACCATCTCACCGCCGTGACGGCCGACGCCCGTCGCAATCATGCCTTCTATACAGAGACGCTCGGCCTGCGGCTGGTGAAGAAGACCGTCAATCAGGACGACGTGTCGGCCTATCATCTGTTCTATGCCGACGGGCTCGCCTCGCCTGGCTCGGACATCACGTTCTTCGACTGGCCGGTCGGCCGCGAGCGGCGCGGCACCCGCAGCATCGTGCGAACCGGGCTGCGCGTCGCCGGCGAGACGAGCCTCGTCTGGTGGCGCGACCGGCTCGCCGCCGCGGGCGTCGTCCATGGCGACATCGTGCTGCGCGACGGCCGTGCGACGCTCGATATCGAGGACCCCGAAGGTCAGCGACTCGCCCTCGTCGACGACGGCGGCGTCGGCGACGCGCATCCCTGGGCCGACAGCCCGGTGCCGGCCGCGCATCAGATCCGCGGCCTCGGCCCCGTCACCCTGTCGGTGCCGGAGCTGGCGCCGACCGACGCGGTGCTGACCGCCGTGACGGAGATGCGACGGGAGCGTGACTACGCGACGCCGGGCCGCGGCGGCGAGAGTCGCACCTATGTCTATGCGATGGGCGCCGGCGGCCCGGCCGCGGAGCTGCATGTCGCGGTCGAGCCCGGGCTGCCGGCCGCGCAGCCGGGCGCCGGCGGTGTCCATCACGTCGCCTTCCGGGTGGCGGATGGCGACTATCAGGACTGGGTCGAGCGCCTGCGCCGGCTGCGTGTTCCGTCGAGCGGGCCGGTCGATCGCTTCTACTTCCGCAGCCTGTACTTCCGCGAGCCGAGCGGCATCCTGTTCGAGATCGCCACCGACGGCCCCGGCTTCGCGGTGGACGAGCCGCTCGACCGGCTCGGCCGCGGGCTGTCGCTGCCGCCGTTCCTGGAAGCGCGGCGGCGCGAGATCGAGGCCGGTCTCACGCCGCTCTGATCACGACCGGGACGACGGCGTGCTGGTCCAGCCATGCGCGCGGCGTATCGCCACGTCGAAGGCGAGACACGTCGTCGCGCCCCGCCCTATTATGGTAACGTCGCCTCAATCGTTCTGCGCCATGGTGCGAGCGAGCGCGGCGACTCCGGGGCCGCCGCGGAAATGACATCGTCGGACGCATCGGATTGGAGTCTCACAATGCGTATTCTCTATGGGGCGTTGATCGTCGTCGCGGTTCTGGTCGTGTTCAACAAGCTGCCGTTCCCGGGCAGCAAGCCGGCCCCGGCGCCGACGGCGAGCAAGCCCGTCGCCGCCGCCTCGGTCACGCCGGCGGCAGCCCCTGCGGCCGCCCCCGCCGCCGCTCCCGCCGCCGCTCCCGCCAAGGCCGCTTCCGCCGCGGCTCCGGCGCCTGCCGCCGCGCCTGCGCCTGCGCCCGCCCCGGTGGTCCGCTACGTCGCCACGCGCGACTGCGTGCGCAGCATGTTCGGTTCGGTGAACTGCACCGAGCTGTCGACCGTCGCCCGCTGATCGCGCCGCCTCCGGCGCCGCCGAGCAGGTCGGCGCCCATCCTGCCGAGCCATCGTCCCGACACGCCCGTCACGATCGCCTCGTGACGGGCCGTCGGCACGGTATTTCGCGGTCTGCGTTCAGCGTCCCATGGTCCGCGTCCGGCCCGTTCGCCGGCCATCGCGCCGACCGGCTCCGCCACGACGGCGCGCTGGTCGGCACGGGCCGCGATCGGCCGTCACTGCTCCAGGCGGGCGATGAACCACTTGAGCAGGCGGACCCACACCTCGTCCTTGGCGACGGCGTCCTCGATGCCGTGCTCCAGGTTGGGGTTGTCGTTGACCTCCATGACCACGATGCCGTCGTCGGTCTGCTTGAGGTCGACGCCGTAGAAGCCGTCGCCGATCGGCCGGGCGGCCCGGACCGCGATGTCGATCAGCCCGGCCGGCGCCTGATCGAGCCCGAAGGTCTTGAAGCCACCTTCGAGCGAGGTGCCGTCGGCGCGGTGCTTGACGATCTGCCAATGGCCGCGGGCCATCCGGTACTGGCAGACGAACAGCGGCTCGCCCGCCAGCACGCCGACCCGCCAGTCGAACTCGGTCGGCATGAACTTCTGGGCGAGCAGCAGGTCGGTTTCCTCCAAGAGCTCGTCGGCGACGCGCTTGAACGCCTCGGGCGTCGAGACCTTGTGGATGCCGCGTGAAAAGGAGCCGTCCGGGATCTTCACCACCAGCGGCAGGCCGAGCTCGTCCATGGCGCGGGTCAGGTCGGCCGTGTCGGCCACCATCACGGTCGGCGGGGTCGGCACCTTGTTCTGGCGCAGCAGCTCCATCAGGAAGACCTTGTTGGTGCAGCGGATCATCGAGATCGGGTCGTCGATGACCGGCATCCCTTCCTGCACGGCGCGGCGCGCGAACCGATAGGTGTGATTGTCGATCGAGGTGGTCTCGCGGATGAACAGGCCGTCGTACTCGGCCAGCTCGGCGAGCTGCCGCCGGGTGATCGGCTCGACATCCACCGACAGCTTCTCGGCGAGCCGGGCGAAGTACTTGATGGTCGTGGCGGACGAGGGCGGCAGCTTCTCGTTCGGGTCGTACAGCACCGCGAGGTCGTACTTGGCGGTGGTGCGCGCCTTCGGGCTGCGCCACTCGCGCCGGGTGTGCTGGTGCAGGCTGTCGCGGAAGAAGCCCGCCTCGCCGTTGCCGAGCCGGGTGACCGGCCGCATCCGGATGCGGTCGATGGCGAGCCAGGTCGCGCCGGTGTCGACCGTCACCTCCAGGGCCGGGCAGCGGAACCAGTCGAACAACAGGCGGCCGAAGGCTTCGAAGCGGGAATCCTGGGGGATGCCGAAGCAGACGAACAGCTTCAGCTCGCCTTCCGGCTGGAAGTCGGCTTTTCGGGCGCAGCTGTTGAGCGAGTCCTCCAGCTCCGGCAAAGCGTGCTCGTAGAGCTTCGCCTCGCGCAGCTCCAGCATGGTCTCGACCGTCGGGATCACCCGGTGGCCGCGCGCCTCGGCCAGCAGCGAGGCGTAGTAGCCTTTCGACTGGTAGGCGTAGGAGCGCGACAGGTTGAGCAGCTTCGGGCGGGCGGCCTCGAACAGCCGCGGTCGCGCCAGGTACTCGCTGGTGGTGATCACCTTGTGGGGGGTGTCGGCGTTGGGAAAATCCCGAGGCTGGTCGACCAGAATGACCCAGCCGGTCATGTCGTCGTTCCTTTCCGGCCGCCGCGCCCGGCGACCCTGGCGAGGCTCCTGCCTTCTGTCGTTCGCCGCGATGGCGCCGCGATGACGGCCGCCGGAGAGGCCGTCGGCGAATCGGTCTTCAGCCAGCGGGTGACGGGCAGCATGTCGGCCGAACACATGGGGTGATGGAAGCCTCGGCGGCGGTCGCTCACGAAGATGTCAGCGGGCTGGTGTGGCGGGTCGCGCCAGCGCCTTCTCGAATCGCAGCGCGTCGGTCCGGTCGGCGTAATAGGCCGGGTAACAGCCGATTGGGTGGTATCCGGCGTCGCGGTAGAGCGCGACGGCCTCGGCGTTGTCGGCGCGCACCTCCAGCCGCAGGGCATCGCGGCCGCGGGCCTCGGCGGCGTCCTCAACGGCGGCAAGCAGCCGCCGGCCGATGCCGTGGCCGCGCGCGGCCGGGTCGACCGCGATGGAGTAGAGCCGGGCGCGGCTGCTGCCGCTCCGGACCAGCACCACGGCGGCCCCCGCGACACGGTCGTCGCGCTCGGCCACCAGCACCGTCGCGGTCGGCGCGGTGAGCAGCCGGCGGAGGCTTCGCCGCGACATGCGATCGGCCGTGAAGGCGGCCTGCTCCAGGGCCTCCAGAGCATCGAGATCGCACGGCCGCGCGGCTCGCACCGCGACCTCCGGCGCGCCGTCGTGCGGCGATGCACCGAGATGGCGTCTCTGCGGCACCCTCGCGGTCATGGGGATGAGGTCATGGCGATGAGGTCATGGCGATGCGGGTCGATGCGGTCATGGCGATCCAGCCTGCGGGTCGCCTCGCACGGGTCGCGGTCCCGATGCTCCGACCATGGCGGCATTGCCGAGATGCGCGACCCGCGCCATCTTGCCGACATATCCGCCGGCCTGATGGCACCGCCGCCGTCCCGTGGCGCGAAGACCGGATGCGGTGATCCGCCCGCCCGTCCGTTGCGCACCGTCCCGGCACCAACAGGACCGCATGCTGATGTCCCTCGCCGCCGAAGGCAAGTCTCCCGCCGCCGCATCCGATGCCGCAGCACCCGGTGCCGCAGGCCCGCCGGCCGCCGGCCATGTGGTGCTCGACATCACCGGCATGACCTGCGCGGCCTGCGCGGGCCGGGTGGAGGCGGCGCTGCGGCGGGTGCCGGGAGTCGCCTCCGCATCGGTCAACCTGGCGCTGGAGCGCGCCGACGTCGCGGTGACGGCGGCCGAGGTGACACCGGCGGCGCTCGCCGCGGCGGTGGAGCGCACCGGCTTCGGGGCGCAGCCGCGCGCCACCTCGGCGGCCGAGCGGCGCCGTGACGAGGAGGCCCGCGAGCAGGAGCGCCTGTTCGCCGAGCGGCAGCAGCTCCGCCATCTCGTCGTCGCGGCGGCGCTGACGCTGCCGCTGGTGCTGCCGATGGTGGCGGCGCCGTTCGGGGCCCACTGGCATTTCGACCCGTGGTTCGAGCTGGCGCTGGCGACGCCGGTGCAGCTCGTGGTCGGCGCCCGCTTCTACAAGGCGGCGTTCGCGGCGCTGCGGGCCGGCTCCGGCAACATGGATCTCTTGGTCGCGCTCGGCACCACGGCGGCCTACCTGTTCAGCCTGGCGATGGTGCTGACCCGCGGCGAGGCGGCCACCGGGCACCTCTACTTCGAGGGCGCCGCCGCGGTGATCACCCTCGTGGTGTTCGGCAAGTGGCTGGAGGCGCGGGCCAAGCGCGGCACCACGGCGGCGATCCGCGCCCTGATGACGCTGCGGCCCGAGCGCGCCCGGGTGCTGCGCGACGGCGGCGAGGTGGAGATCGGCATCGACGCGGTGCGGGCCGGCGACCGCGTGGTGGTGCGGCCGGGCGAGCGCATCCCGGTCGACGGCACGGTGACCGAGGGCGAGAGCGAGGCCGACGAATCGCTCGTCACCGGCGAGAGCGTGCCGGTGGTGAAGCGGCCGGGCGACAAGGTCACGGCCGGCGCGCTCAATGGCGTCGGCCGCCTGATCGTCGCGGCGGTCGCGGTCGGCGAGGACACCACGCTGGCCCGCATCATCCGCCTGGTCGAGAACGCCCAGGCCGGCAAGGCGCCGGTGCAGCGGCTGGTCGATCGCGTCTCGGCCGTGTTCGTGCCCGCCGTGGTGCTGATCGCGCTCGTCGCCTTCGCGGGCTGGCTCGTCGCCGGTCAGGGGCTGGAGAGCGCGCTCGTCGCCGCCGTCTCGGTGCTGGTGATCGCCTGCCCGTGCGCGCTCGGCCTCGCCACCCCGGCGGCGCTGGTGGCGGGCACCGGCGCGGCCGCCCGCGCCGGCATTCTCGTCAAGGACATCGAGGCGCTGGAGCGCGCCGCCGCGGTCGACACGGTGGTGTTCGACAAGACCGGCACCCTGACCGAGGGCCGGCCGGCGCTCACCGAGGCGGTGCCGCTCGATCCCGCCCTCGATCGCGACACGCTGCTGCGGCTCGCCGCCGCCGTGCAGACCGGCAGCGAGCATCCGCTGGCCGCCGCGGTGCTGGCCGCGGTGCCGCAGGTCGCGCTGGCGCCGGTCGCGGATTTCCGGGCGCTCGTCGGCCGCGGCGTCGTCGGCACCGTCGAGGGCCGCCGGGTGGCGATCGGCAACCGCGACCTGATGGCCGAGCTCGGCATCGACCTCGCGGCGGCGTCGCCGGTGCTCGATGGCATCGAGGCGGAGGCGCGCACCGCGGTGGTGGTGGCGGCCGATGGCCGCGCCATCGGGGTGCTCGGCATCGCCGATCCGCTGCGGCCCGAATCGGCCGCCGCCGTGGCGCTGCTCGCCGCCCGCGGGGTGCGGGCCGAGATGCTGACCGGCGACGCCGAGGCGGTGGCCGCCAAGGTGGCCGGCGCCCTCGGGCTGTCGGCCTACCGGGCCTCGGTGAAGCCGGCCGACAAATCGGGGGCGCTCGCCGCCCTGAAGGCGGCCGGCCGCACCCCCGCGATGGTGGGGGACGGCATCAACGACGCGCCGGCGCTCGCCGCCGCCGAGGTCGGCATCGCGCTCGGCACCGGCGCCGATGTCGCCGTCGAGGCGGCGCCCGTCACCCTGATGCGGGCCGATCCGCGCCTGGTCGCCGCCGCCCTCGACATCTCCCGCCGCACCGTGCGCAAGATCCGGCAGAACCTGTTCTGGGCCTTCGTCTACAACGTGATCGGCCTGCCGCTGGCCGCCTTCGGGGTGCTCACCCCGGCGCTCGCCGGGGCCGCCATGGCGATGTCGTCGGTGTCGGTGGTCACCAACTCGCTGTGGCTGAAGCGCTGGCGGCCGGACTTCTCGGCCACGGCCGGCGAGCCCCACCGATGAAGTGCCTCGACGGCCGGCCGCGATGGTGGCGGGCGGCGGTTGGCAGCGAGCCTGTGATACTATAACACTATCCGAGCAGCACCGCCGACCGCCCTGGTGCCATGACGCATCACCACCCATGACGCATCACCACCACGATCCCGGCTTCGCCCATCCGTCGCCGCCGCCGGCGCCGTCGCTTTTGCGGCTGTCCCTCGGCCGCCGGCTCGCCGTGGTGGCGGTCCTGGCCGCGGTGGTCTGGGCCGTCGTCCTGTGGGCGATGGCGTGAGGTCGATCGCGTGATCCCGCAGCTCGTCTTCCACGATCTCACTCTCGGCTACGAGCGCCACCCCGCCATCCACCATCTCGACGGCACGGTGGAGCGCGGCGCGCTGCTCGCGGTGGTGGGGCCGAACGGCGCCGGCAAGTCGACCCTGTTCAAGGGCATCGTCGGCATCGTGCCGCCGCTCGCGGGGCGGATCGACCGTTGCGGCCTCGATCGGCGCGACGTCGCCTATCTGCCGCAGATCGCCGAGATCGACCGCTCGTTCCCGATCGACGTCTACGACCTCGTCGCCATGGGCCTGTGGCGGCAGACCGGGCTGTTCGGCGGCCTCGGCCGCCCGGCGCGCGAGCGGGTCCACCACGCCATCGCGGCGGTCGGCCTCACCGGCTTCGAGCAGCGGCCGATCGGCAAGCTGTCGGGCGGCCAGCTCCAGCGCGTGCTGTTCGCCCGGCTGATGCTCCAGGATGCCCGGCTGATCGTGCTCGACGAGCCGTTCAACGGCATCGACACCCGCACCGCCGCCGACCTGTTCGGCCTGGTCCGCCGCTGGCACGGCGAGGGCCGCACCATCCTGGCGGCGCTGCACGATCTCGACATGGTGCGGACGAGCTTTCCGGAGGCGCTGCTGATCGCCCGCGAGGCGGTGGCCTGGGGGCCGGCCGCCGAGGTGCTCGCCGCCGCCAATCTGGAGAAGGCGCGCCGCATGTGCGAGGCGTTCGACGAGGACGCGGCGGAGTGCCGGGTGGCGGCGGAATGACGAGGCGCGCCGTGACGGCACAGCGACGGGTGCGGGCCTGATGTACGATCTCCTGATCGCGCCGTTCGTCGAGTTCGAGTTCATGCGCCGGGCGCTGGCCGGCACGCTGGCGCTGGCGATCGGCGCCGGGCCGATCGGCGTCGTGCTGATGCTGCGGCGGATGAGCCTGGTCGGCGACACCATGGCGCACGCCATCCTGCCGGGGGCGGCGCTGGGCTTCATGGTGGCCGGGCTCGACCTGTTCGCCATGACGCTCGGTGGCCTCGCTGCCGGCCTCGCGGTGGCGCTGCTGGCCGGCCTCGTCGCCCGCCTCACCGAGCTGAAGGAGGACGCCTCGCTGGCCGCCTTCTTCCTCGCCTCGCTGGCGCTCGGCGTCACCATCGTGTCGATGCGCGGCAGCAATGTCGATCTGCTGAACTTCCTGTTCGGCAGCGTGCTGGCGCTGGACGACGCCACCCTGATCCTGATCGCCGCCATCACCACCGTGGCGCTCGCGGTGCTCGCGGTGATCTGGCGGCCGCTGCTGATGGACTCGGTCGATCCCGGCTTCCTGCGCTCGGTCAGCCGGGCCGGGGCGCCGGCCCATATCGCGTTCCTGGCGCTGCTGGTGCTGATCCTGGTCGGCGGCTTCCACGCCCTCGGAACGCTGCTGTCGGTCGGCATCCTGATCGTCCCGGCGACGGTCGGCCGCTTCTGGGCCCGCGACGTCAACGGCATGATTGCGGTGGCGATCGTGACCGGCATGCTGTCGGGCGTGGTCGGGCTCCTGGTGTCGTTCCACACCGGCGCTCCGTCGGGACCCGCCATCATCCTGGTGGCGGCGGCCGCCTACGGCCTGTCGGTGCTGTTCGGGCCGGTCGGCGGGCTGATCACCGGCCGCATCCCACGCCGCCATCTCGAAGCCTGACCGCCGGTCGGCGGCCACAGCCCCCGCCGTGCGGCCGGCGGCCGATCACGGGATTTCGCTCGGCCGGCGCGTCTGGGCCATGGCCAAGCCGACCGTGCTCCTCTACCGTGTGCGAATGCCGATCCTCCCCGATCCTGCCGACGGCTCTGGTCCGGACCTGTCCGACCAGGACCTTCGCGTTCATGCTCTCGCGAGCCTCGTCACCGAGCGCGGGCGCGTCGATTCGGCGCTCCTCGACAGCTTCATCGACGTCTACGTCTCCCGCCTGGCCACGGCCGGCGGTGCCACTCCGCCGCTGCCGGTGCCGACCGCCGCCGACGTCACCGACGCGGCGCTCGGCGCCCGCGCCATGACCGAGATCCCGCGCGACGGCGACGGGCCGCTGTTCCGCGCCCGCTGGGAGGCGCTCGCCTTCGTGCTGACCATGATGCTGGAGCAGCGCGGGGTGTTCTCCTGGCTGGAATGGGCCGACACGCTCGGCGCCACCATCCGGGTCGCCGCGCCCGGGACGGCCTATTACGAGGCGTGGCTCGACGGCTTGGAGCGAATCGTCGTTCACAAGGAGATCGCCGACCGGGCGACGCTGACGCGCTATCAGCACGCCTGGGACCAGGCGGCGGCCCGCACGCCGCCGGGAACGGCCATCACGCTGCGGCCGGAGGATTTCGCGTGACGGGTGGTGCGTCGCGCCGCGGCCCGGTTGCCGCCAGGGCGCTGCTGCTGGCCGGCCTCGCGATCACGGCGGGGCTGGACGTCGCCGCCGCGGCGGGAGCCCGGTCGCAGGCGGCTCCGGTGTGGCCGTGGTGCGCCGAGTACGACATGGAAGGCGCCGTGGTGAATTGCGGCTTCGCCAGCCGGGAGCAGTGCCTGGCGACCGTCTCGGGGGTCGGCGGCGGCTGCCGGCCCAACCGGGCCGTGATGCCGGTCCGGCCCGATCCCGTGCCGCCCCCCGAACGCCGGCGGCCGCCCTCCTGAGGACGCCCGTCCGGCTCAGATCATCCGCTCGCTGACCATGTAGCCGGCCAGCAGCGCCACCCCGAAGGTGAGCACGGCGACCGCCGCCAGCACCTCGAGGCCGCGCAGCGCCAGCGCGCCGGGACCGGGGCGGTGCTGTGCGAGACGGGTGGCCATCGCCTTGGCGCCCACCGCCACGGTGGCGATCGCCGTGACCGTGATGGCGGTGCCGAGCCCCATCGCGAAGGTGGCGCCGATGCCGGCCCAGAACAGCCCCTGCGCCAGCGCGAAGACCAGCACCAGGATGGCGCCCGAGCACGGCCGCAGGCCGACCGCCACGATGGCGGCGAGGCCGCGCGACCAGCCGCCTGGACCGGCGAGGTCCTGGGGCGCGGGCCCGTGGGCGTGGCCGCAGCCGTCGTGCTCGCAGCCGGGACCGTGGACGTGATCGTGAGGCGCGTGACTGTGGTCGGCGTGATGGTGGGGCTCGCTGCGGATGACCGCATCGGGGCGCGCCAGCGTGAGCGTCGCTGCCGCCATCGGCGCCGTCGTCGCAGGCGCCGGATGATCGGGAGCCGCGTGCCGGTGCTGCGGAGGATGGCCGTGATCTCCGCAGCCGCAGCCCGCCGGATGAGGGTGGGCGGCCGGCGCCAGGGTCGGGACCGCCGAGGGTGCGGCCGCGGCAGGCCGGCGCGACGCCTGCCAGTCGCGCAGGGCGCGCCAGAAGCCGCGGCCCTTCAGCCAGACCAGGCGGGCGCCGACCAGCGCGATCAGAGCGTAGCTGACGATCTCGATCCAGCGCACCGCCGTGTTCATGCTGCGCGCCGTGGCGCCGAGCAGCGCCGCCGCGACGCCCACCACGGCGACCGCGACGGCGGCCTGGAGGAAAGCCGACGCGAAGGACAGCACGACGCCGCGCCGCCAGGTCTCGTCGTTGGCGATCATGTAGGACGAGATCACCGCCTTGCCGTGGCCCGGCCCGGCGGCATGGAACACCCCGTAGGCGAACGAGACGCCGAGCAGGCTCCACACCGCGCTGCCGTCCTGCTTGGCGGCCCGCACCAGCCCCGAGAGGGCGCGGTAGAAGCGCGCCTGCTCGGCGAGAATCCAGCCGATCAGGCCGCTCTCGGCCGGCGCCGGGGCGGGGGGCCGCGGCACGCCGAACGGCGTCGTCTGGGCCAGCACCGCGTCGGGCCCCGCCACGATCACCAGAGCCACCGCCACGAGGGCCGCCACTGCGAGTCCCGCGGCGACGGGGCCGGCCCGCCGCCCGGCCGGTGCCGCACCGCTCACGAGCATCGCACCGACACCTTGTTGGCGAAAAGCTGGCCGACGCGGCTGTTGTCCTGGCCGAAAGCCGCCTCGCCGAGATTCTGGATCTTGGCGGCGCTCTCCTGGTCGGTCGGCTTGCGCACCGCCACCTTGCAGGCGTTGGGCGCGTTCTTCAGCACGAAGGGATCGCGCTCGCCGAACGAGAAGTCGACGAAGTAGCTCGGATCGTAGATCTCGAGGTCGACGCCCTTGGCCTTCTGGGGCGCCTTGAGCGGCAGCGTGAAGTGCAGGGTGAGCTGCGAGTCCTTGAACTCCAGCCAGTAGTCGACCGGATCGCCGAACGACTGATTCTTGCCGTCGAGCTTGGCGTAGGTGAAGAAGTCGTACTCCTTCAGCGACGTGACATTGACCTCGGCCAGATCCTTCAGCTCGTCGCGGGTGAACACGCCCTTCTGCTTGGAGTCGAGCCCCTGGGTGGCGTAGGTCGAGAACATGTCGTCGAAGGTCCAGGCATTGCGCACGCCCGTCACGCTGCCGTCGGCGCCGTAGATCAGCTCGCTCGCCATCACCACCCAGACATGCGGATGGGCGAGGCCCGGCCGCGGCAGCGCCACCAGTCCGGCGACGAGCGCGACCAGCACCGCGAGGGCGCGACGGCAGACGGTCCAGCGGCGAGCGGTTCCGCCATGAGGTGTCGTGCAGCGGGTCATGCGGGGGCGGCCCTCGGCTGGACGGCGGTTCGACGTGTCACGAAGTGCTTCGACCATAGCGGCGAGTAGGGCGGAAGGAAGGCTGCGGGCCGGCGCGGCCGAGGGCCGCAGCCGGCGCGCCGTGCCCGTCCCATATGCGGGAACCGTCATGCCCCGGCGGCGCCGCCGTCGGCGCGCGGATCATGGGCGCCTTCGAGCGTCCCGTTCGGATGCAGCACCACGGCGCCCGCATGGCCCATGATCGAATCATAGGGTGCCGCGAGGGTCTCGACGTCGTGTCCGGCGGACCGCAAGCGGTCGAGCAGCCGGTCGGGGAAGCGCGGCTCGACCCGCAGGCTGTCGCGCGCCGCCCCCCAGGTGCGGCCGAGCAGCCAGCGCGGACGGTCGAGCGCCTCGGCGAGGGGCTGCCGGAACATGACGTGACGGGTGAACAGGGCGGCCTGTGTCTGCGGCTGCCCGTCGCCCCCCATGGTGCCGTAGGCCATCACCCGGCCATCGGCCAGCACGGCGAGCGCCGGGTTGAGGGTCTGGAACGGCAGCCGGCCGGGGGCGAGCGCCCGCAGCGCCTTGGGATCGAGCGAGAAGCCGATGCCGCGGTTCTGCATCAGCACGCCGGTGCGCGGGAGCACGCAGCCGGACCCGAACTCCCAGTAGACCGACTGGATGTAGGAGACGACGAGGCCGCTGGCGTCGGCCGCGCCCATCCACACGGTGTCGCCCTTGCCGGGTGCCGCCGGCCACGGGGCCGCCTGGCGGCGATCGATGGCGTCGATTTCGGCGGCGAGCGCCGCCGGATCGAGGACGCGCTCGGGCGGGATGGGGAGGCGATCGGGATCGGTCACCACCCGGTCGCGCACCCGGAAGGCGCGCTTGGTCGCCTCCACCAGGCCGTGGACGTGGTCGAAACCTTCGGCCTCCGTCACGCCGAGGCGGTCGAACAGCGCCAGGACCATCAGCGAGGCGAGCCCCTGGGTCGGCGGTGGCGTGTTGTGGAGGGTGCCGGCGGCGAGCCGCACCGACAGCGGCGTCGTCACCTCGGCGTGGTGGCGCTCCAGGTCGGCCCGGGTGACCGGGCTGCCGATGCGGTCGAGATCGGCGGCGATCTCGCGGCCGACATCGCCGCGATAGAAGTCGTCGAGCCCGGCATGGGCGAGATGCTCGAAGGTGGCGGCGAGCGCCGGCTGGGCGAGCCGGAGGCCGGCCGCCGGGGCCTTGCCGTCGACCAGGAACGTCTCGGCGAAGCCGGGCAGGGCGGCGAGCTCGGCGCGGTACGCCGCCGTGAGGGCCGCCTGGGCGGTGGTGACGGCGACGCCCTCGCGGGCCGCCCGGATGGCCGGGGCCAGCAGCAGGTCGAGCGGCATCCGGCCGCCGAGGGCGGCGGCGGCTTCGCGCGCGGTCGCCCAGCCGGCGACGGCGCCCGGCACCGTGAGGGCGGCGAGCGGCCCGCGGGCCGGGATCGTGTCGTGGCCGTGGTCGCGATAAAACGCAGCGCTCGCCCGCGCACCGGCGCGGCCGCCCGCCATCACGGCGCGCACCCGGCCGGACGGCTCGTGCACCAGCCAGAAGCCGTCGCCCCCGACATGGTTCATGTGCGGGTAGACGACCGCGATCATGGCGGCCATCGCCACCATGGCTTCGAGGGCGTTACCGCCCTCGGCCAGCACGGCGCGGCCGGCCGCCGCGGCGGCCCGGTGGGGCGCGGCGGCGACGCCGCGGCGATGTCCGGCGGTGTGGAGATCCGCGATCTGGAGGTCCATGGGGTCCGTCGTGGCAGGGCCGGTGCGCGGCGGCGCCGGCCGGGGCGAAGGGACGCGGCGTCAGGGCGCCGGTGCGTCCTTGAGGCGGGTGAGGTCGAAGCGGTCGACCTCGCGCAGCAGCTCGACGAACGCGCGAGCCGCATGGTCGAGGGTGGCGGCTCCCTTCCGGGCGGTGGCCGGGCGGGCATCGCCGACCGCGCCGGTCGCGTTGAGGTCCTGGGTCATCCAGCCGAACGGGGCCGGCGTATAGGGGTGCAGCCAGCGGAACTCGCGCTCGATCGCGACGCTCGCCGGGACCGCGTTGGCGATCGCCTCGGTGCGCACCGTCTCGGGCCGGTGCGCCAGCACGAGCGAGGTTTCGATATCGCCGGCATGGATGCCGTGATGCTGCTCGTCGCGGGCGAACACGCCGTCCGGATAGCCGAAGCGATGCCAGTGGGTGGTGACCACCAGCATGCCGAGCCGCACCCGGAGGTCGCGGGCGACGAGGTCGATCGCCTGGACGTTGCCGCCGTGGCTGGTGACGATGACGAGCTTGCGCAGCCCGGCCCGGTGGACGCTCTCGCCGATCTCGGTCCATGCCCTGAGCGCCGTCTCGGCGCTGAACGTCAGGGTGCCCGGAAAGGCGAGGTGCTCGGTGGAGTGGCCGATCGCTTGCACGGGCAGCAGGGTGGCCGGCAGGTCGGCCGGCAGCAGCGCCGCGACGCGGGCCAGATGCGCCTCGGCGATCAGCGTATCGGTGGCGACCGGCAGGTGCGGGCCGTGCTGCTCGACGGCGGCCACCGGCAGCACGGCGATCCAGCGGGCCGTGTCGGCGGACGCGAAGTCCCGCCACGTCATGTCGCCCCAGTGTGGTTTCGGCAGCATTGGCGTAAGACTCGATTGGCGTGACACTTGTGGTGGACGGCGATTCACGCGGCGCCGGGCGGGGCTTACGGGCCTCTCGGGCGTCGCTGCCGCGTGTTCTACAGAGGATGAATTGATGCAGTTCGCAAGTCGATTCGGGCGGCACGCGGGGCTGCGGCCCCGCGCGCGGCGGGGCGCCATCGCCCTGCTGGCGGCGGGAGTGATCGGTGCCGTCCTGGCTGGCGTCGCCGGTGCTCAGCCGCTCGACAAGGTGACGTTCGGCACCAACTGGGTGGCGCAGGCCGAGCACGGCGGCTTCTACCAGGCGCTCGCCGACGGCACCTATCGCCGCTACGGCCTCGACGTCACCATCGTGCCGGGCGGCCCGCAGGTGAACAACCGCATCCTGCTGCCCGTCGGCAAGCTGGACTTCTTCATGAGCGCCAACACCCTCCAGGCGTTCGACGCGGTCGCCCAGAACGTCCCCACCGTGGTGGTCGCGGCGATGTTCCAGAAGGACCCGCAGGTGCTGATCGCCCATCCGGGTCAGGGCGTCGAGCGCTTCGCCGACCTCAAGCGGCTCACCCTGTTCGTCTCCAAGGAGGGCATGGCGAGCTACTTCCAGTGGCTGAAGGCCGAATTCGGATTCAGCGACCAGCAGGTGAAGCCCTACACCTTCAACGCGCAGCCGTTCCTGGCCGACAAGCGCAGCGCCATGCAGGGCTACCTGACCTCGGAGCCGTTCGCCATCGAGCGGCAGAGCCGAATCCGGCCGCTGGTCTTCCTGCTCGCCGACCAGGGCTTCGCCAGCTACTCGACCCTGATCGAGACCCGCCGCGACCTCGTCGAGAACAAGCCCGGCCTGGTGCAGCGTTTCGTCGATGCCTCCGTGGTCGGCTGGGCCACCTACCTGCACGGCGATCCGTCGGCCGGCAATGCGCTGATCAAGAAGCAAAACCCGGAGATGAGCGACGAGCTGATTGCCTATGGCATCGCCCAGATGAAGCAGCACGGTCTCGTCGATTCCGGTGATGCGGCGACGCTCGGCATCGGCGCCATGACGGACGCCCGCATGGCGACCTTCTTCGCCGCCATGGTGCGGGCCGGCGTGATCAAGCCGAACCTCGACTTCCGCCGCGCCTACACGCTCCAGTTCGTCAACAAGCGGGTCGGCCTCGACCTGCGATCCAACAATCCCTGAGGCGGCCCGCGTGGCACCGGCGCCAGGGCCTGGGGCGACGACCGGCACGATGCCCGCTACCCCGCCCGCCGTCGTCACGCTCGCCGGCGTGGGGAAGACGTTCGCGAACGGCACGCGGGCGCTCGCCGGGCTCGATCTCGCCGTGACGCGCGGCGAGTTCCTGTCGCTGCTCGGCCCCTCGGGTTGCGGCAAGTCGACGGCGTTGCGGCTGATCGCCGGCCTCGACCGTCCCTCGGCCGGTGTGTTGACATGGGGCGAGGGCGGCGCGCCGCCGCGGCCGGGCGATCTCGGTGTCGTCTTCCAGGAGCCGACCCTGATGCCGTGGGCGACGGTGGCCGGCAATGTGCGGCTGCCGCTGCGGCTCACCGGCGGCGCCCGTGGAGGCGATGCCGACGCGCGGGTGTCCGCGGCGATCGCCCGGGTCGGGCTCGACGGCTTCGCCGGCGCCTATCCGCGCGAGCTGTCCGGCGGCATGAAGATGCGGGCCGCCATCGCCCGCGCCCTGGTGACCGATCCGGCGCTGCTGCTGATGGACGAGCCGTTCGCGGCGCTCGACGAGATCACCCGCTTCCGCCTCGACAACGCGCTCTCGGCGCTGTGGGCCGAGCTCGGCAAGACGGTGGTGTTCGTCACCCATTCGGTGTTCGAGGCCGTCTATCTGTCGACCCGCATCGTCGTCATGGCGCCGCGGCCCGGGCGCGTCGTCGCGGATCTCGCCATCGACGCCCCGTTTCCGCGCGGCGAGCGGTTCCGCACCTCGGCGGCGTTCGCGGCCCTGTGCCGCACCGTCGCCCAGGCGCTCGCCGACGCCATGGGGGAGGAGCTGGCATGACGACGCCGGATCGCGGCGCCGCCCCGCCCGATACTCCCGCCGGCGCCGATCGCTCGGGCGCGCCCGTCGCGGCTCCACGATGGCGCGACCGGATCGGCCGCCTCGCCCTGCCGGTGGTGGCACTGGCGCTCGGCTGCCTCGTCTGGGAGCTGGCGGTGTGGGGTTTCGCGGTGCCGCCCTATGTGCTGCCGCCGCCCAGCACCGTGGCGGCGACGCTGTGGAGCGATCGCGTCCTGCTGCTGGACTCGCTCGTCGCCACGCTCACGACCACCGCCCAGGGTTTTGGGCTCGCGGTGGTCGGCGGCGCCGGGCTCGCGATCCTGTTCAGCCAGTCGCGGCTGCTCGAAGGGGCGCTGTACCCCTACGCCGTCATCCTCCAGGTCACGCCGGTGGTGGCGGTGGCGCCGCTGCTGCTGATCTGGCTGCCGCAGCCTTTGGCGGTGCTCGCCTGCGCCTGGATCGTCGCGTTCTTTCCCATGCTCGCCAACACGACGCTGGGGCTGCGCTCGGTCGACCACAATCTCCTCGACCTGTTCGCGCTGTACGGGGCGTCGCGCTGGCAGCGCCTGCTGCGGCTCCAGTTGCCGGCGGCGCTGCCCACCATGCTGGCCGGCGCCCGCATCGCCGGCGGCCTGTCGCTGATCGGCGCCGTGGTGGCGGAGATCGCCGCGGGCTCCGCCGGGGCCGGCGCCGGACTGGCCTACCGCATCGCCGAGTCCGGGTACCGCCTGAACGTGCCGCGCATGTTCGCGGCGCTGCTGCTGCTGTCGCTCGCCGGCATCGCGGTGCATGCGGCGCTCTCGCTGGTGTCGTGGCTGATTCTGCGGCGCTGGCACGAGAGCGCGCTCCCGGGCCGGGCTTGAGGCCGGCGCGGCGGACGCTGCCGCCGTTACCGCCGCGGTTCCGGGTGGCGTCCGAGGGCGTCGTCATGCGACCCATGCGCGACCCGCCCTCGGCAGTGGCGGTCCGCGCGCCTATGTTGCGTCGGCGGAGCAGGAACCGGCCGCAGCTTTCGGGCTGCGTGCCTCCGGCCGCGATCCGCGGACCAACGGTGACGACGAGCGACAGATGACAACCCCCGACCCGTGCCGCGCCCTCGCGCGTCCCCGCCGCTTCGCCGGATCGTCGCACGCATGACACCGCCATCTCCGCCGACGCCGGCGCCCGATGCGGCGCGGCTGCGCCGCCTGCGCCTCCTCGGCATCGCGCTGATGTGCGGCGCCGTCGCCTGCTTCACCTGCATCGACACCACGGCGAAGTATCTCGGCCGCCACTACGACATCATCGAGGTGGTGTGGGCCCGCTATGTGAGCGCCCTCGTGCTCGCCTTCCTGGTGTTCAATCCGCTGACCCGGCCGGGCGTGCTGCGCACCCGCCGGCCGCTGCTCCAGATCGGCCGCTCGGCGCTGCTGCTCGGCACCACCGTGTTCAACTTTCTCGCCCTCAAGTTCCTCCAGCTCGATCAGGCGCTGGCCATCATGTTCTCGACGCCCCTGATGGTGGCGGCGCTCGCCGGGCCGATGCTGGGCGAGCGGATCGGGCCGCGCCGCTGGGCCGCCATCGCGGTCGGGCTCGTCGGCGTCGTGCTGGTGCTCCAGCCCGGCTTCGGCGCCGTGCATCCGGCCGCCGTGCTGTCGGTGCTGGCGGCGGCGTGCTCGGCCTTCTATGCCATCGCGACGCGGGTGCTGGCGCGCTTCGATTCCGATGCGACGACGCTGTTCTACTCGAACCTGCTCGGCGTGCTGCTGCTCACCCCGCTCGTGCCGTTCGTATGGACGACGCCGACCGACCCGCTCCACCTCGCCCTGATGGTGATGTTCGGCGCCTTCGGCAGCCTCGGTCACTATCTACTGATCGTCGCTCACCGCCATACGCCGGCCTCGGTGCTGTCGCCGTTCATCTACACTCAGCTTTTGTGGGTGGTGGCGGCGGGCTGGCTGGTGTTCGGCGACGTGCCCAACCAATGGACTCTCGCCGGGGCCGCCGTGGTGATCGTGTCGGGCCTCTATCTGGTCCACCGCGAGCGTGTGCGCCGGACGGGCTGACGGGCCATGTGGGCCAGGGGCCGGGCGGTGTTGTTTCGCAGTGCAGCAAGGGGCCGGGCCTGATCACGAGGGCGGCGCCGCGATGCCGGTCGACTCGCCCGATGCGGCGTTCCTGCCCACCGTGCCGAGTTGACAACCGAAGCGGCGGCGCCCGATACATTTCACATCCCTCCTCGATCGTCCCCCTCCGAGGTTCCCGTCATGGTCAAGAAGCCTGTCCGCGCGCCCGACGACCGGACCGCGCCTGCGCGCGCCAACGACGATCTCGGCGAGGAGCTGCGGCTGCGCCTCTATCGGAGCCAGCAGGTGATCCGCCAGGCGGAACAGCGCGCCTACGACCTGTTTCTCCAGAACCTGGTCAAGGGAACCAGCCACCTGTCGCTCGGCCAGGAGGCGATCGCGGCCGGCTTCGCCACTGCGATGCGGCCGGGCGACCTGTCGTTCTGCACCTATCGGGGCCATGCCCACACGCTCGCCCGCGGCGTGCCGGTCGAGAAGGTGCTGGGCGAGCTGATGCAGCGTGACAACGGATTGATGCGCGGCAAGGGCGGCTCCATGCATCTCACCTCGGTGGAGCACGGCGTGATGGGCTCCTACGCCATCATCGGAGCGCATCTGCCGATCGCCTGCGGGGCGGCGCTGACCGCCCAGTACAAGGGGTTGGACGACGTCGCGGTGTGCTTCTTCGGCGACGGCACCACCAATATCGGGGCCTTCCACGAGGCGCTGAACTTCGCCGCCGTGTGGGCACTGCCCGTGGTGTTCGTGTGCGAGAACAATCTCTACATGGAATACACGGCGATCCACGAGGTGACGGCGGTGAAGCATCCGGCCGCCGACCGCGCGAGCGCCTACGGGCTCGACCGGATCGTCGTCGACGGCAACGATGCCGACGTGGTGTACCGCACCGCGCAGACCGCCTTCGCCAGGGCGCGGGCCGGGCAGGGGCCGTCGCTGATCGAGTGCCTGACCTATCGGCACAGCGGCCACTCGCGCGCTGATCCGGCGAAGTACCGCCCCGAAGGGGAGCTGGAGCGCTGGAAGGAGCGCGACCCGATCAAGATCTACCGCGAGCGGCTGGCGCAGTTCGGCATCGCCGAGAGCGCCATGACGGCGATCGATCAGGAGGTCGCCCGTATCGTCGACGCGGCCACCGAAGCCTGCAAGGCGGCGGCGCCGCCGCCCGACGACATCCTGTTCACCGACGTCTATGCGGATGGAGGCTGGGCATGGCGGAACTGACCTACCGCGACGCGGTCGCCCGCGCCATCGCCCAGGAGATGGCACGCGATCCCGACGTGATCTTCTTCGGCGAGGACGTCGCCAAGGCGGGCGGCGTGTTCAAGGCGACCGTCGGCCTGCTGGAGCAGTTCGGCCCGAAGCGCGTGCGCGACTGCCCGATCTCCGAGCAGGCGATTCTCGGCGCCGCCATGGGGGCCGCGATGACCGGCCTGAAGCCGATCGCCGAGATCATGTTCTCGGACTTCCTCGCGGTCTGCTTCGACTATGTCGCGAACGAGTTCCCGAAGAGCCGCTACATGACGGCCGGCCAGGTGAAGTGCCCGCTCGTGGTGCGCACCGGCAACGGCGCCGGCTCGCGCTTCGGCGCCCAGCACTCGCAGAGCGTCGAGAACTGGTGCATGATGATCCCCGGCCTCAAGGTGGTGGCACCGTCGACGCCGCGCGACGTGATCGGGCTGCTCGCCGCCGCGGTGCGCGATCCCGATCCGGTGATCTTCTTCGAGCACAAGTCGCTCTACGCCGTGAAGGGCGAGGTGCCGGACGGCGAGATCGTCGACACGCTCGGCACGGCGAAGATCGTGCGGCCGGGCCGCGACGCGACCGTGCTGGCGCTCGCGCTGATGGTGCCCCGCGCCCTGGCGGCGGCCGAGACGCTCGCCGCCGAGCACGGCATCGAGGTCGAGGTGATCGACGTGCGCTCGCTGGTGCCGCTCGACATGCAGACCATCCTGGGCTCGGTCGGCCGCACCCACCGGCTGTTCACCGTGGAGGAAAATCCGCGGCTGTGCGGCTGGGGCGCCGAGATCGTGTCGATCGCGGTCGAGGAGGCGTTCTACGATCTCGACGGCCCGCCGGTGCGGATCACCACGCCGCATATTCCGCTGCCGGCGGCCGACACGCTCGAAGACATCGTGCTGCCGACGCCGGCCCGCATCGTCGAAACGATCCGGCGGGCGTTGGGAAGCTGATCACGCGCACGCCGGCGGCGCCCACCTCTCCCCGCTTGCGGGGAGAGGTGGGACGCCACGCCGCAGGCGTGGAGGCCGGGTGAGGGGGGCCAGCTAGAGGCTCGGCGTCCCGGCGACACCCCCTCTCCCCGCAAGCGGGGAGAGGGAGCGCGTCCGTCGGATGGCGGACGACGGACACAGATCGAGGACGAGACATGTATGACAACCTGATCGCCGGCGTTCCAACGGATCTGTGGATCGGCGGCGCATGGCGCCCGTCGTCGGACGGGTCACGCTTCGACGTGATCGATCCGGCCACCGAGGCGGTGATCACCTCGGTGGCGAGCGGCACCGTCGAGGACGCCGAGGCGGCCGTCGAGGCGGCCGCGGCGGCCGGCGCCGAATGGGCGGCGAAGAAGCCGCGCGAGCGCGGCGAGATCCTGCGCCGCGCCTTCGAGCTGTTCACCAAGGAGAGCGAGCGCTTCGCCAAGCTGATCACGCTGGAGAACGGCAAGGCGCTGCCGGATTCGCGCGGCGAGGTCGCCTATGCGGCCGAGTTCTTCCGCTGGTTCGCCGAGGAGGGCGTGCGCAATCTCGGCCAGCTCTATCACGCGCCATCCTCAGGGGCGCGCATCATGGTGCAGCACCGGCCGGCCGGCGTCGCCTGCCTGGTGACGCCGTGGAACTATCCGGCCGCGATGGCGACCCGCAAGATCGCGCCGGCGCTCGCCGCCGGCTGCACCGTGGTGCTCAAGCCGGCCTCGGAGACGCCGCTCACCATGCTGGCGCTGATGCCGCTCTTGGCCGAGGCCGGGGTGCCGCCCGGCGTCGTCAACGTGGTGCCGTCGCGCCGCTCCGGCGCGGTGGTGTCGGCAATGCTGCACGACATGCGGGTCCGCGTCGTCTCCTTCACGGGCTCGACCGAGGTCGGCGTCAAGCTCTTGCGCGAAGCGGCCGACAACGTGGTGCGGCCCGCCATGGAGCTCGGCGGCAACGCGCCGTTCCTGGTGTTCGAGGACGCCGACATCGACGCCGCCGTCGACGGCGCCATGATCGCCAAGATGCGCAACCAGGGCGAAGCCTGCACGGCGGCAAACCGCTTCTATGTCCACGAGGCCGTGCACGACGCCTTCGTCGACAAGCTGACGGCCCGCATGGCGGCGCTGAAAATGGGCAACGGACTCGACGAGAGCGTGGCGCTCGGTCCGCTGGTCAACGCCGACACGCGCGACAAGGTGCAGGAGCTGGTTGACGACGCCGTCGCCAAGGGCGCCAAGGTGACGGTCGGCGGTCGCCGCCCGGACGGCAAGGGCTTCTTCTATCCGGCGACGGTGCTGACCCACATCGCCGACGACGCCAAGCTGCTGCGTGAGGAGATCTTCGGGCCGGTCGCGGCGATCAAGACGTTCCGCGCCGAGCAGGAGGCGATCGACGCCGCGAACGCCACCGAGTACGGCCTCGCCGCCTATCTCTACACCAAGGATCTGAGCCGCGGCCTGCGGGTCTCGGAGAAGCTCGACTTCGGCATGATCGGCCTCAATCGCGGCCTGATGTCGGACCCGGCGGCGCCGTTCGGCGGGATGAAGCAGTCGGGTCTCGGGCGCGAAGGGGCGCACGAGGGCCTGATGGAGTTCCTGGAGACGCAGTACGTCTCGGTGAACTGGTGATGCCGGGGGCCGGCGACGCGCCGGCTCTCCCTCTCCCCGCATGCGGGAGAGGTGAGAAGAGGCCCCCCAGCGGCAAGTGCCTTGCAGAGAACGGGACCGCGATGGACATCCTGATGCCGCAGCTCGGCGAGACCGTCGCCGAAGGCAAGATCACCACCTGGTTCAAGGCGGTCGGCGACACCGTCGCGCCCGGCGACAATCTGTTCGAGATCGAGACCGACAAGGTCTCGATGGAGGTGCCGGCGATTAGCGGCGGTGTCCTCGCCGAGATCCGGGTGCCGGCCGGCGCCGTGGCACCGGTCGGTGCCGTGGTGGCGGTGGTGTCGGGCGATGCCGCCGGGGGTGAGAGCGCGACGCCCTTCGGGGCGCATACCGGGGCGGCCGCGTCGGGCGCACCGCCTGTCCCCATGGCGGCGGCCCCGGGCCGCGCGCCCGCGTCCGCCGCGCTCTCGGCCGTGGGGTCGTCTGCGCCGCTCGATCCGTTCCACGCGGTGCGCACGCCCGCTCGCAACTACGGCCCGGCGCGGCTCGCCGGTGGCCGCACCGTCACGCCGCTCGCCCGTCGCCTCGCCGCCGAGGCCGGCATCGACCTCGCGGGACTTGCGGCCAGCGGCCCCTACGGCCGCATCGTGGCGCGCGACGTCGAGGCCGCGATCACCCACGGCGCCGCCGGCGCGCCGTCGCTCCCCGCCAGCCCGACGGCGGATCGCGTCAAGGCGCTGTACGAGCCCGGCATCGTCACCGAGCTGCCGGCCGACCAGATGCGCAAGACCATCGCGGCGCGTCTGGTCGAGGCCAAGCAGACGGTGCCGCATTTCTATCTCACCGCCGACGTCGCCCTGGATCGCCTGCTGACGCTCCGTCACGAGGCGAACGCGGCGGCCCCTCACGACGCCGACGGCCATCCCCTCTGGCGCCTCTCGGTCAACGATCTCGTGCTCCGCGCGCTCGCCCGCGCGCTGGTGCGAGTGCCGGACGCCAACGCGGTGTGGGCCGAAGATCGCATCCTGCGCTTCTCGCGTGTCGATGTCGGCATCGCGGTGGCGCTCGACGGCGGGCTGATCACGCCGGTGCTGCGCGACGCCGCCGGCAAGCCGATGAGCGCCGTCGCTACCGAGGCCAAGGACCTGATTGCCCGCGCGCGCGCCCGCCGGCTGGCGCCGGCCGAGTATCAGGGCGGCGTCTCCACGGTGTCCAATCTCGGCATGTACGGCATCAAGGAGTTCGCCGGCATCGTCAATCCGCCGCAGTCGACGCTGCTGGCGGTCGGCGCCGCCGAGCGCCGCCCGGTGGAAGCCGCGGATGGTGGCGTGCGCTTCGAGACCCGGATGACGCTGACGCTGTCGTGCGACCATCGCGTCGTCGACGGGGCGCTCGGGGCGAAGCTGCTGGCCGCGGTCCGGGACGCCATCGAGCATCCGGTCGGCCTCTTGGTGTAGGGCGGCCGGATCACGCCGTCGCGGGTCACGTCGTCAGCGGGCCGGCGCCGCCGCAGCCGGCTCGGGGCTCGGGGGCGGCGCGGCCGGAGCGGTGGTCGCCAGGGCGACCGCCTCGCGGTCGGGTTCGAGAGGCGCCGGCACCGCGGCGACCGGCAGGCTCGCGAGCGCCACGGCGGGCGGCCCCGCAGGACCGACCGCGACGGGTGGCGGCCGCAAGGCGTGCTCGCCGGCGATGACGTGGCTGCGCAGCCGGTTGGGTGCCGCGATGCGGTTCAGCCGGTCCGCCCCGATGCTGCTGACGATGCCGTTCACGGTGATGTCGCCGAAGTCGAGCATCTGCCCGAGCACGCCCTGATCGACATCGATCCGCTCGATGCGATCGAGCGGCATCTCGCTGGTCGAGCGGTGCAGCAGGCCCGACTTGTAGATCACCCGCCGGTCGGTGACGGCGATCTCGGTGAGGCGGCGGCGGTACCAGGCGCGCGCGAGCAGCGCGGCCCCGACCGCCAGGAAGGCCAGCGCCAGGCCGCTCCACAGCCCGTCCAGGCTGTCGGCCAGCTCGTCGTTCAGGTAGGAGATCACCGCCGGCGTCAAGCTGGCGGCCGCCAGCGCCACGCAGCCGAGCCCGGGCAGATACAGCACCCAGTGCCGGCCGGTGCGGAACCGGACGGTCTCTCCCGGTAGGAGGACGGTGTCGACGTAGCCCATGCGGTTCCGGCCCCTGTGGCTGCGTTCCGGATTCGGCCCCCAGGGATAGCGCGTTTCGCCCTCCGCCGGAACGCCTGGCCGGCAGTGCCTTGCCGGGCCGGACCCGTCGCTGTTAAGCCGGACGGGCAGGATAATCAAAATGGGGAGGATCACCATGGCGGCGGACAAGCCGGAGATTCTGCTGGTCGGCACCGCCAAGCC
The DNA here is from genome assembly GCA_009720755.1 of Rhodoplanes serenus. GTDB lineage: Bacteria > Pseudomonadota > Alphaproteobacteria > Rhizobiales > Xanthobacteraceae > Rhodoplanes > Rhodoplanes serenus. Next base: position 192,353 of record WNKV01000004.1, read on the forward strand.
GGTGATCGTCGGCGGGCTCGACCCGATCGCGACCGTCCATCGGCTGATCGAGGCGGAGGACCGCGGAGCATTCCTGGCGGCGATCGCCGAGCGGGTGCGCGGCATCGCGGTCGCCTACACGGCCAACCGCATCGACGCCGCCTTCATGCAGCGGTTTCCACGGCTGGAGATCGTGGCGAGCTTCGGGGTCGGCTACGACCATGTCGATGCCGCCTGGGCGGGCCGCAACGGCATCGTCGTCACCAACACGCCCGAGGTTCTCGACGAGGAGGTGGCCGACACGGCACTCGGCCTGCTGCTCTGCACGGTGCGCGAGCTGCCACAGGCGGAGCGGCATCTGCGCGCCGGCCGGTGGGTGGAGAAGCCCTATCCGCTGAGCCGCGCGACGCTACGCGACCGCACCGTCGGGCTGGTCGGCATGGGGCGGATCGGCCGCGCCATCGCGCGCCGCCTCGACGCCTTCCGGGTGCCGGTCGTCTATCACACCCGCCGGCCGGTCGCCGATGCCCCGTACCGTCACTATCCCTCGCTGGTCGCCATGGCGCGCGACGTCGACATCCTGCTCGCCATCGTGCCGGGCGGCGAGGCGACCCGCCATCTGATCGACGCCGAGGTGCTGGCGGCGCTCGGCCCCGACGGCATCCTGATCAACATGGCGCGCGGCTCGGTGGTCGACGAGGCGGCGCTGATCCGGGCGCTCCAGGCGCGCACCATCCTGTCGGCCGGGCTCGACGTCTACGCCACCGAGCCGCTCGTGCCGCCGGAGCTGATCGCCATGGAGCACGTCGTGCTGTTCCCGCATCTCGGCTCCGGCTCGGTCCACACCCGCGCCCGCATGGACCAGCTCGTGGTCGACAATCTCGCCTCGTGGTTCGCCGGCGACGGCCCGAAGACCCCGGTGCCGGAGACGCCGTGGCGGCCGGGCGGCGGGGCCGTGGCGGGTGCGGCCGGCGCGGTATCGGCCGGCTGAGGGCGGTCGCACCGGCACCCGTGCGCCGCGTGGCGGACCGCTTCGCCGCGTGCTAGCCTTGCCGGATGCGCAGTCGTCCGTCCGATCGCCATTCGCCATTCGCCGTCAGGGGGATTGCCCCGCGGATTATCGTCGTCCTCCTCGGCACGGTCCTGCTGGCCGGCGCCGCCCGGGCCCAGCCCCAGACTCCTCCCGCCGCGCCGGCGCCTACTCCCGGCGAGGCGGCTCGTGCCATGACCGGGGCCCCCTGGGAGTTCTCCAACGCCGACCGCGATCGCCGCTGCACCGTGACGTTCCGCGCCGATGCGGCCGCCAAGCCCGGGCTGCCGGCGGCGGCCGGGGCGGCCGGCATGCGACTCGATCTCGAGCGGAGCTGCACCGAGGTCTTCCCGTTTCTCCGCGACGTCGTCGCCTGGACGCTCGGCGACAACGACTTTCTGCGCTTCGTCGACGCGCGCGGCCGGCCGCTGCTGGAGTTCAGCGAGGTCGAGCACGGGCTCTACGAGGCGCCCAAGCAGGGCGAGGGCATCCTGTTCCTGCAACCCGTCGCGGTGGTCGAGCGGCCGGCCCCGAGCCCGAACGACCTGGCCGGCACCTGGACCGTCAAGCGAAGCGGCCGGCCGCTGTGCAGCGTGACGCTCGCCACCACACCGATCGGCGATGGCTTCGCGCTGCGGCTGGCCAATGGCTGCGACGCGGCGATCACCCGCTTCGCTCCCACCGCCTGGGCGATCGACCGCGGCGAGCTGGTGCTGAACGGCGCCCGCAACCAGGTCTGGCGCTTCGAGGAGACCGAGCCGAAAACCTGGCAGCGGGTGCCGGCGAGCAACGACCCGATCCAGATGGTCAGGCCGTAGCGGCGGAGCGTCTCGGTGCGGCGCCTCGCATGTCGTACAGCGCCCCGTAGGTCTCCCGCAGCACCGCCTTCTGGACCTTGCCGATGGCGTTACGCGGCAGCTCCGGCAGCACGACGACCTGCTTGGGCAGCTTGAAGCGGGCGAGCCGGCCTTCGAGGCCGGCCAGGATCGCGGCGCCGTCGAGCGGGCTGCCGGGCCGCGCCACCACGGCGGCGGTGACGCCTTCGCCGAAATCCGGATGCGGCACGCCGAACACCGCGCTCTCCAGCACGCCGGGCAGCGCGTCGATCTCGGTCTCCACCTCCTTGGGATAGACGTTGTAGCCGCCCGTGATGATCAGGTCCTTGCCGCGCCCGACGATGTGGACGTAGCCGCGGTGGTCGATCATGCCGAGATCGCCGGTGACGAAGAAGCCGTCGTGGCGGAACTCCGACCGCGTCTTCTCGGGATTGCGCCAGTAGCCCTTGAACACGTTGGGACCGCGCACCTCGATCATGCCGATCTCGCCGGGGCCGAGCGCGTGTCCCTTGTCGGGATCGGTCACCCGCAGGTCGACGCCGGGCAGCGGGAAGCCGACGGTGCCGGCGATCCGCTCCTCGTCATACGGGTTCGAGGTGTTCATGCCGGTCTCGGTCATGCCGTAGCGCTCCAGGATGGCGTGGCCGGTGCGCGCCTGCCACGCCGCGTGGGTCTCCGACAGCAGCGGTGCCGAGCCGCAGACGAACAGCCGCATGTGGGCGCAGGCGTCGCGCGTCAGCCCCGGATGCTGGAGCAGGCGCACATAATAGGTCGGCACCCCCATCAGGGTGGTGGCGCGCGGCAGCAGCCGCAGGATCTCGTCGGCGTCGAAGCGCGGCAGGAACAGCATGCGGGCGCCGGCCAGCAGCGCCACATTGGTGGCGACGAACAGGCCGTGGGCATGGAAGATCGGCAGCGCGTGCAGCAGCACGTCGTCGCCGGTGAAGCGCCAGCACGCCATCAGGGTCAGCGCGTTCGACAGCAGATTGTCGTGGCTCAGCATGGCGCCCTTGGAGCGCCCGGTGGTGCCCGAGGTGTAGAGGATGGCGGCGAGATCGTCCGGCCCGCGGTCGGCGTCCACGAAGACACTGGGCTTACCGGCCGCCCGCGCGACGAGGCTGCCGCGCCCGGTCGCATCGAGCATCTCGATGGCGGTGGGGCGCCCGGCCACCAGGGCGCGGACGCCGTCGGCCCGCTCCGGATCGCAGACGACGAGCGCCGGCTCGGCGTCGTCGAGGAAGTGGGCGAGCTCGGCCAGCGTGTAGGCGGTGTTGAGCGGCAGGAACACGGCGCCGGCGCGCAGGCAGGCGAGATAGAGCAGGATCGCCTCCGGGCTCTTCTCCACCTGCACGGCGACGCGATCACCGACGGCGACGCCGACCTCGCGCAGCGCATGGGCGAGTGCAGCGCTGCGGGCCAGCATGGCGGCGAAGCTGATCTGCTGCCCGTCCGGTGTCTCGATGAACAGGCGGGCGGGATCGGCGATACGGGCCGTGACGGCGGCGAAGACATGCGAGCTCACGGGATGGCCTCCGCGGGATGCGAACGGGCTCTTCTGATGGTGCCGGCGCTCAGCCGGCGAGGGCGGGGCGGCCGATCGGGCGCAGGCGCTCGACCGCATGGGCGATGCCCAGCACCCGCCCCTCGTGGAAGCGCGGGCCGACGATCTGCAAGCCGACCGGCAGGCCGGCGGCCGACAGGCCCGCCGGCACCGAGGCGGCCGGCACGCCCATGATGGAGAACACGAAGGTCGGCGCCACCCAGTCGATATAGGTGCGCATCGGCTTGCCGGCGATCTCGGTCGGATAGTTCTGGTCGGCCGCGAACGGCTCCACCGGCACGCAGGGCGTCAGCAGCGCGTCGTAGCGGCGCAGCACCGCGGCGAGCCGCCGCCAGTTGTCGCTGCGCAGCCGGTCGGCGCGGGCGAGATCCCGCACCGTCGTCGCCAGGCCGAGCCGAATGTTGTTCGCCACATTGACCCCGAAGCCGTCGAGATCGTCGATGCGCTCGTAGTGCTGGCCGACGAACCACAGGCCCCGCATGGCGAGGAACGCCTCGCGGGCGGACGACAGGTCGAGATCGATCTCCTCGACGATGGCGCCGGCGCCTTCGAGATCGCGCACCGCCTCGCGGCAGCGTGCCTCGATCTCCGGGTCCACCCCGATGCGGGCGACGTCCGGGCACCAGGCGTAGCGGCGGCCCCTGACGTCGTAGCGGGCCACCTCGTCGGATACCGGGGTCGAGGGCACCGACAGCGGATGGTCGGGGCTGAAGCCCGACTGAACGTCGAGCAGCGATGCGACGTCCAGCGCGGTGCGCGCCATCGGGCCGTTCACCTGCCACGGATCGTCGGCGACCGGCACCGGCACCGAGGGCACCCGCCCCGGCGTCGGCCGCAGCCCGACGACGCCGCAGAAGGCCGCCGGCACCCGCAGGCTGCCGCCGAGATCGGTGCCCTCGGCCAGCCAGATCATGCGGGCCGCGAGCGCTGCCGCTCCGCCGCCGGTGGAGCCGCCGGGCGAGTGCGCCGGGCTCCACGGATTGCGGGTCGCCCCGAACACGGCGTTGAAGGTGCTGGCGCCGGCCGCGAACTCCGGCGTGTTGGTCTTGCCGATCACGATGGCACCCGCCGCCTTGGCGCGCGCCACCGTGAGGGCGTCGGCCGTCGGGACGTGGTGCGCGTGGCGCGGCGACCCGTAGGTGGTGCGGATGCCGGCGGTGTCGATCACGTCCTTGACGCCGAGCGGCACGCCGGCGAGCGGGCCGCCGTCCTCGCCGCGGGCGAGCCGGCCGTCCAGGGCGCGGGCGGCCGCGACCGCCTGCTCCCGCGCCACCGTGCAAACGGCGTTCAGGGACGGGTTGACGGCGTCGATGCGGGCGAGCGTCGCCTCGACGACCTCCACCGCACCGATCGCGCGGCGGCGTACCTTCTCGGCGAGCGCGACGGCGCTCCAGTCGAACATCTCGCTCATTTGCCGGACCAATGCACCAGGCGGCGCTCGGCCACCTGGAAGAGCAGGTTGAGACAGTAGCCGAGCGCGCCGGCCGCGAAGATCGCCGCGTACATGTCGGGCATCTGGAGGAGCTGCTGGGCCTCGAAGACGCGGTGCCCGAGACCGTCGGCGGAGCCGATGAACATCTCGGCCACCACTACGATGACGAGCGCGAGCGAGACGCCGTTGCGCAGGCCCACGAAGGTCTGCGGCAGCGATTCGAGCAGCGTCACCTCGAACAGGATGCGGGCCCGCGAGGCGCCCATCACCTTGGCGGCGAGCAGGCGGTTCTTGCGCGCGTTCATCACGCCGTAGGCGACGTTGAACAGGATGACCAGCGCGGCCCCGAAGGTCGCCACCAGGATCTTGGTCTCGTCGCCGACCCCGAAGACCACCAGGAACAGCGGGAACATCGCCGAGGCGGGCGTCGAGCGGAAGAAGTCGATGACGAACTCGAGCGCGAGGTAGAGCCGCGGCCACGAGCCGAGCACGATGCCGAGCGGGATGGCGAGCACCATGGCGATCAGCGTCGCCAGGATGGTACGCTCCACCGTGCGCAGGAAGTCGTGCAGCAGCGTGCCGTCGGCGACGCCGGTCCACATCGCCTTCATGGTTTCCCACGGCGACGGCAGGAGAACCGGATCGACCAGCTTGGCGGCGATCGCCGCGTACCACAGGAGAACCAGGACGACGACGCCGACGACCGGAAGCAGGCTGTCGCGGATCGGAAACGAGGCGGCGGACCTCATGACTTGCGCACCTCCCGCTGGAACACGTCGAGGCAGTGGCCACGGAGCTGGGTGAAGACGGGATCGACCAGGGTTTCCGGATTGCGCGGCCGCGGGCACGGGATCTCCGGATAATCCGCGATGGTGGTCGGCGCTCGCGACAGCAGCAGCACCTTGTCGGCCATGTAGACGGCCTCCTCCAGATCGTGCGAGACCAGCACCATGGTCATGCGGGTCTCGTTGAAGATGTGCTGGAGCTGGTCGCGCATGAACAGCGTCATCTCGTAGTCGAGCGCCGAGAACGGCTCGTCCAGGAACAGCACCTCGGGCTCGACGATCAGCGCCCGCATGATCGAGACGAGCTGCTGCTGGCCGCCCGACATCTCGTAGGGATAGCGCTTGAGATCGATCTTGACGTCGAACTTGGCGACCAGACGCGCGACCCGGGCGTCGCGCTCGGCCTTCGGCACCTTGGCGACCCGCAGCGGGTATTCGATGTTGTCGATCGCCCGCAGCCAGGGGAACAGGGCCTCCCGGTAGTTCTGGAAGACGTAGCCGATGCGCACGTCGCGCACCGGCTTGCCGCCGATGCGGATCTCGCCGCCGTCCACGGGGATCAGCCCGGCGATGAGATTGATGAGCGTGCTCTTGCCGCAGCCGTTGGGGCCGAAGATCGAGACGAAGCGACCGCGCGGGATGTCGACGTTGAAGCCGTCGTAGATCGTCACCGATCCGAACGACTTGCGCAGACCGCGAACCGTGACGTGCGGAACGTCCACGACGGGAACCTCTTTGAGAGCGACAGCGAGTCGGGCCATGGGGGTCCTCGTGCCTCAGTAGGCTTTGAGATATTTGCGGACGTCGACCGTCTCGGGCGCGTTGATCAGCTTCATCGAGAAGTCGATGAAGCGCTGGAACTGCCCGATGCTCTTGTCGTCGAGCTGGGAGACCGCGAAGAAGCCGGGCATCGGGATGTCGTTGATGGCGCTCTCGGGCACGAGGGTGTTCTTCAGGAGATGCCGGCGGGCACTCTCGGGGTCCTTGCGGATGTCCGCGACGGCCTTGAGCCAGGCGGCGGTGTAGCGCTTGGCGACGTCCGGCCGCTCGGTCATGAAGCGGGTCGAGATCACGCCGCCGCCCACGAAGGCGTCGGCCTTGGGATCGCCCAGCACGGTGCGGGCGATGACCCCGGTCTCCAGCGTGTCGGCGATGCCCTGCTGGCGCATCATGGTCGCGGTCGGCTCCAGCGTGTAGCCGGCGTCGAAGGTGCCGGCCTTGAGGGCGCCGAGATGCTGGGCGGTGTCGAGCTGCTCCAGCCGGTAGTCGCCCTCCTTGAGCCCGTTCGCCTCCAGCGCCGCCTTGGCCATCAGCACGTTGCCGGGGCCCGGCGCGGACAGGATCTTGGCGCCTTTGAGGTCCTTGATCGACTTGGCCTGGAAGCCCTTGCGAACGACGAACTGCTCCATCGGATAGGTCTCGCTCTGGCTGTTGAGCGAGATGTAGACGGCGGCGCCCGGCTTCTTGATGTTGGTGTTCATGCCTTCGAGGGTGACGAGCACCGAGGCCGCGTCGATCTGGTCGGCGATCAGCGCGGCGGCGGTCGGCGGGCCACCGATCAGGCGCACCGTCTCCACCTCGATCTTCTGCTCCTTGAAGTAGCCGCGGTCGAGGGCGACGAAATAGGGCAGCGAGGTCGCCACCGGGAACACGCCGACTTTGACCTTGTCCTGGGCGACCGCCGCCGAGGGCAGCGCGTGGGCGAGCACGACGGCCACGATGGCGCCGGCCAGTCGACGTCCGAGCATCCGCATCGCATGTCCTCCCGAGGCCGGCTCCGGGCCGGCGTTGTTTCGTTGGATGTCACGGCATGCAGGAGAGCCGGAGGCGCGCTCGCGCCTCCGGTCGTGATCAGACGAACGCCACGGCGCGGCAGAACGCCGCCTCGCCGCCTTTGAAGTTCCACGGGAACACCCCGAGGGTGATGCGCTTGTTGTGCAGCTCCTTCAGGCCGATGTCGCCGCCGAGATTCTCGACGTGCATGCAGTCGTGCGGGAACAGCGCGTTGTGGGTGAGCTGATAGGCGTCCTGCGGAAACAGCTCGTCGACCTTGTCCTTGCCGCCGAACTTCTGCTCGGCGAGCGCGCGTACGCGGGCCCAGTGATCGAGCCCGCCCTTGCCGAGAAAGCGGCCGATCGGCAGGTTCATGGGGTGGTCGGTCGAGATCATGTCGACGCCCCAGATGTGGATCTTCTTCTTCAGCAGCCAGTCGCAGATGCTGTGATGCGGACCCGGGTGGCGATGGATGTAGCGCTCCTCGTCGGCGTCGGGGCTGAGGAAGGAGTACTTGTGCCAGCCGGTGTGGATCAGCAGGATGTCGCCGTCGCGGATGTCGGCGCGCGCCTCGATGTCCTCGGGGCGGAACAGGCCGAGATCGTCCAGCATGTCGCTGAGGTCGACGATGACGCCCGGCCCGTAGCACCACTCGATCGGGATCTGATCGATGGTCCGGCCGTTCGACACGAAATGCCGCGGCGCGTCCAGATGCGTGCCCATGTGGTTCGAGGTCATGATGTACTGCGCGTTGACCCCGTGCTCCGACTTCCGCTTGATATACTTGACCTCGAAGGGCGGATAGAACGGCCAGAACGAGCAGTCCTGGTTCAGCGGCTGCGACAGGTCGTAGATTTTCATGTTGGCTCCCGGATGCGTAGCGAGCAGCCGGACCAGCTTATGGGGCGACGGGCGTCGATCAACGAACCGGCGCCGATGAATCGATCGCGTTTTCCGATCGCGCGCCCGGCCGACACTCTCCGGATTCATTGCGCAGTGCATCATAGACCGCGCCGAAATACCGCTCGCGCCGCTCCGACACGGGAGCGCGGCGACGATAGAACGCATAGGTGACCTGGCGCGGCGGCACGAGCGCGTAGGCGCGCAGCGTGCCGAGCCGGACCTCCTGGGCGGCCGACACCGCCGGCATGATGGCGATGCCGGCGCCCTGCGCGACGATCGCCTTGATGGTCTCGATGTTGTCGGCCAGCATGGCGGTGACCGGAAAGCGGCCGATGTCGGCGTAGAGCGACTGCACGATCTCGCCGTAGCCGACCGGCAGCTCGTACATCACGATCGGCTCGCCGGCGATCGCCGCCAGCTCGACGCCGATGCCGTCGCCGGGCAGCGGCCGTTCCGGCGCCGTCACCACCGCGAGGTCGAGGGCCAGAATCGGGCTGCTCCACAGCCCGGTCGGCACGCGCTCCTCGGGGACCTGGATCGCGATGGCGAGATCGACGCGGCCGCCGATCAGATCGTCGAACACGGTCTTGGTCGAGGCGGTGAGAATGTCGATGTGCAGCTCCGGGAACAGCGACGACACCCGGCGCAGGAAGCGCGACACGAACACCGCGGCGGTGCCGGAGCCGAGCCCGATCCGCACCGTCTCCTTGCGCAGGCTCTTCAGCCGCTCGACCCGGCCGGTGAGGCTCTGCACCTCGGCCAGGATGCGCTCTGCATCGGCGATGAAGGTGCGGCCGAGATCGGTCACCTCGATGCCGCGCCCGGCCCGCACGAACAGCGCGAAGCCCAGCTCGCCTTCGAGCTTGGCGATCTGGTCCGACACCGCCGATTGGGCGACGTCCAGGCGTTGCGCCGCGCGGGTGAAGCTGCGCTCCTTGGCGACCACGGACGCATAGTGCAGATGGCGCAGATCCACCGTGCTGTCTCTCCGATCGGCGGCCCGGGGGTGAGGCGGGGGGAGGGCCGCGGCCCACGGTCTCACACCTGCGGGCTCGGCGCCAAGCCGGATCGGTGGGGCGCGGCGCGACGTCGCCGGCTGGGGCGCCGCCGGCTGCTCGGCCGCCCCCGCCCGCATCGTCGGGCCGCCGCGGCCCGAGCCCAAGCGGCCTCTCAGATCAGCCGCAGGCCCTTCAGGCTGGCATGGCCGTCCTTGCCGACGATGATGTGGTCGTGGACCGCGATCCCGAGCGGCTTCGCCACCTCCTGGATCGCCTGGGTCATCTGGATGTCGGCGCGCGACGGCGTCGGGTCGCCGGAGGGGTGGTTGTGGACCAGGATGACGGCGGTGGCCGACAGCTCCAGCGCCCGCTTCACCACCTCGCGCGGATAGACCGGCGTGTGGTCGACGGTGCCGACCTGCTGCACCTCGTCGGCGATGAGCTGATTGCGCTTGTCGAGGAAGAGAATCCGGAACTGCTCCTTGTCGGCGAACGCCATGGCGGTCCGGCAATAGTCGAGCACGGCCGACCACGACGACAGCACGGTGCGGCGCCTGAGCTCGCCGCGGGCGAGCCGCTGGGCGGCGGCCTGGACGATCTTCAGCTCGGTGATGGCGGCGTCGCCGAGGCCCGGCATTTCGGCGAGGCGCTGCGGCGGCGCCGCGATCACCTCGGCGAAGGAGCCGAAGCGGGCGATCAGGGCCTTGGCGAGCGGCTTGACGTCACGGCGCGGCAGCGCCCGGAACAGCACCAGCTCCAACAGCTCGTAGTCGGTCACGGCGTCGGCGCCGGCGTCGCGGAAGCGTGCCCGCAGCCGGTCGCGGTGACCGTGATAATGCGGCCCCGCCTCCGCCAGTCCGAGCCGGTCCTCTGCCTCGTCCGCCATGATCTCAACGCCGCGCGGGCGCCTCGCCCGGCCCGCAGCATGGCCGACTCGTCGGCGCATTGGCAATCGCGGGGCACCACAGGGTTGTGGCTGGCCCCTCCGGCCGCGGCGATCCGGCCGCGGCGCGGCCGGCAGGCGGGCGAACGCCGGTGAGCGGCAGACCCGCCTCGGTGCTGGCCCGCGCCGCGCGCCTGCCGTAAGGAGGGGCGGGCGCCAGCTCGACGCCAGCCCCGCCCGGAGATCGATGCCATGAAGCGGTTCGCCGACCTCAGCGAGCAGGAGGTGCTCGCCCTCGCCATCACCAACGAGGAGGAGGACAGCCGGATCTACCGCGGCTTCGCGGACGGCCTGCGGCCGCAGTATCCGCAATCCGCCGCCCTGTTCGACGCCATGGCGGACGAGGAGGTGACGCATCGCACGGCGCTGTTCGACCTCTACCGGCGCAAGTTCGGCGATTTCATCCCGCTGATCCGCCGGCAGGACGTGAAGGGCTTCGTGCGCCACAAGCCGCTCTGGCTGGTGCGGCCGCTCGGCCTCGACGAGGTCCGCCAATACGCCGAGACCATGGAATACGAGACGGCGCGGTTCTACCGCCGGGCCGCGGAGCAGAGCCGCGACGCCTCGGTGCGCGAGCTGCTGCTGCGCCTCGCCGAGGCCGAGGACAAGCACGAGGCGATGGCCGAGCGGCTCCAGGGCGAGCTGCTGCCCGCCGATGCCCGCGCCGAGGAGGACGCCACGGCGCGCCGCATGTTCGTGCTCCAATACGTGCAGCCCGGGCTGGCCGGCCTGATGGACGGCTCGGTGTCGACGCTGGCGCCGCTGTTCGCCGCCGCCTTCGCGACCCACGACACCTGGGCGACCTTTCTGGTCGGCATGGCGGCGTCGATCGGAGCCGGCATCTCCATGGGCTTCGCCGAGGCGCTGTCGGACGACGGCTCGCTCACCGGCCGCGGCTCGCCCTGGCTGCGCGGTGGCGTCTGCGGCCTGATGACGACCATCGGCGGCATCGGCCACACGCTCCCCTATCTCATCCCGAGCTTCTGGGTCGCCACCGTGGTGGCCTTCGTGGTGGTGGCGGCCGAGCTGGCGGCGATCGCCTGGATTCGCTGGCGCTACATGGACACGCCGTTCCTCTCGGCCACCTTCCAGGTGGTGCTGGGCGGCGTCCTGGTGTTCCTCGCCGGCATCCTGATCGGCAGCGCGTGAGGGCGCGCCGCGTGACAATCGGGCCGCCATCGGCGATCAGGAGAGCACCCCCGCCGATGGAACCGTGATGTTCGTCCTGGCGCATCTCACCGATCTGCATATCGGGCCGCTGCCGCGGCCGCGGCTGGCCGAGCTGGCCTCCAAGCGGGTGCTCGGCTGGCTCAACTGGCGGCGCAACCGGCGGCGCTGCCACCGGGTCGAGATCCTGACCGACCTGATCGCCGATCTCGCGGCCCAGCGGCCCGACCACACCGCGGTGACCGGCGACCTCGTCAACCTCGCACTGCCGGGCGAGTTCGCGGCGACCGGCGCCTGGCTCACGGCCTTCGGCCCGCCCGAGGACGTCAGCTTCGTGCCGGGCAATCACGATGCCTATGTGCGGGCCGCCGTCGCCCAGTGGGACCGGCATTGGGACGCCTATATGCGCGGCGACCGCGAGGCCGGCAGCGGCGCCGGGCCGCGCTTTCCCTATGTGCGGCGGCGTGGTCCGGTGGCGCTGGTCGGCCTGTCGAGCGCGGTGCCGACGCCGGCCTTCATGGCGACCGGCCTCATCGGCCGCGACCAGCTCGCCGCCGTGGAGACGCTGCTCGGCCGGCTGGGCGCTGCCGGCCTGTTCCGCGTCGTGCTGCTGCACCATCCGCCCTATCGGACCCCGGCGAGCCATTACAAGCGGCTGGTCGACGCCGCCGCGCTGCGCGCCGTGCTGGCCCGCACCGGAGCCGAGCTGGTGCTGCACGGCCACGACCACGTCCATGCGCTCGAGTGGCTCGACGGGCCGGCCGGCGGAATTCCGGTGGTCGGCCTGCCCTCCGCCTCGGCGGCGCCGGGCGGTCACCACCAGCCGGCCGCCTACAATCTGTACCGGATCGAGGGGGAGGCGGGCGCCTTCCGGTGCGAGGCGGTGTCGCGCGGGTTCACGGCCGACGGTGTCGGCGTCGTGGAGATCGCCCGCCGGCGGCTGCTGCCGCCCGATTGAGGTGAGCGGACGCGGCGGGCGGTTGCCGGCTCAGTCGATCCACAGCCACGGCGTCCAGGTCGGCGCCTCGTTGCCGGCCGGATCGGGCGGGCGGGTGCGGAGGCGGGGCGTCTCCTCCGGGTCGGGCGCGTGGCGGCGGACCGTGGGATGCCACTGCTGCGCCATGGCGCGGAACAGCGGCTGATCGCTTTCACGGTCCTGCTTGCTCCAGCGGAAGCGTGTCTTGCGAGAGCTCAGCATGGCGGGCCTCGCAGCGGGGGGTGCGGCCCGCCCCGCATGGACGGGCCGGATGAGCGAGCGTGCGCCCGATCCGTTAACGCAGGGCTAATCCGACCCCCCTGGCGCTCGAGCATCGTCCGGCGACGTGGACCCCGGCTCGCCGTCTGAAAATACGATCACGCAAGGACTTCCGGAGCGGGGGTCCGATCCCGCTGGATCGGGTTTCGCTCTACAAAATCGGTTGTGCACCGCGGTCGGCCGCGCCCGAGCCGAGCCCCCAGGCGGCCCCCCAGGCGAGGCCGTCCTCGGTGCGGCCACGCGGGACGTACTCGCAGCCGACATGCCCGGCATAGCCCAGGCGATCGAGGGCGGCCAGGATAGCCCTGTAGTTCACCTCGCCGTCGTCGGGCTCGGCCCGGCTCGGCACCGCGGCGATCTGGACGTGGCCGATCAGGTCGTGGTGCCGCTCCAGGCGGCGGGTCAAGTCGCCCCCCATGATCTGCGCATGGTAGACATCGAACTGCATCCTCACATTGGCGCGCTCGACGCGGCCGATGATCGCGGCCGCCTGCTCGGCGCGGACGAGCAGATAGCCCGGCCGATCGCGGCTGTTCAGCGGCTCGATCAGCACGGTGAGGCCGTGCGCGGCGGCCCGATCGGCGGCGTGGCGGAGATTGGCCACGAACACGTCCTCGGCCTCGGCGCGGCGTGCCTCCGGCACCGTGCCGGCCAAGCAGTGGATGGCCCGCGCTCCGATCGCGGTGGCCAGCGCCAGGGCGCGGTCGAGCAGCGTCGCGAACTCCGCCTCGCGGCCCGGCACGCCGGCGAGTCCGGACGGCGCGTCGGGCGGCGGTGGCGTGTTGACGCCCAGCATGGTCAGGCGGTGGCGAGCGATCTCGGCCCGCATCGCGGCCGGGTCCTGGTCGTAGGGATATTGCAGCTCGACCGCCGGAAAGCCGGCGGCGGCCGCGGCGGCGAAGCGCGCCAGGAACGGCCGATCGGTGAACAGATAACCCAGGTTGGCGGCGAAGCGCGGCATCATGTCCACTCCCGGAGACGGGGCGCCGGCGGCGGCGAGACGCTGTCGGCGAGGTGGGTTTCGTGCATCGATACGCGATCCGATGCTGCGCCGCCAACGCGAACGTGACCGGAAGACCCGCGACCGACCGTCCCGCGCGACTGCTTGGGGGTTGACCGTCCGGAACCGCGACGATCGAATGATGGTGGGCAGAAACCCGTGCGTCAGACGCGGGATGCTCACGGTCGGGAGGACGCCGCGATGAACGCCCACGAGCTGATTCAGGAAATCTCTGCCTACTGCCGCGAGACCGGGCTTGCCGAATCGACCTTCGGCCGGCGCGCCGTCAACGACGGCAAGCTCGCGGCGCGGCTGCGCAACGGCGGGCGCATCACCACCGAGACGCTCGACCGTATCCGCGCCTTCATGGAGGCCAATCGGGTCCCGCTCGATCTCGCCGGGGCGCCGGCGGCGCGTGGCAACGGGCTCGCGATGCGCGCCGCCCTGGCGCCGGCGCCGATGGCCGAGATCGTCTCGCCGCAGCAGCGCTTCCGCTTTCTCGACAACCGGCAGCGCTATCTGCTGTTCGTGCAGACATGCAGCGAGAAGCGGGTGATCGCCCAGCGCGTCGCGCTGGAGCTCGCGTCGATCATGCCGCGGCCACCGGCCGTGCGGGTGTTCGACGCCGGGGTCGGCGACGGCACCGTGCTGGAGCGGGTGATGCGGGCGATGCATCACCGCTTCCCCACCATGCCGTTCTACGTGGTCGGCAAGGAGGTCAGCCTGGAGGACGTGCGGCTGGTGCTGCAGAAGATGCCGGACCGTCTGTACGAGCATCCGGCCCAGGTGCTGGTGCTGACCAATCTGCCCTACGGGGCGGCGCCGTGGTTGTCGTTGCGCGACGCCGAGGCGGACAGCCGCGTCGTCTGGCACGAGCTGCCGCTGTCCGGCGACTCGGCCCACCGTTTCGAGGAGCAGATCACCGGGCTGGAAGGCTTTCTGGCGGAGAACTGGCTCACCGATGTCGATCCGCGCACCGGCGGTCGCCGCAGCGAACGGCCCGCCGTGCTGGTGATCTACCGCGAGGACCATCGCTTCCTGCTCGACGCCGTGATTCCGCGTCGTGGCGCCGCCGTGGCGGGCTACGATCTCGTCGTCGCGTCGCAATCCTACCGAGCGCGGGCGCGGCTCGACACCAAGGTCCGCGGCGTCGTGGCGCCGCTCGCGCGCGCCCTCGCGCCCGGCGGCCGCCTGATCGGCGTGCATGCCTACGGCCACGATCCGGGTCAGGAGATCGTCCGCCGCATCTGGCCCGACGATGCGCCCTTCCTGCACGACCGCCACGAGATCCTGCGCGCCACCAAGGAGCAGCTCGGTGCGGAAGGGCGCGACCTGGTGTTCAACGCCTTCGCCGACAATCGTGCCCTGTTCCGCTACGACATGCATACGCTGCCCCGCGAGATCGGCGACACCATCGGCATCTCGACCCTGTTCGCGGCCTGGAACGCGGCCGTGTACGTGGCCCAGGTCGAGGACGAGCGGCTCACCGCCGCGGTGCGCGAGGGCCACTGGCTCGACGCCACCCGCGAGGTGCTGGCCGCCCATGGCGGCCTGTGGTTCCACGACGAGTCCTACGTCATCTCGCGCCGCCGCCACTGACGACCGCCGCCCGTCTCGATCCGAACGCCGGCCCCGCCGGCGCCCCCATGCATCGGTCGCCACCGATCAGAGCAGGCCGCAACCGCAGCCGAGCGTCCAGCTACGGCCGTCGGCGCCGAGCACGGTCGGCATCGCCTCGGCGATCATCGCGGCCGCGAGGGCCCGGCCGTCGTCCGTATCGGCAGTGGCATGCCGGCGGCCGGCATCGTGCGACGCCTGCCGTCCGTAGCCGGCATAGTGCCCGATCGGGAGCCAGTCGGGGGCGACCGCGAGAGCCGGCGGTGCCAGGCTCGCATAGGGACCGGCCCCGTAGACGACGCGGCCCCCCACCATGGTGAGCACGGCCGACATCTGGGCGATGCGCTCTTCCGGCACCGAGAAGTAGTCGTCGGCGAGGATCGCCAGATCGGCCCATTTGCCGACCGACAGCGTGCCTTTCTTGTCCTCCTCGCCGCTCATCCAGGCGCCGTTCGCCGTGTAGGCGCGCAGCGCCTCCTCACGGCTCATCAGGTTGCGCTCCGCCGCGTGGCGCAGCCCGCCGACCGTGCGGCCGCCGACGAGCCACTGGATGCCGACCCACGGATTGTGGCTCGCGGCGCGATTGCCGTCGGTGCCCAGCGCGAACGGAATGCCCATCTCGCGGATGCGGCCGAACGCCGGCGCATCCTCGGCGGCCTCGCGGCCCCACTTCTCCACATAGGCTTCGCCATCGAGCGACATGCGGTTCTGCAAGCCGAGACTGCCGCCGAGCGCGCGCAGGCGTTCGAGCGAGCGCGTCGTCATGCCCTCGCAGTGTTCCAGGCCCCAGCGCAGCTTGTCGACCGGCACCTGCTGGTGCACCTTCTCGACGACGCCGAGAATGCGTTGCGCCGTATAGTCGAACGAGGCGTGCATGCGGAACGGCCAGCCGTTCTGCGCCACGAAGGTCAGCACTTCGGTGAGCTTCTCCTCCATGATCGGCGGCTGCGTCACCGGGTCCTTGGCGAAGTTGGTGTTGTCGCCGGCTGCCCACACCACGTACTCGCCGGCTCCGCACAGGCGGAAATAGTCGTCGCCCTGGTGCAGCTTGGCGCTGGCCAGCCAGCCACGATAGTCGTCGATCTCGCGCCCGGGCCGCTGTGCCATCAGGGTGTAGCCGATGCGCACCGTCAGGGCCTTGTCGGCGGCGAGCCAGGCGATCGCCTGGTAGTGCTCCGGATAGTTCTGGCCGCCGCCACCGGCGTCGATCAGGCTGGTCAGGCCCAGCCGGTTCAGCTCGCGCATCATGTGGCGGGTCGAGGCGATCTGCTCGTCGGCCGACAGCTTCGGCACCTTGGCGAACACCGAGAGCAGGCTGACGAGGCTCGTCGTCGCGATGACCAGCCCGGTCGGCGTGCCGTTGCCGTCGCGTGCGATGACGCCGCCGAACGGCTCCGGCGTGTCGCGGCTCCAGCCGAGCGCCCGCAGCCCGGCCTTGTTGACGAAGGCGCGGTCGTAGAGGTGCATCACGAAGCACGGCACGTCGCCGGCCGCCGCATTGATCTCGTCGAGGGTCGGTAGCCGCTTCTCGCGGAACTGGTGTGGCGTCCAGCCGCCCATCACCTGCACCCAATGGGGTGCCGGAGTGCGCGCCGCCTGCTCCTTCAGCATCGACAGCGCCAGGGCCAGCGACGGCACGCCGTCCCAGCGCAGCTCTTGGGAGTAGGTGAGGCCGCCGCGGATGAAGTGCGTGTGGGCGTCGTTGAGGCCGGGAATGACGGTGCGCCCGCCGGCGTCGACGATCCGGGTCGAGGGGCCGCGCAGCGCCTCCAGGTCACGGCGCGTACCGACGCCGACGATGCGGTCCCCGGCGATGGCGATCGACTCGGCCCGCGGCACCGTCGGATCGAGCGTCACGATCGTGGCGTTCTCGATGATCAGGTCGGCCTTGCCGCCCTGGGCGGCGGCCGGCATCGGCCCGAGCGTCCGGGCGGCGGCGTAGAGGGCGGCGGCCGCGGCTCCGGCGAGGAAGCGGCGCCGCGACGGCTGTCTGGTGACGAACCCGAACGACGTTTCGGCGCAGGCGATGCACATGCGTTTCTCCCGGACTGTTGTTCGCGGCTTGGTGCGGCGGCGGAGCCGGCACGACCCTACTGTGTATGACAGGTGGCCGCCCCGCAAGGGAGCGACGTCGCCGTGCCGCGCGATCGTCGCGGGACCGCAGATCGCAACGCGAAACGGCCCGCCTGTGGGGCGGGCCGTCGGGGAGAGAATGAGATCAGGTCGATCGACGGACGCGCCCGTCAGGCGCGCACGAGCGCATGCACCGCGAACCAGCCGTCGCGGTCCGTCCATGTCTCCGCGAGTCGCCAGCCGGAGCCGGCGGCGAGGGCCCGGAACAGCTCGGTCGTGTATTTGTAGCTGCTCTCGGTGTGGATCGTCTCGCCGCGGCGGAAGTCGAAGCAGCGGCCGTCGACCCGCACCCGCTGGCGGACCCGGCTCGCCAGATGCATCTCGATGCGGTGATGCTCGCGGTTGTAGAAGGCGCGATGCCAGAACGTGTCGAGATCGAAGTTGCCGCCGAGCTCGCGGTTGATCCGCCGCAGCAGGTTGAGGTTGAACGCCGCCGTCACGCCGCTCGCGTCGTTGTAGGCGCGATTGAGCACGTCGACGTCCTTGACGAGATCGATCCCGACGATCAGGCGTCCGCCCGGACCGATGATCTGGCCGGCGTGACGCAGGAAGGCGGCCGCCTCGTGCGGTTCGTAGTTGCCGAGCGTCGAGCCCGGGAAGAAGCCGACCCGGGGGCGCTGCTCCGCCTCGGCCGGCAGCGCGAACGGAGCCGTGAAGTCGGCCGCGACCGGCCGCACGGTCAGGTCGGGCAACTCGGCGGCGAGCTTGGCGGCCTCGCCGGCCAGGAAGTCGCCCGAGATGTCGACCGGCACGAACACCGAGACAGGGGCGGCGGCGAGAAGAATCCGCGCCTTGGTGAGAGCGCCGGCCCCGAACTCGATCATCGCGGCGCCATCGGGGATGACGCGGGCGATGTCGGCGGCGTGCTCGGTGAGGATGCCCAGCTCGGTGCGCGTCGGATAGTATTCGGGCGTGCGGGTGATCGCCTCGAACAGTTGCGAGCCGCGCTCGTCGTAGAAGTACTTCGGCGGAATGCGCTTCGGGTCGGCCGACAGGCCCGCGATCACGTCGGTCAGAAAGGCGACACGGCCGGCGTCCGATACCACATCGGACGGCAACCGGAGGCCGCGGGGAACGCGCACATGAGCAGTCATAGGGGGAGCCTCGCTCAGGGGACGCCGCGCCTTATGCGGAAAACGCGGCCAGCCGCACGCCGGTGAACTGCCAGCGCGCCGACGGCGGGAAGAAGTTGCGGTAGGTGAGGCGAGCGTGGCCCGGCGAAGTGGCGAGCGAGCTGCCGCGCAGCACCATCTGGTTCACCATGAACTTGCCGTTGTACTCGCCGAGCGCGCCGTCCGCGGCCCGATATCCCGGATAGGGCAGGTAGGCGCTGCGGGTCCATTGCCAGACAACGCCGAAGGCGTCGGCGAGTTCGCCGGTGGCTGCGGCGACCTCCCACTCGGCCTCGCTCGGCAGATGGCGGCCGGCCCAGCGCGCGAAGGCGTCGGCCTCGTAGTAGCTGACGTGACAGACCGGGGCCTCCGGCTCGACCGGCCGCAAGCCACCGAGCGTCACGGCGTGCCATTGGCCGTCGATCTCGCGCCAGTGGCCGGGTGCCTGCCAGCCCTCGGCCTGCACGGCCGCGAAGCCGTCGGAGAGCCACAGCGCCGCCTCGGCGTAGCCGCCGTCCGCCATGAAGGCGAGCCAGTCGCGGTTGGTGACGAGTCCGCGCGCGATGCCGACGGGGCCGACCAGCACGCGATGGGCCGGCCCTTCGTTATCGTAGGAGAAGCCGTCACCGCGATGCCCGATCGTGTGGATGCCCTCGGGCAGCGACAGCATGCCGTCGGCCGGCGTTGCCGGGCGCCAGCGCCAGGCCGGGTCGTAGGCCGGCGCGATCGGGTTCTCGCCGAAGGCATGCAGGATGTCGGTGAGGATCAGCTCCTGATGCTGCTGCTCGTGGTTGAGCCCAATCGTGACCACCTCGGCGAGCGCCGGCGTCAGCGCCGCGGGGTCGGCGAGCAGCCGCGCCATGGCGGCGTCGACATGGGCGCGGTAGTCGGCGACCTCGGCGTTGCTCGGCCGGGTGATCATGCCGCGGCGCGGGCGAGCGTGCCGCGGCCCGGCGGCCACGTAATAGGAGTTGTAGAGGAAGGCCAGCCGCTCGTCGAAAACGCGATAGCCGGGCGCGTGCGGCACCAGCACGAACTGCTCGAAGAACCAGGTGGTGTGGGCGCGATGCCACTTGGTGGGGCTGGCGTCCGGCATCGACTGGATCACCTGGTCCTCGGCCGAGAGCGGCGCCGCCAGGGCCTCGGTATGGGTGCGCACTCGGGCGTAGGCGTCGGCGAGGGCCGGCGCGGCCGGCGACCCGGGAGGCGGCGAGCTGGCCGGCGGCTCCGGGGTGCCGCGACGCGGCGTGAGGGCCGTGAGGGTCATGCTGATTCCATTGATCGATATCGACGCTCGCCACGATCGCGGTGCGGCGCAGCTAATCCGAGGTCCGTCTCGTGCGAACGGGTATCCAGGGATTCGGTTCCCCTGGCCGTCGCCGTTCGTTCGGTGGATCGACACCACCGACGAGTGTGCCGGCCGTTGATTTATGGGCCCGCGATGACCGTCGTATCAGAGCGAGCGATCACGGCCGGACACGTCCCGGTGATCCAGGGTCGGAGGGTGGCCGTCGCGACGCGGTGCGGTCTCGTGTACGGGGCCGGTCAGATGCCGGCGCCGCCGGCGACGTCCGCTTCGAGGTCCGCCCTCACCGCGAGCGCGAGCCCCTGGAGGCCCGGATCGCTGCGCCGCCGCGGCCGCGGGGCGTCGATCGTGTGGATCGCGGCGATGCGGCCCGGGCTTCCGGCCAGCACCACGACGCGGTCGGCCAGATAGGTCGCCTCGTCGATGTCGTGGGTGACGAACAGGATGGTCTTGCCGGTCGCGGCACGGATGCGGATCAGCTCGTCCTGGAGGCTCTCGCGGGTGATGGCGTCGAGCGCCGAGAACGGCTCGTCCATCAGCAGCACGGCGGGATCGACCGCGAGGGCGCGGGCGAGGGCGACACGCTGGCGCTGCCCGCCGGAGAGCTGATGCGGCCAGCGCCGCGCGAGGTCGGCGAGGCCGACCACGGCGAGTGCCGCCGCGGCACGCGGCCGGCGATCGCGGCGCGGCACGTCGCGGTGCTCCAGCCCGAACGCCACGTTGTCGATCACCCGCCGCCACGGCATCAGCCGGGCGTCCTGGAACACCAGCGCGACCGGCCGGCGCCCCGCCCCGGCGCCCGCCACCGTGACGGTGCCGGCGCTCGGCGGCGCGAGATCGGCGACGACCCGCAGCAGCGTCGACTTGCCGACCCCGGACGGGCCGACGATGGCGAGCAGCTCGCCGCGGCGGACATCGAGATCGACGCCCTGGAGCACCTCGGTGACGGTGCCGTCGCGCGCGAAGGCGAGCGACAGGCCGCGCAGCGCGATCACGCTTTCCATCGCAGCAGCCATCCCTGGAGAGCCACGAACAGGCTGTCGATGAGGCCGTACAGCGCCGCCATGGTGAGCATGTAGACGACCACGATGTCGGTCGCGAGCAGGCTCGACGCCTGCATCATCCGCTGCCCGAGCCCGAACACGCCGAAGATCTCGGCCGCCACCACGGCCATCCAGGCTTGTCCGAGGGCGGTGCGCAGGCCGACCAGGATGCCGGGCGCCGCCGCCGGCAGCAGCACCTTGACGAGACGCGCCGGCGCCGAGCGGAAGCCGAAGGCGGCGGCCAGCTCGATCAGGTCGCGGTCGACGCCGCGAATGGCGCCGTGCGCCGCGAAGTAGACGATCCAGAACACCCCGACCGCGATGATGAACACGGCGGCCGACGGCGCCACCCCGAACCAGATGATGGCGAACGGCACCCAGGCGAGCCCCGGCACCGGCCGCAGCACCCGCACCACCCAGGCGGTCAGCCCCTCCATGGCCCGCGACATGCCGGTGACGATGCCGAGCGCGACGCCGAGCGCCGCCCCCACCACGAGGCCGATCGCATAATGGCCGAGGCTCGACGCGACCGCGCTCGGCCACAGGCCGGAGGCCAGCTCGCGCAGGAAGGCGGCCGGAATGACGCTCGGCGGCGGCAGGAAGGCCGGATTGACCAGCCCGAGGCGAGGGACGGCCTCCCACACGGCCAGGAAGACCGCGAGGCCGGCGAGAGGGAGGAGGACACTGGAGAGGCGCACTGAACGAGCTCGTGCCGAAATCGACGCCGATGTGACCACATTTGCTCGTCATGGCCGGGCGCGTCCCGGCCTCCCACGCCTTTTCGTCCGGTGAGACGGGAAGACCGTGGATGCCCGGCACGAGGCCGGACATGACGACGTGAGACGAAACCGCCGGCGCTACTGCGTCGCCGTCGCCCTGACGAAATAGCGGGGCTCGAACAGGCCATCGAGCGGCAGCTCGCGGTCGAGCGTGCCGAGCGTCACCTGATAGCGCTGCATCGCGGCCGTCGCCGTCACGATGCTGCGCGGGTCGGCCACGAACTTCGAGGCGGGCGAGGCGAGCGCCGCCCGGATGGTGGCGCTGTCGACGATGCCCTTGCCGAGGGCCGCCTCGATCGGGGGCGCGGCGCGGGCCGGGTCCTCCTGGATCAGCCGGACGGCACGCACCACCGCGTCGACCAGCGCCTGCGCCTGCGCCGGGTTCTTGTCCAGGAACGCCGCCGTGGCGGCCACCACGGTGCCGGGCTGACCCGGGAACATCTCGCCGCCGAGCGCCACCAGCCGGATGCCGGGATCGCGGCCCCGCACGATGGCGACCGCCGGCTCGCGCACCGTCGCACCCTCGACGGCGCCGACCTGCACGGCCTGCTGGGTGGCGTCGATGCCCATCGGCACGATGGTGACGTCGGCCTTGTCGACCTTGCCGACCTCCCACAGCCAGTGCTGAAGCGTGGTGTTGGGGACCGAGCCGGCCGGCTGGGTGGCGAGCCGGGCCGGGCTGCCGGCGGCGGCGCGATAGCGGCGGAAGGCCTCGGCGGGGGTGACGCCGGGCTCGAAGTGGCGGGCCAGCTTGGCGGTCGCCACGAAGGTCATCTCCTCGACCGCGGTGGCGGCGACGACGCGCACATCGACGCCGCGCGAGCGGGCGACGACCAGCGGCGCGACGCCGGCCACATAGATGTCGATGGTGCCGGAGGCGAGCGCCGCGATCATGTTGGGCCCCGACTCGAAGGTGGTGAACGTCGCCTCGATGCCGGCGGCCTTCAGCCAGCCCTCCCGGTCGGCGACGAACACCGGCGCGGCGCCGAGGATCGGGATCACGCCGATGCGCGCCTTGACGGGCGCCGCCGCGGGAGGCGTGGCGGGAGGCGTGCCTTGCGCGAGCGCCGGGCCGGCCGCCACAGCGGCCGCGAGGCCGCCCAGAACGGTGCCGGCCAGGATGGTCCGGCGGGAGACAGAACGGGTGCGGGTCATCGCGGGCTCCGGGTGACGCGGACGGTGTTGTGTGCTGCAACAAGGCGATTGTTTCTCCGGACCGCAATATGGCGGCTACAGTTTGGAAGGTCCTTCTCCACCGGGCCGAGTTCGAGCGACGAACCCATCGTCTGCGCCCCCGTTCGGAGAAGCCGTCCGCGGCCGTGGGCCGGATCGGAGTGCCGCAGCGGACGGCATGGCGGCAGCGCCCCCGCGGTGCCGCTGGTGGCGGCCGGTGGCTTGTGCTCTATGGCGGCGAGCCGAGCCGCCGCAGGCCGCGGCGGCGTCATGTCCCCGGAGCGGCCGCGCCGCTCCCGTCAGTGAACCGCCGCGATGCTCGATACCAAAGCCTCTCCGCCCGGCCCGCCCGTGTCGGACACCGACCTGCATCCCGAAACCCGCCTGGTGCATGCCGGCATCCTGCGGTCGCCCTTCGGCGAGACCGCCGAGACACTCTATCTGACCCAAGGCTTCGTCTACGACCGCGCCGAGACCGCCGAGGCGCGCTTCAAGAACGAGGACCCGGGCTATCAGTATTCGCGCTACGGCAATCCGACGCTGTCGATGTTCGAGGATCGGCTGGCGGCGCTCGAGGGCGCCGAGGCGTGCCGTGCCACCGCGACCGGCATGGCGGCCGTGCACGGCGCCATCGTCAGCCTCGTCAAGGCCGGCGACCATGTGGTGGCGCCGCGCGCCATGTTCGGCTCGTGCCGGTGGATCATCGAGGAGATGCTGCCGCGCTTCGGCGTGACGTCGACTCTGGTCGACGGCGCCGATCTCGACCAGTGGCGCGCCGCGGTGCGGCCGGAGACGGCGCTGTTCTTCTTGGAGACGCCGTGCAATCCGACGCTGGAGGTGCTCGACATCGCGGCGATCGCCGAGATCGCTCACGCGGCCGGCGCGCTGCTCGTCGTCGACAACGTGTTCGCGACGCCGCTGCATCAGCGGCCGTTGGCGCTCGGCGCCGACGTGGTCGTCTACTCGGCCACCAAGCACATCGACGGCCAGGGCCGCTGCATGGGCGGCGCCATTCTGGCGTCACGGGTGCTGATCGAGGAACGCATCCAGCTCTTCCTGCGGATGACCGGCCCGTCGATGTCGCCGTTCAACGCTTGGGTGCTGGTGAAGAGCCTGGAGACGCTGCCGCTGCGCATCGCCCGTCAGGCGGAGACCGCCGGCAAGCTCGCCGACGTGCTGGCGGGCCTCGCGCCGGTGACGCGGGTCATCTTCCCGGGCCGCGCCGATCATCCGCAAGCGGCGCTGATCGCCCGCCAGATGAGCGGTCCGTCGACGCTGATCGCCTTCGAGGTCGCGGGCGGCAAGGCGGGTGCGTTCCGCTTCCAGAACGCGCTGCGGCTGGTGCGTATCTCCAACAATCTCGGCGACGCCAAGAGCCTGATCACCCATCCGGCGACGACGACGCATTCGCGCTTCAAGCCGGAGGAGCGGGCAGCCCTCGGCATCTCGGACGGGCTGTTGCGCCTCTCGGTCGGGCTCGAGCACGCCGACGACCTCGCGGCCGATCTGACGCAGGCCGCGGCGGTGCTCTGACGCCCGTCATCCGACGCTGCCTCGCCCCGCACAGCGGGGCGAGATGCAGAAGGACTCTACCCCGCCAGGCACGCCCGCAGGCCCGCCTCGACGGCGGCGCGGTCGAGGTGACGCCCGATCAGCACGATGCGCGAGGCGCGCGGCTGGCGGCCCCACGGATCGGCGGAGCGGATCTCCATCATCCGGTGGACGCCCTGGATGACGTGGCGGCGCGGGTCGCCAGCCATGGCGACGATGCCCTTGAGGCGGAAGATGTCGTCGCCGCGTGCGGCGAGCAGGTCGCGTAGGAAGGCGTCGAGCCTCGCCGGCACGAAGGCGCCGGCATCGACGAACGACATCGTCTCCAGCGCCGGATCGTGCGCGTGATGATGGTGGGAGACGTCGAGGAAATGCGCGTCGGCCGCCAACGTCTTCGAGAGGTCGAAGGCGCCGATGCCGAGAATCTGCTCCAGCTCCACCTTGGCGTAGCTCGACCGGATGATGTCGGCGGTGGCGTTGAGGCCGCGCAGGCGCCCCTCCACGCTCGCCACCTCCGGCTCGTCGACGAGATCGACCTTGTTGACGATCAGCCGGTCGGCCGCGACGATCTGGTCGACCGCCTGGTTGTCGACGCCGTGCAGGTCGGGATCGTCGAGATGGGCGCCGATGTGCTTGGCGTCGACCAGCGTGACGATGCCGTCGAGCGTCACCTGGCGGGCCACCGCGTCGTCGACGAAGAAGGCGGCCGCCACCGGGGTCGGATCGGCGATGCCGGTGGTCTCGACCAGGATGTGGTCGAACTTCTCGCGCCGCGCCATCAGCTTCTGCAACACCTCGATCAGATCCTGGCGGACGCTGGCGGTGCAGCAGATGCAGCCGTTGGTCATCTCGTAGATCTCCTCCTCCGAGGTGAGGACGAGACCCGAATCGATGTTGACCTCGCCGAACTCGTTCTCGATCACGGCGATGCGGTGGCCGTGGCGCTCGGTGAGGATGTAGTTGAGGAGCGTCGTCTTCCCGGCGCCGAGAAAGCCGGTCAGGATGGTGACGGGAACGGGGGTGGTGGTTTCGGTCTGGGTCATTGGTCCGTCTGGTCGGGTTGGTCGGCGGCGCCGGGCGTCGGTGTTGCGCCCTTCTCGGCCAGCGCGGCGAGCACCTGCTCGGGCGTGATCGGGTAGTGGCGGAAGCGCACGCCGATCGCGTCGTGCACCGCATTGGCGATGGCCGGGCCGATGGCGATGATCGGGTCCTCGCCGACGCCCTTGGCGCCGAACGGGCCGCCTTCGTCCGGCGCCGTCTCCAGGATGATGGTGCGGATCGGCGGCATGTCCATGGCGAGCGGCATCTTGTAGTCGACGAAGCTCGCATTGAGCGGGCGCCCGTCACGCGGGTCGACACGGAAATCCTCGGTCAGCGTGTGGCCGATGCCCTGCTGGATGCCGCCCTCGATCTGGCCGGCGGCGGCGACCGGGTGAATCACCTTGCCGATCTCATGCACCGGCACGACCTGCACGACGTCGATCTGGCCGGTTTCGGTGTCGACCTCGACCTCGACGAAATGCGCCGCGAACGAGTACGACTTGGTCGGTCGATAGCTGTCCTCGCCGACGAGCTGCGGGGCCGGGATGCCGCGCTCCGCCGCGATGGCGTCGGCGACGGTGAGGGAGAGGCCCGGCACGCCGCGCACCGTGACGACGCCGTCGCGGATGTCGAGATCGTCCGCCGCGACCTCCAGCCGGTCGGCGGCGCGCGCCAGGACCTTGGCCTTCACCTGCGCGGCCGCCATCTGGCAGGCGCGGCCCGCCATGTAGGTGGTGTGGCTGGCGAAGGCGCCGATGTCCCACGGCACCACGTCGGTGTCGCCATGCACCACGGCGACATCCTCGAAGCGGACGCCGAGCTCCTCGGCGGTGATCTGCGCGAGCGCCGTGTGGGCGCCGGTGCCGAGCCCGGTGGTGCCGGTGAACAGCGTGACGGTGCCGTCCTCGTTCATGCGGACGATGGCGTTGCCCTGCTCCTTGATGCCCGGATAGGCGGAGGAGCCGTGCATCTCGCAGCCCATGCCCCAGCCGCGCCGGCGGCGGCCCGTATCGTGTGATTTCGGCGCTGCGCGGCGCGCGGCCCAGCCGGTCTCCTCCAGGCCGCGGCGGATGCAGTCTTCGAGGCCGTGGCCGACGATCGGGTGGCCGGAGGGCGCGAGGTCGCCGTCGCGCACGGCGTTCATCAGCTTCAACGCCGCCGGGTCGAGCCCGAGCTGCTCTGCCGCCTCGTCCATCTGGCTGTCGAGCGCGTAATAGGACTGCACCACGCCGTAGCCCCGGAAGGCGCCGGCGATCGGCGTGTTGGTGTAGACGCAGCGGCCGACCAGGTGGACGTTGTCGCAGCGGTAGAGCGAGGTGAGCGACGCGGTGGCGACCGCGGTGACGCCCGGCCCGTGCGACCCGTAGGCGCCGCTGTCGAAGACGATCTCGGCCTCGCGCGCCGTGATGGTGCCGTCGCGGCGGAAGCCCTGCTTCAGCCGGATGGAGCCGGAGTGGCGGGTGCGGCCGCCGAGGAACGTCTCCTTGCGGGAGAACTCCATCCGCACCGGCCGGCCGGTGCGCTGCGCCAGCAGCGCGCACAGGAACTCGTGCTGAAAGAGATCCTGCTTGGCGCCGAAGCCGCCGCCCATGTGATCGACCAGCACCCGCACCTTGGTGAGCGGCAGGCCCAGCACCTCGGCGAGCGTGCCGCGCACCATGAAGGGGCTCTGGGTCGAGGTCCAGATGGTCAGCTTGCCGAGCGCGTCCCACTGGCAGACGCAGACGTTCGGCTCCATGTAGGCCGGCACCGGGCGGCCGAGCGTGTAGGTGCCTTCGACGATCAGGTCGGCGGCCGCGAAGCCCGCCGCGACGTCGCCGCGCGTCACCACCACGGGGTCGAGCACCAGGTTGCCGCCGGGGCCGACCGCGTGGATCGCCGGAGCGCCGGGGGCGAGCGCGTCGGCCACCGTGAGCAGCGCCGGCAGCGGCTCGTAGTCGACGGTGATCAGCTCCAGCGCAGCTTCGGCGATCTCCTCGCTGTCGGCCGCGACCGCGGCGACGCCCTCGCCGTGATAACGGACCGTGGTGTCGAGGATGTACTGATCCTTGGTGACCGAGGCGGAGCGCGGATGCGGCGAGCCGTAATGCAGCACCCGCGGCACGTCGGCGTGGGTCAGCACGGCGCGCACGCCCGGCAGCGCCAGGGCGCGGCTGGCGTCGATCGCCCGGATGCGCGCATGCGCCACCGTCGATCGCTTGATCTTGCCGTGCAGCAGCCCGGGCAGGGCCACGTCGCCGGCATAGACGGCGCTGCCGGTCACCTTGCCCAGCGTGTCCCAGCGCGTGACGCTGCGGCCGATCACGGACGTCATGGCTGTGCTGCTCCTCGCGGTTCGCGTCCCGGGTGTCGCTCGCGGGCGGTCGTCATGCCCTCACGGCATCCGCTCCGCCGCCGGCGGCAGGAACGCATTGGTGAACACGTCGGCGGCCTTCGCCTTGTTCTTGTACTCGTAGGTGAGGCCGATCTGCTCGATCGACTTGGCGAGGCGCGCCGGGTCGACGTCGCCGATGCCGTTCTGCTTCACCCACGGCGTGACGATGTTCTCGGCGAGCACGCGCCGGAGGCGGGCCAGCTCGGTCTTCTCGTCGGCGGTCTCGTTGCGCTTCATCATCGCCTTGATGGCGGAGTCGGGGTCGCGCGCCGTGTCGATCAGCCCCTTGATGGTGGCGCGCACGAAGCCGCGCACCGCCTGGGGGTTCGCCTTCAGGAAGTCGGAGTTGACCACGATGGCGTTGCCATAGAGCGACAGGCCGTGGTCGGCCATCAGGATCATCACGATGTCGTCGGGCGGAATGTTCTTCTGGCGCAAGTTGAAGAACATCGAGAAGCTGAATCCCACGATGGCGTCGACCCGCCCGTCGGCCAGCATCGGCTCGCGCACCGGGAAGCCGAGACTCTCGATCCTCAGCTTGCTCTCGTCGATCCCGGCGGCATCGACGAACGCCTTCCACTGGGCGAAGGCGCCGTCGCCCGGCGGGGCGCCGACCACGCGACCTTCCAGATCCTTCGGCTTGGCGATGCCGGTGCGCTTCAGGCTGGCGACCGCGAAGGCCGGCCGGTCGTAGACCATCAGGACGGCCTTGACGTCCTTGTCGGGGCTCTGGTCGCGGAAGCGCACCAGCGAGTTGATGTCGAAGAAGCCGATCTGATAGGTGCCGATGGCGACCCGCGGGATGCCGGCCACCGATCCGGAGCCGGTGTCGATCGACACGTTCAGGCCCTCGGCCTTGTAGTAGCCCTTGTCGAGGGCGACGAAGTAGGGCGCCGTCTGGCCTTCGAACTTCCAGTCGAGCGAGAATCTCACGTCGGTGTCGGCGGCGGCCGGTTGGGTGGTGGCGGCCATCAGCACAGCCACGACTCCGGCGAGCAGGGATCGGATCATGGTGTCACACTCCAGTGTCCCGGGCCGACGATCGGCGAACCGGCCGTCGCGGTCCAATGTCGCCATGGTAGGGCGATGCCGTGAACGCCGCCAGCGCGTCCGCGTCGCGCCGGTCACGAGTGCGCCGGCTCAGCGCCCGGCCGGCGGCGGCGCTGCGGCGAGCCGTCGCGCCGCGTCCTTCACCGCCTCGATGATCTTGGTATACCCCGTGCAACGGCAGATGTTGCCGGCGAGCCCGAAGCGGATGTCCTCCTCGCTCGGATCGGGATGGCGATCGAGCAGCGCCTTGGCCATGACGATGATGCCGGGCGTGCAGAAGCCGCACTGCGAGGCGCCGAGATCCATGAAGCTCTGCTGGAGCGGATGGAGCTGGCCTGCCGCCGGCGCGATGCCCTCGATGGTGGTCACCGCGGCGCCGTCGGCCTCGACAGCGAGAACCAGGCAGGCGTTCACCGGCGTGCCGTCGAGCAGAACCGTGCAGGCGCCGCAATCGCCGACGTCGCAGCCCTTCTTGGTGCCGGTCAGGCCCAGCTCGGTGCGCAGCACGTCGAGCAGCGTGCGGGAGGGAGCGACGCGCAGCGGTCGCGCCTCGCCGTTGATGGTCACCGTGATGGCGTGGAGACCGTCGGTCATGTGGTGCGCTCCCAGGCGGCCGCGATGGCGCGACGAGTGAGGACGCCCACCATGGCGCGGCGATAGGCGGCGCTCGCCCGCACATTGTCGATGGGGCGGGACTGGTCTTGCGCGGCGCAGCCGGCCTCCTCCAGCCGGGCCGGATCGGGCGCGCGGCCCTCCAGCAGCATCTCGGCGGCAGTGGCGCGGATCGGCGTCGGCGCCACCGCGCCGAGCACGATGCGGACATCGCGGCAAACGTCACCGTCGCGCCGCAGCGACACCGCGACCCCGACGGTGGCGAGCTCCATGGCGCGGCGGCGGCCGTGCTTGATGTAGCTGGCGCCGGCCTGCGCGGCGGGCGGCGGCAGCGCGATCGCGGTGACGATCTCGCCCGCCGTCAGAACGGTGCGGCCCGGCCCGGTGAAGAACTCCCCGAGGGGCACGCTGCGGGCGCCGCCGGGCCCGCTGATCGCCGCGACCGTGCCCGCCGCGATCAGCGGCGGCAGGGTGTCGGCGGACGGCGAGGCACGGCACACATTGCCCACCAGGGTGGCGCGGTTGCGGATCTGAATGGAGCCGATCTCGCGCACCGCCTCGGCGATCGCCGGATAGAGGCGCGAGACGGCCGCCGACGTCTCGATCGCCCGGACGGTGACGAGGGCGCCGATGCGCAGGCCGTGCGCCTCGTCGCAGGCGAGGCCGCCGAGGTCCGGCACCTTCTTGATGTTGATCACGACGGCGGGGCGGCGCAGGCTCTCCTTGATCTCGACCAGCAGATCGGTGCCGCCGGCCATGAGCTGGGCATCGCCGCCGTGGCGGGCGAGCAGCGCGATTGCCTCGTCGACGGTCGTCGGCTCGAAATAGGCGAACGGGTGCATGGACCGCGGGTTCCGGAGTCGAACGAGGTTTCGAACGGCGAGGCGCGCGGAGCGCGGCGGCGCCGACCGCGCCGCCGCCTGTGGCGTCATGCGGCCGGCGCCGGCTCCACCATGGCGTAGGTGTCCTTCAGCCGTGCCAGCGCCTCCTCCTGGGTGCGCGGCGGCGGCGTGGTCTTGATGCCGCACATGCGGGCGATGTTGTTGCCCATGTAGTCCTCGAGCGTGTCCTCGTCGAGATTCATGCCGTGGGGCGGCGGGGCGCACAGCACCTCCAGCTCGCGCAGCCACATGCCGGGCTCGTTGGGCGGCGAGTCGGTGCCGAACACCAGCTTGTGCTTGGGCAGCTCGCGGGCGAACTCGACGATGCGGGCCTGGAAGCACCAGCCGGTCTCGCAGACCACGTTGGGCGTGTCCATCGCCATCCAGAACGCCTCGAACGAGTAGTTGCCGCCGGTCTGGATGCCGAAGTGGCCGATGATGAAGTTCACCATCGGGAACTCGCGGATGATCGGATAGAACATGGTCGGGATGGTGTAGGGGCCATCGCCGGTGTGGATCAGCACCACGACGCCGAGCTCGGCGCATTTCCTCATCGCCGGGCGCAGCCAGTCGAGCGCGCGGTCGGGCCGGTAGCCATGCATGTTGGCGTGCAGCTTCAGCATCTTGAAGCCGTACTCCTTGACATGGAACTCGAGCTCGGCGGCGCCGTTCTCGGGACCCCAGCGCGGATTGAAGGTGAAATTGCCGATGAAGCGGTCCGGATACTTCTGGCATAGCTCCGCGATGTAGCTCATGTAGTCGCGGATGCCCTCGCGGCCCATGCGGTTGCCGTCGCGATAGCCGGTGTTGCCGGGCGGCGGCTGGATGAAGCCCATGTCGATCCGGCGCGGCTTGCCGTTGATCATGTAGGGGCCGTCCATCATCTTCAGCAGGCGCTCGCCCGTGAAGGGCGTGCCGGTGTGGCGCCACGCCTCGTCGACGAGATTGGTCGGATGCAGGTGGGTGTCGATGATCATCGGGGCTCTCCGGAGTTCGTCAGGCGGCGTCGCGCTGCTTGCAGGCGGCGAGATAGGCTTCCGCCTCCTCGCGGGTGCGCGGCGGCGCCGTCGGCGCGAGCCCGATCATCCGGGCGACGTTGTTGCCGAAGTAGTCTTCGAGCGTGTCCTCGTCGAGATTGAGGCCCTGCGGCGGCTCGGTGCACAGCACCTCGAGATGGCGCAGCCACATCCCGGGCTCGTTGGGCGGCGTGTCGGTGCCGAACAGGATCTTGTGCTTGGGCAGATCCTTGGAGAACTCGACGATGCGCGATTGCAGGCACCAGCCGGACTCGCAGAAGACGTTGTCGTTGTCCATGGCGAGCTGGAAGGGCTCGAAGCAGTAGACGCCGCCGGTCTGCACGCCGAAATGCGCCATGATGAAGTTGACGGTGCGGAATTCGTACATGATCGGCGTCCACTCGTTGGGGATCGAGTAGGGGCCGTCGCCGGTGTGCACCTTCACCAGCACGCCGAGTTCGGCGCATTTCTGGAGCGCCGGGCGCAGCCAGTCCTTGGCGCGGTCGGGGCGATAGCAGTGCATGTTCGCCTGGAACTGCACCATCTTGAAGCCGTGCTCCTTGACGTAGCGCTCGATCGCCTCGACGCCGTTCTGCACCCCGTAGCGCGGGTTGTAGACGAAGCAGCCGATGAAGCGGTCCGGATACTTGCGCGTCATCTCGAGCGTGTAGGCCATGTACTCGTCGATGCCGGCCCGGCCGGCCTTCTCCAGCACACCGTCGGTGTAGAGCGTGTTGCCCTGGGGCGGCTGGATGAACGCCTTGTCGACGCGGCGCGGCTTGCCGTTCACCCAGTAGGGACCGTCCATCATCGCCAGCAGGCGCTCGCCGGTGAACGGCTCGCCGTCATGCCGCCAGGCGAGATCGACGAGATTCGTCGGGTAACAACTGATGTCGATGATCATGAGATCGCTCCTTGCGGATCGGCGGGGCGCGGAGGGGAGGCGCGGAGACGGCGGGCGGTGGCGGTGCGGGTCGGATCGGCGGTCGGAATCGCCGCGGGCGAGGCGACGCGCCGGCTCTGTATGCGAAGTCGACGTGCACGCGATCGATCGACAAGTGATCGATCAGCAGGCGATCGACCAGCAGGTGATCGACGACGATGGGATCGACAGCGAGAGGTGGACGTCACGGGAAGCGTCCGGTCGGGCTCGGAATGCGACTGGCTCGTCAGCAATCTCCGACCGAACCGATCCGCGCATCATGGGGCGGACGTGTTCGGCTGACCGCTTCTACCGACGTGTCGACGAATAGACGATCGGTCAGGACGGGTCAAGAAACACACGGCGTGCGGTCGCCGCCCGGGATGCCGCAGGCCGCATCATCGTGCCCGCTCGGCGAGCGGCGCCGACTCGTCGTCGCCCGGCTGGGGCAGGCTGCGACGATATCGCCCGGGCGCATGCTCCGCTGCGACATCGCGTGCGTGTTGTTGTGAGATCGTGCTGTGTCGGCGTCGTCCCTTGATGTTTGTGACGTCGGTATGGACACACGGCTCGGTGGTCTCCCGGATACCGACGCACGGGATCTTCCTGTATCCCCGACCTCGGCAGGGCAGGAGTCTGCCTTGCTCATCATTTGTGCAGCGACGAAGTGATTGTGCGTCGCGGCAAGTACGCGACGTAGCGCGGTCGCCACGACCGCGGGGGACGATCGAGACCGAGGGCGGGCGCGGTCCGGATGCGGATCGCCCGAGCCGCTGTCGCGACGACGTGACCGGCGACGGGCCGGCGCACGGCGATCGACGAAGACGCGGCGACGGACCGATCGGACCAGCAGGGCAAGAAGCCGGACCCCTGCGTCGGTGGGCGGGATGGGTCGCGTGTCGCGGCCCCGCCGGCACGCTGTTCCGTGCGGGACCGCAGTTCGGCTCGCCACGGCACCTGATGTGTGAGGAAGCGATGCCCGTCGCGTGCGCGACGGCGACGACTCCGGGCCGAGCGCCCGGCTCGCCTGCGGTCGCGCCGAAGTCACTCAGGAGGACACGTGGAACATCTCAGACCCAACTATCTGCGCGACGTCGCCTACATCTCGCGCGACTGGATCGAGCATCACGGGCTGCATCCGGCCGTCGGCGTCGCCATCGAGGTGGCGGCCGAGATCGAGCTGCCCGAGGACCGCTCGCCGAGCGAGATCGTCGAGGGGCCGACCGCCGAGGAGCGCGTCATCATCGAGCGCCTGGTGCGTGCCTACATCGCCAGCGGCGTGTTTCCGCCGTCGGCCGACAACACCTACGGCTTCGCCAACTGGGAGTTCAGGATCGAGACGGCCTGATTGGCCGGACGGCGTCGCGGCTCGCCGCTGGCGTGCTGGGACGAAGACCACCACGGTCGCCCGCGGGTGACCTCCGATGGCATGGCCGGGCGAGCCCGGCCATCCATGGCGGCGCCGGACGGCGACCACGCCCGAACCGAGCCGATGAACCGATCCGATCCGGATCGAGTCGCACCAACTCTAGTCGGCTTGCACCACCGCGTACCTGCACTGCCTCCGCCTGCTTCGAACCCGCCTGTCTCACGCCTGCCTGTAACGATCTGTGCCGCCGAGTCCGCGCCGATCGGCTCGCGAACCAGCCCTCTCACAGTTCGCGGCGTCACGCGCCAGCGACGTCACAGGGTTGCGGTCACAACGATGCCCCGGCGCCCTCAGCGTGGCCGGCGGCTCGCGATCTCGCGGGCCCAGTCGAGCGCCTGCTGAGGCAACCGGGTGCGCTCGCCCTCGAACTTCAGCGGCTTCGTGGCATCGAGCGCCAGCTTGGCCGACATGCCGTCGACCGAGGACGGGTCGAGCCGATTGCAGAACACCTTGGGCACCATGAACAGGTCGGTATCGGCCTGAAAGCGCGTCGCCAGCGCCCACATCACCTCGTCCTCGTCGAACACGTCGATGTCGTCATCCACCGCCACTGCGAGCTTGATGTAGGAGTCGAGCCCCATCAGCAGCATCAGCGCCTGGCGCGCCTGTCCCTCGGCGGTCTTGCGAAACGACATGTAGGCGTGGAAGTGGGTACCCGACTTGGGATAGTTCAGCGCCGTCAGGGTCGGCACCATCTCCTTGAGGCGATGGAAGACGTGCGCCTCGCGGGTGCAGCGGCTGAGCAGCAGGTGCTCGGACGAGTAGCCCGGCACGATGTCGAGGAAGATCGGCTTCGCGCGCCGGGTGATCGCCTTGACGTGGAAGACGTTGCGGGTCGACCGATAGGTCGAGTAGCCGGTGTACTCGCCGTACGGTCCTTCGTCCTCGTGGGTGCCGGCGAGGATCTCGCCCTCGATCACGTATTCGGCGTCGGCCGGCACCTCGACGTCGATGGTGCGGCACTTCACCAGCTCGACCGGCCGCTTCAGCAGGGCGCCCGCAATGGCGAGCTCGTCGATCTCCATGGCGACCTTGGCGGCGGCCGCGATGTAGATGGCCGGATGGCAGCCGATCACCACGGCGACTTCCAGGTTGCGGCCGCGCGCCTCGCTGCGCTGGAGATGATCCCAGATGTGGCCGCGCGAATGCAGGCTGACGCCGAACTTCTGCGGTCCCTTGAGCTGCATGCGCTGGAAGCTCAGGTTGCGCACGCCGGTGTCGGGGTCCTTGCAGATCAGGATGCCGGAGCCGATGTAGCGCCCGGCGTCGGCCTCGAAGTGGCGCGAGATCGGCAGCGCACCGGCGTCCGCCTCGTGCCCGAGCGCCACCACCTCCTGCACCGGCGCCCGAGCGCGGGTGACCTCGGCCGGCACCAGCTTGGCCATCGCCTCGGTCCAGGCGCGCGCGAACTCGCCGGGGCCGACGCCGACCATGCGGGCGATGCGGTCACGATCGGCGAACAGGTTGGTCACCACCGGCACGTCGTAACCGTCGGGCCGCTCGATGACGACGGCGGGAAACCGCTTCTGCGCCTCCAGCTCCAGCACCAGGGCGGTGGGCAGATAGTCGAGTTCGGTCGGAGTGGAGACGACGAGCTTGTCGCTGGCGGGGAGGGTGTCGAGAAAGTCGGCGAGGCTGGGCATGGCGAGTCCAGGGTCGAGGCGGGGAGCGCGACTGTGACATGGACGCGCGCGACCGTACATCAGGCGACTGTCCTCGGCTTCGCGGCGGCGCGACGGCGGCGTAGCGGATAGCTGATGTCGCCGGCTACAACCGAAAGTCGCGTCGTGCTAGGCTGAGCCCCGATCAGGGGACACCGACGGGGCGGGTGGACATGGCGTTCGCGTTCGATACGCTCGGCTATGCCAAGCGGTTGCAGGAGGCCGGCGTGCCGGTCGGACAGGCGGAGGCGCACGCCACGGCGGCGCGGGACTTCATCATGGCGGAGCTGGTCACCAAGGCGGACCTGAAGGCGACCATCGATGCCGCCGTGGCGCGACTGGACGCCCGCATCGACGCTCACTCCACACGGCTCGACGGGCGCATCGACGCGCTGGCGGCGCGCACCGACGCCCGCATCGACCTGCTCGAATCCAAGCTCGACAAGCTCGCCCTTCAGATCACGGTCCGGCTCGGCGCCGTCATCGCGGCGAGCGTCGCGGTGCTGGCGGCGCTGGCCAAGCTGTCATGAGCGGCCGGCCGGCGGCGGCCGCTTTCCGAAGGCGACGGCGGTCGCCATAGTGGCGGCCGGTCCGTTCGTGCCGAGGTCGTCGCCCGTGTCGAAACTGCCAGCGCCGCAAGCCCCCGCGTCGGAAACGTCCATGACGCCCGCGTCCGAAAAGCCCGCCGTCCTGTTCGTCTGCCTCGGCAACATCTGCCGCTCGCCGCTCGCCGAGGCGGCGTTCCGCGCCGAAGCGGAGCGCATCGGCCTCGACGTCGCGATCGACTCCGCCGGCACCGGCCACTGGCATGTGGGCGAGCCGCCGGACCGGCGGGCCCAGGCGGTGGCGCGGCGCCATGGCGTCGAGATCGGCCACTGCCGCGCCCGCCAGGTGACGCGCGACGACTTCCACCGCTTCACCCATGTGGTGGCGCTCGACGCCAGCGTGCTGTCGACGCTCGAACGGCTGCGTCCGGTCGGCAGCCCGGCCGTGCTGCGATTGCTGCTCGACGAGGTGGACGGCCGCGCCGGCGAGGGCGTCGCCGATCCCTATTACGGCGGCCCCGAGGGCTTCGAGATCACCTGGGCCGACGTGACCAGCGGGGCCGCGGCGCTCGCCCGCCGCATCGCCGCGGCGACTGCGGCCCGATGAGCCGGCTCGCGGCGCGAGCCGCCGCGCTGCTCGGCGCCACGCTCGCCCGTGCCGAGCCGATCCACGGCGGCGATCTCTCAGAGGTGATCCGTATCGTGCTCGCCGACGGGCGCCGCGCCATCGTCAAGGGCGGCCCGGCACCATCCGTCGAGGCCGCCATGCTGCGCGCCGTCGCGGCGGCGGGGGCGCCCGCGCCGGCGGTGCTCGCCGTCGACGACCACGTGCTGGTGCTGGAGGAGATCGCCGGCACCAGCGGCCCGGGCCAGGCGTGGGCCGATCTCGGCGCCGTCCTCGCCCGCCTGCACGCGGCGGCCGGCCCACGCTACGGCTGGCCCGACGACTCTGCGTTCGGGCCGGTGGCGATCCCCAACGGCTGGTGCGACGACTGGCCGACCTTCTGGGGCGAGCGGCGGCTGCTCACTCATCTGCCGTTCATCCCGGCGACGCTCGCCCGGCGCATCGAGACGCTCGCCGCCGATCTGCCGAACCGCCTGCCGGCGCGGCCGCGGCCGGCGCTGCTGCACGGCGACCTGTGGGGCGGCAACGTGATGGCGGCCGGCCGTCGCGTCACCGGGCTGATCGATCCGGCCTGCTATCACGGCGACGGCGAGGTCGATCTCGCCATGCTGGCGCTGTTCGACCGCCCGCCGCCCGCCTTTCTCGACGCCTACGGGGCGCTCCCGCCCGGCCACGCCGAGCGCCGCGCCGTCTACAGCCTGTGGCCGGCGCTGGTGCATCTGCGGCTGTTCGGGGGCGGCTATCGCGGCATGGTCGAGGGCTTCCTGGCCGCCGCCGGCGTGTGAGCCCGGCGGCGGGAGCGGCGGCACGGCTCAGCGCACGAGCTGGCGGTAGATCGCCGGCAGCGCCGCCGGCAGCCGCGCCACCTGGCCCACGATGGCATAGCCGCCACGGCCGAACAGCGTCGGAAAGTACGACTGCGCGGTCGCGTCGATGGTGACGCCGAACACCGCGAGCCCCTGCCGGCGTGCCTCCTGCACCGCCTTGCGGGTGTCCTCGACGGCGAAGCGGCCCTCGTAGTGGTCGACGTCGTTCGGCTTGCCGTCGGTGAGGACGAGCAGCAGCTTCTTGCGCTGCGGCTGCTTGGCGAGATCGGCCGCGGCGTGGCGCACCGCCGCGCCGATGCGTGTGTAGTAGCCGGGCCGCAGCGCCCCGATGCGGCGCTCAACCGTGGTGCTCATCGGCTCGCCGAACGCCTTGACGGTCTCGACCCGCACCCAGGAGCGGCGGCGCGACGTGAAGGTCAGGATGCTGTGGTGATCGCCGCAGGCGGCGAGCCCGTGCGCCAGCACCAGCAGCGCCTCCTTCTCGACGTCGAGCACCCGGCGGCCGTCCACCCAGGCGTCGGTCGACAGCGACACGTCGACCAGGATCGTCACCGCGAGGTCGTGCCCCTGCGGGCGCACCGCGAGGTGGACCCGGTCGGAGCCGCCGTTGCCGGCACGGATGTCGCAACGGGCCCTGACCAGCGCGTCGAGATCGAGATCGGGGCCGTCGGCCTGGGCGCGCAGCACCTCGTGGCGCGGACGCAGCGCCTCGAACTGGCGGCGGACCCGGCGGATACGGCGGCGGCCGTCGTCGTCGGCGGCCCACGCCTCGCCCTCCTCGGCGGCCGGGCCGGCGACCACGCGGCAGTGATCCGGCCAGTAGGCGCCGCGCCGATAGTCCCATTCGGGATAGAGGCAGTCGGCGGCGAGGGGGGTGCCGTCGACGGCGTCGGGCGGCAGGTCGAGATCGAACTTGAGCCGCGTCGCCGGCTTCTCGCGGCGCTCGCCGACGGTGATCTCGTCGAGATCGTCGGCCGCCTTCTTGGCGTCGTCGTCTTCGTCCTCGTCGGTCGGGCGGTCGACCTTCACCATCTCGGCGATCGCCAGGATCTTCTCGAAGCGGTTCAGCGCGAACGGCTCGCGCTTGCGATTCTGGTCCTCGTCCTGGCGCACCGCGAACCGCTTGCGCAGCTCCGGCGCCGCCAGGGCGCCGGCCTCGGCCGCCTCGTCGGTCTGGTCGCGAACCGTGCCGGCGTCGCGCGCCCAGGCGTCGCCCCACAGCGGGCAGGGCAGCAGCGGCAGATAGCCGACCGGCGCCGACACCCCGTCGATCGGTCCGCGGCCGGCGACCGCGCTCCACAGGAGGCCGGTCGGCGGATCGCCGATGCCGAGCAGGGCGAGGACGATGCGCTCCATCTCGCGCTCGATCGCCGGCAGGCTACGCACCGGGCGCGCCGCCGCCGTGGCGACGCACAGATGCTGGTAGGGCGCGGCGAGCCCGGGAAAGCGGCCGAGCGTCACCGCGACGGTCTCGCGGGCACGGCGCAGCAGGCGCAGGTCGCGGCGCAGCGGATCGGTCTCGACCAGCGTCACCACCGGCACGGTGGCGAACCAGGCGGCGAGCCAGCGGTAGAGCGCCCGGTTCAGCGTGGCGTCGGGATAGAGAGCGATGCGCTCCGGCAGGAACAGGGTGGCGGTGTCGCGGCCCGGCTGCTCCAGGCGCTCCTCGCCGAGCCCGATGCGCTGGCGCCAGCCGAGGCGGTGGCCGGAGCGGCGGGCACCGGCACCGGCGAGCTGGACGCCCGGAGCGCCGCCGAGGCCGCGGAACATCACGGCCAGCGGCCCGCGCATCTCGGCGAGCGTCGCGGCGGCCTCCGGATGGCTCGGATAGCTCGCCGCGCCGCCGACCAGGCGGTGCCAGGCGCGGCCGACCGTCTCTTCGAGTTCGAGGAAGTCGAGCATGATCGTCACACCAGCTTTCGGCCGTCGTCGCGAGGGGCGAGCCGACAGGCCCGGCCCCGCGCCGATCCGCTGTCCGGCGCCGCGAGGCCGCCTCAGCCCACTACGGCCTTCGCCACCTCGATCAGCGCCGCCTTGACGTCGGGCTCGTCCGTCAATGGCTCGATCATCGCCGCCAGCACCGCCTCGGCGGCCGGCAGGCCGGCCATCATCAGGCTGGCGCAGTAGACGATCAGCCGGGTCGACACGCCTTCCTCGAGATCGTGGCCCTTGAGGGCACGCAGCCGGCCCGCGAGCGTCACCAGCGGCCGCACC
Source organism: Rhodoplanes serenus (assembly GCA_009720755.1). Taxonomy (GTDB): domain Bacteria; phylum Pseudomonadota; class Alphaproteobacteria; order Rhizobiales; family Xanthobacteraceae; genus Rhodoplanes; species Rhodoplanes serenus. The sequence continues at coordinate 231,926 of WNKV01000004.1, forward strand.
CGCTCGGCCGGCAGGCCGCTCTCGGTCGCCACCACGGCGACCTCCTGGGCGGCCGGCAGGAAGTCGAACTCGATGGCGACGAAGCGTTGCCGCGTCGACGGCTTCAGCGCCTTCAGCAAGCTCTGATAGCCGGGATTGTAGGACACCACGAGCATGAAGCTCTTGGGTGCGGCGAGCTCCTCGCCGGTGCGCTCGAGCGGCAGGATGCGGCGGTCGTCGGTGAGCGGATGCAGCACCACGGCGACGTCCTTGCGGGCCTCGACCACCTCGTCGAGATAGCAGATGCCGCCCTCGCGCACCGCCCGGGTCAGCGGCCCGTCGGTCCACACCGTGTCGCCACCGCGCAGCAGGTAGCGGCCGGTGAGATCGGCGGCGGTGAGGTCGTCGTGGCAGGCCACGGTATGGAGCGGCAGGCCGAGCCGCGCCGCCATGTGGGCGACGAAGCGGGTCTTGCCGCAGCCGGTGGGGCCCTTCAGCAGCAGCGGCAGGCCGCGGCGCCAGGCGAGCTCGAACAGGGCGCATTCGTTGCCGGCCGGCGCATAGAACGGCGCGGTGGCGAGCGGATCACCGAGGGCGTGGACGGCGGGCTTCATGGTGGTCTCCGGGCGGTTCGGGGGCGGGCGGCCGCGGCGGGCGCGGCCGCACAGGTCTCAGGTGCCGTGTCTCATTCGGCGGGCTGGAGGCGGCCGCCGGTCGCCGCCGGGGTGAGCTTCTCGCGCCCCGGCACCAGCAGGGCCCAGACGAACATCAGGGCGGCGATCAGCACCACGACGCCGGAGCCGAGCCGCACCCAGTAGAACGGCGCGATCTGGCCCTGCACGTCCATGTAGCCCTGACCGAGCACCCGCTGGAGATGAACCTGGACGACGCCCGCGAAGGTGAGCGCGAAGGTCATCACCGACATGGCGGTGGTCATCAGCCAGAAGCTGGCGATGCTGAGCCACTGGTTGTAGGGCGCCCGGCCGCGGAGCTGCGGCATCGCATAGGCCATCACGGCGAGGTTCAGCATCACATAGGCGCCGAAGAAGGCGAGGTGCCCATGCGCGGCCGTCACCTGGGTGCCGTGGGTGTAGTAGTTCACCGAGGACAGCGTGTGCAGGAAGCCCCACACGCCGGCGCCGAAGAACGCCATCACCGAGCAGCCGATCGACCACAGCAGCGCCGCGTGGTTCGGGTGCTTGCGGCCCGCCTTCCAGGTCATGTGGATGGTGAACACCATCATGGCGAAGAACGGCGCCACCTCCAGCGTCGAGAACAGCGAGCCGATCCACTGCCAGTAGCCCGGCGCGCCGATCCAGTAGTAATGGTGGCCGGTGCCGAGGATGCCGGAGAACAGCGCCAGGCCGATGATGACGTAGAGCCACTTCTCGACCACCTCGCGGTCGATGCCGTTGAGCTTGATCATCAGATAGGCCAGCACCGACGCCATGATCAGCTCCCACACGCCCTCGACCCACAGGTGAACGATGTACCACCAGTACATCTTGTCGAGCGCGAGATTGATCGGATTGTAGAAGGCGAACAGGAAGAAGATCGCCACGCCCCACAGGCCGAACAGCAGGATGTTGGTGACGGTGGTCTTGCGTCCCTTCAGGGCCGTCATGGTGATGTTGAACAGGAACATCAGGCACACGATCACGATGCCGACCTTGATGGCGAAGGGCTGCTCCAGGAACTCGCGGCCTTCGTGATACTGGAACAGGTAGCCCACGACGGCGATGCCGGCAGCGGCGAAGAACAGCCAGAACTGCACCTTGGCGAGCGTCGTGCTGTACAGCTCGGTCTCGGTTTCCTCCGGCAGCAGGAAGTAGGTGGCGCCCATGAACCCCATCAGCGACCACACGATCAGCGAATTGGTGTGGATCATCCGAACGATGTTGAAGGGCAGCAGCTCCGACAGGGTGTTGGGCAGCACGTAGATGGTGGCGGCGAGCACGCCGAACAGCACCTGGGCGAGGAACAGCGTCAGCGCGCCGTAGAAGTACAGCAGCGCGACCTTCTGGCTCTGATACGTCATGATCGGATCTCGGTTGCGTTGGCGGGCACGGACGGCGGTCAGCCGGCGTTGTTGGGGGGCCAGCTCTGGGTCTTGATGCGGCTCGTCCACTCCAGGAAGTCGGCGAGGTCGTTCAGCTCCTGGTCGCTGAGATTGAACTGCGGCATCTGGCGGCGGCCCGGCACGCCGGACGGCTGCGATTGCATCCACGCCTTGACCATGTCGCGGGCCGCCGCCGGGTCCTCCCGTCCGCCCCAGCGCACCCAGACATTGCCCAGCTCCGGGGCGAAATAGGCGCCTTCGCCCAGCAGCGTGTGGCAGTTGATGCAGGAGTGCTTCTCCCAGACATGCTTGCCGCGGGCCACGCTCGGCGTCAGCGTCGCCTTGTCGGTCGAGGTGTTGACCATGTACCAGTGACTGTGGGCCGTGAGGCCGACGAAGATGGCGAAGAAGAAGGCCGAACCGCCGTAGAAGACGTTCCGAGCCGCCGACTTGGTGAGGCGTTCAGCCATCGCGGGTCCTTTCGAGCGGTCGCGTGGAAGTGGTGATGCGCCGCGACGCTAGCGGCAGCGTCGGACAAGGGTCTTTGTCGATACGCAAGCAAGCTGCCGGATCGCGCCGCATCGTCGGAGATGCGCCGGTGCGTGCCGCACGGCGATGCCGCTGTACGGCTCCTGCGGAACGAACCTGCGGAGCAGGCCCGTGCGGCGCGATCAGTGGAGCAAGGGCGTGACGGCGGCGCCGAGGAACGTGGTGCTCACGACCAGCCACACCCAGGCACCCACGATGCCGCGCCACAACGGTGTGCTCGCCCGCAGGCCGAGGAAGTCGAGCACCACGAGGCGGGCCTTGGCGGCCGCACAGGCGACCAGCACCGTGTTGGCGATCCACGCGACCGGCAGGAGCGGCGGTAGCATCAGGCTGACGACGGCGAGAATGAGCAACATCGCCAGCGCGATATCAAGACGGCGGGACGAGGAGACCGGCACGGCGTCACCTGATCAGATAGAGCGACGGCATCATCACGAGCCAGACGAGGTCGACCATGTGCCAGAAGGCGGCACCGGTCTCGACGTCGTCGGCTGCGGCGCGCCATCCGACCACGGCCAGAATGACCATGCCGAGGCCGACATGCAGCAGATGGAAGCCGGTGAGCAGGAAATAGAGCGTGAAGAAGGTGCTGGTCTCCGGATCGGCGCCGCCGGCGATCTCGTGCCCGTACTCGACGAGCTTGATCCCAATGAACAGGGCGCCCAACGCGATGGCGCCGGCCGTCAGGCCGCGCACCGCGGCCCGTCGGCCGCTCCGGGCCGCGATCGCGGCGCGGGCGGCGAGCCAGCCGCTGGCGATCAGCACGAGGGTGTTGAGACCGGCGAGGCCGACATCGAGCCGCGTCTGGTCGGCCGCGAAGCCGGCGGGGTCGACGGCGCGCGCCACCGCGAAGGCGCCGAGCAGCAGGCCGAAGGCGGTGAGCTCGCTGAAGATCAGCACCCACATCATCGGGTGCCCCGGCAGATCGTCGAGCACGCCCCAGCCGGAGGTGTCGTGCGTCGCGTCGCTCGAAACCGTCATGTCGCGCTCCCGCGTCGCCCCACCTCCTCGCATAGGCGGACGCGGAACGACGGTCTTTGCGCATCGGCAAACAGGGGGCGCCGGTGGGCGCCGCCATTCGCCCGGTTGTTTGGTGGCGCGCAAAGGCGGCGCCGCGACATCGGTCTAGAGTGGCGGCTCGACGGAGTGCGGCGGCCGGTCCGCCGGCACGGCACCGCGGGCGGCGACGCCGCCGGAGCTTCGACGGAGTCCCGTGATGACGGATGCGCAGCTCGGCCTCATGGTCGCCACACCGATCATCATCGGCTTCGCGGTGGCGCTGCGCTGGATCGGTGCGGTGCGGACCACCGGCGCCGTCACGGCGGTGTTGCTTTCGGTCGCCATCGCGGCGCTGCTGTTTCTGACCCAGTAGCGGGCTGCGGCCCGGTGAGGGCGAGGTCCCGCCGCCGAGCCCGGCTCGCGCGCTCGCGCGGGTGGCGCGCCGCTGTCGCCTTGCCGCGATAGAAGCGCGATGCGCGAGCCGTCGGGATGGGGGAGCGCCGACCCCGCGTGGGGGACGGCTGGCGGTCCCGGCAGGACTCGAACCTGCGACCTTCGGTTTAGGAAACCGCTGCTCTATCCTGCTGAGCTACGGGACCGTGCCGCGCCTCGACTAGCACAATCGACGCCGCTTCGCATCCCGTCGCGCCCCTGCCGGACGTGACGGAGCCGGGTCGACGGCGGCGGCGCGCGGCAGGATCGTCCGGGTGGGGCCGCCCGGTTGCGGGAGCGGGATGCCGGAACGACGATCATGGGTGCGGGACATTCCGCGCGGGCGGCGCCTTCGCCCCGCCACGGCGCGCCTCGCCGTCGCCGCGCTGCTCATCTCGGTGGTGCTCCCGGCCACCGGCCAGGAGGTGCGGCCGACGCCACCGCCAACCCGTCGCGGGCCGCCGGCGCCGGCCGGCTGTGTCCTCGACGAGATCGGCCGCGCCGTCGTCGTCGCCGCCGCCGTGGATGGGCGGACGCTCCGTCTCGCCGACGGTCGCGAGGTCCTGCTCGCCGGCATCGAGGTGGCGCCCGTGGAGGACACCTCCCTCGCGACAGCGGGCACCGCGTCGGCCGCCCCGTTTCCGGGCATCGCGGCCCGTGACGGACTGGCGGCGGCGGCCGCGGGCCGCAGCGTCGTGCTGCGTCAGGCGGCGCCGCGACCGGACCGCTGGGGCCGGCTGGTCACCTGGGCGTTCGTCGAGGGCGATGCCCTCGATGGCGGCGGCACGCGGGCGCTCCAGCACCGCCAGCTCGCCGCCGGGCTGGCCTGGGTGGCCGGGCGCATCGACGACGTCGCCTGCCTGGCCGGACTGCGAGAGGCCGAGCGGGAGGCCCGGCGGGCCGATCTTGGCCTGTGGTCGCACCCCGACTATGCTGCGCTGCCGGCCGGGCGGCCGGCCGAGATTCTGCGCCGCCGCGGCGCGTTCGGGGTGATTCGCGGCCGGGTCGACTCGGTGCGCGAGAGCGGCGGCACCGTCTACCTGAACTTCGGCCGCCGGTGGTCCGAGGCGTTCGCGGCGACGGTTCCGAAGCGGGCGGCCGCCAGCTTCCAGGCGGCCGGACTCGATCTTCCGGGGCTCGCCGGGCGGACCGTCGAGGTGCGGGGTATCGTCGAGCAGCGGGGCGGTGCGCCACGCATCGCGGTGGCCCACCCGGAGCAGCTTTCGGCGGACGGACGCTAGAGCATTGTCCGGCGAAGTGGAGTCCGGTTCGCCGTCGAAAATGCGATCGAATAAGGACTTCTAGAGCGGAGTCCGATCTCGTTGGATCGGATTTCGCCCTAGAAGCCGCAGGGCGGTGATGCGGACGGCCGGTCGGCCGGTTGCGCGAGAGGAGGAGCGGTGGGGTCGGGCCACGGAGGCCGGGACGGCCGGCAGGGTGGTGCCGCGGGGGCGGGCGGGCAGGTGCGCCGGCCACGGCGCGCCGTGGCGGCGCTCGCCGTGGTGCTCGGCCTGTCGGGGTCCGTGGCGGGCTGCTCCTCGTGGATCGCCGGCCTCGACCACACCGGCAGCGTGCCGCGCGAGCCGCGCAAGAGCGGCGAGCCGTCGACCCCGGCCCAGCGCGAGCACCGCCGCATCCTCGCCTCCTACGGGGGCGCCTATCGGGACGCCCGGCTGGAGGCGATGATCGCCGCCATGGTGGACCGGCTGGTCGCCGCCTCGGAGCGGCCGGACCTCCGCTACAAGGTGACGATCCTCGATTCGCCCGCCATCAACGCCTTCGCGCTGCCGACCGGCGATCTCTACGTCACCCGCGGCTTGGTGGCGCTCGCCAACGACAATGCCGAGCTCGCCGCCGTGCTGTCGCACGAGATGGCGCATGTGCTGGCGCGCCACGCCGCCATCCGCGAGGATCAGGCCCGGCGCGTCGCCTCGGCCACCCTCGCCTCCGGCGACCCGGCCGACACCACCGGAGCGCTGGCGCTCGCCCGCACCAAGCTCGCCATCGCCAGCTTCTCGCGCGCCCAGGAGTTCGAGGCGGACGGCATCGGGGTCGGCATCGCGGCCCGCTCCGGCTTCGACCCGCACGGCGCCCCGCGCATCCTGTCGGCCATGGGCCGCTTCGCCGCCCTGCGCTCGGCCGGTGGCACCGACGCGCGCTCGCTCGATTTCCTGTCGTCGCATCCGGCCACCCCGGAGCGCATCGAGAATGCCTTGGCCAACGCCCGCCAGCATGCCGCCGGCAGCCGCGACCGCGCCGCCTTCCTGGCCGCCGTCGACGGCATGGTGTACGGCGAGGACCCGGTCGAGGGCTTCGTGCGCGGGCGCCGCTTCCTGCACCCCAAGCTCGGCTTCGGCTTCACGGCGCCGGAAGGGTTCACCCTGGAGAACACCGCCCAGGCCGTCATCGGCAGCCGCGAGGGGGGCGACCAGGCGCTCCGACTCGACATCGTGCGGCCGGCCGGAGACCCGTCGCTCACCGCCTATCTGACGTCGGGCTGGATCGAGAACATCGACACGGGCTCGATCGAGGAGACCACGGCGGGCGGCTTCCCGGCCGTCACCGCGACCGCCAAGGGCGATCCGTGGTGGTTCCGGGTCGTGCTGATCCGCAACGGCGCCGAGGTCTACCGCTTCGTCTTCGCCGCCAAGACCCGCACCCCGGAGGCCGACCGGGCGTTTCGCGAGTCGGCCAACTCGGTGCGCCGGCTGTCGCTCGCCGAGGCGCGCAGTGCCAAGCCGACGCGGCTCGCGGTCGTCACCGTGCGGCCGGGCGACACGGTGGAGCGGCTGGCCGCCCGGATGGCGCTGCCGGACCGCCAGGTCGAGCGGTTCCGGGTGCTCAACGGTCTCGGCCCGGCCGACGCGCCGCGGCCGGGCGATCAGGTGAAGCTCGTCGTCGAGTGACGCCGGCCTCGGCGTGGGTCCCGCCGTCGCCGTCAGACGAAATGCACGGCATGCGGCGCGAACAGCCCAATGCCCATGAACACGATGCCGAGCACCCCGATGCCGCCGGCCGCCCAGGCCAGCGCCATCATGCCGGTGATCACCGCGGCCGAGCACATGACGATGCCGATCTGGAACGCCGCCGAGGCGACCTCGTAATGGTGATAGCGGGCGAGCGCGGTGTCGCGCTCGTGCTCCAGGCTCTCGGCGTGGGCGCGCAGCTCCTTGCGGCCGTCCTTCTCCTTGGGGTCGGACTCGTAGCGCGCCACCGTGGCCCGCCAGGCGTCGATCTGCTTGCGCAGCGCCGCCTTCTGCTCCTCGGTCGGGGCCACCGCCACTTGCAGCTCCATCGCCTCGGCGGCGGCGCGCAGCGAGGTCTGCCGCACCGTCTTGGCCTGGAAGAAGTTCCAGGTGTCGGACGCCTTGATGTTGAGGCCGATGGCCTCGGTCTGGGCGCTCTTGCCGAGGGTCTCGGAGAACGCCAGGAACAGGGCGATCACCGCGATCAGGAGGGCGATCTGCTTGTTGTGGCCGGCGGCGTGCTCGGCGTGCTCGTGGTGCTCCAGGGTCTCGTGCGAGCCCATGCAGTGTGTCCCCCTCCGGCGTGACGTGCCGCACGCATGTAGCGGACCCGGCGGCGGGCGCAAGAGGTGTCCATGGACCGGGGGTCGCGGCGGGTGCCGCTACCGGCGCGGGTGGGCGGCCCGGTACACCTCCAGGAGGCGCTCGCTGTCGATCCCGGTGTAGATCTGGGTGGTCGACAGCGAGGCGTGGCCGAGCAGCTCCTGGATGGCGCGCAGGTCGCCGCCGCGCATCAGCAGGTGGGTCGCGAAGGAGTGGCGCAGCGCATGCGGGGTGGCGGTGTCGGGCAGGCCGAGGGCGCCGCGCAGCCGCTCCATGACGAGCTGGATGATGCGTGGCGACAGCGGCCCGCCCTTGGCCCCGACGAACAGCGGCCCGGTGTCGGGCAGCGCGTAGGGGCACAGCGCGACGTAGTCGGCGACCGCCTGGAGCACCGGGCGCAGCACCGGCACCATGCGGCGCTTGTTGCCCTTGCCGGTGACCACGATGACGTCGCCGGCGCCGGGCGCCGGCACGTCGCGCCGCCTCAACCCCAGCGCCTCGGAGATGCGCAGCCCCGAGCCGTAGAGCAGTGCCAGCACGGCGGCGTCGCGCGCCAGCACCCACGGCTCGCGGGCCTCGCCGGCGCGCAGGTCGACGTCGGTGATCCGCCGGGCGTCGCCGATGGCGAGCGGCTTTGGAAGGGTCTTCTCTACCTTGGGGGCGCGCACCGCGGCGAGCGCCGTGATCTCGGCCAGCCCGTCGCGGGCGAGCAGGCGGGCGAAGGAGCGCATCCCGGCGAGCGAGCGCATCAGCGAGCGGCCGGCGACGCCCGCGCTGCGGCGGGCCGCCAGGAAGGCGCGGATGTCGGCGGTGGTCAGGCGACCGAGCGCCGCCAGCGTCACCCGGCCGCCCAGATGCTCGGCCAGGAAGGCCAGCACCTGGCGGACGTCGCGCCCATAGGCTTCGACCGTCTTGGGCGACATCCGCCGCTCGGCACCGAGATGGACGAGCCAGCGCTCATAGGCGGCCGACACCTCGGGCGCCGCGAACGGCAGGTCGATCCCGCTCGGCTGCACCTCGCTGGGCGGTGCCCCGCTTGGCGGTGCCCCGCTCGCCTTCGTCCTCGCCATCGCGGTCCCCGCTCGCCTTGACATGGCCCCATATTCGGGGCGGATCGTTCACCTTTCGTCAACCGCCGGGGTTCGTGCGCATGGCCCGCCGCATCGTCGACGTGCTGGTTCCGGTCGCGCTCGACCACCCGTACTCCTACGCGGCCGGCGACCTGCCGGTCGCTGCCGGCGATGTCGTGCGGGTGCCGCTCGGCCGGCGCGAATGCACCGGCGTCGTGTGGGGCGACACCGCCGCGCCCGATCCACGCCTCGACAACCGCATCAAGGAGATCGCCGCCAAGCTCGACGTGCCGCCGCTCAACCCCGAGCTGCGCCGGCTGGTCGACTGGGTGGCCGGCTACACGCTGGCGCCGCGCGGCATGGTGCTGCGGATGGCGCTGCGCATGGGCGAGGGGCTCGGCCCGGCGCGCGAGCGGGTCGGGGTGCGGCTCGCCGGGCCGCCACCCGAGCGGATGACGCCGGCGCGCGCCCGCCTGCTGGCCCTCCTCGCCGACGGCCTGGTGCGTGCCAAGGGCGACGCCGCCCGCGAGGCCGGGGTGTCGGCCGGCGTCGTCGACGGGCTGATCGACGAGGGCACGCTGGCGACGGTCGTGCTGCCGCCCGATCCGATCGCCGGCGCGCCCGACCCCGGCTTCCGGCCGCCCGCGCTGTCCGACGCCCAGGCGACCGCCGCGGCGGCGCTGCGCGAGGCGGTCGCAGCCGCCGACTTCTCGGCGCTGCTCGTCGACGGCGTCACCGGCTCGGGCAAGACCGAGGTGTATTTCGAGGCGGTGGCGGAGGCGGTGCGCCGCGGCCGCCAGAGCCTGATCCTGATGCCGGAGATCGCCCTCACCACCCAGTCGCTCGACCGCTTCGCGGCCCGCTTCGGGGTGCGTCCGGCCGAGTGGCACTCGGAGGTGTCGCCGCGTCGTCGCGCCCGCACCTGGCAGGCGGTCGCCGAAGGCAAGGTGCCGGTGGTGGCGGGCGCCCGCTCGGCGCTGTTCCTGCCGTTCCGGGATCTCGGCCTGATCGTCGTCGACGAGGAGCACGACCCCGCCTACAAGCAGGAGGACGGGGTGCGCTACCACGCCCGCGACATGGCGGTGGTGCGGGCCAGCATCGCGAAGATTCCGATCGTGCTCGCCTCGGCGACACCGTCGGTCGAGACCGAGGTGAACGCCCGCAAGGGGCGCTACCGGCGGCTGCCGCTGCCGCAGCGGTTCGGCGGCCAGGCGCTGCCGCATGTCGAGGCGATCGATCTGTCGCGCGAGGGGCCGCCGCGCGGCCGCTGGATCGCGCCGCGGCTCGCCGAGGCGGTGAAGCTCGCCATCGAGCGCCGGCAGCAGGCGCTGCTGTTCCTCAACCGCCGCGGCTACGCGCCGCTGACCCTGTGCCGCGGCTGCGGCTATCGCTTCGCCTGCCCGCAATGCGACGCCTGGCTGGTCGATCATCGCTTCCGCCGGCAGCTCGTCTGCCATCACTGCGGCTTCTCGACCGGGCATCCGGCCGCCTGTCCGAACTGCGACGCGACCGACTCGTTCGTCGCCTGCGGACCGGGGGTCGAGCGGCTCGCCGAGGAGGTCGGCACGCTGTTCCCGCAGGCGCGCGTGCTGGTGATGTCGAGCGATCTCCTCACCGACGTCGACACGCTGCGGGAGGAGCTGCGCTCGATCGAGGAGGGGCGTGTCGACATCGTCATCGGCACCCAGCTCGTCGCCAAGGGGCATCATTTCCCGCGCCTCAATCTGGTTGGCATCGTCGACGCCGATCTCGGCCTCGCCAACGGCGATCCGCGGGCTGCCGAGCGCACCTTCCAGCTCCTCGCCCAGGTGGCCGGGCGGGCGGGGCGCGAGGAGGGGCAGGGCGTCGGCCTGATCCAGACCCACCAGCCGGAGCATCCGGTGATGCGGGCGCTGATCGCCGGCGACCGCGAGGCGTTCTATGCGAGCGAGATCGCCACCCGCGAGCGCACCGGCTATCCGCCGTTCGGGCGGCTCGCCAGCGTCATCGTCTCGGCCGCGACGCGCCCAGCCGCCGAGGCGTATGCGCGAAAGCTCGCCGCGGCGGCGCCGCGCGACGAGCGGGTGCGGCTGCTCGGCCCGGCCGAGGCGCCGGTGTCGCTGTTGCGCGGCCGCCACCGCTTCCGCCTGCTGTTGAAGGCGCCGCGCGGCCTCGACCTGTCGGGCTATGTGCGCGACTGGCTCGCCGCCGCTCCGAAGGTGACCGGCGACCTCGCCCGCGAGATCGATATCGATCCGATGAGCTTCCTGTGAGGGCGGCGCCCGGCGGCGTGTCCCGGGCGGAGCACGACGCGGCGCGTCGTGCGGAGATCCGGGACACGGGGCGTGCTCAGCCGACAGGGTTGTGGGGCCGGCGACGCCGCCCTACCTTGAGTATCTCAGGAGTCCGCCATGGCCGATCTGGAACGACTGATCGTCGCGCTGCCCGCATCCCAGGCGAACGCGGTTCGCTCCGCCGTCGCGACAGGTGAGTATTCCTCGCCGAGCGAGGTCCTGAGCGATGCGCTCCGGGTCTGGGAGCAGCGGCGGGTGCGCGAGACCGAGGTGTTGCGGCGACATTGGGACGACGGCAAGGCCAGCGGACTCGCCGGTGCACGGGACGCCGCGACGGTGATCGCCGAGGAGAAGGTGCGAAAAGCCGGCCGACCGTGATTCGCCTCGTCTACACTCGCCGGGCCGACGCCGACATCCGTGCCGTCTGGCGCCATGTCGCGGCCGAGAACGAGCCGGCTGCGGATCGCATCCTGATCGCCTTGATGGACAGGATCGAGAGCTTGCGGCGCCATCCGCGCCTCGGTCCCCGGCGTCCCGATATCCGGCCGGCGGCCCGCGTGCTCGTCGAAGGCCATCATCTCGTTCTCTACGAGCTCCATCCCGACACCGACGACGGTCCGGTCGACTGGATCGAGGTGGTCGGCATCTTGGATGGTCGCCGCGATCTCGCGTCCTTGTTCTGAGACCCATCGTCACGAGCCCACCGCCCGCTACCCTGCCGCCTCCACGGTGACCACCTGGAAGGTGTGCAGCTCGCCGTCCTCGTCGCGGATCGAGACATACTCGCCGGGCTCGAAGGCGTGGGCGCCGAAGCGGTAGCCGGCCTCGTCGTCGGTCTCGGCCGTCTGGTCGTAATCGAACACCCAGCGGGCATGCTCCTTGCCGCCCGGCTTGTGGACCAGCCGGCCGATCTCCTCGTCCTCGCCCCAGAAGCGGCGCACCCGGCAGCGGTCGCGGTGCTTGTGCCACAGCTCGGCATCGATGTGGCCGTCCGGACGCAGCGGTGCCACGAACTCGTAGCCGTGCCGCGCCGAGCCGAGCGGGAATGCCTTGGAGCGGGCGAGATTCATCCGGATGCGCTTGAACGTGTGCGGCAGCTGGGGCATGGCGGCTCCTCTCGGCTCCTCCGGTCGGCGACATCGCGCGCCGCCCGTATTATGATTCTCGCGCGCCGCGCACGCCCGTCCCTTGATCTGGATCGTGTCGGCAGCCTGGACTTGCGGATCAGCCACGGTGTCGCGCTGTTGCGGCGTCGCGGCAGGGCCGCCGGCGTCCGGAAAGGAGCCGCACGCATCGATGAGCAGCCGCCGCCCCGATCGGCCGGACACTGCGCAGGACTCCGTGCTGGCGTTCCTGATGGACCCGTCCACCCACGGCGGGACCGCCGTCGTTCGCATCGACACCCATGCGGCGGTGGTGGTTCTGGCTGGCGCTCGCGCCTACAAGATCAAGCGGGCGGTGCGCTTCCCGTTCCTCGACTTCTCGACGCTCGACCGCCGCCGGGCCGCCTGCGAGGCCGAGATCGTCGCCAACCGGCCGTTCGCGCCGGAACTCTATCGCGGCGTCGTCGCCATCACCCGCGAGGCGGACGGCCGGCTGGCCTTCGGCGGCACCGGCGAGCCGGTCGAGTGGGCCGTGGTGATGGAGCGCTTCGACGAGACCCGCACCCTCGATCGCGTCGCCGACCGCGACGGCATCGGCCTCGATCTCGCCGACACGCTCGGGCGTGTGGTGGCGGCCGCCCATGCCCGCGCCCCGGTGGTCGACGCCGCGCCGTGGGTCGCGGCGCTCGGCGACTACGTGGCCCAGAATGCCGCCGCCTTCGCGGAGCGGCCCGAGCTGTTCGACGCGGCCGCCGCCGAGCGGCTGACGCGGGCCGCCGCGGCGGCGCTCCACCGGCTGACGCCGCTGCTCGCGGCGCGGGGCGCGGCCGGGCTGGTGCGCCGCGGCCACGGCGATCTCCATCTCGGCAACATCGCGTTGATCGACGACCGGCCGGTGCCATTCGACGCGCTCGAGTTCGACCCGCTGGTCGCCTCCGGCGACGTCCTCTACGACCTCGCCTTCCTGCTGATGGATCTGTGGGAGCGCGGCCTGTGCGCCGCCGCCCATGCGGTGCTCGACCGCTGGCTCGCCGAGACCGGGCGGGTCGAGGATCTCGACGCGCTCGCGGCGCTGCCGCTGTTTCTGTCGCTGCGCGCCGCCATCCGGGCCAAGGTGACGGCGGCGAAGCCGGCGCCCGCCGGCGGCGCGGCCGCCCGCGACGCGGCGGCGCGCACCTATTTCGCCCTCGCCTGTGCCCTGATCGCGCCGCCACCGCCGATGCTGGTCGCGGTCGGTGGGCTGTCGGGCACCGGCAAGTCGGTGCTGGCGCGGGCGCTCGCGCCCGATCTCCTGCCGGCCCCCGGCGCGGTGGTGCTGCGCTCCGACGTGCTGCGCAAGGCGCTCGCCGGCGTCGGCGAGACCACCCGGCTGCCGGCCGATACCTACACGCCCGCGGTGACCGCGCGCGTCTATGCCGAGCTCGTCGCCCGGGCCGGGCGGGCGCTCGCGGCCGGCCACGGCGTGGTGGCCGATGCGGTGTTCGCCACGCGCGCTGAGCGCGACGCGATCGCGGCGGCGGCGCGCGAGGCCGGCGTGCCGTTCCGCGGCCTGTTTCTCGTCGCCGATCTCGCCACCCGGCTGGCGCGGGTCGACGGCCGCCGAGCCGATGCGTCGGATGCCGACGCGGCGGTCGCCCATCGCCAGGACAGCTACGATCTCGGCCGCCTCGATTGGCCCGTGGTGGACGCTGGAGGAACGTCGGCCGAGACGCGGGCGCGCGCCGCCGCTCTGCTGCCGGCGACCCGCGACGCGGCCGTGCCCGCCGTGCCATCATTGTGAGCCCCGATCCGGAACAGCCTTCGCATGACCATCGACCCCCGCCGCGTCGGCGTCGCCCTCGCGGGATACTGCGCCTTCCTCAATCTCTATGCCCCGCAGGCCCTGCTGCCGGCGCTCGCCCAGAACTTCGGCGTGACCGCCGCCGAGATCAGCGCCGTGATGACGGCCGGCACCTTCTCGATCGCTCTCACCGGACCGTTCACCAGCGCCATCGCGGATCTCCTCGGCCGCAAGCGGGTGATCGTCATCGCCATGCTGGCGGTGGCGCTGCCGACCCTGATGGTGGCGCTCGCCGCCGATGTGCGCGAGATCATCGCCTGGCGCTTTGTGCAGGGGCTGGCGCTGCCGCCGGTGTTCACCACCGCGCTCGCCTATGTGGGCGACGAGTGGCCGCCCGCCGAGGTGCCGGGCGTCGCCGGCATCTACATGATGGGCTCTAGCCTCGGCGGCTTCTCGGGCCGTCTGATTCCGGGCCTGCTCACCGACCTCGTCGGCTGGCGGCCCGCCATCGGCACGCTGGCGCTCATCACCGTCGCGTGCGCGGCGGCGTTCGCCGTGATGATGCCGCGTGAGCGGCACTTCGTTCGCTCCGAAGGTGTGATGGCGTCGCTGCGCCAGATGGTGCGCCACGTCGTCGATCCGCGCCTGGTGCCGATCTATGCGGTCGGCTTCGGCGTGCTGTTCAACTTCATGGCGGTGTTCACCTATGTGAACTTCCACCTGGCGGCGGCGCCGTACTTCTTCACGCCGGCGATGCTCGGCATGGTGTTCTTCACCTTCCTGGCCGGCTCGGTGACGGTGCCGCTGATCGGCCGCGCCGTCGCCGTCTTCGGCCGGCGGCGCTTCGTGCTGGGCGTGCTGGCCGTGTGGGTGGCGGGGGCCCTGCTGCTGCTCACCGGGCCGCTGTGGAGCATCCTGCTCGGCCTCACCCTGTGCGCCACCTGCGGGATGATGTGCCAGGGCGTGTCGACCGGCGCCGTCACGGCGACGGCCACGGTCGGCCGCTCGTCGGCGGTCGGCCTGTACATGACGGTGTTCTATGTGGGCGGCAGCGCCGGCGCGTCGCTGCCGGGTCTCGCCTGGGCGGCCGGCGGCTGGCCCGCGACGGTCGCCATGGTGGTGGCGGTGATCACCGGGATGGCGACCGTGGTGGCGCTGTTCTGGCGCGAGCCCGCCTGATCCGGCGCGAGCCGGCCCGGTGCTCAGTGCCGGCCGGAGATCACCGGCGGCTTGTCGAGCCCCATGGGCGAGTAGGTGAACACCTCGACGCCGGTCTCGGTGACCCCGACCGTGTGCTCGAACTGCGCCGACAGCGAGCGGTCGCGGGTGACGGCGGTCCAGCCGTCGGACAAGACCTTCACGTGCGGCCGGCCGAGATTGATCATCGGCTCCACCGTGAACAGCATCCCGGCGCGCAGCGGCACACCCTCGCCGCGGCGGCCGGCGTGCACGATGTTGGGCTCGTCGTGGAACAGCCGGCCGAGGCCGTGGCCGCAGAAATCGCGGACCACGCTCATGTTGTGGCCCTCGACGAAGCTCTCGATGGCGAAGCCGATGTCGCCCGCGGTGGCGCCGGGACGGATCGCCGCGATGCCGCGGTTCATCGACTCGAAGGTGACGTCGATCAGCCGCTCGGCCTTGCGGGGGATCTCGCCAACCCCGTACATCCGGCTCGAATCGCCGTGCCAGCCGTCGAGGATCAAGGTGACGTCGACATTGACGATGTCGCCCTCGCGCAGCGGCTTGTCGTTGGGAATGCCGTGGCACACCACATGGTTGATGGAGGTGCAGGTGGAGCGCGGATAGCCGCGGTACATCAGCGTCGCCGGATAGGCGCCGTGGTCCATGGCGAACTCGAACACCAGCCGGTCGATGCGGTCGGTCGGCACGCCGGGCTGGACCTCGGGCACCAGCATGTCGAGGCAGCGGGCGACGAGCTGGCCCGCCTTGCGCATGCCCTCGAACGCCTCCGGGCCGTAGATCTTGATCTGTCCGTTCTTGCGCAGCGGTGCGGCCGCCGCATCGATATAGGTCATCAGGTCTCGGGCCTCGTCGCGGATGGCCCAAATCTATGCATTTGCGGCGCCGAATCAATCGTCACGGCGCGGCGACCGGAACCGGGCCCGCGACCGCGATCCCGTCCAGCGTGACGGCGCAGCGATGGGCGATCGCCTCCACGCCCGCGGCCTGCGCCCGGTCGAACGCCAGCCCGTAGGCGGGATCGATGTCGCGGGCGATGTCGAACCGGGCGGCCGAGCCGATCTGCACCAGGAACAGCATCACGGCCCGCTCGCCGGCCGCGACCCGTCCGGCCAGCTCGTCGAGATGGCGGGAGCCGCGGGTCGTGCGGGCGTCCGGGAACTCGGCGAGCCCGGGCCGCCGCATCAGGGTCACGCTCTTGATCTCGACCCAGCAGGGCGGCCGGCCGGGCCCCTCCAGCAGCAGGTCGCAGCGCGACGCCGCCCCGTAGCGCACCTCGCGCCGCAGCCCCGGGTAGCCGGCGAGCGCCGGGAGCTGCCCGGCCAGAATGGCGGCCGCCACGATCCCGTTGGGATGCGCCGTGTTGACCCCGACCAGCTCCAGCCCGGCGCCGAGGTCGACCTCGACCAGCTCCCACGACCACGGAAGCTTGCGGCCCGGCTTGTCGGAGCGCGACAGCCACACCCGGACGCCGGGCGCCGCCAGGCCCAGCATGCTGCCCGGATTGGCCACATGGGCGGTCACGACGATTCCGTCGGGCAATGCGACGTCGGCCAGGAACCGCTTGTAGCGGCGCACCAGCGTGGCCGGGATCAGGGGGGCAGGGAAGCGCATGGTAATTCCGGACCCGGACGATCCCCTCGACGAATGATCGGCTCGAAGGACGACCGAGGCGGGGCGGTCGCGTAGAAGGGGCGATTCGGCCGCCACGACTGGCGCCGGGGCGCGCCGGATGCGGCGTGGAGTCGCGAGGATACTCCGAAAGGGGTTTACACGGACTAGTCGTTCTCGTGACGGAACCGTGTCATAGTGGAACGTCACTGCGTCGCGGTCCACCCGACCGCACCCGGCGCCTCGGGTCGCGGATCGGCTCACGCGAGCTGCTCGGCACGAGCTGCTCGGTGAGGGACATGGATCGTCTGCGCGGGCACGGGGCAGCGGCGCGTCGCGCCGCCGGCAAGGGAGGGCCGACCGCGACCGGACGAGCCGATCGATCTCGATACGAGACCAAGTGCTTCACCCATCGATTTTCATTGCCCGACCTGCCGTCCACCGTGGACCGCGACGACTCGTAGCGTGACGACCTTTAACGTGACGACTTGGACCATGATGATCTGCACCCTGATGACTTGAGCTGCGGCGTCTCGGCCGTTGGGACTCGGACCGTGGCGGCCCCGGCCGCGAGCGGCGAGGCTCCACCGGACGGCGCGTCCACGGTTCGCCGGTTGCGGCCCGGTGCTTTTCGGTTCGGTGGTCGGACGGGTCAGGGCACCATTCTGTAGAGCCGAGATGAATTGCAACGAAAGGGCCGACCTGACGGGCAGCCGAATGCTGCCGACCACCACCGCGGCCGATCTGCTCGCGCAGGCCACCGGCGCCGGCGAGCCGACCGCGGTCGACGAGCTGGTCCCGACCGGCCGCCTGCGTGCCGCCATGGTGGTCGGCCTCGCGCCCTCCGCCTTCGCGGCGGTGCGCGATCCGGAGAGTGGCGGCCTGCGCGGCGTGCCGGTTATGCTGTTCCAGGCGCTGGCCGATTCGCTCGCCCTGCCGCTCGACATCGTGCCGTTTCTCGGGGTCGGCGAGATCGAGCTGACGGCGGGCTGCGGCATGTGGGACGTCACCCTGCTGCCGGCCGACGACGAGCGCCGCAGGGCGGTCACCTTCGGCGCCGCCTATCACATTCTCAATTGCGCCTACCTGGTCCCGGCCGGATCGCCCGTCAAGCGGGTGGGCGACGCCGATGCGCCGGGCGTACGGATCGTCGGGCTGGCCGGCGGGGCCGCCCTGCGCGGCTCGCTGCGCGCCTCGCCGCGCGCCACCCACATCACGGTCGCCAGTCCCGACGACGCCGTCGCTCTCATGCATGGCGGCAGCGCCGACGTGATCGCGCTCGGCCGCGAATCGCTCCGCGCCGTCGCCTCGCTGATCGAGGGCTCGCGCATTCTCGACGGCGCGTTCTTCACCACCACCACGGCGGTGGCGGTGCCCAGGGGGCGGCTGCGGGCGGTTGGGCTGGTCAGCGCCTTCGTCGAGGACGCGAAGGCGTCCGGGCTGGTGCGCCGGGCGCTCGACGAGCTCGGCCTGCCGGACGCGCCGGTGGCGCCTGCCGGCGCGTATCCGTAACGCGGCCGCGCCGGCCGCGCGTTGCGCCAGTCGCGGGGCCTACAGGGCCAGCAGCCCGGCGGCGCCGTCCTCGGTGCCGAAGCCGAGCCGGCTGCCGGCTGCCGTCCAGGCGAGGGCCGAGACCGGCGCGGCGCCGGGCCGGCGGACGACGATCTCGGCGCCATCCTCCAGCCGCGTCAGCAGCACCATGCCGTTGGCATAGCCGACGGCCGCCACCGGCTCGGCCGGATGGCAGGCCACCGCCGTCACCAGCGAGTCGGTCGGCGCCAGCAGGCGCGGCTGCTGGCCCATCGGACCGTCCTTGCCGGCGAACGGCCAGATCACCAGCGTGTCGGCGCCCGCGGTGGCCAATGCGCGGCCATCGCCGGTCCACGACATCGAGCGCACCTTGTTGGCGTAGCCGGACATCCGCATGTGCTTGCCGTCGGCGAGCCGCCAGCCGTGCAGGGTGGGCTCCTGCATGGCGGTGACCAGGAAGCGGCCGTCGGGGCTGAAGGTGACGGCGAGATGCGAGCCCTTCCACTCCAGCCGCTCGGGCGGCGCCGCCGCGTTGGGGAACCACAGGGAGGCGCCGTTGTAGTGCGCGATCGCGAGTCGCAGGCCCTTGGGCGCGAAGGCGAGGCCGCCGACCGTCGAGGTCACCTCGGTGGAGCGCAGCTCGCCCTTGGCGGGCTTCACGAACACCTGCTTGCCGGCCGACCAAGCGACGACGCCGTCACGATGCACCGCCACCTGGTCGATCCAGCGCCGCTTCGGATCGGTGGCGATCTCGGTCGCGGTGCCGTCCGCCGCGGTGGAGACGATGCGGCCGTCGTCGCCGCCGGTGACGAGCCGCGTGTCGTCGGCGGCCGCCGACAGGATGCCGCCGCGATGCGCCGTGACGTGCCGCTCGGTGCCGGCCGGATCGACCAGCAGCACGGTCTCCTCGCCGAGCGCGAAGGCGGCGGTCTCGCGGCCCTTGGGTCCGAGAAACGCGATCGCCACCACGGGACCGCCGGCCGCGATCGTGTGGGTGCGATCGGCCAGCGAGGCGGACGGGGATGTGGTGTCGGTCATCGCGGGCTCACGCCTTGCTCGCCTCGAAGCCCGTCCTGATCAGCTCCACCGGCAGCTCGCGGCCGATGAACACCAGGCGGCTGCGGCGTTCCTCGTCGTCGCGCCAGGGGCGCTGGTGATCGCCGTCGAGAATCATGTGGACGCCCTGGAACACGAAGCGGTCGGGGTCGTCCTTGAACGCCAGGATGCCCTTGCAGCGCAAGATCTTCGGGCCTTCCTCCGCGACCAGCTTCTGAATCCAGGGAAAGAACTTCTCCGGGTCGAGCGGCTGCGTCGTGTCGAGGGCGAGCGACTGGATGTGCTCGTCGTGATAGTGCTTCAGGCCGCCCTGGCCGGCGTCGTGATCATGACCGTGGTGATGATCGTGATCGTGGCCATGCCCGTGATCATGATGATGGTCATGATCGTGATCATGATGATGGCCGTGGCCGTCGGTCTCCAGGAAGGCCGGCTCGATCTCCAGGATACGGTCGAGATCGAAGGCGTTGCGCCCCAAGACCTCGCCGATCGGGATGCCGCAGCGCTCGGTGCGGTGGAGCCTGGCGTAGGGATTGATGGCGCGCACATGGGCCTCGACGTCGGCGAGCGCGTCGGCGTCGACGAGGTCGGTCTTGTTGAGCAGGATGACGTCCGCGAAGGCGATCTGGTTCTTCGCCTCGGGGGCGTCCTCCAGGCGGTCGCGCAGCCATTTGGCGTCGGCGACGGTGACCACGGCGTCGAGCTTGGCGGCGCGGCCCACATCGGCGTCGACGAAGAAGGTCTGCGCCACCGGGGCCGGGTCGGCGAGGCCGGTGGTCTCCACCACGATGGCGTCAAACTTGCCGCGCCGCCGCATCAGGCCCTCGATGATGCGGATGAGGTCGCCCCGCACCGTGCAGCACAGGCAGCCGTTGTTCATCTCGAACACCTCCTCGTCGGCCGAGACGACGAGGTCGTTGTCGATGCCGATCTCGCCGAACTCGTTGACGATGACGGCGAAGCGGTAGCCGTGCGGCTCCGACAGGATGCGGTTGAGAAGGGTGGTCTTGCCCGCACCGAGGTAGCCGGTGAGGACCGTCACGGGGATCTTTTCGGTCATGGATGGCTCCGTTCGGCCCCTATATAGGCGCGCGGGGGTCGGCGAGGGAACCCCGGCGAGGCTCGGCCCGCCGCCGCCATCCGCCGGCGGCGCGACGGGCTACGCCGGGTGCCGCTCCGCCCGGCCGGCGATGAGCCGCGCGATGGTGGCGGCGAGCTCGGCCTGCTGGAACGGCTTCGGCAGCAGCGGCAGGTCCGCCATGGCGTTGCCGGTCAGGCTGGCATAGCCGGTGGCGAGCAGGATCGGCAGATCGGGGTGGCGGGCCCGGATCTCGCGGGCGAGCTCGGCCCCGTTCATCGCCGGCATCAGGAAGTCGGTGATGACGAGATCCGGACAGGCTCCGTCGGACAATCTCTCCAGGCAGGCGAGCGCCTGGGCGCCGGAGCCCGCCTCGATCACCCGATGGCCGAGATCGGTCAGCATGCCGGCCGTGGTGGTTCGCACCAGCGCCTCGTCGTCGACCAGCAGGATGGTCACCGGCCGGCTGCGCACCGGCTCGTCCCGGGCCGACGGGGTCGGCGTCTCGGCCTGCTCGCTCGCCACCGGCAGCCAGATCTCGGCCCGGGTGCCGGCGCCCGGCGTGCTCGCCAGCGTCAGCGTGCCGCCCGACTGGGCCGCCAGCCCGTGCACCATCGACAGACCGAGCCCGGTGCCCTTGCCGACCTCCTTGGTCGAGTAGAACGGCTCGATGGCGCGGGCCAGCACCGCGGCGCTCATGCCGGTCCCGGTGTCGGAGACCGCGACGCGCAGGAAGTCGCCGTGGCGCAAGCCCGACGGGTGGTCGCGACCGACCCTCTCGCAATCGACCGCGATGGTGAGCGTGCCGCCGTCCGGCATGGCGTCGCGGGCGTTCACGGCGAGATTGAGAAGCGCCAGCTCGAGCTGGGTCGGATCGACCCGGGCGGCCGGCAGGTCCGCCGGCACGGCGACCTCGAGCTGGATCTGCGGGCCGATCGAGCGGCCGACGAAGTCGCGCATGCCTTCGACCAGACGCCCGACATCGACCGGCCGCGGCTCCAGCACCTGGCGGCGCGCGAAGGCGAGCAGCCGCTGCACCAGCGTCTTGGCCCGCTCGGCGCCCTGAAGGGCGCCGGCGATCAGGCGCTGGGCGCGGTCGTTGTCGCCGAGCCGGCGGCGCAGAAGATCGAGATTGCCGATGATCGGGGTCAGCAGATTGTTGAAGTCGTGCGCGAAGCCGCCGGTGAGGTGGCCGATGGTCTCCAGCTTCTGCGCCTCGTGCAGCTTGGCGAGCATCGCCTCGCGCTCGGTGATGGCATCGACGACGCGCTGCTCCAGCGTCTCGTTGAGGCGGCGCAGCGCCGCCTCCGCCTCGCGCTGCGCCGTCACGTCGGTGTTGGTGCCGAACCAGCGGACGATATGGCCGTCGGCGTCGCGGATCGGCCGCGCCCGCGACAGGAACCAGCGATAGTCGCCATCGACGCCGCGCAGCGGGAAGGTGTCCTCCCACGGCTCCCCGGTCTCGACGCAACGGCGAAACTCACGCAGCACGCGGTCGAGATGATCGGGATGATGGACGCACTGCCAGCCCCAGCCTCGCACGGTCTCGAAGGTCGTGCCGGTGTAGTCGAACCAGCGCCTGTTGTACCAGTAGATCGAGCCGGAGGCGTCCGCCATCCAGGCGAACTGGTGGATGTTGTCGGCGAGCGTGCGAAACTGCTCCTCGCTGGCGCGCAGCGCCGCCTCGGCCCGCAGCCGCTCGACCCGCTCCGACGCCTCGGCCAGCGCCCGGCGCACCACCGCGGGCAGCCGCTCCAGCCGCTGCTTGACCACATAGTCGGTGGCGCCGTGGCGCATCGCCTCGACGGCGAGCTCCTCGCCGAAGGCGCCCGACACGAAGATGAAGGGCAGCGCCGGCGCCCGTGCCCGCGCGATCGCCAGCGCCGCGACGCCATCGAAGTCCGGAAGCTGATGGTCGGCGAGCACGATGTCGTAGCCACCGGAGGCGAGCGCCTCGGTGTAGTCGACCCGCGTCCACACCCGATCGATCCGACAGTCGAGCCCGCCGAGGCGCAGGAACTCGCGCACCAGCCCGGCATCGAGCGTGTCGTCCTCCAGATGCAGAACCCGCACGACCCGTTCGGTCTCGCGCCCGCCGATCACGATCCCCCCGTCGGGCTGCTGCCGAGCGGGGGCGGCTCGTTGAGCACCGCCCGGAACATGCCGAGATCACGGATCGCCTGGAAGAACTGCTCGAATCCCACCGGCTTCACCACGAAGGCGTTGACCCCCAGGCTGTAGCTCCGGAGCAGGTCGCGCTCCTCGCGCGACGAGGTCAGCATGACGACCGGCGTGTGGCGCAGCGCCGGATCGCGCTTGATCTGCTCCAGCACTTCGAGCCCGTCGATCTTGGGCAGCTTGAGATCCAGGAGCACCACCACCGGATCGGCGGTGTTGCGGCTCACATAGGCCCCGCGCGCGAACATGTAGTCGAGCGCCTCGGCGCCGTCGCGGGCGATCACCACGCCATTGGCGAGCTGGCACTGCTCGAGTGCCGCCAAGGTCAGCTCGATGTCCTTGGGGCTGTCTTCGACCAGCAGGATGGGTTTCAGGTCGGCCATGCAATCAGCCTCATCGTTTCGGTAACGCGAAGAAGAGGGTGGCACCGCCGTCGACACGTCCCTCCGCCCACACCCGGCCGCCGTGCCGCTCGGCGATCCGCTTCACGTTGGCGAGGCCGATCCCCGTTCCCTCGAACTCCTCGGCCCGGTGCAGCCGCTGGAACACACCGAACAGCTTGCCCACATAGGCCATGTCGAAGCCGGCGCCGTTGTCACGCACCCGGTAGATGGTCTCGTCGGGCGTCTCGGTGGCGGCGATCTCGATCACGGCCGGGTCACGATCGCGCGAGAATTTCACCGCGTTCTCGATCAGGTTCTGCATCGCCAGCCGGATCATCATCGGGTCGGCCCGCGCCTCGGGCAGCGGTGCGACATGCCATTCGACGCGCCGGCCGTGGGTGTCCGCCTCGGTGCGCCGGCGCAGGTCGGCGACCAGCGCGTTCATGTCGATGGTCACGGGAGTGAGCGCGGCGCGCCCCATCTGCGAGAAGCTGAGCAGATCGTCGACCAGCTCGCCGGCCGAGATCGCCGACTCGACGATGGTGTCGATGTAGCGGTTGCCGCGCTCGCTCAGCTTGTCGCCCTCGAACTTCTTGAGGAGCTGCGCGTAGCCGACGATGTGGCGGAACGGCGCCCGCAGGTCGTGACTGACCGAGTAGGAGAACGCCTCCAGCTCCTTGTTGATGGCGGTGAGCCGGTCGGAGAGCGCCGCGGTCTCCTCCGCCTTGCGCAGCACGATATCGATGATGGCGGTGCGCAGCTCGACGACGGCGTCGATCTCGGCCGGCTGCCACGGCGGCGCACGCAGCCGCACCGTCTCCTGCCAGGCGGCGAACGACCGGCGCGGATGCAGCCGCTGCCCGTCGGCGGACGGCTCGGCGTGGCGGCGCGGGTCACCGCCCCAGGTCACCGTGCGCAGCACCTCGGGCCGGAACCACAGCACGAAGCTGTCGTGGATCTGCGAGATCGAGATGGCGAGCACGCCGCTCGCCGTGTCCTTCAGGGCCTCGCCACCCGGCATGGTGTCGGCCAGGCTGTCGGTCGCCGTCACGTCCAGGCGCTCGCGGTCGGCCAGCCACGCGACGATCCGCAGCACGTCGCGCTCCGACGGCGTCGCGCCGAGACGAAGGACGGTGCCGCCCGCCACCACGGCGGCCCCGGTGGCACCGGCGAGCGCCAGCAGGTCCTCCTCGGACTCCACCAGGCCATCGACGTGATGCTCGGCCGCCGCCATCCGGGTCAGCAGGCGGTTGTGCACCGCCCGCAACATGTTGCGCCGGTCGGCCGTGGCCGACGCCTCGGTGGCGGCGAGCTGGAGCGACAGTACCTGCCCGATGAAGTCGCAGGCGGTGCGGACGTGATACGGCACCGAGACGGGCTCGCGGTTGTGGCAGGCGATCAGCCCCCACAGCCGGTCACCGCGCATCAGCGAGATCGACATCGAAGCGCCGGTGCCCATGTTGCGCATGTATTCCAGGTGCACGGGAGAGACGCTGCGCAGCACCGAGAAAGCCAGGTCGATGGGGCGGCCGGTGAGTGGGTTTTCGGCCGGCACGATCGGGGTCGGCGCATAGCTGGCGGCGGCGATCAGCCGCAGGCGGTTGAGGCGGTAGAGCTCGCGCGCCTGCGCCGGGATGTCGGCGGCCGGGAAGCGCAGGCCCAGATAGGACGGCAGCCGTTCGTTGCGGTCCTCGGCCAGCACCTCGCCGTTCCAGTCGGCGTCGAAGCGGTAGATCAGCACGCGGTCGAGGCCGGTGATGCGGCGCACCGCGCGGGCTGCGAGCGCCGACAGGGCCGCGATGTCGCCGATCCGGTGGATCTCGTCGATCAGCTCGCGGACGTGCGGATACACCTCGTCGAAGGAGCCCGGCTCGCCGACGAGCGCACGCTCGAGCTCGATCACCAGGGCGCCGTCGCTCCGGTGGCCCAGCAGGTGGTGCACGGCGTCGCCGGTGCGCGTCATTCCCAGATGGGTGACGCCGGTCTCCGGCAGGCGAGCCGGCAGGTCGCGGATCAGCGGCGCCGCACTGGTCGGCAGCACGTCGACGAGACGCTGGCCCAGCGGATCACCGGCGACCGCCGCGACGCCGCCCGGCCCGACGGCCGCCTGCACCACCCGCAGGGTCTCGGGATCGACCACCAGCAGGGCGCCGTGCGGCTGGATGCTGCCGGGCACATGGATCGGCTCGGCCGCACAGTCGGCCGCGCTGGCGCCTGGGGGCAGCGCGGTGGCCGAGTCCGGCGTTACCGCGCCGGCCACGCCTGCGGCATGCTCGGGCGGCGCGCTCATGGACACCTCGTGAGCACCGCGGTCGTCCACGCGCGAGAGGTCGCAGACCCGACGGAGCCAGGACAGGGGCGGCGGGAGCAGTCGACCGGCCAGCCGAGTGGACGGAGCACCAAGACGAGCACGAGACCCTCGGGGGTATTCAAGAACCGCAATGATGCGCCACGAGGTCGACCGCGGCGGCGGAGAGAACGTCACTGATATGTCGTAACTATTCGCGGCCGCAGCGGTTCCGACCGAGGTGTGGGGATAAGACGACGCAGAGACGCAGCCTCAGCGGGCCGTGGGCGCCGGTGTCGCGAGACCGGCCCGCTCGAACAGCCGGTTCACCCGGGCGAAGGCCGCCTCGGCGCCGGCGACGACGCGGGCCTCCTCGGCCTCGTTCAGCGGAGCGGCGTCGAGCGCCTCGGTGAAGTGGCGCCAGTGCAGGCCGCGCCCCTGCGGATGGCCGCGCATGTGGCGGGCGCCGAAATTCTCGTCGATGCCCAGCTTGGCGGTCTCCTGGAGCAGGAAGGGCGAGCCGAGATCGGCGCCTTCGACCACGTAGAGCCAGCCCATGCCGGTCGGCGGATCGATCGGCGGCAGCAGGGCCGGCTGGTCGGGCGGATCGAGGGAGAGGCCGAGATCGCCCGCATCCTGCTCGGCCAGCGGCAGGCGGCGGCGCTCGGCGAGATCGGGGAAGACGGCGCGAAGCGCCGCATCGGCATAGAGCGCGTCGACATCGCGGAAGATGGCGTGCTGCATGGCCAGGAAGCGGCCGTAGCGGGCGCGGCCGCGGAACGGATCGGCCGCCATGATGCGGGCATCGAGCGCCCGGTGGACCGCGTCGGTGGCGGCCTGGAGCCGGCGCCAGCGCGAGGCGGACAGGGCGGATGGCGAGGCGACACTCGTCAAGACGATGCACTCCCAGACCATTGCATTCCGGGGCGGGCGGAGCCCGCCTCACCATGCATTTCCCGGGTGGAGCCCGCCTCACCATGCATTCCGGGGCGGGCGGGACCCGCTCCCACCCTGCCACGGCGGAGGCGGGCCCGACAACGGCACGAGCGTGAGCCGGGTCCCGCTCCGCCGAAAACCCTACAGCGCGGCCAGCATCGCGTCGGCGCTGGTGAGGTCGGCCTTGCCGGGCTCCTGCTCGACCGCCAGCTTCTTCACCACGCCGTCCTCGACCAGCATGGCGTAGCGCTTGGAGCGCAGGCCGAGGCCGCCGGCGGTGACGTCGAGCGTCATGTCCACCGCCTTGGCGAAGTCGCCGTTGCCGTCGGCCAGGAACTCGATCTTGCCGTCGGCGCCGGTCGCCTGCTTCCAGGCCGTCATCACGAACACGTCGTTGACGGCGGTCACCGCGATGGTGTCGACGCCCTTGGCCTTGATGGCGTCGGCATGCTTGAGGAAGCCCGGCAGGTGGTTGGCATGGCAGGTGGGCGTGAAGGCGCCCGGCACCGCGAACAGCACCACGGTCTTGCCCTTGAAGATCTCGTCGGTGGTGGCCCAGGCCGGCCCGCTCTCGGTCAGAACGCGGAACTTGGCCTCGGGGATGCGGTCGCCGACCTGGATGGGCATGGGTGTCTCGCTCTCGCTGCGCTGCTCGATGAATGGGGGTGCCGGCACGGCCGGCCGGAAGACTGTAGAGGGTTTCGGCGGGCCGGGCACGCCCCACCACGCCGGCGACGCGGACGCCGGCGGTCAGTCGATCCGGGCCGTCGTCTCGACGGCGCGGTCGCCCGCCACCAGCGTGAGCCTGAGTGTCGCGCCGCGCGGTTCGGCGCCCGGCGGCACGCCATCGAGCACGAACGCGAACCGCCGGGTGCCGTCCGGCCCCTCGCCGGCCGGCTCCGGGACCGGCAGCGCCCAGTCGTCGCTCGGCCCCTCGGCGAACAGGTCGGGCACGACCCCCGCCGGGGCCGCGACCGTGACGACGAGGCGCGGCTTCGGTCCGGCCTCCGCGACCGTGATGGCGCGGATGGCGAGCGGGCCGCCGTCACCCAGCGCCGTCCGCTCCGGCACCCGGGCACGGGCCGCCGCCACCGCGGCTGCCTCGCTGTCGCCGGCCGGCAGATCGAGGCGCGCCCGCGCGGTGACCGGCACGCACAGCCGCTCGCAGATGGCGTAGTCGAGCGCCAGCGCGAGTGTCGCAGGCTTTTCGGGATCGATGCGCTCCACCTCCACCGGGAACACCACCCGGCCGGCGTAGCCGATGGCGGTGCCGCCGCCGTCTGCAAAGCGCATCGGCGCCGGCCAGCGCAGGCGCGCCGCCTTCACGTTGACCGAGCCGGCGAAGTCGAAGCGCGGCGGCACGCCCGAATCCCCGGGGTACCGCCAATACGTCTTCCACGCGGGACCAAGACGGATCTCCACCCCGGCGATCAGGAACGCGGCGCCGGGCGGCGGCGTTCCGCCGACGAGACGAACGGCGGCGCGGGCGTCGCCGTCCCAGGGCGAGGCGGACGGCGGCCCGTCCGCCGCCGGCGCGATCACCGCCAGCGCGGGCAAGATCACGAATGCGCAAGCGAGGCGTCGCAATGTCGGTCCATTCATCCGTCAGTCTCTCGTCTCGTCGTATCGTGGCGGCCGTCGAGCCGGCGGTGAGCAAGGCCGGCTACCGCGGACCGCAGGCGCGATGCGTTGCCGAACCCGCGCCGCTCGGAGTAGTCTTACAGCGATGAAAGCCGCAAGAAAGACCGCCAAGACCCGCGACAGCGAGGACCACGAGACCAGGCGGGGCTACCTCGACGGGCAGATGCTGATCGCGATGCCGAGCATGCGCGACGAGCGTTTCGCCCGCAGCCTGATCTATGTCTGCGCGCACTCGTCGGAAGGGGCCATGGGCATCATCGTCAACCAGCCCGCCCCCAACATCAATTTCGCCGACCTGCTGGTGCAGCTCGAGGTGATCCCGGCCTCCGACCTGATCATCCTGCCGCCACGGGCCGGCTCCGTGAAGGTGCTGCGCGGCGGCCCGGTGGAGACCGGCCGCGGCTTCGTGCTGCACTCGGCCGATTTCTTCATCGAGAACTCGACCCTGCCGATCGATGACGGCATCTGCCTGACCGCCACCCTCGATATCCTCAAGGCGATCGCCCGCGGCGACGGCCCGCTCTCGGCCGTGCTGGCGCTCGGCTATGCGGGCTGGGCGCCCGGCCAGCTCGAAACCGAGATCCAGGCCAATGGCTGGCTGCACTGCACCGCCGATTCCGACCTGATCTTCGGGGCCGACAACGACCGCAAGTACGATCGCGCCCTGGAGAAGATCGGCATTCATCTCGGCATGCTGTCGAGCGAGGCGGGCCACGCCTGACGGCGTGTCGGGCGTTCTCGCGGCGTTGCCCGCATTCACGGATTCCGATCACGGTTTCGGGATCACAGCCGCTACGGTCGCCGTCCCGCGGCGCTCCATCGCCGTCACCCCGTGTCGCCCTCGCCCTCCGGATGCACCGAAGCACCGATTGCCGGTCCCCCGGAGACCGATTGGCGGCCGCCCCGCCGCGCCCTAGACTACCGCGGCAGATGCCGCCCCTGGCAGATGACCGCGGCGCCGGCCCTACGCCGGTGCGCGCGATTCCGTCGCATCCGCGGCCCCGGCTCCCGAGACCCGACCACCCGGACTGGACCACCTCGACTGGATCACCTCGACTGGATCACCTCGACTGGATCACCTGGACTCGACAACCGAGACGGAGACACATCGTCATGGCCGAACCGACCGTTCCGACCTCGATGCAGTATCTCGACCGGGCGGTGGGCGCCCTGCGCGACGTCGGCCTAGTGCCGGAGAAGACCGAGCCGGCGCCGATCAACGCGCTCCTGGAGAAGATCTCCGTGCTGGCGCCAGACAAGATCCAGGTGATCGCCCGCACGCTCGGCCAGGCGTCGCTGTTCAACGAGGTGGTGCGCGAGCAGATCGCCGGCATGGAGATCGGCCAGCGCTACGAGGACATCACCAACGGCTTCAACTCGATCCGCGACGACGCCAAGCGCATGGTCGACCAGATCGCCGACAGCCGGCTCGACCTGATGGAGCGCGCCACCAACGTCTGGATGAAGATCGCGCGCGGCGACATCGCCGATCGCTTCGACAAGATCAAGGCGATCTATCTGGACGTCACCGCGGACACCAAGGGCCAGATCGACCGCGAGCACACCATCCTCGAAGCCTATCGGGACTTCCGCGGTGCCCTGAAGCAGTCGGAGGTGATGGCGCTGGAGGTGCTGGCGACCGCCACGGCGGCGCTCGACCGCGAGCGCAAGGCGCTGACCGAGGCGTCTGCCAAGGTGGCGGGCTTCGCCGGCAGCGAGCCGGCCGAACGCGCCAAGCTCGAGCTCGCCCGCGACGAGCAGCTCCGCCGCGTGCAGGACGAGGAGAAGCGCTACCAGATCGCCAAGGACCTCGCCGACAACCTGACGATCTCGTACAACACCTCCGAGGTGGTGATGGCCCGCTTGCAGCAGACCACCAACGCCAAGGAGCGCATCTACGCGCAGTCGATCACCTTCTTCACCACCAACGACACGGTGCTGACCGCTCTCAAGGCGTCGTTCACCGGAATGTTCGGGCTGCACGAGTCCACCGCCACCCTCGACGCCATGAAGGAGGGCATGTCGAAGTCGCTGGAGACGCTGTCGGAGATCGGCGACAAGGTGCAGGAGGCGGCGGTGCGCTCGGGCTACGGCCCCACCGTGCGGGCCGACGCGGTGAAGAAGCTGGTCGACTCGGTGGTCGACTTCCAGGAGCGCTCGCAGCGGATCATCGACGAGATGCGGACGATGGCGACCCGGAACTCCGAGGAGATCCGCGACGCCGTCGAGGACGGCAAGCGCCGCATCGCCAAGCTGGTGGCCGACGGCAAGGCGCTGCCGCTCTGATGGCCGCCGCGCCGGCCAACCCGACCGCGCCCGCCGGGGCGGCCCCGACGGCGACGGCCTCCGCCGCGGCGCCACGCGCCGCCGGCACCCTCGACGAGCTGATGCTCGCCATGGACGTCGTCGACACGCTGCGGCATCGCGACGTCATGGTCGAGCGCGAGCTCGCCGAGGAGACGCGCGAGCAGGCGCTGATCGAGCGGCTCCGCGCGATCTACCAGGGCCAGGGCATTGCGGTGCCCGACAGCATCCTGGCGCAGGGCGTCAAGGCGCTGAAGGAGAGCCGCTTCGTCTACACGCCACCGGCGCCGGGCTGGCGGCGGACGCTGGCGCTCGCCTGGGTCGCGCGCGGCCGCTGGGGCAAGCGGGTGGCGGCGGCGCTCGTCGTCGCGCTCGTCGGCTACGGCGCCTACGACCTCGCCGTGGTGCGCCCGCGTGAAAAGGCGGCCGAGGCAGCCCGTGTCGAGCTCGCCGAGACATTGCCGCGCCGGCTCGCCGCCGGCCGCGACGCGGTGCGGGCCGAGGCGCTCGACGAGGCGGTGCGTCAGCGCGCCGACGCCCTGGCGGCTCGCGGCCGTGCGGCGCTCGACCGCGGCGACGCCGCCGAGGCGCGCGCCACGGTGGCCGAGCTCGACGCACTCGCCGCCCAGCTCCGCCAGGACTACGTGCTGCGCATCGCCGGCCGACCGGAGGACCGCACCGGCATCTGGCGCGAGCATCCGAGCTTCCGCGGCCGCGCCTACTTCGTCGTCGTCGACGCCGTCGACCCGCAGGGCCGGCCGGTGCCGCTGCCGATCCGCAACGACGAGACCAACGCCACCGAGACCGTCAGCCGCTTCGCCGTGCGGGTGCCGCAGTCGACCTACGAGGCGGTGCGCGACGACAAGCAGCGCAACGGCATCGTCCAGAACACGCGGCTCGCCGAGAAGCGCCGCGGCGCCCTCGACCCGGTCTATCGCATGCCGGTGCTCGACGGGCGTATCACCGCCTGGTGAGGACCGCATGATCTCCGGCCGCGACGCGATGACGACCGTCGAGCAGGCGATCGGCCGGGTGCGGGCCGACGAGGGACAGCTCGACTCGGCGCTGCGCTCCGCCATGGAGCAGGCCGCGATGCTGCGGCGGGCCGAGGCGGACGGCTTCCGCCGGCTCGCCCGGGTCAAGCTCGACGCCGCGACGCGCGACCGGCTGATCGGCACGCTCGACGCCAGCGAGAGCGCCGCCCTGGCGATGATCGAGGAGCACCGGCGCCGCCTTGCCGACCTGACGCAGCGCCGCGAGGCGGCGCGGCAGGCGCTGGAGCGGGCCGAGGCGGCCAAGCGCACCGCCGACCAGAGCCTCGCCGACGCGCTCGACCGGCTCGACGACGCCCGCCACGCCACCATGCAGCGCATCGCCGGCGACACGGCGTGGCAGCAGGCCAAGGCGGCGCTCGACGCGGCCCGCGAGATCGCCGGCGCGGCCGCCGAGAAGGTGGCCCAGGCCGAGCAAGACCTCACCGAGAAGCGCAAGCCCTACGAGAGCGATCCGCTGTTCATGTATCTGTGGGACCGCCGCCATGATCAGGCCGAGGACCACAGCAGCGGCCTGGCGCGGACGATCGACCGCTGGGTCGCGGATCTGGTCGGCTACCGCGACGCCCGCGCCAACTACGCCATGCTCCAGGAGATCCCGTTGCGGCTGCGCGAGCACGCCGACAACAAGCAGCGCGACGTCGGGGCGCGCGCCGCCGCGCTGGCGGCGATCGAGCGCGCCGCCCTGGTGGCCGACGGGATCGCGCCGGTCGAAGCGGCGGTCGAGACCGCCCGCGTCGCCGCCCAGACCGCGGATGCGGCGGTGGCGGCCGCCGGCGCCACGCTCGCCGGGCTCGATCAGGAGCGCGACCGCGCGGTCGGGGCCGGCGACCGCGCCGTCTACGACGAGGCGGTCGAGATGCTGGCGCAGGCGCTGGCGGCGCGCGACCTGCGCGATCTCTACGACGGCGCCCGGCGCACCCCGTCGCCGGCCGACGACCAGGCGGTCGGCGCCATCACCGAGACACGCCGGCAGTTGCAGTCGGTCGAGGTGGAGCTGACGCGGCTGCGCGACACCATCCGCGACACCGCCGTCCGCCGCACCGAGCTGGAGCAGGCGCGCGAGCGCGCCCGCCGCTCCGGCTACGACGACCCGCGCGGCCGGTTCGACGGCGGCACCGAGATCATCGGCGACATCGTCGGCGGCATCCTCAAGGGGGTGCTCCAAGGGGCCGATCTCGACCGCGTGCTGCGCGGCGGCTGGCGCGGCCCGCCGCGGCGCTCGGACCCCGACTTCGGCGGCCGCGGCTCGGGGCCGTCGTGGCCGGGCGGCCCGTGGGGCGGTGGATCGGGCGGCGGCCGCCCGTGGGGCGACGACGACGGCCCGGGCCGGTCGTCCGGTGGTGGTGGCGGCGGAGGCGGAGGCGGCTGGCGCACCGGCGGCGGGTTCTGACCCAGCTCCGGACGGACGCGCACCGCGTCCGACGCCCCGCGCTACCGGCCCTCGCGCGCCCAGGTGGCGGCCAGGCTGCCGACCAGCAGCAGAAGCCCGAGCAGGCCGGCGAACATCGGCAGCACACCGACGCCGCGCACCACGCTCGCCTCGCGCATCTTGAGGCCGATCCAGCTATCGCCTCGATAGGTCTCGGAGGAGCGCACCGGCACGATGCGCGGCACGTCGACATCCGCCCCGGCGCGCGCCGCCAGGCGGCGGGCGCTGCCGCCGGTCGCGTCGAGCAGCGGCGCCAGCTCGTCGGTGGTCGACGTCACCTCGGCGAACTCGCGCGGATTGGGCGGGCCGACATTGACCAGCGCCGTCAGGGTGCCGTCGGTGGCCCGCCACAGGCCGAGCTCGTTCGCTTCGATCGACTTGCGCCACACGCCCGGATCGGCGGCATCGAGCTCGACCGTGCGGGTCGCCCCCGACGGCGCCGTCAGGGTGATCGGCGCCACCGTCTCGCCCATGGTCTGCCGCTGCACCATGAGGTCGCGGCCGCGGGCGAACAGGCGCAGCGCCTCCTCCTCCAGATCGGGCTGCTTCATCAGCCAGTGCGACAGGCGCCGCAGCAGATCGATGTGCGGCCCGCCGCCCTCGTAGCCGCGCGCCCACAGCCAGATGTGATCGGACAGCAGCAGCGCGACGCGGCCCTCGCCCTCGCGGGCGAGCACCAGCAGCGGCTTGTCGTCCGGCCCCTTCATCACCGTCATGCCGTCGCCGGCGCGGGCATCGACCAAACGGAACCAGCGGCTCCACGCCGGCGGCTCGGCCTTGGCGCCCTCCAGCGTGCGGGTCACCGGGTGGCGCTTGCCGAGATCGGTCAGCGCGGCGCGGAACGCCTGCTCGGTGACGCGGCCGCTCGGCTCCGCCGGCAGGATCGATTCGAGCGGCGTGCGCCACAGGCTGGTGTTGCTGGCGTAATCGGGGCCGGCGGCGACCAGCACCGCGCCGCCGTCGCGCACATAGCGGGCGATGTTGTCGAAATAGATGATCGGCAGCACGCCCTGGCGGGCATAGCGGTCGAAGATGATGAGCTGGAACTCGTGGATCTTCTGCTGGAACAGCTCGCGGGTCGGGAAGGCGATCAGCGACAGCTCGTTGATCGGCGTGCCGTCCTGCTTCTCGGGCGGGCGCAGGATGGTGAAGTGCACCAGATCCACGTTGGCGTCGGATTTGAGCAGGTTGCGCCACGTCCGCTCGCCGGCATGCGGCTCGCCGGAGACCAGCAGCACGCGCAGCTTGTCGCGCACGCCATCGATCGACACGACGGCGCGATTGTTGAGCGGCGTCAGCTCGCCGTCGAGCGGCGACGTCTCGATCTCGACGATGTTCTGGCCCGGATGCGGAATCGGCACCTGCACCCGCACGGCGTCGCCGGTGCGCACGGTGCGGCGCTCGACCGTCTCGCCGTCGCGGCTGATGCGGACCTCGGCGACGCCGCGCGGCGCGCCGGTGTCCTCGACCCGGAACGTCACGCTCTGCTGCTGGCCGACGATGCCGAAGCGCGGCGCCGAGGTGAGCACGACGCGGCGGTCGCGCTCGCCCGGGAAGCCGGTGACGAGCGCATGGACGGGCGCCGCGAAGCCGAGCCCGGAGGTATCCGCCGGCACGTCGTGGACGCGCCCGTCGGTGATCATCACGGCTCCGGCGACGCGCTCGGGCGGCACGTCGGCGAGCGCCGCCGACAGCGCCGAGAACAGCCGCGTGCCATCGGTTTCGCCGTCGGCGTGGCCGGCCTCGACGGTGCGCAGCTCGAGCCCGGGAATCCGCTGGAGCCGCTCGGTCAGCGCGGCGCGCGCCGCCTCGGTCTGCGCGGCGCGGTCGCCGAAGCCCTGGCTGGCGCTTTTGTCGACGACGAGGACGGCGACCGACGACAGCGGCTCGCGGTCCTCGCGGGTGAGCGACGGATTGGCGAGCGCCAGGACGAGCAGCGCGAGCGCGGCCGCCCGTACCCAGGCGCCGCGCGTGCGGGCGACGAGCAACAGCGCCGCCACCACGATGGCCGTCACCGCCACCGCCCACAGCACGGCGTCGGGAACCAGGGGCGCGAAGGACAGGCCGAAGGTCATAGGGCTTCCTGACGGATTATTCGGGCGTTTTGCCGCGGTGCCGGACGAGACGAAACCCGCACTCCCGACCTCGTCATGGCCGCGCTCGTCGCGGCCATCCACGTCGTCCGGCGACTCCGACAACCAAGGCGTGGATGGCCGGGACAAGCCCGGCCATGACGGACTGTGGACATGCGCCGCACCGACTCTCGGTTGCGCGATGGATGAACCCTGCTCACTACTGCCCCAGCCGCTCCAGCAGCGCCGGGACATGCACCTGGTCGGCCTTGTAGTTGCCGGTCAGCGCGTACATGACGATGTTGGCGCCGGCCCGGAAGGCGTGCTCGCGCTGGCGCGGCTCGCCCGGCACCAGCGGTAGCAGCGCCTGCCCGTCGGGCCGCGTCGCCCAGGCGCCGGCGAGATCGTTCGAGGTGATCAGGATCGACGACACGCCGTCGCCGGCGCGTGCCGGGCGGCGCTCCTCCGGTCCGTCCGGATCGGCGACCGGCATCGCCTCCACCCACAGCCGGCCGGCGGTGAAGCGGCCCGGGAAGTCGCGCAGCAGGAAGAACGTCTTGGTCAGCACATGCTCGCGCGGGATCGGCTCCAGCTCGGGGATGTCGAGCGAGCCGAGGATGTCGCGCAGCGCCTTCATGCCGGGGCTCGCGGTCTCCGACCCCGGCGTCGCCTCGACGGCGTCGCGGGTGTCGAACAGGATGGTGCCGCCCTGCTTCATGTAGGCGTCGACGCGGGCGAGCGCCTGGGCCGACGGCTTCGGCGCGTCCGGCACGATCGGCCAGTAGATGATCGGGAAGAAGGCGAGCTCGTCGCGGCCGATGTCGAGCCCCATCGGCTCGCCGGCTTCCAACGCGGTGCGCTGGCCGAGGAACACCGTGAGGCTCTGGAGCCCCGCCTTGCTGATGGCGTCGACCTCGGCGTTGCCGGTGGTCACATAGGCGAGCCGGGTGCCGGCCGTCGCCTTGGCGGCGAAGTCGTCGGCCGCCGGGTCGGCGGCGCGGGCCGGCTCCGCCGCATGAGCGGGCGGCGGCACCGCCGCGGCGAGCGCCAGCGTGGCGCCGAGGAGCAGCGCGGCGGGCGCCCGCCGCCAGCCGGTCAGCCGGGCGAGGCCGCCGGCGAGCCAGAACACCACGAGCGCATCGATCAGTGCCAGCGCGACGGCGCCGAGGAACACCGGGCCGCGCAGGTCCTGCGGCTCGGCCGCCCGGTAAGGCTCGATGCGGGCGCCGAGCGGTGCGAGATCGAGCGGCCTCGGCCGGTCGGCGGCGGTCAGCGTGTTGACCGCGACGAGCCCTTCGGGCGGACCGTAGAAGCCGGGCGGGTTGTCGGCGGTGGCCCGCCCCGCATAGCCGGCGGCGACCGGCCGGGCGGTCGGCGGCGGCGGCCCGAACACGCCATGGCCGTCGAGGATGCGGGTCGGCGCCACCGTCTCGCCGCTGCCCTGCGGCGTCGGTCCGCCATCGGGGCCGACGGTCGCGCCCGACAGGCCGACGATGCGGCGGAGCATCTCGACGAAGGCGCCGGACATCGGCAGGTCGGACCAGCGGGTATCGGCCGTGACGTGGAACAGCACCACCATCCCCTTGCCGCGCTTGGCGGCGGTGACGAGCGGCGTGCCGTCGGCGAGCGCCGCCCAGGTGTGATCGCCGAGGCTCGAGTCCGGCTCGGCCAGCACCTGGCGCGTCACCGTGACGTCGTCGGGCACCGGCAGGCCGGCGAACGGGCCGTCATGCGAGAAGCTGGCGAGGCGCTGCGGCTGCTCCCAGCTCAGGCTGCCGCCGAGCACCCGGCCGCCGCGGCGCAGCCGCACCGGCACGAGATCGTCGTCGGCGGCCGCGAGCCGCGGGCCGGCGAAGCGCACCAGCACGCCGCCGTCGTCGACCCAGCGGGCCAGCCGCTCGCGGGTCTCGCCGGCGACGTTGCCGACATCGGCCAGCACCATCATGGGCAGGCGCTGGTCGATGAATTGGGCGACCGCCTCGACGGGGGCGCCGCGCTCGGCGATGCGGGCGTCGGCGAACGGGGCGAGCGCCCGGCCGAGATAGAAGGTCGAGGCGAGCAGCGGCTGCGCCGTCTCGCTGGTCGAGCCGGTGACGACCCCGACGGTGCGCCGCCGCCATCGCTTGTCGAGGAGCTGCACGGCGCCGGCCGATGCCTCGCCGGCGATCTCCAGGCGAGCGATGTCGTTGCGGATCTCCACCGGCAGGTCGAAGCGGGCGTCGGTCTCGCGATCGCTGCCGCCGAACGCGAAGGTCGCGTCGCCGAGCGGCAGGCCGCGCAGGTCGAGCGCCCGCACGGTGCCGACGCCGGCCCCGTCGGGGTCGGCGCGCAGCACCTTGACCGAGAGACCGCCGGCGGCGTTGTCGGCGGCCGCGAGCGCCAGCGCCGGGCGCACCCCGCCGGTGACGACGGTCACCGGGCGACCCTGGGTCAGCCGGGCGAGGCCGGAAACGAACTCGCCCCCGCGGCCGAGATCGACGCCGTCGGCGAGCCAGATCACCTCGGCTTCCGGGGTCGCGGCGAGGAGGCGGCCGATCGCCGGCAGGGCGTCGGCGCGCTCGACCGCATGCGGCTTCGGCCGGATCAGCCGCAGCCGCGCCGCCGCGGCGTCCGGCGTCTCGACGGAGAGATCGCGGGTCGGCTCCGACAGCGGCACCAGGGCGACGCCACGACTGTCGGCCTGGGCGCGAGCGACCAGCTCGCCGGCGGCGCGCAGGCGGGTGTCGAAGCTCGCCGCCGCCGACCAGCCGTCGTCGATCAGCACGACGAGTGGCGCCCGCGCCGAGGCGGTCGACACCGGCGGGTTCCACATCGGCCCGGCCGCCGCGAGGATCACCAGCGCGGCGAGCAGCAGCCGCAGCAGCGTCAGCCACCACGGCGTGCGGGCCGGCGTCTCCTCCTTGGGGGCGATGTCGGCGAGCAGGCGCGTCGGCGGGAAGGTGACGCGGCGCGGTCGCGGCGGCACCAGCCGCAGCAGCCACCACAGGATCGGCAGAGCGACCAGGCCGAGCAGCACCAAGGGCTGCGCGAAGGCGAGCGGGAGGCCGGGGATCATGCGGGCCTCGCGTCGCCGGCGGCGGCGTTCGGCCCGGCATCGAGCATCTCGACATCGCGGATCTCGGCGTCCGCGGCATCGGTTGCGGTGTCGCCGCGCGGCGGTGGCGCAGCGCCGCGGCCGGCCGACATCCGCGCATGGAGCTGAAGCATCAGCTCGGTCGCCGGGCGGTCGGTGCGGTGAATCACGAAGCTCCAGCCGATGCGGTCGGTCTCGGCGCGGATCTGGCTCCGGTGGAGCGCGATGCGCGCCGCATAGTCGTCGCGCCACGCCTCGGCGCGGCCGGCCGTGATCGAGCCGAAGCCCTCGGGCTCGACGAACTCGACGCGCCCCGCATACGGAAACGTCTCCTCGGCCGGATCGACGATCTGCACCACATGGCCGTGGGCACCGGCGGCACTGAGCCGTGCCAGCATCGTGCGAATCTCGGCGATCGGGCTCCATAGGTCGGACAAAAGGATCACCTCGGAGAGCGGCGACGGCGCGAAGGCGGGCGGCAGGCTGGCGGGTGCCGCGGCGTCGTGCAGGATCGCCTGCACCATGCGGTCGATGACGTTGCGGTTGGCCGTCACCGTCATCAAGCCGGGGATGCCGACGCGCTCGCCGCCCTGCACCAGCACCTCGCCCAGCGCCAGCCCCATCACCAGGGCGCGGTCGAGCTTGCTGTCGCGGGCGAGCGCCGAGCGGAACGCCATCGAGGGCGAGCGGTCGGGCCAGATCCACACCGTATGGGCGGCCTCCCATTCACGCTCGCGGACATAGAGGTGCTCGTCGCGGGCGGAGCGGCGCCAGTCGACCCGGGCCGAGGACTCGCCGGAGACGAAGCGGCGATACTGCCAGAAATTCTCGCCCGGTCCGGCGCGGCGGCGGCCGTGCAGGCCATGAATCACCGTCGCGGCGACACGGCGCGCCTCCAGCACCAGGCGCGGCATCAGCGCGGCGAGCGCCCGACTCGATGCGCCGGCCCGATCCAGAACGGCCCGGTCGGAGGCGGCGCGATCGGCGGCCGACGCGGGGGCCGACACGGCGGAGGGGGGTGCCGCCATCGGGCCTATCCGATCCGGCTCTTGAGCCGGCCGATGATCCCCGGAACCGTCTCGCCGTCGGCCCGCGCCGCGAAGGTCAGTGCCATGCGGTGCTTAAGGATCGGTTCGGCGAGCGCCAGCACGTCGTCGACCGACGGCGCGTAGCGGCCTTCGAGCAGGGCGCGGGCGCGCACCGCCAGCATCAGCGCCTGGCTGGCGCGCGGGCTCGGTCCCCAGGCGATCAGCTTGCCCTCGGGACCTTCGGCGCCCGGACGGGCCGAGCGCACGAGGCGAAGGATCGCCTCCACCACCGTCTCGCCGACCGGCAGGCGACGGACCAGGCGCTGCGCCGCCATCAGGTCGTCGGCCGTCATGGCGGGCTTGGCCTTGCTCTCCTCGGCCCCGGTGGTGTCGAACAGGATGCGCCGCTCCGCCTCGAGGTCGGGATAGTCGACGTCGATCTCCATCAGGAAGCGGTCGAGCTGCGCCTCCGGCAGCGGATAGGTGCCCTCCTGTTCCAGCGGATTCTGGGTCGCGAGCACATGGAAGGGCTTCGGCAGGTCGTGGCGGGCGCCGGCGACGGTGACGTGCTGCTCCTGCATGGCCTGGAGCAGCGCCGACTGGGTGCGCGGGCTCGCCCGGTTGATCTCGTCGGCCATCAGGAGCTGGCCGAACACCGGCCCCGGAATGAAGCGGAAGCTGCGCTTGCCGCCCGGGCTCTCCTCCAGCACCTCGCTGCCGAGAATGTCGGAGGGCATCAGGTCGGGGGTGAACTGGATGCGCTTGGCGTCGAGGCCGAGCACGGTGCCCATGGTGTCGACCAGCTTGGTCTTGGCGAGGCCGGGGACACCGACGAGGAGCGCGTGCCCGCCCGCCAGGATCGTCACGATCGCGTGCTCGACCACCCGGTCCTGGCCGAAGATGACGGTGCCGACCGCCGCCCGGGCGGCGCGCACATGCCCGGCCGTGGTCTCGGCGGCGCGGACGATCATGTCTTCCAGCTTTTCCAGGCTCTCGCCGCTCGACGCCATTCGGGACTCCATCCGGACCTCGTGGGGGACCGCCGCCCTGCGCGGGGCGGTCGGATCGACATGCATCGACCGCGCCACTGGCCGTTGCGTCCGGCCGTTTCCTCTCACACCTATGCACCATAGGCTATCGAGATGAGTCGGGGCGGGGCAACGCCCCTTCACGAAATCGCGACCCCGTTGGCGGGGCCGCAGCAACCATGAGGGCGCGCGTCGCCCGGAGGGTCGGGTCGAACCGTGGCGAACGAAGGGCAGACCGGCGCGACCGGCTTCGAGGCGCTGGCGAGCGCGGCGCGCGACGCCGCCCGCCGCGGGCCGCCCCCCGTGCATCTGTGGAATCCGCCCGACTGCGGCGATATCGACATGCGGATCGCCGCCGACGGCACCTGGTTCTACCAGCGCACGCCGATCGGCCGGCCCGCACTGGTCAAGCTGTTCGCCTCGGTGCTCCGCCGCGACGGCGATCGCTACGTGCTGGTGACGCCGGTCGAGAAGTGCGGCATCACGGTCGACGACGTGCCCTTCCTGGCGGTCGAGATGGTGCGCGAGCCAGCTCCGTCCGCCACCGGCGCCGCCGATGACGATGGGGCCGGTGCCGCACCGCTGCTGCGCTTCCGCACCAATGTGGACGATTGGGTCACCTGCGACGCCGAGCACGCCTTGCGCTTCGAGCCGGAGCCCGGCACCGGCGGCCTCAAGCCCTACCTGCATGTCCGCCGCGGCCTGTGGGCCCGGTTGGTGCGGCCGCTCTACTACGATCTGGTCAGTCTCGGGGAGGAGCGCGCGATCGACGGCCGCCCGATGTTCGGCGTCGCCTCCGGCACCGCCTTCTTCCCGATGGCCCCGGCCGAGGAGCTGAAAGACGATTCATGATGCTGATTGGTGTAAGTTGCCCCCCACCCCCGACCCCTCCCCACCATTTACTGACGCACATGGGGGGAGGGGAGTCGAGGCGCTTCGGCTCCCCTCCCCCCGCGCGCGAACTGCGTGGCGGGGAGGGGTCGGGGGTGGGGGGCTGACCGAAATGACAGCTACCGAGCGCGCCGATCCGCTCGCCCTCGGCCACGCCTTCTTCGACCGCGCCCGGGCGCGGCTCGACATGGCGGTGCCGGCCGCCCTCACCGACCCGTCGCAGCCGGCGACCCGCGGCGACATCGATCTCGACCCCGAGCTGTGGGCGCAGGCCGGTGTCATCCCGGCGCGGCCCGCCGCCGTGCTGATCGGCGTCGTCGACCGGCCGGAGCCCGGCGTCATCCTCACCCAGCGCACCACCAGCCTGCCCAGCCATGCCGGCCAGATCGCCTTTCCGGGCGGCAAGATCGATCCCATCGACGCCACCCCGCTCGACGCCGCGCTGCGCGAGGCCGAGGAGGAGATCGGGCTCGACCGCGCCCTCGTCGACCCGATCGGCTATCTCGACCTGTACTGCACCTTCTCGGGGTTCCGCATCCTGCCGGTGGTCTCCCGCGTCGCCCCCGGCTATACGCTGTCCCTCAACGAGGCCGAGGTGGAGGACGCCTTCGAGGTGCCGCTGGCATTCCTGATGGACAAGCAGAACCATGCCCTGCACAGCCGCGACTGGAAGGGCCTGCGGCGGCGCTTCTACGTGATGCCCTACCAGGAGCGGTATATCTGGGGCGTCACCGCCGGCATCCTGCGCAACCTGTACGATCGGGTGTATGCGCGATGACGCCGCCGCCGGGCTCCGTATCAACCGATTGAGATCATGATCCGCCCGATCCTCACCGAACTCGCCCTGTTCCTGACGCCGTTCGTGCTCTACGCCGTGTTTCTGATGGCGACACGCGCCGGCGTCCTCCACCCCGACTCGTGGCGCTGGTCCACGGTCGCCTGGCTGACGCTCGCGGCCCTCGCCCTGGTGGTGGTCAGCTTCGTGGTGATGGCCGAGTTCGGGGGCGCGCCGCCGAACTCCGTCTACGTGCCGGCCCACATGGAGAACGGGCGCTTCGTGCCGGGCACCACGCAATGACCGATGTGCCGCAACGCCGTCTCGACGCCGCATGGCTCGCCGCGGAGCCGCTCGCCGCCGTGCTGGCGGTGCTCGACCGCGACGGCGAGGAGGCCCGGGTGGTGGGCGGCGCCGTGCGCAACACCCTCATCGGCGAAGCGCCCGGCGACATCGACATCGCCACCACGGCGCTCCCCGACGAGGTGGTGCGGCGAGCCGCGGCGGCCGGCTTCAAGACGGTGCCGACCGGCCTCGACCACGGTACCGTGACGGTGGTGGCGGACGGACGGCCGTTCGAGGTAACGACGCTGCGCACCGACGTCGAGACCTTCGGCCGCAAGGCCAAGGTGGCATTCGGTCGCGACTGGCAGAGCGACG
Source organism: Rhodoplanes serenus (assembly GCA_009720755.1). GTDB lineage: Bacteria > Pseudomonadota > Alphaproteobacteria > Rhizobiales > Xanthobacteraceae > Rhodoplanes > Rhodoplanes serenus. The sequence goes on from WNKV01000004.1 coordinate 273,954, forward strand.
CGGAGCGGCGCGACTTCACCATGAACGCCCTGTCGGTGTCGCCGGACGGCACCTTGCACGATCCGGTCGGCGGCCTCGACGACGTCGCGGCGCGGCGGGTGCGCTTCATCGGCGAGCCGGAACGGCGCATCGAGGAAGACCATCTGCGCATCCTGCGCTTCTTCCGCTTCCATGCCGCCTACGGCAACGGCGCCTTCGACGGGCCGAGCCTCGCGGCCTGCATCGTCGCCCGCGAGAGCCTGCGTGACCTGTCGCGCGAGCGGGTGCGCGGCGAGATGCTGAAGCTCCTCGTGGCGCCGGTCGCCGCCTCGACGCTGGTCGCGATGTCGGACACCGGCATCCTCCAGCTCGTGCTCGGCGGCGTCGGGCTGCCGGTCGACTTCACCGCCATGGTGGCGCGGGAGGCGACGCTGGGGCTGCCGCCCGATCCGGTGCGCCGGCTCGCGGCGCTGGCGGTGCTGGTCGAGGAGGATGCCGAGCGGCTGCGCGAGCGGCTGCGGCTGTCCAATGCCGAGCACCGTCGGCTCGCCGCCATGGCGGCGGGCTGGTGGCGGCTCGGGCCGGCGACGACGGAGCCGGAGGCGCGTGCACAGCTCTACCGGCTGGGGCCGGTGTCGTTCACCGACCGCGTGCTGCTCGCCTGGAGCCGCGCCACCCCGGACGCCGCGGCGGCGGCGGATGCGTGGCGCACCCTGACGTCCCTGCCGCAGCGGTGGGCGGTGCCGCGCTCGCCGCTGCGCGCCGACGCCTTCATGACGCGCGGCCTCGCCGGGCCGGCGGTCGGTGCCGCCATGCGGGACGCCGAGGCGGCCTGGATCGCCGCCGATTTTCCGTCCGACCGGGGGGCGCTCGACGCCATCGTGACGGCGGCCGTCGCGCGCGCCTCGGCCGCCGCGCCGGACGCCGCCGGCTGACGACCGGCGGCGGTCACCCGGCCTCGCCTGCGCCGCTCGCCTCGTCCTCGTCGAACTCGCCGCCGAGCCGCAACCCCTCGATCCAGGTGGCACCGTCGCGCTTGACCACTGTCCGTGGCGTCACCCGGCCGTGGGCGGCGAGGGCCTCGGCCAGCCGCTCCGAATGGGTCACCACCCAGACCTGGGTGCGCTCCGCCGCCTGCACGACCAGGCGGGCGAGCGGCGCCAGCAGGTCCGGATGCAGGCTCGCCTCCGGCTCGTTGAGGGCGACGAAGCCGGGCAGCCGGTAGCCGAGCAGCGCACCGGCGAGCGCCAGATAGCGCAGCGTGCCGTCGGACAATTCGCCGGCCTCGAACAGCCGCTTCGGGTAATCCGGGAAGATCATGCCGAACGAGGCGCACCGGCCGGGCTCCGGAACGACGAGGCGGGCGCCCGGGAAGGCGTCGTCGATGGCCCGGTCGAGGTCGGTGGTGTCCTGGCGGACATGGACGAGGGTCGCGAAGACGGCGGCGAGGTCCGCCCCGTCGGAGGACAGCGTCGGCGTCGTCACGGCGAGGCAGGGCTGACGAAGCGGCGAGGCCCGGTCGCTGCGCAGGTCGTGATAGAAGCGCCAGTCGAGCATGGCGCGGCGGACCGCATCGAGCTCGGGACAGCCGGCGAGGTCGCGCACCGCGCCGAGCGCCGTCTCGGAGGCGAGCAACGGCAGCCCCAGCGGCCGCGCCCGCCCCGCCTCGCCGGCCACCGTGGCCCGCGGCCCGCGCCGCTCCAGCAGCGTCAGCGGCCGCCGCCCGGTGCGCAGCACCAGGCTCTCCTCCTTGATCTGCGGCTCGAACGGAAACGCCGCCCCGGTGGGCGGGGCCAGCCCGCATTCGACCACATAGTCGGTGCCGAGCCCGTCGACCTCGATGGTGGCCGCGAGCCTGATCCGGGCCGGCTTGCCGGTCGGCCGCCGACCGGCCCACAGGGCCGACTGCATGCCGCCCTCGGCGGCGAGCGCGCGCGCCAGCGTGCCGGCGGCGGACGCCTGGAGAAGCTGAAGCGCCCCGTAGAGGTTGCTCTTGCCGACCCCGTTGGCCCCGACGAACACGGTGAGCGCCCCGACGGGAAAGCGGATGGCGCGCAGCGATCGATAGCCCGCGACGGCGACCTCACGGATCGGCATCGGACCTCATGGCCATTTCACCAGCGGCGGCATCGAGGAGAGGATCGACTCGACATTGCCGCCGGTCTTCAGGCCGAACACGGTGCCGCGGTCGTAGAGCAGATTGTACTCGACATAGCGGCCGCGGCGCACGAGCTGGGCATCGCGCTCGGCCTCGCTCCACGGCGTCGCGAGGTTTTCGCGCACGAGGCGCGGATAGACGGTGAGGAAGGCGCGGCCGACATCCTGGGTGAAGGCGAAGTCGGCCGCCCAGTCGCCGGAGTCGAGCCAGTCGTAGAAGATGCCGCCGACGCCGCGCGGCTCGTTGCGGTGCTTCAGGAAGAAGTACTCGTCGCACCACGCCTTCAGGCGGTCGTAGGCGGCCACTGCCGGATGCGCCGCGCAGGCGCCCCGCATGGCGGCGTGGAACGCCACCGTGTCGGGGTCGTCCTGCGTGCGGCGGGCGTCGAGCATCGGGGTGAGGTCGGCGCCGCCGCCGAACCACGCCCGCGTGGTGACGACGAACCGCGTGTTCATGTGGGCGGTCGGGACGTGCGGGCTCGACGGATGGGCGATCAGCGAGATGCCGGAAGCCCAGAAGCGCGGATCGTCGGCGGCGCCTGGAATGTCCTTGCGGAACTCCGGCGCGAACTCGCCGTGCACGGTGGAGACATGAACGCCGACCTTCTCGAACACGCGGCCGCGCATCATCGCCATCACGCCGCCACCCCCATCGTGGCCGCTGTGATCGGTGCGGCGCCACGGCGTCCGCTCGAAGCGACCGGCCGGCTCGCCGTAGAGCGCCGGCGGGGCGGCATCCTCGATCGCCTCGAAGGCGGCACAGATATCGTCGCGCAGCCGCTCGAACCAAGCTCGTGCCTCGCCCTTGCGAGCGTCGAGCACGGCGGCCTCGGGCAGCGGCGAGGCGGACGAAACGGGGGTGGAGGCGGGGGTGGCCATGGATCAGCTCCGGGTCTCGCGCGGGGATTTGGCCTGCGGAGGTCTCGCGGACGAGGGTTCTGCATATCGTCGTGTGGTGCGGGCCGTCCGCAGGCGGCCGGTGCGCCGCCCGTTGTGGTTCGGCATCATATCCTCGGTGACTAATCTCGAAAGACTAAATCGGAGGCGGCGACGGGAGACTCCCGACGCGCCGGCGCAGGACCCGTGAAACCGCCGGTCTGGCGCAACGCCTCGCCGACCGCCATGGCGCACGCCATGGCGACGTTGAGCGAGCGCAGTCCGGGCCGCAGCGGGATGACGAGGCGGGCGGCCGCGGCGGCATGGACGTGCTCCGGCACGCCGCTGGTTTCGCGCCCGAACATCAGCACGTCGTCGGGCGTGAAGGCGTGCTCCAGGAACGGCGTGGCGGCCGCCGTGGTGAACAGCACCAGGCGCAGCCCGCGCGCGGCCCGGAACGCCTCGAAGGCGTCGAACGAGGCGTGGCGGGTGAGCCGCACCCGGTCGAGATAATCCATGCCGGCACGACGAAAGGCCCGATCCGTGGTGGGAAAGCCGGCGGGCTCGACGAGATCCACCGCGACGCCGAAGCAGGCCGCGAGCCGCATGATGGTGCCGGTGTTCTGCGGGATGTCCGGCTCGAAGAGAGCGATGCGCATGCTTCAGTGGCTCGCTCGTCGGCGCCGCCGACCGGCGTCGGGAGGCGTGTGCGATCGTCGGCCCTGGGACCGACGACCGTGCCGCCCCGGCGCGCCTGCGCCCGCATCCGCCACCTCCACGCCCCTCCGTCCCGGACCGACGCATGCGCACGAACGCATGCCGCACCGGCCGCGCCTCATCCTATTTGCCATCAGCCGCATTCGGCAACCCGACGGGCTTGCGCTCCCCGCCCAAACGGTGCCAATAGGAGATTTAAGGTGGCATGGAGTGCGCCTCCCGCGAGTTCGCGCCGCGTCCGATCCGCCGCCGGCTTTGCTCGGGTTGGCCCCCCCTCCGGCTTGCCCGCCCCATCGATTGAAAGGGATCGAAGACTGTGACCAATCCGTCATTGCGAGCCGAGCCGACCCGGCGCGATTTTCTCTTCATCGCCACGGGTGCGGTCGGCGCGATCGGTGTGGCGGCCACGATGGTGCCTCTGATCGCGCAGATGAACCCGGACGCCTCCACCATCGCGGCCGGTGCGCCGATCGAGGTCGACCTGACCCCCATCGCCGAAGGACAGATCATCAAGGTGACCTGGCGCGGCAAGCCGATCTTCATCTCCCACCGGACCAAGCAGGAGATCGAGCAGGCGCAGTCGGTGAAGCTGAGCGCCCTGCCCGATCCGCAGTCCGATCAGGACCGGGTGAAGGCGGGTCACGACCAGTGGCTCGTCGTCATCGGCATCTGCACCCATCTGGGCTGCATCCCGATCTCCAAGTCGGGCGAGTACAACGGTTGGTTCTGCCCGTGCCACGGCTCGGTCTACGACACCTCCGGCCGCATCCGTCAGGGACCGGCGCCGGCCAACCTGCCGCTGCCGCCCTATCGGTTCGTTTCCGACACCAAGATCGAGATCGGCTGACGCGGCCTCCGGACCGCAGCGCCCTCCGGACAGAGACACATCCATGAGTGGACCTTCCAAGTTCGTGCCGCGACATCCCGCCCTCAAGTGGTTCGAGGCGCGGCTGCCCATCATCGGGCTGATGTACGATTCCTTCGTGTCGTATCCGACGCCACGGAACCTGAATTTCCTCTGGACCTTCGGGGCGATCCTGTCGTTCCTGCTGATCATCCAGATCGTGACCGGCGTCGTGCTGGTCATGCACTACACCCCGAACGTCGACCTGGCGTTCAACTCCGTCGAGCACCTGATGCGCGACGTGAACTATGGCTGGCTGCTGCGCTACCTGCACTCCAACGGCGCCGCCATGTTCTTCTTCGCCGTCTACATCCACATGTTCCGCGGCATGTATTACGGCTCCTACAAGGAGCCCCGCGAGGTGCTGTGGATCATCGGCGTGATCATCTATCTCTTGATGATGGCGACCGGCTTCCTCGGCTACGTGCTGCCGTGGGGCCAGATGAGCTACTGGGCCGCCACCGTCATCACCAACCTGTTCTCGGCCATCCCGATCTTCGGCGAGACCATCGTCACCTGGCTGTGGGGCGGCTACTCGGTGGGGAACCCGACCCTCACCCGGTTCTTCTCGCTGCACTACCTGCTGCCGTTCGTGATCGTCGCCTTCGTGGTGCTGCACGTCTGGGCGCTCCACGTCGTCGGCCAGAACAACCCGGCCGGCGTCGAGCCGAAGTCCGATCAGGACACGGTTCCGTTCACGCCCTACGCGACCCTCAAGGACCTGTTCTGGTTCGTCGCGTTCATGCTGATCTACATGTGGTTCACGTTCTACGTCCCGAACTACCTCGGGCACGCGGACAACTACATCCCGGCCAATCCCAGCGTGACGCCGGCCCACATCGTGCCCGAGTGGTACTATCTGCCGTTCTACGCGATCCTGCGCGCCATTCCCGACAAGCTGATGGGCGTCATCGCGCTGTTCGCGTCGATCATCGTGCTCGCCTTCCTGCCCTGGCTCGACACCTCGAAGGTCAAGTCGGGGCGCTATCGGCCGCTGTTCAAGGTCTTCTTCTGGATCTTCGTGGCCGACTGCCTCCTGCTCGGCTGGCTCGGCGCCAAGCCGGCGGAGGGTGGCTATCTCATCGCGACCCGCATCCTCACCGCCTGGTACTTCCTCCACTTCATCGTGGTGCTGCCGGTGATCGGGCTGATGGAGAAGCCGCTGCCGCTGCCCGAGTCGATCACCGCCGACGCACTGGCCAAGCACGGCGCCAAGAAGAAGGTGATCGCCGCGACCGTGGCGGCGCTGGCCGTGCTGGTCGGCCTGTCGACCTCGACCCGGACCGCCCAGGCGGCCGGCGAGACCCCGAAGCCGCCGCAGCTCACCTGGTCATTCTCGGGGCCGTTCGGCACCTTCGACCGGGCCCAGCTCCAGCGCGGCTTCCAGGTCTACAAGGAGGTCTGCGCCGCCTGCCACGGCCTGTCGCTGCTGTCGTTCCGCAATCTCGCGGAGCCGGGTGGCCCGGGCTTCACCACCGCGCAGGCCGCGGCCGTCGCGGCCGAGGCCAAGGTGAAGGACGGCCCCAACGATCAGGGCGAGATGTTCGAGCGGCCCGGCCGGCTGGCCGACCGCTTCCCGTCGCCCTATCCGAACGCTCAGGCGGCGGCCTTCGCGTTCAACGGGGCGGCGCCGCCCGACCTGTCGGTCATCGCCAAGGCGCGCACCTACGAGCGTGGCTTCCCGACCTTCGTGTTCGATATCTTCACGCAGTACCAGGAGGCCGGCGTCGACTACATCACGGCGCTGCTGACCGGCTACGAGGACACGCCCGCCGACTTCAAGCTGCCGGACGGCTCCAACTACAACAAGTACTTCCCGGGTCATGCGATCGCCATGCCGCCGCCGCTCGCGGACGGTGTAGTGACCTACGCGGACGGCTCGCCGCAGACCACCGCGCAGTACGCCAAGGACGTCTCGGCGTTCCTGATGTGGGCGGCGGAGCCGCATCTCGAGGCGCGCAAGCGGCTCGGCTTCCAGGTGATGATCTTCCTGCTCGTGCTCACCGGCCTGATGTACTTCACGTACGAGAAGGTCTGGCACGACGTGAAGCATCCGCCGGAAGAGACGCCCGGCCAGGGCACCAAGACCACGCGGGCCTGAGTGATCGAGCCCGCTTAGAGCATTTTCCGGCGAAGTGGACTCCCGGTTCGCCGTCGAAAATGCGATCACGCAAGGACTTCCAGAGCGGGGTCCGATCCAGTTGGATCGGATTCCGCTCTAGGCGGACCGATCGCGTCCAATCGATCGCAACACACGAACCGGCCCGTGCCTCGCGCGGGCCGGTTTCGTTTTGGGTGAACTCCGGGGCTCCGATCGCGCCCGCATGGCCCTGCGACGGCGCAGGCCGAGACGCTCCCCCGCTCGTCCCCACGAAAGCGATACAGGATGCACACATCGCGGAAAGCTGCGGACTTTCGGTGAAGGGCAAACACGCCGGCCGCCCCCTCCGATGTCATCGCCGGGCTCGACCCGGCGATCCATCTCTCTGCGAATATTGGATTTTGGTGAAGGCGATGGATGCGCGGGTCGAGCCCGCGCATGACGCTGTTATGCATGCATGCTGTCGCGCGAAGGCGGGGGACCCAGACGCACAGGGCAAGGTCGCTTTTGGACGGAGCTTGAATTCCGTTGGCGCGGGACCGAGCGGCGCGTGATGGGCGCCGTCCGGTGGTCCCCGCGAACGAAGCGCGCTGCCGATCAGGCCGGCTTCTCGGCCGACACCATGTAATTGACGTCCATGTCGCGGGAGAGCTGCCAGCGGTCGGCGAGCGGATTATAGATGACGCCGCTCTCGCCCGAGACCGTCAGGCCGGCCCGCTCCAGCGCGCTCTCCAGCTCCTGCGGGGTGACGAACTTGTCCCACTGATGAGTGCCGATCGGCAGCCAGCGCAGCACATATTCGGCGCCGACGATCGCCAGCGCCCAGCTCTTGAGGGTGCGGTTGAGGGTGGCGGCGACCAGCAGGCCGCCGGGCTTCACCATGCCGGCGCACACCGAGACGAACAGCGGCACGTCGGCGACGTGCTCGACCACCTCCATGGCCAGCACCACGTCGAACTGCTCGCCGGCCGCCGCCAGCGCCTCCGCCGTGGTGTTGCGATAGTCGATGGTGAGGCCGCTCTTGGCGGCGTGCAGCTTGGCCACCTCGATGTTGGGCACCGCCGGGTCCGCCCCGACCACCGCGGCCCCGAGCCGGGCCAGCGGCTCCGACAGGATGCCGCCGCCGCAGCCGATATCCAGGAACCGCAGCCCGGCGAGCGCATCGATCCGCTTGGGGTCGCGGCCGAAGCGGGCGCAGGCGGCGTCGCGCACCCAGGCCAGCCGCACCGGGTTGAACTTGTGCAGCGACCCCATCTTGCCGCGCGGGTCCCACCAGGTCTCGGCCAGCGCCTCGAAACGGGCGATTTCGGCCGCGTCGACCGTGGTGGATCTGTCGAGATCGATGCTCATGCCGATATCGGTCCGGGTTCCTGAAACGGATGGGTCTGGCGGAGCCCCGCGGGCTGCCGGCCTCTCGGACCGGCCGTTGCCTTCGCGGTTCCCCGCCGTTATGTATACGCGCTTTTTCGCGCCGGGATCAGGGCGATGCAAGCCTCGGCCAAGCGAGCCTTGTCGATCCGTCCCGTGCCGATGTTTCTCATAAGGACCACCCATCCGCCATGGCCCGCCTCGTGATGAAATTCGGCGGCAGCTCCGTCGCCGACATCGATCGCATCCAGAACGTGGCGCGTCACGTCAAGCGCGAGGTCGACGCCGGCCATCAGGTCGCCGTCGTCGTCTCCGCCATGGCGGGCGCGACCAACAAGCTCGTCGAGTTCTGCCGCGCCGCCGCCGTGCTGCACGACCAGCGCGAGTACGACACCGTGGTCGCCTCGGGCGAGCAGGTGACCTCGGGTCTGCTCGCCATCGCGCTCCAGGCGCTCGGCATTCCGGCCCGCTCCTGGCAGGGCTGGCAAATCCCGATCGTGACCTCCGACCAGCACGGCTCGGCCCGCATCCTCGACATCGACGGCAGCCGGCTGGTGGCGTGCTTCGAGGCCGGGCAGGTGGCCGTGATCGCCGGCTTCCAGGGCATCCACAAGGAGACCGGCCGGATCACGACGCTCGGCCGCGGCGGCTCCGACACCTCGGCGGTGGCGCTCGCCGCCGCCGTCAAGGCCGACCGCTGCGACATCTACACCGACGTCGACGGCGTCTACACCACCGACCCGCGGGTGGTGCCGAAGGCGCGCCGCCTCGACAAGATCGCCTTCGAGGAGATGCTGGAGATGGCGTCGCTGGGCGCCAAGGTCATGCAGGTGCGCTCGATCGAGCTCGGCATGACCCACAATGTCCGCATCTTCGTGCGGTCGAGCTTCGACAAGCCGGAGGACATCGATCCGCACCGGCCCCCTCCCGGAACCCTGATTTGCGACGAGACCGAGATCATGGAACACGAGGTCGTCACCGGCATCGCCTTCTCCAGGGACGAGGCGCAGATCGCGATCCGCAACGTCGCCGACCGCCCCGGCATCGCGGCCGCCATCTTCGGCCCGCTGTCGGACGCCAACATCAATGTCGACATGATCGTCCAGAACGTGTCGCCGGACGGCAAGACCACCGACCTCACCTTCACGGTGACGGCGGCCGACTTCGAGCGGGCCAAGGCCACCATCGAGAAGGCGCGTGATTCGATCGGCTTCGCCCGCCTCGATACCGCCGCCGAGGTGTCGAAGGTCTCGGTCATCGGGGTCGGCATGCGCAGCCATGCCGGGGTGGCGGCCAGCGCCTTCCGGGCGCTCGCCGAGCGCGGCGTCAACATCCGCGCCATCACGACGTCGGAGATCAAGTTCTCGCTCCTGATCGACGCCGCCTTCACCGAGCTGGCGGTGCGCACGCTGCACAGCCTCTACGGCCTCGACAAGAGCTGAGCGGCGCCGCCGACATCCGCCGGCCCGTCGGGCCCGTCCGGCGCGGTCGCCGGCCCGCCCGGCACCGGGCCGGTTCGAAGCATCGTGCCCGGCCCGGCCGGTGCGTCACGCGGCCGGAAGGGGCCGCCCCGGACACGCTTCCGGCGGTCTCGCCGGCGCTGCTGCAAAGCGTTGGACAATAAGGAAAAGAGCTGCGGCGCAGCACGCCTTTCGCTTGCAGCGCACACGGCGCATTCTGTATAGCCGTCTTGGCGTCGCGCATCCGGCCCGCCCCGGCACGATGCTTCGAACCGGCCCCGACGTCGCCGTCCCGGCCGGCCCTGGTGGATACGATCCGAAGGACCCCACGCGATGCGCGGTGCGCTGGGCGGTCCGCGCGTGCTGCTGCGCCGCCTCCGCGAGGTGATGGCGGAGCCGGTCAGCGCGCAGGAACGCCTCGACAAGATCGTGGTGCTGATCGCCGCCAACATGGTGGCGGAGGTCTGCTCCGTCTACGTGCTCCGCGTCGACGGCACGCTCGAGCTGTACGCCACCGAGGGCCTCAACCGGCAGGCCGTTCACTTGACCGTGATGCGGTCCGACGAGGGCCTGGTCGGCCTGGTGGCCACCGAGGCCAGCGCCATCAACCTGTCGGACGCCCAGGCCCACCCGGCCTTCTCGTACCGGCCGGAAACCGGCGAGGAGATCTACCGCTCCTTCCTCGGCGTGCCGATCTTGCGGGCCGGCAACACGCTCGGCGTGCTGGTGGTGCAGAACCGGGCGCGACGGACCTATTCTGAGGAAGAGGTCGAGGCGCTCCAGACCACCGCGATGGTGCTGGCCGAGATGATCGCCTCCGGCGAGCTGCTGTCGCTCGCCAAGCCGGGGGCCGAGCCGGCGGTGCGCCGGCCCGTGCATGTCAGCGGTGCGGCGCTGACCGACGCCATCGCGCTCGGTCATGTGGTGCTGCACGAGCCGCGCGTCGTCATCACCAACTTCATCGCCGACGACGTCCAGAAGGAGCTGCGCCGCCTCGGCGCCGCCATCGAGACGCTGCGGGCCGAGCTCGACCTGATGCTGGAGAGCGGCGAGGTGGCCGAGAGCGGCGAGCATCGCGACGTGCTCGAGGCCTATCGGATGTTCGCCCACGATCGCGGCTGGGTTCACAAGCTGGAGGAGGCGGTGCTGACCGGCCTCACCGCCGAGGCGGCGGTCGAGCGCGTGCAGTCCGACACCCGCGCCCGCATGCTGCGCCAGACCGATCCTTATCTGCGCGAGCGCCTGCACGATTTCGACGACCTCGCCCATCGGCTGCAACGCCAGCTGCTCGGCTACGACCACGCACCGACCCGCGACAAGCTCCCCGAGCACGCCATCCTGGTGGCCCGCTCGATGGGGCCGGCGGCGCTGCTCGACTACGACCGCAACCGGCTGCGCGGCCTGGTGCTGGAGGAGGGCGGCCCCAACTCGCACGTCGCCATCGTGGCCCGCGCGCTCGGCATCGCGGCGGTCGGCGAGGTGCCGAACGCGACCGGCCTGGCCGACCCCGGCGACGGCATCATCGTCGACGGCGTCACCGGCGACGTCCACATCCGTCCCACCCCCGACATGGAGGCGGCCTATGTGGAGCGAGTGCGGCTGCGGGCCCGCCGGCAGCTCCAGTATCTCAGCCTGCGCGACAAGCCGTCGGTCACCAAGGACGGCCAGCCGGTCACGCTGATGATCAATGCCGGCCTGCCGGTCGACCTGCCGCATCTGGCCGAGACCGGCGCCGCCGGCATCGGCCTGTTCCGCACCGAGCTTCAGTTCATGGTGGCGGCGCAGTTCCCGCGCACCAGCGAGCAGCTGTCGCTCTACCGCAACGTGCTCGACGCCGCCGGCGGCCGGCCGGTGGTGTTCCGCACGCTCGACATAGGCGGCGACAAGGTGCTGCCCTACATGCGCAACTACGAGGAGGAGAATCCGGCGCTCGGCTGGCGCGCCATCCGCCTCGGCCTCGACCGCCCCGGCCTGTTGCGCAGCCAGGTGCGCGCCATGCTGCGCGCCGCCGCGGGACGCGAGCTGCGCATCATGTTCCCGATGGTCGCTACCGTGCAGGAGTTCGACGACGCCAAGGGCCTGGTCGAGCGCGAGCTGACCCATCTGCGCCGGCACGGCCACCGCCTGCCCGAGCGGGTCGAGGTCGGCACCATGATGGAGGTGCCGTCGCTGCTGTTCCAGCTCGACGAGCTGTTCGACCGCGTTGACTTCCTGTCGGTCGGCTCCAACGATCTCTTGCAGTTCATGTTCGCGGCCGACCGCGGCAATGCGCGCGTCGCCAACCGCTTCGATCCCCTGTCGGTGCCGGTGCTGCGCGCCCTCAGGCTGATCGTCGAGCGCGGCCGCGCCCACGGCAAGCCGGTGACGCTGTGTGGCGAGCTCGCCTCCAAGCCGATCGGCGCCCTGGCGCTGATCGCCATCGGCTTCCGCTCCTTCTCGGTGCTGCCCTCCTCGGTCGGCCCGGTGAAGGCGATGCTGCTCGATCTCGATGCGGGCAAGGCCGAGCGGCTGGTCTCCGGCCTGATGGGGCTGCCGCTCGGCACCGCCTCGATCCGTGCCAAGCTGACCGCCTTCGCCGAAGACGAGGGCTTGACCCTGTGACACCAACCGGGCTCGAAACGTCCCGATGCTGCCCCGACAGAAACTCGACACCCTGGTGACGCGCCACGCGGCGCTCCAGGCGGAACTCACCGGCAAGCTGGCGCCGGAGGCGTTCGCGCGGCTGTCGCGCGAGCTCGCCGAGCTGGCGCCGATCGTCGAGAAGGTGACGCGCTACGAGGACCTGCTGCGCGAGATCGACGACGTCGCGGCGATCGCCGCCGACCCGGACAGCGACGCCGAGATGCGCGAGATCGCCGCCGCCGAGAAGGCGGCGCTCGACGACACCCGCAAGACCCTCGAGGACGACATCCGCCTGGCGCTGATCCCCAAGGACGCCATGGACGAGCGCAACGTCATCCTCGAGATCCGCGCCGGCACCGGCGGCGACGAGGCGTCGCTGTTCGCCGGCGACCTGTTCCGGATGTACGAGCGCTATGCCGCCACCCGCGGCTGGAAGACCGAGATCCTGTCGGCGAGCGAGGGCACGGTCGGCGGCTACAAGGAGATCGTCGCCGAGATCCGCGGGGCCGGTGCGTTCGCCCGGCTGAAGTTCGAGTCGGGAGTCCACCGGGTGCAGCGGGTGCCCGACACCGAGGCGTCCGGCCGCATCCACACCTCGGCCGCCACCGTCGCGGTGCTGCCCGAGGTCGAGGACGTCGACATCGCCATCAACGAGGCCGACCTCAAGGTCGACACCATGCGGGCGGGCGGCGCCGGCGGCCAGCACGTCAACAAGACCGAGTCGGCGATCCGCATCACCCATGTGCCGAGCGGCATCGTCGTCTTCGTCCAGGAGGAGCGCTCGCAGCATCGCAACCGCGCCAAGGCGATGGCGATGCTGCGGGCCAGGCTCTACGACATCGAGCGGCAGAAGCGCGACGCCGAGCGCGCCGCCGAGCGGCGCGGCCAGGTCGGCTCGGGCGATCGCTCCGAGCGCATCCGCACCTACAATTTTCCGCAAGGGCGCGTCACCGATCACCGCATCAACCTCACCCTCTACAAGCTGCCGCAGGTGATGGAGGGTGAGGCGCTCGGCGAGATCGTCGACGCGCTGGTGACGGAGCACAACGCGGCGCTGCTCGCCGCCGAGAGCGGAACCGCCTGACGCGACGCGCGGCGCCGAGCGGCCCGATGCCTCTCGCAACCGAAGGAAATCGGATGTGACAATGCACAAGCCGCGATTTCCGCTCCGCTGGCGCCACCGGCTGTTTCGGATGCTGAAACCGCGCACTCTGCTGGGCCTGTCGCTCCAGCTCGCGGTGGCGACCGCGGTGCTGATCGCGGCGCTCTACTGGACCGGCCAGCTCGGTGCCATCCACCGCCTGTGGGTCGCATGGACCTCATGACGGTCGCGGCCGGCGACACGATCGGGGCGGCACGCCGCGGCGTGGCGGCGGTGCTGCGGGCCGCTGGCCTCGAGACGCCGGATCTCGATGCTCGCCTCCTGGTCGGCCACGCGCTCGGCCTCGATCACGCCGGCCTCGCGGCCGCCGCGGAACGGCCGCTGACCGCCGAGGAGGCCACCCATGTGGCGGCGCTCACGACGCGACGGCTCGCCCGCGAGCCGGTGACCCGCATTCTCGGCGGCAGTGCGTTCTGGAGCTTGCCGCTGGTGGTGACCGCGGACGTGCTCGATCCGCGCCCCGACACCGAGACCGTGGTGGAGGCGGCGCTCGCCGCCGTGACGGCGCGTCAGGGCGGCCGCGACGCGACGCGACGCATCGCCGATCTCGGCACCGGCTCGGGCGCGCTGCTGCTGGCGCTTCTCACCGAGCTGCCGGCGGCGTTCGGCATCGGCACCGACCGCAGCGTCGCGGCGCTCGCCACGGCGCGCGACAATGCTGTGCGGCTCGGCCTTCTCGACCGCTTGCGGCTCGTGGCCTGTGATTTCGGCACGGCGCTCGACGGTGGCCTCGATCTCGTCGTCGCCAATCCACCCTATATACCGAGCCGCGAGATCGCCGCGCTCGCCCCGGAGGTACGGGTCTACGATCCGCATCTCGCACTCGACGGCGGGCCGGACGGCCTTTCCGCCTACCGTGCCATCGCGGCCGATGCCGGGCGTCTGCTCGCCCCCGGTGGGGTGCTGGTGGTGGAGGTCGGGATCGGCCAGGCCGGAGCGGTCGCCGCTCTGTTCACGACGGCGGGGCTCGTCTGTGAAACGCCACCGCATCCGGATCTTTCCGGAGTCCTGCGGGCCGTCACGGCGGTCCGGCAAACCTGATATACAAATTTGAAACACATTTCCAAGAACGGACAAAAAAGAGCTTGATTATCCGGCTGGAGTGACTAGTTTCCGCTTACGGAATCGACCTGGGTCGGGGTTGAATCGCTGCATTGGAGGCCCCGAGCATGGCTCGGCGAGGCGGGCAGCGGGGGACACGGTCGGCAAACATCCGAATGAACAGGATTGATGCCGCACCACCCGGGATCGAGATACTTCAGCGGCTCCAGCGTGCGCTCAGGGCGAAGTCACCCAAGAGCCATGCGGGCATCGTGAGAGGTTGACAGCGCCGCGGACATGCCGCGGTGGCAAGCTGAGCCAACAGACGTGGGAAATGCGGCGCGTCCCTGGATGCCCCGCAAGCATCGGCTGCATGCGCGAGCATCGTCGCGCTGTCGCACTCGATGGTGATCGGCCATGCGCCGATCCGAGCAACCGTTGATGGAACCGGCGGAGGACCCGCCGCAATCAGAGGTGGCCAGAAGCCGAACATGAGAAACGGTCAGAACAAGCGCATGCGGGGCCGTAACCGCAAGAGCCACAACCCGCTGACGCGGGTCTACGAGTCGAACGGCCCCGACGTGAAAATTCGCGGCACCGCGTCGCACGTCGCCGAGAAGTACATGCAGCTCGCACGCGACGCGCAGGCGTCCGGCGATCCGGTTTCGGCCGAGAACTACTTCCAGCACGCCGAGCATTATCTCCGCCTGATCGCGGCCGCGCAGGAGCAGTTCCGTCAGACGCCGTCGTTCTTCCGTGGCGAGGGCGGCGGCGCCGACCCGCGCGACGAGGGCTACGACGACGACGGCGACGACCAGCCGTCGCTGCCGGGCACCGGCGAGCAACCGGCCTTCGGGACCCGTGACCCGCAACCCTATCTGCCGCGCGACGCCCAGTTCTTCGTCCCGCGCGAGCAGCCCTACGGACGTCAGCCGCAGCCGGCGGCGAGCGACGAGGGCATCGACCGGCTGCCGTCCTTTGTCACCGGCGCGCCGGCGCCGCAGCCCCAGGGCGGCGGCCAGAACGGCTTCGAGGGCCAGGGCGGCCAAACCGCCGACCGCTTCCCGCTGCATCGCCGCCGTCGCCGCCATCGCACCCGCGGTGAAGCGGGGGCCGCGGCGGAGGCCAGCGAGGACACCGCAGCCGGCGGACCGACGCAGGACTGATCGGAGCTTCGGATCGATCGACCGAGGCGCCGGCCCGGCGGCCCCCGCCGCAGTGAACGGCCGGCCCCCCGCGGCAGCGTGTGACCGACCAGCCCGCGCCGGCGCAGATCGCCGGCGGCACGACGGCCGACGCTGCGTCAGCGCCGGCGTTCGGGGATTAGGCGGAACAGCAGCAGCGAGCGCGACGTCACCTCGTACTCGTCGCCGAAGCCGAAGCGTGGCAGGTCCTCCTCGTCGAGCTCGACATGCTCGACATTGGTGTCGATCAGCCGTGCCCAGCCATTCCCCGCCGCTACCTCGGGCAGCGTGAACTTCACCGGGATCTCGGCGGCGTTGACGATGAGCAGCATGGTGGCGTCGCTGCCGCGACGGCGAATGCCGCTCGCCTGCGCCCGCCCGTCGAACACCACGCCCATGCACTTGGCGTAGGGGTCGCCCCACTGCTCGGCTCCCATCTCGGAGCCGGCCGGCGTCAGCCAGGTGACGTCGCGCACGCCGATCTCGTCGTTCCATTCGCCGGTGAAGAAGCGGTTGCGGCGCAGGATCGCGTAGGCGCGGCGGATCTCGATCAGCCGCGCCGTGAAGGTGTACAGCTCCTCGCCCTCGGGACCGATGTTCCAGTCCACCCAGCTGATCTCGTTGTCCTGGCAATAGGCGTTGTTATTGCCCTGCTGGGTGCGGCCGAACTCGTCGCCCGCGGTGATCATCGGGGTGCCCTGGCTGAGCAGCAGGGTCGCCATCAGGTTGCGCTTCTGCCGCTCGCGCAGCGCCTTGATGGCGGGATCGTCGGTCGGTCCCTCGGCGCCGTGATTCCAGGTGTAGTTGGCGTTGTGGCCGTCGCGATTGTCCTCGCCATTGGCCTCGTTGTGCTTGTCGTTGTAGCTGACCACGTCGTTGAGCGTGAAGCCGTCGTGCGCCGTGATGAAGTTGACGCTTGCCCACGGCTTGCGGCCGCGCCGGTTGAACAGGTCGCCCGAGCCGGTGAGGCGCGTCGCGAACTCGGCGAGCTGACCCTCGTCGCCCTTCCAGAACTTGCGCACGGTGTCGCGATAGCGGTCGTTCCACTCGGCCCAGCCGGGCGGAAAGCGGCCGACCTGATAACCGCCGGGGCCGCAGTCCCACGGCTCGGTGATCAGCTTGACGGACGACAGCACCGGGTCCTGACGGCACGAGTCGAGAAAGCCACCGCCTTCGTCGAAGCCGTAGGGCTCGCGCGCGAGAATCGTGCCGAGATCGAAGCGGAAGCCGTCGACATGCATCTCCTCGACCCAGTAGCGCAGGCTGTCGGTGACCATCTGGAGCACGCGCTGATGCGAGAGATTCAGCGTGTTTCCGGTGCCGGTGTCGTTGATGTAGTAGCGCGGCTGATCGGGCAGCAGCCGATAGTAGGAGGCGTTGTCGATGCCCTTGAACGACAAGGTCGGGCCGCGCTCGTTGCCCTCCGCCGTGTGATTGTAGACGACGTCGAGGATCACCTCGATGCCGGAGTCGTTCAGCCGCGCCACCATCTCCTTGAACTCCGAGAAGGCGAAGTCCGGCACCGCCGCATAGCGCCGCTCTGGCGCGAAGAAGCCGATGGAGTTGTAGCCCCAGTAGTTCACCAGTCCCTTGTCGAGCAGATAGGTGTCGTCCACGAAGGTATGGATCGGCAACAGCTCGACCGCGGTGACGCCGAGCTTGCGCAGATGGTCGATGACGGCCGGCTGGCCGAGGCCGCGGAAGGTGCCGCGCAGCGGCTCCGGCACCGCCGGGTGCTGCTTGGTGAAGCCGCGCACATGCATCTCGTAGACCACGCTGCGGTCCCACGGGATCTTGGGCGAGCGCACGTCGCCCCAGGTGAAGGCCGGATCGATGACGCGGCACTTGAGCATCTTGGGGGCGCTGTCGCGCTCGTCGAAGGTGGTGTCGTCCTCGGTCTCGAGCTGGTAGCCGAACAGCTCCGGCCCCCATTCGAGCTTGCCGATCACCGCCTTGGCGTAAGGGTCGAGCACCAGCTTGTTGGCATTGAAGCGGTGGCCGTGTTGCGGCTCGTAGGGGCCGTGGACGCGATAGCCGTAGATGGTGCCGGGGCGCGCGTCGGGCAGGAAGCCGTGCCACACCTCGTCGGTGAACTCGGGCAGCTCGATGCGCTCGATCTCCCGTTCACCGTGATCGTCGAACAGGCACAGCTCCACCTTGGTGGCATGCGCCGAGAACAGCGCGAAGTTGACGCCGAGCCCCGTCCAGGTGGCGCCGAGCGGATGCGGCGAGCCCTCGCGGATGCGCGATGTCACGACCGCCGGCGCGCCGGTCGGCGGCGTGGCCTCCGTTGCGGCGGACGGGGTCGCGGCCGGCCTCGCCGCGGTGGACGGGGTCGGGGGGCTGACGTGCTGGGTCATCGAGACGATCTCCACCGGGACGAGAGGACGACGGCCCGGACGGCGATCCCACAGGCCACCGCGTCGCGCCACGGCGCGCAGCACGGCGATCGGCATGGGGGCTCGTAGCACGGGGCGCGATCGGGCGAGGCCCGGGCCGCGGAGTAACGCGGTGCCGGCGGGCCGGCGACTTTCAACCGGCACGCCGCGGGAAAGTTCCCGTGCCGGGACGGCGACCGACAAGAATCTCGCACGGCGGTGGCACCGTATCGCGATCCGGACGTTGTCGAGCGCGGAACCTGCCCGCTCGCTCCGGACCGCCGGAGGACTGCCCCCGAAGGACCTCAGCATGCCGAACGGAGATCGGACGCCTGCCCAGGTGGCGCCTGCCCAGGTGGCGCCCGCCGACAGTCCCACCCTGGCGGAGCTGCTGACGCTCGCGGTCGGCGTGGTGGTGGTGGCGGCCCTCTATCTCGGGCGCGACGTGCTGGTGCCGATCACGCTCGCGGTGCTGCTCACCTTCGTGCTCGCCCCGCTGGTGCGGGCGCTGCGCTTCCTGCGGCTCGGCCGGGTGCCGGCCGTCATCGCCGCCGTGCTGGTGGCGCTCGCGGTGCTGACCTCGATCGGCGCCGTCATCGGCGCCCAGATCGCCGGCCTCGCTGCCGATCTGCCGCGCTACGAATCGACCATCCGCAACAAGATCGACGTGGTCCGCGACCAGACGGTCGGCCGGGTCACCCGCCTCGTCGCGCATCTGGAGCAGCTGCGCGCCGACGACGAGGCCGATGCACCGGCGCCGCCGAATGCTCGCGAGGGAACGGCGCCCACCGGCAGCCAGCCGCCGGCCGCCAAGGCGCCCGCGAAGAACGGCGCCGCTCCGGAGAGCGAGGGCACAACCGGCATTCCCTCGCTCGACACGCTGCAACGCTACGTCTCGCCGGTGCTCAGCCCGCTTGCGACGCTCGGCATCGTGCTGGTCTTCGTCACCTTCATCCTGCTCCAGAAGGAGGACCTGCGCGACCGCTTCATCCGCCTGTTCGGCTCGCGCGACCTGCATCGCACCACGGTGGCGCTCAACGAGGCCGGCCATCGCCTGAGCAAGTTCTTCCTCACCCAGCTCGCGCTCAACACCGCTTTCGGTGTGCTGGTCACGTCGGGGCTCTATCTCATCGGCCTGCCGAGCCCGCTCTTGTGGGGCATCGTCGCCGGCCTGTGCCGCTTCGTGCCTTATGTGGGGGCCTGGGTGGCGGCGGCGCTGCCGCTCGCGGTGGCGGCGGCGGTCGATCCCGGCTGGAGCATGGTGGCGTGGACGGCGGCGCTGTTCATCATCACCGAGCCGCTGATGGGCCAGGTGGTGGAGCCGGTGGCCTATGGCCACTCGACCGGCCTGTCGCCGGTGTCGGTGCTGATCGCCACGGTGTTCTGGACCTGGCTGTGGGGACCCATCGGGCTGATCCTGGCGACCCCGCTGACGCTGTGCCTGGTGGTGCTGGGCCGCCATGTCGAGCGGCTGGAGTTCCTCGACGTGCTGCTCGGCGACCGGCCGGCACTGACCGCCACCGAGACGTTCTATCAGCGCATGCTGGCGGGCGATCCCGACGAGGTGCAGGACCAGGCCGAGGCGCTGCTGAAGACCCGCTCGCTCTCCGCCTATTACGACGAGGTGGCGCTGCGCGGGCTGGCGCTGGCCGCCAGCGACGTGGCGCGCGGCGTGCTCAGCCCGGTTCGTATCCGCCGCATCGCCGACGAGGTGTGCGAGGTGGTAGAGGAGCTCGACGACTACGATGACCGTGCCCCGCGGCCGGCGACGCCGGAGGACGAGGCGAGCCCGTTGCCGGCGGAGCCGAGCGACGACGATGCGCCGCCGGGGCGCGAGGCGCCGCCTCCCGAAGCGCGCAGCGGCGCCTGGGCGAGCGCCGCGCCGGTGCTGTGCATCGCCGGCGCGAGCCCGCTCGACGAGGCGGCCACCGCCATGCTGGCGCAGCTCCTCGGCAAGCACGGGCTGGCGGCGCGAACGCTCGCGAGCGATCGCCTGTCGCGCGTGCATGTGGCGTCGCTCGATCCCGCCGGCATCGCCTTCGTGTGCGTGTCGCTGATCGAGTCGACCGGGCACGTCGCCCGCACCCGCCACATGATCCGCCGGCTGCGCCGCCAGCTTCCCGGCGTGCCGGTGCTGGTCGGGCTGTGGCCAGCCGGCGAGCGCGACGATGGCGGCGACAGCGTGCGGGCAACCATCGGGGCGGATCTCTACGTCTCGTCGCTGACGGAAGCCGTGAACGCCTGCGTCGATGCCGCAATGGCCGCCGCCGTCGCGGCTCCGGCAGGCTCGCCGGCCGCGGCTTCGGCGGCGTCCGGTCAGGATGCCGGCGAGTCGGCCCGCACGGCTCCGCCCGCCGCTGTCGTCGAGCCCGCGGCCGCGACCGCGGGCGGCATCGTGCCGGCATAACGACGCATTGCATCGCGCTGCTGACGGGCGGCAGAGCCCGCCACCCGCCCACGTCAGTCATCCTCGTCATACTGTTGTCGGGTGATCAGGTCGCCGTCGTTCCGGGGCGCCGCACCCGGATCGGGGCTTCGCGCCGTCCGGGCGCAGGCTCCGCGGCGAGCCCGGAATCCAGCGGCAAACGCGGAGCTCTCGGCTGGATTCCGGGATAGCCGCTGCGCGGCTTCCGGAATGGCATCGAAGTGATCAGCCGGATCTCGTATCAGTCGCCGCCGCGCGCCGCCGCCGTGCCGTAGGGCCAATCCCAGTCGCGGATCTCCGGCATGTCCTCGCCGTGACGCACCACGTACTCGCGGTGCGCGCTGCGCCTGTCGCGCAGCATCTGCTTGACGTGGGCGGCGCCGACCGCGAGCCCGGGCACGCGGTCGATGACGTCCATGGCGAGGCGGAAGCGATCGAGATCGTTCATCACCACCATGTCGAACGGCGTCGTGGTGGTGCCTTCCTCCTTGTAGCCGCGCACATGGATGTTCGGATGGTTGGTGCGGCGGTAGGCGAGCCGGTGGATGAGATACGGATAGCCGTGATACGCGAAGATCACCGGCCGGTCGGTGGTGAACAGCGAGTCGAAGTCGCGGTCGGTGAGCCCGTGCGGATGCTCGCCGGCCGGCTGCAAGGTCATCAGGTCGACCACGTTGACGACGCGGATCTTCAGCTTGGGCAGATGCCGGCGCAGCAGCGACACCGCCGCCAGCGTCTCCAGGGTCGGCACGTCGCCGGCGCACGCCATCACCACGTCCGGCGTCGATCCCTGATCGTTGGAGGCGAAATCGAAGATGCCGATGCCGGCGGCGCAGTGGCGCACTGCCGCGTCGATGTCGAGCCACTGCGGCGCCGGCTGCTTGCCGGCGACGATCACGTTGATGCGGTTCCAGGTCCGCAAGGCGTGGTCGGTGACGGCCAGCAGCGTGTTGGCATCCGGCGGCAGATAGACGCGCACCACCTCGGCCTTCTTGTTCAGCACCACGTCGATGAAGCCGGGGTCCTGATGGGTGAAGCCGTTGTGATCCTGGCGCCAGACATGCGAGGTGAGCAGATAGTTGAGCGATGCCACCGGCCCGCGCCAATGCAGCGTCCGCGCCACCTGAAGCCACTTGGCGTGCTGGTTGAACATCGAGTCGACGATGTGGACGAACGCCTCGTAGCACGAGAACAGGCCGTGACGGCCGGTGAGCAGGTAGCCCTCCAGCCAGCCCTGGCACAGATGCTCGCTCAGCACCTCCATGACGCGGCCGTCGCGGGCGAGGTGAACATCGTAGGGCTCGATGCGCTGCTGCCAGGTGCGATCGGTGGTCTCGAACACCGCATCGAGCCGGTTCGACGCGGTCTCGTCGGGCCCCATCAGGCGGAAATTGCGGGCCGCCGCGTTGAGCCGGATGACGTCGCGCAGATAGCCGCCCATCACCCGCGTCGCCTCCGACACGACGGTGCCGGGCTGCGCCACCGCGACGGCGTGGTCGCGCACCTCCGGCAGCGCGAGCGGCCGCCGCATGCCGCCATTGGCGTGCGGACTGGCACCGAGGCGGCGCGGCCCCTGCGGGGCGAGCGCCGCGAGATCGTCGCGCAGGCGGCCGTCGGCCCCGAACAGCTCGTCGGGCCGATAGCTGCGCAGCCAGTCCTCCAGCAGCTTGAGATGCGCGGGGTTCTGCCGCGGATCGGTGACCGGAACCTGGTGGGAGCGCCAGAACCCCTCTACCCGCTTGCCGTCGATCTCCTTGGGGCCGGTCCAGCCCTTGGGGCTGCGCAGCACGATCACCGGCCAGCGCGGGGCGTCGTCCCGCGCCGCACCGCTGCGTGCCTGCGCCTGAATGTCGGCAATCCGATCGAGCGCGCGGTCGAGGGTCGCGGCCATCAGGCGGTGCATCGGCATCGGATCGTCGCCGGCGACGATCAGCGCCTCCCAGCCGAGGCCGCGGAACATGGCGACGAGATCGTCGTCCGCCATGCGGCCGAGCACCGTCGGGTTGGCGATCTTGTAGCCATTGAGATGCAGGATCGGCAGCACGGCCCCGTCGTGGACCGGGTCCAGAAACTTGATCGACTGCCACGAGCCGGCGAGCGGGCCGGTCTCGGCCTCGCCGTCGCCGACCACGCAGGCGACCACCAGGTCCGGATTGTCGAACGCCGCCCCGAAGGCGTGCGCCAGCGAATAGCCGAGCTCGCCGCCCTCGTGGATGGAGCCCGGCGTCTCCGGCGCCGCGTGGCTCGGGATGCCGCCCGGGAACGAGAACTGCCGGAACAGCGCCCGCATCCCGGCCTCGTCGCGGCCGATCTCGGGATAGATCTCCGAATACGTGCCTTCGAGCCAGGTGCCGGCCACCATGGCGGGACCGCCGTGGCCGGGGCCACAGAGATAGATCATGTCGAGGTCGCGCGCCGCGATCACCCGGTTGAGATGCGCGTAGACGAAGCTCAGGCCGGGCGAGGTACCCCAGTGGCCGAGCAGGCGCGGCTTGATGTGCTCGGGCCGCAGCGGCTCGCGCAGCAAGGGATTGTCGAGCAGGTAGATCTGTCCGACGGTGAGATAGTTGGCGGCCCGCCACCAGGCGTCCAGGCGGGCGAGCAGCGCATCGTCGAGCCGGGCCTCGCCGCGCGTGGCCTCGCCACGCGGGGTCGTGGTGGTCTGGTCCATGGCCGTCATCTCCCCTGTCGATCGTGCGGTCCTCCGTCCGCCGGCGCACGATGGCCCCCGCCGCACCTCGTGTCGAGAACCCGGAATGCCGCGGCGGCGTTCCGTCAGCGGCCGTACAGCACCGCCGGCAACCAGGTGGCGAGCTGCGGCACGAACCACAGGCCGGCGAGCGCGGCGAGCTGGATCAGCACGAAGGGGATCGCCCCCACATAGATGTGCGCCGTGGTGATCTCCTTGGGGGCGACGCCGCGCAGGAAGAACAGCGTCGGCCCGAGCGGCGGATGCAGGTAGGACGTCTGGAGGTTGAGGGCGATCATCACGGCGAGCCACACCGGATCGACGCCGGGAAGCTTCAGCAGCGCAGGCGCCACGATCGGCACCACCACGAAGATGATCTCGAAGGCGTCCATCACGAAGCCGAGCAGGAAGATCGCCAGCATGACGGTGAGGATCGCCCCGGCGGTGCCACCCGGCAGGTCGGCGAGGCCGCGATGGACGAGATCGTCGCCACCGAGGCCGCGAAACACCAGGCTGAACAGGGTCGCCCCGATCAGGATCAGGAAGATCATGCTGGTCACCTCGGCGGTGCGGGCCAGCACCGGGACGAGGATGCCGGCGCGATGCACCCGCACGATCGGCAGGGCCAGCAGCAGCGCCGCCACCGCGGCGAGCGCCAGCGGTGCCACGATGGCGGGGTCGCCGGCCGCGAGCAGGCCGGGCGTCAGCCCTTGGGCGGCGAGCCGCCGCAGCGCCACCAGCACGGCCGCCATGGCGACCAGCCACAGGCCCCAGTCGCGCGGATGCGGCCGCGCCGCCAAGAGCAGCGCCCCGAAGGCGCCGACCGCCGCCGCCTCGGTGGGGGTCGCGAGGCCGCCGAGGATCGAGCCCAGCACCGCGACGATCAGCAGCACCGGCGCCACCAGCACGGCGATGGCGCGGCGCAGCATGGCGAGCCCGTGCGGCGCCGTCGGGTCTGCCGCCACCGCCGGCGACGACGTCGGGGCCACGATGGCGACCCCCAGCACGAAGGCGATGTAGAGCACGACGAGGCCGAGCGCCGGCACGATGGCGCCGGCGAACAGGTCGGCGACCGTCACCGACTGCGGCGCGAAATTGCCCTGGGCGAGCTGCGCGGCCTGGTAGGCGTTGCTCATCTGGTCGCCGAGCAGCACCAGCA
This sequence comes from Rhodoplanes serenus, assembly GCA_009720755.1. GTDB lineage: Bacteria > Pseudomonadota > Alphaproteobacteria > Rhizobiales > Xanthobacteraceae > Rhodoplanes > Rhodoplanes serenus. The sequence goes on from WNKV01000004.1 coordinate 298,176, forward strand.
CGGTGGCGGGCGGAAACAGCTGGGCGAGGGTCGCGGTGGCCGCCACGGTGCCGGCGGCGAGCCGCGGGTCGTAGCCGTGGCGCAGCATGGTGGGCAGCACGATCAGCCCCATGGTCACCGTGGTGGCGCCGACGATGCCCTTGGCGGCGGCGAGCAGCACGCCGACGATGACGACCGCGACCGCGAGCCCGCCGGGCACGCGGCCGAACAGGCGCCCCATGGCGTCCAGCAGCTCCTCGGCGACCCGCGAGCGCTCCAGCATCACGCCCATGAACACGAACAGCGGGATCGCCAGCAGCACCTCGTTGGTCATCACCCCGAAGATGCGCTGCGGCAGCGCGCCGAGCAGGCCGGCGCCCATGATGCCGGCGAGATCGCCGAGCGCCGCGAAGGCGAGCGCCACGCCGGCGAGCGTCAGCGCCACCGGATAGCCGGCCATCAAGAGGCCGATGGCGGCCACCACCATGGCGACCGCGAGAAGATCGGGCGGGATCATCATGTCACTCGGTGGCCGCTGCGGCCGCGGGGGCATCGCCGGCCAGCACGGCGAGCGCGCGAAGAAGCTGCGCCACCCCCTGCACCATCAGGAGCACCGCGAAGGCCGGGATCAGGCTCTTCAGGAGGAACACCAGCGGCAGCCCGCTCGCCTCGCGGGAGCGTTCGAGGATCGCCCAGGAGCGCCCCACATAGGGCAGCGACAGCCACAGCAGCGCGGCCGCCACCGGCAGCAGGAACAGGACGGTGCCGGCGGCGTCGACCACCGCCTTTCGGCGCGGCGACGCGCCCGCATAGAAGAGGTCGACCCGCACATGGCCGTCGCGCGCCAGCGTGCCGGCGGCCGCCAGCAGAAACAGGGCCGCGTGGGCATAGACGGCGCTCTCCTGCAACCACGGCGCCCCGAGCCCGAGGCCGTAGCGGGCCAGCACCACGGCGAGCTGGATGAGCACCACCGCGAGCGCCCCCCAGGCGGCCACGCGGAACACCGCGCCGGTGAGACGATCGATGCGGTCCGCCAGGGCGGTGAGGGCGGCGAGTAGGGGGCGGCGGGCGGACATGGCCCGTCTATACGACGGACCGGGGCACCGATTAAGGCGCCGGACCGCATAGCAGGACGTGCGGGCCTCGGAACTCCCTCTCTCGGCTGGCCGGGGGAGGGGGCGCCGGCGCTGGCCGCTCGCCGCCTCGACCCGTCGCGCGTGCGACCCGCCGCCTGCGCGGCCTCCAGCCTGCGCGGCCTGCATGGCGGCGGCGCCCGCACGGCGGTGAAAGTACCTTGCGGGCGCCGCATTGCGGCGATAATCGGTTGAGTCGGCGGCCCGGCGCCTCACCCCGCGGCCGCGAGAGGAGCAACGTCGCGATGTGCCGCTGGATCGCCTATCGGGGCGAGACGATCGCGCTCGAACACTACGTCACCGCACCGGCCCGATCCCTCGTCGCCCAGAGCCTGCACGCCCTCGAGTCGACCGCCTCCACCCATGGCGACGGCTTCGGCCTCGGCTGGTATGGCGACCACCCCGAGCCCGGCCTCTACCGCGAGGTACGCCCGGCCTGGTCGGACGACAACCTCCGCTATCTGTGCCGGCACATCCGCTCGCATCTGTTCTTCGCCCATGTGCGCTCCTCGACCGGCACGCCGATCACCCGGCCGAACTGCCACCCGTTCGCCTGCGGGCGCTGGCTGTTCATGCATAACGGCATGATCGGCAACTGGAACCGCATTCGCCGCCGGGTCGAGGCGCTGATCCCGGACGAGCTCTATGGCTCGCGCATCGGCACCACCGATTCCGAGGCGGTGTTCCTGGCGCTGCTCGGCGCCGGGCTCGACCGCGACCCGATCGGCGCCACCGCCCGCACGCTGGCCGCCATCACCGAGATGACCCGCGAGGAGGGCCGCGCCGAGGCGATGCGCTTCACCGCCGCGGTGACCAACGGCAAGGACCTGTACGCCTTCCGCTACGCCGCCAACGACCAGGCCAACACCCTGTACTACCGGGCGGTCGGCAAGGACGTGGTGTTGGTCTCCGAGCCGCTCGACGAGGACCGCTCGGACTGGCAGCTGGTGCCGCCCGACCATGCCGTGGTGGCCCGCGCCGGCCGCGCCCCCGAGGTGGTGCCCTTCACGGTCACCCGCCAGGTGGCGGCCGAGTAGGCCGTCGCCGAACAGGTCAGCGCTGCGCCGGCCGGGCGCTCTCCCGATCCCAAGGGCGACCCCGCGGCCGCCGGTGCGAAGAAACCCGGTGCGGCGTCCGGGCGCGCCTTGCCGCCCCTCGGGGCGAATGATATCTCGCGCCCATGAGCGCCCAGACCATCGACACCATCCGCAACTTCTCGATCGTGGCCCATATCGACCACGGCAAGTCGACGCTCGCCGATCGGCTGATCCAGCTCACCGGGGCGCTGAGCGAGCGCGAGATGCAGGGGCGGGAGCAGGTGCTCGACTCGATGGACATCGAGCGCGAGCGCGGCATCACCATCAAGGCCCAGACGGTGCGGCTCGCCTACCGGGCCAAGGACGGCAAGGACTACGTCCTCAACCTGATCGACACTCCCGGGCATGTCGACTTCGCCTACGAGGTCAACCGCTCGCTGGCCGCCTGCGAGGGCTCGCTGCTGGTCGTCGACGCCTCCCAGGGGGTCGAGGCGCAGACGCTGGCCAATGTCTACCAGGCGCTCGACAACAATCACGAGGTCGTCCCGGTCCTCAACAAGGTGGATCTTCCGGCCGCCGAGCCCGACAAGGTGAAGCAGCAGATCGAGGACGTGATCGGTCTCGACGCGCACGACGCGCTGCTGATCTCGGCCAAGACCGGCATCGGCATCCCGGACGTGCTGGAGGCGATCGTCACCCGGCTGCCGCCCCCCAAAGGCGATCCCTCGGCCCCGCTCAAGGCGCTCCTCGTCGATTCCTGGTACGACGCCTATCTGGGCGTCGTCGTGCTGCTGCGCGTCGTCGACGGCTCCATCCGCAAAAGCCAGCGCATTCGCATGATGGGCACCGATGCGGCCTACGAGGTCGACCGCGTCGGCGTCTTCACGCCGAAGATGCAGGAGAAGGACAGCCTCGGCCCTGGCGAGATCGGCTTCATCACGGCGTCGATCAAGGAGGTGGCCGACACCCGCGTCGGCGACACCATCACGGACGAGCGCAAGCCGACCGCGACGCCGCTGCCGGGCTTCCGTCCCGCCGTGCCGGTGGTGTTCTGCGGCCTGTTCCCGGTCGACGCCGCGCAGTTCGAGGACCTGCGCGCCGCCATGGGCAAGCTGCGCCTCAACGACGCCAGCTTCACGTTCGAGATGGAGACCTCGGCCGCGCTCGGCTTCGGCTTCCGTTGCGGCTTCCTCGGCCTCCTGCATCTGGAGATCATCCAGGAGCGGCTGGAGCGCGAGTTCAATCTCGACCTGATCGCGACGGCGCCGAGCGTCATCTACAAGATCACCATGACGGACGGGAAGGAGATCGAGATCCACAATCCGGTCGACATGCCGGACGTGGTCAAGATCGACGAGATCCACGAGCCGTGGATTCAGGCCACCATCCTGACCCCCGACGACTATCTCGGCAGCGTGCTGAAGCTGTGCCAGGACCGCCGCGGCGTGCAGACCGAGCTGACCTATGTGGGCAACCGGGCGATGGTGAAGTACGAGCTGCCGCTCAACGAGGTGGTGTTCGACTTCTACGACCGGCTGAAGTCGGTGTCGAAGGGCTACGCCTCGTTCGACTATCACCTGACCGACTACCGGCCGGCCGATCTCGTCAAGATGTCGATCCTGGTCAACGGCGAGGCGGTCGACGCGCTGTCCATGCTGGTCCACCGCACCCGCGCCGAAGGGCGCGGCCGCGCCATGTGCGAGAAGCTGAAGGAGCTGATCCCGCCGCACATGTTCCAGGTGCCGATCCAGGCCGCCATCGGGGCCAAGATCATCGCCCGCGAGACGGTGCGGGCCTTCCGCAAGGACGTGACGGCCAAGTGCTACGGCGGCGACATCACCCGCAAGCGCAAGCTCCTCGACAAGCAGAAGGAGGGCAAGAAGCGCATGCGCCAGTTCGGCAAGGTCGACATCCCGCAGGAGGCCTTCATCGCGGCGCTGAAGGTGGATGTGTGAGGGGCGAGCGGCGCTCGACCCTGCATGCCTGACCGCAAGCCCGTCCGCTTCACCCGCCACGCCGAGGACGCTATTCTCGAACGTGAGCTGGATCGCGCCTGGATCGAGAGCACGGTCGCCGAACCCGAGTGGGTCGAGGGCGATCCGAGGCGGGCCGGTGTGGAGCGGAGATTTCGCAGGATTCCGGAATTCGGCGGTCGCGTCCTCCGCGTCGCTTGCGTCGAGACTGAACAGGACATTCGTGTTCTGACGGTGTTCTTCGACAGGAACGCCCGGGAGCCGACATGACACCGACGGTAAAGTATCGACCCGAAGACAATGCGGCGTACATTCGATTGTCGCAGGAGAAAGTCCTCGACAGCGCCGAAGTGGCGCCGGACGTCGTGTTCGACTACGACGCCGAGGGCCGCATCGTCGGGATCGAGCTGCTCGATGCCCGCGCCCAGCTCTCGCCGGAGCTGCTCGGGAAGGCTGCTTGACGTGGTGTGTCGGGAGACCTGGGGGCCTTCCGCAAGGACGTGACGGCCAAGTGCTATGGCCGCGACATCACCCGCAAGCGCAAGCTCCTCGACAAGCAGAAGGAGGGCAAGACGCGCCTGCGCCAGTTCGGCAAGGTCTGACCCCGGCGCCTGGTTGAGCGCACCGCTGCCGGGCGCGAAAGACGCCGACGCGGCCGAGTGGCTTGCGGTCAGCGTAGCTCCGCCGACGCGATCGGGCAGAGGAGGCCGGCTGTTGCCCATACCGTTCCGTTTGCGTAACATGTTACGCCGTCTGGGGAGCCGCCCATGCCCGCCCGCCCGAAGAAGCCGCCGCCGAAGAGCCCGCGCCAGCGGATGCAGGCGCGGCGCGAGCGGTTGCGTGCGGAAGGTCTCCGGCCCGTCCAGCGCTGGGTCCCGGACCTGCGTGATCCGAAGGTGCGTGACGAAATCCACCGCGAGGCGGCGCTCCTATCGCAGCATCCCGACAACGCCTCCGTGGACGACTGGCTCGATGCCGTCGTGGATTGGAGCGAATGGACGTGAAGCGCGGCGACGTGGTGCTGATCGTCGCGCAGGGCGATCTCGGAAAGCCACGCCCGGCCGTCGTCGTTCAGAGTGACGACCTCGGTGACGAGACCACGACGGTGCTGGTCTGTCCGATGTCGTCCGATGTTCGGGATAGTCCTCGCCTGCGACCCGTGATCGAGGCGACCGTCGCCAACGGCTTGCGCGTCACGTCCCAGATCATGACCGATAAGGTCGCCCCGGTCCGCCGCGATCGAATTCGCCGCGCCCTCGGGGCGCTCGACCCCGCGGCCATCGAGCGGCTGGATCGAGCCCTGATGGTCGTGCTCGGCCTGGCCGGCTGAGCTCAAAACACCGGGCGCTTCGCGCTCGCGATGTGACAAACGCCGACGACCCCGATGCCCCCGGGCGTCGCGGCGCTCGGCCCGTGTGACGATGCCGGTCTACTCCGCCCTACTCCGCTGCCGCGATCGGCCGCAGCAAGCCGGCCGCCTGCATCTCGTCGTGGAGGGCGATCGGGTCCCAGTCGTAGCCGTTCGGCCAGGTCAGCGCCCCGTCGTGGATGATCACGCGGGCGAAGTAAGCCGGGTCTTTCAGCGGCTCCGCCATCGGGCCGGTCTTCTGCCGCACGAAGGAGAAGTCGCGAACCCCGATCGTTCCATCGGCGAACGCGAGTTCGAGTCGATAGTCGCCGAGCCGGCGTAGCCCGATGACGTCAATCATCCTCAAGACCTCCGATGAACTCCAACGGGGCCTCCTCCCGGGCCGCCTGCCAGTTTTCGCATGAGCGCGTCACGACGCAAGGCAGTCCAATCACGCAAGATCCGTGCAACGGTCGGCGGCAGGTGGCCGTCGATGATCGCGCCGTCGGCGATCATGACGCGCGCTCGGAAACCTTGATATCGGACATGCACGTGCGGAGGCTCGTGGTCGTTAAAGAACATCCGCACCGACAGTCCGAGAAAGTACGCGATCGTCGGCACGGGGCTCGGCTCCGGGGCGATCCAGCGATCGCACCACGGTAGCAAAACCCCGCGCCACCGACGAGCCGCCCCGCCGCGGCGCGCGACACACCGCGGCAGCCGCCGGCGGCCTACACCCGCCTCACTTGGCACCCTTGGCGGCGGCCGCGCGGGCGTCCTTGATGGCGCGCTTGAAGGTCGCGGCATCGAGCGCCCCGGGCACCCGGAAGTACCCGATGATGAAGGCCGGCGTGCCGCTGAATCCGAACGCGGTCGCCTGGGTGTGGTGTCGCGTCAGCGCCGCCTCGATGGCGGTGCGGTTCGTCTGGAGCTCGGCGAGCGCCTGCTCGACGTCGACGCCGACCCCGGCGAGCGTCGTGCGCACGCTCTCCTCGCTCAGCTTCTCCTTGACCCCGAGCAGCGCCTCGTGGACCTCCAGGTACTTGTTCTGCCGGCGGGACGCGAGCGCCAGCCGCGCCGCGTAGCCGGACGGGCCGCCGAAGATCGGCCAGTCCTTGTAGACGACCCGCACCTTGGGGTCGTCGCGCATCACCTGCTTCAGCTCGGCATGCACCGTCTTGCAGTAGGGGCACTGGTAGTCGAAGTACTCGACGATGGTGATGTCGCCCTTGGGGTTGCCGACCGCCGGGGCATCTGGATCGCGCAGCACCGCGTCGCGGCTGAGCACGTCGCCCTCGGTGGCGGCCGCCGCGGTCACCAGTCCGGGCAGCATCGGCGCGGCGGCGAGGCCGGCGAGTCCGGCGAGCACCAGGGTGCGGCGGGTGGTGTGATGGTTCGTCATCGGTCGGTCCTTTCGGCGAGGGCGGGCGTGGCGGCGCGGTCGAAGGCGGCCAGCACCGCGTCGGTGGTGAGCAGCTCGGGCAGCACGATGCCGTCGGGCGCGCCCGGCCCGAACACGGCGTTGAACGGCAGGCCGTAGCGGCCGAAGCCGCCCAGATAGGCGGCGATCACCGGGTCGGGGCGGGTCCAGTCGCCCTTGATCGGCACCACGTCGGTGCCGAGCCGCCGGCGGATCGCGGCGCTGTCGAGGATCAGCGCCTCGTTGACCTTGCAGGTGATGCACCAGGAGGCGGTGACGTCGACCAGCACGGTGCGCCCGCTGCGCACCGCGGCCTGCACGGCCTCGGGCGCGAACGGCCGCCACTCCACCGCCTGCGGCGCGTCGGCGGCGGCCGGCGCGAGCCGCCCCCCGGTCAGCACGACGACGCCGACGAGCGCGGCCGCGAGGCTCGCGGCGGCGACCCGGGCGAGCCGGCCGCGCCACAGACCGGCCGCCAGCAGGGCGACGGTGAGCATCGCCGCCACCGTCAGGGCGGTCGCGGCGCCGGCGATCTCGGCCACCACGACGAGCAGCCAGGCCGCGGTGCCGAGCAGCGCCACCGCGGCGAACGGCCGGACCTTGTCGAGCCACGGCCCCGGCCGCGGCAGCCGGCGGGCGAGCCGCGGCACCGCCGCCAGCACAAGCTGGGGCGCCGCCATGCCGAGGCCGAGCGCCGCGAACACCGCGACGATCTCGGCCGGCCCGCGGGCGAGCGCGAAGCCGACCGCGGTGCCGACGAACGGCGCCGAGCACGGCGTCGCCAGCAGCGTCATCACGGCGCCGTTGGCGAACTGTGCGGCCGGCCCGTGGCCGCCCCCGGCCCGGCCGGCGACTCCGGCGAGGCCCATCGGCAGCCTCACCTCGAACAGGCCGAGCAGGTTGGCGGCGAACAGCGCCAGCACGATCGCCATGGCGATCAGAAAGACCGGCTGCTGGAACTGGATGCCCCAGCCGATCTGGGCGCCGGCCGCCTTGAGGGCCGCCAGCACGCCGGCCAGCACCAGGAACGAGGCGACCACCCCGAGCGCCGAGGCGACGAGCCCACGCCGCACGGCGTGCGGCTCCGCCCCGTGGCCGGCGAGCGCCAGCAGCTTGAGCGACAGCACCGGAAACACGCAGGGCATGACGTTGAGCACCAGCCCGCCGAGCAGCGCGGCGAGCAGCATGGCGACGAGCGACGCCCCGCCGATCGACATGGGAGCCCCGGGAGCGGACGCCGAGGGCGCGGTGACGGGCGTTGAGACTGCGGCGGCTGTCGAAGCCGTCGCGGCTGTCGGGGCGGCGACGGCCGTGGGCTCCAGCACCGCTTCGACGGCGCGCGCACCGTCGACCAGCGTCAGCCGCAGCGGCCGTGTCGGGCCACCTCCGCCGAGGCCGTCGAGCGGCAGCGTCACCATCGTGACGCCGGTCTCGCCGGGACTGAACTTCGGCCGACCGGCCGCGATCGCGTCGTCGCCGTCGACGAAGGCATCGGCGGCCACGAGGGGCGGGCTCGACCGCACCTCGGCGCGCAGCCGCGGCGGATCGCGCTCCAGCGACAGCGCCCCGATCGACAGGCCCGCCACGGCGTCGCGTGCCGGCACCTTGCGGCGCCACGCGGTGATCAGCTCGGCGTCGGCCGAGGCCGCCTCGCCGGGCGGCACCACGGTGTCGAGGCGTAGATCGTTGCGGGTGCAGATGGTGGCGCAGACATACAGGGCGAGCGACAGCGACACCCGGGTCGATGCCTGCGGATCGGCGCGCCGCATCCGCACGGGGAACACCACCTCGTCCTCGTAGCCGAACGAGTCGAAGTCGGCGACCGTGATGCGGCGCGGCGCCGGCCATTCGACCGTGACGTCCGCCACATTGGCGGAGCCGCTCCAGTCGAACTCGGGCGGTGCGCCGGCATCGCCAGCCGAGCGCCAGTAGGTGTGCCAGCCGGGGCCGAGCCGGACCTGGAGGCCGAGCCAGACGACGGACGGATCGGACGAATCGGTGCCACCGGCCACCAGGCGCGCGGTGAACTCGGGCCTGCCGAGCCCGGCAGCCGGCCCGATCCAGTCGGCGGGCGGTGGCGCGGTGGCGGGCTCGGCACCGGCCGGGCCGGCGCCACCGGCCGGAGCCAGAACGGCGAGCGCGAGCGCCGCCGCGACGACGATACGTGTGAGCATGGGCCTTCTCGTTCGCGGTCGGGCCGCCGCACGCCTCGCGCCCGACACCGGACCTGGGCGGCCGGATGCGGACGACGGACGGCGTGCGGGCAGGCGCGGACGCGCGCTGATGTGACGACGGGGGACGATCGGAGTGGGGGCCGGGCCGGCTGCCCGGCGGCGTGCCGCTCACACCGCGCGGCGGGGCGGGCGCTCGATGGCGGCGGTAAGGTCCTGCGGCGTCAGCGATGCCGCACGCCACCACACCGGCCGAGTCGCCGCCGTGGGGGGCGGGACGGCGTCGACGACGGCGGCGGGAGCGAGCCAGGCGATCGCGACGCCGCAGCTCGTGGCCGGACCGGGCAGCGTGGCGCGCCGGCACGGCGTTCGGTCGGGGTCCTGGGCGGCGCCGAGCGCGGCGGGCGAGGCGGCGAGGAGGATGACGGCATCGGCCGGCGCGTGCGCCGCGGCGGCGAGCCGGGGCGGCGGCGACACCAGCGTCGCAGCGATCCCGACGACCAGCGCCAGCACCACGGCGAGGCCGCGGCGCCAGACAGCGCGGCGCGCCTGCGACCCGGAGGGCGTTCGCTCGTGTGAGAAACCGCGCGTCATGCCGCCTCGGCTGCTCGGCCCGGTGGGCCGTATCCAGTCTCCTCCGTGGCCGGTCGAAGCGGCGATTCTGTGACGCCGTCGGCAGCGCCCGGCCGGCGCGGTCGCCATCGCGGTTGCGTCGGCCTCCCGCTTCGGCGTAGCTCGCGGGCGGCGCGCCCAGGACACGCGCGACGACGACCCGCGCGACGAGGACCGCCGATGACCTCCGACGACGCACTCGACCGCAAGATCGCCCTCCGGCTGATCCCGTTCATGATGGTGCTGTACCTGGTGGCGTTTCTCGACCGGGTGAACGTCTCGTTCGCGGCGCTGACCATGAACGCCGATCTCGGCTTCTCGCCCGCCGTCTACGGCTGGGGCGCCGGGATGTTCTTCCTCGGCTACTTCGTCTTCGAGATCCCCAGCAACCTGATCCTGGAGCGGGTCGGCGCCCGCGTCTGGATCGCCCGCATCATGGTGACCTGGGGGCTCGTCTCCGCCGCCATGGCGTTCGTGCAGGGGCCGACCAGCTTCTATGTGCTGCGCTTCCTGCTCGGCGCCGCCGAGGCCGGCTTCCTGCCCGGCATGATCCTCTATCTCACCTACTGGTTCCCGCCGGCGCGGCTGTCGCGACAAGTCGGCCTGTTCATGATGGCGGTGCCGCTGGCGAGCGCCATCGGGGCGCCGCTGTCGAGCCTGATCCTCCAGGCCGACGGATTTCTCGGGCTGAAGGGCTGGCAGTGGCTGTTCATCATCGAGGGCCTGCCGGCCTGCGGGCTCGGGCTCGCGGTGCTGGCCCTGCTGCCGGACGGGCCGGCGACCGCCCGCTGGCTGACGGACGGCGAGCGCGCCGCCGTGGCGGCCCGCCTGGCCGCCGCAAGGGCGCGGCCCGCCGGCGGCCGCGTTCACGCGGCGCTCGGCCCGGCGCTCGTGGACGGCCGGGTGTGGCTCCTCTGCGCCACCTATTTCGGCGTCGTGGTCGGGCTCTACGGGGTCGGGCTGTGGCTGCCGCAGCTCGTGCGCGCCGCCGGCTTCTCGATCGGGGCGGTCGGCCTTCTCACCGCCGTGCCCTATCTGGCCAGTGCCGCCGTGATGCTGTGGTGGGGCCGGCGCAGCGACCGCCGGGCCGAGCGGGTGTGGCATGTGGCGGTGCCGACGCTCGTCGCCGGGGTCGCGATCGCGGCCGCCGCGGCGCTGCCTGCGGGGCTGGCGTCACTCGCGGCCCTCGGCCTCGCCACCGTCGGCATCTACGCCATCCTCGGGCCGTTCTGGGGGCTGCCGCCGGTCTTCCTCACCGGCACGGCGGCGGCCGGCGGCATCGCGCTCGTCAACGCGGTGGGCAATCTCGGCGGCTTTCTCGGGCCGTCGATCGTCGGCACCGCGATCGAGCTGACCGGCAGCCCGCGCGCCGGCTTCGCCCTGGTCGCTGTGTCGCTCGGCGTCTCGGCCGCCGCGGTCCTGGTGGTCGGCCGGCGGCTGCGGAGCACGGCCGCGCCACGTTTGTTACAGACCTCCGACCTCACAGATCGGTCAGGTTAACGCGAGGAGGCATCGACGATCTCGTGATCGGCCGTCGCGTAAATCCCGGCCGGCTCCTGCGTATTTGGGGACAGGTGCGGCGATGATCGCCCATCAGGACACATCAGGAGCTTCATCATGACCTTCAGCAAGATCGTCCTGTTCGCCTTCGGCCTCCTCGCGATGCTCGCCACCAGCGGCGTCGACGTCCAGGCGGCCCCTCGCAACCACACCGCCATGACGGTTCAGTCCGACCACGGCACCGTGCAGCCCGCCGACGAGGCGCTGTTCGATCGCGCCAAGGGCTCGATCTACTGAGCTGCAATTCGGCCACCGGAGGACGCCCGACCGCATCGCCGCGGCCGTGCGTCACCCGCCGGTCGGCGGCCGGCCGGCTGGGACGGCGGGGCGGGCTGATCGGCCCGGCGCCGGTTCGCCGCCTTGCCGCCTCGAGTTCCTGCCACCCGGAGTTCTTGCCAGTCGGAGTTTCGCCGCTATATCCGGTCGGTCCATCGATCGCATCGACCGTTTCGAGTGGCTGCCATGACCGACACCGACACGCGCACTCCCGACACGACCGCTTCCGATCCGGCCGCCGGTGACACCGGCCGCGAGGCCCATGCCTTCCAGGCCGAGGTGGCCGAGCTGCTGCACCTGATGGTGCACGCCGTCTACTCGGAGACCGACGTCTTCCTGCGCGAGCTGATTTCCAACGCCTCCGACGCCTGCGACCGGCTGCGCTACGAGGCGATCGCCCGGCCCGAGCTCATCGCCGACGACTCCGCCCTGACCATCCGCCTCCGGCCCGACACCGCCGCCGGCACCCTGACCGTGTCGGACAACGGCATCGGCATGGATCGCCAGGAGCTCATCGACAATCTCGGCACCATCGCCCGCTCCGGCACCCGCGCCTTCATCGGCAAGCTCGCCGCCGCCAAGGACGGCTCCGGGCTGATCGGCCAGTTCGGCGTCGGCTTCTACGCCGCCTTCATGGTGGCCGACCGTATCGAGGTGACGAGCCGCCGCGCCGGCGCCGCCGAGGCGTGGGTGTGGCGCTCGACCGGCGCCCAGGGCTTCGAGATCGAGGCGGCCGACGCGGCGCGTGCCGACCGGGTCCGGCGCGGCACCGAGATCGTCCTGCACCTCAAGGACGACGCGAAGAAGTACCTCGACGCCCACGAGATCGAGCGCATCGTCCACGCCTACTCGGACCACATCCAGTTCCCGATCATGCTGGAGGCGGACGCCGGCAAGCCCGCCGACGCGCCGAGCGACGAGGCGACCAGCGACGCGGCGCCGCGCCAGGTCAACACCGCGAGCGCGGTGTGGCAGCGCGCCAAGTCCGAGCTGAAGCCGGAGGACTACACGCAGGCGTATCGCTCGATCTGCGGCGCCTTCGACGAGCCGGCGATGACGCTGCACTACCGCGTCGAGGGCCGCCAGTCCTACGCGGTGCTGCTGTTCGTGCCGTCGGGCTCGCTGTTCGACCTGTTCGATCCGGCCCGCAAGAGCCACCTCAAGCTCTATGTCCGCCGCGTCTACATCACCGACGACGCCAGCCTGCTGCCGTCGTGGCTGCGCTTCGTGCGCGGCGTCGTCGATTCGGAGGACCTGCCGCTCAACATCTCGCGCGAGATGCTCCAGAACAACCCGCAGGTCGCGGCGATGCGCAAGGCGATCACCGGCCGGGTGCTGGCCGAGCTGGAGACGCTGGCCACCAAGGAGCCCGAGCGGTTCGCCACCGTGTGGGAGCAGTTCGGCGCGGTGATCAAGGAAGGGCTCTACGAGGAGCCGGAGCGGCGCGAGGCGATCCTCGGCCTCGCACGGTTCACCTCGACGGCCGGCAGCGGGCGCTCGCTCGCCCAGTATGTCGCCGACCTGCGGGAGAACCAGACCGAGATCTACTATCTGGTCGGCGAGGACATCGACCGGCTCAAGGCCAACCCGAAGCTGGAGGCGGCGCGCGCCCGCGGCATCGAGGTACTGCTGCTCACTGACCCGGTCGACGCGCTGTGGACGTCGCTGCGCCTGGATTTCCAGGGCAAGGGCTTCAAGTCGCTGAGCCAGGGCGAGGTCGACTTCAGCCTGGTGCCGCTCGTCGACACGGCGACCTCCGCGACGGACGAGAAGGCCGACGACGCGGCCGTGGACGAGGTGGCGGTGATCGCCGCCGTCAAGCTCGCCCTCGGCGACAAGGTGTCGGACGTCAAGGCGTCGCAGCGGCTCACCGACAGCGCCGCCTGCCTGGTGGCCGGCGGCTTCGGACCTGACCGCGAGCTGGAGCGGCTGCTCGCCAAGCAGAACCGCGCCTCCGGGCTCAAGCCGGTGCTGGAGCTGAACATGCGCCACGCGCTGGTCGGCGCCATCGCGCGGGAGAGCGCCGCCGGGCACGCCGACGAGGCGGCGGATCTGGCGCTGCTGCTGCTCGAGCAGGCGCAGATCCTCGACGGCGAGCTGCCCGACGATCCCGCCGCCTTCGCGCGCCGGCTGGAGCGCCTGGTGGTGCGCGGCGTGGCGCGCTGATCGGGCGGCACGGCGCCTGCGCTCCCTCTCCCCGCTGGCGGGGAGAGGGTCAGGGTGAGGGGGGGCGGCGCCGACGTGAGTGCATCGGGCGCGGCGTGCTCGCAAATCCTCACGAGGCCAGCCGGGCCCGATCCCTGATCGATGCCCCTCACCCGCCGCGCCATGCGCGGCGACCTCTCCCCGCTGGCGGGGAGAGGTAAACTCCTTCGCAAGTGGGCCAGACAGATCTTGGGGCGGCACGGCGCCCGCGTTCCCTCTCCCCGCCAGCGGGGAGAGGGTCGGGGTGAGGGGCGAGCCTCGGCGAAAGGGTCCTCCGGTGATCGGAGAAGGTCCCGTCGCTATGGAAGCGTCCCCTCACCCGCCGCGCTCTCGGCGCTGACGCGCCGCGCGGCGACCTCTCCCCGATGGCGGGCTAGGGCATGCACACATCTCGGAAAGCTGCGGACTTTCGGTGAGGGGCAAACACGCCGGCCGCCCCCTCCGATGTCATCGCCGGGCTCGACCTGGCGATCCATCTCTTTGCGACCAATAGATTTTTGGTGAAGGCGATTGATGCGCGGGTCGAGCCCGCGCATGACGCTGTTATGCGTGGCACGCGATGTGTGCATGCCCTAGCGATGGCGGGGAGAGGTGAAAGAAGCACAGGCTCGCCTGTGCGGAGCCCGCCCCGGTTCGGCGGAACGCTCGTTTGGTCCGTCAGTCGGAGAGCCGAGGACAGGCGATGCCGCGGAATGGCACGCGCTCCCTCTCCCCGCTGGCGGGGAGAGGGTTGGGGTGAGGGGGACGGCGCCGACCTCGTCGCGTCGGGCGACGCACCGGCGCGGTCGCGGCTCAGTAGCGGTAGTGGTCGGGCTTGAACGGCCCTTCGGCCGGCACGCCGATATAGGTCGCCTGCTTGTCCGACAGCCGGGTCAGCTTGGCGCCGACCTTGGCGAGATGCAGCCGGGCGACCTTCTCGTCGAGGTGCTTGGGCAGCGTGTAGACCTTGCGCTCGTACTTGCCGGGGTTGGTGAAGATCTCGATCTGGGCCAGCGTCTGGTTGGTGAACGACGCCGACATCACGAAGCTCGGATGGCCGGTGGCGTTGCCGAGGTTCACCAGCCGCCCCTCGGACAGCAGGATGATGCGGTGGCCGTCCGGGAACTCGACCTCGTCGACCTGCGGCTTGACGTTGTGCCACTTGAAGTTGCGCAGGCCCTGGACCTGGATCTCGGAGTCGAAGTGGCCGATGTTGCAGACGATCGCCCGGTCCTTCATGCGGCGCATGTGGTCGACCGTGATGACGTCGAGATTGCCGGTGGCGGTGACGAAGATGTCGGCGCGCGGCGCCGCCTCGTCCATGGTGACGACCTCGTAGCCCTCCATGGCGGCCTGGAGAGCGCAGATCGGGTCGATCTCGGAGATCATGACGCGGCAGCCGGCGTTGCGCAGCGAGGCGGCCGAGCCTTTGCCGACGTCGCCGAAGCCCGCCACCATGGCGATCTTGCCGGCCATCATCACGTCGGTGCCGCGGCGGATGCCGTCGACCAGGCTCTCACGGCAGCCGTAGAGGTTGTCGAACTTCGACTTGGTCACCGAATCGTTGACGTTGATGGCGGGCCACAGGAGCCGGCCCTTCTTCTGCATCTCGTAGAGGCGGTGCACGCCCGTGGTGGTCTCCTCGGTGACGCCGCGGATCGACTCGGCGTTCTTCTTGTACCAGCCCGGCTGCTCCTTGACGCGCCGCGCGATGGCGGCGAACAGCACTTCCTCCTCCTCGTTGGTCGGCTTGGCGATCAGCGCCGTCTCGCCGGCCTCGACGCGGGCGCCGAGGTGGATCAGCAGCGT
Source organism: Rhodoplanes serenus (assembly GCA_009720755.1). Classification (GTDB taxonomy): domain Bacteria; phylum Pseudomonadota; class Alphaproteobacteria; order Rhizobiales; family Xanthobacteraceae; genus Rhodoplanes; species Rhodoplanes serenus. Next base: position 313,678 of record WNKV01000004.1, read on the forward strand.
GGCGTCGCCGCCGTCGTCGAGGATCATGTTGGGGGTGCCGCCGTCGGCCCACTCGAAGATCTTGTGGGTGTACTCCCAGTAGTCGACGAGGCTCTCGCCCTTGACGGCGAACACCGGGGTGCCGCCGGCCGCGATCGCCGAAGCGGCGTGATCCTGGGTCGAGTAGATGTTGCACGAGGCCCAGCGCACATCGGCGCCGAGCGCCTTCAGGGTCTCGATCAGCACCGCGGTCTGGATGGTCATGTGCAGCGAGCCGGCGATGCGGGCGCCGCGCAGCGGCTGCTCCGGGCCGTACTCGTCGCGGGTCGCCATCAGGCCGGGCATCTCGGTCTCGGCGATGGCGATCTCCTTGCGGCCCCAGTCGGCGAGCCCGATGTCCTTGACGGCGTAGTCGGGGCCGGTGGCGGAAACGGGCGGGGCGGCTTTCGGCGAAGCGGTCATGGAGATCCCTGGGTGCTGGCGAAATCGGATGCGCCCCGGCCGGTCGCGGCCACGGGCAGCGTGCGTGCCCTATAGCAGGGGCGGCCGGCACTCGCAACGAAGATATAAAGAATTCTTTATGTGCTTTATCGCCGCTTACCGGGGCTGCGTTCCCGCGCGCCATCGTGGTCACGGACCGTTGGTGAAAACTCCTCGGTCACAGTCGCGCCGGGCGGACGGATCGGCCCTCGGCCATCGCCCGCCCGGCCTTCGTCCGCCCGGGCCCGGTCAGCGATAGAGCCGCCGTTCCGGCCGTGGATCGGGGAAGAAGCCGTCGCGGTTGGGCATCGCCACCTTGGGCAGGGTGGTGGCGTCCAGGGTATCGTCCGGCCCGATGATCTTGGCCTGCGACAGGATGTAGGCGACGACCGCGTAGACGTCGTCGTCCGGCAGCGAGCCGGGGGCGCTGAACGGCATCGCCCGTTTCACGTAGTCGAACAGCGTCGTGGCATAGGGCCAGTAGCTCTCCACCGTCTTGACCGGGGTCTTGGTGGCGAGCGAGCCGCGGCCGCCGATCAGCTTGTCGCCGCCGATGCCCGGCGTCGGGATGCCTTCCAGCTTCTCGCCGTGGCAGGCCACGCACTGCTCGGCGAACACGGTGGCGCCGCGGGCCACGGTGCCGCGGCCCGGCGGCAGGCCGCGGCCGTCCGGCGGGATGGCGAAGAAGCGGGCCAGCTCCTCCGGCGTGGCCGGGGTGCCGAAGCCGTAGCGGCCCTCGGCCGCGGCGGCCGGCGACGTCGCCGGCAGTGCCAGCACGCCGGCCGCGAGCAGGCCGGCCGCGAAGCCGGCGAGCAGTCCATCACGCATGCACATTGGTGATGCTCCCGTCGGCCGCGACGGCCCAGCTCTGGATGGCGTTGAGGTGATAGACGGAGCCGAAAGGCCCATTGGCGCCACGGATCGCGACCAGCTCCCGCAGTGTCGGCTGAATGTAGCCGGTCTCGTCCGTGCAGCGGCTCTGGAGCACGGCGGGCTTGCCGTCCCAGGTCCAGGGCAGGCTGAAGCGCACCGTGCAGATCGGCTCCGGGACGGTGTCGAGCCGGGCCGGCACCCAGGTCTTGCCGCCGTCGGTCGACACGTCGACCGACTGGATGCGGCCGCGGCCCGACCAGGCGAAGCCCGCGATAGTGTAGAAGCCCGGCCCCGGCAGCTTCATCTCGCCGGACGGGAAGGTGATCACCGACTTGGCGTCCATCTCCAGGGTGAACAGCCGGGCTTTCCCGTCGGCCATCAGGTCGGTGTATTTCGACGTCTCCTCGCGGGTCATGAACGGCTTGTCGCTGACCTCGAGGCGGCGCAGCCACTTGATGTGGGTGTTGCCCTCGAAGCCGGGCAGCAGCAGGCGCAGCGGGTAGCCCTGCTCGGGGCGGATCGCCTCACCGTTCTGCCCGTAGGCCAGGATGGCGTCCTGGAGCATCTTCTCCATCGGGATGCTGCGCGTCATCACGGCGGCGTCGGCGCCCTCGGCCAGCACCCAGGCCGCCTCGTCCTTGAGGCCGACCTCGCGGGCGATGGTGGAGAACAGCACGCCGGTCCATTCCGAGGTGCTGAGCAGGCCGTGGGTGCCCTGCACGGTCTTCAGGGTCGGCTTGTTCCATTCGGTGAGGCCGTTGCCCGAGCATTCGATGAAGTGCCGGCGGGTCACGGACGGAAAGCGCTTCAGATCCGCCATCGTGAACTTGCGCGGGCCGTCGACGAGGCCGTGCACGAACAGGAGATGCCGGTTCGGGTCGATGGTCGGGATGCCGCCGTGGTGACGCTCGAAGTGCAGGCCCGACGGCGTGAGATTGCCGAGCATGTGGTCGAGCGGCGTCATGCTCCACGAGGTGTGCTCGTTGGGGGTCGGGTAACGCCAGCGGACCTCGGTCTCGAACTGGGAGCGCGAGCCATAGCCGCCGTCGCCGGCGACCGGACGGCCCTGCTCCTTGGTCGGATCGGCCTGCGGGGCGAAGTACTGGGCGCCGGGCGGCGCCGTCTGGGCGAGTGCCGGGGCCGCCACGGCGGCGGCTCCGGCCGAGCCGGCGGCAAACAGGAAGCGCCGGCGGCTCGCCGCCGGGCCGGCCGGGAACATGCCGTCCTGGCACGGGCAGGCGTCTTCGGCGGCGCGGCGCGCCGCGAGGTGGCGGGCCTCGGCGGCGATCATGCCGTCGATCTGGCGCCGGGCTTTTTCGTCGATCGGAACAGGGGGGTGGGTCACGCGCGACTCCTCGTGGGGATGGTTGGTCGCCCGTGGAGGAGTCTAGGTAGTTCCACCAAGTTCTGGAGGTTGGATGATCCCGATCGCGCCGCTGAAGAGAAAATCTTTCTTCGCAGGGAACGGGGGCGGCTGACGGCGCGCGTTCTGAGGTCCGCAACGACGTCCTGAGAACAGGCGCACCGAGCAGGCGTGAGGATGGGGCGAGGGCGCTGCGGCAGGGACCGGGGGCGAGCGGGCATCTCGCTTCGGCAGGCGTGAAGCGCGACGGCAGCTCCCAGGGACCGAGCCGCGGCGGCGCGGCTACTCGTCCTCGCCGAAGCGGTTGCCGACCAGCTCCTCGATGGCGGCGACGACCGCGTCGGCGTCGCTGCCCAGCGCCTCCACCATGATGGTGGTGCCGGGCGCGGCGGCCAGCATCATCAGGCCCATGATCGAGTCGCCGCCGACCGTCTGGCCGCAGCGGGTGACGAACACGTCAGCCTCGAACCGCTCGACCGTCTGCACGAACTTGGCGGAGGCGCGGGCGTGCAGGCCCTTCTGATTGACGATCGGGATGAGGCGCACGACGGCGCCCGGACGCGGCGGCGGAAACTCCGCACCCGCCGCTCCGTCGCAGTCGATGTCGTCGCTCATCGCTCGATTCATGTCCCGTTATTTTCCGGCCAGGACCCGGCTGGCGATGGTGATGTACTTGCGCCCCGATTCTTGCGCCGCCACCACCGATTCGGCCAGGGGGCATTCGGCCCGGATCTTGGCGAGCTTCACCAGCATCGGCAGGTTGATGCCGGCCAGCACCTCGACATTGGGGAGGCTCATCACCGAGATCGCCAGGTTGGACGGGGTGCCGCCGAACATGTCGGTCAGGATGGCGACGCCGTCGCCGGTGTCGACCCGCCCCACCGCCTCGATGATCTCCCGGCGGCGCTGCTCGACATTGTCGGCCGGATCGATCGTGATGGTCTCGATCTGGTCCTGCGGGCCGACCACATGCTCCAGTGCGGCACGGAACTCGACGGCGAGCCGACCGTGGGTCACGAGTACGAGGCCGATCATCGGAACACCCCGCGGCGCGCGTGGTGCGCCGCACGACAGAACGAAGCGATCATGACATCCCGGAGCCCGAGCGCAAGAGCCGCACGCCCGGCGGGAACACCGCCGGAGTGATGGACCGGATCGCGGCGTCGCGCAAATCCGCTCTCCGGGGCGTCGCCGATAGCCCGTGACGCGCGGTGAAGCAAGGGTAATCGGACGCAGGAGGGCGGGCGCGTCCGGTTGGGCCGATGCGGTGCCGGTCAGAGCAGGTCGGCGGGGCCGCGCGCTGGGTCGGCCAGGACCGCCAGCACGGCGGCGAGCGGGTCGACGCCGGGCGGCAGGCCGAGCCGGCGCAGCCGCACGCCCGCGATGGTGGTCGCCGCGTGATGGTCCTGGGGCAGGCGCTCGGCGTCCGGGTCGGCGAGGTCGACCACCAGCCCGACCACCGCGGCGGGCTCGTGCGGCAGTCGCCGCAGGCCGAGCCCGCGCACCTCGACGAGCCCCGCGAGGGCCGGAACGGGACGCACCACCAGCCGGCCGCTCACCGCCTCCACCATGGTGCGATCGTCGGCGACGAGGCGGGCCAGCGCGTCGGCACGGGCCTCGGCCGCCTGCACCAGCCGCAGGGCGAGCATCGACTTGCCGGCGCCGGAGGGGCCGCGGATCAGCACCGCGCGGGCGCCGACCAGCACGGCCGAGGCGTGGATACTCGGGGGGATCACGGTGCAGCGCTGGGCGGGGGCGGGGGCTTCGTCTCGGGGCGGGGCGGCGTCCCGAACGCCGGATGGGGCGCCGGTCCGGCTCATCGCGGTCACATCGCCGGCAGGCGGACGACGAAGCGGGCGCCCTGCACCACCGGGCCGTCGCCGGTGTCGGGGCCGAGCCGGTTCTCGGCCCAGATGCGGCCGCCATGCGCCTCGACGATCTGCTTGGAGATCGACAGGCCGAGGCCGGAGTTCTGGCCGAAGCCCTGGTCGGGCCGGTCGGTGTAGAAGCGCTGGAAGATCTTCTCCAGCGCGTCGGGGCGGATGCCGGGGCCGTCGTCCTCCACGGTGATCTCCAGCTCCTTGTCGCGGCGCCGGCAGGTCACCCGCACGGTGCCGCCCTCGGGCGAGAAGGAGCGGGCGTTGTCGACCAGGTTGTGGACCACCTGGCCGAGGCGCGAGTCGTGCCCGGAAAGCTGGAAGCTGCGCGGGCCGCCGCCCTCGAAGGCGAGCGACACGCGAACGCCGTTGACGCCCTTTCCGCGCTTCACCTCGTTGGCGACCGCCACCACGGTGGCGAGCAGGCGGCGCAGGTCGACGGTGCCGGAATCGCTGCGCTGAAGCTCGGCGTCGAGGCGGCTGGCGTCGGAGATGTCGGAGATCAGCCGGTCGAGGCGCTTGACGTCGTGCTCGATGACGGCGAGCAGGCGCGCCTGGCTGTCCGGCGACTTGGCGAGCGGCAGCGTCTCGACGGCACTGCGCAGCGAGGTCAGCGGGTTCTTCAGCTCGTGCGCCACGTCGGCCGCGAAGCTCTCGATCGCCTCGATGCGGCTGTACAGCGCGTTGGTCATGTCGCGCAGCGCACCGGACAGATGGCCGATCTCGTCACGCCGGCCGGTGAAGTCCGGGATCTCCACCCGCGTCTTGATGCGCCGCCGCACCCGCTCGGCGCCGTCGGAGAGCCGGCGCACCGGCCCCGCGATGGTGCCGGCGAGCAGCAGCGACAGCACGAACATGATGCCGGCGGCGATCAGCGACACCTTGAGGATGGCGAGCCGCTCGGCCTCGACGATCTGGTCGATGTCGCCGCCCTGGGTCGACAGCAGGAGCGCGCCGCGCACCACGCGCGAGCGCTGGATCGGGATCGCCACCGAGACGATGACGTCGCCCTGGTCGTCGATGCGGACCACGCTGCCCTTCTGGCCGTTGAGGGCCTGGGCGATCTCCGGATAGGCGCGGCCGTTCTCCTCCGGCCCCAGCTCGCGGTAGCGCGGCAGCTCGCCGCGGCTCAGCCAGCGCCGCAGCTTGGTGAGCTGGCGTTGCAGATAGTTCGGCCCTTCGCCGCTCGGCGGCGGCAGGTCGTAGCGCAGCACGTCGCCGCGGCCGATGAAGTTGCGGCTGTCCATGAACAGCACGCCCTCGCGGTCGTAGATGCGGGCGCGCGTGTTGGTCGGGGTGACGAGGCGGCGCAGCAGCGGCGCCACCTGCTCGGGATTGAGCGGGAACTCGTAGCCGAACAGCACGTCGTCGGACGGGCTCAGGCTCTCGCCGGCTTGCAGCTCCAGCAGGCGCTGCGGATCGAGCGTGATGGTGTCGGTGTCGACGGTGGCCGACGACGCGATGGCGCCCGAGATGATCTCGCCCTGCACCAGCAGGCTGTGCACCCGCGCGTCGATCAGGCCGGCGCGAAACTGGGTGAGATAGAGGATGCCGACCACCAGGGCGAGCAGGCCGGCGACGTTGAGAAACACGATGCGCCGGGTGAGGCTCGAGAAGGTCAGCGCCGTGAACAGCTTCCAGGCCGGCTGGAGGGCGCGGCCGAGGCGGTCGAGGCGCAGCGCCCGGCCGACCGGGACCGCGACGGTGGCGAACACCGCGACGGTCCGCGCCACCACGGCGAGAACGCCGCGACCGGCGGCGTCGAGCCCGCGGGACAGCGGCGCGACCGCGACCGCGAGGCGGCGCTTCTGCCGGCGTGCCGCGCGCCGCAGCCGGGCGAGGCGGCGCAGGGCGGCGCGGCCGAGCAGGCCGTGCAGCATCGGCTCCTTGTCGGGGCGCTCGGCCGGCGGCGCGGTGCGGGGCGCGGGAGAGGGCGTGGCGCGGTCGTGGTCGGCGGATCGATCGAGCACGGGCGGGGCGCCCCTCGGGGTGTCAGCGTCGCGTGTCAGCGTCGCGTCTCTGGCGTCGCGTTCTCGGTGCCGCCTCTAGGGTCCGGCGCGCCACCGCCGGCCGCGGCCGGTCACCGGACAACTCGGCGAGCGGCTCCGCCGCGGCGCCGGAGCGGACCGCGCAGCCTCGGAAACGCGCGCGCTATTCCTTGAACCGATAGCCGACGCCGTACAAGGTCTCGATCATGTCGAACTCGTCGTCGGTCTGCTTGAACTTCTTGCGCAGCCGCTTGATGTGGCTGTCGATGGTGCGGTCGTCGACATAGACCTGGTCGTCATAGGCCGCGTCCATCAGGGCGTTGCGGCTCTTGACGACGCCCGGGCGCTGGGCCAGCGCCTGGAGGATCAGGAACTCGGTCACCGTGAGGGTGACGGGCTCGCCCTTCCAGGTGCAAGTGTGCCGTTCCGGGTCCATGCGGAGCAGGCCGCGCTCCAGCACCTTGGCGGAATCGGTCTCCTTCGGGGCGGTGCCGTCCTTGGGGATGGCGCGGCGGAGCACCGCCTTCACCCGCTCGACCAGCAGGCGTTGGGAGAACGGCTTCCGGATGAAGTCGTCGGCGCCCATCTTGAGGCCGAACAGCTCGTCGATCTCCTCGTCCTTGGAGGTGAGGAAGATGACCGGCACGTCGGACTTCTGGCGCAGGCGCCGCAGCGTCTCCATGCCGTCCATGCGGGGCATCTTGATGTCGAGGATCGCGAGATCCGGCATCGAGGTCTTGAAGCCGTCGAGCGCCGAGGCGCCGTCCGTGTAGGTCATGATCCGGTAGCCCTCGGCCTCGAGCGCGATCGAGATCGAGGTCAGGATGTTCCGGTCGTCGTCGACGAGCGCGATGGTCGGCATGGGGCCTCTTTCGCGTGAACGGGCGAGCGTTTCGGGCCTTGAAGCCCGCAAAGCTGGGCCGAAATGTGACTCGGCCGGCGACGGCCGGGCGGACGGGAGCGCGCCTCTGCGGCCTAAGTCTAGTGCGTCGGACGCAATTCCGCCATACCGGGAGCCTGATCGGTGTGTGTCCGCCGCGACGGTGGCGATCACGCGGCCTCGCCCGCAGGAGACGATCTCGTGACCGACATTCAGCCTCCGCGACCCGGGGTGATGCCCGGGCGCCTGCCCGAAAACGCCAAGCTTCCCGAGGACTTCGATCCGGTTGCCGAGGCCCGGCGGCGGCTGCGCGCGACCCGCGCCGGGGCGCTCGCCACCAACGACCGCAATACCGGGCATCCGTTCGGCTCGCTGGTCAACGTGGCCACCGCGGCGGACGGTGCGCCGGTCATCCTGGTGTCGCGGCTCTCCACCCACACGGCCAATCTGGAGCGCGACGGCCGCTCCTCGATTCTTCTCGCCGCCACCGGCAAGGGCGATCCGCTCGCCCATCCGCGCCTCACCGTGCTCGGCAGCTTCGTGCGGGACGACGACCCGGCGCTGCGCCGCCGGTACCTCGCCCGCCACCCGAAGGCGGAGCTGTATGCCGGCCTGCCAGACTTCTCGGTCTGGCGGATGATGGTCGCCGCCTTCCATCTCAACGGCGGCTTCGCCCGCGCCGCCGATCTCGCCCCCGAGGACGTGCTGACCGACCTGTCCGGGGCCGGCGAGTTGCTGGAGACCGAGGAGAGCGCCGTCGCCCACATGAACCAGGACCACGCCGAGGCGGTGCGGCTCTACGCGACGCGGCTGGCCGGCGCCCCCGAGAGCAATCCGGAGGCGCCCTGGCGGGTGACCGGGCTCGATCCCGACGGGCTCGACCTCGCCCGCGGCGATCTCACCCTGCGGGTGCCGTTCCTCGAGCGGGTCACCACGGCGGCGGCGCTGCGCGCCATGCTCAAGCGCCTCGCCGACGCGGCGCGGGCGGCCCCCGGCTGACCAAGAGATCGTTCACTCTCGGCAGCCCACGGCGCGCCGGTGGCGAGGGGCGGCGCCGGCTCGCGCGGGGATTTGTTTCGGGATCCAAAAAATGTTTCTGCCGGAGGTGTGCGCCACCCCGGGGAGGCTATCATCCCGACGTCAACGTCCTCCGGGAGCTTGCCATGCTTCGTCTCGCCCTCGCCGGGCTCTCGCTCGGTCTTCTGTGCACGTCCGCGCTTGCTCAACCCGCCGCCGCGCCGCCGGCCGCGGCTCCCGCCGCGGGGACTCCCGCCGCGGGGAGCGCGCCGGCCTCCGCGGCCGCAAAGGCTCCGCTCGTCCTGCGTGACATGGGCTCGTTCCACATCGGCGGGCGCACCGTCGAGGTGACCGGCAAGCCGATTCGCGAGGTGGTGTTCGCGGCTGGCGGAACCCCGGCCAAGATGGACCCGAACGGCCCCTATCAGGTCGAGCAGATGTACGTGCAGTACTTTCTGCCGCAGAACCGCAAGGGCAAGGTTCCCCTGCTGATGTGGCACGGCGGCGGCCTCACCGGCGTCACCTGGGAGACCACGCCCGACGGCCGCGACGGCTGGCTCAACATGTTCGTGCGCAAGGGCTGGGACGTCTACAATTCCGACGCGGTCGAGCGCGGCCGCTCCGGCTTCCCGAGCCCGGATATCTGGCCGAGCTCGCCGATCTTCCTCACCAAGGGCAACCCGTTCGAGCGCTTCCGCATCGGCGCCGGGCCGGGCTCGTGGAGTCCCGATCCGGCCAAGCTGAAGGTGCTGCCCGGCAGCCAGTTTCCGGTCGAGGCCTATGACAGCTTCGTCAAGCAGGGCGTGCCGCGCTGGCTCGACAGCGACACGCCGATCGTCGCCGCCTACACCGAGCTGGTCCAGAAGGTGTGCCCCTGCGTGATCCTGTTTCACAGCCAGGCCGGCGGCTTCGCGTTCCGCATCGCCCAGGCGCACCCCGCCAAGGTGAAGGCGCTGGTGGCGATCGAGCCGGCGGTGCCGGGCGATCCCGCCAAGGCGGCGGCCCTCAAGGACATCCCGATCCTGATGGTGTTCGGCGACTATATCGAGCAGGACTCGCGCTGGCCGGCCATGCGGGGCAAGGACGTCGCCTTCGGCGACGCCGTCAAGGCGGCGGGCGGCAGCGTCGACGTCGTCGACCTGCCGGCGGTCGGCCTCAAGGGCAACTCGCACATGCTGATGATGGACAAGAACAACGGCCAGATCGCCGATCTCGTCCACGACTGGCTGGTGAAGAAGGGCCTGGTCGACTGAGGTTCGCGATCGTCGCGGCGGCTCGTTCCCGGTGCGGAGAGCCGCCGCGGCTCGACGCCCGCGGGGTCTCGCCAGGGCGGTGCGAGACCCACCGCAGCCCGGCTAAGCTCTTCTCGTCGTTCGCTGATTTGGAGCGGGCGATGGGAATCGAACCCACGACATACAGCTTGGGAAGCCCACATAACCATCTGATTTAGCGGCCTGAAGTTCCTCGACCAAGGGATTCGGTCGTGGGTTCTTCAAGGAGACCGAACGGCGGCTGCGGGGACCGGAAAGTAGTCCGGGACCCGCAGTCCGAAACGGAGCCGGCCCCGTTCTGGATGGTCTATTGGGGCCGAACCTGGCTCGCAACCATCCGAGAGCGAAGCGACGGCTTTTATGCCGAGCGACCGGACGGGGCCTGCACCGGACCCTATTCTTCAATTCGGACTGCCGTTGCGGCGATCGGCCCCGTGGCGCGCCCGGACCGAGGCGGCTGACCGTGGGCGGGGTTGCCATCCTGCCGCGCGATCGGCTCGCCTGGATCAGGCAGATGGCCGAGGACCGGGAACTGTCGCACGTGGCATTCCGCGTGGCGGTCCTGATCGGCGGGTACTTCAACAGCAAGACAGGAAAGACGCACGTCGGCCTGCAGCGGGTCGCCGATGATCTCGGGATCGGAAGAGCCACGGTCGCGCGCGCGCTGGACGAGCTGTCGGACAGACCGGAGAGGCCGCGCCGGCGGGCTGGCCGCGGCCATCTCAGGATCACCTCGGGCGGCGGAAGGCACCTCGCCAACGAGTACCAGATGATTCTCAAAACGGTCTCACAGGTGAGACCGTTTTGCGAACCGGAAACAGTCTCAAATCGGGCCGGAAACAGTCTCACCCGTGAGACCCCTACTCTTACTTCTCCTTCGGAGAAGAACTCTACGCGCGCGCCCACGCGCGCGAGGGGCCCACGCACTGCCGAGCACGACGCTCCGCCCAAGGTGGGCGACCGGGAGGGTGCGGTCGGGATCGAGATCAAGCCGGGGACACCTGAGTTCGCGGCATTGCTCCTGCACTTCGAAGCGACCGGGCAAGGCGGGAAGGCGTCGCTCATGCGCGCTGCCGAGCTGCAGCGCCGGTCCTACTTCGCCCGATCGGAGTGGGTTGCCGCCGCTCTGCCCCGCCCACCGCTCCGCGTCGTCGCTTCGGCCACCGGCCCCCCGGGAGGGGGGTCAAAAGTCTGAGCCGCCCGGCCCCGGACCGGTTGGGTAGTCACGCGCGAAATTGCGCGGAATTCCGGAGTTTTTTTCTCTCGACGGAAACGGAAGTACCTGCGGCACAAGGACTTTGAGCATGATCAACGAACGAAAGGCCGAACTGCCGAAGCCGCGGCGCGTGCCGCCCTATGTGTCGCGGCGGACCGCGGCAGCGCTGCTCGATCTCTCGACCTCGGGGTTCAACTCCTGGGTCCGGAACGGAACGCTGCCGCCGCCGATGCCGGGCACGCCGGCGCACGAGAGCCGGTGGAGCTGGGGCCAGATCGAACGCTGGCTCGCCGGCGACCGGACGACGGTCCGCGGCGACCTGTTCACGCCGGCCGCGACGACACAGCCAGGCAAGCGTCGAGGACCGCCGCGCGGCACCGGCGGCCGACCCCACGCCAGCAACACCCACCAGGAGGACTGTCCATGACCACGCAATCCGACCGCTCGACGGTGATGCGCGAGCTGAACGAGTTCTGGCACACGCTCGCGAGCCGGATGATCCGAGACGCGCTCTCGAACGGCGTCGAGCCGGAGCTGATCAGCGAATCGATGCTCACCGTCGCGATCGGCCACGAGCTGAGCCTGAAGGGCTTCCGCGAGCTCGCCAACGACCTCGGCGCCATCGCGGGCAACTTCGCGCGCCAGGCCGAGAAGGTCGAGAAAATCGCGGCCGCTGCCGGTGTCTCACCCACACCGTCCACAACGCAGCCCCGGAGGCATTGACATGGCGCGTGAACCGGAGTCTCCTCGCAACCGCGTCGTGATCGCAGATCGGCACCACCGCGGATGCGGGGTCGCCGGTGACACGGGCACCTTCGGCACCGCGGATGCGGGTCGCAGGCGGAACCAGAACCGGGCCTTCGGGCCTGAGCCGCTTTGCGCGCCGAGGTGTTGACGATGCTCCTCAAGAACCACTCCGACGTTTCCGCGACGCGGGTGTCTCCGCTGGCCGAGTTCAAGTTGGCCCAGGGCGACGCCGGCGTGTTCACCGGGCACGCGAGCGTGTTCGGCAACGTGGACAGCTACGGCGACGTGGTCGAGCGAGGGGCGTTCGCCGACACCCTCGTCCAGCACCGGAGCGAGGGCGCCATGCCGCCGCTCCTGTGGAGCCACGATCCGCGCGAGCCGATCGGCCGCATCCTCGATCTGCGCGAGGACGCGGTGGGCCTGTTCCTCCGGGCGCAGCTTAATCTCGACAGCGAGCGCGGGCGCGAGGCGCACGCTCATGTCAGGGCGGGCGACGTGGGAGGGCTCTCGATCGGCTTCCGGGTGAACCCCGGCGGCCGGATCAAGAATCCGGACGGCACCACCTCGCTCCGTTCGATCCAGTTGGACGAGATTTCGGTCGTGGCGCTCCCGGCGAACCGCCGGGCGCGCATCGCCGCGGCCAAGTCACTCGGCTCGATGGCCGAGCTTGAACGTGGCCTCCGGGGCGAAGTGCCGCTCGCGCTCCCGCGCGGTGCGGCGGCGAAGATCGCGGCGGCCGGCTGGCCGGCGCTCGTCGGCGGCGGCGAACCCGAAACCCACCTCCTCGACCTCGACCAGCTCGCCACGCGCATGGACAGCGCGCTCGGCGACCTCCGCAACCTGAAAGGACTTTTCCGATGAACCGTAATCTGCTGATCGCGACGCTCGGCGTCGCATGCCTCGTCGTCGTTTGCCTCGTGCTGTTCGGCGTCCCGGTGTTCACTGCCGGCGATGCGGTGAGCATGGCCGACATCCATTGGACGTTCGCCGAGGGCGGGGCCGCCGTGACGGCCGCCGACATCCTGAAGAAGTTCGAGACCAACCATTCGGAGGTGACGGACGCGCTCAAGCGCGCGGGGATGAAGCACGACGAGATTGCCGCGCGACTCACCGAGCTCGAGCAGAAGGCGGCCCGGCGCGGGAGCGCCGGAGCGGAGGTGCCCGAGACCTGGGGTCATCAGGTCGCCCGCCAGCTCGCGGGGCAGGGTCAGGCCCGCATCAACTCGAACTTCAAGGGCCGCGCGCGGTTCGAGGTGAAGACCGTCGCGACGCTCACGAGCGCCAACGGCGGCGCGGCCGGCGACGCTGGGGCGCTCGTCACTCCCGATCGGCAAAGCAGCGTGATCGAGCTGCCGCGCCGGAAGCTCAAGATGCGCGACGTGTTCGCGCCCGGGCAGACCACCTCGAACCTGATCGAGTGGCCGCGGCACAACGCTCGGAGCAACAACGCGGCCACGGTCGCCGAAGGCGCGCTCAAGCCGCAATCCGACATGACCTTCGAAATGGGATCGTGGCCGGTGCGCACCATCGCGCATTGGGTCCTCGCGTCCCGCCAAATGCTGGACGACGCGCCGCAGCTCCAGTCGCTGATCGACTCCGATCTGCGCTACGGCCTGGACGACGTGGAGGACGGGCAGCTCCTCAACGGCGGCGGCACCGGAACCGACCTCTCCGGCGTCTACACCAACGCGACGGCGTTCTCTCCGCCGATCCAGTTCACGGCGGCCGGGAACCTGACGAAGATCGACGTTCTGCTGCTCGCCATCGCGCAGCTCCAGGCGCTCAAGCACGAGCCGGACTTCATCGCGATCAACCCGCTCGACTGGGCGGATATCCAGGCGATCAAGACCGACGACGGCGCCTATCTCGGGCAGGGGCCGTTCTCGGCTCAGGCTGCCGTGCTGTGGCGGCTGCCGGTGGTCGAGACCACCAGTATGACGCTGGATCGGTTCCTCGTCGGCTCCGGCAAGCGGGGTGCGCAGATCTTCGACCGGCAGGAATCGACGGTGGAGATCAGCACCGAGGACAGCGACAATTTCCGCAAGAACCTCGTCACCGTCCTCGCCGAGAAGCGCTTGGCGTTCGTCATCAAGCGGAACGACGCCTTCGTGAAGGGCGCGTTCACCGACGCACTCGCCGCGGCATGATCTGAGAATTGTTCCTGCTCGGAACATTTCTCGGCTCGGGCCTCAAGCTCGGTGCGTCGTGGTTCAGGATCGGAAACTGCCTCACTTGAGGCATTTTCCTCCAGGGACATGGCGCCGCAGACGGATATCGGTCATGAGACGAAACAGAGGGCGACCCCGCAAGCCCGGTGCCACCGTCGTTGCGCGCGACGTGATGGGCAACCCCGTCGGCGAGCCGATCCGGCTCGGCCGCCGGCGGCATACCCTCGCGGCCGTGATGGCCCGCTGTGCCGATCCCCGCCGGCCCCACATGGTGTCGGTGCATCGGCCCGGCGAGCCGGTCGCGCCGGAGGATCACACCGTTGTGCTGCGCGCAGCGTGGGCGACCAGGCTGGTCCGGCCCGACGAGATCGTCCTGATCACCTATATCCCCCTCGGGGGCGGCGCGGGCGGGCAAAACACCGCCAAGCAGATCGGCTCGGCTGTGGCGATGCTGGCGCTCGCCGTCGCGGCGCCCTATGTCGCTACGGGGTTGCTCGCCAGTGCGTCATCGGCCACTGGAGTCATGCTGAGCTACAACGCTTTCACGGCCGCCCATTTTGGCATCTCGGCCGGTCTCGTAGTCGGCCCCACGTTCACCAGGGAGCGAACCTCATGAGTGCCCTCGTTGGTTTTTTGCAGCGTGATCGCGTCCACCTGGCCGTCGACGGAGCCAACTACACGGCCGATGGCACCATCGGCTCGTTCGGTGACAAGGCGATGGTGCTCCCCCATCTCGGAATGGCAATCGCCGCGCGTGGGGTGGTCTGGCTCCTTCCAGCACTTGTGAGCGGGATCAGCTTGGCTTTCGCCTCGTTCGACGAGGCCGCCGGCGAGCTGTCAGACTTCCTTCGCGACCTTATTGAACGGAACCGGAGCGTGATCGACCTGAACCCGAACGGCGCCGCCTATGAGGTTGCCGCCGCGGGGTGGTCGAGCGCGGATGGACCATCGCTCGTGGTGGTCAAGAGCTATGGGTCTGACGCTTGGAAGACACAGCACGTCGGTGCCTATCTCGCTCCGTGTGACGGCACGCTGCTCGACGAGCTTGCGACTCGGGGTGCGCATCCTGAGCAGTTGGCCGATGCCGATCCGGTCGCGGCGGCGCAGACGATCATCCACGAGCAGCGGCGCCGCGCCTGGGTGGGGCCTGCTGGGGAGACACAGGCCATTGGCGGCTTCGTCGCTCTGACGACCTGCGGGCGGGACGAGATCACAACGCGCATCGTTAAGCGGTGGCCCCAGGACCGGGTAGGTGAGAGGATCAGGGCCGAGGTCAGGACAGTAGCGTAGGGCGGCCCACATCTCTGGCTTGCCGACCACGGCCGCCTCCGGTGGCGGTCCTGATCCGGAGCCCAAGAACGGGGCTGGAACCGGCGGGCGCGCCCGCCGTACAAAGGATGACTTCGCCAACTTGGCGAAGTCAGACGAAGCGGCCCCTCGGTCTGGCCGGGGGCACCGCGCCGAGGCGTTGGCGCTGTTCGATCAGAGGGGTCCATCACGGCGTGTGTCCGGGCCTGGCTCGCCGCCCCGGCCGGAGATCGAGCGGCCACGTGAATGACCTGGCCGAACTGGCGGCAGTGCTGTGGGTCTTTAGCCTGCCAGCCGTGACGCAATCATCCGATCAGCACCCATCAACAATCCGGCGAAAGTCGCTTTCAGTGATGATGCGCATCTGCGCCCCGTTCCGGATCAACTTCTCGGCCTTCTGGTGCTTCGAACTTTTTTCTTGGCCCCGTAGCTTTCGCGCGTCCTGATCTCCGACGACGAGTATTGTCGTCTGCTTCGTGACGGTATCGGCCACATCGCATCCGATCTGTGCCGCGAGGTCCGCGGCCTCCCGTCTGGGGATTTCGAGTGAGCCGGTGAAGACCAGGACCTCTCCGGCAAGCACACCGTCCGGATTGCCGGCGCGGCTGACTCTCTTAGGTACGGCTCCGGGCAACGGCTTGTTGATGCGGTCGAGCCAATCAGCCGTCGACAGGCCAGTGTCCTGAATCGCCCGGCACAGTACCAAGCCTGCGGCGCGAGCATCTTCCGTCGCATCGTGGTGCTTGAACTCGATCCCGAATTCTGCCGCAAGGTTGGCGAGGCCATAGCCGGACCTCGCGAATTTATCCCAGGCCCGGCGAGCGACTCTGGCGGTATCAATCCACATGCATGTTGGTAGAGGAAATCCAAAGCGCGCCGCCGCGCGACACAGCGCGAGCCGATCGAAAATCGTGTGATGCGCAACAGGACCGGACAGGTCGCTGTTGATCACCGGGAACGCTTCGCGCAGCGTAGGCGCGCCACGCACGTCGTCAGCCGTGATCCCGTGTACCGCGGTGTTCATCGGGTCGAAGTGATCTTCTGGATCGACCAAGAAGCCGACTTGCCGAACGACAGTGCCATTCCGAAAATAGACCATTCCGACAGCGCAGATGCTCGCGAGATCGGCGTTGGCCGTCTCGACGTCGATAGCGATGAAATCCATTTGGTTACCCCGCTCAAAGCCGCGAGAAATATCGGCAGAGTAACAGGCCGTTTCGGAGCAGTCCCGGAACGATGCCAAGGCTGGGGTCGCTGGATGACCCAGCTGCCCTCGATCAGATGCCGTTTTATTCAACCGCCATCCGCGCCGACTCCTGGACCATCGACCAGCTAACGATCCTGCGGCCGTCGTCAAAGAACGCGACCGTGAAAGCCTCGGTGTTTCCGGCCGTCCGAATGGTCCGAAGGGTTCGACGCGCGAAGTTCGTGTAGAAGTCTTCCGGCTCGCGGACAGTATCGAGTTGAACTTCGAAGTCGGGGTGCCGATTTCCATCGACGTCGTAGACACGCATGCTCAGCATTGACGCGCTCCACCCACAGTGCCGATCTGATGAAATTAGCCGCCAATCGTTCACGCGAAATTAACGAACGCGGAGTTCGGCGAAGTGGCTCACGGGCTTGCCGCTTGGCGCGCGACCTCGCCCCATGAAGGGCGCTGCGCGGTGTTGATCGGTTAGGCGAAGCAGTTCACCGTCTTGGCGGGCTCTGCCGCAGTGGCGCCACCTTGGCGAGCGCGGCCCCGCCCAGGGCTTCCCCCCGGGTGCAGTCCCTCCTAATGGTGCGCTCAGCCTGGCCTGTAGATGAGGCCGCCGCTTCGTCGTAACGGGTCGCGATCTCGGGAGGCTGTTGGCCAACTTGGCCAGCAGCCTCCGCCTTAGCTTTCGTCGCCGCGCCTCCGGCGGCACCACGTTTCGTCTCCGGGTGCAGCTCCTGCCAGATCGCCTTGCGGCGGGTGTTGTAGGACGCCCGCTCGGCGGCCGAGAGGTCGTTGCGGGCAAGATTCTCGTCGATCAGCATCAGCTCGGCGCGCAGATCGTCGACCTCGACCACGACAGCCGGAATCGTCGTGCGCCCGAGCTTGCGAATACTTCGGCCGCGGGCCGTGCGCGACCGCGCCCCGTGAGGGGCGCTGCGCGGTGTTGTTGATTTGGAAATCGAATACGGGCAGTCTGGCGGACGGAGCCTGAGAACTCCCGTCAGCAGCCTTGCCGGGCTGCGCTGACACCAGAGCGTTGGCAGGGCGATCCTTGCCGGGATCATCATCGCCAACGAGTGCGAACGTGCCGATTACCGTCGGCGCGACCGGCACCACTATGCCGGGAGTGCGGCGGCTATACAAGACCCTTCGGGGGAAGGCCGTCGCGCATCGTCTCTGGCGATGTTCTCAGACTCCCGGTGCCAGTGCCGTCCGCTGGCGCCCGGCCCTGAGAAGCCGGTTGATCCAGAGACCACCGTGACCACTCAGCATCCGATGATGCCGCCTCTCCGGAAAACTGCGCAAATTTGCGCAGTATCCACCACCTTCGGCAAATTTGCCGAAAGTGGACCACCCCGGGAAGCGGCGCCCAGCTCCCGCCGAGGCTTCCTCGGCCGGGCTATGGCCGCGCTCGCCAGCACCTCGCTGGCCGCGGCAGGAACGGCGCTGCCGGCCTCCGGCCGACCGGCCGAGGACCCCCGGCTCGTCGTCATTGGCGAGCGGATCGGACCGCTCCTGACGGCCTACAGGGCCGCGGTCACCCGCCGCGCCGAGGCACGGGCGGCCGCCGAGCGGCTGTGCCCGCCCCTGCCGGTTCCTATGATCCGCCGGCGGGACGACGACAGGAGCCTGAGGCGGTGCGCTGACGACGCCGTCGATATCGAGGGGCAGGCGATTTTTCCCGAGGACGACAGCATGCCGCCGCTGCGGGTCTATTGGCCGGGTGCCGTTCGTCGCGCCGTGGAGGCCGGCGATTTGCCGACTGCGTCCGCCCGGTCCGTCCTCGGCCAGCGGGTCCGCGCTGTGCTGGCAGCCGGCGACGATTACGATGCGCGCCGCAGCGCCGCGATCGAAGCCGCCGGTCTACTTGCGGCAAGAGAGGAGCAGTATCGCGCCGCCCAGGAAATCGACCAGATCGCTCGCGAGGTGTGCCGGCTCGTCCCGTCGACGACCGCCGGGGCCGTCGTCGTCGCGCGTGTGGCGACTGCACTTGCCGAAGTCGAGCGCGAGATCGCCAGAGAAGGCTACGCCTTCGCGATGCTGGGGAGCGTCCTTGCCGATACCCTGATTCGCGGATACGCGAGCGTGCCAGCCATGGAGAAGGCCCATGGTTGAGGTGCAGACGTCCGAAGCCGCTGTTCTCGATTCAGTCGATCACCCCGAGAACGAAGAACTCGTCTCCTACCAGGTCGTTTGCGACATGGAGGAACCGCTTAACGATATAGCCGACTTCGCGGCAGCCCTGACGATGCTGGCGTCCGATCTACAGGAACCTGCGAGCGGTGCGGTGTGCCGCATCGGACGAACGATCGGTGCCCTCGCCGAAGGGCTCAAGAAGCAGCACGAAGCGCTGTTCCGCATGCTCGGCGCGAGCAAGGCAGAAGACGAGAGCGACACCAACGAGTGAACCGAGGGTGCAGTCTCTCTGCACGCTGTGCTCGGATTGGTCGGTGACTTCGGCTGCGGCCTCATCGTGACGGGCCGGATAGAGTCGCCAAGTTGGCGACTCTATCCGGCCGTGCGGTTCACCCGAGCGACCGCAGGCAGGCTGACGTCGTGCGATCGGACCAAGCGAAAAATTTGCGGCTTGTCCGACCAACCTGGCCGACCGTCCACAGGACTGGTGGCCGGCACTAGCTCGATGCTGCTGCATCGTGTATATGAGTCGATGCAACAGCATCGACTGGAGAGAGGAATGAGCGATCTCGACGAGGCCCGCTATTCACTCGGCCAGGTCGCCCGCTCGGTGGGGCTCCCTGAGAGCACCCTGCGGTCCTGGTTTCGCCGCGGTCATCTCGGCCTCGATCTTGGCGGGCGGTTGCGCGAGGCCCACGGGCATGCGCATGCGGTCAGCCTGCGTACAGCCCTGTGGGTTGGCGTCATCGCCGGGCTGGTCGAGCTGCAAATCCCGGCGGCCCGAGCCGCGAAGGTCGCGCGGGCGTTCGTCCACTTCGGCGAGCCGGACCACCAGACCGGTGCTCGGCGCCACCCCGGCGAGCTGTTCTCGGGCCATGGCGTGTGGACGCTGCTCGTTGTGCGCCCGGACGACGACCACGGCGTCATCATCAGGGCCGATCGGAAGACCCCGCTCGCGAACGTCTTCACCGGTCCTTCCGGGCGCACGGTCGGGGCGGTCGTGCTCTGGCTCAATCAGATCGACATGCGCGTTCGAACCGGCCTCGCCCATGTTGAGGCGCCCGCCTGATGCCCCGCCGCACACAATCGCCCCGCGATGGAGGTTTCTTCCCCAACGAGGACGAGATTGCGCGTCGCTTGAGCCAAGACCCCGCCGCGTGGCGTGCAAAGGCCGTCGTTCTCGAGCGAGAAGGGCTCCCCCGGGTCCACCCTCTGATGGGCGGTCGTTACTGGCCGGCAGTTCTGGCGTGGTGGAACCGATACTACGGGCTGTCTAGCATCGAGGCGTCTCAACCCGATGGAGGAGAGAACCTCGATGCGCTCCGATGACGAGATGCCGGGCAAGAAGATCAGGCGGAATCGGCACGGTCCCGATCGGATTTACTGGGTGGCGCGGGCCGACTTGGTCGCCCAGGGCTACGAGCCCAGGACGGTGCGGCTGCATTACGATCCGACCGACCGCGTTCTGATCGCCGCGGCGTGCCAGCGTCTCCAGGCCGAGATGCTTGCTTGGGCCGCAGGCCGCCGCACGACTGATCGGCCTTTCGATGGCACGCTGGCCAGCCTGATCCGCCTGTACCAGCACGACCAGGCCAGTCCGTACCGGGACCTGAAATGGAACACCCGCCGCACCTATGACCAGGTGCTCGGCGTGATCGAGAAGGCGTTCGGCAAGCGGTCGCTCGCCGCGGTCGGCATCGCCGACTTCCGCCGCTGGTACGACGAGGCGAAGAAGCCGAAGCAGCCGGGCAGCCCGGAGCGGGTCCGCAAGGCGCACGGCATCATTGCAATGTTGCGCCGGCTGTTCGCCTACGGCGTCACGGCCGAGCATCCGCATTGCGCCCGGCTCGCCGCAATCCTCGACGAAGCCCGGTTCAAGCAGCCGGGCCGGCGCCGCCTGAAGCTCGAACTCCCCCACGTCGAGGCATTCATCCCGAAGGCGATCGAGGCCGGCCGGCTTTCGCTCGCAATCGGCACCGCCATGCAGTTCGAAACCACGTTGCGGCAGCGCGACGTCATCGGCGAGTGGGAGCCTATCCCGGAGGGCGAGGCCCCGACCGGAATCGTGCTCGGCGGTCGGCGATGGGTGCGCGGCCTGACCTGGGCGGACATCACGGCCGACCAGACCGTCAGCAAGGAGACCACGAAGACCGGCGCCGTGGTCGGGCACGACCTGCGGCTCTGCCCGCTGGTGCTCGACCTGCTCGACCAGGTCCCGGCCGAGCGTCGGGTCGGCCCGCTGATCATCGACGAGACGGCCGGGCGGCCCTACGCCGAGCACGCCTACGCTCGCGAGTGGCGCGTCATCGCCCGGACGGCCGGGATTCCGGATGCGGTCTGGAACATGGACGCCCGATCGGGCGGCATCTCCGAGGCCGACGATGCCGGCGCTGACCTGGATTTGATCCGGTCGGCGGCCGGCCACACCCAAGCCTCGACCACGGCCCGGTACGTGCGCGGCACGATCGGCAAGAGCCGCAAGGTAGCCGAGCTTCGACTCGCCCATCGGACGTCGAAGAACGGATCGTAATCAACGATGGGGAACGCGATGGGGAACGCGGGAACGCGAGATCAGCGGTAGGCCGACCAAGCGATTGTCATTGTTCGCTGATTTGGAGCGGGCGATGGGAATCGAACCCACGACATACAGCTTGGGAAGCTGTCGTTCTACCACTGAACTACGCCCGCGCGGCCGGCAGATTACCCGGGGCGGGCGGTGCGCCGCAAGAGCCTCAGGCGGGCAGCCGGCCGGCGCCGAACCGCACACCGTCGAGGCGGGCCGGCGCTCGGCCAGGCCGGATGGAACCGATTTGCCTGGCATGTAAAACTCCCATACATTCGCACCAGGCCCGCCGCGCGCAAGGGTTGCCGGCCGGCCACCGGGGGAGCGTTTGACAGCAGCTTCGGCAGGACCGCCGGACAAGGGCGAGATCCCGTCGCGGGCGCCGACGATCCGCAGTCGGCTGGTCGCGCTCGTCCTCTCGACTCTCCTGCCGGTGCTGGTCTTCTCCGGGGCGCTGATCGTCCGTCACGCCCAGCAGGAGCGGGCCGCCCTGGAGCTCCAGGCCGAGGCGGTCGCGGTCGCCGCCGTCCATCTGATCGACGCCCATGTGCGGGCGATCGAGCCGGTGCTGCGGACCCTCGCCATGCAGGCCCCCCGCATCGATGACGAGCGGCCCGCCTTCCAGCAGATCGCCGCTGCGGCGGCGCAGCATCTCGGCAAGAGCGTGGCGCTGCTCGACCGGACCGGCCGGCCGCTGGTGGTCGCCGCCCCGGCCGCGGAGGGCGTCGCCTGGCCCCAGACCATCGACATGGCATCGCTCGCCGCCCTCACGACCGCCGACGGGCTGGTGGTCACCGATCTGCTGCGCGATCCCGCCGGCGGCCGGTCGGTCGCCCTCGTGGCGGTCGCCACCGCATCCGGCGGCGACACCGGGGCGGCCGGCCCTGCCGGGGCGATTCTGGCGGCCGTGGTCGATCCGGCGGCGCTCGGCCATGTGCTGCGCGACGCCGGCCTTCCCGACGACTGGATCGCCGCCGTGGTGGACCGGCAGGGCCTGTTCGTCGCACGCTCGCACCAGCCCGAGACCCAGGTCGGTCAGCCGGCGCGGCCCGAGCTGGCGGCCGCCGCCAGCGGCCCCGCCCTGCGCGGCCGCTTCGACAATGTCACCTGGGAGGGGGTCAGCCAGCACAACGCCTTCCACCGCTCGGCCGTGACCGGCTGGACCGCCGTCATCGGCATCCCGCACGCGGTGCTGAACGCGCCGGAGCGCCGCGCCGCGGCGGTGTTGGCCACCGGCGCCGTCTTCGCGGCGCTGGCGCTCGCCCTCGCGATGTTCTTCGCCCGCCGCATCGCGGCGCCG
>WNKV01000050.1 GCA_009720755.1 Rhodoplanes serenus
GGACTCCGTCGAGAGGAGACGGAGATGAGGAAGAGCCGGTTCAGCGAAGAGCAGATCGTCGGGATCCTGAAGGAGCATCAAGCCGGGACCGCGGTCGCGGATCTGTGCCGTAAGTACGGGATCAGCGACGCGACCTTCTACACGTGGCGGTCGCAGTTTTCCGGGATGGAGGCCTCGGACGCGAAGCGCCTGAAGGCACTCGAGGAAGAAAATCGGAAGCTGAAGAAGCTGCTGGCCGAGGCGGTCCTCGATGCGGCGACGCTGCGCGAGGCGCTCGGAAATAACTTCTGACGCCCGGAGCGCGGCGAAAGGCCGTGGGTTGGGCGATGGAAGAGAGGGGCTACTCGCAGCGGCGTGCCTGCGGCCTGTTCGGGCTGGCGCCGAAGACGTTCCGCTATGTTGGCCGACGGGAGGACGACGCGGAGCTGCGCGAGCGCCTGCGGGCTCTGGCGACCGAGCGCCGGCGGTTCGGCTATCGGCGGCTGCACCTCCTTCTGGTGCGGGAGGGCGTGACCGTGAACCACAAGAAGCTGTACCGCGAGGAGCGGCTGACGGTTCGCCGCCGGGGCGGCCGCAAGCGCGCCTTGGGGACACGGGCGCCGATGGCGGCGCCCCGAGGGCCGAACCAGCGCTGGTCCCTCGACTTCGTGTCGGATGTGCTCGCCGACGGCCGCCGGTTCCGGGTGCTGGTCGTGGTCGACGACTTCACCCGGGAGTGCCTGACGTCGGTCGTGGACGGCTCGCTGTCGGGGCGCCGTGTCGCCCGGGAGCTCGACGGGCTCGTCGA
>WNKV01000051.1 GCA_009720755.1 Rhodoplanes serenus
CCCACATTGGTGAGCAGCACGCTCAGATCGATGTTGCCCGACGCGAACATGGTGCACAGCGCCGCGATGGCGGTGAGGATGCCGCCGGCCCCCGCGGTAGTGGTGACCTTGTTGCCGAGGATGGCGGCGAGGATGGCGGACATTTTCGAGGCTCCGGTGGTTAGGGGTCGCGCGTGCTGCACGAGCAGCACCAGGACGGCCGCGGCCGCGCCTGCCACGACGGGGAGGGGGAGGCCGGCGAGCGCCGAGCCGATGACGACGGCGCCAGCGCCGGCGGTGGTGGGGAGGTTCGGCGGCGGCCCAGCGGTCGAGGTGACGAACTCCCAATCGACCAGGCCCTTGCCCGGCAGGCCGATCGCCGCGGCGGCGGCCGGGGTGAGATCGATCCCGGCCCGGTTGGTGCGGCCGTCCCCCTCGGCGCGCGGCCTGGCATTGGCGGTCCAGTAGGGATCGGCCGCGCCGCGCCAGCTCGGATACCAGGGGCCGACGTCGACCACGTCGCAGACCACGGACCGGCCGCCCCGGGTGACGCGGACCTTCGGCCGGGCGCCGGGCGGGAAGCGGAACGGCAGGGCGACACCTGGCTGGTCGGGGTCGACCCGGCCGCCATAGGCGCTCGCTTGCTCGTCGCCCGGCCCGCCGAACACCGTGGCGGTGATGTCGCGCTGCCGGCCGGGCGGCGGTGCCGTCGCCGGCGGGGCGGTCGCCGCGG
>WNKV01000005.1 GCA_009720755.1 Rhodoplanes serenus
CCCCCCCCCCCCCCCCCCCCCCCCCCCCCCCCCCCCCCCCCCCCCCCCCCCCCCCCCCCCCCCGGGCGGGCGGCGCCCCCCCCCCCCCGCGGCCCGCCCCCCCCCACCAGGCGTCGAAATTTGTCGAGGCCCGTCCCCCTCACCCTAGCCCTCTCCCCGCAGGGGAGAGGGGACAAATCGGAATTCTGGGCCGGTCGAACGGGCCCAAATAGAGGATAGGACCATGCGCCACGGCTCCGCCCACCGGAAGCTCAACCGCACCTCCGAGCATCGGCGCGCCATGTTCGCCAACATGGCGGCGGCGCTGATCAAGCACGAGCAGATCGTCACCACGCTGCCGAAGGCCAAGGACCTGCGGCCGATCGTCGAGAAGCTGGTGACCCTTGGCAAGCGCGGCGACCTGCACGCCCGCCGCCAGGCCATCGCCGAGCTGCGCGACGTCGCCATGGTCAAGAAGCTCTTCGACGTCCTCGGCCCGCGCTACAAGGACCGTCAGGGCGGCTACACCCGCGTCCTCAAGGCCGGCTTCCGCTATGGCGACTCGGCGCCGGTCGGCGTCATCGAGTTCGTCGACCGCGACGTCACCGCCAAGGGCAAGGACTCCGGCCCGACCGCGGACGGCGGCGAGGCCGAGGCGGCCTGACGCGGAATTCCCGTGCCGGCCGTCGCATCGCGACGCTGGCGCCTTCCAGATCGAGTAGTGAGAGCGCGCCCGGACCCTGTCCGCGGCGCGCTTTTCGTTTGGCCCTCCGGTGCGATGCGTCCGGACACGCAGGCGCGGGCTTGCCGTCTGCGGCGGCGGTCATTCCGGATGCCGCAATACTAGCGGCAGCACTCTCGGACTGCATCCTCCGTCATGGCCGGGCTCGTCCCGGCCATCCACGTCTTCGTTGCTGCTCGGCGTAAAGTCGTGGATGCCCGGCACAAGGCCGGGCATGACGAGTCGGCATCAGTGGACACCCGGAATAAGGAGGCTGTCCGGCCTCCAGCCGAGTTCCCGGCTTGCCGCGCCCGGAGTGACGGCGAACCGATCACCCGGAGACATCATCACACCATCTTGCGTCGCCGGAGACGGAATGACGGCCCGTCTGCCCTGGACGAATGTCGACAGGTCTCGAACAATCCGCCCGCCAATCGCACCAAGCGAAAGTCGCACAAAGCGGCAAATGGGAGGAAATGCATGTTCGAGCGGACCACCGGGCTGTTGCTGGCCGTGAGCCTCGCCGGGGCGGCCGGGACGGCGTTCGCCGAGACGCCGCTGGAGCGCGGCGCCTATCTGGTCGGCACGGTGATGACCTGCCACAACTGCCACACCCCGATCGGCCCGGCCGGGCCGGACATGAGCAAGGCGCTCACCGGCGGCACGGTGCTGTTCGACGAGCCGGCGTTTCGGGTGCGCGGCTCCAACCTGACGCCCGATCGCGAGCACGGGATCGGCGCCTGGAGCGACGCCGAGCTGAAGACCGCGCTGCGTGAGGGTGTGCGCCCGAACGGCGTGCCGCTCGCGCCGATCATGCCGACCGGCTTCTACGGCGTGCTGACGCCGTCCGATACCGACGCCATCGTGGCCTATCTGCGCAGCCTGCCGCCGTCGTCGAACCGGGTCGAGGCGCCGGTCTACCGGGCCGCGGTGGAGCGCGAGGTGATGCCGGGGGCCGAGCGTCCCACCGATCCGGCCCGTTTCGCCGACAAGGTCGAGCTCGGCCGCTATCTCGTCACCATCGCGCACTGCCTGGAGTGCCACACGCCGCGTGTCGACGGGCGGCTGAACTTCGCGGCGGCCGGGGCGGGCGGTCAGGAGTTCAGGGGGCCGTGGGGCGTTTCGGTCGCCCCCAACATCTCGTCGCATCCGCAGAAGGGGCTGGGTGGCTGGAGCGATGCCGAGATCCGGCGCGCCCTGACGGAGGGCCTTTCGCGCGACGGCCGCAAGCTGAAGCCGCCGATGGGCTACGGCTTCTACGCCAAGATGACACCGGCCGATGTCGACGCCGTGGTGGCCTATCTGCGGACGCTGCCGCCGCGGGAGTAGGCCGGAGGAGCCGCCGGGGTCGCCCGCCCCGAGCGGCCTCTGTCGGCTGGACGACGAGACGGCCGCCACCGGACCCGCCCGGCGGCGGCAGCGCTTCGCCTGCGGCCTTCAACTGATCGGCGCGAGGCTCTATGGTGCGCGGATTCTCGTCCAGGAGTGCCACCCCATGCCGTCTCTGCCGTCGCGGTTCGGACCTGCCGTCGTCACCGCCTTGACGATGCTCGCTGTCGCGGCGCCGCTCGTGCTCGCCCAGGACAGCCGAGCGCAGGAGGCCCGGGTGCCGAGCTCGACCGGCGAGATCCGGCTGTCCTATGCGCCGGTGGTCAAGCGCGTCGCCTCGTCGGTCGTCAACGTCTACGCGGCCCGCATCGTCGAGAACCGTCATCCGCTGATGGACGATCCGGTGTTCCGCCGCTTCTTCGGCGGCCGGCCGCAGGAGCAGGTGCAGCGCTCGCTCGGCTCGGGCGTGATCGTCGATCCGAGCGGCCTGATCATGACCAACAACCACGTCGTCGAGAACATGGACCAGGTGAAGGTCTCGCTCGCCGACAAGCGCGAGTTCGAGGCCGAGATCGTCCTCAAGGACGCCCGCTCCGATCTCGCCGTGCTGCGTCTCAAGGACGTCACCGAGAAGTTTCCGGCGATCGCCATCGGCGACTCCGACACGTTGCAGGTCGGCGACCTCGTGCTCGCCATCGGCAACCCGTTCGGCGTCGGCCAGACGGTGACGCACGGCATCGTGTCGGCGGTGGCCCGCACCCAGATCGGCATCACCGATTATCAGTTCTTCATCCAGACCGACGCGGCCATCAATCCGGGCAACTCGGGCGGCGCGCTGGTCGATCTCTCGGGCCGGCTGGTCGGCATCAACACGGCGATCTTCTCGCGCTCGGGCGGCTCGCAGGGCATCGGCTTCGCCATCCCCGTCAACATGGTGCGGGTGGTCATCGCCTCGGCCCAGGGCGGATCGAACGTGGTGCGCCGGCCGTGGCTCGGCGCCAAGCTCCAGGCGGTGACGGCGGAGATCTCCGAGGCGTTCGGCCTCAAGCGCCCCGCCGGCGCGCTGGTCGGCACCGTCGCCAAGAAGAGCCCGGCCGAGCGGGCGGGCCTGCGCACCGGCGACCTGATCGTGGCGATCGACGGGGTCGAGGTCGACGATCCCAACGCCTTCGACTATCGCTTCGCCATGAAGGCGATGGGCGGCCAGGCCCAGATCGGCGTGCTGCGCAGCGGCCGCGAGATCCGCGTCTCCGTGCCGCTGGAGAGCGTGCCCGACGGGCCGCGCGACGAGCGCCTGATCCGCAGCCGCTCACCGTTCTCGGGCGCCCGGGTCGCCAATCTGTCGCCGGCGCTGGCCGACGAGCTGCGCCTCGACGTCACCCTCCAGGGGGTCGCCATCATCGAGGTGCAGGACGGCTCCACGGCGCGCGGCCTCGGCTTCCGGAAAGGCGATCTGGTGCTCGCCGTGAATGGCGAGGCCATCGGGTCGAGCGGCGATCTCGAACGGATCGCCGGCCAGCAGCAGCGGGTGTGGCGCATCACCATCCAGCGCGACGGGCAGCCGATCTCGGTGGTGTTCGGCGGCTGATCGCCGGCGCGCGGCCTCTGGCGCGCCGCCGGCCGAGGGTGTTTTCCATGGCTCCGCGTGCCAAGAGCTCCGGCACCAAGACGTCCGAAGACGGGCCGTCGCTGTTCGCGGCCGCCGGCCTCGATCACGACGCGCCGCGACCGCTCGCCGACCGTCTGCGGCCGACCCGGCTCGACGAGGTCGTCGGCCAGGATCACCTGCTCGGGCCGGACGGCGCGCTGACCCGGATGATCGAGACGCGGTCGCTCGGCTCGCTGGTGTTCTGGGGGCCGCCCGGCACCGGCAAGACCACCGTGGCGCGGCTGCTGGCGCACGCCACCGATCTCGAATTCGTCCAGCTCTCGGCGGTGTTCTCGGGCGTCGCCGATCTCAAGAAGACGTTCGAGGCGGCACGCGCCCGCCGCGAGGCCGGGCAGGGGACCCTGCTGTTCGTCGACGAGGTGCACCGCTTCAACCGCACCCAGCAGGACTCCTTCCTGCCGGTGATGGAGGACGGCACCGTGGTGCTGGTCGGCGCCACCACCGAGAACCCGAGCTTCGAGCTGAACGCGGCCCTTCTCTCGCGCGCCCGCGTGCTGGTGTTCCGCTCGCTCGACGAGGCCGCGGTCGGCAAGCTCTTGGGGCGGGCCGAGGCGGCCGAGGGACGTCCGCTGCCGCTCGACCCGGAGGCCCGCGCGGCGCTCG
Organism: Rhodoplanes serenus; assembly: GCA_009720755.1. GTDB lineage: Bacteria > Pseudomonadota > Alphaproteobacteria > Rhizobiales > Xanthobacteraceae > Rhodoplanes > Rhodoplanes serenus. Next base: position 4,302 of record WNKV01000005.1, read on the forward strand.
TCCGCATGGCGGACGGCGACGGCCGCGCCGCCCTGACGCTCGCCGAGGAGGTGTGGCGGGCGGCGCGCGCGGGCGAGACCTTCGACCTCGCGACCCTCCAGGAGATCGTCCAGCGGCGCGCGCCGATCTACGACAAGAGCCAGGACGGCCACTACAATCTCATCTCGGCGCTGCACAAGGCGGTGCGCGGCTCCGATCCCGACGCGGCGCTCTACTGGTTCTGCCGGATGGTCGACGCCGGCGAGGACCCGCTGTTCCTGGCCCGCCGGATCGTCCGCATGGCGGTCGAGGATATCGGGCTCGCCGATCCGCAGGCGCTGGTGATCGCCAACGCCGCCAAGGACGCCTACGACTTCCTCGGCAGCCCCGAGGGGGAGCTGGCCATCGCCCAGGCGGTGATCTATGTGGCGACGGCGCCCAAGTCGAACGCCGCCTATCGGGCCTACGGGGCCGCGATGCGCACCGCCAAGCAGGCGGGCTCGCTGCTGCCCCCCAAGCACATCCTCAATGCGCCGACCCGTCTGATGAAGGAAGAAGGGTACGGCGCCGGCTACGAATACGATCACGACACGCCCGAGGCGTTCTCGGGCCAGGACTACTTCCCCGAGACGCTCGGGCGGCAGACCTTCTACGATCCGCCGGAGCGCGGTTTCGAGCGCGAGATCCGCAAGCGGCTGGACTATTGGGCGCGGCTGCGCAAGGAGCGGGGCGGCGGGTGAGCCCTTCACGAGACACCGGGATACGAGACACCGGGATGACCCGATCCCAGCGGAGCACGAGATGAAACGAGGCAGCGGCGGCCCCCGGCAGCCGGGTGGCGGACGGCGGATCGCCGGGCCGCGCGATCACGAGCGTGGCGGCAGCGCCGGCACCGGACCGGGCCGCGGGCCGGCCGGCAAGCCGGGCCGGAAGCCCAAGGGGGCATTCGGGGCCAAGCGGCCGGGCGGCGGACCGGGGATCGGCGGCAAGCGCACCGCCGAGCAGGGCTCGCGCGGGCCACGCTTCGACGATCGGCCGCGGACCGGGCGCAACAAGGACGAGCGGCGGCGTCCCGACCAGCGGTTCGTCAAGACCGGGCCGCGCCGTGACGAGCGGGACGAGCCCGACGATTGGGCCGCGGCGGAGCGCCCCGCGGCAGCCCGGCCGGCTCGGCCGCCGCGGCGAGAGGAGCGTGACGAGCGATCACACGGGGAGCGCGCCGGCGACGCGCGCGTCCGATCGCCCCGCAGCCGGGGCGAGGCGTCGGGGGGGCGTCCTTCGGCTGCCCGCGCCGTGGCGGAGCCCGCCGCCGTGCCCGCGCCGCCGCCGACCGCGGTGCCGCCGACGGCGGTGCAGACCGTCACGGTGTCGCCCGACGAGGACGGCATGCGGGTCGACCGCTTCTTCGAGGCGCGCTTTCCGGGCCTGTCGTTCAGTCACATCCAGCGCATCGTCCGCAAGGGCGAGGTGCGGGTGAACGGCAAGCGGGTCGATACCAAGGACCGGCTGGAAGCCGGGCAGGCGGTGCGCATCCCGCCGCTGCGGCTCGACGCGCCGCCGCCGCGCAGCGGCGCCGCCGCCGAGGCCGACGAGAAGACCCGCAAGCTCCTCGCCTCGATCACCCTGTTCGAGGACGACGACGTGCTGGTGCTCAACAAGCCGATGGGCCTCGCGGTGCAGGGCGGCTCCGGCACCACGCGCCATGTCGACGGCATGCTGGAGGTTCTGCGCGACGCCAAGGGCCAGCGGCCCCGGCTCGTGCACCGGCTCGACAAGGACACGGCCGGCTGCCTGCTGGTCGCCAAGACGCGGTTCGCCGCCTCGACGCTCGCCAAGAGCTTCCGGTCGCGGGAGGCGCGGAAGATCTACTGGGCACTCGCCGCCGGGGTGCCGAAGCCGCGCCAGGGCCGCATCTCGACCTTCCTGGTCAAGGAGGAGCGGGAGGACGAGAGCATCATGCGGATCGCCCGCCACGGCGAGGAGGGGGCGACCCACGCCGTCACCTACTATGCCGTGGTCGAGACGGCGGCCCAGCAGCTCGCCTGGCTGTCGCTCAAGCCGGTCACCGGGCGCACCCATCAGCTCCGCGCCCACCTCGCCCATATCGGCCATCCGATCGTCGGCGATCCCAAGTACTTCTCCATTGAAAACTGGCAGTTGCCGGGCGGAATTCAGAACCGGCTTCACCTGATGGCGCGCCGTCTGGTGATCCCCCATCCGCGCGGCGGCGTCATCGACGTGACGGCGCCGCTGCCGCCCCACATGCTGCAATCGTGGAACCTGGTCGGCTTCGACGCCACCCGCTACGACCCGATCGAGGAGTCCCCCGACGAGGATTGATCGGCGATTACTCCGTCGATACGTGCGGACTCTTCCGAATCGCAATCGCCCGGATGCCCGACGCAGGCGGGCCTCCCGTAGTCTGCCGGTGCCGGTGCTTCGGGTCTGTCGGGACGTTGTGGGCGTCGCTCGCCGCCGGTCGTCGAGACCCTCGCCATTCGGGCGGACCGTGCCTCGCACGGGAGGACCGGCATGACAGACTTGCGCCGCGACCAGAGCCGTCGTCCCGAGATCCGGCGTTCCGAGATCCGGCGTCCCGCCGGGAGCGATCACGCGGTGGCACGCGTGACGCTGTCGATCGGCCGCCTTCGCCTGTCCACGGAGACCCATGCGGACGGCGAGGACGGCCCGCCGCCCTGCCTGATGCCGGTGCGCAAGGAACGCTCGGCCGGAGCCCGCACAGCCGCTTCGCGGCGTCCGGAGTGACATCGAATTGGCGCCAGCCGGTTCTCCTCCATGCGCCGCCGTCGCGGCTCCGATCGTCCCCCGATAGCCCATCCGGTGGATAACTCCCCCGAACGGGCCATGGGGTGGGGGTCGGCATGGAACCAATCCGGTGCTGCGGCGTTGCCCTGCGATCGTAGTACCGCTGCGCCGGTTACCCCCTGAAGGTTCCGCCATGGATGCCCTGACTCACGACGTCCGCGACGGCGCCGCATCTCGATCGTCGGCCGCAGGCAAGCTCGACTCGTGGAAGGAGATGCTCGACGTCCTTCCGGTCGCCGCCTATCTGTGCGACGACGCCGGCGCGATCGTCCATTGCAACCGCCGCGCCGCCGAGATGTGGGGCCGCTCGCCGATTGTCGCCGACGACGCGCCCGGCAGCTTGCCGCCGCGCCTGGCCCGCGATACCGGCCGGCATCTCGGCGTCGTCGACACCCCGGTCGGCACCTTCATGCGTGTCGGCGAGCCGGTCCGCGACCGCGAGATCATCCTGGAGCGCTCGGATGGTGGCCGCGCCATCGTGCTGGCCAATGTCGAGCCGATCACCGATCCGGACGGGGCCGTGTTGGGCGCCGTCGGCTGCTTCCACGACATCACCGAGCGCAAGCGCGCCGACCACCGGCAACGTGCGCTTCTCGACGAGCTGAACCACCGGGTCCGGAACGCGCTGGCCACGGTCCAGTCCTTCGCCGACCACACCATCCGCAAGTGCGGCGCCTCCAAGGAGGCCCAGGACGATTTCGAGGGCCGCCTGGTGGCGCTCAGCCGGGCCCACGATCAGCTCACCCGCGGCTGCTGGGACCCGATCGACCTGAAAACCATCATCGAGAGTGCCGTCGTTCCCTCCACCGGCGCCTCTCCGGCCCGGCTGCATGTGGCGGGCGACTCCATCCGGCTCGGCGCCCAGGCGTCGCTGACGCTGTCGCTGGTGTTCCACGAGCTGGCCGCCAATGCGGCGAAGTTCGGCGCCTTGTCGTCGACGGACGGCCGGGTCGCGGTGACCTGGACGGTGCGCGAAGCCGACCGCGGTCCGATCGTGCGCATCGCGTGGCAGGAAGAGGGCGGACCCGAGGTGGCGCCGCCGCGGCACCGGGGCTTCGGCACCCGCCTGGTGGAGCAGGGGCTGGCCCGCCAGCTCCGGGGGGTGGCCGCGCTTGACTACGATCCCGCCGGGCTGCGATGTACGATGGATATTCCATTGTCTTCGACGCCGGGATGAGCTTGGACGAGAGCGCGGACACGTCTCTGCCGAATTTCGATCGTCTGAGCGTCCTCATCGTCGAGGACGAGGCCATTATTTCGTTCCTGATCGAGGACATCCTGCGCGAGCTGGGTTGCGGCGTGGTGCGCAACGTCGCCGGCATTGCGGAGGCGCTGGCGGCGCTCGACGAGGCGCGCCCGGACGTCGCCGTTCTCGACGTCAATCTCGACGGGGTCGAGGTCTATCCGGTGGCCGAGCGGCTGCGCGATTGCGGCATTCCGTTCGTCTTCACCACCGGCTACGGCGCCGACGGCCTCGATCCCGGCTGGGCCCACATGCCGGTGGTGCAGAAGCCGTTCCGCTCCGACATGCTGGCCCGCGCCCTCGAAGCCGTCCTGGTCAAGCCCTGACGACGCCCAATTGGCGTGCCCCCATCGCCGTGCCCCGTCGGCGTCCCGTCGCCGCGCTCCCGGCTGCCGCGCCTTTGCGCCTGCCGCCCGGCCGTGCTCCGCGGCGTCGCGGCGGTGGAGTTCCGCCGGCGGTCGTTTGTCGGTGCCGTCCGACGGGCTAAGATCGACTCGGATTTCGCTCCGGTCACCGGCCCTCGCGCACCGTTCGGCTCGCGGCCGGCTCGCCGGCCGGCCACCCGAACCTCTGGACCATGACGATGACCCCACTCCACGCGCTGCACGCCCAAGGACAGGCCGTGTGGCTGGACTTCCTCGCCCGCGGCTTCGTCGAGACCGGAGAGCTTGCCCGGCTGGTCGAGGCGGGGGTGCGCGGCGTCACCTCCAACCCGTCCATCTTCGAGAAGGCGATCGCCGGCTCGACCGAATACGACGGGGCCATCCGGGCCGCTTTGGCGGAGGGTGACCGCGGCGTCGGCGATCTCTACGAGCACCTCGCCATCGCGGACATCCAGCGGGCCGCCGACGTGCTGCGGCCGGTGTTCGACGAGACCGGCGGGGTGGACGGCTTCGTCAGCCTGGAGGTGTCGCCCTATCTGGCCCTGGACACCGACGCAACGGTCGCCGAGGCGCGCCGCCTGTGGGCCGCGGTCGATCGGCCGAACCTGATGGTCAAGGTCCCCGGCACCGAGGCCGGCGTGCCGGCGGTGCGCACGCTGATCGGCGAGGGCATCAACGTCAACGTCACGCTGCTGTTCGCCCGCCCGGTCTACGAGGCGGTCGCCGAGGCGTATCTGGCCGGCCTCGAGGACTTCGCCGCCAAGGGCGGCGATGTCGCCCGGGTGGCGAGCGTGGCGAGCTTCTTCGTCAGCCGCATCGACACCGCGGTGGACGCGCTGCTCGACGCCCGCATTGCCGCCGCCAACGATCCCGACGAGAAGGCTCGCCTCGAAGGGCTGAAGGGCGAGATCGCCGTCGCCAACGCCAAGCTCGCCTATCGCAGCTACAAGGCGCTGATCGCCGGCGACCGCTGGCGGGTGCTGGCCGCCAAGGGGGCGCGGCCGCAGCGGCTGCTGTGGGCGTCGACCGGGACCAAGAACAAGGCCTACAGCGACGTCCTCTATGTCGACGAGCTGATCGGCCCCGACACCGTCAACACGGTGCCGCCGGCGACCCTCGACGCCTTCCTGGACCATGGCCGTCCGGCCGCCACCCTGGAGCGCGGCGTCGACGAGGCCGAGGCGGCGCTCGCGGCGCTCGACGCCGCCGGCATCTCGCTCGATGCGGTCACCGACCGGCTGGTGGAGGAGGGCGTCGCGCTGTTCGCCGACGCCTTCGACAAGCTGCTCGCCGCGGTGGCGCAGGCGCGCGCCGCGGCGCTGGGCGATCGCCTGAACCGGCAGGCCGTATCGGTGCCGCCGGCGCTCGCCGCGGCCGTCGCGACGGAGGCCGACGCCTGGCGCAAGGCCGGCACCATCCGCCGGCTGTGGGCCAAGGATGCGTCGGTTTGGACCGGCACCGACGAGCACCGCTGGCTCGGCTGGCTCACCGGCACCGCCGAGGGCCAGGCGAAGCTCGCCGACTATCAGGCGTTCGCGGCCGACGTGAAGGCGGCCGGCTTCACCGACGTGCTGCTGCTCGGCATGGGCGGGTCGAGTCTCGGCCCCGAGGTGCTGGCCGAGACCTTCGGGCCGCAGCCCGGCTTCCCGCGGCTGGGCATCCTCGATTCGACCGACCCGGCGCAGGTGCGCGCCACCGAGGCGGCCGTCAAGCTCGCCTCGACGCTGGTTATCGTGGCCAGCAAGTCGGGCTCGACCACCGAGCCCAACGTCATGCTGGCCTACTTCCTCGACCGGCTCCGCAAGGTGGTGGGCGACGCCGCCGGCCGTCACGTCGTCGCCATCACGGACCCCGGCTCGTCGCTGGAGAAGGTGGCGCAGCGCGACGGCTTCCGGGCGATCTTCCATGGCGAGCCGACCATCGGGGGCCGCTACTCGGTGCTGTCGCCGTTCGGGCTGGTGCCGGCGGCGGCCGCCGGCATCGATGTGGCGCAGTTCCTCGCCTCGGCCGAGCTGATGGTGAACGCCTGCGGCCCCGATGTGCCGCCGGCCGCCAATCCGGGGGTGCAGCTCGGCCTGCTGCTCGGGGTCGCCGCCAAGGCCGGACGCGACAAGATGACCATGCTGGCGTCGCGCGGGCTCGCCGATTTCGGCGCCTGGGCCGAGCAGCTCGTCGCCGAGTCGACCGGCAAGAACGGCCAGGCGATCATCCCGGTGGACGGCGAGCCGCTGGGCTCGCCCGTGTGCTACGGCGACGACCGCCTGTTCGTCGATCTGCGGCTCGCCGGCGATGCGCCGTCGCACCACGACGCCGAAATGGCGGCGCTGGAGAAGGCTGGTCATCCGGTGGTGCGCATCGTGTTGCGCGACCGCGCCGAGATCGCCCAGGAGTTCTTCCGCTTCGAGATCGCCACCGCGGTGGCGGGCGCCGTGATGGGCCTCAACCCGTTCGATCAGCCCGACGTCGAGGCGAGCAAGATCAAGACCCGCGAGCTGACCGCGGCGTTCGAAGCGACCGGCCGGCTGCCGGCCGAGACGCCGGTGGCGTCGAGCGACTCCTTCGACGTCTTCACCGATGCGGCGAACGCCGCCGCGTTGCGCGCCGCCGGCGCCGGCACCGATCTCGACGGCTGGCTGCGGGCGCATCTCGCCCGGGTGAAGCCCGGCGATTATGTGGCGCTGCTCGCCTATGTGGCGCGCAACCCCGCCCATGCCGGCATGTTGCAGAGCATGCGGCTCGCCGTGCGGGCCCGCCGCAAGGTGGCGACCTGCGTGGGCTTCGGGCCGCGCTTCCTGCACTCCACCGGGCAAGCCTACAAGGGCGGCCCCGACACCGGCGTGTTCCTCCAGATCACCGCCGACGATCATCCCGACCTGCCGGTGCCCGGGCAGGCGGCGAGCTTCGGGATCGTCAAGGCGGCGCAGGCGCGCGGCGACTTCGGCGTGCTGGCCGAGCGCGGCCGACGGGCTCTGCGGGTCCACATCAAGACCGACGTGGCGGCCGGGCTGGCGGCACTCGCCGCGGCCGTCGAGCACGCCCTGAGCTGAAGGAGATCCCCATGCAGATCGGCATGATCGGGCTTGGACGGATGGGCGGCAACATCGTGCGTCGCCTCATGCGCAACGGTCACACGGCGGCCGTCTACGACCGCGACGAGCGGGCGGTCTCCGCCCTGGTGACCGACGGTGCCGTCGGGGCCGCCGACATCGAGGATCTGCTCCGCAAGCTGACGCCGCCGCGCGTCGTCTGGGTGATGCTGCCGGCCGGCTCGATCACCGAGGGCACCATCGAGACCCTGTCGGGCCTGCTGTCGGCCGGCGACATCGTCATCGACGGCGGCAACACCTTCTGGAAGGACGACATCCGCCGCGCCCGCTGGCTCAAGCAACGCGGCGTCCACTATGTCGACGTCGGCACCTCGGGTGGCGTGTGGGGGCTGGAGCGTGGCTACTGCATGATGATCGGCGGCGAGAAGGAGATCGTGAAGCGGCTCGATCCGATCTTCTCGGCGCTGGCGCCGGGCGAGGGTGACATCCCGCCGACGCCCGGCCGCGACGACCGCGACGGGCGCGACTCCCGCCCGACGCGCGGCTATCTGCATGCCGGGCCGAGCGGCGCCGGTCACTTCGTCAAGATGATCCACAACGGCATCGAGTACGGCCTGATGCAGGCGTATGCCGAGGGCTTCGACATCCTCAAGAACGCCAATAGCGAGGCGCTGCCCAAGGAAGAGCGCTATAATTTCGACCTCACGGACATCGCCGAGACGTGGCGCCGCGGCAGCGTGATCACGTCGTGGCTGCTCGATCTCACCACGGCGGCGCTGACGCGCGATCCGCAGCTCGGCGATTACACCGGCTATGTGGAGGACTCCGGCGAAGGGCGGTGGACCATCATGGCGGCGATCGACGAGGCGGTGCCGGCCGACGTGCTGTCGGCGGCCCTCTATGCGCGCTTCCGCTCGCGCCGCGACCACACCTTCGGTGAAAAGATCCTGTCGGCGATGCGGCAGGGCTTCGGCGGCCACGTCGAGCCGAAGGACCGCGCGTGACGGCCAAGACCGCCGCACGGGTCGTTCCCCCGGCCGATCCGTGCTGCTTCGTGGTGTTCGGCGCCTCCGGCGACCTGACCCACCGTCTGCTGGTGCCGGCGCTCTACAATCTCGCGGCGGCGGGCCATCTGCCCGACGCCTTCTCGATCGTCGGCGTCGCCCGCGCCGAGATGACCACGGCGGCCTTCTGCGAGGGCCTGCGCAAGGCGCTCGACCGCTTCGCCACCCGTCCGGTCGATCCCGCCGTGGTCGATCGTCTGCTGTCCTGCGTCAGCTACGTCTCGGGCGGGCCGGAGGAGCCGGGCTCCTTCGATCGCCTGCGCGACAGGCTCGAAGTCATCGAGGCGCAGCGCGGCACCCGCGGCAACCGGCTCTATTACCTCGCGACGCCGCCGACCGCCTTCGTGCCGATCGCCCGCGCGCTCGGTGCCGCCGGCATGGCGCGCGAGGAGAAGGGCGCTTGGCGGCGGCTGATCGTCGAGAAGCCGTTCGGCACCGATCTCGCCTCGGCGCAGGCGCTCAACCGGGCACTGCTCGACATGTTCGAGGAGCATCAGATCTTCCGCATCGACCACTATCTCGGCAAGGAGACGGTGCAGAACATTCTGGTGCTGCGCTTCGCCAACGGTCTGTTCGAGCCGATCTGGAATCGCGACCATATCGACCATGTGCAGATCACCGTGGCGGAGACGCTGGCGGTGGGGCGGCGCGGAAAGTTCTACGACGCCACCGGCGCGCTGCGCGACATGGTGCCCAACCATCTGTTTCAGCTCCTGGCGCTGACCGCCATGGAGCCGCCGTCGCGCTTCGATGCTACCGCGGTGCGCCGGGCCAAGGCGGCGGTGCTCGACGAGATCCAGGTGGAGAGCACGACGGAGGCGCTGCGTCGCTCGGTGCGCGGCCAGTATGCGGCCGGCCGGGTCGGCGACACCGAGGTGCCGGCCTATCGGGCGACCGCCGACGTCGCCCCCGACAGCACCACCGAGACCTACGTGGCCCTCGGCCTGGAGATCGACAACTGGCGCTGGGCCGGGGTGCCGTTCTTCCTGCGCACCGGCAAGGCGCTCGGCCGGCGCGTCAGCGAGGTGGCGATCAAGTTCAAGCAGGCGCCGTTCGCGATGTTCCGCCACATGCCGATCGAGCATCTGGCCGAGAACTTCCTCACGGTGCGGATCGCCCCGGAGGAGGGCATCTCGCTCCAGTTCAACGCCAAGGTCCCGGGGCCGTCGATCGCCATCGACGGCGTCAACATGACGTTCCAGTACCGCGACTACTTCGACGCGGCGCCGAGCACCGGCTACGAGACGCTGATCTACGACTGCATGATCGGCGACGCCATCCTGTTCCAGCGTGCCGACGGGGTGGAGGCGGGGTGGCGCGCCGTGCAGCCGTTCCTCGATGCGTGGCGAGAGGCCGGCGCCGACGGGCTGTGCGTCTACGACGCCGGCAGCGAGGGGCCGCAGGAGGCCCACGATCTGGTCGGCAATCACGGCCGGCGCTGGCGGCCGATCCGATGAGGAAGGGCAGGATGGCTGGGCTTTGGTCATTCCGGGGCGCTGCGAAGCAGCGAACCCGGAATCCAGCAACCAGCACTGAGGTTCGGGCTGGATTCCGGGTCCGCGCGCCGAGGCGCGCGTCCCGGAATGACGGACCGTGAGCGCGAGGATGGCCGACCGACACTTCGTCGTGCTCGACGATGCCGCCGCGCTCGCCGCAGCGGCGGCGGAGCACATCGCCGGCATTCTGGAGCGCGTCGGCGGGCGCGGTGCCGTCTGCCTCACCGGCGGTGGCACGATCGGTGCCGTCTATCGCCGGCTGGCGCAGCCGGACCTCGCGGCGCGGCTGCCGCTCGACCGCCTCGACTGGTTCTTCGGAGACGAGCGGTTCGTGCCGGAGAGCGATCCACGCAGCAATGCCGGGCAGGCGCGGGCGATGCTGCTCGATCCGCTCGGCGTGCCGGCCGCGCGCATCCACGCGATTCCGACCGACGATCCCGATCCGCACACGTCAGCGCGTCGCTATGCGGCCACGCTCGCGGGGTTCTATGGAAGCGACCGGCTCGATCCGGCGCGGCCGCTGTTCGATCTGGTGCTGCTCGGCCTCGGCTCGGACGGCCACGTCGCCTCGCTGTTTCCCGGCACGCCGGCGCTCGCCGAGCGCGACCGCTGGGCGGTCGGCGTCGACACCGCGGGGCTCGCGCCGTTCGTGCCCCGCATCTCGCTCACGCTGCCGGCGCTTGCCTCCAGCCGGGCGATGCTGTTCATCGTCGCCGGGGCCGAGAAGCGGCCGGTCATCGCGCAGCTTCTGGCCGGCGCCGACCTGCCGGCCGCGCGGGTGCGCTGCGCCGGGCCGGTCCTGTGGCTCGTCGACCGCGCCGCCGCGCCCGACACCCTGATCGAGGACCGTCCATGACCCGTGCCCGTGCCGCCATCGTCCCCGTCACGCCGTTTCAGCAGAACTGCACGCTCCTGTGGTGCGAGGCGAGCAAGCGCGGCGTGGTGATCGATCCGGGCGGCGATCTCGACGCGGTCGCCGCGACCATCGACAAGGCGGGCGTGACGGTCGAACAGATCTGGCTGACCCACGGCCACATCGACCACGCCGCCGGCGCCGCCGACCTGAAGGACCGCCTGGGCGTGCCGGTCACCGGCCCGCACCGCGCCGACGCCTTCCTGCTCGACAACCTGGTGGAGACCGGCGAGGTCTACGGCATCGAGGCCCGCAACATCGTCCCGGACCGCTGGCTGGAGGAGGGCGACACGGTCGCGGTCGGCGAATTGTCGCTCGACGTGCTGCACTGTCCCGGCCACTCGCCCGGCAGCGTCGTCTATGTGGATCGCAGCCAGGGCTTCGCGGTGGTCGGCGACGTGCTGTTCCGCGGCTCGATCGGCCGCACCGACCTGCCGGGCGGCGACCACGCGGCGCTGATCCGCTCCATCAAGGAGAAGCTGCTGCCGCTCGGCGACGATCTCGCCTTCGTGTGCGGCCATGGCCCGACCTCGACGATCGGCCACGAGCGCGCCACCAACCCGTTCCTGCGCTGAGGCTACGGCTTCTCGCGAGGAGGCCCGGCATGCGGGGCGTCGGGCCGTTCGCGTCGGGCAGGGCGGGGGCGCGGAGAGGCGCCTTGCGTTTTCACGGGCACTGCCCCACAACTCCCGCCGACCCGCGTCCGCCGGGACGCCAGCGGAGCCGAGCCCATGGATTTTGCCGCAGCACGCCGCAAGATGGTCGACAACCAGGTGCGACCGAACGACGTCACCGATCTGCGCCTGATCGCCGCCCTGAACGAGGTTCCGCGCGAGCACTACGTCCCGGCCGCCAAGGCGGCGCTCGCCTACATGGACGGCGACCTGCCGGTCGCTCCGGTGGCGCACGGCCGCCCCGACCGCTGCCTGCTCAAGCCGATGGTCCAGGCCCGCATGATCCAGGCGCTCGACCTGGCCGAGACCGACCGGGTGCTCGATCTCGCCTGCGGCACCGGCTACTCGACCGCGATTCTCGCCCGCCTCGCCGCCACCGTGGTGGGGCTGGAGGAGACCCCGGCGCTCGCCGCCACGGCGGGCCGGCTGCTCGCCGAGGCCGGCGTCGCCAACGCCAAGGTGGTGGAAGGTCCGTTGGAGGCCGGCTGGCCGGCCGGCGGACCCTACGATGCCATCCTGGTCAACGGTACCGTCGAGACTGTGCCGCCCGCCTTGCTGTCCCAACTCGCCGAGGGCGGGCGGCTGATCGCCGTGCTGGGCACCAAGGCGCCGGGCGAGGTCGTCCTCTTCCGCTCCGTCAACGGCGTCGCGAGCGGGGTTCCGGTGTTCGACGCGGCAGCCCCCGTACTGCCTGCCTTTTCGACGCCCCCGACCTTTGTTTTCTAAGGGACAATTAGGCTTTCCCCAGCTGTGGCTCGAATGCGCCACCTCGCATCTTTTTCGGCCGCGGGGTTTCCAGGGCCCTGACCGATTTCTATTGTGAGCCCACGGTGGCGCCGCCTCGGCGGCGTCACATCTTGCAATGCTCACGAGGTCGAGGTTGACAATGACAGGGGCGATGACGCGCCGGCGACATACCGTAGCCGCAGCGGTTCTCGCCGCGACACTGGGCACGGTCGGCGCGGCATCGGCCGATACCCTGCCGGGTGCGCTCGCTCAGGCGTATCAGAACAATCCGCAGCTCAACTCGCAGCGCGCCATCGTGCGCGCCACCGACGAGAACGTGCCGACGGCGCTGTCCGGCTATCGCCCGAGCATTTCGGCGACCGCCTCGATCGGCCAGCAGTATGAGCGCCAGGTGTCGGGCGGCGGTCGCGGCGGCGAGGTGGTGGAAGGCTGGACGACGCCACGCGGCGTCGGCCTCACCGGCACCCAGACGCTGTTCAACGGCTTCCAGACCGGCAATCGCGTGCGCCAGGCCGAGGGGCAGGTCTCGGCGGCGCGCGAGACGTTGCGACTGATCGAGCAGAACGTGCTGCTCAACGCCGCCACCGCCTACATGAACCTGCTGCGCGACACCGCGATTCTCGACCTCCAGCGGCGCAACGTCGAGGTGCTTCAGGAGCAGCTCCGCCAGACCCGCGACCGCTTTGCGGTCGGCGAGGTGACCCGCACCGACGTGGCGCAGTCCGAATCGCGCCTCGCGGCGGGCCGCTCCCAGGTGTCGGCGGCCGAATCGAACTTCACCGCCTCGCGCGCCACCTATCGCCAGGTCATCGGCGTCGAGCCGGGTCGGCTCTCGGCGGCCACTCCGGTCGATCGGCTGTCGCCCGCGAGTCTCCAGGCCGCGATCGGCTCCGGTCGCGCCCAGAACCCCAATGTCACGGCCGCGATGTTCGGCATCGACGTCCAGGCCTTGCAGGTGAAGATCAACGAGGGCGCCCTCTATCCGACCGTCATGGCGAACGCCAACGTTCAGCAGAACTGGGACCCGAGCCCGATGGTGTCGAGCCAGTTCAGCGCCTCCTTCATGGGGCAGCTCGCGGTGCCGATCTATCAGGGCGGCGCCGACTATGCGGCCATCCGCGCCTCCAAGGAGACGCTCGGCCAGAAGCGGCTCGACCTGGAGACGGCCCGCGACCAGGCGCAGGCCAACGTGGCGCAGGCGTGGGGCCAGCTCCAGGCCGCCAAGGCCCAGATCGAGGCAACGCAGGCGCAGGTCTCGGCCGCCGAGATCGCCCTCAACGGCGTTCGCGAGGAGGCCCGGGTCGGCCAGCGCACCACCCTCGACGTCCTCAATGCCCAGCAGGAGCTGGTCAACGCCCGGGTGGCACTGGTGACGGCGCAGCGCGATCGCGTGGTGGCGTCCTACAACCTCCTGGCGGCCGTCGGACGGCTGTCGCCGGTGGTGCTCGGCCTGCCCACCGCGATCTACGATCCGGTGACGCATTATCACCAGGTTCGCGACACCTGGGGCGGCGTGCGCACGCCGGACGGTCGCTAAGCATTTTACGGCGAAGCGGGACTCGGTTCGCCGTCGAAAATGCGATCCATAAGCACGTCAGGGCGACATTCGATCCAACTGGATCGGATGCCGCCCTAGCCCGACGTCGGCCGGGGCGGGCGCCGCCGGCCGCCCTCGTCGGAATCGAGAATCGGGTTTAAGGTCATTGGATTGATTGCGCATGATCGCCCCGTCTCCATACTGCCGGACAGGCACGGGGCGATGATTCGCACCACCTTGAGCACTTTCCGGCGAAGTGGGACCCGGTTCGCCGTCGAAAGTGCGGCCATGTAAGGACTTCGAGGGCGGCGGCCGATCCCGTGGGATCGACACTCGCCCGAGGCGTCGGCTCGACCGGAGCGACCGGCAGCGGGAACGGATCGCATGAACCAACCGGCAAAGGCGCAAGAGCCGTCGATGGAGGAGATCCTGGCGTCGATCCGCAGGATCATCGCCGACGACGACTCGACCAAGGCGGCGCCGGCCAAGCCGACGGCGGCACCGCCGCCGCCGAAGCCCGTCGCGGTCGCGCCGCCGCCGCCTCCGAAGGCGTCCGATCCGTCCGCCACCAACAGCCAGGACGACATCGACGCGCTGTTCGCGAGCTTCGATGCCGCTCCCGAGCCGGAACCGCCGCCGCCTCCGCCGCCCCCCGTCGCGAAGGCGCCTGCACCCCCACCGCCGCCACCACCCGCCGCCGCCAAGGCGCCGCCCCCCCCGCCGCCGCCGGCCCCGCGGGCCGACGACATCCTCGATCTCACCGAGGACATGCGGACCCCGGCGCCGCCGTTCCGCAAGATCGACGGGCGGCCGTCCGACGTGGTGTTCAGCGAGTCGGACGGCTGGGACGAGGCGATGCCCTCGCATGCCGCACCGCGTCCGCCGTCCGCCGGGCCGTCGTTCGGCCCGTCATCGGCCGCGCCGCAGCCGGAGCTGCCGCCCGAGCGGCCGCTGATGTCGGCGGCGACCTCGGCGGCGGTCGATTCGGCCTTCAACGCACTCGCCCAGACGGTGCTGGTGCAGAACGCCCGCACCCTCGAGGACCTGGTCCGCGAGATGCTGCGGCCGATGCTCAAGTCGTGGCTCGACGACAACCTGCCCCAGATGGTCGAGCGCCTGGTGCGGGCCGAGATCGAGCGGGTGTCGCGCGGCCGGAGCTGATCCGGCGCCGGGCCGGCTCGGGCCGAAGATCGATCTCGGGCTGCAGTGATCCGGTCAACGGCCGCCGCGGGCGCGCAGGCGGGCCGCGAACCACAGGCCGAGCAGGGGCAACACCACGGCGGCGGCCAGGAACACCGGCGGCGCCCCGTGCCGGTCGATGACCGCGGCGAACAGCGTCACCCCGATCGGCTGCCCCATGTAGAGCGAGGCCGAGAACGCCGCCACGGCGGTGCCGCGCGCCGCCGGCGTCAGGTGCGTCGCCTGGGTTTGCAGCGTGTTGTGCAGCATGTAGAAGCCGAGCCCGATGAGGGCGACGGCGGCCGGCGTGATCCACCAGACCGGGGCGATCGCCAGAGTCGCGTAGCCGAGCCCGAGGGTGATGCCGCCCGCCGTGGCGAGACCGCGCTGCCCGAGGCGGAGCACCAGCACCCGGACGGCCGCCGCATAGGCGAGACCGCCGGCCCCGAAGGCCGCGATCACCACCCCGACCAGGGTGAAGCCGAGCCCGAAGCGCAGATGCAGGTCCGCCCCGATGAAGGCGAGCGATCCGTACATCATCATGCCCTCGACGAAGACGATGCCGAGCAGCGTGCGGGCCCAGCGATCGCCGAGGACCATGCGGTAGCCGCCGACGAAGCCGGGGCTGCGGCTGCCGTCGCTCGTCCCGGTGCTGCGGGTCGCGGGATTGCGGCGCATCTCCAGCGCCAGCGCCACCGCAGCGAGCATGAAGATCAGTCCGAGCACCAGGAACACGGCGCGCCAGCCGAGCGCATCACCGACGATGCCGCCCGCCGCCTGGCCGAACAGCTGCCCGCTGATCTGGCCGGTGAGATAGCGGCCGAGCACCGACTGGCGCTGGGCCGACGGGACGGTGTCGCCGATATAGGCCATGCCGAGCGGAATGATGCCGGCCGCCGTCACCCCGCAGGCGAGACGGATCAGCGTCAAGCCGGTGAGCGAGGAGGCCGCCGCGCAGGCCAGCACCAGCCCGGCGCCGAGCGCCGCGGCGACCGTCACGGTGCGAAACTTGCCGAAGCGGTCACCGGCCGGCCCGGCGAAGAGCTGCATGGTGCCGTGGGCGACCAGATAGGACGACACCATCACCGAGGCGGCGCCGACCGAGACGCCGAAGTCGGCGGCGATCTGCGGCAGCGCCGAGTCGGCGGCCCGCACCTGGGCCTGGCTGGCGAAGGCGGCGAGCGCCAGCACGACGATCGGGCGCGTGGTCGAGGGCGGCGCCACCGGGGGTGCGGGAGGCGAGGGTGCGGGCAAGGGACGGGTCCGGTGGCTCGGGCCGGCAGCTTACACCGGCGTGAGCCGTGCGCCACGTCGGTGCGGGTCCACGGCGGCGTGTGTGGCCGGCCGACGGCGTCGCGCCGGCGGAGGCGCGACCGCAAACTCAGGCGTCACCTGCGGTTCCCGCCGTTGACAGGGGGCATGGGCACGGGTTTGGTGACCCCCAAACGCGCGTCGAGAGTCCCAAATGATCGAGAAGACCTATCAGCCCGCCGCCATCGAGGACCGCATCTCGGCCGCCTGGGAGGCGGCCGAGGCGTTTCGCGCCGGTCGTCCCGAGCGCCGCGCCGCGGCGCCCTATTGCCTGGTGATCCCACCCCCCAACGTCACCGGCTCGCTCCACATGGGCCACGCGCTCAACAACACGTTGCAGGACGTGCTGGTGCGCTTCGAGCGGATGCGCGGCAAGGACGTGCTGTGGCAGCCCGGGACCGACCATGCCGGCATCGCCACCCAGATGGTGGTGGAGCGCCAGCTCATGGAGCGCAAGGAGCCGTCGCGCCGCGAGATGGGCCGCGAGGCGTTCCTGGAGCGGGTGTGGGCCTGGAAGGCGGAATCGGGCGGCACCATCGTCAACCAGCTCCGGCGGCTCGGCGCCTCCTGCGACTGGTCGCGCGAGCGCTTCACCATGGACGAAGGGCTGTCGCGCGCGGTGCTGAAGGTCTTCGTCCGCCTCTACGAAGAGGGGCTGATCTACAAGGACAAGCGGCTGGTCAACTGGGACCCGAAGCTGCTCACCGCGATCTCCGACCTCGAGGTGCAGCAGGTCGAGGTCAAGGGCAGCCTGTGGCACATTCAGTATCCGGTCGAAGGGATGGCGGATACCTTCATCACGGTCGCCACCACCCGGCCCGAGACCATGCTGGGCGACGCCGCGGTGGCGGTGCATCCGGACGACGAGCGCTACACGCACCTGGTCGGCAAGCATGTCATCCTGCCGCTGGTCGGCCGCCGCATCCCGATCGTCGCCGATACCTATTCGGACCCGGAGAAGGGCACTGGCGCCGTCAAGATCACCCCGGCGCACGACTTCAACGACTTCGAGGTGGGACGCCGGCACCATCTCGCGCTGATCAACGTGCTCGACACCGAAGGCCGCCTCGACCTGGCCGAGAACGCCGAGTTCCTCAAGGGCGTGGCGATGTCGCCGGCGCTGACCGAGACGATCGCGCTGCACGGGCTCGACCGTTTCGAGGCGCGCCGCAAGATCGTCGAGCGGCTGGAGGCCGAGGGCTTCCTGGAGAAGATCGAGCCGCACACCCACATGGTGCCACACGGCGACCGCTCGAACGCGGTGATCGAGCCGTTCCTCACCGACCAGTGGTACGTCAACGCCAAGGCGTTGGCGGTGCGGGCCATTGAAGCCGTCCGCGACGGCTCCACCGTGTTCGTGCCGAAGACCTGGGAGAAGACCTACTTCGAGTGGATGGAGAACATCCAGCCGTGGTGCATCTCGCGCCAGCTCTGGTGGGGGCACCAGATCCCGGCCTGGTACGGGCCGGACGGCAAGGTCTTCGTCGCCGAGACCGAGGAGGAGGCGGTCGCCCGCGCGCTCGCCTACTACGCCGAGACCGAGGCCATCACGCCCATGGAAGGGCACGACATGGCGCTCGATC
Source organism: Rhodoplanes serenus (assembly GCA_009720755.1). Taxonomy (GTDB): domain Bacteria; phylum Pseudomonadota; class Alphaproteobacteria; order Rhizobiales; family Xanthobacteraceae; genus Rhodoplanes; species Rhodoplanes serenus. Next base: position 22,284 of record WNKV01000005.1, read on the forward strand.
CGGACAGCCGCGCGCCGTTCCTGATCCGCGACGAGGACGTGCTCGACACCTGGTTCTCCTCGGCCCTGTGGCCGTTCTCGACGCTCGGCTGGCCGGACGAGACCAAGGAGCTCGGACGGTTCTATCCGACGAGCGTGCTGGTGACGGGCTTCGACATCATTTTCTTCTGGGTTGCCAGAATGATGATGATGGGACTTCACTTCATGGATGAAGTTCCGTTCGGCACCGTCTACATCCACGCCCTGGTCCGCGACGAGCGCGGCCAGAAGATGTCGAAGTCCAAGGGCAACGTCATCGACCCCCTGGAGCTGATCGACCAGTACGGCGCCGACGCGCTGCGCTTCACGCTCGCCGCCATGGCGGCGCAGGGGCGCGACATCAAGCTCGCCAAGTCGCGGGTCGAGGGCTACCGGAACTTCGCCACCAAGCTGTGGAACGCCTGCCGGTTCGCCGAGATGAACGGCTGCGTGACCGTGCCGGGCTTCGATCCGCGCGGCTGCGACGAGACCCTCAACCGCTGGATCGGCCACGAGCTGGCCCGGGCGGCCGCCGAGACCACCGCGGCGCTGGAGGCCTACAAGTTCAACGAGGCGGCCGGGGCGGTCTACCGCTTCGTCTGGAACGTCTACTGCGACTGGTACCTCGAACTGTCGAAGCCGGTGCTGCTCGGCGCCGACGGCCCGGCCAAGACCGAGACCCGCGCCATGGTGGCCCATGTGCGCGACGAGATCCTGAAGCTCCTGCATCCGTTCATGCCGTTCGTCACCGAGGAGCTGTGGGCCGTCACCGCCGAAGGCGAGGCGGCCGGCGCCGGCGGGCCGGCGCGCGAGAGCCTGCTGGCGCTCGCCCTGTGGCCGACCGCCGAGGGGCTGGCCGATCCCGACGCCGAGGCCGAGATCGGCTGGGTGATCGACCTCGTCACGGCGATCCGCTCGGTGCGGGCCGAGATGAACGTGCCGCCCGCCACCCTGCTGCCGCTGGTGCTCACCGGCTCGGCCGCCACCTACGAGCGGGCGACCCGCTGGGCCGAGGTCATCGGCCGGCTCGCCCGGCTGAAGGACATCGGCCGCGCCGACGCGGTGCCGAAGGGCTCGGTGCAGCTCGTGGTGCGCGGCGAGGTGGCGGCGATCCCGCTCGCCGGGGTCATCGACATCGCGGCCGAGCGGGCCCGCCTCGGCAAGGAGCAGGCCAAGGCCGAGGCCGACATCCGGCGCGTCGACGGCAAGCTCGGCAATGCCGACTTCCTGGCCCGCGCCCCCGAGGAGGTGGTCGAGGGCGAGCGCGAGAAGCGCGAGGAGGCGATGGCGCGCCGCGCCAAGATCCTCGAAGCGCTGGAGCGGCTGAAGGCGGCCGACTGACCGCGCCCGGGCTGCGCCGGCGGTGCGCCGCCGGCGCCCTCGGCAGGATCGCCGGAGACGCGGCGATCCATCTCCCCGCGCGAGACGAGATCCGGCTGATCCAGCCGGTGGTCTTTCCGGGGCGGCGTGCAGCGCCGAACCCGGAATCCAGCCGCGAGCTCTGAGTTCGCCCCTGGATTCCGGGCTCGCGGCTTCGCCGCGCTCCGGAATGACATCTTTCTGCAAGCCGAGATCTCCGTGCGAGACGAGCCGGCGGCCGCTGCCGGCACGTCCTCGCGGGGGCGGCGAATGTCCGCAATGCATCCGCGCCGCATCGGTTTTTGCTGAATTTCCGGTTGCGTGCCGGTATTGTGTTCATTGCAATAGTTTTCGGACCGCCGCGCCCTTTTCGGGCGCAGGGAGTGCCCTCGATCCCGGCCTGCTCGGCGTCCGACACCAACCACGGAGCGCCGACATGAAGCTGGTCACCGCCGTCATCAAACCCTTCAAGCTCGACGAGGTCCGCGACGCGCTGGCGGCGGCCGGCGTGCAGGGCATGACGGTCACCGAGGTCAAGGGCTACGGCCGCCAGAAGGGACACCAGGAGCTCTATCGGGGGGCCGAGTACACGGTGGCGTTCCTGCCCAAGGTGCGCATCGACCTCGTGGTCGAGGACGCCCGTGTCGACACCATTCTGGAGACCATCCGGAGCGCCGCTCGCACCGACCACATCGGCGACGGCAAGATCTTCGTCTCGTCGATCGAGCGGGCGCTGCGCATCCGCACCGGCGAGACCGACCGCGAGGCGCTCTGAGGCATCGGCGCCTCCACCCCGGCGCCTCCACGGCCCTGGGGGCCGGTGGCGCCGCTCCGGCCGGCCGCCGCGTGGCCGGTCGCCGATCATCCCGCCCGGAACGGCCGGCTGAGAAATCGCGAGCCGGCGAGGCCGTAGCGCCACGGCTTGTCGGCCGCCTTGGTGATGCCGATGCGCGGGCCGGCGACGATCGCCGGCGTGCTCTCGCGGGCGAGCAGCACGAAGGGCGGGGCGTCGAGCGGCGCGCCGTCGAGCGTCTTGGTGATGCCGAGCGCCTGGCACAGCCGGCCCGGCCCGGCGCAGAGAAGCCGCTCCTCGTCGATCCCGCGCCGCGCCCGCATGCGGTCGAGCCCATGGGTCGGCGCCAGCGCCCGGATCAGCACCGCGCTCGCCTCGCCCGCCGGCTCGCACACCGCGTTGACGCACCAGTGGATGCCGTAGGAGCGATACACATAGGCGTGGCCCGGCGGGCCGAACATCACGGCGTTGCGCTCGGTGCGGCCGCCATGGCTGTGCGAGGCCGGGTCGGTGTGGTGATAGGCCTCGACCTCGACGATCGTGCCGCCGACACCGTCGACCAGCAGCGTCGCGCCGATCAGGTCGGGCGCCACCGCATGGACGCTGCGATCGAAGAAGCGGCGATCGAGACGGGCAGGGGCGGGCGGTTTCATGGCGAAGCTCGGCCGCTCGCGAGGCAGCGCGCGCGACACCGCCGCGAGCGCTCGGCGTGCGCTCCGACGTGGTGAAGAAAAGGTCGATGAAATCGGTGCGATCGAAGCATCGGCATTGACGGAGAAGCGAGGCGGAGCCGCTATGACGGGGCGACGCGATCGGGGCGCGTCGATCCACCAAACGAAACACGAGTCGCGCCTGTCGCGAAGGGTGACGACGCGCCGCTCGTGTGCGCGTGACCACAACGTGTGGCGTCGTCGCAACAGGAGGTCAACATTTCCGTGACCGGCCGGAAGCCAGCTCAAAACGCCTATTTTCCGCCACACCCCTCCGTGATTTCGAAAGGGTCCAGATCGCAGTCGACGATGTGCGTTCGCATCGTCCGGTCGCGATCCCGACAGGGGATGCGGCGAACCCGGCAGGGGCAGCGATAGACGCGATGGACTCCAGGACCGACCTCAAGAGCAGGTTGCCCAGCCGGCACGTGACCGAAGGTCCGGAACGCGCGCCGCATCGGTCCTATTACTACGCGATGGGTCTCACCACGCAGCAGATCCACCAGCCCTTCGTCGGCGTCGCGAGCTGCTGGAACGAGGCCGCCCCCTGCAACATCGCGCTGATGCGCCAGGCCCAGGCGGTCAAGAAGGGCGTCGCGGCCGCCGGCGGCACGCCGCGCGAGTTCTGCACCATCACGGTGACGGACGGCATCGCCATGGGGCACGAGGGCATGCGCTCCTCGCTGCCGTCCCGCGAGGTGATCGCCGACTCCGTCGAGCTGACCATGCGGGGCCACGGCTACGACGCGCTGGTCGGCATCGCCGGCTGCGACAAGTCGCTCCCCGGCATGATGATGGCCATGTGCCGCCTGAACGTGCCGTCGATCTTCATCTATGGCGGGTCGATCCTGCCCGGCACCTTCAAGGGCCGGCCGGTGACCATCCAGGACGTCTTCGAGGCGGTCGGCCGCCATTCGGTCGGCGACCTCTCCGATGCCGATCTCGACGAGCTGGAGCAGGTGGCGTGCCCGTCGGCCGGCGCCTGCGGGGCGCAGTTCACCGCCAACACCATGGCGACCGTGTCGGAGGCGATCGGCCTGGCGCTGCCGTACTCGGCCGGCGCGCCCGCCCCCTACGAGATCCGCGACCGCTTCTGCGCCACCGCCGGCGAGCAGGTGATGGCGCTGATCCGCAGCGGCCTGCGCCCTCGCGATATTGTGACCCGCCAGGCGCTGGAGAATGCCGCCGCCGCGGTTGCAGCCACCGGCGGTTCGACCAATGCTGCGCTTCATCTGCCGGCGATCGCCCACGAGTGCGGGATCGCGTTCGATCTGTTCGATGTGTCCGACGTGTTCAAGCGTACGCCCTATATCGCGGACCTGAAGCCCGGCGGCCGCTACGTCGCCAAGGACCTGTTCGAGGTCGGCGGCATTCCCCTCATCCTCAAGACGCTCCTCGACCACGGCTACCTGCACGGCGACTGCATGACCGTGACGGGCCGCACCATGGCCCAGAACCTCGCCGGCGTGGCCTGGAACAAGGACCAGGACGTGGTTCTCCCGGCCAACCGGCCGCTGCTGCCGACCGGCGGCGTCGTTGGTCTCAAGGGCAATCTCGCTCCCGAGGGCGCCATCGTGAAGATCGCCGGGCTGGAGAGCCTGACCTTCACGGGCCCGGCCCGCTGCTTCGATGGCGAGGAGGCGTGCTTCGAGGCGGTGCAGAAGCGCCGCTACAAGGAGGGCGATGTCCTGGTGATCCGGCACGAGGGGCCGCAGGGCGGCCCCGGCATGCGCGAGATGCTGGCCACCACGGCGGCGCTCTATGGCCAGGGCACCGGCGGCAAGGTGGCGCTGATCACCGACGGGCGCTTCTCCGGCGCCACCCGCGGCTTCTGCGTCGGCCATGTCGGGCCGGAGGCGGCGGCCGGCGGCCCCATCGGCCTGCTGCGCGACGGCGACATCATCGCGATCGACGCCGAGGCCGGCACCCTCGACGTGAAGCTCTCCAAGGCGGAGCTCGATGCCCGCCGCGCGGCGTTCAAGCCGAAGCGGGCGACGGCGACGTCCGGTTACTTGTGGAAATACGCCCAGCAGGTGGGGCCGGCCCGGACCGGGGCCGTCACCCATCCGGGCGCTGTGGCCGAGAAGAAGTGCTATGCGGACGTCTAGTCGGGTCGGCATCCTGGTGGCGGCCGGGCTCGTGATCGGGCTCGGGACCGCCGTCGCGTTCGACGGGTCGCGCTCCACCGCCCAGGTGGCGCCGGCCGTGAGCGTCGACCTGTTTCCGCGCGGCACCGGCCTTCTCGATGCGAACCGTTTCCAGGGCCTGCCGGGCGCTCGCAGCCTGACGCCGGTCGAGGCGTTCCGCTCCGGTGCCCAGGCGCTGCGCGCCGGCGACACCAAGGGCGGCGTCTCGTCGCTCGAATACGCCGCCGCGAGCGGCCATCCGATCGCCCAGTGGAAGCTCGGCCGCATGTATGCGGACGGCGACGGCGTCAAGCAGGACGACGTGCGGGCCTTCGAGTACTTCCGCGAGGTGGCCGACGCGCATGCGGACGAGAGCCCGGGCACGCCGCGCGCCCGCTTCGTCGCCAATGCGTTCGTGGCGCTCGGCAACTACTATCTCGACGGCATTCCGAACTCGACCGTGAGGGCCGATCCGGACCGCGCCCGCGAGATGTTCACCTATGCGGCGTCGTATTTTGCCGATCCGGATGCCCAGTTTCATCTCGGCCGGATGTATCTCGACGGCCATGGCGGCGTGAAGGACGCCCGCCAGGCGGCCCGCTGGCTCCAGCTCGCCGCCAACAAGGGCCAGTATCAGGCCCAGGCGATGCTCGGCGCCATGCTGTTCAAGGGCGAGGCGGTGCCGCGCCAGGGCGCCCGTGGCCTGATGTGGCTGACGCTCGCCCGCGACGCCGCCACCCCGCAGGAGGCGTGGATCAGCGACATGCACGCCTCCGCCTTCAAGTCGGCGAGCGACGAGGAGCGGGCGAGCGCGCTCGCCTATATCGAGCGCTGGCTGCGCGGCGGCCGGCGGGAGTAGGGGCGGCGCGGCGTTCGCCTCGCAGTTCATCGGAGCAGCTCTCCCGTATCCCGTAGCCCGGATGGAGCACAGCGACATCCGGGTCGGCGGTGCCCGAAAGTCCCCGGTCCGACGATCCCGGGTTTCGTTCCTCAACCCGGACTACGGTCCTGTTCATCCTGGCGCGACCGCCGTTCAGTACCCGCCTCGCAGTTCATCGGAGCAGTTCTCCCGTAGCCCGGATGGAGCACAGCGACATCCGGGTCGGCGGTGCCCGAAAGTCCCCGGTCCGACGATCCCGGGTTTCGTTCCTCAACCCGGGCTACGGTCCTGTTCATCCTGGCGCGACCGCCGTTCAGGCGGCCTCCGGCGTCGAGGCTGCCCGCGCCGACTTCCCGAGATCGAGGTCGCACCATACCGGGACATGGTCGGACGGCTTGTCCCAGCCGCGCACATGCTTGTCGATGCCGGCGGACACCAGCCGGTCGGCCGCCTGGGGTGACAGCAGCAGGTGGTCGATGCGCAGCCCCTGGTTCTTCGGCCAGCATCCCGCCTGATAGTCCCAGAACGTGTAGAGGCCGGGTGCGTCGGAGCCGGCCCGGACCGCATCGGTGAAGCCGAGTCCCGTCAAGGCCGCGAACCGCTGCCGGGTGGTGGGAAGGAACAGCGCGTCCTGCCGCCAGGCCTCCGGGTTCGGCACGTCGATCTCGGCCGGCAGCACGTTGTAGTCGCCGGCCAGCACCAGCGGCTCCTCCAGCGCCAGGCGGCCGCGCGCATAGGCCGCGAGCCGGTCCATCCAGCGCAGCTTGTAGGGGTATTTCTCGGTGCCGACCGGGTTGCCGTTGGGCAGGTACAGGCACGCCACCCGCACCACCCCGTCGCCGGCCGAGACGACAGCCTCCAGGAAGCGGGCGTGGTCGTCTCCGTCCTCGCCGGGCAGCCCGGGCGTCACCTCGTCGAACGGGAGACGCGACAGCACCGCAACCCCGTTGAAGGTCTTCTGGCCGTGCACCGCCACATTGTAGCCCAGCGCCTCGATCGGCTCCCGCGGAAAGGCGTCGTCGACGCACTTGATCTCCTGAAGGCACACGATGTCGGGCTGGCGGGCCTGGAGCCAGGACACGAGGTGATCGAGCCTCTGCTTGACCGAGTTGACGTTCCAGGTGGCGATCCGCATGGCACTCTCCGGCTGGACGTCCGGCCCCTCCGGACGCCGCGGCGCTGGCCGGGATGGCCCGCCCAGCCCACGATTTCAATTACATTTTAGCAATCCGGCGAGCTTCCGGCTGCACCCGGCGGCTCGTTATGATAATTCCTCAACATAGGCCATGGCATCATGCGGCAGGTCGAACGATCGGCCGCGTGGTGTCGCGGCGACTTTGTATTCAATCTGTCGGTATCCACGCTTCCCTTGCCGGCCACACCTACGGCGCCTCGGTGGGCGCTGGTGGCGCGCGGGGAGCCGGCGGCCTCGTGAGGCGTTCGCGCACGATGACGAAACGACGTGTCCTGTTCGGGGTTCTCGCCGTGCTCGCGCTGGCCGGCAGCGCGGTCGCGGTGCAGCAGCTCGGCCCCGGCGACAAGGGCGCGCCCCCGACGGCCCGTGCGGCCGGCCCGCGGGCCGTGGCGGTAACCACCGCGGTGGCGACCCGCAAGAAGGCGCCGGTGCAGCTCGAGGCGCTTGGCACCGTCACGACGCTCGCCAGCGTGGCGCTGCGCACCCGCATCGACAGCGAGATCATCGCCATCCATTTCGAGGACGGCGCCCTGGTCAAGGCGGGCGACCTCCTGGTCACCCTGGACAGCCGCGCGCTCGAAGCCCAGATCCGCCAGGCCAAGGGCCAGCTCGCCCGCGACAAGGCCCAGCTCGAAGGCGCCGAGCGCGACCTGCGCCGCTACACCGAGCTGGTCGCCCGCGCCGCCACCCCCCAGGTCAATCTCGACAACGCCAAGACCCAGGCCGACGTCTATCGCGCCGCCATCCGGGCCAGCGAGGCGACCATCGAGCACCTGGAGGTGCAGCTCGGCTTCACCACCATAAGGGCGCCCATCACGGGCCGCATCAGCCAGGCGAACGTCAAGGTCGGCAATCAGGTCCGCACTGCCGATCTCACGCCGATCGCCAGCATCAACCAGATCGCGCCGGTCTACATCTCGTTCACGGTGCCGCAGCGGGTGCTGCCGCAGATCCGCGCCGCCATGGCGGGCGAGGACTCCGGCGTCGAGGCGATCATTCCGGGCGAGACCCGCCAGGCGCGCGGCCAGATCGCCATGATCGAGAACGCCGTCGACGCGGCGACCGGCATGGCCACCGTCCGCGCCCTGATGCCCAACCAGGACGAGCTGCTGTGGCCCGGCACGCTGGTGACCGCACGGCTCACCCTGCGGGTCGAGGACGCCGTCACGGTGCCGTCCGCCGCCGTCCAGGTCAGCCAGCAGGGCAGCTTCGTCTATGTGGTGAAGGACGGGACCGCCCGGGTGCAGCCGGTGACGGTGCTGCGCAGCGTGGGGCTGGAGACCGTGGTGGACGGCAGCATCACGGGCGGCGAGACGGTGGTCACCGATGGCCACCTCCAGCTCACCGACGGCGCCCGCGTCACCGTCCGCGGCGAGGCCGACCCGTCCCGCAAGGCGGGAGCCTGATCGTCGCACGTCGCGATACCCCCGAACCGGCATCGGCCGCACTGGAGACGACCCCGTGAATCTCTCGGAGACGTGCATCCGCCGGCCGGTGATGACCACCCTGATCACCGCCTCCATGATCGTGTTCGGGATCTTCGCCTATCGGCTGCTCGCCGTGGCGGCCCTGCCGACCGTGGACTACCCGACCATCTCGATCACCGCGACCCTGCCGGGCGCCAGCCCCGAGACCATGGCGGCCTCGGTCGCCTCGCCGATCGAGCGTCAGCTCTCGACCATCTCGGGCATCTCGTCGATGACTTCGATGTCGTCGCTCGGTACCACCCAGATCACCATCCAGTTCGACCTCGCCCGCGACATCGACGGGGCGGCGCTGGACGTGCAGACGGCGCTGTCGGTGGCGCAGCGGCGATTGCCGATCGAGATGACGACGCCGCCGAGCTTCCGCAAGGTCAATCCGGGCGACTTCCCGATCCTCTATATCAGCCTGGTGTCGCCGACGCTGCCGCTGTCGACCATCAACGATTACGGCGAGATCACCCTGGCGCAGCAGATCTCGCAGATCCCCGGCGTCGCCCAGGTGCTGGTCTACGGGGCCCAGCGCTTCGCGGTGCGGGTGCAGGTCGACCCGGTGGCGGCGGCGGCCCGCAACATCTCGCTCGAGGACATCCGCAACGTCGTCGCCAAGACTAACTCCAACACGCCGGTCGGCACCATCTCGGGCACCGAGCAGAACGTCACCCTGACGGCGACCGCGGCGATGAACAAGGCGGCCGAGTACCGCAAGGTGGTGGTGGCCTATCGCAACGGCGCCCCGGTCAAGCTGGAGGAGGTGGCGCGGGTCGTCGACTCGGTCGAGAACGATCGCATCGCCAGCTACTTCAACAACGAGCGCGCGATCGTGCTGGCGATCCAGCGGCAGCCCTCGGCCAACACGGTGGCGGTGGTCGACGCGGTGCGCGAGCGGTTGCCGAGCTACCGGGCCCAGATTCCGGCCGCCATCCGGATGGAGGTGTTGAACGACCGCTCCACCTCGATCCGCGAGGCCGTGTTCGACGTGCAGGAGACCCTGGCGATCGCCATCGGTCTCGTCGTTCTGGTGATCTTCCTGTTCCTGCGCACCTTCTCGGCCACCCTCATCCCGGCGCTGGCGGTGCCGATCTCGCTGGTCGGCACCTTCGCGGTGATGTACGCGCTCGGCTTCTCCATCAACAACATGACCATGCTGGCGCTGACCCTGTCGGTCGGCTTCGTGGTCGACGACGCCATCGTGATGCTCGAGAACATCGTGCGCCACATCGAGGGAGGCATGCGGCCGTTCGAGGCGGCCCTCAAGGGCGCGCGCGAGATCGGCTTCACCATCGTGTCGATCACCTTCTCGCTGATCGCGGTGTTCATCCCGGTGCTGCTGATGGGCGGCCTGGTCGGCCGGGTGTTCCGCGAGTTCGCCGTCACCATCGCGGTGGCGATCCTGATCTCCGGCTTCGTGTCACTGACACTGACCCCGATGCTGTGCGCCCGGGTGCTGCGCAGCCATCGGGAGGGCGAGAAGCAGAACATCGTGCTGCGGGTGTTCGAGCGTGCCTTCGACGGCATGCTGCGCGCCTACGAGGTGACGCTCGACCTGGTGCTCCGCCACAAGCCGATCGTGCTGGTCGCCACCGCCGCCACCCTGGTCGGCACCGTCTGGCTCTACATCGCGATCCCGAAGGGCTTCTTCCCCATCGAGGACACCGGCTTCATCTCGGCCACCGTCGAGGGCCCGGCCGACATCTCGTTCAAGGCGATGCAGGAGCGCCAGCGCCGCATCGCCGAGATCGTCCGCGCCGATCCGGCGGTCGCCTATGTCAACTCGACCGTCGGGGTCGGCGGCCCCAACCCGACGCCGAACTATGGCCGCATGTTCATCTCGCTCAAGCCCAAGAAGGAGCGCAACGAGAACGCCACCGCGGTGATCCAGCGGCTGCGCCGGGAGACCTCGGCGGTGGTCGGCATGGCGACGTTTTTCCAGAACGTCCAGAACATCAACATCACCGGCCGCATCTCCAAGAGCGAGTATCAGTACACGCTCCAGTCCAGCGACACGGCGACGCTCTACGATGTCGCCCCGATCATGCGGGAGAAGATCGCGGCGTTGCCGGGCCTGCGCGACGTCGGCACCGATCTCTACATCTCCAATCCGCAGATGACGGTGGAGATCGACCGCGAGCGCGCCGCCTATTACGGCATCTCGGTCGAGCAGGTGCGGCAGGAGCTGTACAACGCCTTCGGCACCCGTCAGGTCGCCACCATCTACACGCCGTCGAACGACTATCAGGTGATCCTGGAGAGCCTGCCGGAGTTCCAGGCCGATCCGTCCGGGCTCGACCGCATCTTCCTCAAGACCAATCTGAGTGGCGCCGCCGGCGCGGCGCTGACGCCCGGCGGCGGCGTCACCGGCAACACCGCCGCGAACGGCCCGGCGATTCCGCTCTCCGCCGTCACCCGGGTGGTGCGCACCGTCGGTCCGTTGCAGGTGAACCACCAGGGCCAGCAGCCTTCGGTGACCATCTCGTTCAACCTGGCGCCCGGCTTCTCGCTCGGCCAGGCGGTCGACGCCATCCGCGACATCGAGCGCGACGCCAATCTGCCGGCGTCGATCGCGACGGGTTTCCAGGGCTCCGCCCAGGTGTTCCAGGACTCCCTGCGCGGGCAGGGCGTTCTGGTGCTCGCCGCCGTGTTCGCCGCCTATGTGGTGCTCGGGATTCTCTACGAGAGCTTCATCCATCCGATCACCATCATCTCGGGGCTGCCGTCGGCCGGCGTCGGCGCCCTGCTGGTGCTGATGGCGTTCCAGATGGAGCTGTCGGTGATCGCCATGATCGGCATCGTGATGCTGGTCGGCATCGTCAAGAAGAACGCCATCATGATGATCGACTTCGCCATCGAGCGCCGCCGCGTCGGGCTCGGCGCCGAGGCGGCGATGCGGGAAGCCTGCCTGCTGCGCTTCCGGCCGATCATGATGACCACCTTCGCGGCGATCTTCGGGGCGCTGCCGATCGCGCTCGGAACCGGGGCGGGGGCAGAGCTGCGCCAGCCGCTCGGCGTCGCCGTGGTGGGCGGGCTCGCCGTGTCGCAGCTTCTCACGCTCTACATCACGCCGGTGATCTACATCTATCTCGATCGCCTCGACCGCCGCCTGAAGCAGCGGCTGGAGCCGCAGCTCGCGCCGGTCCGCGAGGGCGAGCGCGCCCCGGCGGCCGCCGAGTAGGGCGCCGCCGCTCCGGCTGGTGGCGGCGGCTCTCGTCGCCGGACTGGCGGCCTGCATGGCAGGCATGCATATTGCCCTCTATGGGGCGGTCCATGAGGGACCCAGAGGGGCGAGCATGCGTAGGCGAGTGTTTCTAGCGGCGGTGTTGATGTCGATGGCGGGGGTGGCGGCGGCCTCCGCCCAGGAGTGGCCGGCCAAGCCGGTGCGGGTGGTGATTCCGTTCGGGGCCGGCAGCGCCACCGACGTGGTGCCGCGGGTGGTGCTGGAGGGGATGTCGGCGCGGCTCGGCCAGCCGCTGGTGGTGGAGAACCGCGCCGGGGCCGGCGGCACCATCGGGTCGGCGAGTGTCGCCAAGGCGGAGCCGGACGGCTACACGCTGCTCGCCACCTCGCAGGCGCACGCCATCGCGCCGGCGATCTACCCGAACCTGTCCTACGACGTGGTGCGCGATTTCGTGCCGGTCGGCGCCTTCGGCAGCGTTCCGAACGTGCTGGTGGTGGCGCCCTCGGCCGGGCTCGACACCGTGCAGGCGTTCGTGGCGGCCGCCAAGGCGCAGCCCGGCTCGTTCACCTTCGCGTCGGTCGGCATCGGCTCCGCCGTCCATCTCAGCGCCGAGCGCTTCCGCGCCAGCGCCGGCTACGAGGCCGTGCATATCCCGTTCAAGGGCGGGGCCGAGGCGTTGACGGAGGTGATCGCCGGCCGCGTCACCTACTATTTCTGTCCGGTCTCGACGGCGCTGCCGCACATCCGGGCCGGCCGGGTCAAGGCGCTGGCCGTCAGCAGCCCCAAGCGGCTCGCCGATCTGCCCGAGGTCCCGACCACGCTCGAAGCCGGCTTCCCGGACTCCGACCTCACCGTGTGGATCGGCCTGTTCGCCCCGGCGAAGACGAGCCCCGCCGTGGTGGCGACGCTCAATCGCGAGCTGCTGGCGGCAGCCGCGACCCCGGCGGTGCGCGAGCGCCTGGTGCAGCTCGGGGTCGAGCCGATGCCGCTCTCGGCGGCGGAGTTCGGCAAGGTGGTCGAGGCCGACGTGGTCACCCTCGATCGCTTCGCCAAGGCGATCGGCATGAGGCTGAACTGACCTCGACGTGGCGCCGGCCCGCATCCGGCCGCAAGCGGCGGACGCGGGCCGACAGCTCCGCGTGGCCGGGGCGGCAGCCCTGCGGCCTGCGACTAATAACAGTTGCGGAGTCTCAATGGTAATTTAACGGTTTTGAACAACGGTATTGTTCGGTCCGTAGTCTCCGCGGCCCCGTCGATCCGCATTGCACGGCGTTCCTGCACAGGGGAAATGTCGATGTCCGCCGAGACGGTGCTCGAGCCCCCGGTCGAATCCCGGGCGGCCGCCTACGCCGCGTGGGTGCGCGAGCTGCGCAGCGGCAAGCCGGTTCCGAAGCTCGAATCCGATGCCATCGATCCGCTGTCGGTGCTCGCTCGCGAGCTGGAGCTGTTGGCCGAGCAGATTGCCCGGCGCGAGCGCGAGGTCGAGCAGCTCTTCGACCTGGTCCATCGCCTCGAAGAAGGGGTGCTGCTGGACGACGTCCTCGATCGCATCTTCGAGCGCTTCGGCGAGGTGATCCCGTATCATCGCATCGGCTGCGCCTTCGTCACGCCGGAGGGCACCCATCTCTCCGCCTTCTGGGCACGCTCGCTGCTCGGGCCGATGCGGATTTCCGCCGGCTATGCGCAGCCGCTCGCCGGGAGCAGCCTCGGCGCTGTGCTGGCCAGCGGCGAGCCTCGCATCATCAACGATCTCGAAGCCCACCTGGCCGAGAACCCGCACTCGGACTCGACGCGGCGCATCGTCGAGGAAGGGGGCAGGTCGAGCCTGACCTGTCCGCTTATCGTCGGCCGGCGCCCGATCGGCGTTCTATTCTTCACCAGCCGCGACCGCGGCGCCTATCACGACCTTCACCGCACCACGTTCCGGCAGATCGCCGCCCAGGTCTCGCTGGTGATCGAGAAGAGCCGTCTCTACGAGGAGATGCTGGACCACAACCGGCGCCTCCAGGAGGAGCGGCGCTGCCTCAGCGAGGCGGCCGCTCATGATCCGCTCACCGGGGCGCTCAATCGGGGGGCCATCATGAGCGCGGTCGAGCAGGTGGTGCGCGCGGCCGCTGCCACTCGGCAGCCGTTCGGCCTGGTGATGGTGGACATCGACCACTTCAAGCGCGTCAACGACGAGCACGGGCACGCCGCCGGCGACGCCGTGCTGATCGAGTTCACCCGCCGGATGGCGTCGGCGCTGCGCGAGGGGGATCTGGTCGGGCGCTACGGCGGCGAGGAGTTCCTGCTGCTGCTGCGGCCGCTCGCCGCCGATGCTCTCGGCACCACGATGGAGCGACTGCGTGCCATGGTGGCGGAGCGGCCGTTCGATCTGCGCGGAGAGCCATGGCGCGTCACGGCGAGCTTCGGCGCCATCGTGGGCCCCGTCGGAGGCGCCACTGCCGCCGATCTGGTGGCGCGGGCCGATCAGGCTCTCTACGTCGCCAAGCGGTCGGGCCGCAACCGGGTCGAGATCGCGGCCCCGGCCGGCTGAGCCAGGTGCCGAGTCGGCGTCCGAACGGTCTCTCAGATTGTGAAGCTGGTGCCGCAGCCGCACGACGCCGAGGCGACCGGGTTGTCGATCTTGAACGAGGCGCCGATCAGGTCGTCGACGAAGTCGATCCTGGCGCCCGCCATGTACTGCATCGACACCGGGTCGATCAGCACCACGGCGCCGTCGCGGGCCAGCACCACGTCGTCCTCGGCCCGCTCGCGGGCGAGGTCGAAGCGATACTGGAAGCCGGAGCAGCCGCCGCCTTCCACGCTGACCCGCAGCATCGCGCCGTCCGGCTCGGCGTGGAGGATCTCGCCGATCCGCCGCACCGCGCTGTCGGTCAGAGTCACGCCGGCGGGGGTCGCGCCGGTGATCGCGTCCGTCGTTGGCTCCGTCATGGGGTCTCGCATTGCCTGTGCCACCCTGAAACAGGTAAGTGCTGCCCGGTGGCGGGTCAATGTGGAGAGGTGGCGAGGGCGATGGCGGTCGAGGGAGCGTGCGCGCGGGCGCCGTATGCGGCCGACGCCAGGGCGAGCCGGGGCCGGCTCCATCCGGACCAGCCGAGCCCGGGACGCAGCGTGTTCCGGCGCGACTGCGACCGGGTGATCCACTCCACCGCATTCCGGCGGCTCGCCCACAAGACGCAGGTGTTCGTCTATCACGAGGGCGATCACTTCCGGACCCGGCTGACCCACACCCTGGAGGTCACCCAGGTGGCGCGCTCGATCGCCCGGGCGCTCGGCCTCGACGAGGATCTGGCCGAGGCCTGCGCGCTCGCCCACGATCTCGGCCATCCGCCGTTCGGCCATGCCGGCGAGCGGGCGCTGGACCGCTGCCTCGCCGATCATGGCGGGTTCGACCACAACGCCCAGACGCTTGCGGTGGTGACCCGGCTGGAGCGGCGCTACCCGGCCTTCGAGGGGCTCAACCTGACGTGGGAGACCCTGGAAGGGCTGGTCAAGCACAACGGCCCGCTGCTGCCGCGGGCCGCGGAGGGGCGATCTTGCTGCGCCGCCGAAGACAAGCTCCCCCTGGTCATTCGGGACTATGTTGCGATGCACGATCTGGCGCTCTGGAGCTTCCCCAGCCTGGAGGCCCAGGCGGGCGCCATCGCGGACGATATCGCCTATGATGCCCATGACATCGACGATGGGCTGCGGGCCGGGCTGTTCGATCTCGACGCGGTTCGCGAGGTGGAAATTGTTGCGCACATCCTGGACGAGATTTGTGCGATGCACACCAATCTCGACCACGCCCGGCTCGTCCACGAGCTGATTCGGCGGTTGATCACCGTGATGATCGAGGACGTGGTCGCCGAGACGCGGCGCCGGATCGCGGAGAAGTCGCCGGCCGACGTGGACGACGTCCGGCTTGCCAACTCACCTCTGGTTGCGTTCTCGGCCGGCATGGCGGCGGCCGACCGTGCCATCAAGGCGTTCCTGTGGACCCATATGTACCGGCATCCCCGCGTCATGCAGGTGATGGGGGCGGCCGAAGGCGTGCTGGCCGACCTGTTCGGGCGCTATGCGACCGATCCCGAGACCCTGCCGGCCGAATGGCGGCACGACCTGCCGGACGAGACGGGGGCGCGGGCGCGCCGCATCGCCGACTTCATCGCCGGGATGACCGACCGCTATGCGCTGATCGAGCATCGCCGGCTCTTTGACTCGACGCCGCAATTGCGGTAGGCCGCGCGATCCTCCATGGCGAAACAAAATGTTTGATAACACTGACGAAACCAGTCATGTGCCGGCCGCCGTCCTGCGCCGGGTCCAGGCCGCCCTCGATGCCCTGGTGGCGGCCGGTGCGCTTGCTCCCGATCTCGACCGCAGCCGCGTGCTGGTCGAGCCGCCACGCGATGCGAGCCACGGCGATCTCGCCACCAATGCCGCCATGGTGCTCGCCAAGGACGCCGGCAAGAAGCCGCGCGAGCTGGCCGAGGCGATCGCCGGCCGGCTCGGCGCCGATCCCTGGGTGGCGCGGGTCGACATCGCCGGGCCGGGCTTCATCAACCTGACCCTGAAGCCGGAGGTCTGGCGCGCCGCGCTGCGCTCCGCGCTCCTGGCCGGCTCCAACTATGCCCGTGGCACTCCGGGCGGCGCCCCGGTCAATGTCGAGTACGTCTCGGCCAACCCCACCGGCCCCATGCATGTCGGCCACTGCCGCGGCGCCGTGTTCGGCGACGCGCTCGCCAACCTGCTGGCCTTCGTGGGGCGGCCCGTCACCCGCGAGTACTACATCAACGACGCCGGCGCGCAGGTCGACGTGCTCGCCCGCTCGGCCTTCCTGCGCTACCGCGAGGCGCTGGGCGAGCATATCGGCCCGATCCCGGAGGGGCTCTATCCCGGTGACTATCTGGTGCCGGTCGGGCGTGCCCTGGCGGCCCGGTTCGGCGAGACGCTGCGGCATCGGCCGGAAGCCGACTGGCTGCCGGAGGTGCGCCAGGTCGCCGTCAACATGATGATGGCGATGATCCGCGACGACCTGGCGGCGCTCAATGTCCGCCACGACGTGTTCTTCTCCGAGCGGTCGCTGATCGAGGGCACCGACCGGGTCGGCGAGACCATCGCGGCGCTGCGGGCCGAGGGCAAGGTCTACGAGGGCCGTCTGCCGCCCCCGAAGGGGGCGCCGCCGGAGGACTGGGAGGACCGCGAGCAGACGCTGTTCCGCACCACCGAGTTCGGCGACGACATCGATCGGCCGCTCAAGAAGTCGGACGGCAGCTACACCTACTTCGCCTCCGACATCGCCTATCACGCCGGCAAGGTCGGCCGCGGCTTCGACGAGCTGATCGACGTGTGGGGTGCCGATCACGGCGGCTACATCAAGCGCATGCAGGCGGCCGTGACGGCGGTGAGCGGCGGGCGCGCCCGCCTCGACGTCAAGATCGTCCAGCTCGTGAAGCTGCTGCGGGCCGGTCAGCCGGTCAAAATGTCGAAGCGGGCAGGGGACTTCATCACGCTTCGTGAAGTGGTGGACGAGGTCGGCAAGGACGCCGTCCGCTTCATGATGCTGTATCGCAAGAACGACGCCGTGCTCGATTTCGACCTCGCCAAGGTGATCGAGCAGTCACGCGACAACCCGGTGTTCTACGTGCAGTACGGCCACGCCCGCGGCCGCTCGGTTTTCCGCCACGCCCGCGACGTCCTGCACGAGCTGCCGGAGGACTGGAAGGGCCCCGCCGCGCTCTCCCTGTGCCTGACGGGGGCGCCGCTCGATCGCCTCGACGATCCCGGCGAGATCGCGCTGATGCGGAGCATCGCCCAGTTTCCGCGGCTGATCGAGGCGGCGGCCGCCGCCCACGAGCCGCACCGGATCGCCTTCTACCTGTACGATCTGGCGAGCGACTTCCATGCCCAGTACACGCGCGGCGGCAAGGACTCGCCACATTTACGTTTCATTATGCAAGATGATCCACAACTGACATTGGCCCGTCTCGCGCTGGTTCAAGGTGTGATCACGGTGCTCTCCGTGGGGCTTGGTCTGCTCGGGGTCGATGCGCCTGACGAGATGCGGTGACCCTCGCCGGCGCGGTGGAAGTGCGGTTCTGCAGAAGGCGGAACGTCCGCGGCTTCCGCGGTTGAGTGGCACCGCGACCTGTGGCGGGCTGGCATGGCGGACGAGCGATATCGACGGACGGACGGAGCGGCAGCGACGGCGCGCGGAACCGCGAGGCCCGACCCTGCATCCGATCCGCTGGTCGAGCTGGCGCGGCTGATCGGCCAGAACGATCCCGTGTCCTACCAGAGCGTGCGCTCGCCGCAGCCGCACCCGGAGGGTGAGAGGCGCGAGCCGCGGTTCGATCGCGGCGCCACGGTTCCGCGCCGCGCCGATTCGGCGCCGCGACCGGCTGCGCCCGGCTATTCCGAGGCCGGCTATCCGGATTCCGGCTACCCCGATTCGCGCTATCCCGATCCACGTTCGGCCGATCCCCGCTATCCGGATGCGGCCTACGACGATCCGCGGGCCGGCCCCTACGAAGAGCCGGCATTCGGGCGCGAGCCCCGCCAGCCCGATCAGCGCTACGACGGCTACACCGAGCCGCCGCGCCCCGCGGCCGACACCGGCCGGCTCGCCGGTCCGCCGTCCTGGCTGTCCGCCGGGCGGGCGAGCGAGCCGCCGCCGGCCGAGCCCGGCTGGGCGCCGCCGCGCCCGCGCGACGCCGCACCGGCCGCCGCCGGCTGGAGCACCGAGCCGGAGGCCGAGCCCGATCCCTTCGGCGGCCGTCCGCTCGACCATCGGGCGGCCGGGACCGAGCCGATGTTTCCGACCCACGCCGAGCCGCTCGGGCTCGGCCGCGGCGAGGTCGCGCCTCCGGCCGGCCGGGCCCCCGTCGACGATTACGATCCGCGCTACGCGCCGGCCGCCGACGGCGCCTACGAGACAGGCGAGTACTACGATCCGGCGCGGGCCGCCCAGGATCGCTTCGCGCCGATCGCCGGACAGGCGCCCGACTATCCGGAGATGCCGCCGCAGCAGCGCCGCCGTGGCCTGATGGTGGCGGCCGCCATCATGGCGCTCGCCGTGGTGGGCACCGCGGGAGCATACGGCTACCGCAGCCTCAAGGGCGAGAGCCCCCGCGACGGCGGCCCTCCGGTGATCCGCGCCGACGGAGCCCCCAAGAAGATCGCGTCCGCGTCGCAGGGCAGCAGCGGCGACAAGCAGATTTATGAGCGGGTCGGCGCCCCCAACGAGAAGGTGGTGCCGCGCGAGGAGCAGCCGGTGGCGCTGCGCGACCCGGGCGCCGCACCACGCTTCCCCGACACCACCGCCAACGTGCCGCCGACCGTGAGCGCCCCGGCCACCGTGCCTGCCGCCGGCGCCGGCGACCCCAAGAAGATCCGCACCGTCACCATAAGGCCCGACGGCGAGCCGTCGGCGCCGCCCGCTCCGGCGGCGCGATCGGCGGTGCCGGCCGCGACCCCGGCGGCCCCCGCCGCGCCTCCGGCCGCTCGTCCGGTCCGGCCTGCCACGCCGGCGGCACCGGCCGGCAGCGGCCCGATGCCGATCACCCCGCAGGCCGCCGCCCCGGCGCCGGCCCGCTCCGCCATGGCGACCCCGACCCCGAGTGCCGCCGAATCCGGCAACTACGTGGTCCAGCTTTCCGCCCAGAAGACCCCGGAGGAGGCCCGGGCCTCGTTCCGCGCCATGCAGGAGAAGTACCCGTCGGTGCTGTCCAGCCGGCAGGTGCTGGTGAAGAAGAAGGATCTCGGCTCCAAGGGCATCTACTACGGCAGCCAGGTCGGCCCGTTCGCCAGCCGCGACGACGCCGTCCAGCTCTGCGAGAGCCTCAAGGCCGCCGGCGGCAACTGCATCGTCCAGCGCAACTGATCGTCCGGACCCGCCGCCGGCTTCTGCATCCCGAGCGGGGGCGCTCGTACGCGCCTCCCGATTGCCGCATCACACGGGGATAAGTGCGCGCGAGCGCCGCTCCCGCCTGGATTTCGGCGCCGTGGACCGGGATAAACGGCGCCATGACGGCTCGATCGTTCATCACCGGCGTCGCCGGCCCGCGCCTCGGCGACGCCGAGCGGCAGTTCGTCCGCGCGGCTCGGCCGTGGGGCCTCATCCTGTTCAGACGGAACATCGAGAATCCGGGCCAAGTCTCTGCCCTGATCAATGAATTCAGGTCCGAGTGCGGGTTCGAGGCGGCCGTCCTGGTCGATCAGGAAGGCGGGCGGGTGCAGCGCCTCGGGCCGCCGCACTGGCCGGCCTATCCGGCCGGCGCCTGCTACGGCGCGCTGTATCGCCGCGATCCCGCCGCCGGGCTCGCGGCCGCCCGGTTGGGCGGCCGGCTGATCGCCGCCGACCTCGCGCCGCTCGGCATCACGGTCGACTGCCTGCCGCTCGCCGATGTGCCGGCCCCGGAGGGTGATCCGGTGATCGGCGACCGTGCCTATGGGGACAGGGCCGAGATCGTCGCCGCGGTGGCGGCGGCGCTCGCCGAGGGGCTCGCGGCCGGGGGCGTTCTGCCGGTGCTGAAGCACCTGCCCGGGCACGGCCGCGCCGCCTGCGACAGCCACCGGGCGCTGCCGGTGGTCGGCTGCGACCGCGAGACCCTGGAGCGCACCGACTTCGCGGCGTTCCGGCCGCTGGCCCGGCTGCCGCTCGGCATGACGGCCCATGTGGTCTACACGGCGATCGATCCGGACCGTCCCGCGACCCTGTCGCCGACCGTGATCGCCGAGGTGATTCGCGGTCGCATCGGCTTCTCGGGCGCCCTGATGACCGACGATCTCTCCATGGGGGCGCTGTCCGGCAGCCTCGCCGAGCGGACCCGCGGGGCGCTCGCGGCGGGCTGCGACCTGGCCCTCCATTGCAACGGCAATCTCGTGGAGATGGAGCAGGTTGCAGGGGAGGCGCCGGTGCTGTCCGGGGCTGCGGCGGGACGCTGTGCGGCGGCGCTTGCGGCCCGCCGGGCGCCCGACCCCGGCGATCTCGCGGCGGCGCGCGCCACGTTTTCCCGTATGATCGCCGCTGCGGCCGCCGCATCGTGACGGAGGCCGACATGACGGGCGAGGGCGCGAACGATCCGACGTCGGCGGAAGGCGAGCCGACTGCGCATTCGGCTGTCCCGTCGCCAGGCGACCAGCCGGGCGGCCAGCCGCCGGGCGGCCAGGGAGGCGCGATGACCGACCAGACGGGCCAGTTCCCGACCGAGGTGGTCGACCGGGCGGCCGACGAGCCGGCCCTGATCGTCGACGTCGAAGGCTTCGAGGGACCGCTCGACCTGCTGCTCGCGCTCGCCCGCCAGCAGAAGGTCGACCTCGCCCGCATCTCGATCCTGGCGCTGGCCGAGCAGTATCTTGTTTTTATCGAGGAGGCGCGGCGGCTGCGGCTGGAGCTCGCCGCCGACTACCTGGTGATGGCGGCCTGGCTGGCCTACCTCAAGTCGCGCCTGCTGCTGCCGGCCGGCAGCGAGCCCGAGGGCATGAGCGCCACCGACATGGCGGCCGCCCTGGCGCTGCGGCTGAAGCGGCTGGAGGCGATCCGCGACGCCGCCGCCAAGCTGATGAGCCGGCCGCAGCTCGGCCGCGAGGTGTTCGGCCGCGGCGACCCCGAGCCGATCGAGGAGATCAGGCGGCCGGCCTGGTCGGCGACCCTGTACGATCTCCTCTCCGCCTATGCGTCACAGCGCCAGCGCCACGCGCTCGCCCATGTCCGCATGCGCAAGCGAAACGTGTGGTCGCTGGCCGATGCGCGCGTCGCGCTGGAGCGGCTGGTCGGCGCCGCCGCAGACTGGAGTGTTCTCGACTCCTTCCTGATCAGCTATGCGGTCGAGCCCACGATGCGGACGACCGTCTATGCCTCCAGCCTGGCGGCTCTGCTGGAGCTGGTCCGCGAGGGCGTGATGGACGTCCATCAGCCCACCGCATTCGCGCCCATCTATGTGCGCAAGCACGCGGCCGAGCCCGACGGGGATTCGCCGCCGCCGGCGGCGGCGGGCGAGACCGTCCAGTAACCAGGGGAGGCCGGCATGAGCCGCGAAGGTTGGCGGATAGCGAAACTGGCCGAAGAGGCGACCATGATCCCCGAGAGCGACACGGGCCGGGGGACGGCCCCGGAGTCGGTGGCCGACGCGGGCGAGGTCGACTCCGCCCGCGAGGCCCCCGTGCCGGCGACCACGACCCCGGCGACCACGGACGATGTGGTGGCGGCACCGATCGACGCTGCCGACGCGCCGCCCCCCGAGTCGGATTCTGTGACCGCGGCAGCCCCGGCCCAGCCCGACGGCGAGGCCGACGACGAGGCCGATCCGGAGGCGCGGCCCGACGAGCTGCGCCTGATCGAGGCGTTGCTGTTCGCCGCCACCGCGCCGCTCGACGAGAAGACGCTGGCCAAGCGCCTCCCGGCCGGCACCGACGTTCACGCCGCGCTCAAGCGGCTCCAGCTCGAATATGCGCCGCGCGGCGTCAACCTGGTGCGGATCGGCAGCACCTGGGCGTTCCGCACCGCCAACGATCTCGCCTGGCTGCTCACCCACGAGGCGAGCGAGCCCAAGAAGCTGTCGCGCGCCGCTATCGAGACGCTGGCCATCGTGGCCTACCACCAGCCGGTCACCCGCGCCGAGATCGAGGACATTCGCGGCGTCGCGGTGGCCAAGGGCACCCTCGACGTGCTGATGGAAACCGGCTGGATCAGGCTGCGCGGCCGCCGCAAGGCGCCGGGCCGGCCGGTCACCTACGGCACCACCGATCAGTTCCTCTCCCATTTCGGCCTGGAGCAGCTTGGCGACCTGCCGGGGCTGGACGAGCTCAAGGGCGCCGGCCTGTTCGACGGCCAGCTCCCGGCCGGCTTCGGGGTGCCGTCGCCGTCCGACGATCCGGCGCTACGCGAGGACGAGGAGCCGCTGGACGCGGTGGAGCTGGACCTCGGCCTCGCCACGCGGGTCGAGGACGCCGCCGACGAGCCCGCCCCGCAGGCGAGCGTCGACGCGCCGGCCCGTCCGGAGGGCGACTGACGCCGCCGGCCGTCTCCGGCGGGGGCGGCGTGCGAAGAAGCCGCGGCAACCATCCGCTCCGCCGTACGCAATTCGGCGCCCGGCGGGTCCTTGTTTTTGACCCGTCGTCCGCCTAGGTTCTCGAACAAAACCGAAGGCGAGGCCGGCACACGGTGGCCCGTCGGTTGGAGGGTAGTCCGATGGGTTCGATGAGCATCTGGCACTGGATCGTCGTCATCGGCGTGATCCTGCTGCTGTTCGGTCGCGGCAAGATTTCCGAGATGATGGGTGACGTCGCCCAGGGCATCAAGGCGTTCAAGAAGGGCATGAGCGACGACGACACCGCCAAGGTGGAGCCCGCCAAGCCCGCCGAGCCGGTGCGGACGATCGATCACCAAGCGCCGCCGGCGTCCACCGTCCAGCCGGCCCAGACCGTCCAGCCGCCGCCGGCCGACAGCCGCAAGGTCGGCTGAGCGGGCCGCCGACTGCCGCCGCGTGGCGGTCCGGCGCCGACGCGCTTGAACCGCGGGGCGTTCTGCGGCAAACCGCTGGCGCGCCGCCGGCGTGGCGCCGCACCTCCGATCAGTGTGACGGCCGGCCGGACGGCGACACGCCAGGGCAACACGAGATCGATGGCGTGATCCGGCGTCTCCGCCGTGCATCGCGCCGGAGCGGGCCACGCGCCATCCCGGCGGCGTGACCGTCGGAGCCACGATGTTCGATATCGGGTGGAGCGAGCTGTTGCTCATCGGGGTGGTCGCGCTCATCGCGATCGGCCCGAAGGAGCTGCCCGGCGTGCTGCGCGCCATCGGCCAATGGACTGCCAAGATCCGCCGCATGGCGGGCGAGTTCCAGGGCCAGTTCCAGGAGGCGCTGCGCGAGGCCGAGATGGCCGACCTCAAGAAGCAGGTCGACGACATCAACGAGTCGGCTCGCGCCTTCGCCAAGTTCGATCCGCTGGCCGAGGCCGCCAAGACGGCGACCCCGGCGGTGACGCCGAGCCCGAGCGAGACCACCCCGACCCAGGCGATAGCGAGCGACGTGGCACCGGGTGACGTGACACCGGGTGAGGCGAAACCGAGCGAGGCAGCGGCGCTGCCGCCGCCGGTCTCCGAGCCGACGCCGGTGCCGGCCGCCACCACCGAGCCGGTGTCGGCGGCCGCGGCTCCGCCGGTCGAGACACCCCCTCCGGCTGCGACTCCGACCATCGAGACCACGCCGGCGACCGAGCCGGCTTCGTCGGCCGAGACGGCGCCCGCGCCGCCCGCGCCAGGAGAGCGGCCCGCATGACCCACGAGGACATCGAGGCCACCAAGGCGCCGTTGATGGACCACCTGATCGAGCTGCGCGCGCGGCTGATCAAGTCGCTGGTCGCCTTCGCGGTGATGTTCGTGCTCTGCTTCGTGTTCGCCAAGCAGATCTACAACGTGCTGGTGTGGCCGTTCGTATGGGTGGCCGGCCCGGAGAACTCCAAGTTCATCTACACGGCGCTGCTCGAGTATTTCATCACCCAGCTCAAGCTCGCCATGTTCGGGGCGGTGTTCCTCGCCTTCCCGGTGATCGCGACCCAGATCTACATGTTCGTGGCCCCCGGCCTCTACCACCACGAGCGGCAGGCGTTCCGGCCCTATCTGGTGGCGACCCCGGTGTTCTTCGTGCTCGGCGCGGCGGTCGTCTACTTCATGGTCATGCCCATGCTGGTGCGCTTCTCGCTCGGCATGCAGCAGCTCGGCAGCCCGGATACGGCCGACATCGCGCTGCTGCCCAAGGTGGGCGAGTATCTGTCGCTGATGATGAGCCTGATCCTGGCGTTCGGGGTCGCGTTCCAGCTTCCGGTGATCCTGACGCTGCTCGGCCGCATCGGCATCGTCACCGCCGACATGCTCAAGGCGAAGCGCCGCTACTTCATCGTCGGCGCCTTCGTGATCGCCGCCGTGCTGACGCCGCCCGACGTGCTCTCCCAGCTCTCCCTGGCGCTGCCCCTGATGGTGCTCTACGAGGGCGCCATCGTGGCGGTCCGCATCGTCGAGAAGCAGGCCAAGCCGGATCGGACCGCGACCACCACGACAGGCGACGGCGGCGACACGGCGTCGACCGCGGCCTGAGCGGGCCGCCCGTCGCGGCCGGGGAACGGGCGAACCATCACGGGCGAACCTCCGCCGGGATGCTATAAGGGCCTCCCGATTCCCCGTCCGAGTTCCCGAGCGACCGCCATGTACGACATCCGCTGGATTCGCGAGAACCGCGCCGCCTTCGATCGCGGGCTCGCCCGCCGGGGCCTCGCGCCGCTCTCCGACGACCTCCTCGCCCTCGACGACCGCCGCCGTGCCGCCATTCAGGCGCTGGAGGCCGCCCAGGCGCGCCGCAACGCCGCCTCCAAGGAGATCGGCGAGGCCAAGAAGCGCAAGGACGAGGCCGCCGCCAAGGCCCTGATGGACGAGGTCGCCGGCCTCAAGACGGCGATTCCCGACCTGGAGAAGGAGGAGCGGGCCGCCTCGGCGGCGCTCGATGCGGCGCTCGCCCAGGTGCCGAACACGCCGCTCGACGACGTGCCGGACGGTGCCGACGAGCGCGACAATGTCGAGCACCATCGCTTCGGCGCGCCGCCGGCGCTCGGCTTCGCGCCGCGCCAGCATTTCGAGCTGGGCGAGGGCCTGCGGCAGATGGACTTCGAGGCGGCGGCGCGGCTCTCCGGCGCCCGCTTCGTGGTGCTCAAGAGCAAGCTCGCCCGGCTGGAGCGCGCGCTCGCCCAGTTCATGCTCGATCTGCACACCAGCGAGCACGGCTATACCGAGGTGTCGCCGCCGCTGCTGGTGCGCGATCACGCCATGTTCGGCACCGCGCAGCTGCCGAAGTTCCTGGACGACCAGTTCGCGGCGCTCGACAGCCAGGCGCTGGAGCAGATCGTCGAGGCATCCGGCGCGACGACGGCGACCGCCACCGACCTGCAGGGCGGGGTCGCGTCGCGGCTGTGGCTGGTGCCGACCGCCGAAGTGCCGCTGACCAACCTGGTGCGCGAGCAGATCGTCGAGGAAGCCGAGCTGCCGCTGCGCATGACCGCCGGCACCTACTGCTTCCGCGCCGAGGCCGGCGCCGCCGGGCGCGACACCCGCGGCATGATCCGCCAGCACCAGTTCTACAAGGTCGAGCTGGTTTCCATCACCACGCCCGAGCAGAGCCGGGACGAGCACGAGCGCATGCTGTCCTGCGCCGAGGAGGTGCTGCGCCGGCTCGGCCTGCACTACCGCGTCGTCACCCTGAGCACCGGCGACATGGGGTTCGCGTCGCAGAAGACCTACGACATCGAGGTGTGGCTGCCGGGGCAGGGCATGTTCCGCGAGATCTCGTCCTGCTCGGTGTGCGGTGACTTCCAGGCGCGCCGCATGGGCGCCCGCTATCGCACGGCGGAGAACCGCGCGGTGCGCCACGTCCACACCCTCAACGGCTCGGGGGTGGCGGTCGGCCGCGCCCTGATCGCCGTGATGGAGAACTATCAGCAGGCCGATGGCTCGATCGTGGTGCCCGAGGTGCTGCGGCCGTATATGGGCGGCCTGACCGTCATCGAGGCGGGCGCGTGAACTCTCCCGTCACGGCCCTGTCGGATGCCGCCGTCAGTCCGGGGCGCGAGCTGAATTGGAAGAACGGACATCACTGATGCGCATCCTGGTCACCAACGACGACGGCATCCATGCGCCGGGCCTGGAGGTCTGCGTCGAGATCGCCCGCGCGCTCTCCGACGACGTCTGGGTGGTGGCGCCCGAGTTCGATCAGTCGGGCGTCTCGCATTCCTTGTCGCTCAACGATCCGCTGCGGCTGCGCGAGATCGATCCGCGCCGTTTCGCCGTGAAGGGCACGCCGACCGACTGCGTCATCATGGGGGTTCGGCACATCCTCGCCGACAAGGGACCCGACCTCGTGCTGTCCGGTGTCAATCGCGGGTCGAACGTGGCCGAGGACGTCACCTATTCGGGCACGATCGCGGGCGCCATCGAGGGCACCATCCTGGGCGTGCCGTCGATCGCGCTGTCGCAGAGCTACGGCGCCGAGACGCGGCAGCAGCCGCACTGGGAGACGGCGCTGCGGCATGGACCGGACCTGATCCGCAGGGTGCTGGAGGCCGGCATCCCGCGCGACGTGCTGGTCAACGTCAACTTCCCGGACCGCGCCCCGGAGGCCATCACCGGCGTCGCCGTGGCGAGCCAGGGCAAGCGCGACCAGGAGTGGATTCGCATCGATCCGCGCCACGACGGCCGCGGCAATCCGTATTTCTGGATCGCCTTCGCGCGCGGCCCGCGCCCGGCGCCGACCGGCGGCACCGATCTCGGTGCGCTCGCGGCCGGCCGCATCACGGTGACGCCGCTGCGCATCGACCTCACCGACGAGCCGTTCATGACGCGGCTCGCCGGCGTTCTCGGGTGAGGGCGATGAGGGTGGGTCGCTCGCTCGGACGTTCGCGAGGGCATAGTAGGGCGTAGCCCAGCCTCGCAGCGACGGCCGGGGCCGGCACTCGCGGAGTCCCGATACT
The DNA here is from genome assembly GCA_009720755.1 of Rhodoplanes serenus. Classification (GTDB taxonomy): domain Bacteria; phylum Pseudomonadota; class Alphaproteobacteria; order Rhizobiales; family Xanthobacteraceae; genus Rhodoplanes; species Rhodoplanes serenus. Next base: position 49,521 of record WNKV01000005.1, read on the forward strand.
GTTTTCGGGTGATCAGTGCGCCGTCATTCCGGTGCGCCGCGAAGCGGCGAGCCCGGAATCCAACGGCGAACGCGGAGCTCTCGGCTGGCTTCCGGATAGCCGCTTCGCGGCGCCCCGGAATGACCAACGAATTGATCAGCCGGATCTTCCATCCTCCGGGTGCGGGCCTTCCGTCGCGAAAACTCCCTGTCTCCAAAAAACAAAAAGCCCGGGCCGAGAGAGCGGCCCGGGCATGATGGCGCGGCGGCGGAGAACGTCGCGGCTCAGGCCGGCGAACGCTCGAACGCCTGCGTCAGAATCTTGCTGAGATTTTCCTGCTGGAACGGCTTCTGGAGGGTCGGGCGGTTCATGAACCGCTCGGGCAGGCCGCGCTCGCCATAGCCGGTGGCGAACACGAAAGGCAGGCCGCGCTCCTCCAGGATCTCCGCCACCGGGCTGACCGTCTGGCCGTTCAGGTTCACGTCCAGGATCGCCATGTCGAATTCGCCGGTCCGGGCGAGCTTGATGGCATCGTCGATGCGGCCCACCGCACCCGCGATGGTGTAGCCGAGGTCGTCGAGCATGTCCTCCAGCAGCATCCGGATCATGATCTCGTCCTCGACGACGAGGATGTTCTTGGTCTCGGCGGCCCCGTTTCCTGCCTTGTCCATCGTGCTCCGTCCTGTCTGGCCCGTTCGGTCGGCGTACTGTCGGGACCGCCTCCGGTCGCATCGGAGTGTCCCGTCGGAGTGTCTCGTCGGAGGGCTCCCAGGATGTGAGTCCCGGGTTGACGAGACCTCGTGGGCACACGACTCGCGGACACACCACGTGTGAACACACGACCCGTGAGCACCACTCGTGACCATGCGATCCGCCGAACGCGGGCCCCGGATACTCGGCTCGTGGGCACCGTTTCGTGGATCGGCATGCTCGCTCGTCAGCCGCCGCGACCCCCATGGGAACGCAAGGGTTGCCTTCCGAACGTCAATACCCCGAAACACAAGTCGCTCGGGTCGAAAAGGTTCCCCGCCTGCGCCGCATTCGTGGACCCGATCGGCCGTCGTGCCGCCGCCCGAGCGATCCCTGGTTACGCCAGTTCTCTCTTGGGTGATAGGCTCGGAATGGGGCAAATTGGCGATAGGCCCGCGCGGTTTCGCCGCGGACCATGTTCGACGGACGTGCGGCTCGACTTGTGAGCGGCCTCGCACGGCGTGCGGCTCGAACGGCGTGCGGCTCGACTTTCGTGCGGAAGGAACACGGCCGCCATGACGACGCTTGCCGACCGAGGAATCGGCCGAATGGAGTTCCTCCTCAATCTCCGCCGCCGCGGCATCACCGATGCGGCCGTGCTGCGCGCCATGGACGAGGTGCCGCGTGAGAAGTTCGTGCGGCCCGAGGACCTCGACGTCGCCCATCTGGACCACGCGTTGCCGATCGCCTGCGGTCAGACCATCAGCCAGCCCTATGTGGTCGCCTACATGACGGAGCGCCTCGGGGTGGCGCCTCACCACCATGTGCTCGAGGTCGGCACCGGCTCCGGCTATCAGGCCGCGGTGCTGTCCCGCCTGGCCCGCCGCGTGGTCACGGTCGAGCGTTACCGCACGCTCGCCGATGCGGCGCTCGCCCGCTTCGGGGCGCTCGGCTACGGCACCATCGAGGTGGTGGTGGGGGACGGCCTCGCCGGCGTGCCGGAGCATGCGCCCTACGACCGCATCCTGGTGACGGCGGCGGCCGAGACGATTCCCCGCGCCCTCGTGGAGCAGCTCGTCGACGGTGGCATCATGGTGGTGCCGCTCGGCCCTCACGACGGCGTGCAGATCATCGTGCGGTTGACCAAGCGGCCCGACGGGCTGGTGCGGGAGAACCTCATCCCGGTGCGCTTCGTGCCGCTCCTGCCCGGCCGGGCACGCGAGCTGTAGGGCAGGGCGGCGGTCGCACCCGGGATGCCGTGCGGCGTGCCGTCCACCGATCCGGCAATTCGCACTTGCTCTCGGGCGCCATGGTGCCGATATGTCGCGGGCGGCTCCGTCCGGCGGTCGGGCCGCGGGCGGCTCCGCGGCCGGCGGCTGCGCCGTGCCTCACCCCCGATTCGCCGGAGCCCATCGTTCCGCATGTCCCCCGTGATCTCGATCAAGGGTCTGTCGAAGACCTATGCCTCGGGCTTTCAGGCCCTCAAGACCATCGATCTCGATATCCGCCGCGGCGAGATCTTCGCGCTGCTCGGACCCAACGGCGCCGGCAAGACGACGCTGATCAGCATCGTGTGCGGCATCGTGCGGGCCTCGACCGGCACCGTCACGGTCGACGGCCACGACATCGTGTCCGACTACCGCGCCGCCCGCGCGCTCATCGGCCTGGTGCCGCAGGAGCTCACCACCGACGCCTTCGAATCGGTGTGGGACACCGTCTCGTTCAGCCGCGGCCTGTTCGGCAAGCCGAAGAACCCGGCCCATATCGAGAAGGTGCTGCGCGACCTGTCGCTGTGGGAGAAGCGCGACAGCCGCATCATGACGCTGTCGGGCGGCATGAAGCGGCGCGTGCTGATCGCCAAGGCGCTGTCGCACGAGCCGCGCATCCTGTTCCTCGACGAGCCGACCGCGGGCGTCGACGTCGAGCTGCGCAAGGACATGTGGGAGGTGGTGCGGGCGCTGCGCGCCTCTGGCGTCACCATCATCCTCACCACCCATTACATCGAGGAGGCCGAGCAGATGGCGGATCGCATCGGCGTCATTAACCGCGGCGAGATCGTGCTGGTCGAGGACAAGGCGACGCTGATGCAGAAGCTCGGCCGCAAGCAGCTCACCCTCCAGCTCAACGGTCGGCTCGACGCGGTGCCGCCGCCGCTCGCCGGCTACGCGCTGGCGCTCGCCGACGACGGCGCCGCGCTCGTCTACGACTACGACTCGCAAGGGGAGCGCACCGGCATCACCGGGCTCCTCCAGGATCTCGCCCGCGCCGGCATCGAGTTTCACGATCTCCACACCACCCAGAGCTCGCTCGAGGACATCTTCGTGGATCTCGTGAGGCAGGCGCGATGATCGGGAATCTGCGGGCGGTGCGCGCCATCTACGTGTTCGAGATGGCCCGTGCCGGGCGGACGCTGCTCCAGAGCCTCGTCTCGCCGGTGCTCTCCACGTCGCTCTACTTCGTCGTGTTCGGGGCGGCGATCGGGTCGCGCATCACCGAGATCGACGGGGTGCCGTACGGCGCCTTCATCGTCCCCGGCCTGATCATGCTGCTGCTGCTGACCCAGAGCGTCGCCAACGCCTCGTTCGGCATCTACTTCCCGCGCTTCACCGGGACCATCTACGAGATCCTGTCGGCGCCGGTGTCGTATGGCGAGATCGTGCTCGGCTATGTCGGGGCGGCCGCCACCAAGTCGATCATCCTCGGCCTCGTGGTGCTGGCGACCTCGGCGCTGTTCGTGCCGCTGCACGTCGCGCATCCGGTGTGGATGCTCGCCTTCCTGGTGCTCACCGCGGTCACCTTCAGCCTGCTCGGCTTCATCATCGGCATCTGGGCCGACGGCTTCGAAAAGCTCCAGCTCGTGCCGCTCCTGGTGATCACGCCGCTGACGTTCCTGGGCGGCACCTTCTACTCGATCGGGGTGCTGCCGCCGCCCTGGCAGACGATCGCGCTGTTCAACCCCGTCGTGTATCTGATCAGCGGCTTCCGCTGGAGCTTCTTCGGCACCGCCGATGTCCATATCGGGGTGAGCCTGGCGATGACGCTGCTGTTCCTCGGGCTGTGCCTCGTCACGGTGGCGTGGATGTTCCGGACGGGCTATCGCCTGAAAGCGTGAGAGCGCACGCCCGGAGCCGCCGGGGAGGGTGGGCCGCTCGCGGCGGCCCACCGCGCCAGCCCCCGATGGACCGGCACATCCATAGTGTCACGTCAGTAGAACAAATATAGAACTAAGTTGCTGCGGTCCGTTAAGCATATTCGCTGCACGGATTTTGACGTGTCCGCGTGTCCGCTGCGTGTTCCTTTGTAATCGTAAAGGAATCGTCGTTCGGGAACCCGCAGGGTTAAATCAATCTTTACTCGCTCGGTGCTTAACTCCCTCCCGTGTCCGTGGCGTAGAGTGAGTGAGCCGATGCGTACGATCGTCGAGTCGTCGAGCCCGTATCACGTGTCGCGGGTGCTGGCGGTGCTGCTGGTCGGGCTCGGCGTCGCCAATTGCAGCACGGACTCCAACCGGCTCGCGCAAAGTCCTCTTCAGAATCCCTATGCGGGGGCGCGCCCCTCCTACGAGACGACCGGGTCGTTGCCGCCCGCCCAGGCGGCGCCTGTCGGTCGCGTCGACACGCAGCCGCTCGGCGGCGCGCCGGTGGCGCAGTCGCTGCCGCCGCCCGCCTATGGGGCGCATCATCAAGGCGCCGTCGCAGGCGGCGGGGTCGCCGGGGGCGGGCGCGGCTACGGCTCGTATCAGCCGGCGCCGGCCGCGGCGCTCGATCGTCCCGTCGGCGCGCCCGAGGTCACTGGCACGGTGCCGCGCCTGGCGTCGCCGCCGCGTTCGGCCGCCGGCGCCAGTGCCACGGCGCCCGGCTGGCAATGGGAGGGGGGCACGCCCGTCACGGTCGCTCCGGGCGACTCGCTCGCCTCGTTGTCCAAGCGCTACGGGGTGCCCGTCAACGTGATCGCCGAGGCCAACGGCCTCGCCGGGCCGGCGGTGCTCCAGCCGGGGCGTCGCCTGGTCATTCCGCGCTATGCCGGGCCATCGGCCGCCGACACCCGTGGTGCAGCCACGCCGGTCGCCGCCTCGATGCCCGCGGGGCGGGCGCCGGCCGGTGGCGTCCATGTGGTGGCTCCGGGCGAGACGCTGGTCGGCATCGCGCGCCGCTACAACACGCCGATCCGCGAGATCGCCGCCGCCAACAACATCCAGCCCCACACGATGCTGAAGATGGGCGACCGGCTGACGATTCCGAACCGCGCCGGCCGCACCGCCCAGCTCCAGGCGGCGCCCGCCGCCGCCCCGGCTCCGGCTCCGGTCGCCGTGCCGGCCCCGGCGCGGACCGCCGCGGCACCGCTGGCGGCTCCGCCGCGCACGGCGGCTGCGGCTCCCGCGGCTGCACCGACGCCGGCGCCGGCCGCTGCGCCGACCCGAATGGCCTCGGCCGAGCCCACCGCGTCGGTCCATCGCGCGTCGCTGCCGTCCGAGCAGCCGGTCGAGGAGGAGCGCGCCGATCGCAACGGCGCCCTGTCGTTCCGCTGGCCCGTGAAGGGGCGGGTGATCGCCACCTTCGGCAAGGCCAACGGCCAGCAGAACGACGGCATCAATCTGGCGGTGCCGGAGGGCACGGCCGTGCGGGCCGCCGAAGACGGTGTGGTCGCGTATGCCGGGAGCGAGCTGAAGGGCTACGGCAATCTGGTGCTGATCCGTCACGCCAACGGCTTCGTCACCGCCTACGCCCACAACAGCGAGCTGATGGTGAAACGCAACGATCAGGTGCGCCGCGGCCAGGTCATCGCCAAGTCGGGGCAGTCCGGCACGGTATCGTCGCCGCAGCTCCACTTCGAGATCCGCAAGGGCTCGGCGCCGGTCGACCCGATGCAGCACCTGCCGAACGGCGCGTAGCCGCCGACGCGGGTCGCTCGCCCCCGGATATCCTCCGAGACCGATCGTTTACTGGAGACGTGAGGGAATGCGCGGGTCGAGCCCGCGCCTAGCGGGGCGCCGCCGGCTTCAGGCCGGCGTGTCGGTGAGGCGAACGCCGAGCCGGCCGGCCAGATCCTGGACGAACTGCCAGGCGACGCGGCCGGAGCGCGAGCCGCGGGTGGTGGCCCATTCCAGCGCCTCGCGGCGCAGCGCGTCCGGTGCGATCGGGATGCCGTGGTGGGCGACGTAGCCCTGAACCATGGCGAGATACTCGTCCTGGCTGCAACGGTGGAAGCCGAGCCACAGGCCGAAGCGGTCCGACAGCGACACCTTCTCCTCGATCGCCTCGCCCGGATTGATGGCGGTGGACCGCTCGTTCTCCATCATGTCGCGTGGCAGCAGGTGCCGGCGGTTGGAGGTGGCGTAGAGGATGACGTTCTCGGGCCGTCCCTCGATGCCGCCTTCCAGCACGGCCTTCAGCGACTTGTAGGAGGTGTCGGCGGCGTCGAACGAGAGGTCGTCGCAGAAGACGATGAAGCGGCACGGCGCGCCGCGCAGCATGCCCATCAGCTCGGGCAGGCTCTCGATGTCCTCGCGGTGGATCTCGATCAGCTTGAGGCTGCCGGCCTTGTCGCCGAGCCCGGCATTGACGCCGGCATGCACGGCCTTCACCAGGGACGACTTGCCCATGCCGCGGGCGCCCCACAGGAGGGCGTTGTTGGCCGGCAGGCCGCGAGCGAACCGCTCGGTGTTGGCGCGCAGGAGGTCGCGCACGCTGTCGATGCCGCACAGGAGCGACATGTCCACCCGGTTGACATGCGGCACCGGGGCCAGGCGATGCCCCTCCGGATGCCAGACGAACGCCTCCGCGGCAGCGAAGTCGGGCGCTGCCGGCGGCGGCGGCGCCAGCCGCTCCAGGGCGGCGGCGATGCGCTCCAGCAGCGTGTCGAGGCTGGCGGGCGGGGCGGCGAGGGGGGTGGTCGAGGGCTGATGCATGGCGTCCGGTTCCGGCCGTTCCATACCGGGGGCGGGCCGCCACCGCAACCCACCGGGCCGGGAAAGCCCCGCCGGGCGCGACACGCCGTCCCTGACGCGGCGTTGCAATCAGCCGGCCCACCGCTATAGTCCCGGCGGATTTTTCGGGTGGGACCGGGCGCGCGCGGCGCCCCCCGGACCTGCCCTCGACCCGCTTTCCCGAGGAGTAGAGACCGATGATCGTGACGCCTGCGTACGCTCAGGCCGCCGGAGCGGCGAGCGGTACCGAGATGATGATGTCGCTTCTGCCGTTCATCCTCATCTTCGTGATCATGTACTTCCTGATCCTGCGGCCGCAGCAGCGCCGCGCCAAGCAGCACCAGGAGATGATCAAGAACGTGCGCCGCGGCGACACCGTGATCACCTCGGGCGGCATGATCGCCAAGGTGACCAAGGTGATCGACGACAACGAGATCGAGATCGAGCTTGCGGATGGGGTGCGGGCGCGCCAAATCCGCAGCATGGTGGCCGAGGTCCGCGCCAAGGGCGAGCCCGTGAAGGACGAGGCCGTCAAGGCGGGCTGACCGCGCCGGCGCCCGGCCGGTCCGCCCGCGGCGCTGCCCCACGGCCCGCCCTCTCGCGGGCCGGCACTCTCTCTCGTAACGGACGACCCTCATGCTCTATATCTCGCGGTGGAAGGCGGTGGCCATTCTGGGCCTGGCGCTGATCGTCTGCCTGTTTGCCGTCCCCAACTTCTTCCCCGACGAGATGGTCGACCGTTGGCCCAAATGGGCGCAACGCCACATCGTGCTGGGCCTCGATCTGCAAGGCGGCTCGCACATCCTGCTCGAGGTCGATTCCAACGCGGTCCGTCGCGAGAAGGTCGAGACGCTGCGCGACGACGTCCGTCGCGTGCTGCGCGACGCCAAGATCGGCTACACCGGCCTCGTGGCCCGCGGCGATTCGGTCGAGGTGCGCATCCGCGAGGGCAGCGACCCGGCCCAGGCGCTCGCCAAGCTGCGCGAGCTGTCGCAGCCGCTCGGCGGCCTGCTCGGCGGCACCGGGCAGCGCTCCGTCGACATCGCCGATCTCGGCAACGGCGCCTACCGCCTGACCATCACCCAGGCGGCGATGACCGAGCGCATCCGCCAGTCGGTCGACCAGTCGATCCAGATCATCGAGAAGCGCGTCAACGAGCTCGGCACCGTCGAGCCGTCGATCCAGCGCCAGGGCGTCGACCGTATCCTGGTGCAGGTGCCGGGCCTCCAGGACCCGACCCGCCTGAAGGAGCTGCTCGGCAAGACCGCCAAGCTGACCTTCCGGCTGGTCGACATGTCGGTCAGCCCGCAGGAGGCGGCGCAGAGCGGGCGGGTGCCACCCGACTCCGAGCTGCTCTACGAGGGCCGCGGCGGCGCCCGCGTGCCGGTGGTGGTCGAGAAGCGCATCATGGTCTCGGGCGAGGACCTCAACGACGCCCAGCCCGGCTTCGACCAGCGCACCAGCGAGCCGATCGTGTCGTTCCGCTTCAACACCTCGGGCGGCCGCCGCTTCGCCCAGGTGACCCAGGAGAATGTCGGCCGGCCGTTCGCCATCGTGCTCGACAACGAGGTGATCTCGGCGCCGGTGATCCGCGAGCCGATCCTCGGCGGGTCGGGTCAGATCTCCGGCAACTTCTCGGTGCAGAGCGCCAACGATCTGGCGATCCTGCTGCGGGCCGGCGCCCTGCCGGCGCCGCTCACCATCATCGAGGAGCGCACCGTCGGCGCCGGCCTCGGCCAGGACTCCATCGACAAGGGCATCCGCGCCACCTGGATCGGGTCCCTGATGGTGATCGCCTTCATGTTCGCGACCTACGGGCTGTTCGGCCTGTTCGCCAACATCGCGGTCGCCATCAACGTGGCGATGATCTTCGGTATCCTGTCGATGCTCAACGCGACGCTGACGCTGCCCGGCATCGCCGGCATCGTGCTCACGGTCGGCATGGCGGTCGACTCGAACGTGCTGATCTACGAGCGCGTGCGCGAGGAGGTGCGGGCCGGACGCTCGGCCCTCAACGCGCTCGACGCCGGCTTCAGCCGGGCGCTCGCCACCATCGTGGACTCCAACACGACGAGCTTCATCGCCGCCGCGATCCTGTTCTTCATCGGCTCCGGCCCGGTGAAGGGCTTCGCCCTGACATTGGCGATCGGCATCATCACCACGGTGTTCACCGCCTTCACGATGACGCGGCTGATGATCGCGACCTGGGTGTGGTGGAAGCGCCCGCGCGTCATCTCCATCTGATCGAGCCCCCACCATGCGCCATCTCCGCATCGTCCCGGACGACACCAATTTCGACTTCATGCGCTTCCGGCGCATCAGCTTCCCGTTCTCGGCTGCGATGTCGGTTCTGGCGCTGCTCGCGTTCTTCTTCGTCGGCCTCAACTACGGCATCGACTTCCTCGGCGGCACCCTGATCGAGGTGCAGTCGAAGGCCGGACCGGCCGATCTCGCCAAGATGCGCTCGACCCTGAACGCGCTCGAGCTCGGCGACGTCCAGCTCCAGGAGTTCGGCTCGCCGCGCGATGTGATGATCCGCATCCCGCAGCAGCCGGGCGGCGAGGAGGCCCAGCAGGCGGCGGTCGCCAAGGTGCGCGGTGCGCTCGGCGACACGGTCGACTACCGGCGCGTCGAGGTGGTGGGACCCCGCGTGTCGCAGGAGCTGCTGATCAGCGGCACCATCGGCATGATGCTCGCCGTGTTCGGCATCCTGCTCTATCTCTGGTTCCGGTTCGAGTGGCAGTTCGCGCTCGGCGCGATGATCGCCAACGTCCACGACCTGGTGCTCACCGTCGGCTTCATGTCGCTGTTGCAGATCGATTTCGATCTCACCAGCGTGGCGGCGCTCCTCACCATTCTGGGCTATTCGGTCAACGACACGGTGGTGATCTTCGACCGCATCCGCGAGATGCTGCGCCGCTACAAGAAGCTGCCCATCGATCAGCTCATCAACATCGCCATCAACTCGACGCTGTCGCGCTCGATCATCACCCACGTCACCGTCACGCTCGCGCTGCTGTCGCTGCTGATCTTCGGCGGGCCGACCCTCTACAGCTTCTCGGCCACCATGACGTTCGGCGCCGTGCTGGTCGGCTCCTACACGTCGATCTTCATCGCCTCGCCGATCCTGATCTATCTGGGCGTCGGCCGGAACCGCGAGAAGGGCGGCGTCGAGGACGAGGCCGAGGAGACGACGGCGGACGACAAGAAGGGCGGGGCGCCGCTGCCGCTGGTGAAGGGCGGGCGCGGCGCGTGAGCGACGCGGGCGACCGGCACCTGCCGCGTCCGGCGCTGATCGAGTCGTACGGCGACGGCGGCTTTCGTTTCGGCGACCTGTCGCATCGCGGCTCGGTGCTGTGCCTGCCGAACGGCATCTGGGCCATTCCGCCGACGACAGCGGATGCCATCGGCGAGGCCGAGATCGATCGGGTGATCGCCGCCGAGCCGCCGGTCGAGTATCTGCTGATCGGCGCCGGCATGGTGCCCTGGCCGGTGCCGGAGCCCGTGCGGGCGCGGCTGCGCCAGCACGGCATCGTGGTCGAGAGCATGACCACCGGCGCCGCGGTGCGGACCTGGAACCTGCTGCTGGTCGAGCGGCGGCGGGTCGGCGCCGTGCTGATCGCGGTGGACTGAGAGACGACGGATGCCGGCGTGTCGCGGCCGCGCTAGTCTCCGCCCATGACGGCCGAGTCTTTCGCCCATTGCGAGACGCTGGTGCGCGCTGCCGACCGCGACCGCTGGCTGGCAGCCCTGTTCGCACCGGCCGCGCAGCGGCCGCATCTCCTGGCGCTCTACGCCTTCAACGTCGAGGTGGCGCGGGTGCGCGAGGTGGCTCGGACCCCGATGGCGGGCGAGATCCGGCTCCAGTGGTGGCGCGATGCGCTCGGCGGGGAAGGCCACGGCGAGGTGCGGGCCAACCCGGTCGCCGACGCGCTGCTCGCCACCGTGGCGGCCCATGCTCTGCCGACGGCGCCGCTGCTGCTGCTGCTGGAGGCGCGGGCGTTCGATCTCTACGACGATCCGATGCCGAACCTCGCGGCCCTCTACGGGTATGTGCGGAAGACCTCGTCGGCGTTGATCGAGCTGGCCGGCCGCATCCTGGCGGGCCCCGATCCGATGATCGCGGCGCTCGCCGGCCCGGCCGGGATCGGCTCGGGCCTGGCGCGGCTGCTCCAGGCGATGCCGGCGCATGCGGCGCGTGGGCAGGTCTATCTGCCGGCCGATCTCCTGGCCCGCCACGGGGTGGACCCGGCCGACATCGTCGAGCGCCGGGCGAGCCCGGGCCTGCGGGCCGCACTCGCCGACCTGTGCGAGCGGGCGCGGCTGGAGCTGGCCGAGGCCGAGCGGGCCCGCGCCATGCTGCCGGCGGCGGCCGGTCCCGCCTTCCTGCCGGTGGCGCTCGCCGGACCGCTGCTCGACCGGCTGGAGGCGGCGGACGATCCCTTTGCCCGGGTCGATCTCGCGCCCTGGCGGCGGCAGTGGATTCTGTGGCGGGCGAGCCGCCGCTGACCGCGCCGCGCCGCCGGTCAGGCGGGGGAGACCGGCTCGGCGGCGGCTCGCCAGGCATCGAGATCGGCGAGCGCCCGGGCGGTCAGCGCCTGCTTGCGGGCGAGCGTCTTGGCGGCGCCACGCAGCCGCGGCGCCCCGGGCTGGCGCACCGGCGCGGCGGCGAGCGGCGGGAACAGCCCGAAATTGACGTTCATGGGCTGGAACGACCGCGGCCCCGCGTCGATGGTGACCACATGGCCGCCGGTGATGTGGCCCAGCAGGGCGCCGTGCGCCGTGGTGGGCGGCGGCGGCGCGACCGGCTCGCCGCGCCGCTCGGCCGCCGCGAAGCGGCCGGCGAGGAGCCCGACCGCGGCCGATTCGACGTATCCTTCGCAGCCGGTGATCTGGCCGGCGAAGCGCAGCCGTGGCATGGCGGCGAGCCGCAGCGTCGGGTCGAGCAGCCGCGGCGACTCCAGGAAGGTGTTGCGATGGATGCCGCCGAGGCGTGCGAACTCGGCCTGCTCCAGTCCCGGAATCATCCTGAACACACGCACTTGCTCGGCGTGCTTCATCTTGGTCTGGAAGCCCACAATGTTGAACAGCGTGCCGAGCCGGTTGTCCTGGCGGAGCTGAACGATGGCATGGGGCTTCCGCTCCGGATGGCGCGGATCGGTGAGCCCGACCGGCTTCATCGGCCCGAAGCGCAGGGTGTCGCGGCCGCGCGCCGCCATCACCTCGATCGGCAGGCAGCCGTCGAAATAGGGGGTCGACGCCTCGAAGTCGCGGAACGGCACCGTCTCGGCGGCGAGCAGCGCATCGACGAACGCCTCGTACTGGGCGCGATCGAGGGGGCAGTTGAGGTAGTCGGCGCCGGAGCCGCCGGGACCCGCCTTGTCGTAGCGCGACTGCGCCCAGGCGACCGACATGTCGATGGAATCGCGGTGGACGATCGGCGCGATGGCATCGAAGAAGGCGAGGGAGTCGGCCCCGGTGAGGCCGCGCACCGCCTCGGCGAGCGCCGGCGAGGTCAGCGGGCCGGTGGCGACGATGACGCTGTCCCAGTCGGTGGGGGGCAGGCCGGCCACCTCCTCGCGCGCGATGGTGACCAGGGGGTGGGCGGCGAGCGCCGCCGTGACGGCCGCCGAGAAGGCGTCACGGTCGACCGCCAGCGCGCCGCCGGCCGGCACCTGGTTGGCATCGGCGGCCCGCATGATCAGCGAGCCGAGGCGGCGCATCTCGGCGTGCAGCAGGCCGACCGCATTGGCGGCGGCATCGTCGGAGCGGAACGAGTTGGAGCAGACGAGCTCGGCCAGGCCGTCGGTCCTGTGGGCCGCGGTGGCGTGGATGGGCCGCATCTCGTGGATCACCACGGGAACACCGCGGGTGGCGATCTGCCACGCGGCTTCGCAGCCGGCGAGTCCGCCGCCGATGACGTGAACGGGTTGCATGGCCCGGATATAGGGGAGGGAGGCGCGGCTTGGGAAGCGCCGTCGCGTCCGGGGGGCCGACCGGAACGGCGCCGCGGACGCGGCGACCCACAAAAGAAAGCGCCCGCCACGAGGGCGGGCGACTTTTCTTTCCGTAATGGGTACCGCCGACGGCGAGCGCTCCGGGACGAACCGCGGTCTCAGTCGACCCGTGCGGCCTCCCAGGCGACCCGCTGGATGTCGGCGCGCAGGATGCCGATATCGGCAAGCTCGCGGTCGCCGAGCCGGCTCAGCTCGCACAGGCTGGTCTGATAGCGATGCCACACCCGGATCATGTGAACCAGGTTGGAGAAGACGTACATGACAACCCCCTTGAGACGACGTCGTGGGTGACGCCCACCCGCGTGGACGCTGCCCACGCGGCCGTCTTGTTGCACAGATAGGTTGCCAAAATCGGGCGAAAAGCCTCAGGTTTTGCGCTTCAGCTATTCGGCTGATGCATTATTAGGCAAAATACTGCCTTGACAGTGAGCAGAAGGGGCGAGCGGCAGACGCCCGCATTCGCGGCCGGTCGGGGCAGTGGGCGGGTCAGCCGGTGATAGCGCTTGAACCCGGGCGCATGCTACGGCGACAAAGAGCGGGGACGCCGCTCGTTTCGTTGGCGATGCGCGACACCGACCAGCCCGCCAGGGGCGGCCGAAGGCCACTGCGCCATTCGGTCGGCGCGCCGGTCGCGTCGCGGTCTCGCAGCCGTTCTGGGCGAGCCGATCACCATGGGTCACTTGCCGGCTACGCCGACAATCATCATCGGAGGATGGGAATGAAGCGTCACCTCTTGGCTCTCGCGGCGGCCGCAGCCGCGCTCACCGTCGCCTCGGCGGCGCAGGCGGCGCCGCTCTCCGCGGCAGGCGCGCTCGGCGCGGCAGCCGACGCCGCCACGGTGGGAACGACGGTCCAGTACTACTGGGGCGGCAACCGCTACTGCTGGTATGGCGGCGGCTGGCGCGGCCCGGGCTGGTATCGCTGCGGCTTCGCCTGGCGCCAGGGCTATGGCTGGGGCGGCCCCATGGGCTGGCAGGGCTGGCGGTACGGGCCGGCGCCGGTCTACCGGCCGGCTCCCATGTATCGGCCGGGTCCGGTGGTGCGTCCGGGCTACCCGATCCATCGGCCGGGTCCGGTGGTGCGTCCGGGCTATCCGATGGGACCGGGGCCGGGCCGCGTGGTGCCGCACGGCCATTATCGCTGACACCTCGGGCGTCGTTCCGTCGCCGCCGACACATTGGACGGGCCGCCTGTCGGGCGGCCCGTTTCGATTCGGCCATCGTGTTAGACCATCGTCCGGGGGGCGCCACCGAGGGTCACGCTTGCCAGGGCGCATATCCCATGGTGCTCTGCCGCAGTTCGTGCATCGCTGCCATCCTGCAACGAGAGAGGACCATGGCCGTCGACACCGTATTGGAGCCCCGCAGCCTCTATTTCGAGGACCTCGCCGTCGGCATGAGCGAGACCTTGCAGCGGACCGTCACCGATGCTGCTGTCCGCGCCTTCGCGGATGTCAGCGGCGACCACAACCCGATCCATCTCGACGAGGCTTATGCGGCCGGCACGATGTTCAAGAGCCGCATCGCCCACGGCATCTTCTCGGCCAGCCTGATCTCGGCCGTGCTCGGCATGCGGCTGCCCGGCCCCGGCGTCATCTACTTCTCGCAGACGCTGAACTTCCGCGGTCCGGTGCGGATCGGCGACGTTGTTCACGTGCGGCTGGAGATCGCCGAGCTGATGCCGGAGAAGTGCCGCGCCCGGATCGTCTGCACCTGCAAGGTGGGAGACGAGGTGGTGGTCGACGGTGAGGCCTGGGTGAAGGTGCCGTCGCGGCTGCCCAAGCCCGACGCGCCGAAGCCCGACGCACCGAAGCCCGACGCGAAAGCCTGATGCGCCGGCGCGGGCGGAGGGCCGCCCGCGCTCCCCGGCCTCGCAGCCCCGATCCGCATAACGGGCGGCGGCAGTCACATACGACGATTGAATTAGCTGCGCGAAAGCCGCGGTGTATACTCGGATTGCACGCGGAAGAGGGGGCGTGACCATCGCATGAAAGGGAGGTCCTATGACGCCTCCACACGAAACTTTGAGTGACTTGGCCGCCATTATGCGGCTCCAGCCGGGGCGCGGATTCGATCCCGACGACGACCCTGCCGCCGATGATCTGCTGCTGTGCCGCCGGATGCGCGCCCTGCACCTCGATCCCGACGAACTCTATTGCAGCGAGCCGCGGGCCTTCGGTGTGCTGCACCGGCTGTGCGCCACTTGCGACGTGCCGGGCCGCTGTGCCCGCGATCTCGCGGACGAGTTCGCCGACCCGGGATGGCAGGACTGGCGCAACTACTGCCCCAACGCCACCACCCTGAGCATCCTGAGCGCCTTGCGGGTGTGCGGGCCGGACGAGGGCGACGTCTCGGCGCTGCGCTGACGGGCGCCGAGGTTCTGGATCGAGGAGGGCTGCGCTGGAGGGCGCAGCCCGAGTGGTGCTTGTTACGCCGGCGCGAGCCAGGTTTTCGTCGGACACGAGCCAAGTCTCGCGATCATCGCGATGCGGGATCATTGCACGCAACGGCACATTGCGAGCGGCGAGTATCGCGAGCCGGGCTCGGTCACTGCCTCAGATCACGACGACGCGCCGGTAGAGATGCCAGGTGGCGTGCGCCAGCACCGGGAGCACCACGGCGAGGCCGATGAAGAAGGGCAGCGACCCGACCGCCAGGGCGACCGCGACGATCAGGCCCCAGGCCGCCATCGGCAGCGGATTGTGCAGCACCGCCCGCACCGAGGTTTCCACCGCGCAGACCAAGCCGACATCGCGGTCGAGCAGCAGCGGAAACGACACCACGCTGACCACCAGCACCAGGAAGGCGAACAGGAACCCGACGGCGTTGCCGACGAGCAGCAGCGTGCGGCCCTGCTCGGTGGTGAACACGTCGGTCAGGAAGCGACCGAGCGATTCGGGCGGTGCATGGCCGAACAGGCCGACATAGAGGGCGTCGGCAACCGCCAGCCAGATCACGAACAGCACCATCAGCAGGCCGCCCAGCAGGGCGATCGAATCGATCGACGGGTTGCGCAGCACCGCGAAGGCGTCGCGCCAGCTCGTCGGCACACCCTGCTCGCGCCGGCGGCTCATCTCGTAGAGGCCGAGCGCCACGAACGGGCCGATCAGCGCGAAGCCGGCGGTGAGCGGGAACAGCAAGGGCACCAGGTCGTAGCCGAAGCTCAGGCGGGCCAGCACCAGGCCGACCAGTGGATAGAGCAGGCTGAGGAAGATCACATGGCTCGGCATCGCACGGAAATCGTCGAGGCCACGGGCGATCGCCGTGCCCAGATCGGCAAAGCCGATGCGGCGGACGGTGGGGCGAGCGTCCGGCGCGTGCGAGCCGGCGAAGACGTGGAGCGTTGCCATTCAGTCCTCCCTCGTGATTGTCGATGGCGGCCTCTTCCGATGGGCCGCAGCCGGATCGCCGAAGCGGCGATGCCGGCGTCGGACATGGCACCGCATCGCAGCGCCGCCGCCAGACGGGACGGCCCTTCCGCCGATTCGCGTCGAACTCGTCCCGCCGAACGGGAAGGCTAACGCCGGATGCCACTCACGGGCGGTCACGAAGGCGACAGTCGACGGCGCGCGATGTCGCACCCGCGATGATGCCGCGATGTCGTCCGCCCGCGGCCGCTGCTCCGTCGTCCTGGACGGACGGGCTGGGCGCGGTCGGCCAACCGACGCGGCATGTCACGCGAAAATCGCGGCTAGGTGACTTGTTGTCGCACGCGCCGAATTGTATCTCTGTACCGTTCATTCGCCGCGGCGTGCCGAGGTGCAGCCGAGGTCCGCGGCTCACCGATTATCACCAGGAGATGCTCGACAATGAGTGAGACTTCCAAGACTGGCGAGGTGTCGCGTCGCGGCCTGCTGAAGACGGCGGCGAGCGCTGCCGGCGCGGCGGCCGTCCTGGGCGTCGCGGTGCAGCCCGCGGCCGCCAAGATGTCGCAGAAGGCGGTCGCCTATCAGGACACGCCGCTGGGCGACAAGACCTGCGACACCTGCTCGAACTGGCGGCCGCCGAATGGCTGCGCGACGGTCGAGGGCGAGGTCGCCCCCAAGGGCTACTGCCGGATCTTCGTGCTCAAGCGTTAGCGCATCGTCCGGCGACGTGGGACCCGGTTCGCGGTCGGCGACACGATCACGCGAGAACGTCCCGAGAGGACGCCCGAGCAGAACCGATCCAGTCGGATTCGACCAATGGCCGCCCCGTTCGGGGCGGCTTTTTCATGCGCCGGCGCTGCGGCCGGCGGCGGGGTCAAAGCGAGGCGCATCCGCCCCGCGCGGCGGCCGGCAGCCCGCTCGAGACGGGCGCGTCAGCCGGTGATGCTCAGCCGGTGATGCGCTGGGCGATCACCACGGCGCAGCCCGGCGCGTGGCGGATCTCCTCGCCGGTCTGCTGCCACGGCACCGAGGCGCCGCACAGCTTGCAGGCGTTTCGGGCCCCGCCGTCCTCCTCGGACACGGTCTCGATCGCGGTTTTCACCAGCGCGGCGGCAATCTTGCGGACGTCGTCGGCAACGAGCTCGGTCATCGTCGGCATTCCATGAGTTCAGGACCCCCCGTGGGCGCGCCGGGCGCCACCCCGGGGTGGGGGTCCGGCGTCGCGCGGTGGGTGCTCGGCATCTCGGACACGGAAATCGGGTCCCAGCCAGTACAATCGATCGCGGTGGTGAGCCCGCCGGGACTCGAACCCGGGACCCCATGATTAAAAGTCACGTGCTCTACCGACTGAGCTACGGGCTCCTGCGTCGCCGTGTGTAAAGACCCGCCGCCGCGGTGGCAAGGTCGGCGCTGCCGCCGGCATGTGGCAATCCGTGGCCAAGCGGGCGATACTCGCCCGCCCTGACCACAAGCGGGCGGTACGCGCCCGCCATCACCATAAGCGGGCGATACGCGCCCGCCCTGACAACAAGCGGGCGGTACGCGCCCCGCGGACCAAGACTGCCGAACGAGGACTGCCGATGCCGATCGTCAACCGCATTTCCGACCTGCACCCCGAGATCACCGAATGGCGGCGCGATCTGCATGCCCATCCCGAGCTGCGTTACGATCTGCCGCGGACCGCCGGCCTGGTCGCCGAGAAGCTGCGGGCCTTCGGCTGCGACGAGGTGGTGCCGGGCATCGGCCGCAGCGGCGTCGTCGGCGTCATCCGCGGCGCCAAGGGCGGCGGCGCCAAGGGTGGGACCGGCGCGCCCGGCAAGGTCATCGGTCTGCGCGCCGACATGGACGCTCTGCCCATCGAGGAGGCGAACGACGTTCCCCACAGGTCGACGGTGCCGGGCAAGATGCATGCCTGCGGCCACGACGGCCACACCGCCATGCTGCTCGGCGCCGCCCGCCATCTCGCCGAGACCCGCAACTTCGCCGGCACCGCGGTGGTGATCTTCCAGCCGGCCGAGGAGGGCGGGGCGGGGGCGCTCGCCATGATCAAGGACGGCCTGTTCGAGCGCTTCGGCATCGACGAGGTCTATGGCATGCACAATGCGCCCGGCCTGCCGGTCGGCCGCTTCGCCACCCGCACCGGGCCGATCATGGCGGCCCAGGACCTCGTCACCATCGACATCGAGGGCGTCGGCGGCCATGCGGCGCGGCCGCATCTCTCCATCGACACCGTCCTGGTCGGCGCCCAGATCGTCAACGCGCTCCAGTCGGTGGTGTCGCGCAACGTCGATCCGCTGAAGGCCGCGGTGGTGTCGATCTGCATGTTCCAGGCCGGCAACACCGACAACGTGATCCCGCAGACGGCGCGCCTGCGCGGTACCGCCCGCAGCCTGGCGCCCGAGGTGCGGGATCTGCTGGAGGAGCGAATCGGCCGGATCGCCGAGGCGACCGCGGCGGCGTACGGCGCCAAGGCCCGTCTCGACTACCGTCGCGGCTATCCGGTGCTGGTCAATCACGCCCGCGAGGCGGGCTTCGCGGCGGGCGTCGCCGGCGAGGTCGCGGGCGCCGACAAGGTCGATCCGAACATCGCGCCCTTCATGGGGGCGGAGGACTTCGCCTACATGCTGGAGCAGCGCCCGGGTGCCTTCGTGTTCGTCGGCAACGGCGACACCGCCGGCCTGCATAACCCGGCCTACGACTTCAACGACGAGGTGATCCCGTACGGCACCTCCTACTGGGTGCGGCTGGTCGAGACCGCGCTGCCGGGGTGAGAGGAGTGGCGCGCTGCTGCCGGAAGGGCGTGCCCCGGACGAGGCGCCTCCTGATCCGCGGCTTTTGGGTCCCGGCTCGCGCGGCCGCGCTGCGCGCGACAGCGCGTTCGGGACACGAGGCCGAGCAAGGCGCCCAATCGGAGTCGTCATGAAATAGAAAGGCCCGGCGTGAGCCGGGCCTTTTGCTTCGTCTGGCGGACGGGAGCCGCGCCTACTGGGCCGGCTCGATGCCCTTGTCGGCGCTGACCGGCGGCTCGATCCGCAGCTCGGCCCGGCGCGGCTCGGCCGCGGTGCCGCCGAGCAGCTCGGCGGTGCGGGCCTGGAGCGAGCGCCAGAAGGCGAAGTCGTTGAGCCGCGAGCCCTCGAGGCCGGCGAGACCGACCGCCGCCAGGAACGGCAGGCTCTGCACCACCAGCACGATGCCGAAGAGGTTCACCTCGCGGACGCTCTCGTGGTTGGTGATGAAGATGATCGCGGCGCCGATGAGCAGCAGGCCGCCGAACACCGCCTCGTCGAAGGCCGGGAAAGACACCCGCTTGCGGGCGAAGCCGCCCTTGGCGGTGCGCACGAAGGGCAGGTGGTCCTTGATCAGGCCGACGCCGACCGCCTTCGCCACCGTCCACTGCATCGCCATCGCGGCCAGCATGGCGCCGGTCGCGTGGCCGGCCCCGATGCCGACACGGGCGCGGTAGAGCGTCGCGAAGTGCAGCATCGACACCGCCGAGGCGGCGAGAATCGGCAGGGTCAGCACCTTGTCCGGGATGGCGATGCCCACGAAGGCGACCACCGGAACCCAGATCAGGTTGAGCATGGCGACGACGACGCCCAGGCTCTCGGCCCCCATCCAGTTCATCCAGCCGAGCACGAATTCGCGCCGCTGCGGGGACGACAGGCGGGTCTCGCCCGGCAGGAAGCGGCGCCAGTGCTTCTTGACGATCTGGAAGCCGCCATAGGCCCAGCGGTGACGCTGCTTCTTGAACGCCTCGAAGGTGTCGGGCAGCAGGCCGTGGCCGTAGCGCCGGTTGGTGTAGTGGGCGCGCCAGCCCTGCTCGTAGATGGTAAGGCCGAGATCGGTGTCCTCGCAGATCGTGTCGGACGACCAGCCGCCGGCGTCGTCCATGGCGGCGCGACGGATCAGGCACATGGTGCCGTGCGTCACGATGGCGTCGACCTCGTTGCGCTGGACCATGCCGATGTCGAAGAAGCCCGCATACTCGCCGTTCATGATGGCGTGCAGGGGGGTCTTGTCGCCGTCGCGGTGGTCTTGCGGGGCCTGCACCAGGCCGACCTGCGGGTCGGCGAAGGCCGGCACCAAGTCCTTCAGCCAGTCGGGCGTCACCGTGTAGTCGGCATCGATGATACCGATGATCTCGGCGTCGGGGGCGGTGTGCTGGAGCGCGAGGCGCAGCGCGCCGGCCTTGTAGCCCTCGATCTTCTCGGCGTTGAGGAACTTGAAGCGCTCGCCCAGCGTGCGGCAGTGCTCCTCGATCGGCCGCCAGAAGGCCGGATCGGGCGTGTTGTTGATGATCACCACGCACTCGTAGTTCGGGTAGTCGAGGCGGGCGACGGCGTCGAGCGTCGCCTTCAGCATCTCGGGCGGCTCGAAATAGGCCGGGACGTGGATCGACACCTTGGGGGCGTAGCCCTCGGGCGCCTTGACGCCCTGGCGGATCAGCCGCTGCGGGCCGCGGCCGAACAGCACCTGGGCGATCTCGTCGATCTTCCACATGGCGATGATCACCAGCGGGATCATCAGCAGCAGGCCGACGCCGAGCGCGATCGCCTGGCCGACCACGAAGTAGTGGCCGGTCCAGTAGTCGAAGATGACGCCGACCCACGCGCCGACCCCGTTGGCGAACAGCGCCAGCACCAGGGCTTGCAGAAGGGTGGCGCCCGACATGGCGAGCACCGGCAGCGACAGCGCGAGGCCGGCCACCACGGCGACCGCGGCGACGCTCACGAAGGCCGGATCGGCGATCGGGCCGGTCCACGGGAATTTTGGCTGGCGGGCGGCGTCGAACAGGCCCCAGTAGGCGCCGACGCTACCCTCGAAGGTCTTCCACGGCTGGTCGAACGCCTCGATGATGTTGTAGTCGACGCCCAGCGCCTCGGCGCGTGCGACGAAATCTCGCAGCAGCGTCGCCTGGAGAACGCGGCCCGGCTCGGCGGCGCGGCGATTGTAGCCGGCGCTCGGCCAACCGAACTCGGCGATGACGATGCGCTTGCCAGGGAACGCCTGACGCAGCTTGAAATAATTGTTGATCGCAAGATCGACCGTCTCGGTGGCCGAGAAGCCTTCCCAGTAGGGAAGGATGTGGACCGCGATGAAGTCGACCGCCGAGGCGAGCTCGGGGTGATCGAGCCAGGTCGAGTAGATTTCACCGGTGGTCACCGGGACGGAGCCGCCGACCTCGCGCTTCACCTGCTGAATGTAGCGGATCAGCTCGCCGACCTGCTCCTTCTCGTTCAACGTCCGCGTCACCGACGCGCCGTCGACGATTTCGGTCTTCTTCTGGAAGTCGGCGCGATAGATCGCTTCGTTGCCGACCACGATGGCGTTGATGTTGCGGTTCTTGCGGTAGAGATCGACGACCGAGCGAATCTCCCGCTCGTTGCGGGCGCGGTCGTGATCGAGCCAGGCGCCGACCGCGACCTTGAGCCCGAACTCCGCCGCGACGGGCGGCACCAGCTCGGCGCCCCCGGTTGCCGAGTAGGTTCGAATCGCCCGGGTCATCGGCGACAGCACCTTCAGATCGTTCCTGATCTGCTCGGTGGTCGGCCGTGCGCCGTCTTCCGGATGCCCTTCGAAGGGCGAGTACGACACGCTGGCGAGCGGGCCGGTAACGTTCGGGGCAGACGTCTGGTTTTGCCAAATGGCCCACGCGCCCGCGTGCACGCACGCTACGAGCGCGACCACGGCAGCGACGGAGCGCATGGTCTCTTCTACCGATTGGGGCGGAGGTAAGCGGTCTCGAGCCTGACCCCTAGGCTCGACCGCGACCGGGGATTGCCTTGCGCTGCACCATATGGATACCGCGCGGGCACGTTCAAGTAGACTTTGGACATGGCGAATTCAGGGCGATCGCCGGCCGTTTGCGGTGCATGGACAACGCCCCGTCAATGATCTCAACGGGGGTTCGTTCCTTGCGGCGGAGCCGCCGGCGCGGCGGCCGCCGCGGCGGGCGGCGCCGGCACGAATTCCGGGTCGAGCCAGCAGGCATGAACGCGCGCGTTCAGCGTCTCGGTGGCCTTGGGATCGATGTTGCCCTGGCGCACGACGCAGCGGAACGTCGTCTGCACATGGCCGCCCGGGCAGCCGAAGCGGTCGTACAGCTCCAGGTGCCGGAAGGCGGTGTCGAGGTCGTCGCGCCACAGGAGGCCGACCACCCGCTCGCCCAGCCACACGCATTCTGCGGCGGCGGCGGGCCCGCGCAGGGTGCGCCCGGCTTCGACGGTCTGGTCGGCCCGCGTCTTGCGCTCGGCCCGCGCGGGATCGCCGGCCTGGCCGGGCGGACTCTGGGGCTGGGGGGCCGGCTGCGGTGGCGCCGCCTGCTCGGGAGCCTTCTGCTCGGGGGCCTTCTGCTCGGGAGCCTGGGCGAACGCAGGCCCGAGGACGGCCGCGAGGGAGAGAACCGTTGCGGCGGCAACGGCAGCGACGCGCGAACCAGTGAGGTGCATGACGGTGCTGTGGGTCTGGGCAAGTTAAGCCCCGACGGCTTGCGGCCATCGGGGACCGGAACGTCATTACGGCATGGCGACAATGTCAATCTTGCGACGGATCAAAGGCCCTGTCTACTTGTCCGCACTGCAAATCAGGTTTCCCCGCCGCCGGGGCTTCGGCGCCGTCCCGGCGGCACCGAACACCCGCGCCGCCATCCGCCACGGACGTCCCTCGATGCGCTTGCCCGTCAGCCTCTTCGTGATCGCCGCCGCGCTGGTCGCCGGCTTCTGGTGGGGGCTCGGGCGCCCGGTGCCGGTGGCGGCCGGCGCGGTGCCGGACCGCAAGCTCGAATGCGTGTCCTACTCGCCCTTCCGCGGTGCCCAGAGCCCGCTCGACCTGTCGGTGCGGGTCGATGCCCGGCAGATCGAGGAGGACTTGGCGCGGCTCGCCCCGCTCACCCGCTGCATCCGCACCTACTCGATCCAGCACGGGCTCGACCAGATCCCGGCGATCGCCGAGCGGCACGGTCTGAAGGTGCTCCAGGGCCTGTGGCTGAGCAGCCAGCGCGAGCGCAACCGGGCCGAGATCGCCGGCACCATCGCGCTGGTGCGCCGCCATCCCGGCGTCGTCTCGGGCGTGGTGGTCGGCAACGAGGTGCTGCTGCGCGGCGAGCTGTCCGCCGTCGACCTCGGCGCCATCATCCGCGAGGTGAAGGCGGCGGTGCCGGTGCCGGTCACCTATGCGGATGTCTGGGAGTTCTGGCTGCGCAACCGCGATCTCGCCGCGGCAGCGGATTTCATCACCATCCATATCCTCCCGTACTGGGAGGACATCCCGATCCCGGCGGCGGAGTCGGGCGCCCATGTCGAGGCGATCGTCAAGAAGGTGGCGGCGGTGTTCCCGGGCCGCGACATCCTGGTCGGCGAGGTCGGCTGGCCGAGCCACGGCCGCATGCGCGAGGGGGCGCTGCCGTCGCTGTCGAATCAGGCGCTGGTGGTGCAGGACGTGCTCGCTCGGGCCCAGCAGGGCGGCTTCCGGGTCAATGTCATCGAGGCATTCGATCAGCCGTGGAAGCGCATCCTGGAGGGCACGGTGGGCGGCCACTGGGGCCTTTTGACCGACCAGGGCCGCACGCCGAAGTTCGCGGTCGGCGAGCCGGTGTCGGACCATCCGGCATGGCTCGCGCAAGCGGCGCTCGGCGTCGCGCTGGTGGTGGCGGTTTTCGCGGCCGCGCTGCTGGCGGCGGGGAGTGGGCGGACCAAGCTGCCGGTGCCGGTGTGGGGTGCGGTGGCGGTGGTCGCGGTCACCGGCGGCGCGCTGGCCGGCCTGACGGCCGAGAAGGTCGCGGTGGAGAGCCTCGGCTGGGGCGGGCTCGTGCGCGGTGCGGTCCTGATGGGGGTGGCCATCGTGGCGCCGGTGGTCGGCGCCGCCCTGCTGGGACGGGGGACGCCGCTGCCGGGCTTCTCGGCCGCGATCGGCGGGCGCGACGACCGTGCCGCGGATTGGGCCGGCCGCGCCGGCGCCTGGCTGCTGGTGGTCGTGGCGGTGCTCGCCGTGCAGACGGCGCTGGGGCTCGTCTTCGATCCGCGCTATCGCGACTTCCCGTTCGCGGCGCTCACCGCCGGCGTGGTGCCGTTCCTGCTGGTCGGCCTCGTCCGGGCGTGCGGGGTGGGTGTTCGCGGCGCTGCCGAGACCGTGGCGGCGGCGGTGCTCGGGCTTTCGGCCGTGTTCGTGCTGCTCAACGAGACGCCGGCCAACTGGCAGGCGGCGTGGCTCGCCGCCGCCTTCGTGGCGCTCGCCCTCACGCTTCTTCGCGTACGGGTCGCGCCAGGCTGAGCACCAGCAGGCCGGCCGCGAGACCCGCGAGGCCGGCATTGTAGAGCACCACGCCGAGCGCCGCGGCGGCCAGCCCGAGGGCGAACATCGGGGCGTTCGGGCGCATCAGGTTGATCAGCGCGGCGCCGAGCGCCACCCAGCCGAACACCTGGGCGTTGAACAGCCGGGTCGCGACCAGCCGCACCAGGCAGACGGTGGTCTGCGCGCCGGCGTCGCAGGCGAGCCCGACCGGCGTGTTCTCGATGACGAGATAGCGCAGGTAGAAGGCATAGCCGAGCGCCAAGAAGCCGACCGTGATCAGCCAGTTGGTGGTGCGGGCGGAGGGCAAGAAGCGGCGCATGCGGGTCCCGGGTGCTGTGCACGAGCGGAGCGGTGTTCGTGCAAGTCTATAGCGATCTCGGCCAGCCGCTTGAAGAGCCGTGCCGATCCGGCCTCGGTGCTGGGTCGACCGTCAGGGCAGGGCCAGCATCTGGCCTTCGTAAGGGGTCGACCGGCAGGCGATCCCGCTGATCGACAACGAGGCGCACAGGCGGGCGGCGGCCAGCGCGGTCGGCACCGGCCCGGCGACCAGCCGCATCTCGACGAGGCCCGGCTTCGCCGCCTCGCGCAGCGCGATCGCCGGCTGGAGATCGGCGACGAGGTCGCCGGCCTGGCCGTCGCGGACCTTGGCCCACAGGGTGCGGAGATTGTCGATGGTGGCGGGGCCGCCGATCTCGATGGCGAAGCGCTTGCCGCCGTCGGGCGGTGCCGCCGCAGGGGCGGGGGCCGGCGCCGCAGCCGAGGGCTCGGCTGCTTGCAAGCGGGCCATCGCCAGCGGGTTCGGCCGCGGCAGCGGGATATCGCGCGGGTCCATGTCGGCGACGCTGGCGCCGGCCGCCGGCGGCTCGGGATGCAGGGACATCGGAGCGCCGGCTGGGGGAGCCGCGGCCGTCGCGATCGCGCCGGGCGGGACCGCCGCCGTCTCACGCGGCTCGATCGGCGGCAGCGTCCGCGGATCGGGGCTGCGCGACGCCGCCTCGGCGGGCGTCCGGCCCGGCGCCGGATCGGGCGCCCGGAAGCCGGACGGCGGCACCACGCCCGGCATCATGAACAGGTCGGCGCCTGCTCCCTGACGGCTCGCCTGGACCTGGGCCACGGAGCCGGTCAGGTCCTCGAGGCTGGTCTCCAGGGCGGAGACGCGGCCGGCGAGCTTGTCGCGATCGGCCGCCAGGCTCTTCACCGTCTCGGCGAGCCGGCGCGCCTCGCGCTCGGCCTCGGCGGCTCGCGCCATCGCCTGGGCGGTGACCCGCGCCGCCTCGGCCCGTACGGCGTCGGCGCGTGCACTCTCGACCTGGGCCGCCATCGGGGCAGGGGCCGTCGCGATCCGGCGATCGCCGGTGCTCGACTGGGCGGCCAGCACCGCGATGGCGAGTGCGCCGGCTGCCGCGATACCCCAGCCGGCGAGCCGGAAAACGGGGCTCATGTCGACCCGCTCCTCGCCGTCGTCCGTGCGCCGTTGTCGAGGCCGGTCCGTCATGTCGCCCGAATACATCGAATCAAGTCGCGGAAATTTACCAGATATCAACCATGGTCGCTGCCCCGCTGCCGGCGGCGGCGCGGCTTTTCGTGGTCGTTCCGCCGCGCTATGAGGGGCGCGCCTTCCCGAGCGCCTGCCGCCCGGTCCGACCAGGAGTCTCCATGACGGCGCGATCCGACGTGACGGCGCAAACCGACACCGCCCGCACCTGCCTCACCGTCGTGCTGGCGGCCGGCGAGGGCACCCGCATGCGATCGTCGCGCCCCAAGGTGCTGCATCCGCTCGCCGGGCGGACGCTTCTCGCCCATGTGCTGGCCGCGGTGGCGACCGTCGGGGGCCGTGTCGCCGTGGTGATCGGCCCCGATGCCGAGCCGGTCGCCGCCGCGGTGCGGGCGATCGCGCCGGAGGCCGACGTCTTCGTCCAGGCCGAGCGGCGCGGCACCGCCCATGCGGTGCTGGCGGCGCGGGCGGCGCTCGCGCGCGGCGCCGACGACGTGCTGGTGGTGTTCGCCGACAATCCACTGATCCGCCCGGAGACATACGCGCAGCTCCGCGCGCCGCTCGCCGCCGGCGCCGCCGTCTCGGTGCTCGGCTTCCGGCCGCCCGATCCGTCCGGCTACGGCCGCCTCGTCACCGACGGCGACGATCTCGTCGCCATCCGCGAGGAGAAGGATGCGAGCCCGGCCGAGCGGGCCATCGGCCTGTGCAACGGCGGCGTGATGGGCCTCGCGGGCGCGCAAGCGCTGGCGCTGCTCGACGCCGTGACGGACCACAACGCCAAGCGCGAGTTCTACCTGACCGATGTGGTGGCGCTGGCGCGCGCCGCGGGAAGACGCGCCGTCGTCACCGAGGCGGCGGACGCGACCGAGGTGCTGGGGGTCAACACCCAGGGCCAGCTCGCCGAGGTGGGCGCCGTCCTCCAGCGGCGGCTGCGCGCCGCCGCGCTCGACGCCGGCGTCTGCATGGCGGCGCCCGACACGGTCCACTTGTCCTTCGACACCCGGCTCGGCCGCGACGTGATGGTGGAGCCTTACGTGGTGTTCGGTCCCGGCGTGACGGTGGCGGAGGGGGCGACCATCCGGGCCTTCTCGCATCTCGAAGGGGCCTGCGTCGGCCCCGGCGCCATCGTCGGCCCCTATGCCCGGCTGCGGCCCGGCGCGGTGCTGGAGCGCGACGTCCATGTCGGCAACTTCGTCGAGGTGAAGGCTTCGACCGTCGAGGCCGGCGCCAAGGCCAACCACCTCGCCTATATCGGCGACGCCCGGGTCGGGGCGGGCGCCAATGTCGGGGCCGGCACCATCACCTGCAACTACGATGGCGCCGCCAAGCATCGCACCGACATCGGGGCGGGCGCCTTCATCGGCTCGAACTCGTCCCTGGTGGCGCCGGTGACGATCGGCGACGGCGCCTATGTGGGCTCCGGCTCGGTGATCACCGCGGACGTGCCGCCCGACGGCCTGGCGATCGCCCGCGGCCGCCAGGTGGTGAAGGAGGGCTGGGTGGCGGGTCGCGGCAAGGCCGCCCGGAAAAAGCCCGGATCGGCGACCTGAACGTACGCCGTCGCGTGCGGCGGGCCGCTCCGACGAATCGGCGGATGTGCGGCGCCGCCGCTTGTGAAATGCTGCCGCGGGCGGGGTCGCCGGGCCGTCCCGTACCGGCGAGAGGGGTGCGTCTGCCATGTGTGGAATCATCGGAATTCTCGGCCGCGAGGCGGTCGCGCCGCAGCTCGTCGATGCGCTCAAGCGGCTCGAATACCGCGGCTACGATTCGGCCGGCGTCGCCACCCTGGAGCACGGCCGGCTGACCCGCCGGCGCGCCGAGGGCAAGCTGAAGAACCTGGAGCAGCGCCTCGCCCGCGAGCCGCTCGCCGGCCTGATCGGCATCGGCCACACCCGCTGGGCGACCCACGGCCGCCCCAACGAGATCAACGCGCATCCGCACGCCGCCGATCGCGTCGCCGTCGTCCACAACGGCATCATCGAGAACTTCAACGAGCTGCGCGGCGAGCTGGAAGGGCGCGGCGTGCGCTTCGCCAGCGAGACCGACACCGAGGTGGTGGCCCAGCTCGTCGCCGCCGTGATGGCGGAGGGGTTCGGCCCGGTCGAGGCCGTCAAGGCGGTGCTGCCGCGGCTGCGTGGCGCCTTCGCGCTCGCTTTCGTGTTCGAGGGCGAGGACGATCTCATGATCGGCGCTCGCCGCGGCTCGCCGCTGGCGGTCGGCTATGGCGACGGCGAGATGTATCTCGGCTCCGACGCCATCGCGCTCGCGCCGTTCACCTCCAGGATCAGCTACCTGGAGGATGGCGACTGGGTGGTGCTGCACCGCGGCTCGGTGCAGATCTACGACGAGGCCGGCGCGCCGGTGGAGCGGCCGGTGCTGACCTCCTCGGCGTCGGCCTTCCTGGTCGACAAAGGCAACTTCCGCCACTTCATGGCCAAGGAGATCCACGAGCAGCCCGAGGTGGTGGGTCACACGCTCGCCCACTATGTCGACTTCGCGGCCGAGCGGATCGTGCTGCCGGACCTGCCGTTCGACTTCCGCGACATCGAGCGGGTCACCATCGCGGCCTGCGGTACCGCCTATTACGCCGGCCTGACCGGGAAATACTGGTTCGAGCGCCTGGCGCGGCTGCCGGTGGCGGTGGAGATCGCCTCCGAGCTGCGCTATGGCGACGCGCCGCTGGCGCCCGGCAACCTCGCCGTGTTCGTGTCGCAGTCGGGCGAGACCGCCGACACGCTGGCGACGCTGCGCCATGCCAAGGCGAACGGCCAGCATGTGGTCTCGGTCGTCAACGTGCCGACCTCCACCATCGCTCGCGAGAGCGACGTGGTGATGCCGACGCTGGCCGGCCCCGAGATCGGCGTCGCCTCCACCAAGGCGTTCACCTGCCAGCTCGTCGTGCTGGCCTGCATCGCCATCGCGGCGGGCCGCGCCCGCGGCAATCTGTCCGAGGACGACGAGCGCCGGCTGGTGCGAGCGCTGACCGAGGTGCCGCGCCACATGACGGCGGCGCTCGCGCTGGAGCCGGAGATCGAGAAGCTCGCCCGCGACATCGCCAAGAGCCGCGACGTGCTCTATCTCGGCCGCGGCACCTCGTTCCCGCTCGCCCTCGAAGGGGCGCTTAAGCTCAAGGAGATCTCTTACATCCACGCCGAGGGCTACGCCGCCGGCGAGCTGAAGCACGGGCCGATCGCCCTGATCGACGAGACGATTCCGGTGATCGTCATCGCCCCGCACGACCGCGTCTTCGAGAAGACCGTGTCGAACATGCAGGAGGTGGCCGCCCGCGGCGGCCGCATCATCCTGGTCACCGATCCGCAGGGCGCCGAGGAGGCGACGGTCGAGTCGCTCGCCACCCTGGTGCTGCCCCATATGCCGGCGTCGGTGACCCCCATGGTCTACGCGCTGCCCGTGCAGATGCTGGCCTATCATGCGGCCGTCATCATGGGCACCGACGTCGACCAGCCGCGAAACCTCGCCAAGTCGGTCACGGTCGAATAGATTCGGCCGCGACGACGCCCGGACCGCTCCGATCGATTCACCCTGGCGCGCCACCTCCGAGCGACCTTACAGGGTTCCATGACCGTCTCCGATCCGCCGAAGCCGCCAGCCGCGCCCGCCAAGGCATCCGCCAAGCCGGCCGCGACCGAGAAGCCGCCGGTGCCGTCCGGCCCCGGGCTCGGCGCCGGCGCCAAGCTGCGCAACTACTTCCTCACCGGGCTCGTCGTGGCCGGGCCGCTCGCCATCACGCTGTGGCTGACCTGGTCGTTCGTCACCTGGGTGGATGCACTGGTGCGGCCGTTCATCCCGCTCCAGTACCGGCCCGAGACCTACCTGCCGTGGACCATCCCGGGCACCGGCCTGATCATCGCGTTCGTGGCGCTCACCACCCTCGGCTTCCTCACCGCCAACCTGGTGGGGCGCACGCTGGTCGAGTTCGGCGAGCGGCTGCTCGATCGCATGCCGCTGGTGCGCTCGCTCTACAAGGGGCTCAAGCAGGTGTTCGAGACGCTGTTCTCGGAGACCGGGTCGAGCTTCCGCAAGGTGGGGCTGATCGAGTTTCCGTCGCCCGGCATGTGGTCGCTGGTGTTCCTGTCGGCGCCGCCGGGCCAGCAGGTGGCCGATCGGCTGCCGCCCGAGGAGCACGTCTCCTGCTTCATGCCCTGCACCCCGAACCCGACCACCGGCTTCTTCTTCTACGTGCCGAAGAGCCGGCTGATCGAGCTGGACATGACGGTCGAGGCGGCCGCCAAGCTGGTGATGTCCGCCGGCATGATCCAGCCCAACGGCGGCGACACCCAGAAGAAGCTGGCGGCGCTCGCCGCCACCGCGCAGGCCGCCCAGATCGCCCAGCAGGGGAGCGCACCGCCGGCCGGGTCCGACAAGGCCGCCGACGGCCGTGAGGGCGCCGCGAACCGGGCGGACGAGCCCTCCGTCGCTCTGGCCGAGAGCGGGCCGGCGCGGGCGAGCGCCCCGTAGGACCCGTCACGGCAGGCGTATCGGCAGGCGTATGATGAGTGTGGTGATGGAGGACGGCACGGCGGTCGACACGGCCGTGGCGCGTCGTCTGCGAGCGGTCGCGGCGTTGAGCGGCCGGATATTGGCGAGTCGCCTCGCCACCGTGGCGCTGCAAGGCTGGTGCCGCGAATGCGGCCTCGCCGACGGCCCGCCCTCGGTACGTCTCGCGGCGGGTGCTTCCCCCGAGCCGCTCGATGCCGACAGCCTGCGGGCGCTGGGCGGCGACGCCGCCGGCACGGCATTCCGCCGGGTCGAGATCCGCATCGGCGGGCTCGCCGTCGCCGACGCCCACAACTGGTACTTTCCGGCCCGGCTGACGGCGGAGATGCGCGGGCGGCTGACCACTGACTGCCCGTTCGGCGAGGCCGTCGAGGCGTTGCAGCCGCGACGGCGCACCGTGCTGGTGCGGCGCGCCGGTCCCGAGGTGCTGGTCGACGCGCCGCCGGCCGCGCGGCCCGCCCATGTGCTGGAGCACCGCGCCGTCATGGAGCTCGCCGACGGCACCCCCATCGCGCTGGTGCACGAGCGCTTCCGCGCCGTGCTGGTGTGGTGAGGCGGAGCGCCGCTGGCCAGGCGTCACCGAGCTTCACCTCTCCCCGCTTCGCGGGGCGAGGGAGCGCCGGCGTCCGGACCCTGAGAATAGGCGTTCACCCGGCCCGCAGGAGCCGCATCGCCTCGTCGCGGCCGAACAGGTAGAGCAGCACCCGCAAGGCGGCGCCGCGCTCCGAGGTCAGCTCGGGATCGCGGGCGAGAATCAGCCGGGCGTCGTCGCGCGCGGCCTCCAGCAGCCTCGCGTGGGTCTCGATGCGGGCGACGCGGAAGCCCGGCAGCCCGCTCTGGCGGGTGCCGAGCACATCGCCTTCGCCGCGCAGCCGCAGGTCCTCCTCGGCGATGCGAAAACCGTCCTCGGTGTCCCGCATGGTGGCGAGCCGCGCCTTGGCGGTCTCGCCGAGCGGAGCCTTGTAGAGCAGGAGACAGGTCGACTTCTCGGCGCCGCGGCCGATGCGGCCGCGGAGCTGGTGGAGCTGGGCGAGCCCGAACCGCTCGGCATGCTCGATCACCATGACGCTCGCCCGCGGCACGTCGACGCCGACCTCGATCACCGTGGTGGCGACCAGCAGCATGGTCTCGCCGGCTGCGAAGCGCGCCATGGCGGCGTCCTTCTCGGCGCCGCGCATCTTGCCGTGGACGAGGCCGACGCGATCGGTCCCGAACACCCCCGACAGATCGCGAAAACGGTCCTGCGCGGCGGCGAGATCGACGGTCTCGGATTCCTCGACCAGCGGGCACACCCAGTAGACTTGCCGGCCCTCCGCCATGGCGCGGCCGACCGCCGCGACGACGTCGTCGATACGGTCGAGCGCCACCGTGCGGGTGTCGATCGGCTGCCGCCCCGCCGGCTTCTCGCGCAGCTCGGACACGTCCATGTCGCCGAAATAGGTCAGCACGAGTGTTCGGGGGATCGGCGTCGCGGTCATCACCAGCACGTCGACGGCGTGGCCCTTGCGGGCGAGCGCCAGGCGCTGGTGGACGCCGAAGCGGTGCTGCTCGTCGACCACCGCCAACGCGAGATCGCGGAACGTCACGTCCTCCTGGAAGATCGCATGGGTGCCGACGAGGACATCGATCTCGCCCGCCGCCAGCTTCTCCAACGTGATGGTGCGCTCGCGGCCGCGCTCGCGGCCGGTGAGGATGGCGACCCTCAGGCCCGCGGCCTCGGCCAACGGCGCGATGGTCTTCAGGTGCTGGCGCGCCAGGATCTCGGTCGGCGCCATCAGGGCCGCCTGGCTGCCGGCCTCGACGGCGGCCGCGCAGGCGAACAGCGCCACCACGGTCTTGCCGGAGCCGACGTCGCCTTGGAGCAGCCGCAGCATCCGCTCGGGCTTCTCGAGATCGGCCGCGATGTCGGCGACCGCCTTGGCCTGCGAGGCGGTGAGCCTCCAGGGCAGGGCGGCGGCGAGCTTGTCGCGCAGGTGCCCGTCGCCGACGGTGGCGCGGCCGGCCGCCTTCTTCATCCGGGCCCGCACCATCATCAGGGCGAGCTGGCCGGCCAGGAACTCGTCGTAGGCGAGGCGCGACCACGCCGGGCTCTCGGGCGAGAGGTCGGCCGGCACCGCCGGCCGGTGGACGCTGCGCAGCGCCTCCGCGAAGCCCGGGAAGCGCGACTGCGCCCGGAAAGCCGGGTCCTGCCATTCGGGCAGGGCCGGCAGCCGGGCGACGGCGGCCTCGACGGCGCGCCGCACCCCGTAGGCCGACAGGCCCTCGGTGAGCGGGTAGACCGGCTCGACCGCCGGCATCTTGGCGAGATCGGCCTCCGCCACCACCCGGTCCGGATGCACCATCTGGAGCATGCCGTCGTAGAGCGCGACGGTGCCCGAAACCCACCGCCGCTCGCCGACCGGCACCAGCTTCTCCAGCACCTCCGGCCGCGCCTTGAACCAGGTGAGGGCGATGTCGCCGGTCTCGTCGCTGGCATAGACCACATACGGGGCGCGCGAGCGCCCGGGCGGCGGGGCGCGATGCCGGTCGATGGTGACCACGACGGTGGCCACCCGGCCGGGCACGACGTCGGCGAGCTTCGGCCGCTCGCGCCGGTCGATCACTCCCGACGGCAGGTGGAACAGGAGATCCAGCACCCGCGGGACGTCGTCGCGGCCGAGCAGCCGGCGAAACAGCCGCTCGGTCTTGGCGGCGATGCCGGGCAGGGCGGTGACCGGGGCGAACAGCGGGTTGAGCAGATCGGGACGCACGGTGTCGGCCTTTTGGGGCTCTCGGGCGGCAGGGACGGCGGGTGGCGCTTCCGCAATCCCGACTCGTATACCCGGACCGCGCCGGCGGTTCACCCGCCCCGCCGAACCGATGGGCGACCCTTTGCCGGACCGGCCCTCAGCCGCTATATCGAACCCGCGCCCGGCCCCGTCCGGGCTTTCGGCGTTGACGTAAGAGGCGCGCGAGCGCCGGAGAGAGGGCCCATGACCGGATGCACACGATCGAGCGCGGGCCTGTCGGAGCGGCGGCGGCGACTCCTGTTCCGGGCTTGGCGGCGCGGCACCCGCGAGCTCGACCTGCTCACCGGCCGGTTCGCCGACGCCGTGATCGGCGACCTCACCGACGCCGAGGTGGAGGAGTTCGAGGGCTGGTGCGCGGCGCCTGACCTCGATCTCTACGCCTGGATCAACGGCTCCAAGCCGGTCCCGCCCGACTACGACACCCCGCTGTTCCGCCGCCTCAAGGCGTTCAACCACGCGGCCTCGGCGGAGTGATCACCGCGAAAGCCGTCATGGCCGGGCTCGTCCCGGCTATCCACGTCTTTGCGGGTCGAGCGACCCGATAGCCGAGATCTCGGCGCGGCGGGGACGAGCCCGGCCACGACGGCTCGAACTTTGGACGACTGGTACGTGATGGCTCCGAAGCTTCCCCAAAAGTCCCCTGCCGAGCGCGTCGCGCTCGGTCGCGCCCTGACGCTGTCGAGCGTCGCCGACGGGGCCGAGGGCCTCGTCCTGGGCGATCTCGCCCGCGCCATCGCGGCCCGGCCGAACCCGCCCGCTGTCAGCCTGATGGTGATCTGCCGCGACGGACCCCGCATGGCGCAGCTCGCCCGCACGCTGGCCTTCTTCGCGCCCGATCTCGCCCGGATGGAGTTCCCGGCCTGGGACTGCCAGCCCTACGACCGCGTCTCGCCGCATCCGGCCATCGTGGCCGAGCGGATGATCACGCTGGCGCGGCTCGCCCGACTCAAGGGCGACGCGCGGCCGACCGTGCTGCTGACCACCGTCAACGCCATCGTCCAGCGGGTGCCGGCCCGCCGGCTCGTCGGCGGGCAGGCGCTCTCGGCGGCGCCCGGCAACCGCCTCGCCATGGACAGCATCACGAGCTGGCTCGAGCTCAACGGCTATCTGCGCACCGCGACGGTGCGCGAGCCCGGCGAGTATGCGGTGCGCGG
This sequence comes from Rhodoplanes serenus, assembly GCA_009720755.1. Lineage (GTDB taxonomy): Bacteria > Pseudomonadota > Alphaproteobacteria > Rhizobiales > Xanthobacteraceae > Rhodoplanes > Rhodoplanes serenus. Next base: position 83,745 of record WNKV01000005.1, read on the forward strand.
CGGCATCATCGACCTGTTCCCGCCCGGCCTGCACGATCCAGTGCGGCTCGACTTCTTCGGCGACACGCTCGAATCGATCCGCACCTTCGATCCCGACAGCCAGCGCACCCAGGACACGCTGCGCGCCCTCGATCTCGTCCCGGTCGCCGAGTTCCAGCTGATCACCGAGACGATCCGAAAATTCCGCCAGGGCTATCTCGCCGCCTTCGGCACCGCCGGCCCGGACGATCAGCTCTACACCGCGGTGAGCGAGGGCCGGCGCTATCCCGGTATGGAGCACTGGCTGCCGCTGTTCCACGACCGCCTCGACACGCTGTTCGACTACGTGCCGGGCACGCCGGTGGCGCTGGAGCCCCTGGCCGAGGAGGCCGCGCACGAGCGTCTCGCCCAGATCGCCGACTATCACGACGCCCGCAAGCAGGCACTGACGCTCGACGGCGCCGGCCCGCCCTACAAGCCGCTGCCGCCCGACCGGCTCTATGTCACCGAGGCGGAATGGCGCGAGACGCTCGCCGACGCCGCGCTCGTCCGCCTCACGCCGTTCGCGAGCCCGGAGGCCGGCGCCGCTGCGGCCGGCACCGTGGTCGATGTCGGCACCCGCGCTGGCCACAGCTTCGCGGCCGAGCGGGCCCAGCAGGACGGCAACGTGTTCGAGGCGGTGAAGCGCCATGTCGAGACGTTGCAGGGGGACGGCAAGCGGGTGGTGATCGCGCTGTGGAGCGAGGGCGCCCGCGACCGCATGAGCAACGTGCTCACCGACCACAAGCTCGTCAATCTGCGCAATGTCGCGAGCTGGCCGGAGGCGGCGGCGCGCCCGGCCGTCGAGGTGTCGCTGGCGGTGCTCGGCATCGAGTCGGGCTTCGAGACCGACGATCTCGCCGTCATCGGCGAGCAGGACATCCTGGGTGACCGGCTGGTGCGCCAGCGCCGCGTCTCCAAGAAGGCCGAGAACTTCATCGCCGAGGTGACGAGCCTGTCGGCGGGCGACCTCGTCGTCCATGTCGACCACGGCATCGGGCGGTTCGTCGGCCTCAAGACCATCGAGGCGGCGGGCGCGCCGCACGACTGCCTGGAGCTGCACTACGCCGGCGACGACAAGCTCTATCTGCCGGTCGAGAACATCGAGCTTCTGTCGCGCTACGGCTCGGAGGACACCGCGGTCGAGCTGGACCGCCTCGGCGGCGCCGGCTGGCAGACCCGCAAGGCGCGGATGAAGCAGCGCATCCGCGAGATCGCCGGCGAGCTGATCAGGATCGCGGCGGAGCGGCAGTTGCGCGAGGCGCCGCGGCTGGCGATCGGGCAGGGCCTCTACGACGAGTTCTGTGCCGGCTTCCCGTACGACGAGACCGAGGACCAGAACAACGCCATCAACGCGGTGCTGGACGATCTCGCGGCGGGGCGGCCGATGGACCGCCTCGTCTGCGGCGATGTCGGCTTCGGCAAGACCGAGGTGGCGCTGCGCGCCGCCCTCGCCACCGTGATGAACGGCAAGCAGGTCGCCGTGGTGGTGCCGACGACGTTGCTCGCCCGCCAGCACTTCCGCACCTTCGCGCAGCGGTTCCGCGGCTTCCCCGTCAATGTGGCGCAGGCGTCGCGGCTCGCCACCTCGAAGGAGCTGTCGGCGACCAAGAAGGGCCTCGCCGAGGGCCAGGTCGACATCGTGGTCGGCACCCACGCGCTGCTCGGCAAGACCATCAAGTTCAAGGATCTCGGCCTCGTCATCGTCGACGAGGAGCAGCATTTCGGCGTCGCCCACAAGGAGAAGCTGAAGAAGCTGCGGGCCGAGGTCCACGTCCTCACACTGACCGCGACGCCGATCCCGCGCACCCTCCAGCTCGCCCTCACGGGCGTGCGCGAACTGTCGATCATCGCGACCCCGCCGGTCGACCGCCTCGCGGTGCGCACCTTCGTGACGCCGTTCGATCCGCTGATCGTGCGCGAGGCGCTGCTGCGCGAGCGCTATCGCGGCGGCCAGGCGTTCTATGTCTGCCCGCGCATCGAGGATCTGGCCGAGGCCAAGGAGTTCCTGGAGAAGAACGTGCCGGAGGCCCGCGTCGTCACCGCGCACGGGCAGATGGCGCCGGCGGTGCTGGAGGATGTGATGTCCGCCTTTTACGACGGCAAGTACGACGTGCTGCTGTCGACCACCATCGTCGAGTCCGGCCTCGACATTCCGACCGCCAACACGCTGATCGTCCATCGCGCCGACATGTTCGGCCTCGCCCAGCTCTATCAGCTCCGCGGCCGGGTCGGCCGCTCCAAGACGCGCGCCTATGCGCTGTTCACGATCCCGGCCGGCCGCAAGATCACGCCGACCGCCGAGCGCCGCCTGAAGGTGCTGCAATCGCTCGACACGCTCGGCGCCGGCTTTCAGCTCGCCTCGCACGATCTCGATATCCGCGGCGCCGGCAACCTGCTCGGCGACGAGCAGTCCGGCCACATCAAGGAGGTCGGCTTCGAGCTCTACCAGCAGATGCTGGAGGAGGCGGTGGAGAGCCTCAAGTCCGGCGATGTGGGCCCGGTCGAGGATCGCTGGTCGCCGCAGATCACCATCGGCATGCCGGTGCTGATCCCGGAGGACTACGTGCCGGATCTGTCGGTGCGGCTCGCGCTCTATCGGCGGCTCGCCGATCTCGACGACGAGCGCGAGATCGACAGCTTCGCGGCCGAGCTGGTCGACCGCTTCGGCGCCATGCCGGTCGAGGTCGACTATCTTTTGAAGACCGTGGTGCTGAAGGCGCTGTGCCGGCGCGCCAACGTGGCCAAGATCGACGCCGGCCCGAAGGGTGCGGTGATCTCGTTCCGCGACGACTCGTTCGCCGATCCCGCCGGCCTCGTCCACTACATCCGCAAGCAGGGCGTGATGGCGAAGGTGCGGCCCGACATGAAGGTGGTGTTCTTCGACGACTGGGAGGAGCCGATCGACCGCCTGAAAGGGGCGACCGCGATCCTGCGCGACCTCGCCGCCATCGCCACCAAGAAGGCGGCGTGAGCCGCCGCGCCATCCCCCACAGCGATCGTCCCATGAGCCTCGACACCGTCCGTGCCTTCCTGGCCGAGAAGGCCCCCGACATCGACGTCCTCGTGCTGCCGACCTCGACCGCCACGGTGGAGCTCGCCGCGGCGGGCCACGGCGTCGCGCCAGGACAGATCGCCAAGACCTTGTCGCTGCGGGTCGGCGAGCGCGTCTTTCTCGTCGTCGCCCGCGGCGATGCACGGCTCGACAACAAGAAGGCCAAGGTGGTGTTCGGCGGCAAGGTCAGCATGCTGGGCGCCGACGAGGTGGTGGCGATCACCGGCCACCCGATCGGTGGCGTCTGCCCGTTCGGCCTGGCGACGCCGCTGCCGATCTACTGCGACGTCTCGCTGAAGGCGTTCGACGAGGTGCTGCCGGCGGCGGGCTCCACCCATGCGGCGATCCGCATCGCGCCGGTGCGGCTCGCGGCGATCACCGGCGCCGAATGGGTCGATGTCTGCAAGACGACGGAGTGAAGTCTGGCCACGACCAACCCTCTCCCCGCCTGCGGGGAGAGGGGGCCGCGCGAGTGCTCGCACGAGCGCGGCGGGTGAGGGGGGGCGCGATATGTGCTCGGTCTCGGCGCCTGATCACGCCGTGCATCGCCGGAGAACTCGCCCCTCACCCGACACGCCTCGCCGGGCTCGGCGCGTCGACCTCTCCCCGCAGGCGGGAGAGGTGAGGAAGACATGAGAGTGTTGCCGCGCCGTCGCTCAATACGGCCGCGCAGTCGGATCGGCGATTTCGCCGGTCGCCAGCTTGTCCCGGAACGCCACGTGGGCGCGGCTCAGCGCCTCGGCGAGATAGTCCGGCGATTGGGCGCCCGAGATCGCCAGCACGCCGCCGAGCACGAAGCACGGCACGCCCTGGACGCCGGCGCGCTGTGCCGCTTCCGCCTCCTCGGTCACGGCGGCCTCGTCCGCATCGGTGGCGAGCCGCGCCGCGACGGCGTCGCGATCGAGGCCGACGCTCGCGGCCGCCTCGGCCAGCACGTCGCGGCGCGTCAGATCGGCCCCCTCGGCGAAGTACAAGTCCATCAGCCGCTGCTTCATGCGGGCGGCCCCGTCCGGGCCGGCGGCGGCGTCCGCCCAGCGGATCAGCCGGTGGCAGTCGATGGTGTTGGGCTGGCGGGCGATCGCCTCTGCGTCGTAGCGCAGGCCCTCGTCGGCGGCCGCCGCGGCGATCCGCGGCACGTTCGCCATGTAGCGGTCGACCGAGCCGAACTTGGTGGTCAGATACTCGGTCCGTGAGATGCCGGCGCGCGGCACCCACGGATTGAGGAAATAGGCGCGCCAGCGCACCACCACCGGCAAATCGGGCGTCGTCGCCAGGGCGCGCTCCAGGCGGCGCTTGCCGATGTAGCACCAGGGACAGACGACGTCCGAGACGACGTCGACGGGCATCGCGGGCAGGGCGGTGGGGGCGGGCATGCGGGGGCTCCGGCGCGGAAGAACGCCCGGAGCCTAGAGCATTTTCCGGCGAAGTGGACTCGGCTCGCCGTCGACGGTGCGGGGCTATGCGGCGACGACGGGCGCCGGATCGGAGACGCGGGCGAGCAGCGACTCCACCGTGTCGGTGGACTTGAGCGTCGCCAGCGTCACGGCGGCGTCGATGCGGCCGGCCTGATCGTCGGCGGGCGCCAGCATGGTGTGGCGCAGCACGCTGGCGATGCGGCGCGCCACCGCGTGCGCCTTGTCGAGCGGGGTGGCCGAGAACGCCACCAGCAGCGAGCCGTCGCTCGCCCGGCAGGCGAAGTCGACGTTGCGCACGAGGCGACCAGCCAGACGGGCGGCATCGAGGCTCGCCCGCTGGTCGAGGCCGGACGGGAACGAGAACCGCGCCAGCGACAGCGCCAGCCCGCGCGCCTGCGCGTCCTCGACGGCGCGGGCGAGATCGCGCAGGAAGCCCGCGATGGTGAACAGGCCCGTGTGGGCGTCGACGAGGCCCTGGGCGTCGAGCGCGGCGAGCTGGCGGCGCAGCCGCGCCTCGAAGGCGTGCTGGCGCACCAGCGGCAGGATGGCGGCGACCACGGCGGCGGGCGCGCCCGGCAGGCATTCGAGATTGGGCAGCCGAGCCTGGTCGAAGGTCGCCGGCAGCTCCGGCACCAGCGCCACCGGCAGGTCGCGGAAGCGGGGGTCCTCGGAGAGCGCCGTCAGGAAGGCTTCGAGGGTGCGCGGCCCGAAGCCGTCGCCGATGACGATGCCGTCGACGTCGCGGGCGTTGAGATGGCGGGCCGCCGTCTCGATGCCGAGGGCGCCGATCAGGCCGAGCCGCTCGCCCACCGCGGTGCCGAGGGCCGGATAGCTGCGACCGCGGCCGACCACCATCACGGTGGCGTCGTCGAGCGGGTCGTGGGTCGGCCACGAGGCCGGATCGATGTCGTGCTCGGTCAGGAGCGCGGCGCGCCGCGCCACGGTGGCGTGCAGGGTGCGCACCCGCTGGGCCGCGGCCAGACGGGCCGCGATGCCGTCGCAGCTCGCATCGGCGGACAGCGGCAGCGCCTCCGGCATGATGTCGGCGAGATCGTCGGCGGGGACCGCCAGCAGCGGCGTGTAGACCTGGAACTCGGCGAGCACGTCGGCCAGCCGATCGATCGCGGCGGGCGGCACGGCGGCGGGCGCCTGCGGCACGACGATGCCGGCCGGCTCGGTGGCGGCCACCACGTCGGCGGCATCGGCCCAGCGGGTCTCGACCACGGGGGCCGCGCCGGTCGATTCGAGCGCCTGCACGAGGATCGGATCGACATCCTCGGCGATGACCACGACCGGACCCTGCAACGACATCGGCATACCCCTTCCCCGAATGTCGGAAAGCCTAAAGGGATGCTGTTAATGGCGAGTCAATGCTCGTCCCGGCGGGCTATGCCAGACACATCCGACGCAGAGTCAGGCGGCCGCCGTCTCAGCCGTGGCATCGCCCGTCGCATCGGGGCCGAGGCGGTCCCGGAAGGCGGCGACGACGAGCGGCGAGACGCCGCGCTCGGCGAGCGCCGCCCGGGTCGCGTCGCCATGGCCCGCATGGCCGAACAGCCGCTGGCCCATGAGGATGTCGGGTAGCGCCAGCAGCGTGGTGCCGGGCACGATCGCGTCGGTCAGCCGCGCGATCTCGCCGAGCGCCACCCGGTAGCCGCCTATGCCGACGAAGCCGGCGGGCGGCGCCGTCACCACCAGGGCGCGGCTGTCCTTCTCGATCCGGCAGGGCTGGCGGCTGTCGACATAGAGATCCGGCGCGATCGCGAGGAACGGCCCGGACCCGCGCTCGGCGCCGGGCGGGAACGGGAAGCGCGGCACCATCGAGCCGCGGATCGCCAGGGTGCCGTGCTCGGTGCGGGCGATCTCGGCGACCAGCGTCGCTCCCGGGGTGGTGCGCGGTGCCGTGACGGCGCCGGCCGCGATGGCGGCCGGCCGGCCGTCGGAACCGCGGCGGGCGGCGATCAGCCCGATCTCGCCGAACGACTGGACATCGACCAGCGCGCAGTCGGGCCGCGTCCATTCGGCGGCGCCGGGCAGCCGCTCGGCCGCCCGCCACACCGCGACGACGCTCTGGAGATGGGGCGCCCGCGCCAGCACGCCGGCCTCGTGCAGCCGCACCGCCACCGGCCCCGGCACCGCGACCACGCGGGCGTCGAGCGCGTCGAGCTGGCCGCCGAGGGCGGCGGCATCGAATGGCGGATGCAGCGCCAGCGTGCCGCCGAGCAGCAGCCACGGCACCAGCCCGGTGGCGAGGCCGGCCAGCGAGGCCGGCTGGAGGGTCGAGACGATGGCGCTGCCGTGCTCCATCCGGCATTCGAGCGCGACCGACAGGCCGGCGGCGAGAAGCTCGACATGGCTGCGGCCGACCGGCAGCGGCACGCCGCCGGCGTCGCTGTCGAAGGTGACGACCGCCACATGGGCGGCCGGGTTGACGGGCCGCTCGACCGGCGGGAAGGCCGGAGCGGCGGCGACGTCGAGCAGCGGATCGAGCGGCACCATGCCGTCCGGCAGGTCGCGCCCGAAGCCGAAGCCGCACACGGCGCGCACCGTGAAGGTCTCGGCGGCGGCCGCCATGGCGAGCGCGGCGAGATCGGTGTCGCCGACCCGGCCGCCCGCCACGATCGCCTTGGCGCCGACGCGGGCGAGCGCCGGGGCCAGCTCGGCGCGGCGCCACAGCAGCGGGATCGGCGCCGCGATCAGGCCGGCGCGCAGCACCCCGAGCAGGGTCAGCACCGCCTCGGCGCTGTTGGGAAGCTGAACCGCGACGACGTGGTCGGTCTGGAGCCCGAGCGACCGCAGCCGCAGCGCGATGGCGGAGACGATGCGATCGACCTCGGCGAAGCTCCGCCGCAGCGGCACCCCGCCGAGCGTCGCCGCGCGGTTGGGGCCGTCGACGAGGGCGGGCGCGTCGGGGGTCCGGCCGACCGCCCGGGCGATCAGGTCGTCGAGGGTCACCCGGCCGGCATGCTGGGCGAGCACCAACCCGTCGGGCGAGGAGTCGCCGAGGATCATGACCAGGGTTCTCCGGTCGGGTGGGCGGACCGAATCCGCGCCGCGAATCGAGATGACCACAGAGTATCTAGCGGCCCGGCGCGCGCCACCAGGTTTCCGGCAGCCAGCCGTAGAGCGAGGTCGCGGCCGGGTGCGCGACGGTCGTCCAGCGCGCCACCCACTGGGCCGGCAGGTGGTGCAGCGGCACGACGTAGTGGCCCGAGACCAGCACCCGGTCGAGCGCCCGCACGGCGGCGACCAGCGCCTCGCGCGAGGTCGCCGCGAGGAGTGCCGCGATCATGGCGTCGATGGCGGGCGAGCGCGCGCCCATGTAGTTGCGGCTGCCGGGCGTGTCGGCGGCGGCCGAGCCCCAGTAGAACGCCTGCTCGTTGCCGGGCGACAGCGATTGTTCCCAACGGTTCGGGATCATGTCGAAGTCGAACTGGATGCGGCGCTGCTCGAACTGGACGGCGTCGACCACCCGGATCGACGGCACCACCCCGGCGGCCCGCAGGGTGCGCACGAAGGCGAGCGCCAGGCGCTCGTGGTCCTTGCTGGTGACCAGGATCTCGAAGGCGAGGGGGGCGCCGGTGCGGCCGTGGCGCAGCGTCTGGCCCTCGAACACCCAGCCGGCATCCTCCAGCAGCGCCAGGGCGGCCTTGAGGGTGGCGCGGTCGCGTCCCGAGCCGTCGCTGACGGGCGGCGCGAAGGTGCCGTCCATCACGTCGGCCCGCACCGCATCCGGGAAGGGGGCCAGCAGGGCGCGCTCGGCCGCGTCGGCCGGCCGGCCACGGCACGACAGCTCGCTGCCCTCGAAGAAGCTCGCCGTGCGGCGATAGCGGCCGAAGAACAGATTGCGGTTGATCCACTCGAAATCGAACAGGCGGACGATCGCCTCGCGCACCCGGATGTCGGCGAACACCGGCCGGCGGGTGTTGAACACGAAGGCCGCCATGCCGCGCGGCAGCCCGGTCGGGAACTCCTCGCGGACGACGCGGCCGTCGCGCGCCGCCGGGAAGTCGTAGGCGGTCTCCCAGCGGCCCGGGTCGGTCTCGGCGTGGACGTCGTAGAGGCCCTTGCGGAACGCCTCGAACCAGGCGTTGTCGTCGCGGTACCAGTCGAGCCGGATGGTGTCGAAGTTCCACAGGCCGCGATTGACCGGCCGGTCGCGGCCCCAGTAGCGCGGGTTGCGGACCAGCGTCACGCTGCGGCCGGCATCGACCGTCTCGACCCGGTAGGGGCCGCTGCCGAGCGGCGGCGTAAGCGTCGTCTCCTCGAACCGCTCGGGATCGACCGCATGACGCGGCAGCACCGGCATCAGGCCCAGGATCAGCGGCAGCTCGCGGTCCTGGCTGCCGGCGAAGTCGAACCGCACCGTGCGGGGATCGAGCGCCGTCGCCTCCGCCACCTTGGTGTAATAGGTGCGGAAGTTCGGCCGTCCCCGGTCGCGCAGGAGCTGCCAGGAGAACAGCACGTCCTCGGCGGTGACCGGCCGGCCGTCCGCGAAGGCGGCATCGGGATCGATCGTGAAGGTCACGACGGTGCGGGCCGGGTCGGTCTCGACGCCGCTCGCCAGCAGGCCGTACAGCGTGAACGGCTCGTCGTAGCTGCGCGTCAGCAGGCTCTCGATCACGTAGCCGCGGATCGCCGAGACCGCGATGCCGCGCACCACGAACGGGTTGAGGCTGTCGAAGGTGCCGAGCAGCCCCTGGGTGAGCTGCCCGCCCCGGGGGGCGGCGGGGTCGGCGTAGCGGAAGGCGGCGAAGCCGGGCGGCAGCGCCGGCTCGCCGTGCATCGCGATGGCGTGAGGCGGCGGATGTCCGGGCGACGGAGGTCCGGGCAACGGAGATGCGGCGGTAGTGTCGGCCGCGGCACCGGCTCCCGGGCCGCGCGGCACCACCAGGGCGGCGGCGCCGGCCAGCACGGTGCGGCGGGACAGAGCGGAGCGGAGCGGCCTTCTCACGCGCGAGGACCCCCGATTCGGGCGGTGCGGGGCCCAACGCTAGCACGGCGCGCTGGCGCGGGGCCGGCCCGGAGCGGTATCGTGGGCCGGAGGGCGGCGATCCCCGGCCGTCCGGCACCATTGCGCCGGGACGGCCGTCGAACGTCGCCGGAAACCGCGGCCGGAGCGCCTCCGGCGACCCGCCGGGTCACTTTACTGCCTCATTTAGACGGTGTTACAGCCTCGCCAGGGGATGCGCGTCGCCGTCCGCCGAGTCTTATGCCACGGCACCTGCCGCGATACGGCAACTGAAGAGGATATCGATGACCCGTCTGAGCCCACTCGCACCGGGGCGCCCGGTGCGGCGATCGTTCTTGAAGGCAACGGCGGCGCTCGTGTCGATCTCCGCGGTGACCGCGGCCGGCGTGGTGCACGCCCAGCAGCCGGCGCCGGCCCAGCCGGCGCAGCCCGCCCGTCCGGCCCAGGCGCAGCCGGCTCGCCCGGCCCAGCCGGCGCAGCCCGCCCGTCCGCCGGCGGCGGCCCAGCCGGCTCCGGCGCCCGCCCAGGGCCAGGCTCCGGCCGGCCAGGCCCAGCAGGGCGGCCAGCCCCAGATGCCGCAGCTCATCTACTCGCCGTGGGCGAAGTTCTGCGGCAAGGGCCAGGATGCCAATGCCAAGCAGGTGTGCTTCACCGGCAAGGACGCCCGCACCGAGGCCGGCCAGCCGGTGATCGCCGCCGCCCTGATCGAGCCCGAGGGCGAGCCCAAGAAGCTGTTCCGCATCACCCTGCCGTCGCCCCTCCAGCTCCAGTACGGCACCCGGCTGATCGTCGATCAGCAGCAGCCGATGACGGCGCCGTTCTTCACCTGCTTCGCCAACGGCTGCATGGCCGACTACGAAGCGACCGCCGACATGATCACGAAGCTCAAGGGCGGCCAGCTCCTGACCATCCAGGCCATCAACCTAGCCGGAGCGGCGATCAGCTTCCCGGTGCCGCTCGGCGACTTCAAGAAGGCCAACGAGGGGCCGCCCACCGATCCAAAGGTGTTCGAGGAGCAGCAGAAGAAGCTCCAGGAGGAGCTCCAGAAGCGGGCCGAGGAGGCGCGCAAGAAGCTGGAGCAGCAGGGCGGCGCCGGCGCGGCCGCCACTCCGGGTCGCTGAGACGACACATCAAGACAGTCGGAAAAGCGCGCCTCTGGGCGCGCTTTTTTGTTGCTTGGGGGACGGGGGCGGGGCCGGTTTCGGAGCGTGGCCGGCCGTAGCCCGGATGGGGCGCCGCGACATCCGGGGATGCTTGCTCCGCTCGTCCCCGCCAAGGCGCTAGGGCATGCACACATCGCGTGCCACGCATAAATGCGTCATGCGCGGGCTCGACCCGCGCATCCATCACCTTCGTCAAAAATCCATTGGTCGCAGAGAGATGGATCGCCGGGTCGAGCCCGGCGATGACATCGGAGGGGGCGGCCGGCGTGTTTGCCCCTCACCGAAAGTCCGCAGCTTTCCGCGATGTGTGCATGCCCTAGCGCGAAGGCGGGGGGCCAGGGGCCACGCTGCAAAGCGATTGTTGCGAAGAGGCTGGAGTCCCGCTTGCGCGGGACTGAGCAGGGTGGGGTGGAGTCCCGCTTCCGTAGGAGCGAGCGGGTGGGGCCGGAGTCCCGCTTGCGCGGGAGCGAGCGGAGTGGAATGCCCTAGTTCAGCGCCCCGAAGCGGCGGCGATAGGAGCCGTCCTCGTCGCGCTCGAACACCTCCGAGACCTGCGGGTGGCGGACCGGCTCGCCGGAATCGTCGGGCAGCAGATTCTGCTCCGACACGTAGGCGATGTACTCGGTCTCGGCGTTCTCGGCGAACAGGTGATAGAACGGCTGGTCCTTATGGGGCCGCACGTCGGGCGGAATCGCCTCGTACCACTCGTCGGTGTTGGCGAACACCGGATCGACGTCGAAGATGACGCCCCGGAACGGATAGATCCGGTGCCGCACCACCTGACCGATGGCATATTTTCCGACGCGCGCCTTCCTCATGCGCGGGAAAATAGCGCAGCTTCATCGCGCCGAACAGTCTCCGGCCCGCAGCCCAGGGTTCACAATCCGTAGCGGGCTGCCATCTCCGGGTCCTTGGCGGCGACCAGCCGGGCGAGGTCCGCCACCACCTTGGCCTGCTTCCAGGTGGCGTCGTCCTGCATCTTGCCGTCGATCATCACGGCGCCGGTGCCGTCCGGCATGGCGGTGATGATCTTGTGGGCGAGCTTCACCTCGTCGGGATCGGGCGAGAACACCCGCTTGGCGATGTCGATCTGCGAGGGATGCAGCGACCAGGCGCCGGCGCAGCCGAGCAGGAAGGCGTTGCGGAACTGCGCCTCGCAGGCGTCCGGATCGGAGAAGTCGCCGAACGGGCCGTAGAACGCCTTGATGCCGGCCGCCGCGCAGGCGTCCACCATGCGGGCGAGGGTGTAGTGCCACAGGTCCTGCTGGAAGGCGGCGCGGGCTTCTCCGCCGGGCGTGGCGTCGGCCAGCACCTTGTACTCCGGATGGCCGCCGCCGACCCGCGTGGTCTTCATGGCGCGCGAGGCGGCGAGGTCGGCCGGGCCGAGGCTCATGCCGTGCATCCGCGGCGACGCGGTGGCGATGCGCTCGACATTGTTGACGCCTTCCGGGGTCTCCAGGATGGCGTGGATGAAGATCGGCTTGCGCAGCCCGTGCCGGGCTTCGAGCTGGGCCAGGAGCTGGTCGAGATAATGGATGTCCCACGGCCCTTCGACCTTCGGGATCATCACCACGTCGAGCTTGTAGCCGACCGCCTCGATGATCTCCATCAGGTCGTCGAGCACCCAGGGGGAGTTGAGGGCGTTGATGCGCACCCACAGGCCGGTGGCGCCGAAATCGTTCGCCTTGGCCATCTCGATGAAGCCGCGGCGGGCCTCCTCCTTGGCGTCGGCCGGGATGGCGTCCTCCAGGTTGCCGAGCACGACGTCGACCTGGCCGGTCAGCTCGCGCACCTTGGCGCGCAGCTTCTCGATGTGCGGAGGGACGAAGTGGATCATCCGCTCCAGCCGCACCGGAAGCTCGCGGCAGGGGGCGGGCGCCCCGATGGCGAGCGGCTTGTAGAAATTGCGTGGCAGCTTCATCGACCGTGTTCCGCCGCTGGGCCAACCCGACGACACTGGCGCGCGCGATGCCCAGAATCCGGACGCGCCGCGATTTTGCATGCGTCCTGCGCGCGCGGGGCTGCGCCGGCCGCCGTGGAATGATCTAAGTAGGATCGCTTGGTCTCCGCCCAACCTAGAGGAAGCGCCGCCGTCCGCCAAGCCGGGCGGCTCGGCTCCCCGCTGCAACTTTAGCCGCCCGCCGCCCATGATCGACGTCCTCAATCTCGCCCTGCCGTTCTTCGGCCTGATCTTCCTCGGCATGGCGTGCGGCCGTTTCGCCCGCATCCCGGATGCCGGGCTCGCCTGGATGGACTTCTTCGTCATCTACGTGGCCCTGCCGGCGCTGTTCTACCGGGTGCTGTCGCAGACCCCGGCGGCCGAGCTGACCCAGGTCTCGTTCATCCTGGCGACCACGCTCGCCACCTTCGCGGCCTTCGTGGTGACCTTCGGGCTGGCGCTCGTCCTGGAGCGCGGGCGGCTCAGGGTCGCCACTATCGTCGGTCTCGCGGGGGCCTACGGCAATGTCGGCTACATGGGGCCGGGCCTCGCGGTGTCGGCGCTCGGCGCCGGGGCGGCGGCGCCGGTCGCCTTGATCTTCTGCTTCGACACGCTGCTGGTGTTCTCGCTGGCGCCGTTCCTGATGACCCTCGCCGGGCGGGGCAGCGGGCACAGCCGGCTCGCCACCGCCGGGCTGGTGATGCGGCGCATCCTGCTGCATCCGTTCATCGTGGCGAGCGCCCTCGGGGTGGCGTCGGCGGCGGTCGGGTTCCAGCCGCCGGTGGCGCTGGACCGGCTGCTCCAGTTCCTCCAGAACGCCGCCGCGCCCTGCGCGCTCTTCGCGCTCGGCGTCACCGTGGCGTGCCGGCCGGTCGATGCGGTGACGGTCGAGATGCCGGTGGCCATCGCGATCAAGCTGCTGGTCCACCCGGTGATCGTGCTGGTGCTGCTGTGGCTGCTCGGCCCGTTCGCCGAGACCTGGGTGCACACCGCGGTGCTGCTGGCGGCCCTGCCGACGGCGCTGAGCGTGTTCGTGCTGGCGCGCCAGTACGACACCTTCGTGGCCGAGACGTCGAGCCTGGTGATGTACGGGATCGTCGCCTCGGTGTTCACCGTCACCGGCGTGCTGTGGCTGATCAAGTCGGGCCGGCTGCCGCTGCTCGGGTGAGGGCGGGCGGAGGCCGGCGGGGCGCCGCGGCGCCGTGTCAGGCCAGCGGCTCGCCGCGCAGCAGCTTCGGCTCGGCGAAGGCCGGCACCACCCCCTCGCGCATCACGGCGCGGCGCAGCGGCCCGACCCGGCCGAGCAGCCACAGGCCGAGGCCGCGCACCCCCTGGACCGGCAGGAGATCGCTGAGCAGGCTCCGGTTGAGGAGGTCCACCGCCAGCGTGCGGGTGGTGACGTCGGCGCGCCGCCGGCGCTCGTAGGCGGCCGTGACGGCCGGCCCGCCGGGGTCGTCGCCGGCCCGGATCGCGTCGGCGACCAGCTCGGCCACGGTGGCGGCATCGCGGAAACCGAGATTGAGGCCCTGGGCGCCGATCGGCGGCACCACATGAGCGGCCTCGCCGACCAGCACCAGCCGCTCGGCCGAGAAGCTGCGGGCGGTCTCGACCGCGAGCGGGAACACGCCGCGGCCCGGCTCGACCGTGACCCGGCCGAGGATCGCGTGGCAGCGCCGCTCGACCTCGGCGTTCAGGGCGTCGGGTGTCAGCGATTGCAGCCAGGCCGCCTCGGCGGGCGCCACGACGCAGACGACGCTGACCCGGCGGCCGGGCAGGGGCACGACCGTGAACGGCCCTTGGGCGGAGTGGAATTCCGTAGAGGTGTCTTTGTGTTCTCGGGAGTGGCTGAGATTGAAGGTGAGGGCCGTCTGGGGATAGGTCCAGCCCCGGGTGGCGATCCCGGCGGCCTCCCGGCAGGGCGAGCGGCGGCCGTCCGCCCCGACCACCAGACGCGCCGTCACCGAGCCACCCGACGTCAGCGTGACGGTGGCACGCTCGCTCTCCCCCGCGAACGCGACCCCGGCGGCGTCCTCGGCCAGCACCGTCAGGTTCGGCATCCCGGCGGCGCGCGCCTCCAGGGCGGCGACGAGGTCGCGGTTGGCGATGTTCCAGCCGAAGGCGTCGAGGCCGATCTCGGTCGCCTCGAAGCGCACCTCGGGGGCGCGCCACAGCCGGCCGGTGTCGTCGACGATGCGCAGCGACCGCAGCGGCGCGGCGCGCTCGCGGCAGCTCTCCCAGACGCCCAGCGCCCGCAGGGCGTCGACCGAGCCGGCGAGCAGCGCCGTCGTGCGGTTGTCGCGCGGCGCGGGGCGACCCGCCACCAGCACGGTGGCGGCCCCCGTCGAGGCGATCGCCACGGCGGCGGTCAGGCCGGCCGGCCCGCCGCCCACCACGACCACCTCGGCGGTCGTGTCTGTCGCCGTGTCCACCGTCGCCGTCCCGGTCGCCATCATGTCGCATCCTCGATTCATCCTCCGGTTCTATCCGGACGGGACGGAGGGGACAAACCGGGCCGAACCGTCGCAGTCGCCGATTTCGCCGGTCGCCGGGATGCGCTAGAACGGGCGTCGCGATGACCGACACCCCCCATCGGCCCGAGATCGCGGTCCCGCCGGACGGCTCCGAAGCCCCGGCGCCCCTGTGGTCGCGCCCGCTCCTGGTCGCGGTGATCAGCCTCGGCCTGATGACGGCGCTGGGCTGGGTCTATCTCGGCCTGATGGTCGCCGGCATGCTGGGCGGCCACGGCGGGGCGGCGGCGCTCGGCCCCGGCATGGGGGTGTTCGACCTCTTGTTCGGCGGCGAGCTGCCGGACGGTCTTCTCAAGGCGCTGGCCGAAGCGATCTGCGGCCCGAGCTTCGGCCACCATGCCGCCGTCGGGCCGGGCGCTCTCCTCACGCTGGTCCTGATGTGGGCCGCCATGGCGGTCGCCATGATGCTGCCGACCGCCGGCCCGATGGTGCTGGCCTATGCGGATCTGGCGGCCGTCGCGCGCCGCCGCGGCGAGCGGGTCGCCTCGCCGGTGGCGCTGATCGCCGGCTATACCGGAGTGTGGCTCGGCTTCGCGGTGGTCGCCGCACTCCTCCAGGCCGGCCTCGTCCGGCTGGCGCTGCTCGATCCGGCGATGGCGTCGGCGAGCCCGCTGTTTTCCGGCGCGGTGTTCATCGGGGCCGGCGTCTACCAGTTCTCGGCGCTGAAATACGCCTGCGTGACGCGCTGCCAGCGGCCGGTGCCGTTCTTCCTGGTGCGGTGGTCGAGCGACCCCGCGACGGTGGTCCGGCTCGGCGCCCGGCAGGGGCTGTTCTGCCTGGGCTGCTGCTGGGCCATGATGCTGGTCATGTTCGCGGTCGGCGCCATGAACGTGGTGTGGATGGCAATCCTCGGCCTCGTCATGGGGGCCGAGAAGATCGCCGTGACCACCCGGTTCAGCAAGGCGATCGGCGTCGTGTTCCTGCTGATCGGGGCGTGGCTGATCGGCGACGCGGTGGTGGCCCAGTGGCCGGCCGCGCGGCCCGGATGAGCCGGCGTCGCGGCGCCGGCAGGGCAGCGCCTGTCGCGCCACCGCCTCGTTGCGGCCGGAACCGGATGCCTCCCGAAGCGTTGGTCGGCCGTCGCGGGGCCGGCCGCCACTCTGCCGTCACCCCGCGATCGTCGGTCGCTCCGCGGCCGGCGAACCCGGTCCTGCCGTTCTGGATTAGTCCCCTGCCGGTGCGCCGGCGGACACCCACCCGATCCGAGAAAGCCACGCCCCCATGCTCGACTTGTTGACCGACCCGCACGCCTGGGCCGCCCTGGTGACCCTGAGCGCGCTCGAGATCGTCCTCGGCATCGACAACGTGGTGTTCATCTCGATCCTGGTGTCACGGCTCGACCCCAAGATCGCCGACCGCGCCCGCCAGCTCGGGCTCGGGCTCGCGCTCGTGTTCCGCATCCTGCTGCTGTTCACCCTGACCTGGCTGATGAGCCTGTCGGAGCCGCTGTTCTCCGCGCTCGGCCGCGCCTTCTCGTGGCACGACATCATCCTGATCGCCGGCGGCCTGTTCCTGATCGCCAAGGCGACCCACGAGATGCACAGCGAGATGGAGGCGGTGGACGAGGAGCAGGAGACCGGCACCGCCACCATGGTGCACGCCTCCTTCGCGCTGATCATCAGCCAGATCATCGTCATCGACCTGGTGTTCTCGATCGACTCGATCGTCACCGCCATCGGCATGGCGCAGGACATCCGCATCATGGTCGCCGCGGTGCTGATCGCCGTCGCCGTGATGTACGCGGCGTCCGGCCCCGTCGCCCGCTTCGTGGCGGCGCATCCGACCACCAAGATGCTGGCGCTCGCCTTCCTGGTGCTGATCGGTGTGGCGCTCGTCGCCGACGGCTTCGAGGTTCACATCCCGCGCGGCTACATCTACTTCGCCATGGCGTTCGCGGGGGCGGTCGAGGCGTTCAACATCATCGCGCTGCGCAAGCGGCGCCGGCGGCGGCGAATGCCCGAGCCGCGCTGAGCCGGGCGGCAGCGGGGGAGGGACAGCCCTGTCATCCCCCGCGCGGGGCACTTGGAACGAGTCCGATCCACCGGCATCGGACTCGTTCCAGAAGCCCTTGCGTGATCGCATGTTCGACGGCGAACCGGCGTTCACTCCGCCGGAAAATGCTCTCGCTTGCGCGGCCGGCTCGGCTTCCTATGATCGGCGCTCCCCCGGGCGGCCTCTGCCGTTCGGGGCTCGCCCATGCCGGGGCGCGCCGTCCCGGACACATTCCCGAAGGAGACTGCCATGGTGGCTGCCGTGCGCGTGCACAAGGTCGGCGGACCCGACGTGCTGACCTACGAGGAGATCGACGTTCCGGCGCCGGGGCCGGGCGAGCTCCGCATCCGGCAGGTGGCCTGCGGCATCAACTTCATCGACACCTACTTCCGGCAGGGTATGTATCCGTCGCCGGTCGGGCTTCCCTTCGTGGCCGGCAACGAGGGGGCCGGCGAGGTGACCGCGGTCGGCTCCGGCGTCTCGGACTTCAAGGTCGGCGACCGCGTCGCCTACGTGATCACGCTGGGCGGCTACGCGGCCGAGCGCATCCTGCCGGCCGGGCGCGCCATCAAGGTGCCGGACGGCGTCGACCTCGCCGAGGCCGGCGGCATGATGCTCAAGGGCATGACGGCCTGCTACCTGCTCCGCCGCACCTTCAAGGTCGCCAAGGGTCACACCATCCTGATCCATGCGGCGGCGGGCGGTGTCGGCCTCATCCTCTGCCAGTGGGCGAGGCAGCTCGGCGCCACGGTGATCGGCACGGTCGGCTCCAAGGAGAAGGGCGAGCTGGCCAAGGCGAACGGCTGCGACCATGTCATCTACTATCGCGACGAGGACTTCCCGGCCCGGGTGAAGGAGATCACCGGCGGCGCCCTGTGCGATGTGGTCTATGACGGCGTCGGCAAGACGACCTTCCCGGCCTCGCTCGACTGCCTGCGGCCGCTCGGACTGTTCGTCTCGTTCGGCAGTGCCTCCGGCCAGGTCGAGGCGTTCAACATCAACATCCTCCAGACCAAGGGCTCGCTGTTCGCGACGCGACCGACCCTCAACCACTACGCGGCGACCCGGGCCGACTACGAGGGGCTGGCCGGCGAGCTGTTCGCGGTGGTGAAGAGCGGGGCGGTGAAGATCCCGGTGCAGCATCGGTACGCCCTGAAGGAGGCCCGCCAGGCCCATGTGGATCTCGAGTCGCGGGCGACGACCGGCTCCTCGATTCTCGTGCCCTGAGCCGGCGACCCGTGGCGGTGGACCCGATCGCATCCGCCGACGGGCCGGCCTGGCGACCGCCGTTCGGTCCGCTGGCGACGATCCTGCTCGCGGTCGTCGCCTTCGGGCTCGGCCAGGCGGCCGCCGCGGTGGCTGTCTCGGCCGGGCTCGGGCAGGAAGGGCTCGGCCGGCTGGCCCTGCCGGCCGACGCCACCGTGGTGGTGTGGGCCGTGCTGGCCGCCAATCTGGTGCAGACGGCCGTCCTGCTGGCGCTCGTCATGGGGCGGGCGCCGCCGGCCTGCTATCTCGGCCTCGATCGGCCGGGCCGCGGCAGCCTGGTGTTCGGCGCCGCCTGCCTGGTCGCCCTGGTGATCGCCGCCAATGTCCTCACACTCGCGCTCGGCCGTGATCTGGTGCCGCCCGTGCAGATCGCGGTGTGGCGCAGCGCGGCCGATCAGGGAATGGTGCTGCCGCTGCTGATCGCCCTGGTGATCGTCGCGCCGATCGGCGAGGAGCTCTTGTTCCGTGGCTTCCTGTTCGCCGGCTGCGCCCGGACGCCGCGCAGCGCCCGCATCACCATCGCGGCGACGGCTGCCGTGTTCGCGGCGCTGCATGTTCAGTACGACGCCTTCGGCATCGCGCTGATCTTCGCGATCGGCGTGCTGTTCGGCTGGCTGCGCTGGCGCTCGGGCTCGACCACGCTGACCGTCCTGCTGCACATGGGGCTCAATGCCGAAGGGCTGATCGAGACCATGCTGGTGGCGTGAGGCGCGTCCGCTTCAGTCGTCGTGGATCTGGCCGCCGTCGTAGCCGCAGGCGATGCGGCCGAGGGCGAAGCGGAACGCCTCGCTCGTCCGGTCTGGCAGGGCGGCGAGGATTGCCGCCGCGTCGCTGCGGCCGGCGAGCCCGCGGGCCAGGATGGCGGACAGCACGTCGTCGTCGAGCCAGGGCAGGGCGGCGAAGAAGCCACGCGCGAGCGTCCGCGCCAGCGCATGATCGGGATGCGCCGGGTTCTCGGGGGCGCGGCCGATCTCGTACATGTGACGGACCGCGTGCCAGTCGGCCCGCTCGCGCGGCAGGCGCGCGAACACGTCCGGATGCTCCTCGGCGACATAGAAGCGGTTGAGGGTGTCGAACAGGGCGAAGCGATAGCCGGCGGCGATCAGCGCCGGCTCCCAGTCGGCCCACGTCGGCTCCCCGGTGACCGGCGCCACCGCCTCGACCAGCACCACCTTGGGCCGCAGCCGGGTCCAGTCGTTGCCGGCCAGCACGTCGGCCTCGCCGCCTTCCACGTCGATCTTGAGGAAATCGATCGCGGTGATTCCCTCGGCCGCGCACAGCGACGCGAGCGTCGTCATCGGCCGGCGCTCCACCGACACCGCCGCTCCGAACGCCGCGGCCCGGCGGGCGTGGTCGGCGACGGTGGTGGAGAACCCGTGCAGGCGGTCGACCCGATGGAACGCGGCCTCGCCGTCCAGGGCGCCGACGAGCGCGCAGACGCGGCGGTCGCGCGGGCGCAGCCGCTCGTAGAGAGCCAGCAGGTCGGCCTGCGGCTCGATCACCAGCCCCTGCCAGCCGCGCTCGTAGAACCAGAACGAGACATTGTCGGCGACCGGATGGCCGGCCCCGATGTCGATGTAGGTGCCGGTCGCCTGGCCCGCGAAGGCGAGCCACAGGTGATAGTCTTCGAGGTTCTGCGTGTAGGAGAGATCCACCATGCTGCCCCGTCGTGTCGACGGGGCAGTGGATCACGTCACGACCGTCTCCGCCACCCGCCGGCGCGGACTGCGGGCAGGGCGCGCGGCTCTCGGCTGCGCGCTGCCGTCGGTCAGGCTGCCGCGGCCGGGCAGACCAGCTCGGCCAGCTCGTCGAAGACCGCGTGCTCCGGTCCGACCTCGGCGGGCAGCCGTGGCAGCGCCAGCACCGGCACGCCCTTGGCGAAGGTCTGCATGGTGGTGAGGGTCTCGTCCAGCGCGACCGTGCCGCCGGGCGTCTGGCTCACCACCACGGCCGCGATCGTCAGGCCACGGCGATGCGCCACGTCGAGCGCCGTCAGCGTGTGGCTGAGCGTGCCGAGATACGAGCCCGTCACCAGCACGACCGGAACGCCGAGGGCGACGATCAGGTCGACCACGGTGCGGGTGTCGTCGAGCGGCGCCATGATGCCGCCGACGCCCTCGATCACCATGACGTCCTTGCGATGAGCGATGCGCTCCCGGCAGAAGGCGACCACCGCGTCGGCGTCGATCGACTTGCCCTCGCGGCGGGCCGCGAGATGCGGGGCGAGCGGCGCCTCGAAGCGGAACGGCGCCGCCGCGGCGATGCGCTCGAGGGTCGGCTCCTCGCCATTGGCGGCGATCAGCAGGCCGGCATCGCTGCCTTCGGCTTCCCGGGGATCGAAGCCGCTCTGCACCGGCTTGAGCACCTCGACCGCCCGCCCGCGGCTTTTGAGTGCACGGACCAGCCCACGGGACACGAACGTCTTGCCCACCTCGGTGCCGGTGGCGCTGACGAAGACGACAGTCATGACAGGTTCCTCGGTACGCGGTCGCGGACGAGGTCGGCGAGCCGCTCGATCTCCTGGTCCGGATGGGCCGGCGTGAAGGTCAGCCGCAACCGTGCCGTCCCGGGCGGCACGGTGGGCGGTCTGATCGCCACCACCAGGAAGCCTTCGTCGGCGAGCATCCGCGAGGCGGCGAGCGCCGCCTCCGTGTCGCCGACCACCACCGGCACGATCGGGCTCTCGGGGTCCGGAAGCCCGACCCGCCGGGTGAACAATCGCGCCTTGGCGAGCGGACCCGCGCACAGGGCGGGGTCGCTCGCGATCAGGTCGACGGCCGCGATCGCCCCCGCCACCACGGCGGGCGGCAGCCCGGTCGAGTAGACCAGGGTGCGGGCGCGGCTCTTCATCAGCTCGATCACCGGGCGCGAGGCGCACAGATAGCCGCCATAGCCGCCGATCGCCTTCGATAGCGTGCCCATCTGCAACGGCACGTCGGCCGGCTCGGGATGCGCATGGGTCGAGCCGCGGCCGCCGCCGATGACACCGACGCCATGGGCGTCGTCGGCCATCAGCCAGGCGTCGTGGGCGCGGGCGAGACGGCCGAGCGCCGGCAGCGGCGCGAGATCGCCGTCCATCGAGAAGACGCCGTCGGTGACCAGCAGGGCGTGCCGATAGCGGGCGCGATGCTGCGCCAGCAGCTCCTCGGCGTGATCGACCTCGTTGTGTCGGAACACGCACAGTCGCGCCCGACTCATCTGGGAACCGGCGAACAGGCAGGCGTGCGCCAGTGCGTCGATGACGATCAGGTCCTCCGGCCCGACCAGGGCCGGGATGATGCCGGTGTTGGCGAGATAGCCGGAGCCGAACACGCAGCAGGCTTCGGCGCCCTTGAGGGCGGCGAGGCGCTGCTCCAGCTCCGTGTAGAGCGGGTGGTTGCCGGTCACCAGGCGGGAGGCGCCGGAGCCGGCGCCATGGCGGTCGAGCGCGGCATGCGCGGCGGCGATCACGGCCGGGTGATGGGTCAGGTTGAGGTAGTCGTTGCAGGAGAACGACAGCAGCCGTCGACCGCCGCGCTCGATCACGACACCGGCGTGACGATCGGTATGCACGAGATCGCGGCGCAGGCTCGCCCCGGCGAGGGCCTCCAGCTTGGCAGTGGCAAAGGCGTCGAGCGAATCCATCGATCCACAATCGGTC
Organism: Rhodoplanes serenus; assembly: GCA_009720755.1. GTDB lineage: Bacteria > Pseudomonadota > Alphaproteobacteria > Rhizobiales > Xanthobacteraceae > Rhodoplanes > Rhodoplanes serenus. Next base: position 105,733 of record WNKV01000005.1, read on the forward strand.
GCAAGCGACATTCCGCCCGGACGGGTTTCGTCGCGCCGGGCGATGCGGTACTTGACCCCGGTCGGGACGGTCGATCTGCCGCCCGACCGATGTCAGGGTGACGGGACGCGATGACAAGAGCAACCGACGATGGCGGGGGTTTCGCCATGCATGGTTCGCATGCTGCCGACCAGCGGGATGCCGAAGCAATGGCCGCGGAGATCGGTCTGCGTCCGACGGCGGCGTCCTACCATGCCGCCATCGGGAACGGAATGCCGGGCTGGTACGACGAAGGTCGAGCGCATGCCTGGCTCCCGTATTCGCAGATGAAGACGGCGGCGCCGCCGCTGCCGGTGGTCGGCACACGCGGCAGCCGCATCCTGCTCGCCGATGGTCGCGAGCTGGTGGATGGCGTCGCTTCGTGGTGGACGGCCTGCCACGGCTACAATCACCCGCACATCCGCGCCGCCGTGGCGGCTCAGCTCGACACCATGCCGCACGTCATGCTCGGCGGCCTGCTGCACGAGCCGGCCGCGCGCCTGGCGACCCGGCTGGCGACGCTGCTGCCGGGCGATCTCGATCACGTGTTCTTCTCCGACTCGGGCTCGGTCGCCGTCGAGGTCGCGATGAAGATGGCGGTGCAGTCGTGGATCAACCGCGGCGTCCGTGGTCGCACGCGCTTCGTCGCCTTCCGTGGCGGTTATCACGGCGACACCACCGGCACCATGGCGGTGTGCGATCCCGACGAGGGCATGCACAGCCTGTTCAGGGGGCTGCTGCCCGAGCATCTGATCGTCGATCTGCCGGTCGATGAGGCTCGCACCGAGGCGCTCGACCGGCTGTTGGCGGCACGCGCCGACGAGATCGCCGGCATTCTGGTCGAGCCGCTGGTGCAGGGCGCCGGCGGCATGCTGTTCCATGACGCCGCGGTGCTGCGCACCCTGCGTCAACTTGCCGACCGCCACGGCGTGCTGTTGATCTTCGACGAGATCTTCGTCGGCTTCGGCCGCACCGGCACGCTGTTCGCCTGCGAGGCGGCCGGCGTCGTCCCCGACATCGTCACGGTCGGCAAGGCGCTCACCGGCGGCACGCTGCCGCTCGCGGCGACGATCGCGTCACGGCGCGTCTTCGATGCCTTCTGGTCGGACGATCCGATGCATGCGCTGATGCACGGGCCGACCTACATGGGCAACCCGCTCGCCTGCGCGGCGGCGCTCGCGTCCATCGATCTGTTCGCGCGCGAGCCGCGGCTCGATCAGGTGCGCGCCATCGAAACCCAGCTCGGCGCCGGGCTGGCGCCGTGCCGCGGCCTGCCGGGCGTCGTCGATGTGCGGGTGCGCGGCGCCATCGGGGTGGTCGAGCTGGATCGCATCGACATCGCGGCCCTCAAGGTGCGCTTCGTCGAGCAGGGCGTCTACATCCGCCCGTTCGGCCGCATCGTCTATCTGACGCCGGCCTTCACCATCGCGGCCGACGATCTCGCCCGCCTCACCGAGGCGATCGTCGCGGTGCTGAGCGAGCCATGACCGCCGCGGTCGCAGCGACGCGCGTCGCCGTGATCGGCGGCGGCGCCATCGGCGGGCTCCTGGCGGCGCATCTCGCCGGGGCCGGCCGCGACGTGACGGTATGCGTCCGCACGCCGTTCGATCACCTGATCGTCGAGCGCGGCGAGGAGGTCGCCGTGATCGATGCCGCCATCGTGGCGCGGCCGGACGGGCTCGCCCCGGTGCCGTGGGTGCTGGTCGCCGTCAAGGCGCAGGACACCGCATCGGCGGCCCCATGGCTGCGGGCGCTCGCAGGGCCGGACTCGACGGTGGTGGTGGTCCAGAACGGCATCGGCCACGCCGAGCGCGTCGCGCCGTTCGTCGGCGACGCCACCGTGCTGCCGGCGCTGATCTACTCGGGCGTCGAGCGCCTGGCGGCGGGCCGCATCCGGCTGCACACCGAGGGGCGGATGACGGTGCCGGCAGGCGCCGCAGGGGCCGCCTTCGCGGCCCTGATGGCGGGCACCGGCATCGACGTGACGCAGGAGCAGGACTTTCTCACGGCGCTGTGGCGCAAGGTGCTGAGCAACGTCGCCGCGAACCCGCTCACCACCCTGACGATGCGCCGCATCGGCGTGTTCCAGGAGCCGGATATCCGTGAGCTGGGCGCCGCGCTGCTGCGCGAGGCGGTGGCGGTGGCTCGCGCCGAGGGCGCGGCGGTCGACGACGGAGACGTCGAGCGGACGCTGGCGCTGCACCGCCGCTACAATCCGACGACCGGCACCTCGATGTACTACGACCGGCTCGCCGGGCGGCCGATGGAGCACGAGCACATCACCGGCGCGGTGGTGCGCACCGCCGCTCACCACGGCATTCCGGTGCCGTTCAACCAGGCGATCCTGACGCTGCTGCGGGCGCTGGATGCGGGGCGAGACGCGACCGTATCCTGATCAGAAGCCGACCGCGGTGCCGTGCAGATCATAGGCGCCGGCGCGGTCGATCTTCACGGTGGCGAACTCGCCGACGCGCAGCGGCCGGCGTGACGTGATACGCACGACGCCGTCGATCTCCGGCGCATCGGCCTTGCTGCGGCCCTTGGCGAAGCCCGCGCTCGCCTCGTCGATGATCACCTGCTGGCGGGTGCCGATCTTGCGCTTCAGGCGGCGTGCCGAGATGGTCTGCTGGCGCTGCATGAAGCGGTGCCAGCGCTCCTCCTTGACGTCCTCCGGCACGGCGTCGCCGAGATCGTTGGCGGGGGCGCCCTTGACGGGCTCGTACTTGAAGCAGCCGACACGATCGAGCGACGCCTCGTCGAGCCAGTCGAGCAGCGCCGAAAACTCCTCCTCGGTCTCGCCCGGGAAGCCGACGATGAAGGTCGAGCGCAGCGTCAGCTCCGGGCACATCTCGCGCCAGCGGGCGATGCGCTGAAGCGTCTTCTCCTGCGCGGCCGGGCGCCGCATGCGGGTGAGCACGCTCGGCACGCCGTGCTGGAACGGGATGTCGAGATAGGGCAGCACTCGGCCCTCCGCCATCAGCGGGATCACCTCGTCGACATGCGGGTAGGGATAGACGTAATGCAGCCGCACCCAGGCGCCGAGCTCGCCGAGCGCCGACGCGAGATCGAGGAACTTCGCCCGCACCTCGCGGTCGCGCCAGACGCTGGCAGCGTATTTCAGGTCGACCCCGTAGGCCGAGGTGTCCTGCGAGATGACGAGCAGCTCCTTGACGCCGGCGGCGACCAGCTTCTCGGCCTCGCGCAGAACATCAGCGGCGGGCCGCGAGACGAGATCGCCGCGCAGCTTCGGGATGATGCAGAACGTGCAGCGATTGTTGCAGCCTTCCGAGATCTTCAGATAGGCGTAGTGACGCGGCGTCAGCTTCACGCCCTGCGGCGGCACCAGATCGAGGAACGGGTCGTGCGGCGGCGGCACGGCGCGATGCACCGCCTCCATCACGCTCTCGTACTGCTGCGGCCCGGTGACGGCGAGCACGTTCGGGAACTTCTCGGTGATCGCCTCCGGCTCCGCCCCCATGCAGCCGGTCACCACCACCTTGCCGTTCTCGGCCAGCGCCTCGCCGATGGCCGCGAGCGACTCCGCCTTGGCGCTGTCGAGGAACCCGCAGGTGTTGACCAGCACCAGGTCGGCGCCGGCGTGGGTGCGGGTCAGCTCGTAGCCCTCGGCCCGCAGCCGGGTGACGATGCGCTCCGAGTCGACCAGCGCCTTGGGGCAGCCGAGCGACACGAAGCTCACTTTGCGCGGAGCCGACGGGGCGGTGGCCGCGTCGGAGGAGGGCGGGGTCTGCATCGGGCGGCGGCTCTTCGGTTGGGAAGGGCCGTGTCCTAGAGCATTTTCCGGCGAAGTGAAATCCGGTTCGCCGTCGAAAATGCGATCACCCGAGGACTTCCGGGGCCGCTCGGGAGGCTGCCGCGGCTCATCGCGCCGGCTCCGCTTCCGGCGGGACCGGCTTTCCCCGCAGCCGCCAGGGCAGCAGCACCAGCACGAAGGCGAGGCCGGCGAGCGCCGCCATCACCGGCACCCGGGCCGGCCACGGCCCCAGCAGGGCCACGAAGGGCGGCACCAGCTTCGGGTCGGCCGGGTTACCCACATAGGCGTAGTTGGAGCCGAGCCCGATATTCACCACGAAGACCACCGCCACATAGGCGAGGGTCACCGCCGCGGCGCGGCGGAAGTCCGCCCAGTTGGGCCGGAAGCCGAGCACCGCGAGGTCGTAGACGGCGAAGCCCAGAATGATCGTGTGGGCGAGCCAGAAGCCCCAGAACAGCAGCGAGGTCGGCCCGTGGGTCAGGGTGGGCTGCACGAATGCCTGGGTGGTCAGCGCAAAGGCCCAGAAATACAGGGTCGCCCGCAGCCAGCGGCGTTGCGTCAGCAGGGCGAGGGGCGCGACGAGGCCGCCGACGTCGCAGACATGCAGCGGCAACCCGGCCGCGATGTCGATGCCGTTCCAGTTCCAGGCGATGTTGTAGATCACCCAGACGGCGCCGGCGAACACCACCAGGGTGGTCCGCAGCCGGCGCTCGGCCTCGGCCGGCAGGCGGCGACCGAGCCGGACCACGGCGGCGATGGCTAGGACGCAGACGGCGACCGACAGGGCGTGCAGGACGCCATAGGGGGTGAACACGTCGAGCCCGCCGAGTGCGACGTCCATGCCGATCCTCCCTCCCGGTGCGGTGCCGGCCCGGACGGGCGGCCCGATTCGCGTTTTTCCTCACCGTAATGTGCGGACGCCGGATTGCACCATTAAGGCACAGTCGGGTCCGGCCGTCCGCCGTTCGTCGATACCGGCCGAGAACTCGTCGGGGGCGCTGCCGGTGAACCCGGTGGAGGGCCGGAGTCACCGATCGTCGGAGGGGACTCCGGAGGGATCACGCCGCACGCGACGGCCCGCGCCGTCCGAGGAGGACTTCGCATGACCTGCTCGATCACAGCTCGCTCGATGGCGACCCGCTCGACGATGCCGGCCGCGGTTCTCGGCACCGCGATGCTCGCCGCGGTGGTTCTCACCGTCGCGCTGCCGGCGCCCGCCAAGGCCCAGATGGCCGGCTTCGGCCAGGACCAGATGATGACCCAGATGGCGCCCATGATGGAGATGATGAAGCAGCGCATGGGCAAGCGCCGCTATGCCCAGCTCATGCAGACCTTCGGGCCGATGATGGCCAACATGATGGACTCGGGCGGAGGCGGATTTGGAGGTCTCGGAGGCGGCGGATTCGGCACCACGAGCTTCGGCGGCATGGGGGGCGGGATGGGAATGGGTGGCATGGGAATGGGCGGCATGGGAATGGGTGGAATGGACATGGGATCGATGATGGGGATGATGAGCGCCATCGACTGGCGCTCCATGCAGGGCCTGATGGGCTCGTCGCGGCGCGCCCGGAAGACGGCACGGCGCTGATCGGGTCCGCGATCGGCGACGCCGTCGATCGCGGGAGTGGGGGAGATGACCGACGACAGTCTCGCGGCCGGACGCACCGAGCCGGCCGGTGACCCCGCCGCCGTGCGGGGCGACATGGCCGGCAAGACCGTGGTGATCACCGGCGGCACCGGCGGCATCGGACTGGAGACCGCGGCGGCGCTCGCCGGCCGCGGCGCCCGGCTGGTGCTGATCGGCCGCGACCGGGCGCGCGGCGAGGCGGCGCTGGCGCGGCTGCGCCGGATCGCGCCCGATGTCTCGGCGGAGGTTCGCGCGGCGGATCTCTCTCGCCTCGACGGCCTGCGGGAGATCGCCGCCGCGCTGCGCCGTGATCTTCCCCGTATCGATGTGCTGATCAACAATGCCGGCGGCATGTTCGCGCGCCGCGAGGAGACAGCGGACGGCCTGGAGCGCACCTTCGCGCTCAATCACATGGCCTATGTGGTGCTGAGCCTGCTCCTGCGCGACACGCTGATCGCCTCGGCGCCGGCCCGCATCGTCAATGTCGCGTCGGAGGCGCATCGCGGCGCCAGGCTGGACATCGACGACTTGCAGGCGCGCCGCCGCTATGGCGGCTGGCCCGTCTATCAGCGCTCCAAGCTGTGCAACATCCTGTTCACCCGCGAGCTGGCGCGGCGGCTGGCCGGCACCGGCGTCACCGTCAATGCCCTGCATCCGGGCTTCGTCGCCACCGGCTTCGGCGACAACAATGGCGGCCTCTACGGCCTCGGCATCCGCCTCGCCAAGCGGTTCGCGCTACCGCTCGCCGAAGGCGCCAAGACCTCGGTCCTGGTGGCGACCGACCCGGCCTTTGCCGAGGCGAGCGGCGCCTATGTGGTGCGTGGACGCATCACCGAGCCGTCGGCGGCGGCGCGTGATGGTGTGATGGCGTCCCGCCTGTGGGACAGAAGCTTGGACCTGGCCGGCCTCGCCGCCGTCTGATCACGCCATCACGATCACGCGATCGTGATCTCGCTCTGCGCTCACCGCCCCGGCCTCCCGCCGGCATGGGGCCGGGCCGCCAATCGTTAAAATTGCAGCCAAAGAGGGAACTTTCGTTGAACCTCACGGTTGATCGGGTCGACAGAACGGGGGCGTGGTCGGTGAAACGAAACCTGGTCTTCACCGATGATGCGCGACGCTGCGCACCCGACCGTCGCGAGGGGAGACATCGACAGATGAAGACAGCGTTCGTCCGCTGCGCCGTCGGGGCGCTCGCCGTGGTGTCGATCGGAGCGGCCGTCGCCGCCTCGGCACCAGCCATCGCCAAGACCAATTTCGACGGCACCTGGAGCGTGGTGGTCGTCACCGAGAAGGGCGACTGCGATCGCGCCTATCGCTATCCGATCCGCATCAACGACGACGGCAGCCTGATCAATGCCGGCAGCACGTCGTTCGACATTTCCGGCAAGGTCTCCCCCAACGGCAAGCTGGTGGTCCGGTTGAGCTACGGCGGCAAGAGCGCGACCGGGCAGGGGCGCCTGTCGGGCGCGAGCGGCACCGGCCAGTGGGCCGGAGGCGCCTGTGCCGGCACCTGGACGGCCGAGCGCCGGAGCTGATCCGTCCCTCCTATCGTTTGCAAGGCACACGACGCTGCCGCGGAGTGTGACGAGCGGCCGGGAAATGCCCTCCCGGCCGCTTTCCTTTTGTCCGGCGCTCGGGTGGCGATGGGACCGGCATCCGCCCGCCGGGCGGACCCGAGGGACATGCCGGCCGCGGTCGGCGGTCCGCGACTCGATCTGCACGTCCGGGTTGACGATCCGTGAAGAAGCCATCGCGGAGCCCGGCGACGGACGCGCGTCAGTGCCCGCCGGGACGCATGCGCCCTACGTGATCCGCCCGATTCAAGACTCTCGCGGACCCACTAGATTCACCACCAGACGGCGACACGCGCCGTTCCCGCACGTCGCAGGCCTTCTCGCAGGTCTGCTTCTCACCCCCGGACATGCGTGGCGGAGGCGTGCGCCTCGCCGCGGGGCCTGCCAGGCAGGGGCCCGCCACGGGAGGGAGTCGTGCTGCGCCGGTCCTTGGCTGCGGTCTCCATGGTCCTGGTCACCCTCGCGCTCCTCGTCGGCGCGGTCGTGACGGAGTGTGAAGCCCAGATCTATCCGACCCGCCCGGTTCGCATCGTGGTCGGCTTCCCGGCCGGCTCCGCCAGCGACGTCCTCGCCCGCATCTATGCCGACAAGCTGACCGAGTACTTCAATCAGCGCTTCCTGATCGACAACATCGTCGGCGGCGCCAGCAACGACGCGGCCGCGGTCGCGGCCCGCGCCGAGCCCGACGGCTACACGCTCTTCCTCGCCGGCAACGCCCAGTCGGCCCATGCGGCGATCCTGCCCGAGCAGCCCTTCGCATTCCCGCAGGCGTTCGCGCCGATCGCCATGCTGGGGCGAGCGCCGGTCGTCCTCGTGGTCAATCGCAGCCTCGGCGTCTCCTCGGTGGCGGAATTGATCGCGCTCGCCAAGGCGCGGCCGGGCGTGCTGCACTACGGCAGCGCCGGTGTCGGCACTGGACCGCAGATCGCCGCCGAGCTGTTCAAGGCGACCACCGGCGTCGACATGGTGCATGTGTCCTACGCGGGCTCGCATGATGCGGCCGCCGATCTCGTCGCCGGGCGCCTCTCGGTGCTGTTCGCGCCGCTGCCGACGGTCGCCGGGCTCCAGGCCGAGCGGCGCATCCTCACCCTGGCGATCGTCGGGGCGCGGCGCAGCCCGGCGGCGCCCCAGATCCCGACTCTCGCCGAGGCTGGCTTCACCGGCATCGATGTCGGCCTGTGGTTCGGCCTGATGGCGCCGCGCGGCATCCCGACCGAGATTCAGGGCGAGCTCGCCAACGCGGTGAAGCGGGCGATCGACTCCCGGCTGTTCAAGGAGAACCTGCTGGCCAGCGGGGCCGAGCCGGTGCGCGCCCCGGCCGACGCCTTCGCGGCGTTCCTCGACATCGACCTGCCGCACTGGGCCGAGCTGGTCGGCCGCGCCGGCGTCGGCGTCGAGCAGGTCCAGCCGCCCGCACAGGCGACGCGGCCCACCCAGCCGGCCAGCGGTCTCTGAGCCGGCCGGTCGCCGGCCGGGCAGGGCGTCACCCTGGGCGTCCCCGGAGTTCAGCGTCCAGTTGTGTGACCCGCCTCACGGTTGCCGCACGGATCGGCCGACATGATCATCCCGACGATGGGCCGGGACGGCCCCCTGGACGGGAGGACCCCATGCGTACCGATTTCCTGCGCACGATCCCGCTGAGGACGTTTGGGCTCGCGGCCGCCATCGCGCTGCTCGGTACCGCCGCCGAGGCCGGGTCGGTCTCCATCCCGGTCGAGGGCGGCACGCTCCGCATCGACATCGACGAGAGCTGCCGCGACCGGCTGTGCGGCTCGGTCTCCTGGCGTGAGCCCGGCGCCCGCGACGCCAAGGAGTATCCGCTGCCGGCGATCGGCTGGAAGGACCTCGAAGGGATCGCCCGCGGCAAGCTGCCGGGCGGCCTCGGCATCGGTCGCGACGACAAGGGCGACACCGAGACCGGCGAGGTGCCGGCGCCGCAGTGGCGCAGCCGCCCGTCCCAGCCGCAGACCGCGCGTCCGGCTCCCACCCCCACGCCCGCCCCGACGGCACCCACCACCGGCCCGGTGACGGCGCCGACCGCCGATCTCGTTCCGCCGCCGCCCCCGGCACCGCCGCCGGTGACGGCCGGACGCAGCGATCCGGCTCCCGTGGCAACCACGCCGCCGGCGGTCGCTCCGGCGCCCGAGCCGCGCGTCGCCGCGCTGCCGCCGTCTCCGGCACCGGCGCCCGCCGCCGCTCCGATCGGGCCGGTCGGCCTGTGGATGACCGAGAAGAAGGAAGGCATGGTGCGGGTCGAGCCGTGCGGCGCCAACCTGTGCGGTTACGCGGTCGATGCCAAGACGGGCCGCAACGGCGAGAAGGTGCTGATCGACATGAAGCCGTCCGGCAACACCTGGTCGGGCCGCATCAAGGACACCCGCAACGGGGGCGGCGGCATCTACGACTCGACCCTCGCCATGAAGGGGCCGGACTCGATGCGGGTGCAGGGCTGCGCCTTCGGCGGCATGTTCTGCGGTGGCCAGACCTGGACGCGGGTGAACTGAGGCCGGAGCAGGCTCGTCACGACAGGTTGCGCAGCGGCGCCGCGCAACCTTCGCGGCCGGTGCGGGCCTCCGGCGGCGGCCTGCCGGGCGGGACGTCCTCTCTGCCGCGTCGTTCCGCCTGCGTCCACCCGCGAGCGTGTCGGGCATGGCATTTCGCCGGGCCCGTCCCCAGCCCGGCCGAAAAGCGGTAAACCCGGCGTAAAAAACTCCCTCCGGATTCCATCCTTAGTCTTTGGTTTACCGCGGAAAATAAACTGGTTCTTTATTCTGTTGCTTAAACCGATTTTAGAGCGTGTCGCCTAGTAATGGGGACGAGCGAGGAAAACAGGGCCTCGTCGTACAAACAACCAATAGGCGTCGTCATGAAAGCAGTCGCAAGGCCGGCGGAACCCGCCGAGAGGGATGTCCGCTTCGACCACATCCGGCCGCTCTATCTCGAATCGCTGACGCTCGTCGAGCGGCTGCACCGCCGGCTTCTCGACGTCATCAAGGACGAGTTCGACCGCCGTGGCCGCGCCGACATCAACTCGGTGCAGGCGCTGCTGCTCTACAATATCGGCGACAAGGAGCTGACCGCGGGCGAGCTGCGCACCCGCGGCTACTATCTCGGCTCGAACGTCTCCTACAACCTGAAGAAGCTGGTGGAGATGGGCTTTCTCGACCACCAGCGGTCGCGGGTCGACCGCCGCTCGGTGCGCATCAAGCTGACCGACAAGGGTCGCGAGATCCGCAACATCATCGAGGCGCTCTACCAGAAGCACGTCCGCACGGTGGAGCAGGTGGGCGGCGTCAACGCCGAGGAGTTCGCCACGCTCAACAAGGCGCTGCACCGGCTGGAGCGGTTCTGGACCGACCAGATCCTCTATCGGCTCTGATCGCCCGAACCGTCGCGCCAGGTCTCCCGCGCGATCCGATCTGCCCCGGTCCGTCCGCGGACCGGGGCTTTTTCGCGCGCCTGGAGCGGTGGCTTCGACGCGCATTTCGCCGAAAAATGCTCTAGTCGAATGTCGCCGAGGTGGTGTCGGTCTTGCTGTTGTAACGAATGGTGACCCGTTCGACCTGGCACAGGTTGATGTCGTGCCAGACCGCCGAGGAATCGTCGTCGCTGTAGACGACCTTGAGATCCCACATGCAGGTCTTTCCGGCGCGCTTGAACGTGATGCGGGCGCTGTCGCCGTCGGACAGGCTGTCGTCGCCGAGAATGTCCTCCTCCCAATCGTCCTCCTTGCTCGGGGAGACGTAGACCTCGCTGATGTCGTAGCCGGTGCGGTTGACGAGGGTGAAGTCCTGGCGGCTTCCCTGGGCAAGCGCCGTCGTGGCGGCCATCGAGACGAGGACCGCGGCGGCCAAGGCAGTCATCTTCATGAATGGGGGCTCCAGTGCGGTTCGGGGGCGAGCACGCACGATGCCGCGACGACAGCGGCCGGCCTCGCGCGTCTCCCCGGCGGGGAGATTAGGGAACACCCCTAGATACCGTCAATGCGTGCCGCCGCCCGGCATCACTCGCGCGGTTGGCGAGGTCTCGACGGGTGTGCGACTGCGGCTGCCACGGGAGCCTTGACATAAATTCGCCGGTTGCCGCCCTTAACGCACCGTCGCGGCGACAGGTCGCCGCGACGGATTCGCGGCCCATCATCGGAATGAACGCCGGGGCATGGCGGTGGACCCGGGCGGGCAGGGCCGTCGCAGGGCGGCGCGCGCCGGCGGAGCAGGGAATGAGCAGGTCAGCACGGGAGCGTGGCGGGGGCGATCGGCCGGGGCTGGATCGGCGAGCGGTCGTCCGCGGCCTCGCCGCCACGGTCGCAACCATCGCGGCGCTCGGCTCCGCCCGCGCCGAGGACGAGGTGCTGGAGCAGCTCATGCAGCAGAGCCAGGGCCGCAACTTCGGCCAGGGCTTCGATTCGGCCTCGCGCACCATCCTGATGCCGAAGGCGACGCTGCCGACGCTCGACCCGTCGACCGCCCAGACCACCGAGCAGGTGATCCCGCGCTACGAGGAGATTGTCGGCCGCGGCGGCTGGCCGGAGGTGCCGACGGTCGAGCGGCTGCGGCTCGGCAATCGCCATCCGGCGGTGCCGCTGCTGCGTCAGCGCCTCGCCATCTCGGGCGATCTCGACGCCGTGGTGGCGGGCTCGGGCGACGTCTACGATTCCTATGTCGAGGCGGCGGTGCGACGGTTCCAAGCGCGCCACGGCCTCACGGTCGACGGCGTGGTGCGCCGGCAGACCCTCAAGGCCCTCAACGTTCCGGCCCAGGTGCGCCTCGCCCAGCTTCGCATCAACGTGGTGCGGCTGCGCACGCTGAGCAACAATCTCGGCACCAAGCTGGTGGTCGCCAACATCCCGGCCGCCCAGATCGAAGCCATCGAGAACGGCGTGGTGGTGTCGCGCCACGTCGCGGTGGCCGGCAAGCCGGACCGGGCCTCGCCGGATCTCCAGACCCGCATCGTCGAGGTCAACTTCAACCCGTACTGGACCGTGCCGGCGTCGATCGTGCGCAAGGATCTGATCCCGCGCATGCAGGAGGAGCCGGACTATCTGACCAAGAACCGCATCCGCGTGTTCGACGCGCGGGGCAACGAGGTGCCGCCCGGGCAGATCAACTGGCACTCGAACGAGGCGGTCAGCTATCGCTTCAAGCAGGACCCGGGCGACTTCAACTCGCTCGGCTCGATGCGCATCAACTTTCCCAGCCAGCACGGCGTGTACATGCACGACACCCCGTCCAAGACCATGTTCGGGGAGGACTTCCGCTTCCACTCGTCGGGCTGCATGCGGGTCCAGAACGTGCGCGAGCTGGTGGTGTGGCTGCTCTCCGACACGCCCGGCTGGTCGCGCGCCGAGATCGACGCGGTGATCAAGTCGGGCGAGCGCAAGGATGCGCGGCTGGCGACCGCAGTGCCGCTCTACTGGGTCTATGTGACGGCCTGGGCGACGCCCGATGGTGTCGTCCAGTTCCGTGACGACATCTATTCGCGCGACGGGCTCGCCGCGAGCACCGCCGGGGCCCGCGGCTGACGCGGAGCGCCGGCGCGCAGGCGCCGTGCCGGGGAGGGGCCGATGCCGGACCAGGAGGCATCCCGCGAGATCCTGTTCGAGCTGACCGCGGTCGGCGGCGCCGTCCGCGTGGTGGCGATCGACGCCGCGACCGGCATCGAGGTCACGATCATGGGGCCGACGACGGCGCCCCGCGCGGCGCTCCAGCGCCTCGCCGCCCAGAAGCTCGAACGCCGTCTCGCCCGCGAAGGAGGGACCGGCCGCGCCTGACCGGCCGGAGCCCCCGGGGGGCGCGCCGCGGTTGCGCCGCCCGCACGAGGCGCGTGTCGCTCGTGACCGGAACACCTTCGAAACCCAAGATATAGAGCCCCTCCGGCGCACTCCGGCCCAATAGCTTGGCGGTGGTCGGTCAATGTGCTAAGGCGACGGCCCAAACCCCTGACCACCCTGACGCACGGCGCCGCGCTCGTTCCCGTGGCGCCAGGAGACCATCATGTCGGTGACCCACGCGGCCTCGGTCGAGGCCGAATCGTTCTTTTCCGCCAACGTCCGCGACAGCGACCCCGACATCGCCGAGGCGATCCGCGCCGAGCTGGGCCGTCAGCGTGACGAAATCGAGCTGATCGCCTCCGAGAATTATGTCAGCCGCGCCGTGATGGAGGCGCAGGGGTCGGTGCTGACCAACAAGTACGCCGAGGGTCTGCCGGGCAAGCGCTATTACGGCGGCTGCCAGCACGTCGACGTGGTGGAGCGGCTCGCCATCGATCGGGTCACCCGCCTGTTCGGTTGCAACTTCGCCAATGTGCAGCCGCACTCCGGCGCGCAGGCCAACAACGCGGTGTTCTTCGCCCTGATGAATCCGGGCGACACCTTCATGGGCCTCAACTTGTCGGCTGGCGGCCATCTTACCCACGGCTCGCCCGTCAACATCTCGGGCAAGTGGTTCAAGGTGGTGCCCTACACGGTGCGGCCCGACGATCACCGCGTCGACATGGACGAGGTCCGTCAGCTCGCCCGCGCCAACAAGCCGAAGGTGATCGTCGCCGGTGGCTCCGCTTATCCGCGGGTGTTCGACTTCCGCGCCTTCCGCGAGATCGCCGACGAGGTCGGGGCCTATCTGATGGTCGACATGGCGCACTTCGCCGGGCTGGTCGCCGGCGGTGCGCATCCGAGCCCGTTCCCGCACGCCCACGTCGTCACCACCACCACCCACAAGACGCTGCGCGGGCCGCGCGGCGGCATCATCCTGTCGAACGACGAAGCGCTCGCCAAGAAGTTCAACTCGGCGGTCTTCCCGGGCACCCAGGGCGGCCCGCTGATGCACGTCATCGCCGCCAAGGCGGTGGCGTTCGGCGAGGCGCTGCGGCCGTCGTTCAAGCTCTACGCCAAGGCGATCGTGGAGAACGCGCGGGCGCTGGCCGCGACCCTGGAGCAGCGCGGCTTCGCCATCGTGTCGGGCGGCACCGACACGCATCTGATGCTGGTCGACCTGCGGCCGAAGCGGCTGACCGGCAAGGTCGCCGAGGCGGCGCTCGGGCGCGCCCACATCACCTGCAACAAGAACGGCATTCCGTTCGATCCCGAGAAGCCGATGGTGACCTCGGGCGTCCGGCTCGGCACGCCGGCCGGCACCACGCGGGGCTTCGGGGTCGCCGAGTTCAAGGAGGTCGGCGAGATGATCTCCGAGGTGCTCGACGTGCTGTCGCAGAAGAACAGCGACGAGGACGCGCTGGTCGAGGGCGCGGTGCGCGAGAAGGTCAAGCGGCTGGTGGATCGCTTCCCGATCTACCAGGGCTGAGCCACGGGGGGGCGAGGGCGAGGGACGCGGCATGCGCTGTCCGAGCTGTGGCAGCCTCGACACCCAGGTCAAGGACTCGCGTCCGACCGAGGATTCGTCGGCTATTCGCCGGCGCCGCCTGTGCCTCGCCTGCGGCTTTCGCTTCACCACCTTCGAGCGGGTGCAGCTCCGTGAGCTGACGGTGATCAAGCGCAACGGCCGCCGGGTGCCGTTCGATCGCGACAAGCTCGCCCGCTCCATCGAGATCGCGTTGCGCAAGCGCAACGTCGATCCCGACCGGGTCGAGCAGACCATCTCGCGGATCGTCCGCGAGCTGGAGAGCATCGGCGAGAACGAGGTGACGGCCGAGACCATCGGCGAGACCGTGATGGCGCATCTGCGTGATCTCGACGACGTCGCCTATGTGCGGTTCGCCTCGGTCTATCGCAATTTCCGCGAGGCCAAGGATTTCGAGCAGGCGCTGGCCGAGCTGGCCGGCGAGGACGAGGACGAGCCGGGTCCGACCCGGCCCTGATTGGTGCGTGACGGCCGGCGTGACGGTGCGGCCGAGATTATCGATGAGACCGTGACGGCCGATCGGCGCCGTCGCGGCAACGTTGCAGATGGGCAGTGCACCTCGGTGCTTCGCAATTTCTGCGAGGCCGAGGACTTCGAGCAGAGGCTCGCCGAGTTCGCCGGCGAGAGCAGGGACGAGCCGGACCCGACGCGATCGTGATCCGCGGGTGACGGCTGCCGTGTGGATACTGCGTCGGCCGCGTTTGGCGGCGACGGCGACGGAGATTTCATGCGCAATGGGTCGGCCTCCGAAGGAAAGCGGGGCAAGGCGGCCACACTGGTCGCCGAGGCGGTCGAGCATCTGCGGCGCGGCGCCGTCGCCGAGGCCGAGCGGCTGCTTCGCCGCGCCCTCGATCGCGATCCGCAGCAGCCGGACGCCCTTCAGCATCTCGCCGTGCTGGCGGCGCAGCGGGGCGACGTCGCCGCCGC
Source organism: Rhodoplanes serenus (assembly GCA_009720755.1). GTDB lineage: Bacteria > Pseudomonadota > Alphaproteobacteria > Rhizobiales > Xanthobacteraceae > Rhodoplanes > Rhodoplanes serenus. Next base: position 121,009 of record WNKV01000005.1, read on the forward strand.
CATCGGCCTGTTCGAACGCGCGGTCCGGGCGGCGCCGCGCTCGGCGGATGCGCGCACCAATCTCGGCTACGCGCTGGTGCTCGCCGACCGGCACACCGAGGCGCTCGCCGCCTACGACGAGGCGATCCGCCTGTCGCCCGGCTACGCCGTCGCCTGGAACCATCGCGGTCACAGCCTGACGCGGCTGAATCGGCCCGACGAGGCGCTGGCGAGTTACGACCGCGCGGTGGCGCTCGAGCCGGGCTTTGCCGATGCGCACTACAATCGCGGTAATCTGCTGACGTCGGTCGGTCGCTTCGACGAGGCGGTATCGAGCTACGACCGTGCGCTGGCGCTCGTTCCTGGGCGGCCACTTCCGGCGATCAATCGCGCCAACGCGCTGCGGGCGCTGGGCCGGCTCGACGAGGCGGTGGCGGCGCTCGACCGCGTGCTGGCGGCCGACCCACGCCAGGTTCTGGCGCTGGTCAATCGCGGCCACATGCTGAGCGACCTCAAGCGCTTTCCCGAGGCGATCGCGTCCTACGAGCGGGCGGTTTCGATCGAGCCGGGCCACCCGCTGGCTCCCAGCCCGCTGGCCTGGGCCGCCATGGCCATCTGCGACTTCCCCCGCGCCGAGCGCGCCGCCGCCGCTCTCGCCGACAGCGTGCGACACGGCGGCGCCGTCGTGCAGCCGTTCACGCTGCTCTCCGCCGTCGACGATCCAGCCCTCCAGCTCGCCGGTGCCAGGGCTCACGTCACGGCCCTGGTCTCGGCCATGCCTGCCCCGCTGGTCGCCCGGCCGGATGCCGGGCGGCACGACGGCGGCCGGCTGCGGATCGCCTACTTGTCGGCCGACTTCCGCCGCCACGCCACCGTGCCGCTGATCGCCGGCCTGATGGAGCGACACGACAGTGCCCGCTTCGAGGTGGTCGCGATGTCGACCGGCGCCGACGACGGCAGCGCCGAGCGCCGGCGCATCCGCGCCGCTGCCGACAGCTTCGTCGACGCCACTGGCCTGACCGATGCGGCGATCGCCCGCCAGATCCATGCGCAAAAGGTGGACATTCTGGTCGACCTGAACGGGCACGCGCTCGGCGGGCGGCCCGGCGTGCTGGCACACCGGCCGGCGCCCGTGCAGGTCAACTATCTCGGATATCCCGGTACCTCGGGCGCTGCTTTCGTCGACTATCTGATGGCCGACGAGATCATCCTGCCGCCCGGCTGCGAGCCGTTCTACAGCGAGGCGCTGGTTCGTCTGCCGGGATACTACGCGGCCTACGATCCCGGTGCGGTATCGGTGACCGACACGCCGTCGCGCCAGGCCGCCGGGCTGCCCGAGCAGGGCTTCGTGTTCTGCTGCCTCAACAACACCTACAAGATCACCCGGCCGGTGTTCGAGGTCTGGATGCGTCTTTTGATGGCGGTGCCGGGTAGCGTGCTGTGGTTGCTCGGCGATACGCCGGCCGCGGTCGAAAACCTGCGCCGGGAGGCCGCGGCGCGTGGCGTCGAGGCCGACCGCCTGGTGTTCGCGGCGCGGGTTCCGCCCGAGGTTCATCTGGCCCGTCACCGGCTCGCCGACCTGTTTCTCGACACGACGCCGGTCAATGCCCACACGACCGCCTGCGACGCGCTGTGGACGGGGCTGCCGGTGGTCACCTGTCCGGGCCGCTCCTTCGTGAGCCGGGTGGCGGCGAGCCTGCTGATCTCGGCCGGCTTCCCGGAGCTGGTCGCGGCCTCCCTGGCCGACTACGAGGCATTGGCTCTGCGGCTCGCCACCGAGCCGGAGCGGCTCGCGGCGTGCCGGGCACGTCTCGCCGGAGACCGTCACAGGCTCGTACCGTTCGACGTCGACCGGCTGCGCGGCGCCATCGAAGCCGCCTACGACGAGATGTGGGCGCTGCATCGCGCCGGCGAGCCGCCGCGCACCATCACCGTGACTGCCGCCACACCATGCTGACGCCGCGCGAGCCGGCACGGCCGAGGGAGGGGAGGACGATGCGCAGTCCGGGGTGGTTGGTGAAGGTGGGCCTCGCCATCGTGATCGGCCTGGTGGCCGGCTGGTTCCGCGCCACCACGGTCGCCGAGACCGAGCCGGCGCGGCCCGCCATCCGCGCCGATGCGGTCGAGTACTATCTGAGCGCCTACAATCTGGTGCATCTCGGCATCTACAGCCGGTCGCCCGGCAGCCTGGCGAACCCGCCGCGCCCGGTGGTGCCGGACGGTTACCGTCCACCCGGGCTGCCGTTGATGATCGCGCCCTTCATGGCGATGTGGCCCGATCACGACGGCATCCTGGGCCGAGTCCAGGTCGTCAACGTGGTGCTCGGGGCCGGCACCGCGATGGCGACCTTCGCGGCGGCGGCCGCCGTGCTGCCGCTTACCGCCGCCACGGCGGTGGGGCTCGCGGTCGCGGCATCGCCCCATCTCGTCGCCTTCTCGGTCTACATGCTGACCGAGACGCCGGCGGCGTTCCTGGTCGCCCTGGTGCTCGCCGTCGCGGCGCTCGGGGTGCCGGGTGGCGGCCCGTGGCGGCGGATGCTGTTCTTCCTCGCTTTCGGGGCGCTGATCGGGCTGCTCGCCTTGTTCCGCCCGATTTTTCTGGCCTTCGCGCCAGTGGCTGGGCTCGCCTTTCTGGGACGGCGGCAGGTGCTGTGGGCCATGCTCTTCGTTAGCCTCGGCGCCGCCGGCGTGGTCTCGCCGTGGCTGATCCGCAACGCCGTGTCGGTGCCGGCGAACAGCGGCGACGCCGATCTCGTCGCCACCACGGTGCTGGACGGCTCGTATCGCGGCTATCGCTACAACGGCGATCCGAAGACGTTTCCGTATCCCCGCTTCGCCGACCCGAACTTCGAGGCGGCGCGCAAGAGCCTCGGCCTCGCCTGGCCGCAGGTCCGCGACCGCATCGCCGCCGATCCGGCCAGGATGATCGCGTGGTATCTCCTGGAGAAGCCCGCCTTCCTGCTGCAATGGTCGAATGTCGATGGCGTTGGCGACGTGTTCGTCTACGCGGTCGAGCGAACGCCGTTCCGCAGCGATCTCGTGTTCCGTGCCGTGCACGACATCTACGAGATCGCACACCCGGTCGTTCTGTTGCTCGCCGGCCTTGCGGCCGTGGCGGTGTGGACGCCGCTGGTCCGCTTCGCCGGCCCGCCCGATCGCCGCCATGTGGTGCGGCTGGCGAGCCTGCTGCTGGTCTTCCTGGTGGTGGCCCACATCCCGTTCTTCACGGCGACCCGCTACGCGGTGCCGGTGTTCCCGGCCCTCTATCTGCTCGCCGTCGTGCCGCTGGTGATCGTGGTGCGGGGCCTGGCCGCCTGGGCGCGCGGCAGCGCGGCGATGCCGCCGGCCTGAGGCCCCGGTCGGCGGTCCGGTGTCGCGGCTTGCGATGGCGTTAGCGAGCCGGCAAGGTGCCGGTCGTGCGCGGCGTGGCCGCACACGTTTCGAACAGATCGCCCTCGTCGTCCCGTGACTGCACCCGATCCCATCCTCGATGCCCGCTTCATGGCGCTGGCGCTGGCCCTCGGGCGGCGCGGGCTCGGCAACACCTGGCCCAACCCGGCGGTCGGCGCCGTAGTAGTGCGGTTCGACGAGAACGGTCCGCGCATCGTCGGCCGCGGCTGGACGCAGCCGGGCGGCCGGCCGCATGCCGAGACCGAGGCGCTGCGTCGCGCCGGCGATCTCGCCCGCGGCGCGATCCTCTACGTGACGCTGGAGCCGTGCTCGCATCACGGCAAGACGCCGCCCTGCGCCGACGCCGTGGTGGCGGCCGGCATCGCCCGGGTGGTGGCCGCGATCGAGGACCCGGACCCGCGGGTGGCGGGGCGGGGCCATGCTCGCCTGCGCGCCGCCGGGATCGCGGTCGATGTCGGCGTCGGCGCCGCCGACGCGGCCGCCGCCCATGCGGGCCACATCCGCCGGGTGCGCGAGGGGCGCCCCCATGTCACCCTCAAGCTGGCACTCTCGACCGACGGCAAGGTGGCGCTCGCCGGTCGCCGGCCGGTCGCCATCACGGCCGCGGCCGCCAACGCCCGGGTCCATCTGATGCGGGCCATGCACGACGCCATCCTGATCGGCATCGGCACCGCGCTCGCCGACGATCCGCTGCTGACCTGCCGGCTGCCCGGCCTCGCGGCGCGGTCGCCGGTGCGGGTGGTGCTCGATCCGGCCTTGCGGCTGCCCGCGACGTCGCGGCTGGTGCGCAGTGCCGCCGAGGTGCCCTTGTGGGTGTTCGCCGGCACCGATGCGCCGGGCGCCGCGGAGACGCGGCTGCGCGACGCCGGGGCCGAGGTGCTGCGGGTGCCGGCCGCGCCGACGCCGCCCGGCCTCGACCTCGCGGCGGTGCTCGCGGTGCTCGCTGGGCGCGGCATCACCCGGCTGATGGTGGAGGGCGGCCCGCGGGTCGCGGCCGGCTTGGTGCGGGCCGATCTGATCGATACCGCCGTGCTGATTCACGGCGCCGTCACCATCGGGGCGGACGGCATCGATCCGCTCGCCGACCTGCCGCTCGCCGCCCTCACGGCGTCGCCCGCCCTGGTGCCGCACGGCAGTGAAATACTCGGCCCCGATCGGCTGGTGCGCTACGAGCGCCACGGCGCCGATCCGAGCCCCTGAGGGACCATCACGGCTATGCCGGCCCGGCGAGGCCGGATGTCGCACCGGCGGCTCCGTGAAACTGCGCACGCGGTGTCGCGACGAGTCGGTCTAGAGCATTTTCCGGCGAAGTGGACGCCGGTTCGCCGTCGAAAATGCGATCACACAAGAATGTCTAGAGGATGCGGCCGGCAGCGGTCCTTCCCCGGTGCTCCCGCGGTGGGCGATCCGCCGCTCGGCTGTTCTGCTCGGGTGCTGCTCTGCGCGCGTGCTGCTTCATCGGCCCGACCGGAGCGGGAACGGGTGGATCTTGTTTCGCACTCCGCAACGATGCTTCCGCGCGGTTTCCGTTCCACCGTCCGTTCCGCACGATCTTGCGCTGCAACATTGTTTTTGCGCCGCAAATATGCGGTGGTGAGGTGCCGTTTCGAAGGGGTCTCGGACGGCCGAAACCCCAAGTCCCCGCAGCCGGGTGCATGACCGGATCATGCCGCCCGCCAACGAGGCGAACGCATGAGCACCTATCGACTCCAGTCGCTCTTCGCCCCCAAGTCGCTGGCGCTCGCCGGGGCGAGCCCGCGCGACCTGTCGCTGGGGCGCATCGTCCTGCGCAATATCCGCGAGGGTGGCTTCAAGGGCCGGGTCCAGCTCGTCAACCCCCGCTATACCGAGATCGACGGCGTTCCGGCCGTGAGTGGCCTCGACAAGCTCGACGGGGTGCCCGACCTGCTGGTGATCACGGCGCCGCCCGCCGAGGTGCCGGGCCTGATCGCCGACGCAGCAGGCCGCGGCGTGCCGGCCGCCGTGGTGATCACCTCCGGGCTGGGGCACGGGCCGGGCTCGCTGGCCGAGGCGGTGTCGCGGGCCGCACGGCCGCACGGCCTGCGCGTCCTCGGGCCGAACTGCCTTGGCCTCCTGGTTCCCAGCATCGGGCTCAATGCCAGCTTCGCCACCCGCGGCGCCAAGGTCGGCGACCTCGCCCTCATCTCGCAGTCCGGCGCCATCGCGTCGAGCCTCGTCGAGTGGGCGTCCAGCCGCTCGATCGGCTTCTCGGCGGTCGCCTCCATGGGCGACGCCGTCGACGTCGACTTCGGCGATCTGCTCGACTACTTCGCGCTCGACCGCAAGACCCGCGCGATCCTGATGTATGTCGAGTCGATCACCGACACCCGCAAGTTCATGTCGGCGGCCCGTGGTGCCGCCCGCGTCAAGCCGGTGATCGTGGTCAAGTCGGGCCGCAACCCGCTCGGCGCCCGGGCGGCGGCGACCCATACCGGAGCGCTCGCCGGCACCGACGCGGTGTACGACGCGGCGTTCCGCCGCGCCGGCCTGCTGCGCGTGCTCGATCTCGACGAGCTGTTCGCGGCGGCCGAGACGCTCGGCCATCTCAGCCCGTTCGAGGGCAAGCGGCTCGCCATCCTCACCAATGGCGGCGGCATCGGGGTGCTGGCGGTGGACCGTCTGGTCGATGTCGGCGGCACGCTGGCGACCCTCTCGGAGCAGCGCGTCGCCGAGCTGGATGCCGTGCTGCCGCGCGGTTGGTCGCGATCGAACCCGGTCGACATCGTCGGCGACGCCGACGCCAAGCGCTATCGGGCCGCGCTGGAGCAGCTCCTCGCCGACCGCGACAACGACGCCGTGCTGGTGATGAACTGCCCGACCGCGCTGGCCTCGCCGGCCGACTCGGCCGCTGCCGTGGTGGAGACGATCCAGCGGGCGCGGGCGCGCAGCATGAGCCGCAAGCCGGTGCTCACCGTCTGGGTCGGCGATCGCGGCGAGGCGACCCGCATCTTCGACCAGGCCGGCATCCCGCATTACGAGACCGAATCCGAGGCGATCCGCGGCTTCATGCACCTGGTGCGCTTCCGCGAGGCCAACGATTCGCTGATGGAGACGCCGCCGAGCGTTCCCACCCAGTTCGTCTCCGACACCGAGACGGCCCGCCGCGTGGTGGCGGATGCGATCGCCGACGGCAAGACCTGGCTCGACCCTCTGGAGATCGAGCGACTGCTGACCGCCTACGGCATCCCGATCGCGCCGGCGACGCTCGCCCGCAACGGCTTCGAGGCCGTGATGGCGGCCCGGCCGTACCTCGCCAAGGGGCAGGCGGTCGTCCTCAAGATTCTGTCGCCCGACATCGTTCACAAGTCCGAGATCGACGGGGTGCGCCTGAATGTCCTCAGCGAGGAGGCGGTGCGGCGCGAGACCGAGGACATCCTGGCGCGAGCGCGGGCGGCGCAGCCGGACGCCCGGCTGATCGGCGTGACCGTCCACCCGATGTATGTGCGCCCGAAGGCGCGCGAGCTGATCGTCGGCGCGACCGACGATCCGACGTTCGGTCCGGTCATCGTGTTCGGCCGTGGCGGCACGGCCGTGGAGGTGCTGAACGACACCGCCCTGGCGCTGCCGCCGCTCGACATGAAGCTCGCCCGCGAGCTGGTCGATCGCACCGGCGCAGCACCGCTGCTCGGCGGCTACCGCAACGTGCCGCCGGCCGACCGCCAGGCGCTGGAGCTGATGCTGGTGAAGATCTCCCAGCTCCTCGCCGACGTGCCGGAGCTGCGCGAGATCGATCTCAATCCGGTGCTGGCCGACGAGAGCGGCGTCATCGCGGTCGATGCCCGGATCACCATCGCGCCGGTCGCGCAGGCGAAGCGCAGCCGCTTCGCGGTGCGGCCCTACCCGAAGGAGTGGGAGAGCCGCATCGAGGCGTGGGAGGACCTGCGGGTGCTGCTGCGGCCGGTGCGTCCGGAGGACGAGGGGCTGTACCTCGACTTCTTCAAGCACGTCAGCGAGAACGACCTGCGCCTGCGGTTCTTTGCCCCGGTCAAGGAGTTCAGCCACACCTTCATCGCCCGCATGACGCAGATCGACTACGCCCGGGCCATGGTGTTCGTGGCGGTCGACGAGCGCACCGGCGAGATGCTGGGCGGCGTCCGCATCCACTCCGACGCCAATTACGAGAAGGGCGAGTACGCCGTGCTGGTGCGCTCCGATCTCAAGGGGCGGGGGCTCGGCTGGATTCTGATGCGGCGCATGATCGAGTACGCCCGCGCCGAGGGTCTCCAGCAGGTCGAGGGCCAGGTTCTGCGCGACAACACCACGATGCTGCGCATGTGCACCGATCTCGGCTTCCGGATCGAGCACGACCCGGACGACCCTGGCCTGTGCAAGGTGGTGCTCGATGTCCAGGCCCAGGGGCAGGTGGCGAGTGCCGCCGAGTGACACCGAGGCGATGCTTCGCCCCACCCTCGGCCACCGCCGGCCCGACTGTGGTCTCGCTGCGGGTTTGCAGCCGTCCAGGTGGCGGCGCTCGTCCGACCGTCACGTGGCTGGGGCGCGGCTGCCCTGATTCGCGGAAGACCACACGGCTGATCAGGACTCCGACGGGCCCACGCTGCACCGCGATACCGGCTCGGCCCCCGTCATGCGGTGGTGGCAGAGGCTCATGCGCCGCCCGGCCATCGCCGGGAGGTGCGCGCGCGGCCTCGCATGCCTATCTCCCGCTCGGTCCGACGGGACGCGGCCGCTCCGGGATTTGCTGCATCGCCGGTCGCTGCATCCCATTTCGCTGCATCGCACGGTGGAGCATGGCGGCTCCGCTACAGTTTCCCGTAGCAACGGCCGGCTTGCGGCCGTAGGGGCACTGCGGTAAGCGTCTCGCGACGCCGCCGGGGGCCGCCTCGACGAGGGGCCCGAACGGCGGGCGCGGGCGCAGCGGGATACCCGGGAGCGGAGCCGTCGGCCAAAGGGGTCGGCCGGAATCGTCCCGGAACCCCGGATACGAGAACAGTCGGCGGCCGGGGACCCCCTCCCGACGGCGCGTCGGTCGCGATCAGAGGGTCTCGAATGAACGCCTTGCTGCTCGACTACCTGCCAATCGTGGTGTTCATCGGCCTGTCGCTGGTGATCGTGCTCGGCCTGATGGTGGCGCCGTTCCTGCTGGCCTACAAGAATCCCGATGCCGAGAAGCTGTCGGCCTACGAATGCGGGTTCAACGCCTTCGACGACGCCCGAATGAAATTCGACGTCCGATTCTATCTCATCTCCATCCTCTTCATCATTTTCGATCTCGAGGTCTCCTTCCTTTTTCCCTGGGCGGCGGCGTTCGGCGAAATCGGCACGTTCGGTTTCTGGTCGATGATGGTCTTCCTCGGCGTCCTGACCATCGGCTTCGTCTACGAATGGAAGAAGGGAGCCCTCGAATGGGACTGACCGATCGGACCCTGGTGGCGCCCGCCGCGACCGGCGTTCTCGACCCCCGGACCGGCAAGCCGGTCGGCGCCGACGATCCGTTCTTCGCCGGGGTCAACGACGAGCTGGCCGACAAGGGCTTCATCGTCACCGCGACCGACGAGATCATCAACTGGGCGCGCACCGGCTCGCTGATGTGGATGCAGTTCGGCCTGGCCTGCTGCGCCATCGAGATGATCCACGCGGCCATGCCGCGCTACGACCTCGAGCGATTCGGCTTCGCGCCGCGCGCCTCGCCGCGACAGTCCGACGTGATGATCGTCGCCGGCACGTTGACCAACAAGATGGCGCCGGCCATGCGCAAGGTCTACGACCAGATGCCGGAGCCGCGCTACGTCATCTCGATGGGGTCGTGCGCCAACGGCGGCGGGTACTACTACTACTCGTACTCGGTGGTGCGCGGCTGTGACCGCATCGTGCCGGTCGACGTCTACGTGCCCGGCTGTCCGCCGAGCGCCGAGGCGCTGCTGTACGGCGTGCTGCTGCTCCAGAAGAAGATCCGCCGCACCGGCACCATCGAACGCTAGCCGAGGACCCCCCATGGACGACAGGCTCGACGAGCTCGGACAGGCCATCCTGCGCGCCCTGCCGGGCGCGGTGACGGGCTACACGGTGGCTGTCGGCGAGCTGACCGTGACGGCGGCGGCGCGCGAGATCGTCGCGGTTACCACCCGGCTGCGTGACGATCCGGAGTTCCAGTTCGTCGCCTTCGTGGATGTCACGGCGGTCGACTGGCCGCAGCGCAGCCGGCGCTTCGACGTGGTGTATCACCTGCTGTCGCCGTACAAGAACCGGCGTATCCGCATCAAGATCGAGACCGACGAGGCGACGCCGGTGCCCTCGATCATCTCGGTGTTCCCGGGCGCCGACTGGTTCGAGCGCGAGGTGTTCGATCTCTACGGCGTGGTGTTCGCCGGGCATCCGGACCTGCGTCGCATCCTCACCGACTACGGCTTCGAGGGCCACCCGCTGCGCAAGGACTTCCCGCTCACCGGCTTCCTCGAGGTGCGCTGGGACGACGAGCAGAAGCGTGTCGTCTACGAGAAGGTGCAGCTCGGCCAGGAGTTCCGCAATTTCGACTTCCTGTCGCCCTGGGAGGGGCCGGACTATGCGCTCCCCGGCGACGAGAAGGCGAAGGCGGGCTGAGCGGCGGAGCGCGGCATGAAGTCCACCCTCGAGCCCGGGCTGACCCATCGGTTCTCCTTCACGGTGCCGGAGACCAAGACGGTGCCGTGCCTCTATCCGGAGGCGCCCGAGTTCCAGGAGATGCCGCAGGTGTTCGCCACCGGGTTCATGGTCGGGTTGATGGAGTGGGCTTGCGTGCAGCTCTTGGCGCCGCATCTCGATGCGGGCGAGGGCAGCCTCGGGGTCCATATCGACGTGAGCCACACGGCGGCGACCCCGCCCGGCTTCACGGTCGCGGTGGAGGCCGAGTGCGTCGCGGTCGACGGCCGCAAGGTGGCGTTCCGGGTGCGGGCGCACGACGGCGTCGATCCGATCGGCGAGGGGCGTCACGAGCGGATGGTGGTCGCCTGGGACAAGTTCAATGCGCGGGTGGGCGCGAAGGCGGCGGCCGTCAGCGTGGCGGGATGAAGGATCGGACATGAGCACCAGCCGGCAGCCGTCACGCGCCAAACGCCAGTCGCCACTCGATACTCGCCTCGAACTCGATACTCGCCTCGAACAGGCAGCGGAATAAGCCATGGCCGAAACGTCCGTCCGCAGCTTCACCATCAATTTCGGGCCGCAGCACCCGTCCGCGCACGGCGTGCTCCGCCTGCTGCTCGATCTCGACGGCGAGGTGGTCGAGCGTGCCGATGCGCATGTGGGGCTCTTGCATCGCGGCACCGAGAAGCTGATCGAGTACAAGACCTACATGCAGGCGATCCCGTATTTCGATCGCCTCGACTACTCGTCGCCGATGAGCCAGGAGCACGTCTTCTGCATGGCGATCGAGAAGCTGCTCGGCGTGACGGTGCCGCGCCGCGGCCAGCTTCTGCGCGTCCTGTTCCTCGAGCTGACCCGCATCAAGAACCACATCCTCAACATCACCACCGGCGCCCTCGACATCGGCGCGCTGACGCCGCCGCTGTGGGGCTTCGAGTTCCGCGAGCAGATCATGGGCTTCTACGAGCGCGCCTCGGGAGCCCGCATGCACGCCAACTACTTCCGGCCGGGCGGCGTGCACCAGGACGTGCCGCCCAAGCTGATCGACGATATCGAGGCGTTCTGTGATCCCTGTCTCGGAATGATCGAGGACCTCGACGCGCTGCTGACCGGGAACCGCATCTTCAAGCAGCGCATGGTCGATATCGGCGTGATGCCGCTGAAGGACCTGTGGGGCTGGGGCTATTCGGGGCCGCTGGTGCGCGCCGCCGGCGTGCCCTGGGACCTGCGCCGCTCGCAGCCTTACGAGTGCTACGACGAGATGGAGTTCGACATCCCGGTCGGCAAGCACAGCGACTGCTACGACCGTTACCTCGTCCGCATGGAGGAGATGCGGCAGTCGATCCGCATCATCCGCCAGTGCATCGACAAGCTGCGGCGCCCGGACGGGCAGGGGCCGGTGCTGGCCGAGGATAACAAGGTGACGCCGCCGCGGCGCGGCGAGATGAAGCGCTCCATGGAGGCGCTCATCCATCACTTCAAGCTCTACACCGAGGGCTTCCGGGTGCCGGAAGGCGAGGTCTACGCCGCGGCCGAGACGCCGAAGGGCGAGCTCGGCGTCTATCTCGTGTCGGACGGCACCAACAAGCCGTACAAGTGCAAGATCCGCGCGACCGGCTTCGCCCATCTCAGCTCGATCGACTTCATCAGCAAGGGGCACATGCTGGCCGACATGACCGCCATCATCGGCTCGCTCGATCTGGTGTTCGGAGAGGTCGACCGATGAACGCGCCGCTTCCATCGATCACCATGACGGTGCCGGAGTTCCTGACGTGGAGCGCCCGGCAGCCCGAGGCCGAGCGTTACGAGCTCGTCGATGGGAAGGTGGTGCCGATGTCGCCGGAACGCGCCCGCCACAATCTCGTGAAGCTCGATGTCGCGATCGCTCTTCGCCAGGCTGTTCGTGAGGCCGATTTGCCGTGCACGGTTTTCACCGACGGCATGGGGATCGCCATCGACGACCGAACGGTGCGTGAGCCCGATGCTTCCGTCCAATGCGGCGTTGCCGTCGATCCCGACGCGGTGCTCGTGTCGGCGCCGATCATCGTGGTCGAGGTGACGTCGCCGTCGAGCGAGCGCGTCGATGCCGACGACAAGTTCGTCGACTATTTCGCGCTCCCGACCATCGAGCACTACCTGATCGTCCTCTCGGGAAAGCGCGTCGTGGTGCATCATCGGCGCAAGCAGGACGGCACCATCGAGAGCCGTATCCTGCACGACGGTGATGTCGTGCTCGACCCGCCCGGCCTGACCGTTCCGGTGGCGGCCCTGCTCGGGCCCGACCTCGGCGTCAAGGAGATTCACTAGATGGCCGTCCGTCGTCTCGCTCCCACCGAGAAGCAGCCGAAAGAGTTCGCCTTCACGGCCGAGAATCTCGATTGGGCCAAGGGCCAGATCGCCAAGTATCCGGAGGGGCGGCAGGCGTCGGCCGTCATCCCGCTGCTGTGGCGCGCGCAGGAGCAGGCCGGCGGCTGGGTGCCCCAGAAGGCCATCGAGCATGTCGCCGACGTGCTTTCGATGCCCTACATCCGGGTGCTCGAGGTCGCCACCTTCTACACGATGTTCAATCTGGAGCCGGTGGGGAAGCATCACGTCCAGCTCTGCGGCACCACGCCGTGCGTGCTGCGCGGTGCCGACGCGCTCAAGAAGGTCTGCCACGACAAGATCGGCCACGAGCACCATGTCAGCCCAGACGGCACCTTCTCGTGGGTCGAGGTCGAGTGCCTGGGCGCCTGCGTCAACGCCCCCATGGCCCAGATCAACTACGACTACTACGAGGACCTGACGCCCGAGAACTTCGCCAAGCTCCTCGACGATCTGGCGGCGGGGCGTCCGGTGAAGACCGGGCCGCAGATCGATCGTCAGTTCTCGGCGCCGGTCGGCGGGCCGATCACGCTCACCGGCCATGTCGGCGACGGCCAGCCGGACGCCGGCGCACCGGCGCCCGCGCAGGAGCCGGCGCTCGCCGATGCCGATGCCAAGCGGCCTGGCGAGGCCGCCAATGTCCGTGAAGAGGGGGTGCCCAAGCCGCCGGTCGGCGTCGGTGCCCGGGGCCGCAGAACCACCAGGCGGGAATGATGCTGCACGATCGCGATCGCATCTTCACCAATCTGTACGGCCTCCACGATTGGGGCCTCGCGGGCGCACGCCGACGCGGCGCCTGGGACGGCACCAAGGCGCTGCTGGAGAAGGGCCGCGACGGCATCATCAACGAGATCAAGGCGTCGGGCTTGCGCGGCCGCGGCGGCGCCGGCTTCCCGACCGGCCTGAAGTGGTCGTTCATGCCGAAGCAGTCGGATGGGCGACCGTGCTACCTCGTCGTCAATGCCGACGAGTCGGAGCCCGGCACCTGCAAGGACCGCGAGATCCTGCGGCACGATCCGCATCTCCTGATCGAGGGCTGCCTGGTGGCGGGCTTCGCGATGGGGGCGCAGGCCGGCTACATCTATGTGCGCGGCGAGTTCATCCGCGAGCGCGAGCGCTTGCAGGCCGCCATCGACCAGGCTTACGAGGCCAGGCTGATCGGCAAGAACAACATCCACGGCTTCGATTTCGATCTCTACGTCCACCACGGCGCCGGCGCCTATATCTGCGGCGAGGAGACGGCGCTGCTCGAAAGCCTGGAAGGCAAGAAGGGTATGCCGCGGCTCAAGCCGCCGTTCCCGGCCAATGTCGGGCTCTACGGCTGCCCCACCACCGTCAACAACGTCGAGAGCATCGCGGTCGGGCCGACCATCCTGCGCCGCGGCGCCGCCTGGTTCTCGTCGATCGGCCGGCCCAACAACACCGGCACCAAGCTGTTCTGCATCTCCGGGCACGTCGAGAAGCCGTGCAATGTCGAGGAGGAGATGGGTATCCCGCTCCGCGAGCTGATCGAGCGGCACGCCGGTGGCGTGCGGGGCGGCTGGGATAATCTGCTCGCCGTCATCCCGGGCGGCTCGTCGGTGCGCTGCCTGCCGGCCTCGCTGTGCGACGACCTGCCGATGGATTTCGACTCGCTGATGAAGCTGAAGTCGGGCCTCGGCACCGCCGCCGTGATCGTCATGGACAAGTCGACCGACATCGTCCGGGCGATCGCCCGCATCGCCTATTTCTACCGCCACGAGAGCTGCGGCCAGTGCACGCCGTGCCGCGAAGGAACGGGGTGGATGTGGCGCGTGGTGAGCCGGATGGCGGAGGGGCGGGCCCAGAAGCACGAGATCGACATGCTGCTGGAGGTGTCGAAGCAGGTGGAGGGTCACACCATCTGCGCGCTCGGCGACGCCGCGGCGTGGCCGATCCAAGGCCTCATCACTCACTTCCGCCACGAGATCGAGCGGCGCATCGACGAGTACTCGGCGCGCGCCGCCGCCGATCTCGGCGTGCGCGATCCGGCCGACGTGGCAGTGGCGGCGGAGTAGGCGCGCGAACGGAACACGGCGATGGCACAGGAACCCGAGGACATGACCTTGGTGCTGCTTCGCCAGATTCGGGCGAAGCAGGACGAGCAGTCGCAGATCCTGGCGGATCACACGCGGCGCTTCGACCACTTGGAGAAGCGTCTCGAGGACATGTCGAAGGTCGCTCGCTACTCGCTGGACAGACGTCCGAAACGCAATTCCGGCAGACCGAGCAGGAAGAACGCATCGACGCGCTGTTCGACAAGCTCGAGCAGCTCTTGAATCCGAAGGGGCCAGCGTGACCAAGATCGTCGTCGACGGCATCGAAGTGGACGTCCCGCCGGAGTTCACGCTGTTGCAGGCGTGCGAACAGGCGGGCGCCGAGATTCCGCGCTTCTGCTTCCACGAGCGCCTGTCGATCGCCGGTAACTGCCGCATGTGCTTGGTCGAGCTGAAGGGCTCTCCCAAGCCGGTGGCGAGCTGCGCCTGGGGCGTGCGCGACTGCCGGCCGGGGCCGAACGGCGAGCCGCCACAGGTGAGCACCAAGTCGCCGATGGTTCGCAAGGCGCGCGAAGGCGTGATGGAGTTCCTGCTGATCAACCATCCGCTCGACTGCCCGATCTGCGACCAGGGCGGCGAGTGCGACCTGCAAGACCAGGCGATGGCCTACGGCGTCGATTCCTCGCGCTTCCAGGAGAACAAGCGCGCCGTCGAGGACAAGTATCTCGGCGTGCTGGTGAAGACCTCGATGAACCGCTGCATCCAGTGCACCCGCTGCGTGCGCTTCGCCACCGAGGTGGCCGGCGTGCCGGAGCTGGGCGCCATCGGGCGTGGCGAGGACATGGAGATCACCACCTATCTGGAGCAGGCGCTGACCTCGGAGCTGCAAGGCAACGTGGTCGATCTCTGTCCGGTCGGCGCGCTGACCTCCAAGCCCTATGCCTTCACGGCGCGGCCCTGGGAGCTCGCCAAGACGCAGTCGATCGACGTGATGGACGCGGTCGGCTCGGCGATCCGGGTCGACACCCGCGGCCGCGAGGTGATGCGCATCCTGCCGCGTCTCAACGAGGACGTGAACGAGGAGTGGATCTCCGACAAGACCCGCCACGTCGTCGACGGTCTGCGGGTGCAGCGGCTCGACCAGCCCTATGTGCGCGAGAACGGCCGGCTGCGCCCGGCCTCGTGGAGCGAGGCGTTCCGGGCGATCGCCGCCAAGATCGACACCACCGGGCCGGGCCGCATCGGCGCGATCGCGGGTGATCTCGCCTCGGTCGAGGAGATGTTCGCCCTCAAGGAGCTGCTCGGCGGGCTCGGATCGAAGAACCTCGACTGCCGTCAGGACGGCTCGGCGCTCGATCCGGCGCTCGGCCGCGGCACCTATCTGTTCAACCCCACCATCGCGGGCATCGAGACGGCCGGCGCGCTGCTGATCGTCGGCGCCGATCCGCGCCGCGAGGCGGCGGTGCTCAACGCCCGCATCCGCAAGCGCTGGCGGGCCGGGCCGTTCCCGATCGGACTGATCGGGCCGCGTCTCGATCTCACCTATCCGGTGCAGTATCTCGGGGCCGGGCCGGACACGCTGTCGGAGCTTGCGGCCGGCACGGGCGATTTCGCGGCGATCCTGAAGAATGCCGAGCGTCCCATGCTGCTGCTCGGCAGCGGCGCGACCGCGCGCTCGGACGGCGCCGCCGTGGCGGCGCTCGCCGCCAAGGCGGCGGTCGGGCTCGGCTGCGTCGAGGACGGCTGGAACGGCTTCGCGGTGTTGCACACGGCGGCCTCGCGGGTTGGCGGCCTCGACATCGGCTTCGTGCCGGGGCAGGGCGGCCTGAAGACCGCCGAGATGATCGGTTTCGGCACCCTCGACGTGCTGGTGCTGCTCGGCGCCGACGAGGTCGAGGTCGCGCCCGAGACCTTCGTGGTCTACATCGGAACCCACGGTGATCGCGGCGCCCACCGGGCCGACGTGATCCTGCCCGGCGCCGCCTATACCGAGAAGTCGGGCCTGTGGGTGAACACCGAAGGCCGGGTCCAGATGGGCCTGCGCGCCGGCTTTCCGCCCGGGGATGCGCGCGAGGACTGGGCGATCCTGCGGGCGCTGTCCGACGTGCTCGGCCGCCGCCTGCCGTGGGACTCGCTGGCGCAGCTGCGCAGCATGCTGTTCAAGGCGCATCCGCATCTCCAGCGCATCGACCGCATCGAGCCGGCGAGCGCCGACGATGTCCACCGCCTCGCCTCGCGCGGCGGCACCGTGGGGGAGGCCGCCTTCGCGCCGCTCGTCACCGACTTCTACCTGACCAACCCGATCGCCCGTGCGTCCGCCGTGATGGCCGAGTGCTCCGCACTCGCCCACGGCGCCGGCGCACTGCGCGCCGCGGAGTGACCCCGATGGCCGAGCTGTGGAACGACTATCTCTGGCCGCTCCTGATCATCGTCGTGCAGAGCCTCGCGCTGCTGCTGATCCTGATGACGGCGATCGCCTACATCCTCTACGCCGACCGCAAGATCTGGGCGGCGGTGCAGATCCGCCGCGGCCCCAACGTGGTGGGGCCGTGGGGGCTGCTGCAATCCTTCGCCGACATGCTGAAGTTCGCCCTCAAGGAGCCGATCATCCCGGACGGCGCCAACAAGGGGCTGTTCATCCTGGCGCCGATCGTCACCTGCGTGCTGGCGCTGTCGGCCTGGGCGGTGATCCCGGTGGCGGAGGGCTGGGCGGTGGCCGACATCAATGTCGGCATCCTCTACATCTTCGCCATCTCGTCGCTCAGCGTCTACGGCATCATCATGGCCGGCTGGGCGTCGAACTCGAAATACGCCTTCCTGTCGTCGCTGCGCTCGGCCGCCCAGATGGTGTCCTACGAGGTCTCGATCGGCTTCGTCATCATCACGGTGCTGCTGTGCGTCGGCTCGCTCAACCTGTCGGCGATCGTCAAGGCGCAGGACACCCCGTGGGGGCTGCTCGGCTGGTACTGGCTGCCGCTGTTCCCGATGTTCATCATCTTCTTCGTGTCGGCGCTGGCCGAGACCAACCGGCCGCCCTTCGACCTGGTCGAGGCGGAATCGGAGCTGGTCGCCGGCTTCATGGTGGAATACGGTTCGACCCCCTACGTGCTGTTCATGCTCGGCGAGTACGTGGCGATCACCACCATGTGCGCCATGTGCACCATCCTGTTCCTGGGCGGATGGCTGTCGCCGATCCCGTTCCCGCCGTTCACCTGGGTGCCGGGGGTGATCTGGTTCACCCTCAAGGTGCTGTTCGTCTTCTTCATGTTCGCCTTGGTGAAGGCGTTCGTGCCGCGCTACCGCTACGACCAGCTCATGCGGCTCGGCTGGAAGGTGTTCCTGCCGATCTCGCTCGTGATGGTCGTGATCGTCGCGGGCGTGTTGCAGTACACCGGGCTGGCGCCGAAGTGAGGATGACCCGATGAGGCTCGACCAGGCCGCGAAATCTCTGTTCCTGTGGGAGTTCGTGCAGGCGATCGGCCTGTCGATGCGGTACTTCTTCAAGCCGAAGCCGACCATCGACTATCCGTTCGAGAAGAACCCCATCTCGCCGCGTTTCCGCGGCGAGCATGCGTTGCGCCGCTATCCAAATGGCGAGGAGCGCTGCATCGCCTGCAAGCTGTGCGAGGCGATCTGCCCGGCGCAGGCCATCACCATCGAGGCGGGGCCGCGGAGGAACGACGGCACAAGGCGCACCACCCGCTACGACATCGACATGGTGAAGTGCATCTATTGCGGCTACTGCCAGGAGGCGTGCCCGGTGGATGCCATCGTCGAGGGGCCGAACTTCGAGTTCGCCACCGAGACGCGCGAGGAACTGTACTACGACAAGGCGCGGCTGCTGGCGAACGGCGACCGCTGGGAGCGCGAGATCGCCCAGTCGATGGCGATCGACGCGCCGTATCGGTGATCGCGATGATCGTAGGCGGAACGATAGAGTTCGGAGTTCGAGCTGCGATCGGCTTCTCCCCGTGGTTCCCTCCCTGCTTGTGGGGGAGGGACAGGGAGAGGGGTGAGCTTCGCACTCCGGTGTTCGGAGTCATCCTCCACCTCAACCCTCCCCCACGAGGGGGGAGGGAGCACGCCGTGCCGAGGGCCGAGCTGTGCCCTGACAACGGGACACGCCAATGATCCCCGCGCTGTTCTTCTACCTGTTCGCCGGCATCTGCGTCGCCTCCGCCCTGATGGTGATCGCCTCGCGCAACCCGGTGCACTCGGTGCTGTTCCTCATCCTGGCCTTCGTCAACGCTTCGGGCCTGTTCGTGCTGATGGGGGCGGAGTTCCTGGCGCTGATCCTGGTGGTCGTCTATGTCGGCGCCGTGGCGGTGCTGTTCTTGTTCGTGGTGATGATGCTGGACGTCGACTTCGTCCAGCTTCGCCGGGGCTCCTTGCAGTACCTGCCGGTCGGCGGGCTGGTCGGCCTCGTGCTGCTGGTCGAGCTTTTGCTGGTGGTCGGCGCCTGGGCGATCGGTCCCGGCGTGCAGAAGACCGTGGCGCTGCCGATCCCGACCGACATGAGCAATGCCGAGGCGCTCGGCCGCGTGCTCTACACCCGCTATGTCTACTTCTTCCAGGCCGCCGGTCTGGTGCTGCTGGTCGCGATGATCGGCGCCATCGTGCTGACGCTGCGCCACAAGCCGAATGTCCGCCGCCAGGTGATCTCCGACCAGCTCGCCCGCCGCAAGGAGGACATCATCGAGCTGAAGACCATGCGGCCGGGGCAGGGCGTTGCCGAAGTCCAGGGGGAATCGCGATGACCATCGGACTCGGCCATTATCTCTCGGTCGCCGCGATCCTGTTCACCATCGGGATCTTCGGCATCTTCCTCAACCGCAAGAACGTCATCATCATCCTGATGTCGGTGGAGCTGATCCTGCTCGCCGTGAACATCAACATGGTGGCGTTCTCGACCCATCTGGGCGACCTCGTCGGCCAGGTGTTCGCCCTGATCGTCCTCACGGTCGCGGCCGCCGAGGCGGCAATCGGCCTCGCCATCCTGGTCGTGTTCTTCCGCAATCGCGGCTCGATCGCGGTCGAGGACATCAACATCATGAAGGGCTGAGCGGCGCGATGTACCAGGCCATCGTCTTCCTGCCTCTGCTGGGCTTCCTGATCGCCGCCGCGATCGCCATCGTGGGCGCCCGCGCGCAGCATCCGGGCGGCTATCCCGAGCCCGGCGCCGAGGATCACGCGCACGGACCCGTCGACGAGAGCCGGCACGGTGCCCCGTCGCCGCACGGCGACCACGCCGCCGTCCACGTCTCTCACGACGAGCACGACCACCACGCCGCCGAGCCGGCCGCGTGGGGCTCGCGGCCCGCCGAGGTGGTGACCACGACGCTCCTGTTCGTCTCCATGGCGCTGTCCTGGATCGCCTTCGCGCGCGTCGGCTTCGGCGGCCTGGAGGTGCGCGAGGCGATCGCTCCGTTCATCTTCTCGGGCGAGCTGAAGGTCGATTGGGCGCTGCGGGTCGACACCCTGACGGCGGTCATGCTGGTGGTGGTCACCACCGTCTCGGCGCTCGTCCATCTCTACTCGATCGGCTACATGGTCGACGATCCGGGGCGGCCGCGCTTCTTTGCCTACCTGTCGCTGTTCACCTTCGCGATGCTGATGCTGGTGACGGCCGACAACCTGGTGCAGCTGTTCTTCGGCTGGGAGGGCGTCGGGCTGGCCAGCTATCTGCTGATCGGCTTCTGGTACAAGAAGCCGTCCGCCAACGCAGCCGCCATCAAGGCCTTCGTGGTCAACCGGGTGGGCGACTTCGGCTTCCTGCTCGGTATCTTCGCGGTGTTCGTCGTCACCGCGGCGGTCGACTTCGACACCATCTTCGCGCAGGCCCCGGCGCTGGCCGGCAAGCCCATCCCGTTCCTGAGCTGGGAGGTGGACGCCCTCACGGTGATCTGCCTGCTCCTGTTCATGGGCGCCATGGGCAAGTCGGCGCAGTTCCTGCTGCACACCTGGCTGCCCGACGCCATGGAAGGCCCGACCCCGGTGTCGGCGCTCATCCACGCCGCCACCATGGTGACGGCCGGCGTGTTCATGGTGGCGCGGCTGTCGCCGCTGTTCGAGCTCGCTCCGACGGCGCTCGCCGTCGTCACTTTCGTGGGCGCCACCACGGCGCTGTTCGCCGCCACCGTCGGCCTGGTGCAGAACGACATCAAGCGCATCGTCGCCTACTCGACCTGCTCGCAGCTCGGCTACATGTTCGTCGCCATGGGGGTGGGGGCCTACTCGGTGGGCATGTACCACCTGTTCACCCATGCCTTCTTCAAGGCGCTGCTGTTCCTCGGCTCCGGCTCGGTGATCGTCGCGATGCATCACGAGCAGGACATCCGGATGATGGGCGGGCTCAGCCGCAAGATCCCGTTCACCTACGCCATGATGCTGGTCGGCACCCTGGCGCTGACCGGCTTCCCGCTGACCGCCGGCTACTTCTCGAAGGACGCCATCATCGAGGCCGCCTTCGCCAGCGATCACGCCGGCCACAACCCGATGGCGTTCTACGGCTTCGTCTGCACGGTCGCGGCCGCGGCTCTGACCTCGTTCTACTCGTGGCGCCTGGTGTTCAAGACGTTCCACGGGCAGCCGCATGACCGCCACCACTACGACCATGCGCACGAGAGCCCGCTGCCGATGCTGATCCCGCTCGGGGTGCTGGCGGCCGGCTCGATCCTGGCGGGGCTGCCGTTCTACGACGCCTTCGCGGGCAACAGCGTGGCGGCCTTCTTCCGCGGCTCGCTGTCGGTGACCGGCATCCTCGAGGAGATGCACCACGTCCCGGCGATGATCGCCTATCTGCCGACCGTCATGATGGTGGCGGGCTTCGCGGTCGCCTGGGTGTTCTACATCAAGAGCCCCGGCATCCCGCGGGCGCTGGCCCGGACGTTCAAGCCGGTCTACCTGTTCCTGCTCAACAAGTGGTACTTCGACGAGCTCTACGACCGCATCTTCGTGCGGCCCGCCATGTGGCTCGGCCGCGCCTTGTGGAAGGGCGGTGACGGCCGGCTGATCGACGGGCTCGGCCCCGACGGCGTCTCGGCCCGGGTGCTCGACGTGACCCGCAACGTCGTCCGGTTGCAGACCGGCTACCTGTATCACTATGCGTTCGCGATGCTGATTGGCGTCGCGGCGCTGGCGACGTGGTTCATCCTCGGGGGACTTCGGTGATGGCGAGCTGGCCCGTCCTTTCCGTCACCACCTTCCTGCCGGCCTTCGGCGCGCTGCTCATCATGATGCTGCGCCAGGAGGACGAGGCGGTGAAGCGCAACGCGCGCTGGATCGCGTTGTGGACCACGATCATCACCTTCGCGGTGTCGATGGTGATGGTGTGGCGCTTCGATTCCGGCTCGCCGGAGTTCCAGTTCGTCGAGCGGCAGCCGTGGCTGGCCGGCACCATCACGTATCACATGGGCGTCGACGGCATCTCGCTGCCCTTCGTGATCCTGACGACGGCGTTGATGCCGCTGTGCATCCTGGCGAGCTGGAAGCCGATCCAGCGTCGCGTGAAGGAGTACATGGTCGCCTTCCTGGTGCTGGAAACCATGATGGTGGGCACCTTCGCGGCGCTCGACGTCGTGGTGTTCTACCTGTTCTTCGAAGGCGGCCTGATCCCGATGTTCCTGATCATCGGGGTGTGGGGCGGCCCGCGCCGGGTCTATGCCAGCTTCAAGTTCTTCCTCTACACGCTGCTCGGCTCGGTGCTGATGCTGATCGCCATCCTGGCGATGTACGGGGAGGCCGGCACCACCGACATCCCGACCCTGATGGCGCACGACTTCCCGCGCACCCTCCAGACCTGGGCGTGGCTCGCCTTCTTCGCCTCGTTCGCGGTGAAGATGCCGATGTGGCCGGTGCACACCTGGCTGCCCGACGCCCACGTGGAGGCGCCGACCGCCGGGTCGGTGATCCTGGCCGCGGTCCTGCTGAAGATGGGCGGCTACGGCTTCCTGCGCTTCTCGCTGCCGATGTTCCCGGACGCCTCGGAGTATTTCGCCCCGATGGTGTTCGTGCTCTCGGTGGTGGCGATCGTCTACACGTCGCTCGTCGCGCTGATGCAGGAGGACGTGAAGAAGCTGATCGCCTACTCGTCGGTCGCCCACATGGGCTTCGTCACCATGGGGATCTTCACCGGCAACACGCAGGGTGTCGCCGGCAGCGTGTTCCAGATGATCTCGCACGGCATCGTGTCGGGCGCGCTGTTCCTCTGCGTCGGCGTCATCTACGACCGCATGCACACCCGCGAGATCGCCGCCTATGGCGGGCTGGTGAACCGCATGCCGGTTTACGCCGCGATCTTCATGCTGTTCACGCTGGCGAATGTCGGGCTGCCCGGCACCTCGGGCTTCGTCGGCGAGTTCCTCACCCTGATGGGGGCCTTCCGGGTCAACACCTGGGTCGCCACCATCGCGTGCCTCGGCGTCATCCTGTCGGCCTGCTACGCCCTGTGGCTCTACCGCAAGGTGGTGTTCGGGGCGTTGGAGAAGCCGTCGCTCGCGGCCATCCGCGACGTCGAGCTGCGCGAGATCGTGGTGTTCGCGCCGCTGATCGTCCTCACCATCTGGTTCGGTGTCTATCCGAAGCCGGTGCTCGACATGTCGGCCGCCTCGGTGTCGGCGCTGGTCCAGAGCTACAACGAGGCCCTGGGGACGCCGAAGACCGCGGCCCTCGGCCGGCCTTCCGCGGCGGAGTGATCCTCGCTCCGCCGCGACCTCCGCTTTCCCGTCCGCGTCACCGCTAGACCACGGCACCCCATGACCAACGCAGTCGAGCTTCCCCTCCTGTATCCCGCGATGCCCGAGATCGTGCTCGCGGTCGGGGCCATGGTGCTGGTCCTGATCGGCGCGTTCCGGGGCGATCGGTCGACCGGGGCGGTCGGCGGCTTCGCGGTCATGCTGCTCATCGCCGCCGGCGTGCTGGTGGCGCTGATGCCGTCCGAGACGGTGACGACCTTCGGCGGCAGCTTCGTGGTCGATTCCTTCGCGCGCTTCTTCAAGCTGCTGGTGCTGATCGGCTCGGCCACCGCGGTGCTGATGTCGACCGACTTCCTCTCCACCGAGGATCGTCGCAAGTTCGAGTATCCGGTGCTGATCGTGCTCTCCACCACCGGCATGCTGATGCTGGTGTCGGCGGCCGACCTGATCGCCCTCTATCTCGGCCTCGAGCTGATGAGCCTGGCGCTCTACGTGGTGGCGGCGATCGATCGCGACCGCATCAAGTCCACCGAGGCGGGCCTGAAGTACTTCGTGCTCGGCGCGCTGTCGTCCGGCATGCTGCTCTACGGTGCCTCGCTGATCTACGGCTCGACCGGCTCGGTCACCTTCGCGGGCATCGCGCAAGGGGCCGCGGCTGGCGGCGTCGGGCTCACCTTCGGGCTGGTGTTCCTGCTCGCCGGCCTCTGCTTCAAGATCTCGGCGGTGCCGTTCCACATGTGGACGCCGGACGTCTACGAGGGCGCGCCGACGCCGATCACGGCGTTCTTCGCCGCCGCCCCCAAGGTCGCCGCCATCGCGGTGTTCGTGCGCGTCACGATGACGGCGTTCCCGACCGTCGGCCCGCAGTGGCAGCAGATCGTCGTGTTCGTCTCCATCGCCTCGATGGCGCTCGGCTCGTTTGCCGCCATTGGCCAGACCAACATCAAGCGGCTGATGGCCTACTCGTCCATCGGCCATGTCGGCTTCGCGCTGGTCGGCCTCGCGGCCGGCACCGTCGAGGGCGTCCAGGGCGTGATGATCTACATGGCGATCTATCTGGCCATGACGCTCGGCACCTTCGCGGTGATCATCGCAATGAAGCGCGAGGAGGGGCCGGTGGAGGAGATCGCCGATCTCGCCGGGCTCGCTCGCACCAAGCCGGGCGTCGCCTTCGTGCTCGGCATGATGCTCTTCTCGCTCGCCGGCATCCCGCCGCTCGCCGGCTTCTTCGCCAAGTTCTACGTGTTCCTCGCCGCCGTGAACGCCGGCCTCTACGTCCTCGCGGTGATCGGCGTGGTGACGAGCGTGGTGGGGGCCTACTACTATCTCGCCATCGTCAAGGTGATGTATTTCGACGAGCCGGCTCCGGCGCTGTCGCCGATGCGCGGCGAGCTCGGCCTGGTGCTGGCGGTCACCGGGCTGTTCGTCATCCTGTTCTTCGTCTATCCGGCCCCGCTGGTGAACGCCGCCGCAGCGGCTGCGAAGTCGCTGTTCTGAGCTGGTTCACCACCTCCGTTCGTCCCCGCGCAAGCGGGGACCCAGGAGCCGAACAGAACTGGCCGAACAGAACTGGATGCCTGCTCCGGCGGGAACGAGCGGAATGCGGAACGATCTTCACGCCTCTGGACACGCCGAGGACGCCTGCGTCCTCGATCCGTCAGCCGCCGCGGCGGGCGTGCACCATACGGCCTTCGACACCATCGACTCGACCAACGCCGAGGCGCTGCGGCGGGCCGGGGAGGGTGAGCGTGGCCCGCTGTGGATCACGGCGGTGCGCCAGACCGCCGGGCGCGGGCGGCGCGGCCGGCCATGGGCGTCGGAGCCCGGCAACCTGCATGCGAGCCTGCTGCTCGCCGATCCGGCGCCGATTCCGCAGGCGTCGCAGCTCTCCTTCGTGGCCGGTCTGGCTGTTCACGATGCGCTCTGCACCGTCGCCCCCCCGCTGGCTGCTCGACTCACCCTGAAGTGGCCGAATGACGTGCTATGCGGTGGCCGCAAGCTGGCCGGCATTCTGGTCGAGGGCGAGACGCGCGGCGGGCTCACCGCGGTGGTCGGCGTCGGGATCGATTGCGTGCATCATCCGGCAGAGGCGCTCTATCCGGCAACCGACCTCGCGGCCGAAGGCGCCTCCGTCTCGGCCGGTCAGGTGTTCGCCGCGCTTTCCCGCACCATGGCGCGCCGGCTGGCCGAATGGGACCGCAGCCATGGCTTCGAGACCATCCGCCGCGCCTGGCTGGCGCGGGGCCCCGCGCCGGGCGCAGCCCTGACGGTGCGTTTCGACAATACCGAGACCACCGGCTTGTTCGAGACCATCGACGAGCACGGGAATCTGGTAATCACCGGAGCCGAGGGCATCCATAGGATCGCGGCCGGCGACGTCTTTCCGCTGGCGCGGCCAGGTCCGGCGCCCTCCGCGAACCGGCGATACCCATGACCCAAAAAGGCGACGAGCTCGTCTTCGCCCCGCTCGGCGGGGTCGGCGAGATCGGCATGAACCTCTCGCTCTACGGGTATGGGCGCGAGCGCAAGCGGGCCTGGGTGGCGGTCGATTTCGGCGTCGCCTTCGGGGGCGACGACCTGCCGGGCGTCGACCTGGTGATGCCCGACATCCGCTTCCTGCTGGCGGAGCGCAAGAACCTCGTCGGCCTCGTCCTCACCCACGGGCACGAGGACCATTTTGGCGCGCTGATCGACCTGTGGCCGCGCCTGAAGGTGCCGATCTACACGACGCCGTTCACGGCGGCGCTGTTCGAGGCCAAGCGCCAGGCGGAGCCGGGCGCCCCCGAGATCCCGATCCAGGTGGTGCCGCTCGGCGGCACCATCCGGCTCGGCCCGTTCGAGATCGAGCTCGTCTCGATGTCGCACTCGATCCCGGAATCCAACGCGCTGATCATCGGCACGCCGCTCGGGCGGGTGCTGCACACCGGCGACTGGAAGCTCGACCCGACCCCGGTGGTGGGGCCACCGACCGACGAGGCGCGGCTGCGCCGGCTGGGCGAGGAGGGCTGCCTAGCGCTGGTCGGCGATTCCACCAATGCGGTGCGCGAGGGCCGCTCGCCGTCGGAGACCGAAGTCGGCAAGACGCTGGCGGAGCTGATCGCCGAGGCGCCGCAGCGGGTCGCCGTCACCACCTTCGCGTCACACGTCGCCCGCGTGCGCTCGATCGCCGAGGCGGCGCGCGAATGCGGCCGCGAGGTCGTGGTGGTGGGCCGCGCCATGGAGCGCATCAGCCAGGTGGCGCGCGAGACCGGCTATCTCGACGGCATTCCGGATTTCCGCTCGGCCGAGACCTACGGCTACCTGCCGCGCGACAAGGTGGTGGCGCTGTGCACCGGCAGCCAGGGCGAGCCGCGCGCCGCGCTCGCCCGCATCGCCACCGACTCGCATCCCGAGATCGGCCTCACCAAGGGTGACCGGGTGATCTTCTCGTCGCGCACCATTCCGGGCAACGAGAAGGCGGTGAACCGGGTGATCAACGGCCTGGTGGCGCAGGGCGTCGAGGTGATCACCGAGCGAACCCATCTGGTGCACGTCTCCGGCCATCCGCGGCGCGACGAGCTGGCCGACCTGTTCGGCTGGGTGCGGCCGAAGGTGATGATCCCGGTGCACGGCGAGCCGCAGCATCTCGCCGAGCACGCGGCGCTCGCTCGCCGGCTCGGCGTGCCCGAGGTGATCGGCTGCCGCGACGGCGACCTGGTGCGCATCGCGCCGGGACCCGCCGGCATCGTCGACGAGGTGCCGCAGGGTCGCCTCTACAAGGACGGCCACCTGATCGTCGAGGCCGAGGCCCGCACGGTGCCGGACCGCCGGCGGCTGGGCTTCGTCGGCGTCGTCTCGGTCGCCCTCGCGCTCGACGAGACGGGCGTGATGGCCTCCGACCCCGAGGTCGCGTTGATCGGCATTCCGGAGACCGACGGGGCCGGGCGCAGCCTCGCCGAGCTGGCGCTCGCCACCGTCACCGACACGGTGGAGCACCTGCCGCGGGCGCGTCGGCGCGATCCCGACAGCGTCGCCGAGGCCGTCCGGCGTTCGGTGCGGGGCACCCTTGCGGCCGCCTGGGGCAAGAAGCCCCTGTGTCTGGTCCATGTCTTGACGGTATAAGGGCTCAGTTTTCAACGACCGGCGCGGGACCTCCTGCGATACGGGAACCGAAGGGGACTGTCATGATCGGACGCCTCAACCATGTGGCGATCGCCGTTGCGAATCTGGAGAAGGCGTCGCGCCTCTACCGCGAGACCATGGGGGCCGAGGTGTCCGAGCCGCTGCCGCAGCCGGCGCACGGCGTCACCGTCGTGTTCATCAACCTGCCCAACACCAAGGTCGAGCTGCTGGAGCCGCTGGGCGACAACTCGCCGATCGCCAAGTTCCTGGAGAAGAGCCCGGACGGCGGCATCCACCACATCTGCTACGAGGTGGAGGACATCCTCGCGGCGCGCGACAAGCTGAAGGCCGGCGGCGCCCGGGTGCTCGGCGACGGCAACCCGAAGATCGGCGCCCACGGCAAGCCGGTGCTGTTCCTGCATCCGAAGGACTTCAACGGCACGCTGGTCGAGCTGGAGCAGGCGTGACGCCTGCGGTCGCGGGGCTCGTTCCCTTTTGACGCACCGTAGCCCGGGCTGAACGCCGAGAAGCCCGGGGTCTCTTCCGACGAGGCCGCCGCAGCGCCGGGCTTTCGCTTCACGCGATCCGGGCGAAGGGGGCCGCTCGTCTCCGGACGATGGCGACCCTGCGGCCTTGCTCCGGCCCCCCATCGCTGTTAGCGACACCCGGTGAACGCCTCGCGCCCGGCACCGGGCGACGACGCGACGACATCGGCCTCAACTGCGGGCACACACCCCCATGCCCTGGACCACCTTCGCGGCCATCTACTTCGTCACCTGGTGGATCGTGTTGTTCGCGGTCCTGCCGTTCGGCGTCCGCGCCCAGCACGAGCACGGCGAGGTGCCGCCCGGCACCGACCCGGGCGCGCCGGCCGCGCCGGCGCTGCTCGCCAAGGCGGGCTGGACGACCGTTGTCACCACCGTGCTGGTCGCAGCGTTCTGGGCCGCCCATGCGGCACGGCTGGTCGACCTCGAACAGTTTGCGACGCTGTGGGGTCTCTTTCCGCGCTGACCCGGTCCGCTCGCTCCGCACCAGCGCTACGACTCAGGATGCGCCGTCGTTCCGGAGAGGCCGCGGCGCTTCGCTGATCGGAACGCGAATCGGCTGTTCGCCGAACCTGAATTCATCGAACAGGGCTGGAACTCTGCGGTGCCCCGCTCTCGCGGTGCCGACCGGCCATCGGCCCCGACCGGGTGGCTCAAGATAAAAAAAAAGCAGGAACGATGTCCTGCTCCTTACCGAGTTTTTTGCCATTTCTCCGCTATCTTGTTTTCGGAGCGGCTGCGATCGAGCGCGCCGTTTGGCTCTTCCTCCCACAGACCTGGACCACACCCCCGGCGCAAGAAAGTTTCATTCCCGGCCGCCGGGAGCGACGATCGTGTCTTAGCCAATCAAGACTGGTTTGTCATCACGGTTGTCGTGCAGTGCAACATCGAGCGTAATGTTCCGCAGTTCGTTACAATAGCGGTCCGCCAGCTCTTCGCCGAAAACCTGAACATCGCTGTTCGCGCTTGTCTTTTCGGTTCCGATCCGGTTTCTCTGCGATATTCTCCAAGGAGTTTGGATCATGCGCCTGTCCCGTTTCTTCCTGCCGATTTTGCGCGAGACGCCGAAGGAAGCGGAAATTATGTCGCACCGGCTGCTGCTGCGGGCCGGGATGATCCGCCAGGAGGCGGCCGGCATCTACGCCTTCCTGCCGCTGGGCCTGCGAGTGCTGCGCAAGGTGTGCGCCATCGTCCGCGAGGAGCAGGACCGGGCCGGCGCCGTCGAGATGCTGATGCCGACCATCCAGTCGGCCGAGCTGTGGCGGGAGAGCGGACGCTACGACGACTACGGCAAGGAGATGCTGCGCATCAAGGACCGCCACGAGCGCGAGATGCTGTACGGCCCGACCAACGAGGAGATGATCACCGAGATCTTCCGGGCCTATGTGCGCTCCTACAAGGACCTGCCGCTCAACCTCTACCATCTCCAATGGAAGTTCCGAGACGAGGTGCGGCCGCGATTCGGCCTGATGCGCGGGCGCGAGTTCCTGATGAAGGACGCCTACTCGTTCGATCTCGACTACGAGGGCGCCCGGCACGCCTACAACAAGATGTTCGTGGCCTATCTGCGCACCTTCGCGCGGCTCGGCCTCAAGGCGATCCCGATGGTCGCCGACACCGGCCCGATCGGTGGCAATCTCAGCCACGAGTTCATCATCCTGGCGCAGACCGGCGAGAGCGAGGTGTTCTGCCATCGCGACTATCTCGACGCGCCGGTGCCGGACGCCGGGGTCGACTTCGACGACGTCGCCGGTGTCCAGGCGATCGTCGACCAGTGGACCTCGCTCTATGCGGCGACCTCGGAGAAGCACGACGCGGCGGCGTTCGCCGCCATCCCGGAGGCCGCCCGGGTGTCGGCGCGCGGCATCGAGGTCGGCCACATCTTCTATTTCGGCACCAAGTACTCGGAGCCCATGCGGGCCGTGGTGGCGGGCCCCGACGGCGTCGAGCGTCCAGTCCATATGGGCTCCTACGGCATCGGACCGACCCGGCTGGTCGCCGCCCTCATCGAGGCGTCGCACGACGAGGCCGGCATCGTCTGGCCGGAGCCGGTGGCGCCGTTCCAGGTGGCGGTGGTCAATCTGAAGCAGGGCGATGCGGCGACCGACGCGGCGGCGGGCGATCTCTACCGCGACCTATCGGCACGGGGTATCGAGGTGCTGTATCACGATCTCGACGAGCGGCCCGGCTCCAAGTTCGCGACCGTCGACCTGATCGGCGTCCCGTGGCAGATCCTGGTGGGCCCCAAGGGCCTCAAGGACGGCAAGGTGGAGCTCAAGCGCCGCGCCGGTGGCGACCGCGAGCTCTTGTCGCCGGCCGACGTGCTGGAGAAGCTGGCTCCGAAGAGGTGAGGCCGGAAGGCCGCAGCGCGTTTCACCTCTCCGCACGCGGGGAGAGGTCGGAGTCCGCGCCTCGAGGCGCGGACTCCGGGTGAGGGGCGTTTCGGCT
Organism: Rhodoplanes serenus; assembly: GCA_009720755.1. Classification (GTDB taxonomy): domain Bacteria; phylum Pseudomonadota; class Alphaproteobacteria; order Rhizobiales; family Xanthobacteraceae; genus Rhodoplanes; species Rhodoplanes serenus. The sequence continues at coordinate 151,165 of WNKV01000005.1, forward strand.
CGAGCGGAACCGCTGCAACCGCTCACCCACCAGCGCGCCGGCCTCAATCCGCCCGAATTGAATGAAATCGGTCGAGCCGATAAACCTGCGCGCAACGCACCCGATCCTGGACCATCGATCTCGCTTATCCGCCAGAATCGGGTGTAATCCCGCCTGGAGAGAATCGTCATGACCGACTCCGCCGGGACCCGGCCGTTCGCGCCCTTCGAGTGGATGCTGTCGCTGCGCTACCTGCGGGCTCGGCGCAAGGAGGGATTCATCTCCGTCATCGCCGGGTTCTCGTTTCTCGGCATCATGCTGGGCGTCGCGACCCTGATCATCGTCATGGCGGTGATGAACGGCTTCCGCACCGAGCTGCTCGACAAGATCCTCGGCCTCAACGGTCACCTGCTGATCCAGCCGCTCGAATCGCCGCTCACCGACTTCGAGCCGGTGGCGGCGCGGATCGCCGCCGTTCCGGGCGTCAAGCTGGCGGCGCCGATCGTCGAGGGCCAGGCGCTCGCCTCGTCGCCCTTCGCGGCCAATGGCGTGCTGGTGCGCGGCATGCGGGCCGCCGACCTCGACAAGCTCGCTTCGATCTCCAAGAACATCAAGAAGGGCACGCTCGAAGGCTTCGACCAGGGGCAGGGGATCGCCATCGGCAAGCGCCTGGCCGATCAGCTCTCGCTCCAGGCCGGCGACAACCTGACGCTGGTGGCGCCGCGCGGCGCCGTGACGCCGATGGGCACCACGCCGCGCATCAAGCCCTATCGGGTGGCGGCGATCTTCGAGATCGGCATGTCCGAGTACGACGCCGCCTTCGTGTTCATGCCGATGCCGGAGGCGCAAGCCTATTTCAACCGCTCGAACGACGTCACCGCCATCGAGGTCTACATCACCGATCCCGACTCGGTCGACCGCTACCGCAAGCTGATCGCCGAGGCGGCGCAGCGGCCCATCTACATGATCGACTGGCGCCAGCGGAACGCCACCTTCTTCAACGCGCTCCAGGTGGAGCGCAACGTGATGTTTCTGATTCTCACGCTGATCGTGCTGGTGGCGGCGCTCAACATCGTGTCCGGCCTGATCATGCTGGTGAAGGACAAGAGCCAGGACATCGCCATCATGCGCACCATGGGGGCGAGCCAGGGTGCCATCATGCGCGTCTTCCTGATCACCGGCGCCTCGATCGGCGTGGTCGGCACGGTGATGGGCTTCATCGTCGGCACCTTGGTGTGCGTGAACATCGATTCGATCCGCCAGTTCCTGTCCTGGGTGACGCAGACCGACCTGTTTCCGCGCGAGCTCTACTTCCTGTCGCGGCTGCCGGCCGAGATGGACGCCGGCGAGACCGTCGCGGTGGTCGTCATGGCGCTCGGCCTGTCGCTGCTCGCCACCCTGTATCCGTCCTGGCGGGCGGCCCGTCTCGACCCCGTCGAGACCCTTCGTTACGAGTAGACGGCGAGCACCCCGATGGCCGCGACCGAAAGCCCCGTCGTCTTCCTGCACCAGATCGAGCGGCAGTATCGCCAGGGTGACGTCACCCTCGACGTGCTGAAGGGCGCCGAGCTGGCTGTCTGGTCCGGCCAGATGGTGGCGCTGATCGCGCCGTCCGGCGCCGGCAAGTCGACGCTCCTGCACATCGCCGGACTGCTGGAGCATCAGGACGCCGGCGAGGTCTATATCGACGACGTGCCGACCTCGAATCTCTCCGACACCGAGCGCACTCGCATCCGGCGCAACGAGATCGGCTTCGTCTATCAGGCGCACCATCTGCTCGGCGAGTTCACCGCGGTCGAGAACGTGATGCTGCCGCAGATGATTCGCGGCCTGCCGAAGCACGAGGCTCAGGAGCGCGGGGCGGAGCTTCTGTCCTATCTCGGACTCAAGGATCGTCTCACCCACCGGCCGGCCGAGCTGTCGGGGGGCGAGCAGCAGCGCGTCGCCATCGCGCGCGCGGTCGCCAACGCGCCGCGGCTCCTGCTCGCCGACGAGCCGACCGGCAATCTCGATCCGAAGACCTCCGAGCACGTGTTCCGGGCGCTGACCCAGCTCGTGCGCGCATCACGGCTCGCCGCCGTCATCGCCACCCACAATCTCGACATCGCGGCCCGCATGGATCGCCGGGTGACCCTCAAGGACGGGCGTATCCTCGAGGTGGAGTAGCGGGCCGGCGAGGGCGTTCGCGGCACGGATGGTGAACACCGGATTGATCCGGGTCAATGATCCAGGGCTGTCTCGGTGACGGTCGGCGGGGTGGCTGTCAAGCGAAGCTGACGCCGAGCCGGTTTTCGGTTCGCCAGATCACTCGGCACATCCGGTTCGGTGCGCCCTCGACATGCAGCTCGAATTCGCGGGGAATGCCGAAGGTCCCCGAATGGACCTGCAAGCAGGCGCCCCCGTCCGACAGGTTCCGCACGGCGCATTCGATCTTCGGGGCCTTCGCGCTCACGGCGATGCGGCCCGATTTGAGGACCCTGGTTCGGCTGTTTTTACGACGCTCGTCCATGGCGCCTACGCTCCACCGCGGCGCGGCGATCGCGGTCATTCTCCCAGCGTGGCTTTGCGATTCCCTTAATCGTATGGGCGACTGTCGACCGGCGAGGGCGGTGCGGCGCCGACAGCAGGGCGAGGTGTGTCGGGCTGCCCGCGAGGTCCCGGAGATCGCGACGGGGTGTCGGTTGGCGATGCCGCGACACGGAGCGACGCAGTGCAGGGGACACGCGGTCCGGCGCGCAGGGAACGGTTGGACAGGGCGCCGAAAGCCGACCGAAGGCCAGCCGAAAGCCAGCGTCGCGACCGCGAGACAAACAGACTTGACATATGAACGAATAGGGAACTAATGTTCTTCTAATGTTCCAATCGAGCCTCGGGGGCACCACCATGCAGTCTGTCACCACGGACGTGATGCAGGCCCTCGCCTCGGTGACCTTGTTAGCCGGGACCCTGGTGATCTGGGCCCGCCTGCTCGACGTGCTGTAGAGCGTTTCAGACGCAGGGACGCAAGCGCGCCGGTCCGCCGCCGAGATCGCCACTCCCTCGATCGCCACTCCCTTGATCGCCACTCCCTTGATCGCCACTCCCTTGATCGCCACTCCCTCGATCGCCTGTGCACGAGCGGGGCCGGTGGCTGGACTCGGGCCGGGAGGGTCCGCGATGGTGGGGCGGGTCCCCGGACGAGTCCGCGGCTCGCGAGCGCCAGAGGCGGTCTGCCAACAGGCGGTCGCCGGCAGGCGGTCTGCCAGGTGGTCCCCGTCATTGGCCCGCGGGCGATTGGGCCGTTCGTTCTGGTGAGCCGCGCCTGTGACCGATCCGACTGTCTCTAGTTCCACGCTCGATGGCCGCGCGGTTCGGCCGGTGTCCGCCGATGCCGCCTCGGCGCCAGCCGCGCCCCCGCTCGCCGGCCCTGCATCGCCAGCCGCGGATGCCGCCCGGCAATCGTCCGTGGGCGCGCCGGTGCCGGCGGGCGACGACCCGCTCGCCGCCGACCCGGGCTTCGTGCATCTGCACGTCCATTCCGCCTTCTCGCTGCTCGAAGGCGCGCTGCCGATCGGCAAGCTCGCGGCGCTCGCCAAGGCCGACCGCCAGCCGGCGCTGGCTCTCACCGACACCGACAATCTGTTCGGTGCGCTGGAGTTCTCCGAGAAGATCGCCGGCTACGGCATCCAGCCGATCGTCGGTATCTCGCTCGCCGTCGACTTCGCCGACCAGGAGGCGACCGGCCGCGGCGGCCCGCACGCCCGCACGCTGCCGCGGCTGGTGCTGCTCGCCGCCCGCGAGGAGGGCTACCGCAACCTCATGCGGCTCAACTCGCGCGCTTTTCTGGAGACGCCCTCCAACGAGGCGCCGCACATCGCGCTCGCCTGGCTGGACGGCCATTGCGATGGCCTGATCGCCCTGACGGGCGGACCCGACGGCCCGCTCGACCGCGCCATCGTGTCGGGCCAGGCGTCGCTCGCCGCCGCCCGCCTGGCGACCCTGGAACGACTGTTCGGCGACCGCCTCTATGTCGAGCTGCAACGCCACGGCACCGAGGCCGAGCGGGCCGCCGAGGGGGCGCTGATCGATCTCGCCTACGCGGCGGGCGTGCCGCTGGTCGCCACCAACCAGCCGTTCTTCGCGGCGGCCGACGACTACGAGTCGCACGACGCGCTGCTGTGCATCGCCGAGGGGCGGCTGCTCGCCGAGGCCGAGCGGCGCCATCTCACCGCCGAGCACCGTTTCAAGACGCGGGCCGAGATGGCGGCGCTGTTCGCCGATCTCCCCGAGGCGCTGGCCTCGACGGTCGAGATCGCCCGGCGCTGCTCGTATCGCCCGCGCACCCGCAAGCCCATCCTGCCCCACTACGGGACCGAGACCGGCGAGCCGCTGGACGAGGAGGCGACCGTGCGGGCGCGTGCCGCCGAGGGCTTGGCGAAGCGCCTCGCGGCGCATGGCTGCGCGCCCGGCCACACCGAGGAGGATTATCGCGAGCGGCTCGCCTACGAGCTCGGCGTCATCGCCCGCATGGGCTTCCCGGGCTACTTCTTGATCGTGTCGGACTTCATCCAATGGGCGAAGCGGCACGGCATTCCGGTCGGCCCGGGCCGCGGCTCCGGGGCCGGCTCGGTGGTGGCCTGGGCGCTCACCATCACGGACCTCGACCCGATCCGCTTCGGCCTGCTGTTCGAGCGCTTCCTCAATCCCGAGCGCGTGTCGATGCCGGACTTCGACATCGACTTCTGCCAGGATCGCCGCGGCGAGGTGATCGACTACGTTCAGAAGCGCTACGGGCGTGATCACGTGGCCCAGATCATCACCTTCGGCACGCTCCAGGCGCGCGGCGTGCTGCGCGACGTCGGCCGCGTGCTGGAGATGCCGTACGGCCAGGTCGACAAGCTGTGCAAGCTCGTCCCGCAGAACCCGGCCAAGCCCGTCACCCTGAAGGAGGCGATCGAGGGCGAGCCGAAGCTTCAGGCGGCCCGCGACACCGAGCCGGTGGTGGCACGCGCCTTCGCGATCGCCCAGAAGCTGGAGGGGCTCAACCGCCACGCCTCGACGCACGCCGCCGGCATCGTCATCGGCGACCGCCATCTCGACGAGCTGGTGCCGCTCTATCGCGACCCGAAGTCCGACATGCCGGTCACCCAGTTCAACATGAAATGGGTGGAGCAGGCCGGCCTCGTGAAGTTCGACTTCCTCGGCCTGAAGACGCTGACCACCCTCGACACCGCCGTGAAGCTCCTGCGGCGGCGCGGCGTCGACATCGATCTTGCCCACATCCCGATCGACGACAAGAAGACCTACGACATGCTGGCGCGCGGCGAGACGGTCGGCGTGTTCCAGGTTGAAAGCGCCGGCATGCGCCGCGCCCTCGTCGACATGCGGCCCGATCGGCTGGAGGATCTGGTGGCGCTCGTGGCGCTCTACCGGCCGGGCCCGATGGCCAACATCCCGACCTACTGCGCCCGCAAGCACGGGCAGGAGCGTCCCGACTACATCCATCCCAAGCTCGAGCCGATCCTGCGCGAGACCTTCGGGGTCATCATCTACCAGGAGCAGGTGATGCAGATCGCCCAGGTGCTGGCCGGCTACTCGCTCGGCGAGGCCGACCTCCTGCGCCGCGCCATGGGCAAGAAGATCCGCTCCGAGATGGACAAGCAGCGCGCCCTGTTCTGCAAGGGGGCGATCGAGCGTGGCGTCGAGACCTCGCAGGCCGAGACCATCTTCGAGCTCTTGGCCAAGTTCGCCGACTACGGCTTCAACAAGAGCCACGCGGCCGCCTACGCGCTGGTCTCGTACCAGACCGCCTACCTGAAGGCGAACTATCCGGTCGAGTTCCTGGCCGCCTCGATGACCCTCGACATGGGCAACACCGACAAGCTCTCCGATTTCCGCTCGGAGGCGGAGCGGCTCGGCATCACGGTGGCGCCGCCGTCGGTCAACCGCTCGGGGGTCGATTTCGACGTCGACGGCAACACGATCTTCTACGCGCTCGCCGCCATCAAGGGCATCGGCCGGCAGGCGGTGGAGACCATCGTGGCGGGACGCGGCGAGCGGCCGTTCCGCGACCTCTCGGACTTCGCGCATCGCATCGATCCGCGCCAGGTCAACAAGCGGGTGCTGGAGAATCTCGCGGCGGCCGGCGCCTTCGACTGCATCGAGCCCGACCGCGCCCGCGCCTTCGCGGCCGTCGAGGCGGTGCTGGCGACCGCGCAGCGCGCCCACGCGGCGGCCGAGAGCGGGCAGGGCGACATCTTCGGTGGGCCGGCGGCGCCGGAGCCGTTGAAGATTCCGCCGGCGCCGGTGTGGATGCCGGCCGACAAGCTGCAACGCGAGTACGATGCCATCGGCTTCTTCCTCACCGGCCATCCGCTCGATGACTACGCGCCGCTGCTGAAGAAGCTGCGACTCCAGACCTGGGCCGAGTTTTCCCGCGGCGTGAAGGCGGGGCAGCAGGCCGGGCGGCTCGGCGCCACCGTGGTGTCGCGCACCGAGCGGCGCACCAAGACCGGCAACAAGATGGGCATCGTCGGCCTGTCGGACCCGACCGGGCACTACGAGGCGATCCTGTTCTCCGAGGCGCTGGCGCAGTATCGCGACCTGCTGGAGCCCGGCAAGGCGGTGCTGCTGTTCCTCGCCGCCAATGCCGAGGGCGACGAGGTGCGGGCCCGCATTCAGACGGTGGAGCCGTTGGACGAGGCCGCCGCGAAGCAGCAGAAGGGCCTTCGCATCTTCCTGCGCGACGGGGCGCCGCTCGACGCGGTGGCGCGTCGGCTGGAGGCGGTCGGTGGGGGGCCAGGGGCTGGGGGCGAGGCTGGGGGATCGTTCGGACGTCGTGGCGCGCCGAGTTCCGCTCACCCCCGCGAAGGCGGGGGTCCAGGAGGCCCACTCTCGGCCGCCGCCGGCGCCCACGGGTCTCCGCCGTCGCGGGGCGGCGCGGGCGGGGCGGCCCAGCCGGCAGGACGGCACCGCGGCTCGGACCGTGGCGCGGACGGCGGTGAGGTCTCCATCGTGCTGCTGCTGCCCGAGGCCGAGATCGAGCTGAAGCTCGATGGCCGCTACAAGGTCTCGCCCCAGATCGCCGGCGCCATCAAGGCCGTGCCGGGCGTGGTCGAGGTGCAGGCCGTGTAGACGAGGTGCGGGCTGGACGAGGAGGACCGGGATCGAGCCGTGGCCTGGACGGAGCTGCGTCCGCGGTCGGACCATGGTGGGAGCCGCGTGTCCCGGGCGCGATGCGGCGCCGCGCCGGCGGCGTGACGCATCGCAGACCCAGGACCCACACGGAACCGCACGGGCCGGCGTCCGGTGGCTGGTCTCAGTCCGAGAGCTGGGTCTCGCATCGGCGGTGCACCGCGTCGCGCCGCTCGCGCTGCACCGCGTGCGGGACACCAGTCCGTGCCGCTGGCATTCAGCCCCGTAGCCCGAACGGGAGCGCAGCGACGGCCGGGGGCGGGCCGCGCCGCAGACCCGGGTTTCGCTCCGCTCGACCCGGGCTACGGGATCACGGCTCCGGGCGTTCCCGCGCCTTCCGGAAAAGCCGCCAGAAGATCGGCGTCGGGACGAGCAACACCGCCACGAGAGCCGCCACGGTGGTGCCGGGGAGTTCGCCGGTGCGCGCGCCGTCGACGACGGCGGCCAGCATCACGGCCCACAGCACCGCGAGAAGGACGAGAGTGTTGCGCTTGCGCATCCGCATGGCGCGAGCGTAGCGCGCTTCGAGACGCGCGGACACTGTTCGCGGCCGACGGCGTGGACGGCCGGGGCTGCGTCTCCAAGATGCCGGGGAACCCGCTTCGCGCGGCCGGCATCATCCGTGGAAGCCGCGTGTCCTGGGCGAGATGCGGCGCGCCGCCGGCGGCGTGACGCATCGCAGACCCGGGACCCATACGGAACCGCACGGGCCGGCATCCGGTGGCTGGTGTCGGTCCGAGAGCTGGGTCTCGCATCGGCGGCGCACCGCGTCGCGCCGCTCGCGGTGCACCGCGTGCGGGACACGAGGCCGTGCCGCTGGAATTCGGCCCCGCAGCCCGAACGGAGCACCGCGACGGCCGGGGGCGAGCCGCGCCGCAGAGCCAGGTTTCGCGTCGCTCGACCCGGGCTACGGCCGAGGTCTGTCGACCGAAACCTTGTCGGCCAACACCTTGTCGGCCCACGTCTCGATCAGCAGCTCGCGGAAGCGTTGGGCCGCCGGGGCGAGGGGGCGTCCGCGCCGCGCCACGATGCCGATGGTGCGGGTGACGCGCGGCGTGATGGGCCGCGTCACGATGATCGGGTGCTCGCCCTGCGGGGTGGCGAGGCGCGGCAGCACCGAGACGCCGAGACCCGCCTCGACGAGACCCAGCGATGTCGACAGGTGCGTCACCTCGTAGAACCAGCGCATCCGTACGTTCTCGCGGGCGAGCGCCGTCTCCAGCAGAATCCGGTTGCCGCTCTCGCGCCCCACCGTCACCAGCCGGTAGGGCTGGAGATCCGCCCAGTCGACCCGCGCCTGCGCGGCGAGCGGATGGTCGCGCCGGCAGGCCAGCACGAACGGGTCCTCCAGCAGCGGGTCGAACGACACCGCCGCATCCGAGGCGCCGAGGAAGTTGATGCCGAAATCGGCCTCGCCGCGCGACACCGCGTCCAGGCCCTCGGTGGCGGAGAGATCGAGGATGCGGAAGCGCACCTCGGGAAGCTGCTCGGTGAAGCGCGCGATCACCGCCGGCAGGAAGTAGAAGGCGGCGGTCGGCACGCAGGCCAGCGTCACCCGGGCGCCGCGGCCGGCGGCGCCGCGCAGCCCGAACAGCCCGCTGTCGGCCTCGTCGAGGAGCCGCCGCACCAGCGGCATCAGCTCGCGGCCGAGGGCCGTGAGCGCCACCCGCCGGGTGGTGCGCTCCAGGAGCGGGCCGCCCACCAGCCCTTCCAGCCGCTGGATGCGGCGGCTGAGCGCCGGCTGCGACAGGGCGAGCGCATCGGCGGCGGCCCGGAAGCTGCCGGCCTCGGCGACGGCCAGGAAGGCGCGCAGGTCGAGCGCCTCGAAATTGATGCTCATGGCGCATCAATAGCGCCGATCTTTGCAATTAACAACCATTGCGGGTCCTGCAAAGAAGAAGCGCCACGCTTATTCCGGGCCCCGCCATGGACCAGACCCGCCCCGCCGCCGTGCGAAAAATCCCCTGCGTGCTCATGCGCGGTGGCACCTCGCGCGGACCGTATTTCCTGGAGAGCGACCTGCCGGCCGATCCGGCGGCGCGCGACCGGGTGCTGCTCGCCGCCATGGGGTCGCCCCACAGCCTCCAGGTCGACGGCATCGGCGGCGGCCATGCCCTGACCAGCAAGGTGGCGATCGTGGCGCCCGCGTCGCGCCCCGGCGCCGATGTCGACTACCTGTTCGCCCAGGTGTCGGTCGATCGCGCCTTCGTGGACTGGAGCCCCAACTGCGGCAACATGCTGTCGGGGGTGGCGCCGTTCGCCATCGAGGCCGGCCTGGTGCCGGCCGCGGACGGCGAGACCACGGTGCGCATCTTCAATCGCAACACCAAGGGGTTGATCGAGGCCACGGTGCGCACCCCCGGCGGCACCGTCGTGTACGACGGCGAGGCGGCGATCGACGGCGTCGCCGGCACCGCGGCGCCGATCCGGCTCGTCTTCCTGGATGCGGTCGGCTCCAAGACCGCCGGCCTGTTCCCGAGCGGGCAGCGCGCCGAGGAGATCGACGGCGTGCGGGTGACGCTCGCCGACTACGCCATGCCGATGATGCTCGCCGCCGCCGCCGATCTCGGCATCGTGGGCGACGAGGCGCCCGAGATGCTCGACCGCGACGCGGCGCTCATCGGCCGCATCCAGGCGCTGCGTCTGGAAGCCGGCCGCCGCATGGGCCTCGGCGATGTCTCCGGCCTGGTGGTGCCGAAGGTCGGTCTGCTCTCGGCGCCGCGCCGCGGCGGCACCCTGACGTCGCGCTACTTCGTGCCGGACCGCTGCCACCGCAGCCACGCCGTCACCGGCGGCCTGTGCGTCGCGGTCGCGTCGCGCACGCCCGGCACGGTCGCCTACGATCTGGCATCGCCGGCCGAGGGCGAGGTGCGCCGGGCGGTCGCCGTCGAGCATCCGAGCGGCCGCATCGACATCGACCTCGCCTTCGCGGCCGACGGCACGGTGACGCGCGCCGGTGTCGTGCGCACGGCGCGCCGCATCTTCGAAGGCAGCCTGCTGGTGCCGGCGGCGGCGTTCGGCTGACCCCCGGCCGACCGTCGCATCCGCCCATCGCGTCCGCATCCGTGAACTCACAGAACCGAACGAACAGAACCCCGGGAGACCCGCCATGTTGGACCGCCGCCGCTTCTGTGCCGGCCTCGCCGCTGCCGCTCCGCTGATCGCCGCGCCCGGCGTCCTGCGCGCGCAAGCCTTTCCGTCACGTCCGATCCGCCTGGTGGTGCCCTATGCGGCGGGCGGGGGCACCGATGCGCTCGCCCGCGTGGTCGCGCAGGCGATGGGCGAGCGCGCCGGCTGGTCGGTGGTGGTGGAGAACATCACCGGGGCGGGCGGCAACCTCGCCACCCTCAACGTCGCCGCGGCACCGGCGGACGGCTACACCATGCTCCAGGCCAATCAGGGGCCGATGGCGGTCAATCCGCACATCTTCAAGACCATGAAGGTCAACCCGCTGACCGCCTTCGATCCGGTGACGCTGATCGCGGCGGCGCCGCTCGTCGTGGTGGTGCCGCCGAAGTCCGAGTTCGGCGACTTCAAGCAGCTCATGGCCTATGCCAAGGCCAACCCGGGCAAGCTCACCTACGGCTCGGCCGGTAACGGCTCGGCGAGCCATCTCGCCACCGTGCTGCTCAACGTCGTGGCCAAGGTCGACACCGTGCATGTGCCCTACAAGGGCGCCGGCCCGGCCCTCAACGATCTGCTCGGCGCCCAGACGCAGTTCATGGTCACCACCATCCCGTCGGTGCTCGGCATGCTGGAAGGCAAGCTGCTCCGGCCGCTCGCCGTCACCAGCAAGGAGCGCGTCGCGGTGCTGCCCGAGGTGCCGACCGTCGCCGAGAGCGGCTGGCCCGATTACGAGTCGACCGCCTGGTACGGCTTCGTGGTGCCGGCCGGCACCCCCAAGGAGATCGTCGAGACGCTGCGCAAGACGACGGTCGATGCGATCAACACGCCGCTGGTCAAGCAGCGGCTGGAAGGCGAGGGCGCCCGGCCGATCGGCAACAGCCCGGCCGAGTTCGCCGAGTTCATCAAGAAGGATTCGGCGCGCTGGGCCGAGATCGCCAAGACCGGCGTGATCTCGCTGAACTGAGCGGCCCCGCGCCCGGCACCAGGCATGGCGCCGCTCGACCGAGCGACGCCGCAAGAGCGCAGCCCCCGCGAGCGCTCGCGGATGCGGTTCGGCCGCGTCCGCCGGTGGTGCGGTGCCGCCCCCGCGGCGCCGCGCCACCGCGCCGCGCATCCTGCGGACCTCGCATCCTGTGGGCCGAGACCGGGTGCCGTGGGTCGGCACCGCAGGCATTCGGGAACTAGCTCCGGAAGGCAGGGTTGGCCGATCAGGCCCCCCAACCGGAGACGTCCATGTTCCTGCGCATCGATCGCCTGCAAACCGAGCTGCCCGTGCCCAAGGCGCCCGACCCCAATGCGGCCGCCGCCTTGCAGGAGCTGCTCGGCGGCAAGTACGGGGAGATGTCGACCCTCGGCAACTACCTGTTCCAGAGCTTCAACTTCCGCAGCAAGTCGAAGCTCAAGCCGTTCTACAGCCTGGTCGCCAACATCACCGCCGAGGAGCTCGGCCATGTCGAGCTGGTGTCGACCGGCGTCGCCATGCTCAACAACGGCCCGGGCGATCCCGAGGACTACGACGTCTCGGCGGCGCCGTTCGCCGACATGAAGGACATCCGGCTCGCCGCCTCGTTCCTGTCGAACGGCGGCGGCGCCATGCCGATGAACTCGAACGGCGCGTCCTGGAACATGGACTTCGTCACCACCACCGGGAACGTCATCTTCGACCTCTTGCACAACTTCCACCTCGAATGCGGCGCGCGGCTGCACAAGCTGCGGGTCTACGAGACGCTGACCGACCCGACCGGCCGGGAGGTGTGCGGCTATCTCCTGGTGCGCGGCGGCGTCCACGCCCATGCGTATGCGCTGGCGCTGAAGAAGCTGACCGGGGTCGAGATCGAGAAGATGCTGCCGACCCCCAACATCCCGACCGATCGCATTCCGGAGGCGGCCAAGTACCTCCAGGAGGGGTCGCACCGCCGGCTCTACCGCTTCAGCCCCGACGACTATCGGGAGATGGCGGGCATCTGGGGCGGCGGCGAGAAGGCCCTGCCGGACGATCCGCCCGGCACCCTGGAGGTGGTGGACGGACCGCCCGAGGGCGGCAAGATCCCGGAGCTGGAGGGCACCCCGTCGGCCTTCGCGCCCGACTATGCGCCGGAGGAGATGTTCGAGATCGCCACCAAGCTCTACAAGAAGTCCCGGTAGCGCCGGCCCCGCGGGAGACGCCTTCGCGTCCCCCGCGGCCCGTCCGATGGGTCCCTCGCCCTGCCTCGGCGGCCGGCCGGGGCAGGGCGCCGGCCTGTCGTTTTCGGGCCATCTCCCGGCCGCCCCGTTGCATTCCGGTCTACGGGCTCCTATAAGCGCCGGCATCTCACACGCGGACTCGTTGGCTTCCAGCCGTCCGGTGGCCGTCGGGCGTTCCTTCGCCGTGCGCATTCGCCACGCCGATGAGCGTCTCCGGTCCACACGTCCGCGGAGGAAAAACCGGAGAAAGATCAATGGCGCTGCCCGAGTACAGCATGCGCCAGCTCTTGGAAGCTGGCGTTCATTTCGGCCATCAGTCGCACCGCTGGAACCCGAAGATGAAGGATTACATCTTCGGCGCCCGCAACAACATCCACATCATCGACCTGGCCCAGACGGTGCCGCTGATGCACCGCGCCTTGCAGGTCATCAGCGACACCGTCGCGCGCGGCGGCCGCATCCTGTTCGTCGGCACCAAGCGGCAGGCCCAGGACCAGGTGGCCGAGAGCGCCAAGCGCTGCGCCCAGTACTATGTCAACTCGCGCTGGCTCGGCGGCACGCTGACCAACTGGAAGACCATCTCCGAATCGATCAAGCGCCTGCGCAAGCTCGACGAGATGCTGTCGTCCGGCGAGGCCAACGCCTACACCAAGAAGGAGCGGCTGACGCTCACCCGCGAGCGCGACAAGCTCGACCGGGCGCTCGGCGGCATCAAGGACATGGGCGGGCTGCCCGACCTCCTGTTCGTGATCGACACCAACAAGGAGGACATCGCGATCAAGGAGGCGAACCGCCTCGGCATCCCGGTCGCGGCCGTCGTCGACACCAACTGCAATCCGGACGGCATCACCTACATCGTGCCCGGCAACGACGATGCCGGCCGCGCCATCGGCCTCTATTGCGATCTCGTCTCGCGCGCCGCCATCGACGGCATCTCGCGCGCCCACGGCGAGTCGGGCCTCGACGTCGGCGAGGCCGAGACCCCGATCCTGGAGGACCTGCCGGCCGAGACGGCGGCTCCCGCCGGCGTCGGCTACGAGCAGCTCTCCGGTCCGCGCGGCGTCGCCGACGACCTCAAGAAGCTCACCGGCGTGTCGCCGGCGATCGAGCGCAAGCTCAACGATCTCGGCATCTTCCATTTCTGGCAGATCGCCGCCTTCGGTCCCGCCGCGGCCGAGCATGTGGGCGACGCGGTCGGCCTGCCGGGCCGGGTCGAGAAGTGGATCGCCAAGGCGAAGGAACTCGCCGAGGCCGAGTGATCCGAACGAGACGGCCGCCGGCGCCCTTCGGCCCGGCGGCGCTTTCGTCGTACCCGTGCGCCGTCGCGGCCCTGGCCCTTGGTTTCCTGGTCTCCGGTCCCGTCATGGCGGCGTCAAGATAGTCGTGGATGCCCGGCCCCGGTGCGGCCGGGCGGGGCCGCTCCTTCCGAGCGGGCCCGCGGCCGGCTCCCGCCCTGAGGACAATTCGAGATGGCGAACATCAGCGCATCACTGGTCAAGGAACTCCGCGACAAGACCGGCGCGGGCATGATGGACTGCAAGGCGGCGCTGGCCGAGACCGACGGAAACCTCGAGGCGGCCGTCGACTGGCTGCGCAAGAAGGGCCTCGCCAAGGCCGCCAAGAAGGCCGGCCGGGTGGCCGCCGAGGGCCTCATCGGGGTCGCGGTCGCCGGCCCGAAGGGTGTGGTGGTCGAGGTCAACTCGGAGACCGACTTCGTCGCCCGCAACGACCAGTTCCAGGGCCTGGTGCGGATGATCGCCCAGGTGGCGCTCGACGTCGGCACCGATCTCGACGCCATCGCGGCCGCCAAGGTCGGCGAGACCACCATCGCCGAGGCAATCTCCTCGGCCATCGCCACCATCGGCGAGAACATGACGCTGCGCCGCGCCGCCGGCCTGTCGGTGTCGCAGGGTGTCATCGGCCAGTACGTCCACGGCGCGGTGTCCGAGGGCCTCGGCAAGATCGGCGTGATCGTGGCGCTCGAGTCGCCCGGCAAGGCCGACGAGCTGACCGCGCTGGGCCGTCAGATCGCCATGCATGTCGCCGCCTCCAACCCGCAGGCGGTGGACGAGGCCGGCGTCGACCCGGCCGTGGTGGCGCGCGAGCGCGAGGTGATCGCCGACAAGGCGCGCCAGCAGGGCAAGCCCGACAAGGTGATCGAGAAGATCGTCGAGTCCGGCCTCAAGACCTTCTACAAGGAGGTCTGCCTGCTCGATCAGCCCTACATCCACGACACCGGAAAGACCGTCGCCCAGGCTCTCAAGGAGGCCGAGGGCAAGGTCGGTGGCCCGATCAAGATCACCGGCTTCCTGCGCTACGCTCTCGGTGAGGGCATCGAGCGCAAGGAGAGCGATTTCGCCGCCGAGGTGGCGGCCGCCGCCGGCCAGGGCTGATCCCTCCGATCCGTCGCGGACGCGCGGCGGCACCGTCACGGCGCGCGGCGCGGCCTTCGGGTCGCGCCGCTCGCCCATTCGACCGTCTGACCATCGGGGCGGCACGGGGAGGGCACCATGACGACGGCGGGCTATCGGCGGATCATCGTCAAGCTGTCGGGCGAGGCGCTCGCCGGCGACATGCCGCACGGCATCGATCAGGCCACCGTCGACCGCTTCGCCGCCGATCTGGTGGCCGCCCGCGCGCTCGGGGTGACGCTCGGTGTCGTCGTCGGCGGCGGCAATCTGCTGCGCGGCGCGACGGCGGCGAGCCACGGCGCCGACCGCACCGTCGCCGACGTGATGGGCATGCTGGCGACCGTGATGAACGCGCTCGCGCTCGAATCGGCGATCGAGCGGCTCGGGGCGTCGGCCCGCGCCATGTCGGCGGTCGAGATGCCGCAGGTCTGCGAGACTTACGAGCGCCGCGCCGCCCGCCGCCATCTCGCCGATGGTCGCATCGTGCTGTTCGCCGGCGGCACCGGCAATCCGTTCTTCACCACCGATACCACCGCGGTGCTCCGCGCCGCCGAGATGGGCGCCGATGCGGTGCTCAAGGCCACCAATGTGGACGGCGTCTACAGCGCCGACCCCAAGCGCGATCCGAGCGCCCGGCGCTACGATCGCCTGTCCCTCGACGAGGCCATCGAGCGGCGGCTCGGGGTCATGGATCTGACCGCGTTTTCCCTTGCCCGGGACCATCGCATCCCTATCATCGTGTTCTCGATCCGCGAGCCGGGCGCCGTCGAATCGGTCCTCAGCGGGCGCGGGCGCGCCACCATCGTGGGCGGCTGATCGGGCCTCGTCGCGGTGGCGGTACCGATGGCCGACCCTGGACACCAACCCAGGACGCCGACCCTGGACGCCGACGATGCCCACGGATTCGGGTGTCACGACTTTGGGCATCACGGATTTTGGCATGACGGGTGGCGCCGCGACCGATAAGACCGTGCCGGCCGGGCGCCGCGCGAGCGGAGCGCCGACAGGCCGCGAGTCCCGCCCGGGTGCGGGGCGGCCGCTTCTGGAGAAGTCTCGATGACAGCCGAAAGCTACGATCTCAACGAACTCAAGCGGCGGATGACCGGCGCCCTCCAGGTGCTCAAGCAGGAGCTGGGTGGCCTGCGCACCGGACGCGCCTCGACCAGCCTGCTCGATCACATCCAGGCCGATGTCTACGGCAGCCACATGCCGCTCAACCAGCTCGCCTCGATCAGCGTGCCGGAGCCGCGCCTGATCTCGGTGCAGGTCTGGGACAAGTCGGCCGTCCACGCGGTCGAGAAGGCGATCGTCGCCGCCAATATCGGCCTCACTCCCAACACCGAGGGCCAGGTGATCCGGCTGCGCGTGCCGGAGCTCAACGAGGAGCGCCGCAAGGAGCTGGTCAAGGTCGCCCACAAGTATGCCGAGCAGGCCCGGGTGGCGGTGCGCCATGTCCGCCGCGACGGCATGGAGGTGCTGAAGAAGCTCGACAAAGACGGCGACATCGGCCGCGACGAGCACGACCGCATGTCCGAGGAGGTCCAGAAGGCGACCGACAAGGCCATCGCCGACATCGATCAGGCGCTCGCCACCAAGGAAAAAGAGATCATGACGGTCTGAGGCTATGGTGTGATCTTGGACGCCTGGAGCCGAGCCATGTCTTCCCCCGAGGCGGGACGTACCGAGACCGGCGATGGTCTCGGCGCGCCCCGCCACGTCGCCGTCATCATGGACGGCAACGGGCGGTGGGCGGCGCGGCGCGGGCTGCCCCGCCGGGAAGGACACCGCCGCGGCGTCGAGGCGCTGCGGCGGACCGTGCGGGCGGCCGGCGAGCTCGGCATCGGCGTCCTCACCATCTTCTCGTTCAGCTCGGAGAACTGGTCGCGGCCGCCGGCCGAGGTGCGCGACCTGATGGCACTGCTGCGCCGCTTCATCCGCAACGATCTCGCCGAGCTGCACCGCAGCAACGTCAAGGTGCGGGTGATCGGCGAGCGGGCGCAGCTCGACCGCGACATCGCGAGCCTGCTGCGCGAGGCCGAGGACCTGACCCGGGCCAACACCGGGCTCGTGCTCGTGGTCGCCTTCAACTACGGCTCGCGCCAGGAGATCGCCCGTGCGGCGCAGCGGCTCGCCACCGAGGTGGCGGCCGGGCGGCTGGCCCCCGAGGCGATCACCGCCGATCTCATCGCGGCCCGGCTCGACGCCCCCGATCTGCCCGACCCCGATCTCATCATCCGCACCAGCGGCGAGCAGCGGCTGTCGAACTTCCTGCTCTGGCAGGCCGCCTACAGCGAGCTGGTGTTCGTTCCCCTCTACTGGCCCGAGTTCGACCGGGCCGCGCTGGAGAGCGCGATCGCCGAGTTCCGGCGGCGCGAGCGCCGGTTCGGCGGCCTCGTCGTGGCGGGAGCCGGAACCTGACCCGTGCCCCATGACGCACCGGCCCCACCGCGGCCGGATACCGCCGCTCCGCGGCCCCGCAGCGACACCCTGGTCCGGGTCGTCTCCGCCGTCGTTCTCGCCCCGCTCGCCATCGGTGCCGTGCTGCTCGGCGGCTGGCCGTTCGTCCTGTTCTGGACGGTGGCGGCGCTCGGGGTGCACTGGGAGTGGACCACCGCCATCGTCGGGGCCGGCCGCCGGCCGCAGGTGATCGGCACGCTCGTGCTGGCGGCGGCGGGCTTCTTGGCCGGCTTCGGCTGGACCGGGGCGGCCGTGCTGGTGCTGGTGGCGGGGGTCGCGCTCGTCGCCGCCCGGGTGACCGAGCCGCGCGCCTGGAGCGTCGCCGGGCTCGTCTATGCGGGCCTGGTGCTGGCCGGGCCGGTGGTGCTGCGCCAGGACGAGACGCTCGGCATCGCCGCCATCTTCTTCCTGTTCGCCGTGGTGTGGGCCACCGACGTGCTCGCCTATTTCGGCGGCCGGCTGATCGGCGGCCCCAAGCTGGCGCCCTCGATCAGCCCGGGCAAGACGTGGTCGGGCGGCATCACCGGGGCGATCGGCGGGGTGGTGGCGGGCCTTCTGGTGGCGATCCCGGCCGGGCTGCCGAATCCGCTCGCCGTCGCGGGGCTCGCCTTGATACTCTCGGTTGTTTCACAGGCCGGCGATTTGTTCGAGTCGGCCGTCAAGCGGCGCTTCGGCGTCAAGGATTCCAGCCGGATCATCCCGGGACACGGCGGCCTGATGGACCGTCTCGACGGCTTCCTGGCCGCGGCGGGCGCCGCCGCGCTCGTGGGCGCGCTGCGCGGTGGCCTCGACGGCGCGGCCCGCGGCCTGCTCGTCTGGTGACCGGGATGCGGCGACCCAAGGTGTACTGACCATGAGTGCGGTTCCTCTCAATCCCACCCCGCCTGCCCGGACGAGCGAGCTGAGCGTCACCCTTCTGGGCGCCACCGGCTCGATCGGGTCGAGCACCATCGACCTGATCCGGCGGTCGCGCGACCGCTACCGGGTCGAGGCCGTGACGGCCGCCCGCAACGCCACCGCGCTTGCGGCGCTCGCCCGCGATCTCGGCGCCCGCTTCGCCGCGGTGGCCGATCCGGCCTGCTACGACGAGCTGAAGGCGGCGCTCGCCGGCAGCGGCATCGCGGCGGCGGCGGGCGAGGAGGCGCTGGTCGAGGCGGCCGAGCGGCCGGCCGACTGGGTGATGGCGGCGATCACCGGGGCCGCCAGCCTGAAGCCGACACTGGCGGCGGCCGAGCGCGGCGCCGTGGTGGCGCTCGCCAACAAGGAATGCCTGGTGTGTGCCGGCAGCCTGTTCATGCGCCGCGCCGCCGCGGCCGGGGCCACGGTGCTGCCGGTCGATTCCGAGCACAATGCCGTGTTCCAGTCGCTGTCCGCCGGCACCCGCGCCGACGTGAAGCGCATCATCCTCACCGCCTCGGGCGGGCCGTTCCGTTCCTGGCCGCTGGAGGCGATCCGCCAGGCGACGCTGGAGCAGGCCCTCAAGCACCCGAACTGGTCGATGGGGCCGAAAATCACCATCGATTCCGCCTCGATGATGAACAAGGGCCTGGAGATCATCGAGGCCCACCACCTGTTCGACGCGGCACCCGAGGAGATCGACGTCCTGGTGCATCCGCAATCGATCGTCCATGGCATGGTGGAGTTCCGCGACGGCTCGGTGGTGGCCCAGCTCGGCCCGCCCGACATGCGGGTGCCGATCGCCCATTGCCTGGCCTGGCCCGCCCGGATCGCCGGCGCCAACCGGCTGACCTTCGCCCAGATGACGACGCTGACCTTCGAGGAGCCCGACGAGGTGCGGTTCCCCGCCCTGCGGCTCGCCCGCGAGGTGCTGCGGACCGGGCAGGGGGCGCCGACCGTGCTCAACGCAGCCAACGAGATCGCCGTGGCTGCCTTCATCGACCGCCGGATCGGCTTCCCGCACATCGCCGCCCTGGTCGAGGCGACGCTCGAGGCGAGCGCCGCCCGTGGCGTGCTGCGCGAGCCGGAGGCGATCGCGGATGCGCTCGCCGTTGACCATACGGCGCGATCCCTGGCGCGCGACCTCTTGCCGGAAATCGCCGCAAAGGCGATCTAATAGGCTTAACGATCGGTAGCGGTTGTGCTGCCACTCCCCAACACCGAGAGGTCGCGATGGGATCGTCCGTGTTTGCTTCGCTCAACGATCTCGGCTGGGGGTTCTTCGGCTATCTGGTTCCGTTTCTTTTCGTTCTCACCATCGTGGTGTTCTTCCACGAGCTCGGCCACTACCTGATCGCCAAGCTCAACGGCATCCGGGTCGACGTCTTCTCGATCGGCTTCGGCCCGGAGATCGTCGGCTTCAACGACCGCAGCGGCACCCGCTGGAAGCTCTCGGCCATCCCGCTCGGCGGCTACGTGAAGTTCTTCGGCGACGAGAACGCCGCCAGCGTGCCCGACCAGAACGCCGTCGCGGCGCTCTCCGAGGCGGAGCGGCGGCAGACCTTCCCGGGCCAGACGGTCGGCGCCCGGGCGGCCGTGGTGGCGGCCGGGCCGATCGCCAATTTCCTTCTGGCTATCGTAATTTTCGCCGGCATCTTCATGCTGCACGGCAAGCAGGTCACCACCCCCCGGGTGGACGCCGTCCAGGCCGGCAGCGCCGCCGAGGCGGCCGGCTTCGTGGCTGGTGACGTGATTCTGTCGATCGACGGCCGGAAGATCGAGAGCTTCGCCGACATGCAGCGCATCGTCTCCGGCGCCGCCGGCCAGACGCTGCGGGTCGAGGTCGAGCGGGGCGGCGTCGTCCAGAGCTTGCAGGTCGTCCCGACGCTGCGGGAGATCAAGGATAATTTCGGCAATGTCCATCGCGTCGGGGTGCTCGGCATCTCGCGCTCGATGTCGCCTGGCGATGTGAAGTTCGAGTCGGTCGGACCGTTCGCCGCCGTGCGGCTCGGCGCCGAGGAGACCTGGTTCATCGTCGAGCGGACGCTGAGCTACATCGGCGGCGTCGTCACCGGGCGGGAGGCGGCCGACCAGCTCGGCGGGCCGATCCGCATCGCCCAGGTGTCCGGCCAGGTGGCGACCGCGGGATTCGTCGCCCTGCTGCACCTGACGGCGGTGCTGTCGGTGTCGATCGGCCTGCTGAACCTGTTTCCGGTGCCGCTGCTCGATGGCGGGCACCTGCTGTTCTACGCGGTTGAGGCGGTGCGCGGGAAACCCTTGTCGGAGCGCGCCCAGGAGGTCGGGTTCCGCATCGGCTTCGCTCTCGTGCTCATGCTGATGATCTTTGCAACCTTCAACGATATCCTGCACTTGACGTCGTCATAATGTGCCCACATCTCGGCCATAATGTGTGACGTCAGGGCCACTCGTGGCCGGCAAATGGGGGGTGAGGGGACACTCTCTGTTTGCTCCCGGGGGTAAAGCCGATACAAGCGGGGTTGGAATCGATCGCGACGGGCGGCGGTGGGGATTTTTTTGGGGGCCCATAGCGTATGGCACTGGGGTTGAAGACTAATCGGGCGTTCGCCGCGGTCGGCTTGATGATCGCGCAGGCGTTCGCGGCAGGCTCGGTCGGAACCGTGACGGCGTCGGCCGTGACTGTGACGACGGTGTCGGTCGTGACGGTGTCGGCCTCCGTGGTGACGGTGGCGACGACGACGCGGGCCATGGCCCAGTCGGCATCGCAGATCGTCGTCGAGGGGAACCGGCGCGTCGAGGCGGATACGATCCGGTCGTATTTCCGGCTCGGCCCGGGCGAGCGGCTCGACGCGGCCAAGATCGACCAGGCCCTCAAGGCGCTCTACGCGACCGGCCTGTTCCAGGATGTGCGGATCTCCCCCGCGGGCGGCCGGATCGTCGTCTCGGTGGTGGAGAACGCGGTGGTCAACCGCGTCGCCTTCGAGGGCAATCGCCGCCTCAAGGACGAGCAGCTCAACACCGAGATCCAGTCGCGCCCGCGCGGCACCTTCTCGCGCGCCATCGTCCAGTCGGACACCCAGCGCATCGTCGAGATCTACCAGCGCAGCGGCCGCTTCGATGTCCGCGTCGAGCCCAAGATCATCGAGCTTCCCAACGGCCGCGTCGATCTCGTGTTCGAGATCGACGAAGGTCCGAAGACCGGCGTCGCCAAGGTTGTCTTCGTGGGCAACAAGTCGTTCTCCGACTGGCGCCTGAAGGACGTGATCAAGACCGGCGAGACCAATCTTCTGAGCTGGCTCAAGAGCAACGACATCTTCGATCCCGACCGGGTCGAGGTCGACCGCGACCTGATCCGGCGCTTCTACCTGCGCAGCGGCTTCGCCGATGTCCGGGTGGTCGCCGCGACGTCCGAGTACGATCCGTCGCGCAAGGGCTTCGTCGTCACCTTCACGATCGACGAGGGCGACCGCTACAAGTTCGGCAATGTCGAGATCCAGTCGTCGGTCCGCAGCATCGACGTCGACCGGCTGCGCGCCAAGCTGCGCACCAAGTCGGGCGGCATCTACAATGCCGATGCGGTGGAGAAGACCGTCGAGGACCTCACCATCGAGGTCGCCAAGCTCGGCTATCCGTTCGCCTCGATCCGGCCGCGCGGCGATCGCGACTTCGACGCCCGCCTCGTCAACGTCGTCTACGTGATGGAGGAGGGGCAGCGGGCCTATATCGAGCGGATCAACATTCGCGGCAACACCCGCACCCGCGACTACGTCATCCGCCGCGAGTTCGACATCGTCGAGGGCGACGCCTACAACCGCGCGCTCATCGACCGGGCCGAGCGGCGAATCAAGAACCTCAACTACTTCAAGACGGTGCGCATCACCAACGAGCCGGGCTCGGCGCCCGACCGGGTGATCGTCAACGTCGACGTGGAGGAGCAGCCCACCGGCGAGTTCTCGGTGTCGGGCGGCTACTCGACGGCCGACGGCCTGATCGGTGAGGTGAGCGTCGGCGAGCGCAACCTGCTCGGCCGCGGCCATGTCGCCCGTGCCGCCTTGCAGTACGGCACCCGCGCCCGCGGCTTCGAGCTGTCCTTCGTCGAGCCCTATCTGATGGGACAGCGCCTCGCGCTCGGCCTCGACGTGTTCGGCAAGGAAACCACGTCGCGCAACTATCTCTCCTATACGTCGAGCACCATCGGCGGGAACATCAAGCTCGGTATCCCGATCACCGACAACATCGTGTTCCAGCCGCGCTATTCGGCCTATCGGCAGGAGCTCAAGCTGCCGACCGAGTACAACAACTGTAACGATCTCAATCCGAACGCCGCCGCGGGCACCTTCCCGACCCCGCTGCATCAGAACGACGTGTTCCCCAGCAACGGGAATCAGCCGTTCACCTTCAACTGCTACCAGGACGGCGAGGCGTCGCTGGCGGTGCGCCGCGAGCTGGCCAACGGTCCGGTGTTCGTGTCGCTGGTGGGCTTCACCACGAGCTACAACACGCTCGACAACAACAAGGCGCCGACCAACGGCCTGCTGGTCACCCTGACCCAGGACTTCGCCGGCGCCGGCGGCGACGTGAAGTACTCCAAGACCCTGCTCGACACCCGTCTCTACAACGAGGTGCTGCCGGACGTCGTCGCCCTGCTTCGCTTCCAGGGCGGCTATGCCACCGGCTGGGGCGGCAGCGACCTGCGCATGCTCGACCACTTCCAGGGCGGCCCGAACATCGTGCGTGGCTTCGCGCCCGCCGGCTGGGGTCCGCGCGACCTAACCTGGGGCACCAACAACGACGCCCTCGGCGGCTCGATGTTCTGGGGGGCCAGCCTCGAGGTGCAGACGCCGCTGTTCTTCGCTCCGAAGGACTTCGGCATGAAGCTCGCGGCCTTCGCGGATGCCGGCCAGCTCCTCGACTACCGTGGTCCCACCACCTGGGCCGAGCGCGGTCTGATCATGACCTGCCCGGGCCAGCCGGCCAACGTGGTCTGCTTCGGCGACGACAGCACCATCCGGTCGTCGGTGGGTGTCGGCCTGATCTGGAACTCGCCGTTCGGTCCGCTGCGCTTCGACATCGCCTATCCGCTGACCTACGAGTCCTACGATCGCAAGCAGGTCTTCCGCTTCGGCGGTGGCACCAAGTTCTGATCCCTGCGGGGACGAGAAGCGCGGTGCCGGCTGCGGCCGGCACCGCTTTTGTTTTCGGGCGCCGTTCGGTGCCGTTTCGGGGGCCCGCGGCGTCTCGACCGGCGACGATCGGCCGGTGCCCGCAGTTTTGTTGCGGCTTCGCGCGCGGCGGCGTTGTCAGCCGGCCCGGAAACTGGCAACCGTGTCGGCCATGTCTCACCGCCGTTCCGCCGCCCGCCACCGCCCGCAGAAGCCGGGACCGGAGGGCCGGGCGTGCCGCTTCGGGACCACGTCCCCGTCATGACCGAACCCTTCTTCTTCGCGCCGGCGACGGCGTTGACCGTCGCCGAGATCGTCGCCCTGACGGGCGCCGAGCCGAGCCCGGGACTGCCCCTCGACCGATCCATTCGTGACGTCGCGACCCTCGACGAGGCCGGGCCGTCCGATCTCGCCTTCCTGGACAATCCGCGCTACGCCGACGCGCTGCCGCACACCCGGGCGGGCGCCTGCCTGGTCGCCCCGCGCTTCGTCGCCGCGGCTGCCGAAGGGCAGCCCTTGCTGATCACCCGCGATCCGCATCGGGCCTTCGTTGCCGTCACGCGGGCGCTGTATCCGGCGGCACTCCGCCCGGCTTCCCTGTTCGGCGCCCAGGGGGTGTCACCGGGCGCCATCGTGCATCCGCAGGCCCGGCTCGAAAGCGGCGCCGTGATCGATCCCGGCGCGGTGGTCGGTCCGGGGGCCGAGATCGGCAGCGGCACCGTGATCGGGCCGACCGCGGTGATCGGTCCCGGCGTCCGCATCGGCCGCGACTGCGCCATCGGGGCGGGCAGCACGCTCACCCACACGCTGGTCGGCGACCGCGTCATCATCCATCCGGGCTGTCGCATCGGCCAGGACGGCTTCGGCTTCGTGATGGGGCCGGGCGGCCACCTCAAGGTGCCGCAGCTCCGCCGGGTGATCATCCAGAACGACGTCGAGATCGGCGCCGGCACCACCATCGACCGCGGCGGCACCCGCGACACCGTGATCGGCGAGGGCACCAAGATCGACAACCTCGTGCAGATCGGCCACAACGTGCAGATCGGCCGGCATTGCGTGATCGTCGCCCAGAGCGGCATCTCGGGCAGCACGGTCCTGGAGGACTACGTGGTGCTCGGGGCGCGGGCCGGCACCAACAATCATGTGGTGATCGGCGAGGGCGCCCAGGTCGCCGCCCTGAGCGGCGTCAACAGCGACATACCGCGCGGCGAGCGATGGGGCGGCGCCCCCGCCAAGCCCGCGAAGGCGTGGATGCGCGAGCTGCGGGCCATCAACCGCCTTGCCCAGTCGCGGCCCGGCGGCGATAAGTCCTCAGGATCGAACGACGAAAGGGATTGAGGACGCCGCGATGAACGAGGCTGTCACGAGGGTGGAGGCGGCCGACATCTCGGCCATCCTGAAGGCCCTGCCGCACCGCTATCCGTTCCTCATGGTGGACCGCGTGATCGACATCCGCGGCACCGAGTACGGGGTGGGGATCAAGAACGTCACCGCCAACGAGCCGCAGTTTCTCGGCCATTTTCCCGAGGCGCCGGTGTTCCCGGGCGTGCTGATGATCGAGGGCATGGCGCAGACTGCCGGCGTCCTCTGCATGCTCTCGGGCGATGTCGGCAAGCCGCCCTACACGGTCTATTTCACCACCATCGACAAGGCCAAGTTCCGCAAGCCGGTGCAGCCGGGCGACACCATCGCGTATCACATGACGCGGCTCGCCAAGCGCCGCAACATGTGGTGGTTCCGCGGCGAGGCCAAGGTCGGCGACCAGGTGGTGGCGGAAGCCGAGGTCGGCGCCGTGGTGTCGGGATCGTGAGCACCATGGCGGTGAGCATCGATCCGACCGCCCGCGTCGCCGACGGCGCCCGGCTCGCCGACGGGGTCGAGATCGGCCCGTTCTGCACGGTCGGCCCGAATGTCGAGATCGGCGCCGGCACGCGGTTGATCTCCCATGTCAACGTCACCGGCCATACCATTCTGGGCGAACGCAATACGGTCTATCCGTTCGCGTCGCTCGGAACCCCGCCGCAATCGGTGAAGTATGGCGGCGGGCCGACCCGCCTGGTGGTCGGCTCGGACAACGACATCCGCGAGGGTGTCACCATGAACACCGGCACCGAGGGCGACCACGGGATCACCCGCGTCGGCAGCGGCTGCTTCTTCATGGTCGGCTCCCATGTCGGCCACGACTGCACGGTCGGCGACCACGTCACCTTCGCCAACAACGCGGTGCTGGGCGGCCACGTCCAGGTCGGCAACAACGTCGTGTTCGGCGGCCAGGCGGCGGTGCGCCAGTTCGTCCGCATCGGCGACGGGGCGATGATCACCGGCCTGTCGGGCGTGCGCGCCGACGTCATCCCGTTCGGCCTGGTGCACGGGCATTTCGCCGAGGTGGTCGGGCTCAACGTCGTCGGCATGCGGCGGCGTGGCCTCTCCAAGGCCGACATCCACAAGGTCCATCGCGGCTTCGAGGCGCTGTTCTTCGGCCCCGGCACCTTCCGGGAGCGGCTCGAGGCGGTCGCGGCCGACCTCGGCGACGATCCGCTGATCGGCCAGATCGTCGCCTTCATCCGCGGCGGCTCGCGTCCGCTCACCATGGGCGCGAAGCGAGGCGCGCAGCGCGCCGAGCCATGACGGCGGCGGCCGGGGCCACGATGGCCGGCGGCCCCGACGCCGGAGCCGGGGGGCCGCTCGCGGTCGTCTGCGGCGGCGGCCGGCTGCCCGGCACGGTGGCGGCCGTCGTGGTGGCGTCCGGGCGCGACGTGGTGCTGTTCCCGATCCGCGGCTGGGCCGATCCGGCCGTGGTGGCGCCGTTCCGGCATCACTGGATCGCGCTCGCCACCTATGGCCGCCTGGTGCGGCTGATGCGGCAGGAGGGCTGCCGCGATCTCGTCTTCATCGGCGGCGCGGTGCGGCCGGCCCTGTCGGAGCTGCGGCTCGACTGGGGCACGGTGCGGGTGCTGCCGCGGGTGGCGCGCGCCTTCCGGGGCGGTGACGACCACCTGCTGTCCGGGGTCGCCCGCATCTTCGAGGACGACGGCTTCCGGCTGCGCGGCGCCCACGAGGTCGCGCCCGACATCCTGGTGGGCGAGGGGCCGCTGGGCCGGCGGACGCCATCGGCCCGCGATGCGGCGGACGTCGCCTTCGGGCTCGGCCTGCTGGCGGCCCAGAGCCCGTTCGACGTCGGCCAGGCCGTGGTGGTGGCGGAGCGGCGGGTGCTCGCCGTCGAGGCGGCGGAGGGTACCGACGGCATGCTGGCGCGGGTTGCGGCGCTGCGGGCCGAGGGACGCATCCGCACCCCGGCCGGGGTCGGGGTGCTGGTCAAGGCTCCCAAGATCGGCCAGGACCACCGGCTCGATCTGCCGACCATCGGGCCGCAGACGGTCGACGGTGTCGCCCGCGCCGGGCTCGCCGGGCTCGCGGTGGTGGCCGGCAGTGTGCTCGTCGCCGATCCCCAGGAGGTGGCGCGGCGCGCCGAGGCGGCCGGCCTGTTCGCGGTCGGGGTGACGCCGCCGCCGGAGGGGTCATGAGCACGCCTGCCAGCACGCCTGCCAGTCCGTCCGCCGGCGCGTCCGGCCCGCGGGTCGCCGTGGTCGCCACCGAGGCGTCGGGTGACCGGCTCGGCGGCGCGCTCCTCCAGGCCCTGCGGGCGCGGCGGCCGGGCCTGCGGGTGGTCGGGCTCGGTGGCCCGGACATGGCGGCGCAGGGGCTCACCAGCCTGTTCCCGACCGACGAGCTCGCCATCATCGGCCTCACCGCCATCCTGGCGCGCCTGCCGAGCCTGCTGCGGCGCATCCGCGAGACCGCCGACGCGATCGTGGCGGCACAGCCCGACATCCTGGTCATCATCGACAGCCCGGAGTTCACCCACCGGGTCGCCCGCCGGGTGCGGGCGGCGCGCCCGGACCTGCCGATCGTCGACTACGTGTCGCCCTCGGTGTGGGCCTGGCGGCCCGGCCGAGCCAGGGCCATGCGGGCCTATGTGGACCACGTCCTGGCGCTGCTGCCGTTCGAGCCCGAGGCGCATCGCCGGCTCGGCGGGCCGGACTGCACCTATGTGGGCCACCCGCTCGCCGAGGAGGCGCCGCGGCTGCGCCCGTCCGCCGCCGAGGCGGTGCGCCGGACGTCCGATCCGCCGCGGCTGCTGGTGCTGCCGGGCAGCCGCCGGGGGGAATTGGCACGCCTCGGGGCGCTGTTCGGCGAGACGCTGGCGGCATTGGTCGGGCGCTGCGGCGCGGTCGACGCGGTGCTGCCCACGCCGCCGCATCTCGAGGCGCGGGTCCGCGACGCGGTGTCGAGCTGGCCGGTGACGCCGCGCATCGTCGCCTCCGCCGAGGAAAAGTGGGCGGCGTTCCGCTCGGCCCGGGCGGCGCTCGCCGCCTCCGGCACGGTGACGCTGGAGCTGGCGGTCGCCGGGGTACCGACCGTGGTGGCCTACAAGGTGCCGCTGATCGAGGAGCTGATCGGCCGTGCCCTGATCCAGGTGCCGACCATCGTGCTGGCCAACCTGGTGCTCGGCGACAAGGTGATGCCGGAGCTGATCCAGCGCGACGCGACGCCGGAGGCGCTCGCCGACGCGCTCGCGCCGCTCGTCGCCGACACGCCGGAGCGGCGCCGCCAGGTCGCGGCCTTCGCGCGGCTCGACGGCGTCATGGGGATCGGCTCCGCCCGCCCGAGCGAGCGCGCCGCCGACGTGGTGCTGGCGGTGCTCGACCGCGGCCGCCGCGGCGCGACGCCCGTCGCCTGATCGGGCGCCCCTCGAAACGAAACCTCGAAACGAAACGGGGCGCCCGAGGCGCCCCGCTTCCGGCATATCGTTGCCGCGACCCGGACCTCAAGTCCGCCGATCGATCGGCATGTATTCGCGCCGGGTGTGCCCGGTGTAGAGCTGGCGCGGCCGGCCGATCTTCTGGCTCGGGTCCTCGATCATCTCCTTCCACTGGGCGATCCAGCCGACCGTGCGGGCGATCGCGAACAGCACCGTGAACATCGAGGTGGGGAAGCCCATCGCCTTGAGCGTGATGCCCGAGTAGAAGTCGATGTTGGGGTAGAGCTTCTTCTCGATGAAGTACTCGTCGTGCAGCGCGACGCGCTCCAGCTCCATGGCGACCTCGAGCAGGTCGTCGTTGACGCCGGTCTCGGCCAGGACCTTGTGGCAGGTCGTCTGCATGATCTTGGCGCGCGGGTCGTAGTTCTTGTAGACCCGGTGGCCGAAGCCCATCAGGCGGAACGAGTCGTTCGGGTCCTTGGCGCGCCGGATGAACTCCGGGATGCGCTCGGGCTTGCCGATCTCGGCCAGCATCTTCAGCGCCGCCTCGTTGGCGCCGCCATGCGCCGGGCCCCACAGGCAGGCGATGCCGGCCGCGATGCAGGCGAACGGGTTGGCGCCCGAGGAGCCGGCGAGCCGCACCGTCGAGGTGGAGGCGTTCTGCTCGTGGTCGGCGTGCAGGATGAAGATGCGGTCCATGGCGCGGGCCAGGACCGGGTTCACCTTGTACTCCTCGCACGGCACCGAGAAGCACATGCGGAGGAAGTTGGAGGCGTAGTCGAGGTCGTTCTTCGGGTACACGAAGGGCTGGCCGATCGTGTACTTGTAGGCCATCGCCGCGATGGTCGGCATCTTGGCGATCATGCGGATCGAGGCGACCATCCGCTGGTGCGGATCGGAGATGTCGATCGAGTCGTGATAGAAGGCCGAAAGCGCGCCGACGCAGCCGACCATCACGGCCATCGGATGAGCGTCGCGGCGGAAGCCCTGATAGAACCGCGCCATCTGCTCGTGCACCATGGTGTGCCGGGTGACGCGCTGGTCGAAGTCCTTCTTCTCCGCCTCGGTCGGCAGCTCGCCGTAGAGCAGGAGGTAGCAGGTCTCCAGGAAGTCGCCGTGCTCGGCGAGCTGCTCGATCGGGAAGCCGCGGTAGAGCAGGACACCTTCGTCGCCGTCGATATAGGTGATCTTCGATTCACAGCTCGCCGTCGAGGTGAACCCGGGATCGTAGGTGAAGATGCCGGCTTTTCCGTAGAGCTTGCTGATGTCCAGGACATCCGGGCCGATGGTCCCGTGATGGATCGGGAACGAGTGGCTCTCGTCGCCGATCTTGAGGGTCCCGGTCTTCGTATTGGCGCCCGATTTAGCGTCCATAGGCTCCTCGTTGTCGGGGGCGGGGCGAGCCTGCGGCTCGCTGGCCGTGCGATCGACGCATACACCCGGACGCGCGGCCGCGACTTGCGTACCGCATCTCGTACGGTGCGGCAAGTTGCCGCCCACAGCGACACGCGCCACAGGGCTCCGCCGGCCGGGCTATGCGGACGCCGTCACGGACGGCGTCCGGACCAGCAGCCGTCGCCCGCCGTTCGCGATCGGTGACCCGTCGTCGGGATTTCCAGTCGTCAGGATATGGGCGTCGACGCTGTGCCGGTCGAGGGGCCGGGCGCGAGGTCGTGATCGCCGGCCTGGTCGGCGAGCCGGCCCAGGCACTCGTCCTTTCCGAGCGCCGCCAGCACGTCGAAGATGCCGGGCGAGGTGGTGCGGCCGGTGAGGGCGGCCCGCAGCGGCTGTGCGACCTGGCCGAGCTTGATGCCTTGTGTCTCGGCGAACTGCCGGACCGCCGCCTCGGTTGCCTCGGCGGTCCACGGCGCAACCGGCGCCAGCGCTCCGATCAGCCCCGCGATCACCCGCTTGGCGTCCGCGGTGAGCAGCGCCCGCGCCTTGTCGTCGAGCGGGATCGGCCGGTCGGCAAAGACGAAGCGCGCCTGCTCGATGAGATCGACCAGGGTCTTGGCCCGCTCCTTCAGGCCCGGCATGGCGGCGAGCAGCTTGGCCCGCATGTCCGGGGTCAGCCTGGCGGCGAGCGCGGCGCCGTCGGCGAGGTGCGGCAGCAGGCCGTCCAGCGCGGCCAGGAGGTCGCCGTCCGCGGTCGAGCGGATGTAGTGGCCGTTGAGGTTCTCCAGCTTGGCGAAGTCGAAGCGCGCCGGCGAGCGCCCGATCTGCGGCAGGTCGAACGCCGCGATCATCTCCTCGGTGGTGAAGATCTCCTGGTCGCCGTGGCTCCAGCCGAGCCGCACCAGATAGTTCCGCATCGCCGCCGGCAGGTAGCCCATCGCCCGGTAGGCGTCGACCCCCAGCGCCCCGTGCCGCTTCGACATCTTCGAGCCGTCCGGCCCATGGATGAGCGGGATGTGCGCGAAGGTCGGCACCGGCCAGCCGAGCGCGTCGTAGATCTGCGTCTGGCGCGCCGCGTTGGTGAGATGGTCGTCGCCGCGGATCACATGGGTGACCCCCATGTCGTGGTCGTCCACCACCACGGCCAGCATGTAGGTCGGCGTTCCGTCCGAGCGCAGCAGCACGAGATCGTCGAGGTTCTCGTTCTGCCAGACGACGCGGCCTTGGACCTGGTCGTCGATGGCGGTTTCGCCGTCGAGCGGGGCCTTGAGGCGGACCACCGGCTGGACGCCGGGCGGCGCCTCGGCTGGGTCGCGGTCGCGCCACAGGCCGTCGTAGAGGCGGGTGCGGCCCTCGGCCCGCGCCTTCTCGCGCATGGCGTCCAGCTCGGCCTGCGAGGCATAGCAGCGGTAGGCGCCCCCCGACGCCAGCAGGCTCTCCACCACCTGGCGATGCCGCTCGACCCGCGAGAACTGGTAGACGGTGTCGCCGTCCCAATCGAGGCCGAGCCAGGTGAGACCGTCCAGGATGGCGGCGATCGCCGCGTCGGTCGACCGCGCCCGGTCGGTGTCCTCGATGCGCAGCAGCATCTTGCCGCCGCGGGCGCGGGCATAGAGCCAGTTGAACAGCGCCGTGCGGGCCCCGCCGATGTGAAGAAAGCCGGTGGGCGAGGGGGCGAATCGGGTGACGACAGTCTCCGCGGGGACGGTCTTCGGGGCGACGGTCTCGGTGGCGCTGGTGTCGGTCATGGCACGCTGGTTGGGCCGCGCGCGACCTCGGCACGGCGTGAAGACGGGCGCGCCCCTTTAGCACAGGTGCGGCGGAGAGCAATCGCCGGGCGCGGCGCGCTCACGGCCGCGGGCCGGTCCTTCGGCCGACGCCCTTGGCGCACCGACACGAAACTGGCACATAGGCCGGACAATGGTGGCATCCGCACAGGGTGCCGAAGAATGGGCGCCGCCACGCCGGCGAGGCGCCGCGCCTCGAGGGCGCCGCGGGAGCCGGTATCGGCCCCGCCGGAAAGGATGACGGGACAGCGAGCATGACGGCAGTCGAACCTGTCGCGACGGAAACCGGGCGCGACTTCATCCGCGACATCATCCAGGCCGATCTCGCCTCCGGGCGCCACACCGGCGTGGTTACCCGGTTCCCGCCGGAGCCGAACGGCTACCTCCATATCGGCCACGCCAAGTCGATCTGCCTCAATTTCGGGGTGGCGGCCGAGTTCGGCGGGCGCTGCCATCTGCGCTTCGACGACACCAACCCGGTGAAGGAGGAGCAGGAGTACATCGACTCGATCGAGCGCGACGTGCGCTGGCTCGGCTTCGACTGGGGGCCGCACCTCTACTATGCCTCGGGCTATTTCGAGCAGCTCTACGACTGGGCCGAGCACCTGATCCATGCCGGCAAGGCGTATGTCGACGACCAGTCCCAGGAGGAGATCCGGGCGACCCGCGGCACCCTCACCGAGCCGGGCACCAACAGCCCGTTCCGCGACCGCTCGGTGGACGAGAACCTCGATCTGTTCCGCCGGATGCGCGCCGGCGAGTTCCCCAACGGCGCCCGCGTGCTGCGCGCCAAGATCGACATGGCGTCCGGCAACATCAACCTGCGCGACCCGGTGCTCTACCGCATCCTGCATGCGCATCATCCGCGCACCGGCAACGCCTGGTGCATCTATCCGAGCTACGACTTCGCCCACGGCCAGTCGGACGCCATCGAGGGCATCACCCACTCGATCTGCACGCTCGAATTCGAGGATCACCGGCCGCTCTACGACTGGTTCATCGACAACCTGCCGGTGCCGTCGCGGCCGCGGCAGTACGAGTTCGCGCGGCTGAACATCACCTACACGGTGCTGTCGAAGCGGGTGCTGACCACGCTGGTGCGCGACAAGCTGGTCTCCGGCTGGGACGACCCGCGGATGCCGACCATCGCGGGCCTGCGCCGGCGCGGCGTGCCGGCCGAGGCGCTGCGCGAGTTCGCCAAGCGCATCGGCGTCGCCAAGGCCAACAGCGTCGTCGACATGGGGATGTTCGAGTTCTCGGTGCGCGAGGTGCTCAACCGCACCGCCGAGCGCCGCATGGCGGTGTTGCGCCCGCTCAAGGTGGTGATCGAGAACTATCCGGAGGGGCAGTCGGAGGCGCTGGAGGCGGTCAACCACCCGGACGATCCGGCGGCAGGCACCCGCACGCTCACCTTCGGGCGCGAGATCTATGTCGAGCGCGACGACTTCATGGAGAACCCCACCAGCAAGTTCTACCGGCTCGCGGTAGGCCGCGAGGTGCGGCTGCGCTGGGCCTATTTCATCACCTGCCGCGAGGTGGTGAAGGATGCGGCCGGCGAGGTGGTGGAGCTGCGCTGCACCTACGATCCGCAGACCCGCGGCGGCAACGCGCCGGACGGCCGCAAGGTGAAGGCGACGATCCACTGGGTCTCGGCCGCCGACAGCGTGCCGGCCGAGGTCCGCGTCTACAACCACCTGTTCAAGAACGCGGCGCCGAACCCGGCCGACTTCGCCAACGAGATCAACCCGCAGTCGCTCGAGGTGCTGACCGGCTGCCGGCTGGAGCCGGCGCTCGCCGACGTGCCGGTCGGGCAGGCCGTGCAGTTCGAGCGGCAGGGCTATTTCTGCCCGGACCCGGACCAGCGGCCCGGCGCGCTGGTGTTCAACCGCACCATCGGGCTGCGCGACACCTGGGCGAAAGTCGCGGCCGGGGGGTGAGGGCCTTTACCCTCTCCCATTGGTCGCTCTGCCTGCGCCGGCGGAGGTCTCGTGTCCCGGGCGCGGCGCAAAGCGCCGTGAACCGGGACCCACGGGCGATCGGACGAGGGCTCGCCGTGCCGGCCGGCGTTCTGCCCGTCGTGCCGTTTCCTGGGCCCCGGCTCTGCGGCGCATCAAGCCCGCGACCTGCTGCGCCTTGTCCGGGGCACATGCCGACCGTTCCCGCAGGAGAACAGTGACGGACTATCCGTTTCTCTTGTGTTCATCCTGAGTTTCCCGGAAAACTAGAATACGCTGCGGGGCTCCAGCCAACCGCGGAGCCCCGCATGGCGGAGCCCCACCAGCCCGCCCAGCCTCACGCCGCGCCGCCGCGCGGCCGGGCCGCGACCTGGCCGCCCCGGGACTGGCCGGGCAGCGACGGGCCGGTCGGCGCCGCAGCGGGCCAGCGTCGCGAGGTGTTGCGGCCGGGTCGTCTGGGCGATGTCGTGGCGGCCATGGTGGCGCGCCTGGCCGCCTGGGGCCGGGCCGAGCTGGCGCCCGGGCGGCTGTTTCCCTGGCTGCCGGTCGCCTTCGCGACCGGGGTGATCCTCTACATGGCGGCCGAGCGCGAGCCCGCCCTGTGGGCGGCGGCCGCCGCCCTGGTGGCGGCACTGGCGGCCGTGTTCGCCACGCGGCGGCGCCCCGCCGTGCTGGTCGCGATCGGTATCGCGGCGGTGGCGGCCGGCTTCCTCGCGACGACGCTGCGCGGCCGGCTGGTCGACGCGCCGGTGCTGCGCGAGCCGGTGTTCGGGGCGCGGCTCGTCGGCATCGTCGAGGCCCGCGAGGAGCGCGAGCGGAGCGACCGCATCGTGCTGCGCGTCCAGGCGGTCGAGCCACCGCGGCGGGCCGCGATGCCGGCCGACGGGCGGTGGCCCGAGCGGGTGAGGGTGGCGGTTCGCAAGGGCACGGCACCGCCGGTGGGCGCCGCCGTCGCGGTGACGGCCCGGCTGGTCCCGCCGCTGCCGCCACTGCGGCCGGGCGGTTACGACCTCGCCCGCGACCTCTATTTCCGCGGCATCGGGGCGTCCGGATTCGTGCTCGGCGCGGTGCGGCCGCAGCCGACACCGGCGACCCGCGACGGCTGGATCGTCGCCGCGGCGGCGATCGATCAGGTCCGTGGCGCCATCGATCGCCGCATCCGCCAGGCGCTGCCGGGCGACGGCGGCGCCATCGCGTCGGCGCTGATCACCGGCAAGCGCGACGCCATCTCGCCCGTGGTCGCCGACGCCATGATGGTGTCGAGCCTCGCCCATGTGCTGTCGATCTCCGGCTACCACATGGCCGTGGTGGCGGGCGTCGTCTTCGCGGTCGTGCGGGGCGCCCTCGCGCTGGTGCCGGGCCTCGCGTTGCGGCGACCCGTCAAGAGCTGGGCGGCGGCCGTGGCGCTGGTGGCGGCGGCCCTCTACCTGGTGCTGTCGGGCGCCGAGGTGGCGACCCGCCGGGCCTTTCTGATGACCGCGATCGTGCTGGTCGGGGTGATGCTGAACCGCCGCGCCCTGACGCTGCGGACACTGGCGGTGGCGGCGCTCGCCGTGATGGTGGCGTCGCCCGAGGCGGTGGTGCATCCGAGCTTCCAGATGTCGTTCGCCGCGACGCTCGCCCTCGTCGCCGTCTACGAGGGCGGCCAGTCCTGGCTGGTGCCGAGCCCGCGGAGCGCGCTCGCGGCGCGGCTCGCCCTGTGGGGCGTCCGCGAGATCGTCGCCCTCGTGGTGGCCTCGCTGGTCGCCGGTGTCGCCACCACGATCTTCGCGGCCTACCACTTCCACCGGCTCGCCCCCTATGGGGTGCTCGCCAACCTCGCCGCCATGCCGGTGGTGTCGGGCCTGGTGATGCCGGCCGGGCTCTTGGGGCTGGTGCTGCTGCCGTTCGGCTTCGACGGCCCGCTGTGGCGCCTGATGGGAACCGGCATCGACTGGATGACAGCGGTGGCCCTGTGGGTCGCCGGGCTGCCCGGGGCGGTCGGACGCATCGCCGCCTTCGGGATCGGGCCGCTGGTGGTCGCCAGCCTCGGCCTCGTCGTGCTGGCTCTGCTGCGCACGCCGCTGCGCTGGGCCGGGGCGGGGCTTCTGGTCGGCGCGGCCCTGTGGGCGATGGCGACGCCGCGCCCCGACGTGCTGATCGCGCCCGGCGGCGACACGGTGGCGGTGCGCGGCCCCGACGGGCGGCTCACGGTGATGCGCACCGGCTCGCTGGCGCTCGCCACCCGCGACTGGCTCGCCGCCGACGGCGACGCGCGGCTGCCGGCGGCGGCCGAGGCGTCGAGTGGACGCGGAGGCGGCTTCGTCTGCGACCCCGACGGCTGCGTGGCGCACCTCGCGGACGGCAGCGCCGTCGCGGTGCCGCGCACTGCCGCGGCCTTCGGCGACGACTGCCGGCGCGCCGCCCTGATCGTGGCGACGCGCGATCCGCCGCCCGGCTGCCGGGCCATGGTGATCGACCGGGCGATGCTGCGGGAGACCGGCGCCCTGGCGCTGCGGCGGGTGGGCGAGGACTTCGTCGTGGTGCCGACGCGCCCGGCCGGGACGGATCGCCCCTGGTCACCGGCGCCGGCGCTGGCGCTCGCGGCCCGGGGGCCCGATCCGGCGGCGGGGGCGGCCGGCGTCACGCCCATGCCGCAGCCGCCGCGTCGCCTTCCGGACGCGACGCCCGAGACGGACGATCTCGAGGCCGAGGATGGGCCCACCGTCGGCCCGGCGCGGGCCGCACCGAAAGGCATATCCGCCGGCGGCACGCCGGACCGTTCGGGTCCTGACCCGGACCGTGACGATGCGCCCTGACGGCCGGGGCGGGACCTATCGGTCAGCGTTGCGCCGGCGTGAGGGGTGCTTTTAATACCGAGGACGGCTGATGTTGACTCGTCATGCCCGGCACTCGGGTCCGGCCTTCGGCCGGCCCGAGCACATGCCTTGTGCCGGGCATCCACGACTTTAAGCCGAGCAGCAACAAAGACGTGGATGGCCGGGACAAGCCCGGCCATGACGGAGGATGCGGTCCAAGAGTGCTGCCGTTGGTATCAGCGCGCCCCAGCCACCGCCCGGGCGTCCAGCCGGTCTCTCTCTCAATACCGGCGCATCAGGCCGACCAGCCGTCCCTGGATGCGCACCCGGCTGGGGGGAAGGATGCGCACCTCGTAGGCGGTGTTGGCGGGCTCCAGCGCGATCGAGGCGCCACGGCGGCGGAAGCGCTTGAGCGTGGCTTCCTCGTCGTCCACCAGCGCCACCACGATGTCGCCGGTGTCGGCATTGTCGGAGCGGCGGATCAGCGCGATGTCGCCATCCAGGATGCCGGCCTCGATCATCGAGTCGCCGCGCACCTCGAGGGCGAAGTGGTCGCCGGCGCCCAGCAGCTCGGGCGGCACGTTGAGAATGGCGCTCCTGGATTGGATCGCCTCGATCGGCGTGCCGGCGGCGATTCGCCCCATCACCGGCACGGCGACCGGACGGGTGCCGTCCTCCTCGGGGGCGGGAGGACGGACACGGCCGAGATTGCCTTCGATGACGCTCGGGGTGAAGCCGCGTGCCCGCACCGCCATGGCGCCGTGGCCGACCGTGTCGGGCAGCTTGATCACCTCGATGGCGCGGGCCCGGTTGGGCAGCCGGCGGATGAAGCCGCGCTCCTCGAGCGCCGTGATCAGCCGGTGGATGCCGGACTTCGACCGCAGATCCAGCGCGTCCTTCATCTCGTCGAACGACGGCGGAACGCCGCTCTCCTTCAGTCGCTCGTGGATGAAACGCAACAGCTCGAACTGCTTCCGCGTCAGCATGTGAGGTCCCCCGACATCTGCCCAGGCAGTTCACCGGAACCGCCTAAACAAATCATGAACATACCCTATATGTTCGTTATGTGTTCCGCAACCCTTTAATGTCGGGCGATCGAATCGAGCAATCCCTAGGACCAAAGATTAGCCCTAAGAGATTGGCAGAGCGACAGATCATGTCGGCGGCGGGGGACGCCGCGGCGACGCCGAGAATACCCGACCGCTCAGGCCGGAAGCCGAATCACCCGGCACAGGCCGCCCGCCGGAACCGCAGCGGCATGCGGCTCGCGCACCAGGAGGGCGTCGGCCAGCCCGAGCGGGGCGAGGAGGGAGCTGTCCTGATCGCCGACCGGGGTGGCGACCAGCCGGCCCTCGGGGTCGACCGCGAGCGTCGCGCGCAGATGGTCGGCACGCTCGTCGTTCGGCTTGAGGTCACGGGCGGCGACCGCCGGCTCGACCGGAAGCGTGACGTCGTCGCGGCCCTGGAGACGGCGGAGCAGAGGCACCAGGAACAGCACGGCACCGACGAAGGACGAGACCGGGTTGCCGGGCAGCCCGAGCACATGGACCGGGCCGAGCCGGCCGCTCATCAGCGGCTTGCCGGGCCGCATGGCGACCTTCCAGAAGGCGAGCGCCATGCCCTCGGCCGTGAGGGCGTCCTGCACCATGTCGTAGTCGCCCACCGAGGCGCCGCCGGTGGTGACCAGCACGTCGACGGCGGCGGCGCGTGCCCGCCGGATCGCCGCGACGGTCTCGTCCAGGCGGTCCGGCACGATGCCGAGATCGAGCACTTCGGCGCCCTCGCGGCGGGCGAGCGCCGCCAGCATGAAGCCGTTGGAGTGGACGATCTGGCCGGGGCCGGGATCGGCGCCGGGCGCCACCAGCTCGTCGCCGGTGGCGACGAGCGCGACGCGCGGCCGGCGATGCGCCGGCACGCTGGCGTGGTTCATGGCGGCGGCGAGCGCCAGGTCGCGGATCGTCAGGGGCCGGCCACGGCGCAGCAGCACGTCGCCCTCCGAGAAATCGCGGCCGCGCCGCCGGACATGGCGTCCGGGCGCCCCGGCGGTCGAGAAGGTCACGCGGTCGCCGTCGCGGGTCGATACCTCCTGGATCACCACGGTGTCGGCGCCCTCCGGCAGCACGCCGCCGGTGAAGATGCGCGCCGCCTCTCCGGGACCGACCGTGCCATCGAACGGCCGGCCGGCCGGCACCTCGCCGACGATGCGCAGCGTGGTCGGGCCGGCGGCGACGTCGTCGCCGCGCACCGCCCAGCCATCCATGGCGGAGACGTCGGCGGGCGGCTGGGTGCGGCGGGCCGCGAGATCCTCGCCCAGCACGCGGCCATGCGCCTCGGCGAGCGGCACCGGCTCGGTCGGCAGCGGGGCGGCATCGGCGAGCACGCGCGCGAGCGCGTCGGCGACCGGGAGCAGGGCCATGTCAGACGTCCTGGGTATGATCGGGGGACTCGGCCACGTCGGAGCCGGCCACATAGGAGCCGGACTTGCCGCCGTGCTTCTCCAGCAGCCGCACGCCCTCGATCCGCATGCCGCGCTCCACCGCCTTGACCATGTCGTAGACGGTGAGGCAGGCGACCGACACGGCGGTGAGCGCCTCCATCTCCACGCCGGTCTGGCCGGCCACCTCGACGGTCGCCTGGACACGGACGCCGGGTAGGGCGGGGTCGGGCACCACCTCCACCTCCACCTTCGAGACCGGCAGCGGATGGCACAGCGGGATCAGCTCGTGGGTGCGTTTCGCCGCCATGATGCCGGCGATGCGGGCGACGCCGAGCACGTCGCCCTTCTTGGCATCACCGCGGCGGACCAGATCGAGGGTCGCGGCGGCCATCACGACGCGGCCCTCGGCGACGGCGCGCCGGCGCGTCACCGGCTTGTCGGCGACGTCGACCATGCGGGCCTCGCCGCGCCGGTCGATGTGGGTCAGCCGGGGCTCGTCCGCCATTCTCAGTCCGTCATCTGTGCGCCGTGATCATTCGGCGGCCGGGGCTGCCGTGCCGCCGCCGCCCAGCAAGGCGCGGGTGGCGGCGGTGACGTCGTCCTGGCGCATCAGGCTCTCGCCGACCAGATAGGTCGAGATGCCGACGCGGGCGAGGCGGGCGAGATCGGCGGGCGTGAAGATGCCGCTCTCGCCGACCAGCACGCGATCGCGCGGTACCAGCGGGGCCAGGCGCTCGGCCACCTCCAGCCGGGTCTCGAAGGTCTTGAGGTCGCGGTTGTTGATGCCGATCAGCCGCGACGACAGCCGCAGCGCCCGCTCCAGCTCGGCCT
Source organism: Rhodoplanes serenus (assembly GCA_009720755.1). Classification (GTDB taxonomy): domain Bacteria; phylum Pseudomonadota; class Alphaproteobacteria; order Rhizobiales; family Xanthobacteraceae; genus Rhodoplanes; species Rhodoplanes serenus. The sequence goes on from WNKV01000005.1 coordinate 190,498, forward strand.
CGTCGTGCACCTCGACCAGCACGTCCATGCCGTGCTCGAAGGCAGCCGTCTCCAGGTCGCGGGCGGTGGCGTCGTCGACGCCGGCCATGATGATCAGGATGCAGTCGGCGCCGAGCGCGCGGGCCTCGGCCACCTGGTAGGGATCGTAGAGGAAGTCCTTGCGCAGCACCGGCAGCGCCGTGGCGGCGCGGGCCGCCACCAGATGGTCGCCGCGGCCCTGGAACGACGGGCCGTCGGTGAGCACCGACAGGCAGGTGGCGCCGCCGTCCTCGTAGGCGCGGGCTAGCGCCGGCGGGTCGAAGTCGGGGCGGATCAGTCCCTTCGAGGGGCTCGCCTTCTTGATCTCGGCGATCAGCGCCGGCTGGCCACGGGCGATGCGCCGCTCGATGGCGCGCAGGAAGCCGCGCGGCGGCGGCGTGGTGCGGGCCACCTCGGCGACGGCGGTGTAGGGCCGCAGCCGCTTCGCCTCGGCGATCTCCTGGCGCTTGTAGGCTTCGATGGTGGCGAGAATGTCGGCCATCGGCTTCACCCGTTGGAGACGGCGATCAGACGGCCGAGGCTGCCCTCGGCGGCGCCGGTGTCGATCGACTGGGTGGCGAGCGTGACCCCGCTCGCGAGGTCCGCGGCCTTGCCGGCCACCACCAGGGTGGCGGCCGCGTTGAGCACCGCGCAGTCGCGATACGGGCCCTTGCGGCCTTCGAGGACGCTCTTGAGGGCGTTCGCATTGGCGGCGGCATCGCCGCCGCGCAGCGCCTCGGGGGCGGCACGCCTCAGCCCCACCTCCTCGGGCGTGATCTCGAAGACGCGCACCTCGCCGTCGTCCAGCGCCGCCACCGCGGTCGGGCCCGAGATCGTGATCTCGTCCAGGCCGTCCGAACCGTGCACCACATAGGCGCGTTCGGAGCCGAGATTCTTCAGCACATGGGCGAGCGGCTCGATCCACTGGCGCGAGAACACGCCGACCATCTGGCGCCGGACGCCGGCCGGGTTCGACAGCGGACCCAGCAGGTTGAAGATGGTGCGGGTGCCGAGCTCCACCCGGGTCGGGGCGACATGCTTCATCGCCGGATGATGCGACGGCGCGAACATGAAGCCGATATTGGCCTCGCGGATGCAGTCGGCGATCTCCTCGGGGGTCAGCTCCACTCGCACCCCGAGGGCGGTGAGCACGTCGGCGGCCCCCGACCGCGACGACAGTGCGCGATTGCCGTGCTTGGCCACCGGCACCCCGGCGCCCGCCACGATGAAGGCCGCGCAGGTGGAGATGTTGAACGAGCCGGAGGCGTCGCCGCCGGTGCCGACCACGTCGACGGCGGTCGGCGGCGCCTCGACCCGCAGCATCTTGGACCGCATGGCGGCGACCGCGCCGGTGATCTCCTCGACGGTCTCGCCGCGCACCCGCAGCGCCATCAGGAGCGCGCCCATCTGGGATGGGGTGGCGTCGCCCGACATCATCCGGGAGAACGCGGCGGCCGCCTGCTCGCGCGTCAACGGCGCGCCGGTGGCGACCTGCGCGATCAGGGTCTTCAGCTCGACCATGTCGACCTCATGCCGCGGGCGCCGGCGCGGCGCGCCCGACGGCACGTCCGCTCGCCGCGTTCCAGGCCCGCGCGATATCGAGAAAATTCTTGAGAATGAGATGCCCGTGCTCGGACGCGATGCTCTCCGGGTGGAACTGCACCCCGTGCACCGGCCGGGTCTTGTGCTGCATGGCCATGATCAGGCCGTCGGTCTCGGCCGTCACGGCGAGATCGTCCGGCAGACTGTCGCGGTCGACCACCAAGGAATGGTAGCGCGTCGCCCGGAACGGCCCCTCGATGCCGCGGAACAGGCCATCGCCGCCATGATGCATCTCGGCGACTTTGCCGTGGACCGGGACGGGCGCCCGCACCACGGTGCCGCCGAACGCCTGGCCCATCGCCTGGTGGCCGAGGCAGACGCCCAGCATCGGGATGGTGGCCGACGCCTTGCCGATCAGCTCCAGGCAGATGCCCGCCTCGTTGGGGGTGCAGGGGCCGGGAGACAGCACGATGGCCTCGGGCGCGGTCGCGATCACCGCATCGGCCGACATCTTGTCGTTGCGGTGGACGACGACATCCGCCCCCAGCCCGCCCAGGTAATGGACGAGGTTGAAGGTGAAGCTGTCGTAGTTGTCGATCAGGACGATCATGGCGGCCCTTGTCGGCTCCGCCGGTCTTAGACCGCGTGGCCGAAGGGGGTCAAGGCGGGCAGGGGCCGGGGAACCTGGCGCGGCTCGGCTTCCCCCCTGATGTCGCCGCACTCGACCCGGGCCCCGGGCTCTGCCCGAGTTCCGTCCGGGCTCCATCCGGGCTCGGTCAGGAAGCCTCCGGCTTCCGGCCGCGCAGGAAGGCGATGATGCCGGAGAAATCCGTGCCGCCTCGGCCGGCCTCGGCAAAGGCCGCGTAGAGGCCGGCGGCCTCCGCCCCGAGCGGCGTCGCCACGCCTGTCGAACGGGCGGCCTCCTGGGCGAGATCGAGGTCCTTGCGCATCAGCGCCGCCGCGAAGCCCGGCACGTAGTCGCGGTTCGCCGGCGAGGTCGGCACCGGGCCGGGCACCGGGCAATAGGTGGTCAGCGACCAGCACTGGCCCGACGAGGTCGAGGCCACGTCGAACAGGGCCTGGTGCGACAGGCCGAGCCTCTCGGCCAGCACGAACGCCTCGCACACCCCGATCATCGAGATGCCGAGGATCATGTTGTTGCAGATCTTGGCCGCCTGGCCGTTGCCGGCGGGTCCGCAGTGCACGATGGTCCGGCCCATCGCCTTCAGGATCGACTCGGCGGCGGTGAACGCCGCCTCTTCGCCGCCGCACATGAAGGTGAGGGTGCCGGCCGCGGCGCCGCCGGTGCCGCCCGACACCGGGGCGTCGATCGAGGGGCAGCCGCGTTCGGCCGCCATCGCGTGCGCCCGGCGGGCGCTGTCGACGTCGATGGTGGAGGAATCGATCAACAGGGTCCCGGGCGCGGCGCTGGCCAGCGCCTCCTCCCAGACGGCGAGCACGTGCCGCCCGGCCGGCAGCATGGTGACGACCACCGCGGCCCCGGCCACCGCCTCGGCGATCGAGCCGGCCGGCACCACGCCGGCGGCGCGCGCCGCCTCGCGATTGGCCTCGATCAGATCGTGGCCGCGCACCGCATGACCGGCCTTGACCAGATTGGCGGCCATCGGGCCGCCCATGTTGCCGAGGCCGATGAACGCGATGGTGGCCATGACGGTGATGCTCCTGAAGACACTGAGATTGCAACGAGGGGCCGGGTTCCAATGACGGCACCCTCACATCGATCCTCTCCCGCTGGCGGGAGAGGACGTCTGGCGTCCTGCCGTCAGCTCGCCCGCTTGCAGCCGGACTCTTCGACCGTGAAGAACGCCTTGTCGCCCGGGATGGTGCGCAGCAGCTTGTAGTAGTCCCACGGTGCCTTCGACTCGGCCGGCGCCTTCACCTGGAACAGGTACATGTCGTGGACGAAGCGGCCGTTGGCCAGCACCTTGCCCTTGGCGAAGTCGTCGTCGACCGGCGTCGCGCGGATCGTCTTGGCGACCGTCTCGGCGTCCTTGCTGCCGGCCGCCTTCACGGCCTTCAGATAGGTCATCACCGTCGAGTAGGTGCCGGCATGGATCATGTTCGGCATGCGGCCGGTGCGGTCGAAGAACCGCTTGGCGAAGGCGCGGCTGCGGTCGTCGCGGTCCCAGTAGAAGCCTTCGGTCAGCACCAGGCCCTGGGCCGCCTTGAGACCGAGCCCGTGCACCTCGGCGAGCGTCACCAGCATGCCGGCGAGACGCTGGCCACTCTGCACGAGGCCGAACTCGGCCGCCTGCTTGATGGCGTTGTTGGTGTCGAGCCCGGCATTGGCGAGGCCGACGATCTTGGCGCGCGACGCCTGCGCCTGGAGCAGGAACGAGGAGAAGTCGGCGGTGTTGAGCGGGTGGCGCACCGAGCCCAGGACCTTGCCGCCCGACTGCACGACGATCTCGGTGGTGTCCTTCTCGAGCTGGTGGCCGAAGGCGTAGTCGGCAGTGAGGAAGAACCAGGTGTCGCCGCCGTCCTTGACCACCTCGGCGCCGGTGCCGACCGCGAGCGCGCGGGTGTCGAAGGCCCAGTGGAACCCGGTCGGCGAGCACGCATCGCCGGTGAGCCGCGCCGTGGCGGCGCCGACCACCATGTTGATCTTCTTCTTGTCGCGCGCGATATCCTGGACCGCCAACGCCACCGACGAGGTGGTCAGCTCGGTGATCATGTCGACGCCGTCGACGTCGAACCACTGGCGCGCGATGGTGGAGGCGATGTCGGGCTTGTTCTGGTGATCGGCGCTGACGATCTCGACCTTCATGTCGCCGAGCTGCGGCTTCATCTCCTCGACGGCGAGGCGAGCTGCTTCCAGCGACCACTTGCCGCCGAAGTCGGCATAGACGCCGGACTGGTCGTTCAGCACGCCGATCTTCACCGAGGTCGGAGCCTGCGCGAAGGCCGCGGTCGAGAGCAGGGCGGTCGCGGCGAGCAGGAGCAGGGGGGCTTTACGGGGCATTCCGGTCTTCTCCCTGGTTGGTCTGTTCTGGTTTGAACTTTTTTGGCTGGCGAAGCGGCTGCCCGCTCCGACCTCGTGGCTCGCCGTCGGGGCCTCGCGACCAGCCCCTCAGCGGAATTTCCGACCCGTCATGGCCGCGTTCGTCGCGGCCATCCACGTCTTCGAAACGCTTCGGCAACAAGCTCGCGGATGGCTGCGACAAGCCCGGCCATGACCAGGGAATGCAGGCCGCGTCTACCGCATCAGCGGGATGGCGAACTCGGCGCCTTCCTTGACCCCCGACGGCCAGCGCGATGTCACCGTCTTGGTCTTGGTGTAGAAACGGAAGGCATCGGGGCCGTGCTGGTTGAGATCACCGAAGCCGGAGCGCTTCCAGCCGCCGAAGGTGTAGTAGGCGATCGGCACTGGGATCGGCACGTTGACGCCCACCATCCCGACATTCACGCGCGCCGCGAAGTCGCGCGCCGCGTCGCCGTCGCGGGTGAAGATGGCGACGCCGTTGCCATACTCGTGCTCGTTCGGCAGGCGCAGTGCCTCCTCGTAGTCGTGCGCCCGCACGACGGAGAGGACGGGGCCGAAGATCTCCTCCTTGTAGATGCGCATGTCCGCCGTCACGCGGTCGAACAGGCAGCCGCCGAGATAGAAGCCGTTCTCGTAGCCCTGCATCGTGAAGCCGCGGCCGTCGACCACCAGCTTCGCCCCTTCGGCGAGGCCGACGTCGATGTAGCTGCGCACCTTGTCGAGATGGGCGCGGGTGACGAGGGGACCGTAGTCGGCCGCCGGATCGGTCGACGGGCCGATCTTCAACGCCTCGACTCGCGGGATCAGCTTCTCCATCAGCCGGTCGGCCGTCTGCTCACCCACCGGCACCGCGACCGAGATCGCCATGCAGCGCTCGCCGGCCGAGCCGTAGCCGGCGCCGATCAGGGCGTCGACAGTCTGGTCCATGTCGGCGTCCGGCATCACGATCATGTGGTTCTTGGCGCCGCCGAAGCACTGCACCCGCTTTCCCGCCGCGCAGCCGCGCGTGTAGATGTACTCGGCGATCGGGGTCGAGCCGACGAAGCCGATGGCCTTGACGTCGGGGTCGTCGAGGAGCGCATCGACCGCCTCCTTGTCGCCGTTGACGACGTTGAACACGCCGGGCGGCAGGCCGGCCTCCAGGAACAGCTCGGCGAGCCGCATCGGCACCCCGGGATCGCGCTCCGACGGCTTGAGCACGAAGGCGTTGCCGCAGGCCAGCGCCGGACCGGCCTTCCACAGCGGGATCATGGCGGGGAAGTTGAACGGCGTGATGCCGGCGACGACGCCGAGCGGCTGGCGCAGCGAGTAGACGTCGGTGGCCGGGCCAGCCCCGACCGTGTAGTCGCCTTTGAGCAGGTGTGGGGCGCCGATGCAGAACTCGATCACTTCGAGACCGCGTTGAATGTCGCCGGCCGCATCCGTGATGGTCTTGCCGTGCTCGCGGGCGAGCAGCTCGGTGAGCGAGTCCATCTCGCGGGCGACGAGCTCCAGGAATCGCATCAGCACGCGGGCGCGGCGCTGGGGATTGACCGCGGCCCAGCCGGGCTGCGCCGCGGCGGCGTTCTCGACGGCGGCTCGCACCTCGGCGCGCGACGCCAGCGCCACCTTCGAGCGCAGCGCCCCGGTCATCGGCTCCCAGGCGTCGGCGAAGCGTCCGGAGGTGCCCTCCGTGCGTGCGCCACCGATGAAGTGCCCGTAGGTGATCACAGCCGTCTCCACAAGCTTGTTGTTCTGTTCGGGTCGGGACGCTAGCAATGACATCGATGCACGTCGATGCGAGAGTCTGCGCTCTTGGTGTGCGTGAACACGCATACCGCGACGCAGCATGGCGCGTTTCCGGCCGAGGAGGGCCGGTGCATGGTCCGCTTCGACTGGGGTGACCTGAAGTTCTTCCTGGCGATCGCCCGCACCGGCCGGCTGACGGCGGCGGCCCGCGTCCTGCGGGTCGACCATGCGACCGTGAGCCGCCGGCTGCGGGCCCTGGAGTTCGCCCTCGACGCCAAGCTGTTCGAGCACCATCCGCAAGGCTATCGGCTCACCGCGGCCGGGGAGCGGCTGCTCGCCGCCGCCGAGGTGATGGAGACCACCGCGTTGCAGGTGGAAAGCGCGCTCTCCGGCACCGATGCGGCGCTCACCGGCACGGTGCGGATCGGCGCACCGGACGGCTTCGGCACCTGGTTCCTGGCGCGACGGCTCGGCGCGCTGCTGGTCCGCCATCCGCATCTCACGGTGCAGCTCGTGCCGTTGCCGCGGGTGTTCTCGCTGGCCAAGCGCGAGGCCGACATCGTGGTCACCATCGACCCGCCGGACGCCTCCCGCACCGATGTTCGCCGGCTCACCGACTACACGCTGAGCTTCTATGGCAGCCGCGACTACCTGGCGGCCCATCCGACCATCGCCACGACCGCCGATCTGCGCGACCACCGGGTGGTCGGTTACGTGCCGGACCTGCTGTTCACCGACACGCTGGCCTATCTCGGTGATTTCGGCGTGCCGGAGGGGCTGCGCTTCGAATGCGCGAGCGTCATCGGCCAGATCGAGGCGGTGCGTGCGGGTCTCGGGGTCGGCGTGCTGCACGACTTCGTGGCGCAGGCCGATCCGTCGCTCGTGCGGGTGCTGCCGCAGACCATCACCCGCACCTACTGGATCGTCGCCGATGTCGACGTGCTGAAGATCGCGCGGGTGCGCGAGGTGTTCGAGTTCGTGGTGGACGCGGTCGCGGCGGAGCGGTTCGTCTACGGCTGAGCCCGAAGTCACGCGCGGCGGTCCGCGCTTCTGTTGCGGCGCCGAGATTGCACCGCAGCAACGGTGCATCGTCTCACAAGATGCGAGAACGGCACGCAACGCGAAAGTCGAACTTGCGCGGCAACCATCTCTTGTGCGCTCATCACGAGTGATTGCGGTGCCGCGCCCGCGCGGTACCCGACCAACGATGTGCCCGACACTCGATTGACCCGTGCAAGGTTTCCCGTGATGAACCGGATCGCTCCGACCTCGGCCTTCGCGTCGGCCGCCTACCAGCCGCGTCACAAGATTCGCCTCGTCACCGCCGCCAGCCTGTTCGACGGCCACGACGCCTCCATCAACGTGATGCGGCGCATCATGCAGGCGACCGGCGCCGAGGTGATCCATCTCGGCCACAATCGCTCGGCCGACGAGATCGTCACCGCCGCCATCCAGGAGGATGCCAACGGCATCGCGGTGACCTCCTACCAGGGCGGCCACATCGAGTTCTTCACCTACATCATCGATCTGCTGCGACGGGCCGGGGCCGACCACATCAAGGTGTTCGGCGGCGGCGGCGGCGTCATCGTGCCGGACGAGGTGGCGACGCTGCACGCCTACGGGGTGGCGCGCATCTACACGCCCGAGGACGGCCAGACCATGGGCCTCCAGGGCATGATCGACGATCTCATGGCGCGCGCCGACTGCGATCTCGCCGCACAGGTCGACGACGATCCGGCGGCGATCCTCGCGGGTGATCGGAAGGCGCTCGCGCGGCTGATCACCGCCTGCGAGGCGGAGCGCTGCCCGCCGGCCCTGCGCGCCCTGCTGGACGAGGCGGCTCAACGGCCGGTGCCGGTGCTCGGCCTCACCGGCACCGGCGGCTCCGGCAAGTCGAGCCTCACTGACGAGCTGCTGCGGCGCTTCCGCCTCGATCACCGCGACAGCCTCGAGATCGCGGTCGTCGCGGTCGATCCGACGCGGCGACGCTCGGGCGGGGCGCTGCTCGGCGACCGCATCCGCATGAACGCCATCGACCATCCGAACGTGTTCATGCGCTCGCTGGCGAGCCGCGACGCCGCCGGCGGCCTCTCGCGCGCGGTGCCGGACGCGGTCGCGGCCTGCAAGGCGGCGGGCTTCGACCTGATCGTCGTCGAGACCTCGGGGATCGGGCAGGGCGACACCGCCATCACATCGGTGGCGGACGTCGCCGTCTATGTGATGACCCCGGAGTTCGGTGCCGCGACCCAGCTCGAGAAGATCGACATGCTGGACTACGCGGACGTCGTCGCCATCAACAAGTTCGAGCGGCGCGGCGCCGAGGATGCTCTGCACGACGTCCGCAAGCAGTTCCAGCGCAACCATCTGCTGTTCGATCGCGCCCCCGAGGAGATGCCGGTGTTCGGCACCATCGCGGCCCGCTTCAACGACGACGGCGTCACGGCGCTCTACCAGGCACTCGCCGAACGGCTCCAGGGCCTGGGCCTGCCGGCCGGCGGCGGCGTCCTGCCGCGGGTGGAGGGGCGCACCTCGTCGGCGGCGCGCGCCGTGGTGCCGGCCGAGCGGGTGCGCTATCTCGCCGACATCGCCGAGACGGTGCGCGACTATCACGCCGAGACGGCGGCCCAATGCGAGGTGGCGCGCGACCGGCAGGCGCTCGCTCGCAGCCGCGCGCTGCTCGCCGCCTGCGACCGCGCCAACGCCGACATCGATGCGCTGGCCGCCGGCAAGGATGCGGCCCTGAGTAGCGACAGCCGGGCGCTGCTGGCGTCCTGGCCCGACACCGTGGCGCGCTACGGCGCCACCGAGATGGTGACCGCGGTGCGCGAGCGCGAGAGCCGCACCAGCCTCGTCCACACCACGCTGTCGGGTACCGCGGTGCGCAAGGTGGCGCTGCCGCGCTTCACCGACGATGGCGAGGTTCTCGGCTGGCTGCGGCGCGAGAACGTGCCGGGTGCCTTCCCGTTCACGGCCGGGGTGTTCCGCTTCAAGCGCGAGAACGAGGACCCGACCCGGATGTTCGCCGGCGAGGGCGACGCGGCGCGCACCAACCGGCGCTTCCACATGCTGTCGGGGGGAATGCCGGCGAAGCGCCTGTCGACCGCGTTCGACTCCGTCACCCTTTACGGCGCCGACCCGGGCGAGCGCCCCGACATCTACGGCAAGGTCGGCAATTCCGGCGTCTCCATCGCCACCATCGACGACATGGCGACGCTCTATTCGGGCTTCGACCTGTGCGATCCGGCCACCTCGGTGTCGATGACCATCAACGGTCCGGCGCCGATCATCCTGGCGATGTTCCTCAACGTCGCCATCGATCAGCAGGTCGAGCGGTTCCGCGCCACCCAGGGGCGGGACCCGGATGACGGCGAGCGGGCGGCGCTGCGAGCCCATGCGCTGGCCAATGTGCGCGGCACCGTGCAGGCCGACATCCTCAAGGAGGATCAGGGACAGAACACCTGCATCTTCTCCACCGACTTCGCCCTCGGCCTGATGGGCGACGTGCAGGCGTTCTTCATCGACAACTGCATCCGCAACTTCTACTCGGTGTCGATCTCCGGCTATCACATCGCCGAGGCCGGCGCGAACCCGATCTCCCAGCTCGCCTTCACGCTCGCCAACGGCTTCACCTATGTGGAGGCGTATCTGGCGCGCGGCATGCGGATCGACGACATCGCGCCCAACCTGTCGTTCTTCTTCTCCAACGGCATGGACCCCGAATACGCGGTGATCGGCCGCGTGGCGCGCCGCATCTGGGCGATCGCCATGAAGCACCGCTATGGCGCCAACGAGCGCTCCCAGAAGCTCAAGTATCACATCCAGACGTCGGGCCGCTCGCTGCACGCCCAGGAGATGGCGTTCAACGACATCCGCACGACCTTGCAGGCGCTGCTCGCCGTCTACGACAACTGCAATTCGCTGCACACCAACGCCTATGACGAGGCGGTGACGACGCCGACCGAGGAGAGCGTGCGCCGCGCGCTCGCCATCCAGCTCATCATCAATCGCGAGTGGGGCGTGGCCAAGAACGAGAACCCCAACCAGGGCTCGTTCATCCTGGAGGAGCTGACCGATCTGGTGGAGGAGGCGGTGCTGAAGGAGTTCGAGGCGATCGCGGCGCGCGGCGGCGTGCTCGGCGCCATGGAGACCGGCTATCAGCGCAGCAAGATCCAGGACGAGTCGCTCCACTACGAGCACAAGAAGCACGACGGCTCGCTGCCGATCGTCGGCGTCAACACCTTCCTCGGGCCGTCCTGCACGGTGGTGCCACCGGCCGGGCTGGTGCGCTCGACCGACGACGAGAAGCGGTCACAGATCGCCCGGCTGCGTGCCTTCCAGGCCCGCCATGCCGAGGCGTCGGGGCCGGCGCTCGCTCGCCTCCAGGAGGCGGCGGCGCGCGGCGAGAATCTGTTCACGGTGCTGATGGACGTCGTCCGCGTCTGCTCGCTCGGCCAGATCACCGGCGCGCTGTTCGACGTCGGCGGTCAGTATCGACGAAACGTTTAGGATCGTCGGCTACCCGGTTCGGCGCAGGAATGCCGCCCCGCGTCGGCGGGGCGGACGCGGGAGCGGGGGGCGAGGATGAGCGAGCGCGGGCTGCTGGTCGCGGCCGATCTGGTCTATGCGGCGGCGCTGGCCGCGATGGTCGCGGCGAGCCTGTGGGTGGCGCCGCAGATCGCCACCGATACGGTGCCGATGCAGTGGGCCCTCGACGGCAAGCCCACCTGGTACGCCCCCAAGGAGGTCGGCCTGTGGTTCACGGTCGGGCTCGCGGTGGTGCTGCGGGTGGTGATGCTGCTCCAGGCGCAATGGGGGGCGCCACGCCGCCGCAAGGCGGCGGTCGGGCTCATGGTGTTCTCGGTCATCGTCGCCGTCGTGCATGCCGGCCACCTCGTCGCGGTGATGCGCTGGGCGGCCACGCAGTAGCGGCCGTCCGTGGTGACTCCGGCGAACAGGCGGCGCCCCGTCTGCGCGGCAGCGGCTACGGCGTCCAGCCGGGCAGGGCGGCGGCCTGCCTGACCCAGGCGACCATCTGGGCTTCGTCGAGCGCGTCGTCTTGGTGGATGTCGATCCACCGAACGTCTCCGCTTCGCGCCGTGCCTCCGGGCGGCATCGGCTCCAGCGCGGTGCCGCGGAAGAACGTCAGCTTCACGTAGCGGGTGAAGACGTGGAACGACAGGAACCAGCCCTGGCCCTCGATGCCGTAGAACGGCGAGTTCCACCGCACCGCCTTGCGGACATCCGGCACGGTCCGGACCACGAGGTCGTCGAGGCGGCGGCCGAGGTCGCATGTCCAGCCCGGCATTGCGGCGATGTAGGCCCGTACCGGCGCGTCGCCATCGCCCTTGGGGATTTGCGGATTGCCGCCGGAGAGCAGGACCGGGCCGCCGTTTGGAGCCGCGGTCACTCCAGGCTTGCGCGCTCTCCCGCGGGCCTTCGCCGGGCCTTTGCTCCTGCCGGCGGTCGATTTCGACGAGGGCTCTCGATCGGACACGCGGCTGCTCCTGCACCACTACTCGGATTGGAGTAGTGCGGCAGGATTATTGGGGCGTGGCGTGTCGTCAAGTTGGCCGATCCCCCGGCCGGCCTTTATCGGCGTGCCCTCACTGCCCGCGCTTTGCGGCGCTGGCGAAGCGGTGGGCCTCCTCGGCGGCGCGGAACAGGGCCTTCGCCTTGTTGACGCACTCCTGCTGCTCGGACGCGGGATCGGAGTCGGCCACGATGCCGGCGCCGGCCTGAACATACATGGTGCCGTCCTTGACCAGCGCGGTGCGCAGCACGATGCACGAGTCCATCTCGCCGGCGGCGGAGAAATAGCCGACGCAGCCGGCATAGAGCCCGCGCTTCTCCTTCTCCAGCTCGTCGATGATCTGCATGGCCCGCACCTTGGGGGCGCCCGACACGGTGCCGGCCGGGAAGCCCGCCGCCAGCGCGTCGAGGGCGTCGCGCGCCGGGTCGAGCCGACCCTCGACGTTCGACACGATGTGCATGACCTGGCTGTAGCGCTCGACGAAGAACTGGTCGGTCACCGTGACGGTGCCGATGGCGGCGACACGGCCGACGTCGTTGCGGCCGAGATCGAGCAGCATCAGGTGCTCGGCGCATTCCTTTGGATCGGCGAGCAGCTCCTCCTCCAGCGCCTTGTCCTCGTGCGGGGTGGCGCCGCGGCGCCGCGTGCCGGCGATCGGCCGGATGGTCACGGTGTCGTCGCGGACCCGCACCAGGATCTCCGGGCTCGACCCGACCACCGCGTAGCCGCCGAAATCGAGGAAGAACAGGAACGGCGCCGGGTTCACCCGGCGCAGCGCCCGATAGAGCGCGAAGGCCGGCAGCGTGAACGGGGTCGAGAAGCGCTGCGCCAGCACCACCTGGAAGATGTCGCCGGCCGCGATGTAGTCCTTCGCCCGCGCCACCATGGCGGCGTACTCGTCGGGCGTCGTGTTGGAGGTGGGCGCGGCCTCCGGCGCCTCGCCCACGGCGGCGAGCGGCTCCTTGAGGAGCGGCCGATCGAGCGCGTCGACCACGGCGGTCAGGCGCTCGACGGCGCGCGCATGGGCCACCCGGGCCGGAATGGCGGGGTCGGGCCGCACCGGCGTCACCACCGTGATGGTGTCCTTCACGGCATCGAACACGATCACCACGGTCGGCCGCACCAGCACCGCATCGGGGATGCCGATCGGGTCCGGATTGGCCGGCCCCAGCGTCTCCATCAGCCGCACCGTGTCGTAGCCGAGATAGCCGAAGACGCCGGCCGCCATCGGCGGCAGGGCATCGGGCAGGGCGATCCGGCTGTCGGCGATCAGCCGCCGCAGGGCATCGAGCGGCGGCTCCGGGCAAGGCGTCACGATGTCGGGACCGCCGCGAACCGGGCGGGCGGTCTCGGCCCGGTCGCCGACGACACGGAACACCAGGTCGGGGTCGAGCCCGATGATCGAGTAGCGGCCGCGCACGGCGCCGCCCTCGACGGACTCGAGGAGGAAGCTCGACGGCTTGCCGTCCGCCACCTTGAGAAAGGCGGAGACCGGGGTCTCCAGGTCGGCCACCAGGGTGGTGGAGACCACCTGGGGGATGCCGCGCCCGTAGGCGTCCACGAAGGCTGCGGCCTGCGGTTCGATCTGCATGGGTCGTCCGATGGCTCCGGCGGGCCGCGCCCTCGGGCCGGCCGCCGCCTGCGCGCCTCCGGCGCGCCGATGCTGAGGGACGCCGGCGACCGAGGCGCCGGCGTCGTCGTTGCGCTACTGGTCCGCGGCGCTGCGGCCGACCGCCTGGGCGAGGGCCTGCTGGTTGATCCGGACGCCCATCTCGGACTGGAGCTGGCCCACATACTGGGCCATCAGGTCGTCCGAATAGGCGGTGCGGAGCTGGCCCATCAGCTTCTTGACGTCCTCGGCCGCAGGATCGAACGCCGGGGCGCGGATGTCGGTGACGCGGAACACCACGCGGTCGAGGCCGTTGGCTCCCGTCGCGATGCCGACGCCTTCCTTCGGAGTGCGGAACACCTGCTCGACCACGCCGGCCGGCAGCGCGTTGCTGCCCCGGCGCTTGAGCGCCGCGGCGGTCTCCAGCTTCAGCCCCTCGGCGGTCGCCACCTCGGGGAACCAGGTGCCGGACTTGAGCTTGGCCGCGAGGCCGTCGGCCTTGGCGGTCAGCCGGGCCGCGATCTCGTCGTTGCGCCAGCGCTCGGCGACACGCTCCTTGACCTCCTCGAAGGTCCGTTCGCGCGACGGCGTCACGCCGGCGACCTCGTACCAGATATAGCCGCCGCCCGGCAGGGTGATCGCCTCGTTCTCCAGGCCCACCTGGGTCGAGAAGGCGGGGCCGAGCACGTCGACGTCCTTGGGCAGCGCCACCGGCTGGCCGTCCGGGGTGCGGCCGGATCGGTCGACGGCCGGGATGGCCTGGACCGGAAGCTTGAGCTTGGCGGCGATCTCGTCGAGGCGCTGGCCGGCGGCCAGCTCGTCCTCGACCTTGTCGCGCAGCTCGGCCAGCGACGCGCGGGCGCGCTCGATCGCGAGGTCCTTCCGGATCTGCGGCGCGATCTCCTCCAGCGGGGTGGCGTGGCCCGGCTCGATCTTGGTGACGCGCAGGATGGCGGTGGTGAACCGGCCCGACACCGGCGCGCTGACGGCGCCCTCGGCGAGCGAGAAGGCGGCCGCCGCGATGGCGGGATCGAGCATGTCGGCACGGCTCACCAGCCCGAGATCGAGGTCGGCCGGGGCGATATTGCGCTCGGCCGCCAGCGCCTCGAAGGTCAGGCCACCGGAGGACAGGCGCTCGTGCGCCGCCTTGGCCTCCTCGGGATTGGCGAACGCGATCTGCTGCACCTGCCGCTTCTCCGGCGTGGCGTAGCGGCTCGACCGCTCCTCGTAGGCCTTCTTGACGTCGGCGTCGCTCACCGTGATGCCGGCCGCCAGTGCGTCCGGCGAGAGCATCAGCAGCAGCACGTTGCGATACTCGGGCGCCCGGAACGCGAACTTGCGCTGCTCGTAGGTGGTCTGGAGCTGCTCCGGGGTCGGGTCCGGGATGTCGCCCGCCTGGGCGGCGCCGAGCACCACGTAGTCGATGAACCGCTCCTCGTTCTCGTAGCGGACCAGGGCCTCGGCCGTCGTCTGCGGCGCCGTGACGTCGCCGCCGACCGAGGCGGCGAGCTGGCGGCGCAGCGAGATGCGGCGCTGCTCGGAGATGAACCGCTGCTCGGTGTAGCCGGCCTGGCGCACCAGATAGGCGAAGCGGGTCTGATCGAACTGGCCGTTGCCGCCCCGGAAGGTCGGGTCCTGCATGATCTGGCGCACCACCTCAGCGTCCGGGAAGCCGAGGCCCAGCTCGCGGGCGCGCTCGTCGAGCACGGCCTCGGCGACCAGCTGGGTGAGGATCTGGCGGTCGAGCCCGGCGGCGCGCGCCTGGTCGGGGGTGATCGGGCGGCCGACCTGGCGGCCGAGCTGTTGCAGGCGGTCGTTGTAGAGCTGGCGGAACTGATCGATGGTGATCTCGCTCTTGCCGATGGTGGCGACCGTCGACACGCCGAAGCCGCGGAAGATGTCGCCGATGCCCCACACCGCGAAGCTGATGACCAGGAACGCGACCACGGCCGCCATGACGACTTTACCGAGCCAGTTGGACGAGGCTTTTCGCAATCCGCGGAGCATGGGTCCTGTTCGCAGTGGTTGGGGGGCGCCTTCACGCGGCATCCGCTGGTCGGGTGGCGGAAGCGAGCCCCGTCGGTCGGTCGCACGGTCCGCCGGCAGGCCGGGGTCGCACGATGAAAGGCAGGCCGGTCGACCGGCCCGGGGGAGCCGGGCCGACGGCGGCGGCATCATAGGCAGGGCTCCCCGCCGTCGCAACCGACCCGCTCCGGGCCGGCGCCCGAAGATGTCGCACCGCCGGTAGGATCGTGGCATAAGCTCGGCGGTCCTGAATTCGAGAACGGCGGCTGCCGGCGACCGGGCGCGATAGCTAGCCCCGGGCCGCCGGGAGCCGGCCCTCAACCGAAGACGATTGGGACAGAAGGCGAGGAGAACGATGGCGTCGGGGCGTCGGCCGCTGGTGGCGGGAAACTGGAAGATGAACGGCCTGCGGGGCTCGATCGGCGAGCTCGACGCGGTGATCGCGGCGGCCGGCGGGTTGGCGCCGCGCCTCGACCTCATGGTCTGCCCACCCGCCACCCTGGTGGCCGCCTTCGCGGCGCGCGCCGCCGGCACCCCGGTCGCCATCGGCGGCCAGGACTGCCATGCCGAGGTGTCGGGCGCCTTCACGGGGGATGTCGCCGCCGAGATGCTGGCGGATGCCGGGGCGACCGCGGTGATCGTCGGCCACTCGGAGCGGCGCACCTACCACCGGGAGAGCGACGCCGAGATCCGCGCCAAGGCGCTGGCCGCGTGGCGCGCCGGGCTCCTCGCCATCGTCTGTATCGGTGAGACCAAGGACGAGCGGGCCGCCGGCAGGACCCTCGAGGTGCTCGGCACCCAGCTCGCCGGCTCGCTGCCGGACGGGGCGACGGCCGCCAACCTGGTGGTCGCCTACGAGCCGGTCTGGGCGATCGGCACCGGGCTGACCCCGACGGTCGCCGACGTCGCCGAGGCGCACGGCTTCGTCCGCGACCGACTGGTCGAGCGGTTCGGCGCCGAGGGGGAGGGGGTTCGCGTCCTCTATGGCGGCTCCGTGAAGCCCTCCAATGCGGCCGAGCTGATGGCCGTGGCGAATGTCGACGGCGCCCTGGTGGGGGGCGCGAGCCTCAAGGCTACCGATTTCCTGGGGATCGCCGGCGCCTATAAGTAGGACTGCGCCGCGCCACCCGCGTCCGGCCGAATTCCCGGCGGTATGGGTGGAAAAGCGCGGCGGGATCGTGTAGACGCGGCGCGCCGTCCCCATATGCCGAGGGCGGCCGACCGTTCGGCGGGCGGAGTCGGGTGCCGGTAGCGCCCGATCCGCCGTGTCCGATCTTCGTCTGTCGTTTTTTGCCAGATTTCGAGCGTCGCGAGCGAATCGTCCCATGCAGACCGTCGTCATCGTCGTCCACCTGATGATCGTGCTCGCCATGATCGGCCTCGTGCTGTTGCAGCGGTCGGAGGGCGGGGCGCTCGGCATCGGCGGCGGCGGCGGCTTCATGAGCAACCGCAGCAGCGGCAACGCCTTGACCCGGGCGACCGCGATCCTGGCCGCGGCCTTTTTCGTCACCAGCCTGCTGCTCTCGGTGCTGGCCGGCCTGTCGCAGCGGCCCACCACGGTGATTCCGACCGGCGGCCCGACCGCTCCGGCGCCCGGCGAGCCGGCCCCGCTCGGCGGCGGCCGCGGCATCCTCGACCAGCTTCCCGGCGGCACCCAGCCGACCGCGCCGTCGGCACCGGCCGCGCCCGCGGCCCCGTCGGGTCCGGAAGTCCCGCGGTCGCAGTGAGCCGGTGCGCTCCCCGCGCCACCGTGGGGGCGTCGCAGGCTTCGAGCATCGTTCCTTCGCACCATCACGATCGGGCGAGCTTCGCTCGTCCGGCCCCATAAGATCTGGAGACAAGCCATTGAAAAATGGCGTGCAATACACGCTGGCGTCGGGGTTGATCCGGGCCGGCGGGGCAGACCTGCGTGGCGAGCCCTCGTCGAATCGCTCTTGTGGCGCTAGAGGTCGGGTCCCATGACGCGGTACATCTTCATCACCGGCGGCGTGGTCTCCTCCCTCGGCAAAGGTCTCGCCTCGGCGGCGCTCGGCGCGCTCTTGCAGGCGCGCGGCTACTCGGTCCGCCTGCGCAAGCTCGATCCCTATCTCAACGTCGATCCGGGAACGATGTCGCCGTACCAGCACGGCGAGGTGTTCGTCACCGACGACGGCGCCGAGACGGACCTCGATCTCGGCCACTACGAGCGTTTCACCGGCCGCCCGGCAGGCCGCCAGGACAACATCACCACCGGCCGCATCTACCAGGAAATCCTCGCCAAGGAGCGGCGCGGCGACTATCTCGGCGCCACCATCCAGGTGATCCCGCACGTCACCAACGCCATCAAGGACTTCGTCCGCGACGGCAGCGACGGCTACGACTTCGTCCTGGTCGAGATCGGCGGCACCGTGGGCGACATCGAGGGCCTGCCGTTCTTCGAGGCGATCCGCCAGTTCGGCATCGAGGTGCCGCGCGGAACCGCCATCTACATTCACCTGACCTTGCTGCCCTTCATTCCGTCCGCCGGCGAGCTGAAGACCAAGCCGACCCAGCATTCGGTCAAGGAGCTGCGCTCGATCGGCATCCAGCCCGACATCCTGCTGTGCCGGACCGACCGGCCGATCCCCAAGGAGGAGCGGCGCAAGCTGGCGCTGTTCTGCAACGTGCGGGAGAGCGCCGTCATCGAGGCGCGCGACGCCGATTCGATCTATGCGGTCCCGGAGGCCTATCACGAGGCCGGGCTCGACGCCGAGGTCCTGGCCGCCTTCGGACTGCCCGCCGATGCCGAGCCCGATCTCGGCCGCTGGCATCGCATCAACGAGCGCATCCGCAATCCCGACGGCGACGTGACGATCGCGATCGTCGGCAAGTACACGGGGATGAAGGACGCCTACAAGTCGCTGATCGAGGCGCTGACCCACGGCGGTGTCGCCCACAAGGTGCGGGTCAATCTCGACTGGATCGAGAGCGAGGTGTTCGAGCACGAGGACCCGGCGCCGTTCCTGGAGCACGTCCACGGCATCCTGGTGCCCGGCGGCTTCGGGCAGCGCGGCGCCGAGGGCAAGATCCGCGCGGCCCGCTTCGCCCGCGAGCGCAAGCTGCCGTATCTCGGCATCTGCTTCGGCATGCAGATGGCGGTGATCGAGGCGGTGCGGAACCTGTGCGGCATCGCCGATGCCAACTCGACCGAGTTCGGCCCGACCAGCGAGCCGGTGGTCGGCCTGATGACCGAATGGCTGCGCGGCAACGAGCTGGAGACGCGCGACCACGGTGGCGATCTCGGCGGCACCATGCGGCTCGGCGCCTATCCGGCCGCCCTGGCGCCCGGCAGTCGGGTGGCGGCGATCTATGGCGCGACCGAGATCTCCGAACGTCACCGCCACCGTTACGAGGTCAACACCGCCTACAAGGACCGGCTGGAGCGACACGGAATGCGGTTCTGCGGCATGTCGCCGGACGGCCTGCTACCCGAGATCGTCGAATATGTCGATCACCCGTGGTTCATCGGGGTGCAGTTCCATCCGGAGCTGAAATCGCGCCCCTTCGCGCCGCATCCCCTGTTCGCGTCTTTCGTCGGCGCAGCCGTGGAGCAGAGCCGCCTCGTGTAGCGGCCCGGCGTCGCGAACTCGTGACCCGCCCGCGGTAATCGGTGCTGGCTGAGGCTGTGCTGTGGTGCAATCCTGCCGTGCAGGAGGTGTGCCATGGCTCCCATCGTGACGTTGTTCGCATGGGCGGTGCCGGCCTTCGTGGCCGGCTCGCCGGTCGATCACACCTGGGTGACGACCTACGACAATCGCCAGACGGCCTATCCCAACGACCAGGCGGTCGCCCAGGCCGGCCAGGACTACTGGTACTGCTGGGGCGGCTTCCATCCGACCGGCGGCACCCCGCCGAACCCGACCGGCTTTCTCGGCCAGCAGAGCGGAGATCTCGCGCTCGCCCGCTGCTATGTCCGGTCGAATGCCGATTCGCGTCAGGTTCCGGCGGCGCGCGGCACCATCTTTCAATACGGCGTCGACGGCGTCTGCCATCAGCTCGCCAACCAGGTGCTGTGGGCGACGGCCGCACCCGGCCAGGCCGCCCTGACGGTGAGCAACGCTCGCGGCTACATGATCAGCACCTATATCTACGGGACCTACGGGTTGCAGACGGCGGCCTGGGCGGCCCGGATCGCGACTTGCGGCGGGCCGGCCCCGCCGCCCGCGATGGCGACGATGGGAGGCATGGCCATGGCGGGACCACCCGACGACTTCGAGGCCCGCGCTCGCGCGGTCCTGGCCGGCCAGCCCGACACGCTCGCCAACCTGCTGGCCCTGCGGGTCGATACCCGCCGGTTCGCCGCCCAGGCGTGGCCGGGAGCGACGCCGAGCGCCGAGACCCTCAATGCCCGCAACCAGCATCTGCTCGACCAGGCTGCCGCCGTGCTTCGTCCGGACGAGTTCGAGGCGATTTTCGGGGTGGCTCCCGGCACCAAGGTGGAGCTGATCGATCCGACCATGGTGCCGCCCGACCAGCAGCGGTAGCGATATACGCGGAAGGGAAGCGGGCTCTGTGCCGCCGGGGAGGGCAGACAGTAGGACGGTGAAGGCCGGTGGCCCGAGACACCTACATGTGACTCTCGCTGCCGGCCGACTGTCGGTAGCCTCGATGGTCGGATCAATGATCGGGAGTGACAGCATGGTCGGCTCGAACGTCGCGATTCCCGTGCCGGAGATCAGGATGCCGGTGCGTGCTGCGCCGGCGATGGCGGCGCTGGCCTTGGCGCTCCTGCTCGTCGGGGGACCGGCCCAGGCGGGCGAGCCGGCGGCCGCCGCGCCCGCCGGCGACCGGACCTGGACCGAGGTCGGCCAACCGACCGCGTCGTTCGGCCCGCCGATCGGGGTGCGGCTCGGCGCGATCCTGACCCCCCATCTGGCCCAGCCGGCACGTGTCGTGGCGCTCGGCCAGACCTATGACCGCGAGGCGTTCGTGCCTAATCTCACCGGCTCGGCGGCCGCGTCCGCCCTGCCGGTGGCGATGCCGTTCGCGCCCGACCCGACGATGCTGTCCATGCCGCGCTTCCAGCTCGACCCGCGGCCGGCCGTGCCGATCGTGGCCAAGGGACGGGACTGAGCCGGTCGGCTCGGCGGCGGTCGTCACTGCGCCCCTCGCGGCGAGGCGATCGCCCCCGGGCGGACGTCCTGCGGTGGCCACCGCAGGCGGTGAACCACCCCGTCGTGCCCCGTTGACCCCGGGCCGGCGGCCCGCCATGGTCCGCCGCCATGGCCTCCCATCCGACCACGCCGTCCCCGATCCCCTCTTCGGCCATCGCCCCAGCGATCGAGCCGACCACCGCACCGGCAGCGGGCCCACCGCCCGCCGCCGCAATGTTCCCCGCAGCCGCGACGACATCGGCCGCCACGGCGAGACCCGAGCCCGTGGTGACGGCCGGCCGCGGTGCCGCCGCGGTCCACTTCGGCAATGCCCTGCCGCTCGCCCTGATCGCCGGCCCCTGCCAGATGGAGAGTCGCGCCCACGCTTTGGAGATGGCGGCCGCCTGCAAGGAGATCGCCGCCCGCGTCGGCATCGGCCTCGTGTTCAAGACCTCGTTCGACAAGGCGAACCGCACCAGCCTCGGCGGCGCGCGCGGGATCGGCCTCGACGCCGCGCTGCCGGTGTTCGCCGAGATCCGCGAGACCCTCGGGCTGCCGGTGCTGACCGACGTTCACGAGGCGGCGCAATGCGCGCCCGTCGCCGAGGTGGTCGACATCCTCCAGATCCCGGCCTTCCTGTGCCGGCAGACCGACCTCCTGGTGGCGGCCGCCGCGACCAGCCGTATCGTCAACGTCAAGAAGGGCCAGTTCCTCGCGCCGTGGGACATGGCCAACGTGGTCGCCAAGGTGACCGGGGCCGGCAACCCGAACGTGCTGGTCACCGAGCGCGGCGCCTCGTTCGGCTACAACACGCTCGTCACTGACATGCGGGCGCTGCCGATCCTGGCCAGGACCGGCGCGCCGGTGATCTTCGACGCCACCCATTCGGTGCAGCAGCCGGGCGGGCAGGGGACCGCGTCGGGCGGTGACCGCACGTTCGTGCCGGTGCTGGCGCGTGCCGCCGTCGCGGTGGGCGTCGCTGGCATCTTCATCGAGACCCACCAGGACCCGGATCGCGCCCCTTCGGACGGCCCCAACATGGTGCCGCTGGCAGAGCTCGAGGCGCTGCTGCGCCGGCTCGTCGCCATCGACCGCCTCGTCAAGCAGAGCGACTGATCGGCCCTTGAACCCCGGATCGCGGCGGCGCAACCTACCCTGGAGCACCGGGGGAGCGACGCCATGCTGCTGCAATCTCTGGCCGGCCTTCCGGCCTTTTTGGCCTATCTCTCCACCGCGATCGTCGCCGCCGTCCTCTATTTGCTGATCTACACGCGGGTGACGGCGCACGACGAGTTCGCGCTGATCGCCCGCAACGTGCCGGGCGCCGCGGTGTCGCTCGGCCTGTCGCTCCTCGGCTTCGCGCTGCCGCTCGCCAGCGCCATCGCGCACGCCTCCTATCTGCTCGACTGCGCCGTGTGGAGCGTCATCGCCCTGGTGGTGCAGATCGGCGCCTATTTCCTGGCGCGGCTGCCGGTGCCGGATCTCTCGGCCCGCATCGCGGCCGGCGAGCTGGCGCCGGCCATCTGGCTCGGCCTCGCGTCGCTGGCCGCCGGCGCCCTCAACGCCGCCGCGATGTCCTACTGAGCACCGGAGGTCCGCATGAAGCGTTCGGCGCAGGTGGGCCTGGTGCTGATGTCGGCCGCGACCGCCGGCGGCGGCGCCTACATGCTGATGCCCGGCCAGGATTGCCGGCCCGAGACCGGCGAGCCTGCTCTCCACGCACCACTGCGGACCGGCGAGACGTCGCCGCCGGCCTGTGCGCCACGCGGCTCCTCGGGTTCGTCGGGCGGCACCCGCTGGTCGTCGGGGTCGTGGTGGGGCGGCTCGTCCGGCGACACGAGACATGCGTCCGGTGGCTCGACCACCGCGGCGGGCCATGCCGGGTCGGCGAGCCACGCGGCGGGGACGAGCGTCGCGGCGCGCGGTGGCTTCGGCTCCATCGGCCACGCCTTCTCGTCCGGAGGCTGAGGATGCGGCGCATCGCCTGCCCGGAGCGCGACGACTGGCGCGAGGAGGCGGGGCGAGCCGGCTTCGCGTTCCACACCATCGGCGGCGAGCCCTATTGGGACGAGACCGCCTATTACGGCTTCACGCTCGACCAGATCGAGCGCGACATCGAGGCGCCGACCCAGGAGCTCGACCGGATGTGCCGCGAGCTCGTCGCCCGTGCCGTCGACGACGAGCGCCTGCTGCGCCTGCTGAAGATCCCGGAGCCGTTCTGGACATACATCGCGGCGAGCTGGAAGCGCGGCGACACCTCGCTCTACGGCCGCCTCGACCTCGCCTATGACGGCAACGGCCCGGCCAAGCTCCTCGAATACAATGCCGACACGCCGACCGCGCTGTACGAGACCGGGGTGTTCCAGTGGCTGTGGCTCGAGGACGCCATCGCCCGCCAGATCGTTCCGGCCGGCAGCGATCAGTTCAACTCCGTCCACGAGAAGCTGATCGCCGCCTGGCAGGCCGTCGCGCAGGGCCGGCCCGTGCATCTCGCCGGCGCGCTCGACAGTCCGGAGGACCTCGGCACCCTGAGCTATCTGGAGGACACCGCCCGCCAGGCCGGCCTCGCCACCACGCTGATCGCCATGGACCGCATCGGCCGCGCCCGCAACGGCGACTTCGTCGACGAGGCGGACCGGCCGATCGTGCTCGCCTTCAAGCTCTACCCGTGGGAGTGGATGTTCCGCGAGGCGTTCGGGCGGTCGCTCGCCGGCGCCTCGACCCGCTGGATCGAGCCGCCCTGGAAGGCGATCCTCTCCAGCAAGGGCATCCTGCCGCTGCTGTGGCAGATGTTCCCGCGCCACCCGAACCTGCTGCCGGCGTATTTCGAGGACGATCCCGAGGCGGCACGGCTCGGCGACTCCTATGCGAGAAAGCCGCTGTACTCGCGCGAAGGTGCGAACGTCGCCCTGGTGGTCGACGGCGCGGTGCTCGACTCCGACGCTGGTCCGTACGGCGCGGAAGGCTTCGTGCGCCAGGCGGTGGCGGCGCTGCCGCGCTTCGACGGCGGCTATCCGGTGCTCGGCTCCTGGGTGGTCGACGGCACCGCCTGCGGGCTGTCGGTGCGCGAGGACGCCTCGCCGATCACCAAGAACACCTCGCGCTTCCTGCCACACGTCATCCTGCCATAGGAGCGCGCGCGGCCTTGCGGCGGCGGGCTCGTGCTGTACTAATCGGGTCATGACCCCGCATCGTCGCGCCGGCCCCGTCCGCGGTTCGGCGCCTCCATGAGCGATCGATCCTCGTCCGAGTCGACCTCGCCCGAGCCGAGCCGGCCGGAGACGACGGCCTCGCATGACGGCGTGCCGCCCGGCACCACGCGCGTGCTCCTCGTCGCGGCGCTGTCGCTGTTCGCCACCAGCCTTTTCATGCGCTGCGTCGATCCGCTGATCCCGCAGATCGCGACGGGCTTCGGCCTGGACACGGCCACGGTGGTGCTGCTGTCGACCGCCTATGCGCTGCCCTATGCGCTGGCTCAGCCGATGCTCGGCAGCATCGGCGACACGCTGGGCAAGACGCGGGTGCTGAAGGTGTCGCTGGTGGCGAGCGCGGCAGCCGGATTTCTCGGCGCAGTCGCACCCGACTTCGCGGTGCTGATGGTCTCGCGCGTGCTGGTCGGCGTGCTGTCGGCCGGCATCTTCCCGATCGCGCTCGCCATCGCGGGGGATCTCGTGCCGGTGCAGCGCCGACAGATCGCCTTCGGGCGGCTGCTGGCCGCCGCCATGCTGGGCAACGTCATGGGCTCGCCGCTCGCCGGCGTGATCGCCGACACGGTCGGCTGGCGCGGCGTGTTCGCGCTCGTCGCGACGCTCGCGCTCGTCGCCTTCGTGGCGGTGCAGATCGGCTTTCGCGGTCTCGCGCTCGACACCCGCAGCCGCTTCGACGTGCCGACCGTCATGGCCGGATATCGCGCCGTGCTGCGCAACCCCCTCGCCAAGTTTTGTTACGTAGCGGTGTTCATCGAAGGCGTGTTCGTCTACGGGCTGTTCCCGTTCGTCGCGACCTTCCTGGCGGCGCGCGGCGAGGGGCGGGCGGTGATCGCCGGCGTCGTCATCGCCGGCTTCGCCATTGGCGGCTTCATCTACTCGGCGACGGTGCCGCTGCTCGTCGGCCGGCTCGGCGAGCGGCGCCTGATGCTCGGCGGCGGCCTGTTCATGGCCCTCGGTGTCTCGTCCACGGCGCTCGGCCTCGCCTGGCCGTTCGAGATCGTGGTGTTCATGGTGCTCGGCCTCGGCTTCTACTCGCTGCACGGCGTCATCCAGGTCTATGTCAGCGAGCTGGCGCCGGCCTCGCGTGGCCTCGCGGTGGCGCTGCACGGCTCGTGCTTCTTCCTGGGGCAGGCGCTCGGACCGATCGTGTATCGCGTCGGGTTCGAGCAGGCGGGAGTCGGCCCGTCGACCCTCGTCGGTGCCATGGTGCTGCTCACCACCGCGGCGGTCTGCGCGGCGCGGCTGCGGCGTGTGCCGAAGGTCGGTGACACCGCCGCCTGACGCAGCGCTGCCCTGACCTTGCGGTCGCCGTCCCATTGCGTCATCATCCGGTCACGGCCTGGGGTGCCGCGCGCCGTGCGCGGCTGAGATCACACCCGTGGAACCTGTCTGGGTCATGCCAGCGAAGGGAGCCGCCGATGGCAGCCTCGTCACGTCCTGATTTCGAATCCAAGCCCTCCATCATTGCGTCCGTCGACAGCCCCGATGTCGTGGTGATCGGCGCCGGCGTCTGCGGCCTCGGCATCGCCTGGCGGCTGCGCCGCCGTGGCCTGTCGGTCACCGTGCTGGACCGCGGGCCGGTCGGCGCCGGTGCCAGCCGGGTCGCCGGCGGCATGCTGGCGGCCTGCGCCGAGGCCGAGCCCGGCGAGGAGGCGCTGGTGCGCCTTGGCCGCCATGCCCAGTCGCTGTGGCCGGCCTTCGCGGCGGAGCTGGACGCGACGACAGGCCAGTCGCTCGGCCTGCGCCGCGAGGGCACCCTGGTGCTGGCGCTCACCGCGGACGATCGCGCCCGCCTGACCCATCATCACGCCTTTCAGCAGAGCCTCGGCCTGCCCCTCGACTGGCTGCCGGCCAGCGAGCTGCGCCGCCGCGAGCCGCATCTCGCGCCCGGCATCGGCGGGGCGGTGTTCAGCCCGGAGGACCATCAGGTCGATTCCGGCGCGCTGGTCGATGCGCTCGCGGCTGCGGCCGAGGCGGCCGGCGCGGTCCTGCGGCCGCATACCCCGGTCGCTGCCATCATGGTCGAGAACGGCCGCGCGGTCGGTGTGCGCCTCGATGACGGCAAGACGATCCCAGCCGGCACCGTGGTGCTGGCGGCCGGCGCGTGGTCCCGTGGCATCGCCGGCGTGCCGACCGAGGCGCGTCCGCCGGTGCGTCCCATCAAGGGGCAGGTGATCACCCTCGGCATGGACCCGCGGGCACCGCTGCTGAACCATGTCGTGTGGGCGCCCGGGTGCTACCTGGTTCCGCGCCACGACGGCCGCCTGCTGGTCGGCGCCACCGTCGAGGAGAAGGGCTTCGACACGGCCATCACGGCCGGCGGCGTGCTGTCGCTGATCGAGGCGGCGTGGCGGGTGCTGCCCGGCATCGAGGAGCTGCCGATCCTCGCCACCACGGTCGGCCACCGGCCCGGCAGCCGCGACGATGCGCCGATCCTCGGTCCCTCCATGGTGCCCG
Source organism: Rhodoplanes serenus (assembly GCA_009720755.1). GTDB lineage: Bacteria > Pseudomonadota > Alphaproteobacteria > Rhizobiales > Xanthobacteraceae > Rhodoplanes > Rhodoplanes serenus. Next base: position 216,731 of record WNKV01000005.1, read on the forward strand.
GGCTCGTCTACGCGACCGGGCATCACCGCAACGGCATCCTGCTCGCCCCGGTGACCGCCGAGGCGATCGCCGCCCTGGTGGCCGGGGAGGGGACCGATCCCGCCATCGCCGGGTTCGGCATCGCGCGGTTCGCCGCGCCGGCGGCTGCCGCCTGAAACCACGACATCGGAGTGCCGTCGTGACCAACCCGTCGTCACCGGGCGCCGGCCCGGTGCCGGGCTCCCGCCCGGCCCACATCACCGTCAACGGTGTGCGCGAGCCGCACGCCGCCCCGACGCTCGCGGCGCTGCTCGTCGCCCGTGACATCGACCCCGCAGCGCGCGGCATCGCGGTCGCGCTCGATGGCCGGGTGGTGCCGCGCGCCGCCTGGGCCGACACCCCGATCGCGCCCGGCGCGACCGTCGAGATCGTCCAGGCACGCCCCGGAGGCTGACATGACCGACCCGAAAACCCCGTCCGACCCGCTGGTGATCGCCGGGCGAAGCTTTCGCTCGCGGCTCTTTCTCGGCACCGCCGGCTATCCAAACCGCCAGGTTATGCTCGATGCCCTGGCGGCGAGCGGCACCGAGATGGTGACGGCGGCGATTCGCCGCATCAGCCTGGCCGGCGAGGAGGAAAGCCTGGTCGAGCTGATCGGTGAGCGTGCCCACTTCCTGCCCAACACGGCGGGCTGCCAGACTGCCCGCGACGCCGTGCTGACCGCCGAGCTGGCGCGCGAGGCGCTCGGAACGAGCTGGATCAAGCTCGAGGTGATCGGCGACCGCGAGCTGCTCTATCCGGATGTCGAGGAGCTGGTGCGGGCCACCGGAGAACTGGTCGCGGCCGGCTTCACGGTGCTGCCCTATTGCAACGACGACCCGATCGTCTGCCGCAAGCTCGCCGATCTCGGCGCCGCCGCCGTGATGCCGCTGGGCGCGCCCATCGGCTCCGGCCTCGGCATCTGCAATCCGCACATGATCGAGACCATCTGCAACCGCTCGCCGGTGCCGGTGGTGCTGGACGCCGGCATCGGCACGGCGTCCGAGGCGGCGCTGGCCATGGAGCTCGGTTGCGCTGCGGTACTGCTCAACACCGCGGTGTCGAAGGCGAACGACCCGGTGCGCATGGCGGCCGCGATGCGGGCGGGTGTCGAGGCCGGCCGGCTCGCCCGCCTGGCCGGCCGCATCCCGCGCCGCCGCCACGCCGAGCCGTCGAGCCCGCAGCTCGGCCTGGTCGGAACGTGACGGTGTGGCCATGACCGGACGCGGCGGCGCCCGCCGCCTCCCGCGTCCGCCGCTACTGCTGGTCACCGACCGGCGGCAGGCGGCGCAGCCGCTCGACGCGGTCGTGGACGCCGCGCTCGCCGCCGGCGCGCGATGGATCAGCATCCGGGAGAAGGATCTGAGCAAGTCCGGGCAACTATCTGTTGCGAAAAGGCTTCTACCGGTCGCCCGGGCGCAGGGTGCGGTTCTGCTGCTGCATGGCGATGCGGAGATCGCGGCGGCAGCCGGTCTCGACGGGGTGCACCTGGGGGCGGGCGGCGACCCGGTCGCGGCGCGCCGACGGCTGGGCGAGGGCGCCCTGATCGGCCAGTCGATCCACGCGCCCGCCGAGGCGATGCGGCTCGATCCCGCCGTGGTCGACTACGCGATCGCCGGCCCCGCCTACCCGACGGCCAGCAAGCCCGGCTACGGCCCGGCGCTGGGGCCGGCCGGGATCGCCGCCATGGTCGAGAGCGCTCCCGTTCCGGTGCTCGCCATCGGCGGCGTCACGGCGGGGCGGGTGCCCGAGCTGATGGCCGCCGGCGCTGCGGGCGTCGCCGTCATGGGCGAGGTGATGCGGGCGGCCGATCCGGCCGCCGTGGTCGGCGGCCTTCTGACGGCCCTTGCCGTCGCGCGACAGTGACTTGGGCGGGGCCGTCAGGGCGGGCTTCAGCCGCGTCCCCGGTAGGTCGGCACGCCCTGATCCGGCACCCAGACGCCGGCCGGCAGCTTGCCCATCTGGAAGAACACGTCGATCGGCATGCCGCCGCGGGGATAGAAGTAGCCGCCGATCCGCAGCCAGCGCGGCTTCAGCACCGCCGCCAGCCGCTTGCCGATCGCCACCGTGCAGTCCTCGTGGAAGCTGCCCTCGTTGCGGAAGCTGTTGAGGTAGAGCTTCAGCGACTTCGACTCGACCAGGAACGCCTTGGGGACATAGTCGATCACCAGGGTGGCGAAGTCCGGCTGGCCGGTCACCGGGCACAGCGAGGTGAACTCCGGAAAGGTGAAGCGCGCCACATAGGGCGTGTCGGGATGCGGATTCGGTACGCGGTCGAGCGACGCCTCGGCCGGCGAGGCCGGGATCGCGGCCGGGCGGCCGAGCTGGAGCGGGCGGGAGTTGGGACGGGGGCTCGGCTGACGCGCCATGACACTCTCCTGTCGCCGAGGCGCGCCAGCATGGACGGTGCGCGCCGGGGGCGCTTGGCCGGTACCACGCGGCCTGTTAAGACACCACACCCCTTCATTCTGCATTGCGGGAGCCAGCGATGACCGCCATCGTGGACATTATCGGCCGTGAAATTCTCGACAGCCGCGGCAATCCGACCGTGGAGGTCGATGTGGTGCTGGACGACGGCTCCCGCGGCCGCGCCGCTGTTCCGTCGGGTGCCTCGACCGGCGCCCACGAGGCCGTCGAGCTGCGCGACGGCGACAAGGGCCGCTACGGCGGCAAGGGCGTGACCAAGGCGGTCGATGCCGTCAACGGCGAGATCTACGACGCGATCTCCGGGTTCGACGCCGAGGAGCAGACCCTCATCGACGACACGATGATCAAGCTCGACGGCACGCCGAACAAGAGCCGGCTCGGCGCCAACGCGATCCTCGGCGTATCGCTCGCGGTCGCCAAGGCGGCCGCCAGCGCCAAGGGCCTGCCGCTCTACCGCTATGTCGGCGGCACCGCGGCGCGCCTGCTGCCGGTGCCGATGATGAACATCGTCAACGGCGGCGTGCATGCCGACAACCCGATCGACTTCCAGGAATTCATGATCATGCCGATCGGCGCCGACAGCTTCGCCGAGGGGCTGCGCACCGGCGCCGAGATCTTCCACGTCCTCAAGGCGGGCCTGAAGGCCGCCGGCCACAACACCAATGTGGGCGACGAGGGCGGCTTCGCGCCGAACCTGCCGTCCGCCGACGCGGCGCTGGAGTTCGTCGTCGCGGCGATCGAGAAGGCCGGCTACAAGCCCGGCCAGGACGTCGTCCTGGCGCTCGACTGCGCCTCCACCGAGTTCTTCAAGGACGGCGCCTATCACTATGAGGGCGAAGGCAAGAAGCGCTCTCGCGACGAGCAGGTGAAGTATCTCGCCGATCTCGTCTCGCGCTATCCCATCGTCTCCATCGAGGACGGCATGGCGGAGGACGATTGGGAGGGCTGGAAGGCGCTCACCCAGGCGATCGGCGGCAAGTGCCAGCTCGTCGGCGACGATCTCTTCGTCACCAACGTCACCCGGCTCGCCGACGGCATCAAGAAGGGGATCGGCAACTCGATCCTGGTGAAGGTCAACCAGATCGGCTCGCTCACCGAGACGCTGGCGGCCGTCGAGATGGCCCACAAGGCCGGCTACACGGCGGTGATGTCGCATCGCTCGGGCGAGACCGAGGACTCCACCATCGCGGATCTCGCGGTCGCCACCAATTGCGGGCAGATCAAGACCGGCTCGCTCGCCCGCTCGGACCGGGTGGCCAAGTACAACCAGCTCCTGCGCATCGAGGAGGAGCTGGGCGACCAAGCCCGCTACGGCGGCCGCGCCGCCCTCAAGGCGCTCGCCTGAGGCTGCCTCCGCATCGGCTCCGCCTCCGCGGGGCCGATGCGATGCAACGCCCATGCGATGCAACGCCCATGCGATGCAACCAAGTCACGGTTCCGGTGCGGAACGCATCGGAACCGATCGATTCCTAAGCATTAAACCGCATTTTAACGGAACGGGCGCCCTATGACCTAATCATGGTCTCGCGTCCCCGTCTCCGCTCCATCGTCACGGCGCTGTGCCTCTATGTGCTGGCGTCATTGATGATCGGCTATTTCGGGATCAACGCCTACACGGGCAGCCGCGGCATCAATGCCCGCAAGGATCTCGATGCCCAGATCGCCGAGCTGACCGCCGAGCTTGAGGTGGCGCGGGCCGAACGCGAGGTCTGGCAGCGGCGGGTGGCGCTGCTCAAGTCCGACAAGCTCGACCCCGACATTCTCGACGAGCGCGCCCGTTCTCTTCTGAACTATGTGGACCGCCGCGACCTCGTCCTCATCCTGAAGTCTCGGTGAGCTTGCGCCGGCGTCTTCCGGTGGCGCCCATTGTGCGGTGCAAGCTCTAGCCATATCTGAGAAATCTCGATCTGCGGCACGCCCCGAGCGCGCTTCCGCCTCCGCTCGAATTGGGCTATGGGGTTGGTTCGCTCCGTGCCGCCACACCCCGAGGTCACGATGGCTTCCCAGAAAAAAGTCGCTGAAGCGTCCCCGACGGCTCCCCGGCCGTCGATCCTGCCGCTCGATGCCGGCCCGGTGCCGGATCTCGGCCGGGACGCCGACCTCAAGGCGTTCCGCGACATGCTGCTGATCCGCCGCTTCGAGGAGAAGGCGGGCCAGCTCTACGGCATGGGACTGATCGGCGGCTTCTGCCATCTCTACATCGGCCAGGAGGCCGTGGTGGTGGGCATGCAGCTCGCCATGCAGGAGGGCGACCAGGTCATCACCGGGTATCGCGACCACGGCCACATGCTGGCCTGCGGCATGGACCCCAAGGGGGTGATGGCCGAGCTGACCGGGCGGCGCGGCGGCTACTCCAAGGGCAAGGGCGGCTCGATGCACATGTTCAGCCGCGAGAAGGGCTTCTTCGGCGGCCACGGCATCGTCGGCGCCCAGGTGTCGCTCGGCACCGGCCTCGCCTTCGCCAACCGCTACCGCGAGAACGGCGGCGTCTGCTTGGCCTATTTCGGGGATGGCGCCGCCAACCAGGGCCAAGTCTACGAGAGCTTCAACATGGCGGCGCTGTGGAAGCTGCCGGTCGTCTACATCATCGAGAACAACCGCTACGCCATGGGCACCTCGGTGAGCCGGGCGACGTCGCAGCCGGATCTCTCCAAGCGCGGCGCCTCCTTCAACATCCCGGGCGAGCTGGTCGACGGCATGGACGTGCGCGCCGTGAAGGCGGCCGGCGACCGCGTTCTCGATTATTGCCGCAGCGGACAGGGGCCATACATCCTGGAGATGAAGACCTACCGCTATCGCGGCCATTCCATGTCCGATCCGGCCAAGTACCGGACCCGCGAGGAGGTCGAGAAGGTGAGGGTCGAGAGCGACCCGATCGAGCAGTCGCGCGCCCGCATCCTGGCCAACGGCTGGGCCGACGAGGACGCCTTCAAGCGGATGGACGCCGAGGTGCGCAAGATCGTCAACGAGGCCGCCGAGTTCGCGACCTACGATCCGGAGCCGGACCCGTCCGAGCTCTACACCGACATTCTGCGCTGATCGGCGCGCCCCTTAGGACGAGGTTCGACCCCCCATGGCCACCCAAATCCTGATGCCGGCTCTCTCGCCCACCATGGAGAAGGGCAATCTCTCCAGATGGGTCAAGAACGAGGGCGACAAGGTCAAGGCCGGCGACGTCATCGCCGAGATCGAGACCGACAAGGCCACCATGGAGGTGGAGGCGATCGACGAGGGCACGCTCGGCAAGATCCTGGTGCCGGCCGGCACCGCCGACGTCGCCGTCAACACGCCGATCGCCGTCATCGTGGCGGACGGCGAGGATGCCGCCGCGGCGGCCCCGAACCAGGCCGCGAGCCCGGCGCAGCAGAACAAGGCGTCCCAGTCGGCCCCGCCGGCCGCGCCCGGCGATGCGGCGAGCGCCGTCGCCACCCCGAAGGCGGCGCCCTCCGCGGTGGCGAACCCGCCGCAGCCCGCCGCGACGCCGGTGCCCGAGCTGGCCGAGGCGAGCGCCGCGGATGTCGAGATGGTCACCATGACGGTACGCGAGGCGCTGCGCGACGCCATGGCGGAGGAGATGCGCCGCGACGGCGACGTCTTCGTCATGGGCGAGGAGGTGGCCGAGTATCAGGGCGCCTACAAGGTCACCCAGGGGCTGCTCCAGGAGTTCGGCGCCCGGCGCGTGGTCGACACGCCGATCACCGAGCACGGCTTCGCCGGCCTCGGCGTCGGCGCGGCGCTCGCCGGCCTCAAGCCGATCGTCGAGTTCATGACCTTCAACTTCGCCATGCAGGCGATCGACCAGATCATCAACTCGGCCGCCAAGACGCTCTACATGTCGGGTGGCCAGATGGGCTGCCCGATCGTGTTCCGCGGCCCCAACGGCCCGGCCGCCCGCGTCGCCGCCCAGCACAGCCAGGATTATTCGGCCTGGTATTCGCACATCCCGGGCCTCAAGGTGGTGGCGCCCTACACGGCGGCCGACGCCAAGGGCCTGCTCAAGTCGGCGATCCGTGACCCGAACCCGGTGATCTTCCTGGAGAACGAGATCCTCTACGGACAGTCGTTCCCGGTGCCGAAGGTCGACGACTATCTGGTGCCGATCGGCAAGGCGCGCATCGCCCGCCCCGGCAAGGACGTCACCCTGGTGGCCTGGTCGATGGGCATGACCTACGCCCTCAAGGCCGCCGAGGCGCTCGCCGCCGACGGCATCGAGGCCGAGGTGATCGATCTGCGCACCCTGCGGCCGATGGACACCGAGACCATCGTCGCCTCGGTGAAGAAGACCGGCCGCTGCGTCGTCGTCGAGGAGTGCTGGCCGCAGTCCGGCGTCGCTGCCGAGATCGCCACCCGCATCATGGAGAACGCCTTCGACTGGCTGGACGCGCCGGTGGCGCGCATCTCCGGCCGCGACGTGCCGATGCCGTATGCCGCAAACCTCGAAAAGCTGGCCTTGCCGTCGGTGGACGAGGTCGTCCAGGCGGCTCGCGCCGTCGCCTATCGGTGATGGCGATGCGCCGCCCCCCCGACGAGGCCCTCTATCACGCGCTGCCGATCGCCGAAGAGGCGCTGGCCAATGGCGGCGTCGAGATCCTGCGCGCCGGGCTGATCGACGACGAGCTGTTCGTCACCGCCCGCCATGCCTTCGACACCCCTGCGACATGGGGTGAGGTGCTGGCCGAGATCACCCGAAAGCTCGCCCAGATCTACGCGCTGGAGACCGACCTGAGCGAGGCCGAGGCGCTGGCCGAGATCGAGGCGGCCTACGCGGCCGATCTCGGCGCCACCGTGGTCGACGAGGAGCCGCCCAAGCCGGCGCGGTCGCGCCAGGTCGCGGCACCGAAGGCTGCGAAGCCCAAGGCTGCCGCCGCGAAGCCGAAGGCCGTCGAGGCGCCGGCCCGGCCGGCCCGCCGCACCGCTGCACGCACCAAGGCGACCGGCCCGCGCAAGCCGACGCAAAGCGGCCCCCGCGGCAAGCGGTAGCTCGACCATGTCGCGCCGCCCCGCCGGGCCGCGCGAGCCCCGCGTTCGCCAGGCGTCACGCACGCGCCGCCAACTGGAAGACCTCCGATGCCCATCAACATCCTGATGCCCGCGCTCTCGCCCACGATGGAGAAGGGCAACCTCGCCAAGTGGCTCAAGAAGGAGGGCGACAAGGTGCGCTCCGGCGACATCATCGCCGAGATCGAGACCGACAAGGCGACGATGGAGTACGAGGCGGTGGACGAGGGCACCATCGCCAAGATCCTGGTGCCGGCCGGCACCGCCGACGTCTCGGTCAATGCGCCGATCGCGGTGCTGGCGGTGGAGGGCGAGGTGCCGTCCGTGGTGGCCGGGCAGGCGGGGAGCGACGCCGCCCAGCAAGGCGGCGCCAAGCCGGCCGAGCCCGCCGCCGCGGCACCGGCGAAGCCGCAGGCCGCCAAGCCGGCGCCCGCCACGGATGGACCGGCCGTGGCGCCGCAGGACGCCGCGGGACAACAGGGGCAGGGGGGCGAGGCCCCCGCCGGCGCGGTGCGCTGGGAAGGGCTGCACGGTGCCCCACACGAGGCGGCGGCGCACGGCGCCGCGGCCCGTGACACTGCCGCCCATCCTGCGAACGGAGAGCGGCGCCTGTTCGCCTCCCCGCTCGCCCGCCGCCTCGCCAAGGAGGCCGGCATCGATCTCTCCCGTGTCGAGGGCTCGGGGCCGCACGGCCGCGTCGTCGCCCGCGACATCGCCGCCGCCAAGGAAGGGCGAGGGCTGCGCGCCGCGCCGGCCGCGGCACAGCCGTCTGCCGGCCAGCCGGGCGGGGCGCCTGTGCCGCTCGCCGCGGCAACGCCGTCGGACGCGGCCATCAAGGCGCTCTATCCCGATGGCTCCTACGAGTTCGTGCCGCACGACCAGATGCGCCGCATCATCGCGCAGCGCCTGACGCTGGCGAAGCAGACCATCCCGCACTTCTATCTCACCGTCACCTGCACCATCGACACGCTGCTGGCGGCCCGTGAGGCCGTCAACGCCGCTGCCCCGAAGGACAAGGACGGCAAGCCGGCCTGGAAGCTGTCGGTCAACGACTTCGTCATCAAGGCACTGGCGCTGGCGCTGAAGAAGGTGCCGGACGCCAACGTGACCTGGACGGACGGCGGCCTGCTCAAGCACAAGGCGTCGGACGTCGCCGTCGCGGTGGCGATCCCGGGCGGGCTCATCACGCCGGTGGTGCGCAACGCCGACACCAAGTCGTTGTCGGTGATCTCCGCCGAGATGAAGGACTTCGCCGCCCGCGCCCGGGCGCGCCGGCTCAAGCCCGAGGAGTATCAGGGCGGCGCGACCGCGGTCTCCAATCTCGGCATGTACGGCATCGAGGAGTTCTCGGCCGTCATCAACCCGCCGCACGCGACCATCCTGGCGGTCGGCGCCGCGGCTCAGGTGCCGATCGTCGAGGACGGCGCCGTCACGATCGCCACTCAGATGAAGCTGACACTCTCCACCGATCACCGGGCGGTCGACGGCGCGCTCGGCGCCGAGCTGATCGGCGCCATCAAGGGCTTCATCGAGAACCCGGTGATGATGGTGGTGTGAGCCGAGCGGTTGCGCCGTTCCGGATGCTGACCATGTCTTGGGTCGGGGTTCGCATGGAGGAGACCGGCCTATGCCCGAGCCGACCGACATGATCGTTCCATTGCTGCGCGAGATGCGTGACGAGACTCGCCGCAGCTTTGCGGACCTGCGCGCCGACCTGGATCGGCGGTTCGAGGGCGTCGACTCTCGCTTCGATGCCGTCGACGCCCGGCTGCGTGCTATCGAGAAGATCGTCAAGGCGCAGCGCGAGGCGTTCGAGGGCGAGAGCATCCTGGGGCGCTACGCCGCCAAAGAGGTGGAGGAGCGACTTGCCCCCCTGGAGCGCAAGGTCGAAGCGCTGGAAGGCAAATCCTGATCGGCACCGGGCGAGGGGCGATCGCTCCTTCGGTGCTTGTCTCACATCCCCCAACCCGTCGGTGCGGACGGGCCTCTTCGGTTTTGGTCGGAGAGGATCAGCCGAGCAGAGAACACCATGACAGACACCGCCTTCGACGTCATCGTCATCGGCTCCGGTCCGGGCGGCTACGTGACGGCGATCCGCGCCGCCCAGCTCGGCTTCAAGACCGCGATCGTCGAGAAGTCGCATCTCGGCGGCATCTGTCTGAACTGGGGCTGCATCCCCACCAAGGCGCTGCTGCGCTCGGCCGAGATCTATCACTACATGCAGAACGCCGGCGCCTACGGGCTGAAAGCCGACAACGTGTCGTTCGATCCGGCCGCGGTGGTGAAGCGCTCGCGCGGCGTCTCCAAGCGGCTCGCCGACGGCGTCGGCTTCCTGATGAAGAAAAACAAGGTCTCGGTGATCTGGGGGCAGGCGGCGTTGACGGCGCCCGGCGCCATCGCGGTGACGGCATCGAAGACCGAGGCGCCCAAGGGCGCGCTCGGCGCCGGCCGCTACCAGGCCAAGCACATCATCCTCGCGACCGGGGCGCGGCCGCGCGTGCTGCCTGGCCTCGAGCCGGACGGCAAGCTGGTGTGGACCTATTTCGAGGCGATGGTGCCGCCCGCGATGCCGAAGTCGCTGCTGGTCGTCGGCTCCGGCGCCATCGGCATCGAGTTCGCCTCGTTCTACCGCACCATGGGGGCCGAGGTGACGGTCGTTGAGGTGCTGCCGCAGATCCTGCCGGTGGAGGATGCCGAGATCGCCGCCTTCGCCCGCAAGCAGCTCGAGAAGCAGGGCATCAAGATTCACACCGGCGCCAAGGTGACCAAGCTCGACAAGGCGGCCGACAGCGTCACCGCCACCATCGACGATGGCAAAGGCGCGACGCAGACGCTGACGGTCGATCGCGTCATCTCGGCGGTCGGCGTCGTCGGCAACATCGAGAATCTCGGGCTGGAGACGCTCGGCGTGAAGACCGAGCGCGGCGTCGTCGTCACCGACGGTTTCGGCCGCACCAACGTCCCGGGCCTCTACGCCATCGGCGATGTGGCTGGGCCGCCGATGCTGGCCCACAAGGCCGAGCACGAGGGCGTCATCTGCATCGAGGCCATCAAGGGCCTCGACCCGCACCCGATGGACAAGCTGAAGATTCCGGGCTGCACCTATTGCTCGCCGCAGATCGCCTCGGTCGGCCTCACCGAGGCGGCCGCAAAGGCGCAGAACCGCGAGATCCGGGTGGGCAAGTTTCCGTTCGCCGGCAACGGCAAGGCGATCGCGCTCGGCGAGGATCAGGGTCTCGTCAAGGTGATCTTCGACAAGAAGACCGGCCAGCTTCTCGGTGCCCACATGGTCGGCGCGGAGGTGACCGAGCTGATCCAGGGCTACGTGGTCGCCATGAACCTGGAAACCACCGAGGAAGAGCTGATGCATACGGTCTTCCCGCATCCGACCCTGTCCGAGATGATGAAGGAGGCGGTACTCGACGCCTACGGCCGCGTCCTCAACATGTGAGCCGCTGTCGCGGCGCGCGCCGTCGTGTCTGCGTCACGGCGTCGGATTGAAATACCGGCCGGCGCGCCCGATCAGGGGCGCCGAGCCAGATCCGAGCCGGACAGGAGGGACCATGCAGGCCGACGAAGCCGCCGAGATGATGGAGGCCGACAAGGCCGAGAACCGCTTCAAGCAGCGCGCCGCCGTGGTGATCGCGATCCTCGCCATGCTGCTGGCGATCACCGGCCTCGGCGGCTCCAACGCCGGCAAGGAGGCGCTCAACAACAACGTGCTGGCGTCTAACTACTGGAGCTTCTTCCAGGCCAAGAATGTGCGCCAGACGGCCGTGGTGCTGGCCGCCGACGAGTTCGAGCTGGCGTGGGCCAACGACCCGTCGCTGAGCCCCGAAGCGAGAGCGGCCCTGAAGGCGAAGGCCGAGCAGTACCGCAAGACGGCGGCGCGCTACGAATCCGAGCCCGAGACCCAGGAAGGCAAGCGCGAGCTGATCGCCCGCGCCAAGATCCACGAGGCGGCGCGCGACCACGCGCTCAAGCAGGACCCGTATTTCGATTACGCCGAGGCGCTGTTGCAGATCGCCATCGTGCTGATCTCGGTCGCCATCGTGGCCAGCGCATCCTGGCTCGCCTATGTGGGCGGCGCTCTCGGCGTGTTCGGAACCGGCCTGATGCTCAACGGCTTCCTCTTGCTCGTGGAGATTCCGGGACTGAGCTGACGACGGCCGGCGCGCCAGGCCCGACGACGCGACGGATCATGGTGCCGGACGGCACGGGCAAGGTCGGGGCAGGGGAGTCACGTCATGTCGGACCACACCTACAAGCTCGTCGAGCTGGTCGGATCGTCGCCGAACGGGATCGAGGCGGCGATCGAGAACGCCATCGCCCGGGCCGGCAAGACGGTGCGGAACCTGCGCTGGTTCGAGGTCGTCCAGGTGCGCGGTCACATCGAGAACGGCAAGGTCGCCCACTATCAGGTGACCCTCAAGGTCGGCTTCACGATGGACGATGCCGACTAGAGCATTTTCCGGCGAAGTGGGACCCGGTTCGCCGTCGAAAATGCGATCAAATAAGGACTTCTAGAGCGGGGCCGATCCAGTTGGATCGATACTGCTCTAGCCGCGCCTCGCAGCGCCCGCGGCGGCCGATTCGGCGTCGGTGCGGGCCAGCGCCGCGTCGACCAGCGCCAGTGCCTCGCTGACGGCGCGATAGCGGATCGCGCCACGTCCGATGTCGCCGAGCCGCAGCACCCGGTGCAGCGCCGGGCCGTCGCGGCCGCCGGCCGCGAGATGCACGAGACCGACCGGGTTGCCGTCCTCGTCGCAGGCCGGCCCGGCCACCCCGGTGATCGCCACGGCGATGTCGGCGGTGGAATGAGCGAGTGCGCCGGTCACCATGGCGCGCGCCACCGCCTCGCAGACGGCGGTGGCGCGCGCCAGGAGATCCGCCGGAACGTCGAGCGCTACCGTCTTCTGTGCCTTGGTGTAGGTCGCGAAGCCGCCGTGGAGCTGGGTGCCCGAGCCCGGCGCTTCGGACAGCACGGCCGCCAGCAGCCCGCCGGTGCACGATTCGGCGGTCACCAGGGTCAGGCCGAGCCGGCGCGCGCGCTCGACCACGGCGGCGGCCCGGCGCACCAGCGGCTCGTCGACGGGCGTGAACTCGATCGAGGACATCGGATGAAGGTCGGCCGGCGTTTGGCTCGGGGGATGGGCTCGTCGGCTTGAACGCCGCATGCGCGCCCGGCGTTCCGTCGTCGGCTCGTGCCGGCACCGCTGCGGTCTCGTCGCCATCGTTGCTCGAAGAGCGTCTTGGTGGACCGTCACGCCGCCGGTGTCGGCCGCAGGCGCTTCGACGGCTCACAACAGACGGCCGCAACAGATTGATTCCGCTGGCCCATTCCACTCAGCCTGGATGGTCAATATAAATTCCATAATATGTCTTATGCGAATCGGAGATGTGGGCGGTGCGCTCCCACTCACGGCAAGCCGGGCTCTCGTGCCGCCCGAACCCGAGCCGGCTCACCAGCCGGAGGGATCGACGCGGCTGGGCCTCGCCGCTGTGGACGCCCAGCCGGAATCGCGGGCCGCGGGTCGCAATCGCACGGCCGGACGTTAAGGTGGCGCGACCCTCTTGCCCCTCTCAAGACGCACCAGACGCACCCAGCAGCGAGCCAACAGGAATGTCTCATCCGGACTTCGCGACCCCGATCGACGACCGCCATTTCGAGGACTATGTCTCGGGGATCGTGGCAGAGTACGGCCCGGTCGCCGTGACCGAGGCCGAGATCGTCGAATTCGCGCAGCGTTACGACCCTCAGCGCATCCATACCGACCCGGCCTGGGCGGCAGCCGAGGGGCCGTTCGGCGGCCTGATCGCCAGTGGCTTTCTGACCATGTCGCTCGCCAGCCGGCTGTACATGGAGAACTATCTGTCCAAGGTCGCGAGCCTCGCCAGCCCGGGGCTCGACGAGCTGCGGTGGCAGAAGCCGGTCCGGCCCGGCGACTCGCTCCGAATTCGGGTGCGTGTGCTCGAGGCGCGCCGGTCTCGATCGAAGCCCGACCGGGGGCTGGTCCATACCGGGATCGAGGCGTTCAACCAGGACGGCGACATGGTGATGAGCTTCCGGGCCATGAACCTGATCCGGTGCCGGACGCCTGCCCCATGACGCCGTCACGCGACATCGTCCGGCTGATCGAGATCATGGCGGCGCTGCGCACGCCGGGCAGCGGCTGCGCCTGGGATCTCGCCCAGGACTTCGCCTCGATCGCCCCTTACACCATCGAGGAAGCCTACGAGGTCGCCGACGCCGTCGCGCGCGGCGACCGCGCCGATCTCGTCGACGAACTCGGCGACCTGCTGCTTCAGGTCGTCTTCCATGCCCGCATGGCGCAGGAGGAAGGCGCCTTCGAGTTCGGCGACGTGGTCGAGGCGATCACCGCCAAGATGATCCGCCGCCATCCGCACGTGTTCGCCGACGAGGCCGGGCAGTCGCCCGAAATCGTCAAGGGCCTGTGGGAGCGGGTAAAGGCCGAGGAGAAGGCAGCGCGGGTGGCGCGCTCGGGACGGGACGAGCAGGGCGCGCTCGCCGGGGTGCCGACCACCCTGCCCGCCCTCACCCGCGCCTTGAAACTTCAGCAGAAGGCCGGCCGCGTCGGCTTCGACTGGAACGATCCGCGCGCCGTGATCGCGAAGATCCGCGAGGAGACCGACGAGGTCGAACAGGCGCTGGCGGCCGGAGACCGGACGCATGCCGGCGCCGAGATCGGCGATCTGCTGTTCGCGGTCGTCAACCTGGCGCGCCATCTCGATGCCGATCCGGAGCGGTCGCTGCGCGAGACCAATCTCAAGTTCGAGCGCCGCTTCGGCTTCATCGAGCGCGCGCTTGCGGCGCGTGGCACCACGCCGGACGCCGCGACACTCGACGAGATGGAGGCGCTGTGGACCGAGGCCAAGGCGGAGGAACGCGGAGTCTGACTGATCGCCGGGTCATTGTTCTCTTGCGACGCTCGCAACCCTGCCAGGGGGCGACACGCCCGGAGCGGACGCTCCGATTAAATTTACTCGATGGAGCGGATTAAGACGCAACCATTGGTAGCAATCTGAATTGAAGGTATGATATGGTCACCTCACTCGGGAGGTGGATCATGTTCACCCGTTATCTAAGAACATTTTTCTTTTTTTCCCTGTCGATAACCTTTGCAGGGCATGCGAGCGCAAACCCAATTGTTATTGAGCTATTCAAAGGGGTTGCCTATGGAGCCGGCTCGATGGCCGGGAAGGAGATCTATGAATCTCTGAGAGGTGGGCCCCCCCCATCTGAATCGCGGAGCTCAGGCCCGGCGCCTCCACCCCGCTACGACGGTGCTGGCATGGGCAGCCCGACAACTCCGTCGGCACCTGTGGTCAATCTCTCGGCGCAGCCTCCTCCAGATGCCCTGGTTCTTGGAGTACGTAACTGGTCGGGGGAGCCCGCGACGATGCAGTTCTATTCGCCCACTCGACCGAACGGGGCCTGGCCGGGAGTGTATCGCGGGTACTACTTTGCACAAGGCACCGAAAGCATCGTCCGACTTCGCTGCTATCCGGGCGAGAGGATCTGTTTTGGTGCTTGGTCGCGAGCGAAGTACTGGGGAACAGGCTATCGGCTGCGCTACAGCTGCCAGGCATGTTGCCGCATATGTGGTTCGCCTGCTCGTGGACTAACCTTGAGATAGGCAATAAAAAGCGCACCGAAGAACAGGCGGCAGAAGATCAACCCGCCGCCTGCACCCGGTCGCCGAACTTGGCGCGCAGCTGGCCTTCCTTGGTCGGATGCACCCGCAGTCGCACCGTGGTGATGCCGTCGTCCGAGGTGGCGGTCTCCAGCACGTCGCCGTTCCGGTGCAGCCAGCTCAGCGCGGCGCCGTCGGCGGCGTCGACCGAGACCGTGAGGGCGACGCGGGTGCGTGCGACCCGCTCGGAAATGGCCGCCACCAGGGCATCGAGCCCCTCCCCGTCGATCGCCGAGACCAGCAGCGGCCGCCGCTCCGGCGACTGCCGGGCCGCGAGATTGTGGAGCCGCTCGCGCTCCTCGGCCGAGACTTGGTCGATCTTGTTCCAGACTTCGAGGATGCGTTCGTCCTCGGGCGGGATGCCGAGCTCCTCCAGCACCTGATCGACGTCCTTCGATTGCGCCTGGGTGTCGCCGTGGGAGACGTCGCGAACGTGGAGAATCAGATCGGCCTCGATCACCTCCTCCAGGGTCGCCCGGAACGCGGCGACCAGCATGGTCGGCAGATCCGAGATGAAGCCGACCGTATCGGAGAGAATCACCCGCGGCCCGTTCGGCAGGTCGACGGCGCGCAGCGTCGGGTCGAGCGTGGCGAACAGCATGTCGGCGGCGAGCACGCCCGAGCGGGTCAGCCGGTTGAAGAGCGTGGACTTGCCGGCGTTGGTGTAGCCGACCAGCGCCACGATCGGATACGGCACCCGCTTGCGGCTGGTCCGGTGCAGCGCGCGGGTGCGCTTGACGCCTTCCAGGTCGTGCTCGATCCGCCGGATGCGGTCCTGGATGATGCGGCGGTCGGTTTCGAGCTGGGTTTCGCCCGGGCCGCCGAGGAAACCGAAGCCGCCCCGCTGACGCTCCAGATGGGTCCAGGATCGCACCAGCCGGCTCTTCTGATAGGTCAAGTGCGCGAGCTCGACCTGTAGGGCGCCCTCGCGCGTCGCGGCGCGTCGGCCGAAAATCTCCAGAATCAGGCCGGTGCGATCGAGCACCTTGGCGTTCCACGCCTTCTCGAGATTGCGCTGCTGCACCGGCGAGAGCGCGCAGTCCATCACCACGAGCCCCGCCTCCAGGCTCTTCACACGCTCGGCGATCTCCTCGACCTTGCCGCGGCCGAGATAGGTGGCCGGCCGAATCGCCGACAGCGCGACGACGACGCTCTCGACCACGTCGAGATCGATGGCACGCGCGAGCCCGATGGCCTCGTCCAGGCGGGCTTCGGGCGAGCGAAACTCGCCACGGCCGCGCCCCTCGCCGCCCCGCGGCTCGGACGCACGCAGATACGGCCCAACGACGACGCAACGCGCCGTCGTATGGGTCGCCGGACCGGCGGACGTCGTCCGGTCAGTGTCGTTGTGTCGAGAGTCCAATCAGGCCTTTTCCGCTGCCTCTTCGGCTCCCTCGAACAGCTGGATCGGATGACCCGGCATAATGGTCGAGATCGCATGCTTGTAGACGAGCTGCGAATGCCCGTCCCGTCGCAGCAGCACACAGAAGTTGTCGAACCAGGTTACAACGCCCTGGAGCTTGACTCCGTTCACGAGAAAGATGGTGAGCGGCGTCTTGTTCTTGCGGACGTAGTTGAGGAAGGTGTCTTGTAGGTTTTGTGAGCGATCGGCTGCCATGGCCGTTTGTTCCGTTGTACTCGCGGTCCCCGTTCGCGAGGTGGTTTTTCGCGCCCGCCGAGCATCGGATGAGCGGTGCCCGTCGGGCGTGGGCGGTCGGTATTAGATTGCACTGCGGAAACAAGCGCAAGCCCAAGCATGGCCATCGCCGCGCGGGAGCCCGAAAAGTCGTCAGCTCAGCTCCGCGTGGGCATGGAAGGACCGGCGGAGCGCCGCGGCGACCGGCCCCGGACGACCGCCGCCGATCGGCCGGCCGTCGATGCGGACCACCGGCATGACGATCTGGCTCGCCGCCGTCAAGAACGCTTCGCGGGCCTGGAGTGCTTCGGCCACCGTGAAGGGCCGCTCCTCGAAGGTCAGCCCCGCGGCGGCGAGCACGTCCTTGACGACCTCCCGGGAGATGCCGCGCAGGATGTCCGGCCCCACCGGCCGGGTCACCACGGCGCCCGCCCCGGTGACGATCCAGGCGTTGGAGGACGCGCCCTCGGTGACGTAGCCGTCGCGGTCCACGAACCACGCCTCGCGGGCGCCCTGCTCGCGCGCCGCCTGCTTGGCCAGCACATTGGGCAACAGGGAGATCGACTTGATGTCCACCCTCGCCCACCGCGTCTCGGCCAGCGTGACGACCGCGACACCGGCCGCGGCGAGCCGCTCGTTCTGCTCGCGGTCGGTCCGCCGGGCCGACACCACCAGGCTCGGCCGGGTGCCGGCGGGCGGGAAGCCGTGGTCGCGCCGCGCCACCCCGCGGGTGACCTGGACATAGACGAGGCCATCCGTCACCCTGTTGCGCCGCACCGTCTCGTGCAGCACGACATCGAGAGCCGCGAGCGGAAGCGGTAGCGGGATGCGCAGCTCGGCCAGCGAGCGCAGCAGCCGCTCGGTATGACGACGCTGATCGACCAGCCGGCCGTCACGGACCTCGCAGACCTCGTAGACACCGTCGGCGAGCTGATAGCCGCGATCCTCCACATGGACCATGGCGTTGCGATGCGGCCGGAAGCGGCCGTTGACATAGACGACGCGCGACATTCCCGATCAATCCATTCCGAGCGCCTTGAGCTTGCGGTGGAGCGCCGAGCGCTCCATCCCGACGAACTCGGCGGTGCGCGAGATGTTGCCGCCGAAGCGGCTGATCTGGGCGCGCAAATACTCGCGCTCGAACGCCTCGCGGGCGTCGCGCAGCGGCATCCCCATCAGGTGCTCGCCGCCGTTGCCGCGCGGCATGGCCGGCACCATCGAGCCGACATCGGGCGGCAGCATCGAGGCGGTGATGATGGCATCCGGGTCACCACCGGCGAGAATCATCAGCCGCTCGACATTGTTGCGGAGCTGACGGACGTTGCCGGGCCAGTCGTGCGACTGGAGCACGGCGAGCGCGTCGTCGCCGATGCGGCGCTTGGGCAGGCCGGTCGCCTGCGAGATCTGCTCCTGGAAATGCTCGACCAGATCCGGGATGTCCTCGCGCCGCTCGGCCAGCGGCGGCACCCGGATCGGCACCACCGAAAGGCGGTGATAGAGGTCCTCGCGGAACCGTCCGGCGGCGATCTCCTCCTCCAGGTTGCGCGCCGTCGACGACACGATGCGGACGTCGACCGCCACCTTGGTGGTGCCGCCGACCCGCAGGAACTGCTGGTCGACCAGCACCCGCAGGATCTTGCTCTGGGTCTCCCGCGGCATGTCGGCGATCTCGTCGATGAACAGCGTGCCGCCGTGCGCCTCCTCCAGCGCGCCGACCTTGCGCAGCTCGCTGCCGTTGGTCTGCTCGATGCCGAACAGCTCGGTCTCCATGCGCTCCGGCGTGATGGCGGCGGCGTTGATCACCACGAACGGGCCGCTGGAGCGTCCCGAGAGCGCGTGCAGGGTGCGGGCGGTCAGCTCCTTGCCGGCCCCCGACGGGCCGACCACCATGATGCGGCTGTTGGTGGGGGCGACCTTCTCGATGGTCTGGCGCAGATGGTTGAGGGCGGGCGAGCGGCCCACCAGGGTCGAGGGGAACGGGGCGAGCTGCTTGAGCTCCTTGACTTCGCGCTTGAGACGCGAGTTCTCCAGCGCCCGGTCGGCGACCAGCACCAGGCGGTCGGCCTTGAACGGCTTCTCGATGAAGTCGTAGGCCCCCTGCTTGATGGCGGAGACCGCGGTCTCGACATTGCCGTGGCCCGAGATCATCACCACCGGCAGCTCGGGATGCTCGGCCTTGACGGTGGCCAGGAGCTGGAGCCCGTCGAGCCGGGAGCCTTGCAGCCAGATGTCGAGGAACACCAGGCTGGGCCGGCGCGCCTGAATGGCCTTGAGCGCGTCGTCGGAGTCGCGCGCCGTCCGGGTTCCGTACCCCTCGTCTTCCAGAATGCCGGCCACCAGCTCGCGGATGTCGGCTTCGTCGTCGACGATCAGGATGTCAGACGCCATGTCGTTGCTCGTCCTGCTGCGGGTGGTCTGCGTCGGCGGGGGCTGCGGCGAACCGGAGCCGTAGCCATGCGCCGCGCGTTCCGGGGGTGTGCTCGGCGGCGTCGTGCAGCTCGATGCGGCCACCGTGCTCTTCGAGGATCTTGCCCACGATGGCGAGCCCGAGGCCGGTGCCCTTCTCGCGGGTGGTCACATAGGGCTCGAGCAGCCGCCGGCGGTTCTCCTTTGGCAGCCCGATTCCGTTGTCGATCACGTCGATGACGATGTCGTCACCGTCTCGCGCGGTGGTCACATGGATGCGGCCGCGCTCGATCTCGCCGGGCGGCACCGCGGCGATTGCCTCGGTGGCGTTCTTGATGATGTTGGTCAGCGCCTGGGAGATCAGCCGCCGGTCGAAGCACGCCGGCATCGGCCCGTCGGGGATGTCGGCGGTGATGTCGATATCGGCATGGCCGACCCGCATCAGGAACACCGCCTGGCGCACCGTGTCGGCGACATCCTCCTCCACCATCACGGGCTTCGGCATGCGGGCGAAGCGCGAGAACTCGTCGACCATCCGGCGGATGTCCTCGACCTGGCGCACGATGGTGTCGGTGCACTGCTCGAACACCTGCTTGTCCTCGACGATCACCTTGCCGTACTTGCGGCGCAGGCGCTCGGCCGAGAGCTGGATCGGGGTCAGCGGGTTCTTGATCTCGTGGGCGATACGGCGGGCCACGTCGGCCCAGGCCGAGGTGCGCTGCGCCGTCACCAGATCGGTGATGTCGTCGAGGGTGAAGACGTAACCGTGCTCGGGATCGGCCGACTGCTCGGTGGTGAGACGCACCGAGACGGTGCGCTCACGGCCGGCCCGGGTGATCGACGCCTGTCCCTGGGCGAAGCGCTGCCCGGTGGCGCGGGCGCCGGTGAACATCTCGGCCAGCTCCGGCACAACCTCGACCAGCGGCTTGCCGAGCACGTCGGTTTCGACGGCGCCGATCAGCTTCTCGGCCGAGCGGTTGAGGATGCTGATGCGTCCGTCGGCATCGACACCGATCACGCCCGCACTGGCGCCCGCCAGCACCGCCTCGGTGAAGCGACGCCGGCTGTCGATGACGTCGCGGGCCCGCACGATGTCGTCGCGCTGGGTGCGCAGCTCGTAGGTCATCTTGTTGAAGGTCTCGCCGAGCTGGGCGAGATCGCCTTCGGCACGGCGCACCGGCACCTGGACGTAGAGATTGCCGGTCGAGACGATATTGGCGGCGCCGATCAGCCGGCGGATCGGGGCGACCAGCCGGTTGGCGAAGTTGAAGCCGATCCACACCGCCGAGAGCAGCACCGTCAGGGCGATGACGGTGAACATCAGCGCGAAGGCGATCTGGATGCCGAGCCGCCGCGCCTCCAGGGCCGCGAACTCGCTGATGGTGGTCTGGGTCTCGCGGAACTGCGACACCACCACGGGATTGAGCGGCCGCGCCACGAACAGCACCACGTCGTCGTAGCCGCGCAGCTTGATGGCGCTCGCCACGTAGTTGCCGTCCGGGTTGAGGATCACCTGCGGCTCGGTCTCGCCGACGCTGGCCAGGATGGCGGCGCTCGGAACCGGGATGTCGAGCCCCGTGATCTTGATCTCGGCCCGCTCCAGCACGGTCTGATCCTTGGCCAGAAGGCTCGCCACCGGCAGTCCGCGCACCTGGGCCTGGGCGGTGAAGAACTGGCGGAAACGGTCGCGGTCCTGGTCGAACAGCGGCCGCGCCCGGCCGACGTCGAAGGCCATCGCCTGCGCCTCGCTGCGCAGCGCCTGGGCGTGCTCGGTGAGATACGCCTCGGCGACGATCAGCGAGTTGGTGATGACGCCGCGGGTGCGCTCGGTGAAGAAGCGGTCGAGGCCGCGATCGAGGGTGATCGAGGCCACCACGGCGACCAGCACGGCGGGGGCCGCGGCGATCACCGAGAACAGGCCGACGATGCGGACATGGAGCTGGGCACCGGCGGTGCCGCGGCGGCGCGCCTGGACGATCTGCCAGACCTCGCGCCCAATGACGCCGAGCAGCAGCGCCACGGCAACGCCGTTGACCAGCAGCAGGCTCACCACGACGTTGTGGGTCGGCACGATCGGGGTGAGGCCGGCCAGCACCAGGAAGGTGGCCAGCGCCGAGACCAGCGCGGCCGCCACCCCGATCGGGCCGATGATCCGGGTTCCGGCGCCGCCCTGGCCGCCGCCTTGGCCGGGCTTCGCCGCGTCCGTCAGCTCGGCCGGCGCTGCGTCCTGGACCGTTGCCATGCACCCCCCTCGGGCCGGGGACGCCTCGCTTCGCCCGCGCCACATCCGCCCCGGATGAGGCGTTTGTACAACATTGTTGCCGAATTGAGACGAATCAACGGCGGCCGCCTTTTCACGAGACCGCGAGGACGCCAGCCCGGCACCGCTGCCGGTCGGCGGCCACCGTCGCACCCTCCCCGGCCGGTCTCTCAGCCGGCGCTGCGGATCACCCGGATGTCGAGATCGCGGATCTTCTTGCGCAGCGTGTTGCGGTTGACCCCGAGAAGCTCGGCTGCCTTGATCTGGTTGCCGCGGGTGGCCACCAGAGCGGCGGAGAGCAGCGGGTGCTCCACCTCGCGCAGCACGCGATGGTAGAGGCCGGGCGGCGGCAGCCCGTCGGCGAAGCCGGCGAAATAGCGGGCGAGGTGCCGTTCCACCGAGGCCGACAGCGTCTCGTCGGGGCGCGCCTCGTCGGTCGTGGTGGCGACGCTCGGCTGCGCCAGCTCGCCCTCGATGACGGCCGCCGTGATGGTCTCCTGCGGGTAGAGGGCGGCGAGGCGGCGCGCCAGGTTCTCCAGCTCGCGGACATTGCCGGGCCAGCGGTAGCGCTTGAGGCGGTCGAGCGCCGCCTTCTCGATCTGCTTGGCGGGCAGGCCCTCGCGCTCGGCCAGCGAGAAGAAGTGGTGGATGAGGTCGGGCACGTCCTCGGTGCGTTCGCGCAGCGGCGGCAGCCGCAGCGGCACGACGTTGAGGCGGAAGAACAGGTCCTCGCGGAACAGCCCCTGCTGGATCAGGATGCGCAGGTCCTTGTTGGTGGCCGCCACGATGCGCACGTCGGTCTTGATCGGCGTGCGGCCGCCGACCGTCGTGTACTCGCCCTGCTGGAGCACGCGCAGCAGGCGGGTCTGCGCCTCCATCGGCATGTCGCCGATCTCGTCGAGGAACAGCGTGCCGCCCTCGGCCTGCTCGAAGCGGCCGGGACTTCTGGCGTTGGCGCCGGTGAACGCCCCCTTCTCGTGGCCGAACAGCTCCGACTCGATGAGATCGCGCGGGATGGCCGCCATGTTGATGGCGACGAACGAGCCGGAGCGCCGCTTGCCGTAGTCGTGCAGCGCGCGGGCGACCAGCTCCTTGCCGGTGCCGGATTCGCCCGAGATCATCACGGTGAGGTCGGTCTGCATCAGCCGGGCGAGCAGCCGGTAGATCTCCTGCATGGCGGGCGAGCGGCCGACTAGCGGGATCGCCTCCATCTCGTCGGCCGGCGCCGCCTTGGCGGCCACCTCCTTGGGCTCCGCCAAAGCGCGGCCCACGATGGTGATCAGCTCCTTCAGGTCGAAGGGCTTGGGCAGGTACTCGTAGGCGCCGCGCTCGGAGGCGCGGATCGCCGTCATGAAGGTGTTCTGCGCGCTCATCACGATCACCGGCAGGTCGGGCCGGAGCTTCTTGATGCGCGGTAGGAAGTCGAAGGCGTTCTCGTCCGGCATCACCACGTCGGTGATGACGAGGTCGCCCTCCCCCTGGCTGACCCAGCGCCAGAGGGTGGCGGCATGCCCTGTCGAGCGGACCTC
The DNA here is from genome assembly GCA_009720755.1 of Rhodoplanes serenus. Lineage (GTDB taxonomy): Bacteria > Pseudomonadota > Alphaproteobacteria > Rhizobiales > Xanthobacteraceae > Rhodoplanes > Rhodoplanes serenus. The sequence continues at coordinate 239,720 of WNKV01000005.1, forward strand.
GTATCCGGCGCGCGACAGGGCCTGATTGAGAACGGTGCGGATCGCGGCGTCGTCGTCGGCGACCAGAACTCGGCCAGTGGGCATCGTCATCCTCGTGGGGCCGGGCCGCCGCGCCGGTCGGCGCTGTCGCGCCCGGCGTCGTCGCCCTTGTACATGGGCATCAGGACACTGAAGGACGTCCGGCGCGGCTGCGACTCGCACTCGACGATGCCGCCGTGATCGCCGATGATCTTGGCGACCAGCGCGAGGCCGAGACCGCTGCCGGTCGGCTTCGTCGTCATGAACGGCTCGAACAGATGCGGCCGCAGGTCCTCCGGCACGCCGGGGCCGTTGTCCTTCACGCAGAACTCGAGCGGCAGCGACACCCGTGTCTTGCTGCCGGGCAGCGACAGGCGGACGCCGGGCCGGAACGCCGTGGTGAGCTGGATCTCGCCGTCGGTGGCGTTGGGGCCGATCGCCTCGGCGGCGTTCTTCACGAGATTGAGGAACACCTGCACGAGCTGATCACGATTGCCGAGAATCGCCGGTAGCGACGGGTCGTAATCCTCGACGAAGCGGATGTGGCGGGCGAAGCCGGTCTGGGCCAGCCGCTTCACATGCTCCAGCACGACATGGATGTTGACCGGCTCGCGGTCCACCGGCGGCTTGTCGGCGAACACCTCCATGCGATCGACCAGCTTCACGATCCGGTCGGCCTCGTCGCAGATCAGTCGCGTCAGGATGCGGTCGTCGTCGCTGGCCGCCTGCTCCAGCAGTTGCGCGGCGCCGCGGATGCCGGACAGCGGGTTCTTGATCTCGTGCGCCAGCATCGCGGCGAGCGCCGTCACGGAGCGGGCGGCGCCGCGGTGGGTGAGCTGGCGGTCCATCTTGTCGGCGATGGAGCGCAGCTGGAGCATCACCACCACATGGCCGGGGCGCTCCGGCACCGGCGCGACGTGCAGGTCGACGATGCGCTCGCCCGACATGCGCGGCGTGGCGAGATCGACCTTGTACTCGTTGACGGCCGCCCCGCGCCGCCGCACCTGCTCGATCAGCGACAGCACCGGGCTGCCGAACGGCACGAGATCGCGCAGCTTGTAGCGGCGCAGGAACGGCGCCGACATGTCGAAGAAGTGCTCGGCCGCCGTGTTGGCGTCGGCGATCTCGCCGTTCGGGCCGACGACGACGACGGAATGCGGCAACGAGTTGAGCACCGCCGTCGCCGAGGTGTCCCCGAGGGCACCGAAGGCGCGTTCGGGGGCTCGTTCGGAGGCGCGCCCGGGGGTGCGGGCATCGGCGGGGGCGGATGTCATGCGGCGGCCTTCCACTTGAACGCGGCGAATGCGTCGGCGAGGCGGTCGACCACCGTGGTCGGGTCCTCGCTGGTCAGCACCCGGCTTCGCCACGCCTTGAGGTCGGTGGCCGGCGTGCCGGTGTCGGCGGCGGCGGCATCGAGCGCCCAGCCGAGATGCTTGCGGGCCTGGCGGCTGCCGAGCCGCGTCCCGTAGAAGCCGAGCATGGCGTCGTAGAGCTCGAGCAGCCAGCCGAGCCTCGTGTCGAGATCGGGCTGCTCTTCACGCCGGCCGGAGGCGAGGAAGCGCGCCACCCGTCCGGGAAGCCAGGGGCGCCCGCAGGCGCCGCGCCCGATCATCACGCCGTCGGCCCCCGAGCGGGCGAGCGCCGTCACGGCATCGTCCTCGCCCCGAATGTCGCCGTTGACCACCACCGGGATGCGCACCGCCTCCTTGACGGCCCGCACCGCCTCCCAATCGGCGCGGCCCTCGTAGAACTGGCAGCGGGTGCGGCCGTGCACCGTGACGAGGCGGACGCCGGCCGCCTCGGCCCGCCGGGCGAGCTCCGGCGCGACGATGGAGCCGTGGTCCCAGCCGAGCCGCATCTTCAGCGTGACCGGCACCGCGACGGCGCCGACCGTCGCGGCGATCAGCGATTCGGCATGATCGAGATCGCGCATCAGGGCCGAGCCGGCCGCCCCGTTGGTGACGTTGCGGGCCGGGCAGCCCATGTTGATGTCGATCACATCGGCGCCTGCCGCGGCCGCGATGCGGGCGCCCTCGGCCATCCAGCGGGCTTCGCGGCCGGCGATCTGAACGACGTGCAGGCCGACGCCGTGGCCTTCCAGCCGCAGGTGAGCCTCCGCCTTGCCGGCCGCCAGCGCCGCGCAGGCGGTCATCTCCGAGACGACGACACCCGCCCCGAGCCTTGCCACCAGCCGGCGAAACGGTGCATCCGTGATCCCGCACATCGGCGCCAGGAACACCGGATTGGGCAGGGCCACCGACCCGACCGAAAGGAACCGTGACGATCGGGCATCAGGAGTCATGCATGCCTATCAAATGGGCGACTTACGAAGCTGCTTAGACATTAGCCAAACCGCGCATCAGATCAAGCCTGACGCGCGTGCTACTTGCGTACGATACCGCCCTGCGTCCCGAAACTGCTTCCCGCACGATCGGGCGCAGATTAAACCAATGTCTCAAGAGATGATCGCCAGGAGACTGAAATCATGACCGGGGGAGTGGCTGCCGTCGTCGTGGCAGGAGGACGCGGCACCCGCGTCGGCGGAGACCTGCCGAAGCAGTACCGCAGCGTCGCCGGCACGACCGTCCTGCGGCGCACGCTGACGGCGTTCACCTCCCACCCCGGGATCGCGGCGGTGCAGCCGGTCATTCATCCCGATGACGAAGGCCGCTTCGCCGAGGCGGCGGCCGGCCTGGCCGTCCTGCGGCCGGCCCATGGGGGGGCGACCCGCCAGGCCTCGGTCCTGGCCGGCTTGGAGGCGCTCGCCGACCGCGCCCCGGACATCGTGCTGGTGCACGACGCGGCGCGGCCCTTCGCGTCGCCGGCCCTGCTGGACCGGGCGATCGCGGCCGGCCGCACCGGGGCGGCGATCCCGGGCCTGGCGGTGAGCGACACCGTCAAGGTGGTGGACGGCGCCGGCCGGGTGGCCGAGACCCTCGATCGCAACCGGCTGCGCACCGTCCAGACCCCGCAGGCGTTCGTCTACCCGGCCCTCCTCGCCGCCCACCGCAGGGCGGCGGCTGCCGGCCGGCACGACTTCACCGACGACGCCGCGCTCGCCGAATGGGCTGGGCTCAGCGTCGCCGTGTTCGAGGGCGAGCCCGGCAACGTCAAGCTCACCACGGCGGACGACTTCCGTCGCTCCGAGGCCGAGCTTCTCGCCGGGCTCGGCGACGTGCGGGTCGGCAGCGGCTACGATGTCCACGCCTTCACCGAGGGCGATCATGTGTGGCTCGGCGGCGTCAAGGTCCCGCACACCCAGGGCGTGTCCGGCCATTCGGATGCCGACGTGGTGCTGCACGCCCTCGTCGACGCCGTGCTCGGGGCGCTGGCCGAGGGCGACATCGGCGTCCACTTCCCGCCCAGCGACCCGCAGTGGAAGGGCGCCTCGTCGGACCGCTTCCTCGCCTATGCGGTCGAGCGGGTGAAGGCGCGCGGCGGCCTGATCGCTCATCTCGACGTCGCCGTGGTGTGCGAGGCGCCCCGCCTCGGCCTGCACCGCGAGGCCATGCGGGCCCGCATCGCCGAGATCGCCGGGGTATCGATCGACCGGGTGGGCCTCCAGGCCACCACCAGCGAGAAGATGGGCTTCATCGGCCGTTCCGAGGGGCTGGTGGCGTATGCCACCGCCACGGTGCGGCTGCCGTGGGCGACGCCGTGACGGGCGGCGCCGCGCTCTCCCCGGAGCAGATCGAGGCGGCCGCCCGGCGGGTCCTGGACGCCTGCCGGACGCGCGGCCTGACGGTGGCGACCGCCGAGTCCTGCACCGGCGGCCTGGTGGCCGCCGCCCTCACCGAGATCGCCGGCTCCTCCGACGTGGTCGAGGCCGGCTATGTCACCTACTCCAACGCCGCCAAGGAGCGGCTGCTCGGGGTGCCGCACGCGACCCTCGTGGCGCACGGCGCCGTGAGCCGGGCGACCGCCGAGGCGATGGCGCGGGGCGTGCTCGCGGTTGCGCCCGTCCATCTCGCCGTCGCCATCACGGGCATTGCCGGACCCGGCGGCGGCTCGGTCGAGAAGCCGGTCGGCCTCGTCCATTTCGCCGCGGCAGCCCGCGACGGCCGGCTCATCCACCGCGAACGCCGGTTCGGCGATCTCGGGCGCGCCGCGGTGCGCCGGGCGGCCGTCGCCGAGGCCCTGGCGATGCTGGAGGAGCTGGCGGCGTGAGCGCACCCCGGTCGTGTCACTCGCCCGCGACCGCCGGCCGGCGGCTGGTGCCATAGATCACATCGGCGCGCGCCTCGAACGCCGAGGCGAACTTGCGGAACGCCGCGTCGAACACCGCGCCCATCAGGGTCGACAGCATCCGGCTCTTGAACTCGTAGTCGATGTAGAACTCCACCTCGCTGGACCCATCGTCGAGCGGCCTGAAGCTCCAGCGGTTGGACAGGACCTTCAACGGACCCTCGAGATAGTCGACCGAGATGGTCAGGGCCGGCCGGTCCATCGTCACCCGGGTGGTGAAGTGCTCGTGGAAGACCTTGTAGGACACGGTCATCCGGGCGATCGCCACCTCGACCCCCTCGCCCACGCTGGTGCGGCCGCGCACCTTCATGCCGGTGCACAGCGGCACGAACTCCGGGTAGCTATCCATGTCGGCCACGAGGTCGAACATCTCGTCGGCGGCGTGGCGGACCCGCCGGCGAGCGCGAAAGCGCGGCATCGCCTCAACGCTTTCCGGCGCGGGCCGCCTGGAGACGACGGAAGTCGTCTCCCGCGTGGTGCGACGAGCGGGTCAGGGGCGACGCTGCGACCATCAGAAATCCCTTCGCGTAGGCAATGGTTTCGAGTGACTTGAACTCGTCGGGCGGAACAAAGCGGGCGACCGGATGATGCTTGCGGGTCGGCTGGAGATACTGGCCGATGGTGAGGAAGTCGACGTCGGCGGAGCGCAGGTCGTCCATCACCTGGAGGATCTCGTTCCGGGTCTCGCCGAGCCCGACCATGATGCCGGACTTGGTGAAGCGCTCCGGATCGATCTCTTTGACCTGCTGCAACAGCCGGATCGAGTGGAAGTAGCGGGCACCCGGCCGCACCGTCAGATAGAGCGACGGCACCGTCTCCAGATTGTGGTTGAACACGTCGGGCCGCGCCGCCACCACGGTCTCGATCGCACCCGGCTTGCGCAGGAAATCGGGGGTCAGCACCTCGATGGTGGTGCCCGGCGCCCGGGCCCGGATGGCCGCGATGGTGGCGGCGAAATGCGCCGCGCCGCCGTCGGCGAGATCGTCGCGGTCCACCGAGGTGACCACCACGTGGGAGAGCCCCAGCGTCGCCACCGCCTCGGCGGCGCGCGCCGGCTCGTCGGGATCGAGCGGCCCCGGCAGGCCGGTCTTGACGTTGCAGAAGGCGCAGGCCCGGGTGCAGGTCTCGCCCATGATCATCAGGGTGGCGTGCTTCTTCTCCCAGCACTCGCCGATGTTGGGGCAGCCCGCCTCCTCGCACACCGTATGCAGGCCGTGCGCCCGCACGATGCCGTGGGTCTCGCCGTAGCCCTTCGACACCGGCGCCTTGACGCGAATCCAGTCCGGCTTGCGCTGCACGACGCTGTCCGGACGGTGGGCCTTCTCGGGATGACGGGGACGCGGCGGACCGTTGACGGTGTCGAGGACGACGACCATGGCGACCTTCTGGTTCGAGGGCGGGTTTTACTTACGCATGCGGGCCTGCCGCTGCAAGGCGCGGGAACCGGGACATGGCGGGCTCCCTCCCGCTCGCCCCTCACCCCGACCCTCTCCCCGCAGGCGGGGAGAGGGAGTCTTGGCGCCGTGCCGTGATCGGTATGGACCGTCCGCAGCCCCTCACCTCGCTGCTCTCCCCATAGCCCCTCTCCCCGCAGGTGGCCGTCGCGGATGGTCTCGTCCCGCCAGCGATCCGGTCGCAGCCACGAGATCCTGGTGACCTCTCCCCGCCGGCGGGGAGAGGTCGGATCGGCGGCCGCCGGCCGGCGATCCGGGTGAGGGGGCCTCGTCGAGAGCCGAGCGCTGCGGCATTCTCTCGGCCCTCTCCCGCTCGCCCCTCACCCCGACCCTCTCCCCGCAGGCGGGGAGAGGGAGTGCGCTCTCGTCTTCTCCGAGCTTCCAGCTTCTCGGCGGTCCCGGCTTCTCGTCCTTCCAAGGATGACATTGCGGACAAGCCGCGCTGTCCCGCGGCGCCGGAGCGCCCGGGCTGTGCCCATGACCCGTGCCGCGGCCGCCATGGCGGCCGAGGGAGGCGGAGCGCCGGCAGGCGCTGGTTCGTTCGGCATCCGTCGGGATGCCGCGCGTGCGGATCGCCGCACGCACGCCTCCCGGCGCTCCGCCGCGGCGTTGTCGGGTGGGCGGGCCGGGTCTCCGGCCGTCGCGGCGCCGCGGTGGTCCGCGTCGCCCGTCGGTCCGTCCACGGGTCCGTTGTGCCCGTGCCGGCTGCTCCCGCGGACCCGCCGGGAGCCCGGCCGACGGGGCCGGGCGCGCGGACGCCGCGTCCGCCGGTCGGGGCGCTACCCCAGCACCGACGGCCGGCTTGACCGGCGGGTTCCGATCCCGCCGTGGCGCGGCTCCGGCGGCGCCCGAGGAAGACGCCATCGCCGAACCTCACCGGCTCGCTCCGCCGCCCGACGTCACCGGCCGACGTCCCTCGACGAGCGAGACGAGCCAAGTATAGGACTACTTTCCGAAGCGGGGATAAGTCCGTAAGACGCCCGCTCACGCGAGCGCCGTCACCACTGTCGGGAAGGCCGCCAGCGAGGCGTTGGCCAGCGCATGCGCCACCATGGGAACGACGGTCGACCCGCTCACCAGCCGGAAGGCGCCGAGCACGCCGCCCATGACCAGATAGTGGGCGACCGTCAGGAGGTCGACGTCGCCGCCGCGCAGCCAGTAGCCCCAGTGGAACGCCGCGAATACCGCGGAGGTCAGCAGCAGCGCTGCGGCGGGGCCATGCCGGTGCGCGATGCCGCGCCACAGGAAGCCGCGGAACACGCTTTCCTCGACGATCGGCGCCAGCAGCACGGTCGACCACCAGGCGAGCACCACGGCGAGCGGCCCGGCGCCCGGCGCCGTCCGGCCGCGGTGATCGGCATGAACCGCGACGGTGTCGGCCAGCAGCGTGATGCCGACCAGGGCGCCATACAGCGTCAGCACAAATCCGGCCGCAAGGAGGAGATGGCGCGGCGGTGGGGCTCGCCAGGCCAGATAGTCGCGCAGCCGCACGTCGGTCAGCCGCGCCGCCAGGACGATCACCAGGAGGGTGCTGCCCCACATCGCGACCGCGTCGAGGGCGCGCGGCCATCCGGCGGCGGCGCGGGCCGGCAGGCCGGTCGCCGCGACGGCGTCGCGCAGCGGCGCCTCGGCCGCGAACGCAAGCACCACGAAGGCGAGCGAGACGGTGACGCCCCACGGCCCGCGGAGAACGGTGACCGGCGGGGACGGTGCGGTCGCCGCCACGGGGCGGCGGCGGACGACAGGCATGGGGGTGCTCCGGTCGGGGGCCGATGCCACGACAACCCCGGACCGGCACCACGGTTCGGCGACTTCACCGCGACGTGCCGGGACCCGGCCCGTCGCCCTCGCCTCGCCCAAGGCGACACCCGTCGGGCATGCGGTTGCTCACACCCCCGCAGTCCAAACCGCCCGGAACGAGACCCCGCGAAGCCCGGCCTGGCGTACCCGCTCGACGAACCCGTCGGTCACGTAGACCGAGGAGGCGCGGATTGGCAGCTTGAAGATCTCGGCCGTCCCGATGCGGCGGACGTCGAACCAGTGGCGCTCGATCGCCAGGATGGCGCCGTCGTCGAAGGACACGATGTCGGAGCGGTCACGATCGAGCGCGTCGAGCACCGTCGTGACGTTGAACAGCCGCACATCCTCGCAGCGCACCGGCAGGAGCTGCCCGAATGCCCGCAGCGCCGGCCCGAGAGCCTGCACCGCAGGCTCTCTCAGGAACGGCACATGCTCGCCGAGCCACGGAAAGTCCGAATAGGATCTCTCGTCCCGCACGATGCTCATGACGGGCGGGTCCCAGTCGTCGATCACCGTCCCGTCCATCGCCCAGAACCGCTCGAAGTCGGCTTCGTCGGCCGGCACGATCCATTCCTGGCCGTCGACGACGGCGAACTCGTAGACCGTGAACGTCACCACACCCTCGCCGGTGTTCGATCGGACCGATGGATCGTTCGTCGTCCGCCGACCGGGTTCGCGGTCGCGGCCATGCCTCCATCACTCCCCGCGCCGGCTCGTGGGATGGGTCGAGCCGGAGGCGAGCCCCGTCGGGGCCAGCCACTCCTCTTTCGCTTCGTTCGACCCGACGACAGAGCGTGCGCCCGACCCTACCCCACTCTCACCCGCATGCCGTCATAGGCCGGCTCGACATTGGCGGGCAGCCGGGCCTTCAGGTCCTCGTAGTCGAGGTCGGAATGCAGGTTGGTGAGGATCGCCCGCTTGGGCTTCAGGCGGTCGATCCAGGCCAGCGCCTGATCGACCGAGAAGTGGCTCGGATGCGGCTTGTCGCGCAGCGCATCGACGATCCACAGGTCGAGGCCGTGCAGCAGCGCGGCGCTCTCCTCCGGCAGCACCACGAGATCGCTCGAATAGGCGATGCCGCCGAAGCGGAAGCCGAGCGAGTCGATGTCGCCGTGGTTCTGGCGGAACGGCAGCGCCGTGATGGGACCGCCCGCCCCCTGGATGGTCACCGGCTCGCCCGGCGCGATGCGGTGCTCGTTGGCGATCGGTGGATACTGGCTGCCGGGCGGCGTGACGAAGCAGTAGCCGAAGCGCGAGAACATCACCCGCCAGGTCGGCTCGTCGAGATAGAGGTCGAGGCGCCGCCGCCGATGCATGAACAGGCCGCGCAGGTCGTCGATGCCGTGGGTATGGTCGGCGTGCTCGTGGGTGAAGAGGACGCCGTCGAGCCATTCGACATCGGCGTCGAGAAGCTGCTCGCGGAGATCCGGCGAGGTGTCGACCAGCACGCGGGTGCGGCCGCCATCATCGTCGCGATCGACCAGGATGGAGCAGCGCCGCCGCCGGTTGCGCGGATTGGTCGGATCGCACACGCCCCAGCCCAGCGCCGGCCGCGGCACCCCGCCCGACGAGCCGCAGCCCAGGATGGTGACCGTCAGGCTCATGCGGCCGCCCCGGGTCGCGGCGTCTTGGAGAACAGCCGGAAGAAGTTCTCCGTCGTCTCCCGCGCGATGGTGTCGAGCGGCACGCCGCGGATCTCGGCCAGCACGCGGGCCGTCTCGACCACGTAGGCCGGCTCGTTGCGCTTGCCGCGGAATTTTCCGGGGGAGAGGTACGGCGCGTCGGTCTCCACCATGATGCGGTCGGCCGGCAGCTCGGCGGCGAGCGCCCGCAGCGCCTCGGTCTTCTTGTAGGTGAGGATGCCGGTGAACGACACGTAGTGGCCGAGCTCCACCGCCCGCAGGGCCAGCGCGCGGCCGCCCGTGTAGCAGTGCAGCACCGCGGTGAACGGCCCCCTCGCCGCCTCCTCCTCCAGGATCGCCTGCATGTCGGCGTCGGCGTCGCGGCTGTGGATGACCAGCGGCAGGCCGGTGCGGCGCGCCGCCTCGACATGGATGCGGAAGCTGGCTTCCTGGGCGTCGCGCGGGCCGTAGTCGTAGAAGTGGTCGAGCCCGGCCTCGCCGATCGCCACCACCTTGGGGTGGGCGGCGCGTGTCAGGAGGTCGTCGAGCGTCACGTCGCGCTCGTCGCCGGAATGATGCGGATGGGTGCCGACCGAGCAGACGACGTCGTCGTAGCGCTCGGCGATGGCGAGGAGCGCGTCGTGCCGGCGCACCCGGGTCGAGATCGACAGCATGCGTCCGACGCCGGCCGCCCGTGCCCGTGCCACCACGTCGTCGAGCGTGTCGGCGAAGTCCGGAAAATCGAGATGGCAGTGGCTGTCGACCAGCATGGCGCCTAGTCCGCCGCCGGCTCGATCCAGCGCGGGAACACCGGCGCCGGCGCCGGCAACTGGCTGCCGGGCGCGATGCGGACATGGCCGCCGAGCCGCGAGAAGTCGCGCTCGTCGGCCGGCACCGCCAGGATGTCGAGCAGCTTCGCCGAAGCGGTCGGCATCACCGGCTGGGCCAGGATGGCGACCTGGCGCAGCACCTCGGCGGTGACGTACAGCACCGTGCCCTGGCGGGCCGGGTCGGTCTTGGCCAGCGCCCACGGCGCCTCGCCGGCGAAGTAGCGGTTGGCCTCCGCCACCACGGCCCACACGGCCTCGAGCACCCGGTGGATCTGCTGGGTCGCCATGGCGTCGCGTGCCTTGCCGACCAGCGCGTCGGCGGCCGCGAGGATCGCCGTGTCCGCGTCGGTGAAGTCGCCCGGCTGCGGCAGCACGCCCTTGAACGCCTTGGCCAGCATCGACAGCGACCGCTGCGCCAGGTTGCCGAGGTCGTTGGCCAGATCCGCATTGATGCGGGCGACGATCGCCTCGTGCGAGTAGTTGCCGTCCTGCCCGAACGGCACCTCGCGCAGGAAGAAGTAGCGCAGCGGGTCGACCCCGTAGGCGTCGGCGAGCGCGAACGGATCGATGACGTTGCCGACCGACTTCGACATCTTCTCGCCGCGGTTGAACAGGAAGCCGTGGCTGAACACCCGGCGCGGCACCGCGACGCCGGCCGACATCAGGAAGGCCGGCCAGTAGACGGCGTGGAACCGCACGATGTCCTTGCCGATGACGTGGAGATCCGCCGGCCAGTACTTTTTGAACGACTCGCTCTCGGTGTCCGGGAAGCCGACGCCGGTGATGTAGTTGGTCAGCGCGTCGACCCACACATACATGATGTGCCGCTCGTCGCCCGGCACCGGGATGCCCCAGTCGAAGGTGGTGCGCGAGATCGACAGGTCTTGCAGTCCACCGCGGACAAAACTCGCCACCTCGTTGAGGCGCTCTCGCGGCAGCACGAAGTCCGGCACCCGCTCGTAGAGGTCGAGCAGCTTCTGCTGGTAGGCCGACAGGCGGAAGAACCAGCTCTCCTCCTCGACCCACTCGACCGGCGTGCCGGTGGGGCCGCGGCGTACCTGGTCGTCGCCGACCGTGGTCTCCTTCTCGGCGTAGAACGCCTCGTCGCGCACCGAGTACCAGCCGGCATATTTGGACAGGTAGATGTCGCCGTTGGCGGCCATCCGCTCCCAGATCGCCTTCGAGGAGGCATGATGGCGCTCCTCCGTGGTGCGGATGAAGTCGTCGTTGGAGCAGTTCATCCGCTTCACCATGGCCTGGAACAGAGCCACGTTGCGGTCGGCGAGCGCGCGCGCCGTCAGCCCCTCGCGGGCGGCGGTCTGCACCATCTTCTGGCCGTGCTCGTCGGTGCCGGTCAGGAAGAACACGTCGTAGCCGTCGAGCCGCATGAAGCGGGCGATGGCGTCGGTGGCGATCGCCTCGTAGGCATGGCCGATATGGGGGGCGCCGTTCGGATAGGCGATCGCGGTGGTGATGTAGAAGCGCTTGGCCATGGTTGTCCCGGACCCGCAGAGGCAGCCGTCGGTCCAGGGCGCACGAAGGGTGCGAGCCCGGAATCCAGCCGCGAACTCGGCGGGGTGGCTGGATTCCGGGTCCGGCGCGCGGCGCCGTCCCGGACTGACGAGAAACGCGAATGATGTCGTCGCCCTGGGCGTATCAACCCCGGGCCGCCTCGGCAAGCGAGCCGAACACCGTGAAGACCAGCGCCCGCCGGTCCAGGTTGAGGGTCAGGGCATCGCGGGCGGCGGTGTCGAGGCGCTGCCAGGCGTCGGCGAGCGGCGCCAGCCGGCGCAGATCCTGCGGCGGCCGGTGCAGCTCGCGCCCGAGCCAGTCCCGCACCGTCTCGACGAACGCCTCGACGACGTCGCGGTCGGCCCGCTCCAGGGCGTCGCCGAGGGCGTGCAGGCCGCGCGGGTCTAAATCGGGAAGCTGGTCGAGCAGCGCCGCGACGCGCTCGCGCAGGGCGAGCGCCGGCCCGCCCGACAGCGCGATGGCGCGCGCCACGCAGCCGTCGGCCTCGGCGGCCGCGGAGAGGAGACCGGGGTCGTCGGCCGGGCGGCCGAGCGCCGCCGCGGCGGCCGCCACCACCTCGGCCTCGGCGAGCGGCCGCAGGGTCAGGAGCCGGCAGCGCGACCGGATGGTCGGCAGCAGGCGGCCCGGCGCGTGGCTGACCAGCAGCAGCAGGCCGCGTTGCGGCGGCTCCTCCAGAATCTTCAGCAACGCATTGGCGCCTTCGGGATATTTCAGCTCCTCGGCGGTGTCGACCAGGCACACCCGCCAGCCGCCCCCGCCGGCCGTGGCGCCGAAGAAGCCGACCGTCTCGCGCACCTGGTCGACGGTGATCACGGTGCGCAGGGTGTCTGACTTCTCGCCCGGCGTCCGCTGCAAGGCCAGCAGCCCGCCTTCGGTGGCGGCGGCGATCCGCCGGGCCACCGGGTGGTCGGGATCGACCGCGAGCGAGGTCGCCGCCTGCACGGCCGGCGCCGCCGGGTCCGGGTGGGCCAGCACGAAGCGGGCGAACCGATAGGCCAGCGTCGCCTTGCCAATGCCGGCCGGGCCGGCGATCAGCCAGGCGTGCGGCACCCGGCCGGACTTGTAGGCGTCGAGCAGCATCGCCTCGGCGGCGGCGTGGCCGACCAGGGTCGCGGTCTCGCGCGGATGGCGCACCGCGACGGCCTGCTCGCGGGCGACGCGGGGCGCCCGGCTCACGGCACGGCCGCCACCGCCCGCGCGGCGGTCCCGGCCGGGGGGCCGTCAGCGGACGGCGGGCTGTCGATCTGGGCGGCGCCGAGCCGGGCGCACACCACCGCCCAGACCGCATCGGCGACCTGATCGGGCGGGCCGGCGGCATCGATCACCACGCAGCGCCCGGGTTCCGCCTCGGCGATCGCCCGGTAGGCGTCGCGCAGCGCCGCGTGGAAGCCCAGCGCCTCGCTCTCGAAGCGGTCGACGGCGCCGCCCTCGCGGCGGCCGTCCGCCCGGGCGAGGCCGATCTCGGCCGGCAGGTCGAGCACCAGCGTCAGGTCGGGCCGGGTGTCGCCGACCGCGACCCGCTCCAGCGCCCGGATCAGCGCGGGATCGGCCTTGCCGACGGTGCCCTGATAGACGCGGGTCGAATCGGCGAAGCGGTCGCACACCACCCAGGCGCCGCGATCGAGCGCCGGCCGGATGGTGCGGTCGAGATGGTCGGCCCGGGCGGCCGCGAACAGCATCGCCTCGGCCTCCGGCCCGAGCGGCTTGGCGGCGCCGGCGAGAAGCACATGGCGGACGATCTCGGCGCCCGGCGAGCCGCCCGGCTCGCGGGTCTGCACGACCGCGATGCCGAGGGCGCGCAGCCGCTCGGCCAGGCGCGTCGCCTGGGTCGACTTGCCGGACCCCTCGCCGCCCTCGAAGGTGATGAACTTGCCGCGCATGCCGGTCTCCGCGATCCTCGGCTCACGGCGCTAGATGCGCGCGACCCCGGCCCTCACCAGGCCGATGAACAGCTCGGTCACCACGTCGATGGCGCGCTGCGGGAGGGTGCCGCGCTCGACCGCCTCGGCCGCCTTGAGCGGCACCTCCAGGGTGACGTTCTCGCCGCGAATCACCCGCAGCCGGCCGATCGCCTGGCCCTGCTGGACCGGCGCCGGCACCGGCCCGGTATAGACGATGCGGGCCGAGATGCGGTCCGTGGTGTTCTTCGGCACCAGCACCGAGACGGCACGGTCCGCCACCAGCGGCACGCTGCCGCGATCGCCGCCATACACCTTGGCGTCGCCGATGGCCTGGCCCTCGGCGAACAGCGGCCGCGCCTCGAACCCCGAGAAGCCCCAGTCGAGCAGCCGCTTGCCCTCGTCGGCCCGCTCCTTGGCGGTCTTCAGGCCGTTGATCGCCACGATCAGCCGCAGGCCGTTCTGGAGCGCCGTGCCGACCAGGCCGTAGCCGCCCTCGGCGGTGAAGCCGGTCTTCATGCCGTCGGCGCCGATATTGAGCGGCAGCAGCGGGTTGCGGTTGAGCTGGCGGATCTTGTTCCAGGTGAATTCGCGCTCCCCGTAGATCGGGAAGAACTGCGGATAGGTCTTGATGATGTGCTGGGCGAGGCGTGCCAGCTCGCGCATCGTCACCGCATTGGCCGGGTCCGAGAGGCCGGTGGCGTTGCCGAAGGTCGAGCGCGTCAGGCCCAGCTCGCGCGCCCGCTTGGTCATCTGGGTCGCGAAGTTGCGCTCGTTGCCGGCGATGCCCTCGGCGAGCGCGATGGCGGCGTCGTTGCCCGACTGGATGATCAGCCCGCGCAGCAGGTCCTCGACCCGCACCTTGGAGTGGATCGGCGCGAACATGCTGGAGGTGTGGGACGGCGCCCCGCCCCGCCGCCAAGCGTCCTCGCTGACCATGAATTCCTGATCGAGGGTGAGGCGGCCGGCGACGATCTCGTTGAACACCACCTCTGCGGTCATCAGCTTGGCGAGGCTGGACGGCGCCGTCGGCGTGTCGGCCGCCTTCTCGTAGAGCACCGTGCCGGTCTCGGCGTCGATCAGGATCGCGGTGGGGGCGGCGGTCTGGAAGCCGCCCTCCTCCTTCTTCTGGCCGGTGACCGAGTTGTTGGCGGCGAGCGCCCCGGCCGCGAGGGCGAGCAGCAGCACCCCGGCCACGAGGGCGAGGCGCGCCGCGCCGTGTCGGCCCGTCCGATGGCGAGCGAAAAGTCCCGCCGCTTGGCGAAGAAGCCGTCGAATCATGGCCGTGGGTATCCCGCAGAGTTGGCCGGAACAATGGCGCGGTCCGCCCGCCGGGACAATGCCGATCACAACCACGCGAAAAACCATCATTTTTCACTGATGGTTGCGCCGAAATCCTGAGAGCCCGCTACAGCTCTCGCGCAGCCCGCCCCAGGGCCGATCGGCGATTCGATCGTCGATCGGTCGACGGCGCGACCGCTTTCGGCCGGCGAACCTCGCGGCGCGGCCTTTCTCCGATGCAGGATGGCGAGTGGCTCAGCTCCGGCCGGCGGTGCGGGTCGGGGTGCCGTCGCCGTCGAGGCCGAGGCTGAACGGCCGCTCCGGCGGCATCGGCACGCCGGTCCGCGGCGGCGGTGGGCCGCCGGCGACGCCCCGCAGGGCCGGGACGAACGGTCGGGTCGCCGCCACCATCACCAGCGAGGGCGGCGGGGCGGGCTCGCCATGGCGGAGCGTCGCCATCAGCACGCCGTCGTCGGAGCCTTCGAGCGGGGCGCGGCCGATATACTCCACCCGCACCCGCGCGGTGCCGTTCGCCTGGAAGCCGAGCATGTCGGCGGCCTTGATCGACACGTCGACCAGCCGCCCCTGATGGAACGGGCCGCGATCGTTGACCCGCAGGATCATCGAGCGATTGTTGCCGAGATTGGTGACCCGCACATAGCTCGGCATCGGCAAGGTCGGATGCGCCGCCGACAGGCTGTGCATGTCGAACACTTCGCCGTTGGCGGTGCGGCGGCCGTGGAAGTCGGTACCGTACCAGGAGGCGAGGCCCTCGGCCCGGTAGTTCACATCCTCCTCGGGCACGTACATTCGGCCGCCCACCACATAGGGCTTGCCGATGCGGTAGGCGCCGCCGCCCTTGGGCACGGGGTCGCCAGGCTCGACGACGCGCGGGCTCGCGGCCACGCCGTAGCGCGGATCGATCTGCGGAAACAGCGATCCCGAGCCGGCCCCGCATTGCGCCAGAGTCGTGCATGCGACCGCGGCGGCACCGATGCGCGCCAAGCGGCCCAGTCGTCCCCCAAACTCCCCCCGGATCATCCGAGAAGACCCCCTTTATGACCGTGTCGGCCGAACGCGCGCCCGGCTACCCCCTGGAGCAGGACGCTCGATCCGGCACGGACGACCGGCGCACAGACCGGCCCTTGCGCACTGTACGCACCCCGGCGGGGGCGCGGAACCGAAACGATTCAGCAAGGTAAATGAGCCGGAAAGAAGACGCGGCCGGCGGGAGCCGCGCGCTCGCCTGCGGCGCCACCTCCGCGGACCGCGGCAGCCCGGGACCCCGGCCGGCCGTCACGCCGGGCGCGGCGGCCCCTCCGCAGGCGATCGGAGCGGCCGCCGCCACCTGTTCACAATCGGCGCGCCTCCACAGGGGGAAAACCGTAGCCCGAAGACATTAGCACTCGTGAGGCCGGCTCTTCTGCATTGCCGCGGTCGCTGGAGCCGAAGAGGTCCGAGAACGGGCCGTGTGGTCAGCAATTCTCTCACATATGTGAATTAGCTTTCGTGAATGGGACGCCCATAGCTCCGTCACGATTCGTTCACAAACGCGATACTTGCATCCCGTGCAGATTACACCCGTAGTTCATTTGCCGCCCTGAGCGACGCAGCGCACGATCCGGC
Source organism: Rhodoplanes serenus (assembly GCA_009720755.1). GTDB lineage: Bacteria > Pseudomonadota > Alphaproteobacteria > Rhizobiales > Xanthobacteraceae > Rhodoplanes > Rhodoplanes serenus. The sequence continues at coordinate 256,027 of WNKV01000005.1, forward strand.
CGTGTCCGTGATTGTTCGTATCCGACATTCCGGCGCGCGATCGCAGCCCTCGCTCCCGCGCCCATCCTCAGGAGCAAAACATGGCACGTCCGACCCTGCTGGTTCTCACCCTCGTCCTCGCAACCAGCCTCGCCGGCAGCGCCTTCGCGGCCTCCAAGGCGCGCATCGTCGCCGACGGCATGATGGCCGGCGGCGCCGGCTGGAACGTCCAGGCCCACGAAGACCCGTCGGACTACGACGCACCCAAGGGCAGCATTCGCTGACCTTGCACCCCCCCGGCCCGGCGCGGTCCGGACCGGGACCCCCGCCCGCGTTCCCTCGTTCTCGAAGGCTTGCCTCGGCACAGACCCCGCCCTCGCAGGGCCTCGCCTGCGCCGACATCGGGGAGGCTCCCCATGTCGCAGCTCGTGAGTATCGGATTGGTCCTCGGCGCCCTCGCCACCCCGGCCAGCGCCTTCGCCGCATCGATCCCGACCGGCGAGCAATTTGTGACCGCCCACACCGATCGGGTGCGGACGGACGACATCGGTGGCACCGTGCTGGTGCCCGCCGACACGGCGCAGCCCTGGCTGCGCTTCGCCGAACCGCGGGTGTTCTGAGCGCCCCCGTCGACCCGCGACGGCGGCCGGCCCCGCCCGGTCGCCGTGCTGCCTGCCCGACGCGATTCCCGCCCCGGACACACGCCAGGGGAAGCCCGTGTTAACCTTCGGCCTCTAGGTTCGGACGATTGTTCGCGGGCGCCCGTTTCATGTTGCTCATTCGCCGCGTCTCGGCACGTCCCTCGCGCCGCCTCGTCGTCCTCGCCGGGCTGGCGGCGACCACGCTGGCCGGCATCGGCGCCGTCCTGCTGACGGCGCCCGCCGCCACCGTCACCCGTCCGCCCGGCCAAGAAGGCACCATCCGGCTGGCGCCGGACGCCGCCAAGCTGTGCCAGCGCCTCGGCTTCGACAACCGCACCGGCGCCTTCCGGAATCAGGGCCTCGTCCCCTGCGAGGCCGAGACCGACACGGCGGTCGACCGCATGCAGGCGATCCGGGCGTGGTTCAACCGGAACAAGTGACGCTCCCCCGATGACGGCGCACGGCATCGCCATCCGGGCCGCCCGGCCCGACGAGGCCGCGGCCCTGACGAGACTCTGCCTGACCGCGAAAGCGATCTGGGGATATGACGAGACCTTCATGGCGATGTGCGCAGCCGAGCTGACGATCACGCCCGACCGCCTCGCTTCCTCGACCATCGCGGTGGCGGCGCGCGGCAATGATCTCGCCGGTCTCGTCGAGATCACGGTTCAGGGGCGCCGTGCCGACTTGGAGAAGATCTTCGTGGCGCCGCGCCTCATGGGCCAGGGAGTCGGCCGGGTGCTGTGGGACTGGGCCGTCGAACGGGCCTCCGCGTCGGGGGCGACCGAGATGCATATCGTGGCCGACCCGGGTGCCGCCGGCTTCTATCGCCGGCTCGGCGCGGTGCCGGCTGGTTGGGTGCCGTCCGGCTCCATCCCCGGCCGCCTGCTGCCGCATCTGGTGCTGAGTCTGCCGCCGGCCGCCTGACGCCAGTCCTTCTCGTCGCATTGACGCGGCCCCGGCGGCCGCGAGACAAAACCGACGATGTCCGTGATCGCGTGCCGTCTCCCCACCGCCACCATCGAGCCGCCGGTGAGTTTCCGGCCGATCGACACCGCCGACCTGCCGGTGCTGCGCAGCTGGTTCACCGATGCCGAGCTGGCGCGTCGCGTCGCCTATCCGGCGGACGACTGGTACGCCCACGTCACCGGCCGCTACGCCCGCTGCTGGATCGTGCACGACGGCGCCGGCACGCCCCTCGGCTGGGTCCAGGTCGATCGCGCCGATCCCGACATCGGGCATCTCGACATCGCGGTGCATCCCGGCCTGCGCGGCGTCGGCGTCGGCAGCGAGATTCTGGCCGCCTTCGTGTCGGGCCCCGGCCGCGCCTATGGCCGCCTCGAAGGACGCATCGCTCCGGACAATCGGGCGAGCCTCGCCTGCGCGCAGCGCTGCGGCTTCGATCCGCTGCACCGGCGCGACGACGACGGCTTCGTCCGGGTGGTGCGGAGCATGCGCCCTCGGGGCTGGTGACATCCGCGAGGACTCGCGCCACTCTGCCGGCCCCACAGCCTCCGATCCGAGCCATGACCTCGACCCAAGCCGACCACGCCCCTCGCCTCGCTGCCGCTCTGCTCACCGCGATCGAAGACCACGTGCTGCCGAGAACCCGACAGGGGGTCGCGGCCGGCAACAAGGTGTTCGGTGCCGCCCTGCTGCGCAAGGACGATCTCTCCGTCGTGCTGGCCGAGACCAACAACGAGACCGAGAATCCGCTGTGGCATGGCGAGGTCCACATGCTGAAGCGATGGTACGAGCGGCCCGCCGCCGCGCGGCTCGACCATCGCGACCTGATCTTCCTGTCGACCCACGAGCCCTGTCCGATGTGCCTCTCGGCCATCACCTGGGCGGGCTTCGACAACTTCTATTACTTCTTCAGCTACGAGGACTCCCGCGACGCCTTCGCGATCCCGCACGATCTGCGCATACTCAAGGAGGTCTTCACGCTGGAGCCCGGCGGCTACAACCGGCGGAACGCCTTCTGGAGCAGCGTCTTCATTCGCGACCTGATCGAGGCCAGCCCGGAGCCGGTCCGTGCCGGCCTGCGCACCCGCGCGGCGGCGATCGCGGCCGAGTACGACCGGCTCTCGGCGCAGTACCAGCAGGGCAAGCACGCCAACGCCATCCCGCTGAAGTGAGCGTGGCGCCGAACCCGCTTGCCGAGCCCATTCCGGCGACGTGGACTCTGGTCGGCCGTCGAAACGGATCGAACAAGGCTTCGCTCTACAGGCAAGCCACCACCCGTTGATGCAGACAATCGGCGGCGTGCAGAGCCTCGACCTGGCGGTCGGTCCAGTCGTCGTGGAGGTCGCCCCGATAGGCCGCCCGCGCATAGGTCAGCGTGTCGGCCACCGCGGCCGGCAGACGCGGCTGCGCCGCCGTGACCGCCCAGGCGGCGGCCACGTCCTTGCCGAGGAAGTCCCCCATCGTCGCGGTCCGCCACATCCGGGCGAGCGTCAGGAGAACATTGCGCTCGTCGCCAGACAGGCTGTCGATCAGCCGGGGCAGCCCGTCCCGCATCGCCTGCCGGATCTGCGGCGGCGATATCGCCGAGATCAGCTCCGTCGCGGCGGGGCCGACGAGAGGGCGGGCGCGCTCGCGGGCTTGCGCCAGCACCAGGGTGATCTCCGGGTCGCGCCCGGGCTGTGGAAGACGGCCCGCCTCGACGATGTCACGGAGCCACTCGCCATAAAGGAACTCGGCCCGCGTCGGCGCCCCCGGACCCGCGAGATCCGACCGCAGCACCACCAGCATCTCGATGCAGCGCGGGCCGCCCGGCCGGGCCGGATGGCGGCCGGACAGGCGGAGCAGCGTCGCCGCCAGGCGCGCCCGCTCCGCCTCGCCGAGCGGGCGTGTGACGATGGCGAGCAGGTCGATGTCGCTTTGCGGCCGCAGACCGCCGTCCATCGCCGAGCCGTGCAGGTAGAGGCCGAGCAGCCCATCTCCCAGGAGGTCGGCGACGCGGTCCGCAACCTCCCGGGCCTCGGGCGGAATCGCCATCGTGTCGCGCGGCATGGTCGTCTCTCCTCCGGGCGGGCGGCGGGGTGATCGGTTCGGTGCGGTGGGCGCGTTCCCGTCGCCTGTTTGGAAACCGTTAACTCTCGCCTCCCACTCTGCGGCCGATACCCGCCGTGGGAAAGTTACGAGAGCACCGATGGACGCAGACGATTCGAAGTTCAGCAACGCCGAGGTCGAGCTGAGGCAGCTCATCGACGACGTGACGCGCGCCATGACGCGGGCACAGGCGGCGATCGCAAGGGTCACCAACCGACAGGCGGCCGACGCGGCGGCGCCAGCCGCACCCGCGATGCCGGCGCGCGAGATGTCCGCGCCCGAGATGGCGGCGCCCGAGGCACCGGCAGCGGCGTAATACCCACGGCAGCACGCCCGGACTGTATCCTCCATCATGGCCGGCCCGAGGCCGGCATGACGAATCGGCATCATAGGAGCAACCTGGCGGACGGGGTGGGATTCGAACCCACGAGAGACTCGCGCCTCTGGCGGTTTTCAAGACCGCTGCCTTAAACCACTCGGCCACCCGTCCTGGCGGCGATGCGTCGCGACCCGACGGGTCGCGACAAGCGACCGCTTAGCAGAACGCCGCGGCGGCCGGAAGGGTGCCGGCCCGCGGCCCCTCAACCAGCCGCCGCATCGGCCACCGCGGCGGCCTTCTGCACCGCCCGGAGCTGGCCCATGCCGGAGGCGAGCGCCCCGCCCCCGCCGGCCGCGATGCCGCCGTCGACCGGGATCACCGCGCCGGTGACGAACGAGGCCCAGGGCGAGGCGAGGAACAGGCAGAGGTCGGCGACATCGGCCTTGGTGCCGAGCCGGCCGAGCGGCACCGTGGCGGCCACCGCCCGCTCCATCTCGGGGGTCGGCGCCAGCCGCGCCATGCCCTCGGTCTCGGCGATCGGGCCGGGCACCACCGAGTTCACCCGGATGCCGTCGCAGCCCCATTCCAGCGCGGCCACGCGGGTCAGCATGTCGACGCCCGCCTTGGCGGCGCAGACATGGCCCTGGAGCACCATGGCGTGCAGAGCCTGCGGGGCCGAGATGTGAAGCACCACGCCGCCGGGCTTGGCGAGGTGCGGGTGCGCGGCGCCGAGCACGTTGAAGCTGCCGATCAGGTCGATGCCGACCACGGCGCCGAAGCCGCGCGACGACATGCCGAGCAGCGGGGCCGGGAAGTTGCCGGCGGCGCCCGAGACCAGCACGTCGATCCCCTCCCCGAGAGCGGCGGCGCAATTGTCGATCGCCCGGGCGATCGCCTCGGCGTCGCGCACGTCGGCGGCCGCCCCGGTGGCGGCCCGGCCATGCGCCGAGAGACGCTCCACCGCGGCCGTCACCTTGGCGGGCGAGCGGCTGATCACGGCGAGACGGGCGCCCGCCGCCGCGAACGCCTCGGCGATGCCGAGATTGATGCCGCTGGTGCCGCCCACCACCAGCACGCGGCGGTCGGTGAAGTCGAACGGCGGCGCCGTCGTCGAAGCAGGCGTGGTCGAGGCAGGCGTCGTAGTCATCGTCACGTCAAATCCCTTGATGTGTCCCCGGTTCGGAGCCCCGTCGGCTGCGGCGCGAAGGCGCCTTCAGGCCGCTTCGAGCTCGCACCACGAGGCGATCCAGGCGGGTGTCTCCGGCGCGTCGCCGCGATAGCCGCAGGCCCGCGCCACCTCGTCGGGGGCCACCAGGCCGTCGGCTCCCACGAAGGCGCCGCGCACCACGCCCTGGCAGGCGATGCTGCCGTCCACCTCGACCCGGTGCTCGATGTACAGCCACTTGTCGTCCCAGCACAGCATCCGGCTGCGCAGCTCGAAGCGCTGGAACGGCTTCAGCGGCCGGCGAAAGCGCACCACCGCGCCACCCAGCACCGGCTGCCAGTGGCGGCGCAGCAGCAGCCGCCACAGCCCGGTGCGGATGATCAGGTCGAGCCGCCCGAGATCCATGAAGGCGTGATAGCGCGCATTGGTCATGTGCATGTTGAAGTCGAGATCGGTCGGCATCACGCGGAAGCGCAGCACCGACGTCTCGACCATCGCCATGCGGGACCGCAGGCCGGCGCCGATCACGGTCAGGATCAGGCGGAACCACAGGCTCATGCTCACCCCCTGCGGGCGCCGTGCGCGCCCCGGGGCCGCGTCAGAACGCGGCCTCGTCCAGCGCCATGATCGACTTGCCGCCCGCCATCACGGCCGAGAACAGCGCCCCGGTCTGCGGCAGCACCCGCTCGGCATGGAAGCGGGCGGTGGCCACCTTGGCGGCATAGAAGCCGTCGGGATCGTCGTCCTGCTTGGCGAGCGCGATCTCGGCCATGCGGGCCCACAGGTAGGAGAGCGCCGTGAGGCCGAACAGGCGCAGATAGTCGGACGCGGCGGCGCCCGCCTCCTCCGGATTGGACAGCCCGGCGCGCGCCACCTCGGCGGTCGCCTGCTGGAGCCGGACGAACGCCTTGGCGAGCGGCTGGACGAACTCGGCCAGCGCCTCGTCCTCCATCTTCTCGTCGATATAGGCGGCGACCGGATGGAAGAAGCGGCGCAGCGGACGGCCGCCGGCGAGCCCGAGCTTGCGGCCGACCAGGTCCAGCGCCTGGATGCCGTTGGTGCCCTCGTAGATCTGGGCGATGCGGCAGTCGCGGACATACTGCTCCATGCCGTGCTCGCGGATGTAGCCGTGCCCGCCCAGCACCTGCATGCCGTGGTTGGTGGCCTCGTAGCCGAGATCGGTGAGCAGCGCCTTCACGATCGGCGTCATCAGGGCGACGAAGTCCTCCGACTCGCGGCGCACCTCCGGATCGGGATGCCGGTTCTGGAGATCGAGATGACGGGCCGTCCACATGGCGAGCGCCCGGCAGCTCTCGACGGTGGAGCGCTGGACCATCAGCATGCGCCGCACGTCGGGATGCACGATGATCGGATCGGCCGGCCGGTCGGGATACTTGGGGCCGGTGAGCGCGCGGCCCTGGAGCCGCTCGCGCGCATAGGCGACCGCGCCTTGATAGGACGCCTCGGCGAGGCCGAGCCCCTGCACGCCGACCGCCACGCGCTCGGTGTTCATCATCGAGAACATGGCGCGCATGCCCTTGTGGGGCTCGCCGACCAGCCAGCCGGTGGCGTCGTCGAAGTTCAGCACGCAGGTGGCGGACGCCTTGATGCCCATCTTGTGCTCGATGGCGCCGGTGCTGACGCCGTTGCTCGGGCCGGGCGTGCCGTCCGCATGGGGCAGATACTTCGGCACCAGGAACAGGCTGATGCCCTTGACGCCCTTGGGGGCGTCGGGCAGCCGCGCCAGCACCAGATGGACGATGTTCTCGGTGAGATCGTGGTCGCCGGCCGAGATGAAGATCTTGGTGCCGGTGAGCTTGTAGGAGCCGTCGCCCTGCGGCACCGCCTTGGTGCGCAGAAGGCCGAGATCGGTGCCGCAATGCGGCTCGGTGAGGCACATGGTGCCGGCCCAGGTGCCGTCGACCAGCTTCGGCAGATAGGCGGCCTTGAGCGCCTCGGTGCCGTGATCGTGCAGCGCCACATAGGCGCCGTGGCTGAGCCCCGGATACATGCCGAACGACAGGTTGGCCGAGCAGATCATCTCCTCGACCAGCACGTTGACCATCGCGGGCAGGCCTTGCCCGCCATAGGCCGGATCGCAGGCGATCGAGGTCCAGCCGCCCTCGCGGAACTGCCGGTACGCCTCCGGGAACCCCTTCGGGGTGCGGACGACGCCGTTCTCCAGCGTGCAGCCCTCCTCGTCGCCGGAGCGGTTGAGCGGATGCAGCACCTCCTCGCAGAGGCGCGCCGCCTCCTCCAGCACCGGGTCGATCAGCTCGCGGGTGAACTCCTCGTAGCCGGGCAGACGGGCGAGCTCGTCGCCGCTCATCAGCTCGTAGAGAACGAAGCGCATGTCGCGCAGGGGTGCCTTGTAGCCGGCCATGTCTCTCTTCCTGTCCTGTCGTCGTCGTGGAAGGGAGCCGGCGGCGGGGGCATTCCGCCGCACCGGCTCGTCACCGGACGGGACGCGGCCGCCGCGGTCGGCCCCCGCCCGGTGCACCGAAGCGCGCCGCCCGTGGCGGCGCCTCCTCCGGCATTTGTCGTCTTCCGGGTCCCGCGGCGCGCGGCGGCGGGCCGGTCGTGATGGCGGCGCTCAGTTGCGCAGCGGCTTGCCGGTCATCAGCATCGACTCGAGCCGCGCCAGCGTGCCGGGCTGGCGCACCAGCCGGACGAGCTGCTCGCGCTCCAGCGCCAGCACCGCCTCCTCGTCCAGCGTCTCGGTCACATCGGTGTCGCCGCCCGACAGGATGCGGGCGAGCGCGCCCGACACCACCTCGTCGTAGGGCGTCGCCTTGCCGAGCCGGCGGAAGCCCGCCACCGCCATGGCCATCGCGGTCTCGGCCGACGGGCCGGGCAACACGTAGATCGGCGGCTCCGGCGGTACGTAGCTCTCGGCCATCGCCAGCGCGCGCGCCTTGGCGTCCGCCAGCAGGCGGTTGCGGTTCATGGTGATGCCGTCGGTGGGCCGCAGGTAGAGAAGCTCCTTGGCCTCGGCGGCCGACTTGGCGACGGTGGCGGTCGACACCGTCTCGAACACCTTGGCGACCGCCGGCATCGGCCCCTTGGGCAGACGACCGAGGGTGCTCCAGCGGTGCAGCATCTCCTTGCAGCCGCCCCATGCCGGGATCAGCCCGACGCCGACCTCGACGAGCCCCATATAGGTCTCGGCATGGGCCTGGATGGCGTCGCAGTGGAGCAGGATCTCGCAGCCGCCGCCGAGCGCCAGGCCGGACGGCGCGCCCACCACCGGGAACGGCGCGTATTTCAGCGCCCGATACGCCTCCTGCCCCTGGGTGACGCTCGCCTCCACCTCGGTCCACGCCGCGATGTTGCAGGCGAACAGCGCGAGGCCGAGATTGGCGCCGACCGAGAAGTTGTGCCCCTCGTTGTAGATCACCAGCGCCTTGAAGTCCTTCTTGACGCGGCGCACCGTCTTCACCAGCAGGTCGAGCACCTGCTGATCGATGGTGTTCATCTTGCCGGTGAACTCGAAGCAGGCGACGCCGTCGCCGAGATCCCACAGCGCCGCCGAGCCGTTCTTGATCACCGGCGTGCCGGCCCGCTTGATGTCCTCCAGCAGCAGCACGCCGTCGGGGCGGACGATGTCGTGGTACTGGCCGTCGCGGCCGAGCGCCTGGCGACGGCCGTTCTCGACGCGGTAGAAGCTGCGGCCGGCGGCGAGGCGCAGCATCTCGGGCACCGCCTGCCCGTCGCGCTCGAGGCGGGCGATCAGCCAGTCGGCGCCGAGCCGGTCGATCAGCTCGAACGGACCCCAGCGCCAGTTGTAGCCGAGCCGCATCGCCTCATCGATCGCCTCGATGTCGTCGGCGGCGTCACCGACCAGCGCGGCCGCATAGGCGAGTGTCGCTCCCATCACGCGCCACGCATAGGCGCCGAGCGGGCTGTCGTGGTCGAGCAGCTTGCCGAGCGAGCGCCCCGACTCGGCGACCGCCGCCACCTCGGCCTTGCGGGCCGGGCGGAACTCGCCGGTGGCGAGATCGAGCGCCTCCTTGCGCTTGCCGGCCTCGCGGTTGAGCCGGTAGAAGCCGCCCTTGCCCTTGCGGCCCGTGTAGCCGTCGGCGATCAGCTTCTGCACCACCGGCAACGGCCGGTCGAAGGCGTGGAACGGATCGTCCTTCGGCAGCGCCGCCGCCAGGCTCGCATTGACGTGCGGCATCAGATCGAGGCCGACGAGGTCGAGCAGGCCGAACACGCCGGTCTTCGGGATGCCCATCGGCTTGCCGATCACCGCATCGACGTCCTCGATGGCGAGCCCGCGGGCGAACGCCTCCACCACGGCGGCCTGGAGCCAGAACACGCCGAGCCGGTTGGCGATGAAGCCGGGCCGGTCCTTGCAGCGCACCAGGCTCTTGCCGAGCGACATGTCGGCGAAGCGCGACACGGTGTCGACCGCCTCCGGCCGGGTGAGCGGCCCGACGACGATCTCCAGGAGCCGCATGTAGCGCGGCGGGTTGAAGAAGTGGGTGATCAGGAAGTCACGCGCGAAGCTCTCCGGCAGCCCGTCGACGAGGGATGCCAGCGGCAGCGTCGAGGTGTTGGACGACACCACGCTGCCGGCCTTGCGGGCCGCCTCGATGCGCCGGTAGAGCGCCTGCTTGACGTCGAGCCGCTCGGTGACCACCTCGACGATCCAGTCGGCGTCACCGACGGCGGCGTCGAAATGGTCCTCGGTGTTGCCGGGCGTGATCAGCTTGGCGGCCGCCTTGGTCATCAGCGGCGCCGGATCGGCCTTGAGCATCCGCTCGACCGCACCCTCGGCGAGCGCGTTGCGGTTCGGCGCGCCGGCCGGGACGATGTCGAGCAGCGTCACCGGCACGCCCGCGTTGGCGACATGCGCCGCGATGCCGGCGCCCATGACGCCGGCGCCGACGACGACGACCTTGCGGATTTCCGCCATCACACCGCCTCCAGCACGGTGGCGATGCCCTGGCCGCCGCCGATGCACTGGGTGGCGAGCGCATAACGCCCCTTCTCGCGGGCGAGCAGCGCCGCCGCCTTGCCGACGATGCGGGCGCCGGTGGCGCCGAGCGGATGGCCGAGCGCGATGGCGCCGCCGTCGATATTGACCTGATCGGGCGAGAGCTGAAGGTCGCGCATGCAGGCGATGGCCTGGCTGGCGAACGCCTCGTTGAGCTCGACCACGTCGAGCTGGCCGACCGTCAGGCCGGCGCGCGCCAGCGCCTTGCGGGTCGCCCCCACCGGGCCGATGCCCATCACCTCCGGGTCGCAGCCGCAGATGGCGACCGCCTTGATGGCGGCGAGCACCGGCAGGTCGTGCGCCTTGGCGTAGTCCTCGGAGCACACCAGCACGGCGGCGGCACCGTCGGTGAGTGGCGACGAGGTGCCGGCCGTCACCACGCCGTTGGCGTCGAACGCCGGCTTGAGGGCCGCGAGGCTCTCGGCGGTGGTCTCGGGGCGGATGCAGCCGTCGGCCTCGACCTTGCCCTTGCGGCCCTGGATCGGCACCAGCTCGGCGTCGAAGCGGCCGGCCGCGCGGGCCGCCGCGGCGCGCTGATGCGAGCGCACCGCGAACGCCTCCTGCTCGTCGCGCGACACCTGCCAGCGCGCCGCCACCGCCTCGGCGGTCTCGCCCATGCCCATGTAGGCGGACGGCATCTCGGCCGCGAACGTCGGGTTCGGCAGCGGGTTGAAGCCCATCATCGGCACCCGCGTCATGCTCTCGACGCCGGCGCAGACGAACACCTCGCCGGCGCCGAGCGCGATCGAGCCGGCCGCGGTGTGGACCGACGTCATCGACGAGCCGCAGAAGCGGTTGATCGTGGCGGCGCCGGCCGACTGCGGCAGGCCCGCCATGAGGCCGACCAGGCGGGCCAGGTTGAGGCCCTGCTCGCCCTCCGGAAAGGCACAGCCGACGAGCACGTCCTCGACGTCCTCGGGCTTGACGCCGGTCTGCGCGACCAACGCCTTCACCACCTGCGTGGCGAGGTCGTCGGGTCGCACCGCGGCGAGATCGCCCCGCTTGGCGGGGGTGAACGGCGAACGCACGTATCCAGCGACAACAGCCTTCATCATCGGGGCTTTTCCAAGAGGTGAGAGCGAGGGAGATTGATCGTCGACGAGGGGCGCCACGCACGTCCGACGCACGCACGTCCGACGCACGCGCGAGCCGGCGCCTGAGCGCGGCCGGCGGCCGCGCGTCCCACAGGAGCGCACCCCGCGGAAGCGAGTCCAAACGCGGCAGACACCGTGGGGGCACATCCGGGCAGGAGATCGCGCGTCAGGACAGGCTTCGTCGGAACAGGCTGCGTCCGAACAGGCTTTGTCGGAACAGGCTGCGGAGCAGGTCGCGGGCCGGCATCCGGCCGGATCGGCGCGAGCCCCGCGATCAGACGGCGTCGACGTCGACGCCCTTGCGATTCAGCATGTCGAGGCTGACACGCTCGATGTCGCGCAGCTCCTTGATGCTGATCTGCACGGTCTCGAGCTGATCCTCGAGCTGGGCGATGCGGTCCCGGACCTTGGCGATTAGGACCTTGAGCTGCTCGACCTGGGTGGTGTCGACCACGTAGAGATCGAGAAACTCCTTGATGTCCTTGAGCGAGAAGCCGAGCCGCTTGCCCCGCAGGATGAGGATCATGCGGGCGCGGTCGCGATGCGAGTAGACCCGCGTGGTGCCGACACGCTGGGGCGTGATCAGCCCCTGATCCTCGTAGAACCGGATCGTGCGAGGAGTGATGTTCAGCTCCTTCGCCAGCTCGGTGATCGAGTAGATCTTGTCCATCGCGATGCGTGTTCCCAGGGAATCGCAGCCCCAGCCGGGGGCTGCACCCTCCCCCGAACCGGCTGCCGACACCATAGGAATTTTCCGCCGCGATGGCCATGGATCGAGTTCGCCCGTGTCGCACCACACAGTTCATATCGGCTAGTCGTCGAGAGCGAGGCGTCAGCCTGGTACCGGCTGGTCGCCGCGGGCCTTCTCCTCGGCCACCAGCTCCTTCTTGGAGAGCTTGCCCACCATCGTCTTGGGCAGGCTGTCGCGGATCTCGATCGCCTTGGGCATCTCGATCCGGGAGAGCTGGTCGGTCAGGAAGGCGCGCAGATCGGCGGGCGTCGCCGTCGATCCGGCCCGCAGCGTCACGAACGCCTTGGGGGCCTGGCCGCGGTACTCGTCGGGAATCCCGATCACCACCACCTCGGCGACCTCCGGATGGCGGTACAGCGCCTCCTCGACGATGCGAGGATAGACGTTGTAGCCGCCGCACAGGATCACGTCCTTGATGCGATCGACCAGGTAGACATAGCCGTCGCGGTCGCGATAGCCGATGTCGCCGGTGCGCAGCGCGCCGTCCACGAAGGTCGACGCCGTATCGTCGGCGCGCCGCCAGTAGCCCAGCATCACCTGGGGGCCGCGGACGCACAGCTCGCCCTTCTGGTCCGGCCCGAGGACCCGCGACGGTTCGGCCGGATCGCGGATCTCGACCACCGTCTCGGCGAGCGGCAGGCCGATCGAGCCGTCCCGCGGGGTGTCGCCGAACGGATTGCAGGTGACCACCGGCGAGGTCTCCGACAGGCCGTAGCCTTCGACCAGCTTGCAGCCGGCCAGGCTCTCGAACCGCATCCGCACCTCGAGCGGCAACGGCGCGCCGCCCGAGATGCAGAACTTGAGCGACGACAGGTCGACACCCGAGCGGGTCGCGGCGGCGTTGTTGAGCGCCGTGTAGAGGGTCGGCACGCCCGGGAAGAAGCTCGGCTTCTTGCGGGCGATCAGCTTGAGCACCTGATCGAGATCGAAGCGGGGGACCAGGATCAGCTCGCAGCCGAGCCGCACCCCGACGTTCATCACCACCGTCATGGCGAAGACGTGGAAGAACGGCAGCACGCCGAGCATCTTCTCCCGCCCCTCCTCGATGGTCCCGACCCACTGGACGAGCTGCTCGGTGTTGGCGGTGAGATTGGCGTGCGTCAGCATCGCCCCTTTCGGGGTTCCCGTGGTGCCGCCGGTGTATTGCAGCACCGCGATGTCGGTGGCCGGATCGACATCCACCGGCTTCGGCCGCCCCTCGTTGGCGATCAGCCGGTCGAACGGGATGTGCCGCAGGTCGCTCGGGATGTCGGCCACCTCGGAGCGCTTGAACACCGAGAACAGCAGGCTCTTGACCGACGGCAGGATGCCGCTCATCGGGCACACGACGACCCGCTCCAGGCAGGTCTCGCCCAGCAGGGCGGCGACCTTCGGGTAGATCTGGCGCAGATCGAGGGTCACCATCAGGGTGGTGCCGGAATCCTCGACCTGGTGCCGCAGCTCCCGCTCCACATAGAGCGGGTTGTAGTTCACCACGATCCCGCCGATCTTGAGGATCGCGTAGTAGCAGACGACGAAATACGGCGTGTTGGGCAGGCACAGCCCGACGCGCACGCCTTTGCGCACCCCGAGCTGCTGGAAGCCTTGTGCGGCGCGATCGACCAACTCGCCGACCTCGCGGTAGGTGTAGCGACGGCCGAGGAAATCGATCGCGGGCCGATCGCCGTGGGCCGCCACCGTCCGGTCGAGGACGGTGGAGACGCCACAGGTCGGGATCGCGGTCGCCGGCTCAGGCAGGGTCGCCATCGCGGTCGCGGTCATCCGTCGCTCCTCGTCAGAACTTCATCTCCAGGCTGGCACTGAAGATGTCGACGCTGCTCTTGTACTCGCCCTGAAGAATGCCGACGGTCGGCGCGCCGACCTCGTAGATCTTGGCGTTGTCGGCGAAGATGTGCGCGTAGCCGAGGTTCAGCTTGTAGCGGGGGCTGACGGTGAAGGAGTAGCCGGCGGCGAGCCAATAACGGTTGGCATCCGGAATGCGGGCCTTGCGGGTGGTGTCGTCCACCGGAGCCTGGTCGTAGGCGACACCGAACTGGAGGCTCTGCCGCTCACTGAGGTGATAGGTGGCGCCGAGCGAGAAGAACCAGGTGTCCTTCCAGTTCTCCGGCGTCAGGGTATCGGGGCGGCCGTCGTTGTACTTGACGCGCAGCTCCTTGAAGGTCGACCAGCGCGTCCACTGGATGTCCGACATCACCGCCCACTTGGGCGACAGCTCGTGATAGAGACCGACCGACACGGTGTCGGGTGTGGTCAGATCCGCCTTGGCGTTGGACACGTAGAGCCGGTTGGCGGCGATCACCTGCGCCGGCAACCCGACCGGCAGATCGTAGGTGGCCGAGCCCTTCAGCGTGTAGTCCATGTGCGAGCGCCAGTTGACGCCGACGCGCGTGTGCTGGGAGAACTCGTACAGCATGCCGATGTCGAAGCCGACCCCGAGATCGCTGCCGTTGAGCTCCACCTTGCCGTCGGGCAGCCGTCCGAGATTGATCGCCTGCGACAGCGTGACCTCGGTATAGCCGAGCTGGATGGCGCCGCCGATCGACAGGTTCTGATTCACCCGGTAGGCGATCGCCGGCGAGACGTTGAAGTTGAGGATCGAGCTCTCGAGCGCGTGATAGCGGCCGACCCACGCCACGTTGTAATCGGTCTTCAGGCCGAAGGGCGACGTCACCGCGACGCCGAGCTTGAGATCGGGCCGGACGTCCCACATCATGAACATGGCCGGCAGCGGCGCGTCGTCGATCGCGTCGCCGCCGTTGTCACCGGAGGTCGGTCGTCCGCCGATCGTGTTGGTCCCCGAGAACCTCGACACGGGCGCGATCCATGAAATCGAGGCGGCGGCCTGGCTGCCCTGGAGGCGCGTCATGCCGGCCGGATTGTAGAACACCGTCGACAGGTTGTACGCCTTGGCGGTCTGGCCCGCGAAGGCGTGTCCCACGCCTTCCGAGCTCTGCTCGCGAAGCTGAAAGCCCGACGCCGCGGCCCTGTCGGCACCGGCCGCAAGAGCCACCAGCCCGAGCATGCCGGCATAAGCCGGCACGCGGCGGTAATTCACAACTGTCATTGTCCGTTCCCTCCCATGACGACGATGTGATCCCATCGCCTCGTTTTCCCCACCGTAAGCACGAGGCGACCTTTCGGTCAACTGCTTTCCGTTTACGTAAACGGAAAGCAGCATTCAGCACGAGGCCCGGCGCGATACCCTGACGCGCGACGCGAGCTGTAGGCACGCAACACGCCACTCGCTGTGGCACCGTGACCGAGCCTTTGCCCGACCCGGATGCAAGCGGACCGCGCCCCTCCGGCGCCGCCACGAACCCCCTATGCGTGGTTCTGGCGGTCGACGTCCCTGCTTTCGACATCTTGCTTCGACGTCTTTGCTTCGACGTCGCTGTGCCGGCATACCTTCTTGCCAGCATCGTCGTCGGCGACGGGGCGGCATCACCGCCGGTCGCGTTCCGCTGCTGCCGCGATGCGGCGGCTGCGGCGATCAGGCGATGGCGCCCACCAGCTTCATGGCGACGCCCATCGACCCGGACACCTTGATCTTGCCCATCGTGTAGCCGAGCATCGGGTCGAGCTTGCCGTCCATCAGGCGGATCAGGTTCTCGGCCGACAGCTTGATGGTGCAGGCCGGGTCCTCGTCCGCTTCGGTGCTCATCACCGGCGACGGGGTGCGGGCATCGACCACCCAGCATCCATCCTTGCCGAGATCGAACCGTACGACAGCGCCCAGCCGCCGTAGACGTGGCAGGGCGTCGCGCAGCCGGCTCTCTGCTTCGACCATGGGCTTCCTCCCAATCCGGCTCTCTGGCCGGGAAGCTCTGACGTAATGGTCAATAAGTGTTCGTATTGGTCATGCTACCGGAGCTGGCACGCGATTCCAAGAGCCACACGGTTTCCGCGCATCCGTTTTTCGGACTGTCGCAAATAGGCCACACGACTTAGTACCGCCTGCCGGGACCAGCGCGCCGCGTCCCGCGGAGCGTCGCGGGAGTGGCCCGCACGTCCCCTCCCCTGGGCGCCGAAGCATGGGCACCCGTCTCCGTCTCCAGGCTTCAATGGATAGCCCGGCCGCTGTGCGCGGCCGGGCTGGAGATCGGCGCGACGTGCGCCGACTTGATCGGCTTCGCCGGACGGTGACGTCGCGCCGGCAAACCGTATGGCGGCTCGCTCGACCGCCGTTACGGCGAGCAGACCTTCACGGTCTTGACGGCACTCTCGGCCTCGGTCCGCGTCGTGTAGACCTTGCCGTCGCCCACCACCACGGTGGTCTGTGTGGTCGGCTTCTTGTCCACCACCGTACAGCGCTTCGTCGCGGTGTCCTGCACGATGTAGTATTCGGTCGTCTGGGCGATCGCGGCGCCGGACGTGACGAGAGCGACAGTGGCTGCGAGAACGATCCGGGTCATGTCTGCCTCCTGGTGCCTCCCCGACAAACGAATGTGAGACGGACGACATTGTTCCGGGACACGGGCCGCCCATGCGACTCGGCATCTGTCCTTATGTGCGCGCCCTCACGGAACGCTGCGGTCGCCTCGTGATTGATGTGCGCAGCCGTCGTGATCAGGACAGGACCGCCCCCCATGAACACGCTTCTCGGACTCGTCGCCACCCTCACGCTCGTGGCCTGCGTCAGCGCCGTCGGCATCGTGCGAGGCGTCGACTTCTCGAGCCGCGATGCGGTGCGCGTGCCCGGCACCAAAGTGGCGAGCAGCGCGGCGCAGCCGGTCGTCGACGGAGCCGCATCTCGCGCCCTCGTGCTGCGCTGAGCCAGCGCTGGCCTCTCTGTTTCTGGCCGCTGTGCGGAGCCTCGCCCGGCATGGCGCAACGCCAACCGCCGAACCCTCCTTGCCGCAGCCCCTCCATGCCGTAGCGTCGCGTGACACGCGGCGACGCGACCTGTTCGGTCGATCCCGTTCGGCTCCTGCGAGTCCGATCGCGCGGTCCTGATCAGGTCGGCGCGGCTCGCTCCGTCTCCCAACTCCCGTGTCACGCCGAAAGCCCGCGCCTCGGAATGAGACGCGGGCTCGGCTCAGGTGTCGGCGCGATCGACTGCTGCGTCAGCGCGTGCTGCCGCCGCTCCGTTCACCGCCGCCGCTGCGCTCGCCGCTGCCGCCGCCCATCGAGGTGCCGCCGCTGCCGGTGGTCGACGTGGACGTTCCGGCCCGGCCCGAGACACCCGTGCGGCTTTCGCCGGTGGTGCTCCGCGTCCGGGTCGTGGTCGAGCTGCGCGAGTTCACGACCGCGCTGTCACCGCGCACCCGCGTCGACGTCGACACCGACGGAGAGTCGATCGTGCGCGTGGTGGTGCGCGACCGGCGGACCATCACGTCGGGTTGGCTCCGCCGTACGACCGTGGTGCGCTGCCGATAGGGCGACGCGGCATAGACGCGGCCGCGCTTGCGCACGACGCGCTTGCCTTTGCGCACGACGGTGACGGACGGCGAGCGATCCTCGTAGCTGGTGACCGAGCGTCGCGTCCGGTACACGCCGACATCGGCGCCGCCGTGGCGCGTCGTCACCGTGGTCCGGCTGCGACTGACCCGTCCTTCGACGTTCCGCCGCTCACTGCCGGCCCGCACATCCGCGCCGCCGCGGCTGCCCTCGCCGGATCGTTCCGCCGCGCCGCCGGCGCGGATGCCGGCGCCGCCGGAGGAGCGTCCCTCCTCACGCCCGGCGGTGCCGCTGCCGCCCGCCGCGGCGCCGCCGCTCATCGAGCCGCCGGTGGCTTGGGCGAGGCGTGCACCATCGGCCGGTGCATTCTGGGCGACGGCGGCACCCGCGAGGCCGATCGCCGCCGCGATACCCGAGACGAGCACGACAAGTCTCATGTGGTCCTCCTGTGGCGTTTCCACCCGGATTGAACCGCGTCGTGCGTCGGGATGTTTCAGTCCACTTTGTATATTTGTCATGAACAGTCGTTCAGCGTCGGTCCGCAGACTGCGCCGCCGCAGCCGCGAGGCGGGTTCGGCGCGCCCCGGAGCGCCCCGGCGCCGGGGCGCTCCGGCGCCGGGGCACGGCTCGGCGGCAGGCGATGCCGGCTGCGCAGGCGCCGCCGCGGCAGCCCGGTCACGCTGCGCTGCACCCATGGCGTTTCGTCATGGCACATGGGCGCCGGCCGCCGTTCCGGGCCGGGACACCGATTGCTATGAGGGACGAAGCGACCAGACGCGCGGCGTGGCGCGGGCCGGCGGTTCCGCGGCGAACCGCCTGCGCGGCTGCGGGCGAGGCCCATCGAGAGAACGGAAAGGCACGACATGACCAGCACGGCACGGGTGATGCGATACGCGCGGGCGGGCGGGCCCGAGGTGCTCGCCATGGAGACCGTCGCGCTTCCCGATCCGGGCCCGGGCGAGGTGCAGATCCGCCAGCAGGCCGTCGGCCTCAACTACATGGACGTCTACTTCCGCTCCGGCTTCTATCCGGCCCCGACGCCGGCCGGCGTCGGCACCGAGGCGGCCGGCGTGGTCGAGAAGGTCGGCAGCGGCGTCACCGAGTTCAAGCCGGGCGACCGCGTGGCCTATGCGAGCGGCGCCCCGGGATCCTACGCGGACCTGCGCAACATGCCGGCCGACCGGGTGATCGCCATTCCGGACGGCGTGCCGGTGGACGAGGCCGCCGCCCTGCTGATGAAGGGGATGACGGCCGAGTATCTGCTGACCCGCTGCTATCCTCTCAAGGCCGGCGAGTTCGCGCTGTTCTACGCGGCGTCGGGCGGCGTCGGCCTGATCGCCGGCCAGTGGGGCCGTCATCTCGGCGCCCGCATGATCGGGGTCGCGTCGGGGGCGGAGAAGTGCGCGCGCGCGAAGGAGAACGGCTACGAGGTGGTGATTGACCGCTCGCGCGAGGACGTGCTCGCCCGGGTCAAGGAGATCACCGGCGGCGCCGGCGTGCCGGTGGTCTACGATTCGATCGGCAAGGCGACCTTCGACACCTCGATCAAGTGCCTCGCGCCGCGCGGCTACTTCGTCTCGTTCGGCACCACCACGGGGGCCCCGCCGCCGGTCGAGGCCGGGCTGCTCCAGAAGAGCGGCTCGCTCTACTTCACCCGCCCGACGCTGGCGACCTATTGCAGCGCCCGGCCCGACATGCTGGCCTCTGCGGCCAAGCTGTTCGACCTCTACCGGGCCGGCGCCCTCAAGGCGAACATCGGCAAGCGTTACGCGCTCGCCGATGCGGCCGAGGCGCATCGCGACCTGGAGGCCGGCCGCACCGTCGGGGCGTCGCTGCTGATCCCGTGACGGGGTGTCCCGTGACGGAGCCGAGCGCGGCGGCGCGAGAGTCGGCCCCCCGCGCTGACCGCCCGCGGGTCGAGGTCACGCGCAGGTCAGGGCTACCCTGAGGTCCCATGGCGGCTCGCGATGCGGGCAGGCTGGCGGCGGCATGCGATGCCGCCGCCGATGTCGCTGCGCTCCGTCCGCCGCGGCGGAGACGCCTCCGGCCCGGCTGGGCCGGGCCGGGTCCACGACCCGACGCGAGGACCGGAGTCACTCGCCGGCGAGCATCCGGCGGCCGTGCTCGGTCAGGCGGTCGTGGCGATCGATCAGGCCGCGGTCTCGCAGGCCGTCGACCACCCAGGCGTGAAGGGACGCGGCGCGCCCTCCGGCGACCCGCGCCAGGAATTCGCACACGTCCGAGGTCGGCATGAACGCGACGAGATCGCTGCGCTGAAGCACGGAACAGCTCCTTCCGGAGTTGATATCCGTAAAATGATACGTCGTGTCGTTCGCGTTTGCACGCGCTTTATGTCGCAGCGCGGCCGTTACTCGCAACATCCTATCGAGGGCGTTATATTACCGCCACAGTGAATCCAGATTCGTGCGTCGCGTCGCAAGCTTGACAAGCGCGGTCCACCGCCCCGCGGTGGTCTCGGGAGCGAATTCTGAATCCAGATTCGCAAAGCTTTCCCGGCGACGCTCCAGACACTCCGCTCCGCCGCCGGGTGTTGCACCGCGTCGGCGACAGGTTGGTCCGGGCCTGCGAGCAACCGCGCCCGGCCAGGTCACGACGGGCACCGGACTTGGATCAGGACGAGACGGGAGCCGACGCCTCGCTCGGTCCCGCCGCGGCGGACGCCCGCACGCCGCCACGGTCGCTCGGCGGCTGCTTGTCGGCCGGCTCCGCCACCGGGGGTGGCGCTGCATCCTCCTCGCCCCGCCGGCGCTGCGCCAGGGCGACGATCTCGCCGACGATGCCGCGGCGGAACAGCAGCACGGTGAGCACGAAGATGCAGCCCTGCGCCACCAGCACCCACTCGCCGAAGCCCGTGAAGGTGTTCTGCATCACCACGATGACGGCGGCGCCGACGATCGGCCCGAACACCGTGCCCATGCCGCCGACCAGCGTCATCAGCACCACCTCGCCGGACATCTGCCAGGTGACGTCGGTGAGCGAGGCGAGCTGGAACACCACGGCCTTGGTGGCCCCCGCCAGGCCCGACAGCGTCGCCGACAGCACGAAGGCCATGAGCTTGAAGCGATCCACCGCGTAGCCGAGCGAGATCGCCCGCGCCTCGTTCTCGCGAATCGCCTTGAGCACCTGCCCGAACGGCGAGTGGATGGTGCGCCAGATGATGAGGAACCCGGCCGCGAAGATCGCCAGCACCACGTAGAAGAGGACGATGTCGCGCGAGATGTCGATGACGCCGAAGATCGGCCGCCGCGGAATCGCCTGGATGCCGTCCTCGCCGCCGGTGAACGGCGCCTGGAGGCAGAAGAAGAACACCATCTGGGCGAGCGCCAGCGTCACCATGGCGAAGTAGATGCCCTGTCGGCGGATGGCGATGGAGCCGGCCACGAGACCCAGGACCGCCGCCACCGCGGCTCCGGCCAGGATGCCGAGCTCGGTCGGGAAGCC
Organism: Rhodoplanes serenus; assembly: GCA_009720755.1. Lineage (GTDB taxonomy): Bacteria > Pseudomonadota > Alphaproteobacteria > Rhizobiales > Xanthobacteraceae > Rhodoplanes > Rhodoplanes serenus. The sequence goes on from WNKV01000005.1 coordinate 276,888, forward strand.
CCACGCCTTGATGGTGTAGCCCGACACATAGGCGGCGAAGCCGAAGAACATCGCATGGCCGAACGACAGGAGCCCGCCATAACCGATGAGCAGGTTGAAGGCGCAGGCGAACAGCGCGAAGCACAGCACCTTCATCAGAAGGATCGGGTAGACCATGAGCGGCGCCACCGTCAGGCCCGCGACCAGCACGGCGAACACGATCAGCTCGACGTTGCGGCCGGAGGCCGGGCGCCCGGAGGCGGTGCGGCCTGACGAGGTGCGGCCGGAGGCCGCCAGGATGCTGCGATTGGTCATCGGGGCGTTCCGAACAGGCCCTGCGGGCGCACCATCAGGACGATGGCCATGATGACGAAGATGACGGTGGCGGACGCCTCCGGCCAGAACACCTTGGTCAGGCCCTCGACGACGCCGAGGCCGAAGCCGGTGACGATGGAGCCGGCGATCGAGCCCATGCCGCCGATGACCACCACGGCGAACACCACGATGATCAGGTTCGACCCCATGGTCGGGTTGACGGTGTAGATCGGCGCCGCCAGCACGCCGGCGAGCGCCGCCAGCCCCACCCCCACCCCGTAGGTGAGCGTGATCATCCGCGGCACGTTGACCCCGAACGCCTGCACCAGCTCGGGCCGCTCGGTGGCGGCGCGGAGATAGGCGCCGAGCTTGGTGCGCTCGATGGTGAACCAGGTGACCAGGCAGACGGCGAGCGAGAACGCCACCACCCAGCCGCGGTACCACGGCAGGAACATGAAGCCGAGATTCTGGCCGCCGGGAATCGGATTGGTGTAGGGCAGCCCGGACGAGCCGTATTGCTGGCGGAACAGGCCCTCGATGATCAGCGCGAGCCCGAAGGTCAGCAGCAGGCCGTAGAGATGATCGAGGTGGTAGAGGCGCGAGATCAGCAGCCGCTCGATTACGATGCCGGTCGCGCCGACGATGATGGGCGCCAGCACCAGCGCCCCCCAATACGGGATGCCGGCATATTGCAGCAGCATCCAGGCCACGAACGCGCCCATCATGTACTGGGCGCCGTGGGTGAAGTTGATGACGTTCATCAGGCCGAAGATGACGGCGAGCCCGAGCGACAGCAGCGCGTAGAACGCGCCGTTGATCAGCCCGAGCAGGAGCTGTCCCATCAGAGCCTGCGGCGGCACGCCGAGCAGCTCGAACATTCAGGTCACCTCGTCTCGACGATCGTCACCGCTCCCCGCCCGAGGGGCGAGCGTGCCGGGAAAGGTCGACGCCCGCGCGACCGCGCGAGCGCCGGGTGAGAGGACGCGGCCGGACGCCCGAGGTCCCCTCGCCCGTTTCTCCGCCGGATGGGCGGCTCCTCCCCCCGCAGCCGAGGAAGAGGACCGACGGCCCGCCTCACTTCACCAGCGGGCAGCCCCCGTCGGCGAGCGGCCGGAAGGCTTCCGCGGCCGGGATGGTGGCGATGATCTTGTGGTAGTCCCACGGCCCCTTGCTCTCCTCCGGCTTCTTCACCTCGACCAGCATCAGGTCGTGGATCTTGCGGCCGTCGGCCCGGATGGTGCCCTTGCCGAACAGCTTGTCGTCGGTGGGGGTCTCCTTCATCTTCTCGACCACCTTGACGCCGTCGGCGTCGGAGCCGAGCGCATGCACGGCCTTGAGGTAGTGCGTGATGGCGGAGTAGACGCCGGCCTGCACCATGCTGGGACGGTTGCCCTTGTTGGCGGCGGCGAACTCCTTGGCGAAGGCGCGGTTGTCGTCGCTCGTGTCCCAGTACCACGCCTCGATGAAGGTCAGCCCCTGCGCGGTCTTGAGCCCGATGGCGTGGATGTCGTTGATGAACACCAGCAGGCCGGCGAGCCGCTGGCCGCCCTGCACGATGCCGAACTCCGACGCCTGCTTGATCGAGTTGATGGTGTCGGCGCCCGCATTGGCCAGCCCGATCACCTGCGCCTTGGACGCCTGCGCCTGGAGCAGGAACGACGAGAAGTCCTGCGCCGGGAACGGATGGCGCACCTTGCCCAGCACCTTGCCGCCCATCTTCTCCACCACCGCGGCGGTGTCGCGCTCGAGCGCGTGGCCGAAGGCGTAGTCGGCGGTGAGGAAGTACCAGGTCTTGCCGCCGGTCTTGACGATGGCGCTGCCGGTGCCGTTGGCGAGCGCCCAGGTGTCGTAGGTCCAGTGGATAAAGTTCGGCGAGCAGGCGGTGCCGGTCAGCTCCGAGGCGCCGGCGCCGGAGTTGAGGAACACCTTGTTCTTCTCACGGGTGATCTGGCTCACGGCGAGCGCCACCGACGAGGTCGGCGTGTCGACGATCACGTCGACCTGCTCGACGTCGTACCAGCGCCGCGCCACGCCGGCCCCGATATCGGCCTTGTTCTGGTGATCGCCGAACACCACCTCGATCTTCTCGAAGCACTTCTGCGCCTTACAGAAGTCCTCGATGGCCTTGCGCGCCGCCCAGACCGAGCCCTGGCCCGAGAGGTCCGCATAGGTGCCGGACTGATCGTTGAGCACGCCGATCTTGATCACGCCGTCGCTGAACTGGGCGCTCGCCGGCGCCGGCGAACCGACGCACAGGGCCGCGGCCGCGAGCCCACCGAGCAGGATCTTCTTCATGTGTCTCCTCCGGGGTTCTTGTCGGAAATTCCTGGTGGACAATGCCGAGAAGGCCCGGCGCCGTCAGACGCCGAGATAGGTCTTCAGCTTCTCCCGGTTCGCCTCCAGTGCGGCGTTGGGGATCATGTCGATGACGTGGCCGTGCTCGACCACGTAATGCCGGTCCGCCACCGTCGCGGCGAAATGGAAGTTCTGCTCCACCAGCACGATGGTGAAGCCGTTCTGCCGCAGCATCCGGATGGTGTTGCCGATCTGCTGGACGATCACCGGCGCCAGGCCCTCGGTCGGCTCGTCGAGCAGCAGCAGCTCGGCGCCGGTGCGCAGGATGCGGGCGATCGCCAGCATCTGCTGCTCGCCGCCGGACAGCTTGGTGCCCTGGCTGGCCGACCGCTCGCGCAGGTTCGGGAACAGCCGATAGATCTCCTCGACCTCCAGGCCGCCGTCCTTGACGCGCGGCGGCAGCATCAGGTTCTCGCGCACCGAGAGGCTGGCGAAGATGCCGCGCTCCTCCGGGCAGATGGCGATGCCGGCGCGGGCAATCTGGTTGGACTTGAGACTGATCAGCTCGCGGCCCTGGAAACGCACTGAGCCGGCGCGCTTGGGCAGCATGCCCATCACGGCCCGCATGGTGGTGGTCTTGCCGGCGCCGTTGCGGCCGAGCAGCGTCACCACCTCGCCGCGCGCTACCTCGAAGCTCATGCCGTGCAGGATGTGGCTCTCGCCGTACCAGCCGTGCAGGTCGCGGACCTGGAGCAGCGCCTCAGCCATGGCCGGTCCCCATATAGGCTTCGACCACCGCCGGGTTGGACGACACTTCGGCGTAGCTCCCTTCGGCCAGGATCTCGCCGCGCGCCAGCACGGTGATGCGGTCCGACAGGTCGGCGACGACCGACAGGTTGTGCTCGACCATCAGCACGGTGCGGTTCTTGGCGACGCGCCTGATCAGATCGGCGATGCGGCGGATGTCCTCGCGCCCCATGCCGGCCATCGGCTCGTCGAGCAGCAGCATCTCGGGGTCGAGGGCGAGCGTGGTAGCGATCTCCAGGGCGCGCTTGCGGCCATAGGGCAGCTCGACCGCCTGGAGGTCCGCATAGGCGTCGACCCCGACTTGCTCCAACAGCTCCATGGCGCGGTCGTTCAATACCTCGACGGAGCCCTCCGGCCGCCAGAAGTGAAAGGAGGTTCCGAGCGGACGCTGGAGCGCCACTCGCACGTTCTCCAGTACCGTCAGGTGCGGGAACACGGCCGAGATCTGGAACGAGCGCACCAGCCCCATGCGGGCGACGTCGTGCGGCTTGGCGGCGGTGATGTCGCGGCCGTTGTAGAGGATGCGCCCGGTGGTCGGCTGGAGGAACTTGGTGATCAGGTTGAAGCAGGTGGTCTTGCCGGCACCGTTCGGCCCGATCAGGGCATGGATGGTGCCGCGGCGAACCTGGAGGCCGACATTATTCACGGCCCGAAAGCCCTTGAACTCCTTGGTCAGCCCCTCGGTCTCGATGACGAACTCGCTGGTCATCGCGACGAGCCCGTCAGATGGCACGCGGAGCGGCGGCGCGCCGCTCCGGCACCGCCGAGCGGCCGGATGCACCGGCGCAGTTGTTGCGATGCAATACGAACGTTCGGCGACTTCTCACGCCGCAGCTCCTCCCAGTGAAGCGAGCGGTTCGACGCAGGGCGTCGCCGTCGTCTGTTGTCGTTGATCCGTGCTGCGGTGCGGAAGATCACGTCGTCTCCGCTGCCGTGCAACGTGGCGAGAATAGCAGAGGTGATTGCCTTGGCGAGGCGTATTTTGGTCGTATGTCCCGCGATCCGCGAAAGCAGCCCGGGACATCCGGCCGCAGGGGGGACGGCGATGCAGCGATCGGGTGTCGGCTCACGTTCGGGCTTGCGTCATCGTCGCGACTGACGCACAGGATTCGGGTCCGCCGGCACCCCCGCCCCGCCCGAGCCGGCTCGAACACCCCCGACGCGAGCATGCGTGAGGTGCGTCGACGCGGACGTCAGTCTCATGGGCCGTCGGCCCGAGGAACCATCATGACGGAAACCACGTCCATCTGCGTCGTCGGCGGCACGGGTGCCGAAGGAAGCGGACTCGCGCTGCGCTGGGCGAAGGCGGGCCACCGCGTCACCATCGGGTCGCGCGACCCGGCCAAGGCGGCGGCCGCCGCCGAGGAGCTGAACGGCCGGCTCGGTCGGCCGCTGCTGAGCGGCGCCGCGAGCCGCGACGGTGTGGCCGCCGCCGAGGTGGTCGTGCTGACGGTGCCGTATGCGGCCCAGATGTCGACCGTGGAGGGACTGAAGGACGTCCTCGCCGGCAAGATCCTGATCGACGTGACGGTGCCGTTGGTGCCGCCCAAGGTGTCGCGGGTGCAGTTGCCGCCGGCCGATTCCTGCGTGGTCGCCCTTCAGGCGGCGCTCGGCGAGGGCGTGCGCGTCGTCTCGGCCTTCCAGAACGTCTCGGCCCACAAGCTGAAGGACCCGGACAAGAGCATCGACTGCGACGTGCTGGTCGCGGGCGACGACAAGGAGGCGCGCGCCCTGGCGATCCGTCTCGCCGGTGATGCCGGCCTGCGCGGCATCGACGCCGGGCCGCTCGCCAACTCGGTGGTGGCCGAGAGCCTCACCTCGGTGCTGATCTGGATCAACCGCACCTACAAGATCCCGGATGCCGGCATTCGCATCACCGGCATCGACGCGGTACCGCCGGCGGCGTCCTGACGGCGCAGCCGTCTCCACCGGGCGCGAGCCGGTGCCGGCGCGCCGGCTCCTGCCCGCGACCCCTGCCCGGCCGCACCGCTACTTCGCGACGACCGGCGTCTCGGCGGCCGGCCGTGCCGGGGCGACCGCGGACGGCGCTTCCCCCGGGTCGGTCGCCGCCTTCTCGGCCGGCTTCTCGATCATCTTGACGGTCGCCTTGGCGGCCGGCTTCGGCTCGGTGCTCGCGGTCCCGACGACCGCCGACACGAGAGCGCGGCTCGGCTTGGCGAGCTTGCGCACCGCATTCGCGGCGATCACGGTGCGGCTCTCCGCATAGGCCTCGTGGTTCTTCTCGATCTCGCCGAGATCGTAGAGATAGTTGACCATCAGCCCGTAGGACTGCTCGCGGCCGCGGGTCGACAGGTCGGCCGGCCAGTTCAGCCGCTCCAGCCGGGCGCCGTTGCCGAGATGGAAGCGGGCGACGGAGTCGATCGGCCGGCCGCGACGGTCACGCCCGTTCATGTAGTAGGCGCCGGCCGCGCGCAGCATCGGGTCGCGCAGCTCCTCGACGGTGGCCTTGTTCTCCCACCAGCCGTCCTCGTCGAGCCGGGCAAGCGCCACCCGGTCGGCCTCGCTGAGCAGCGGCGCCTCGGCCACCCGCTCGCGCTTGAGCCAGGAGGCGAAGTTGGGCGCCGGCGACAGCGTCACATAGGTCGAGAGCCGCGGGAAGTCGCGCGAGATCTCCGCCACCACCTGCTTGATCAGGAAGCTGCCGAAGGAGACGCTGGCCAGCCCGCGCTGGCAGTTGGAGATCGAGTAGAACACCGCCGTGGTGGCGCGCTCGGGATCGATCGGCTCGCGCTCGGTGGCGAGAATCGGGCCGATGGCGCCCGGGATGTCGCGCACCAGCGCCACCTCGACGAAGATCAGCGGATCGTCGACCAGCGCCGGGTGGAAGAAGGCGTAGCAGCGCCGGTCGGGCGGATCGATGCGGGCGCGCAGATCGTTCCAGTCGCGGATCTGGTGCACCGCCTCGTAGCGGATGATGCGCTCCAGCACCGCCGCCGGGGTCGACCAGTCGATCCGGCGCAGCACCAGGAAGCCGCGGTTGAACCACGACGCGAACAGGTGCCGGAAGTCGGCGTCGATCGGCTCGAGGTCGCTGCGGCGTGCCATCGCGGCGAGCAGATGCTCGCGCATGCGCACCAGCGAGGCGGTGCCGTGGGGCGCCAGGTTGAGGCGGCGGAACAGCTCCTGCCGGCGCGGCTCCGCCGCGAGATGGAGAAGATGCGCCGTATGGTCGCCGGGATCGTCGCCGAACGCCTTGATGGCCTTGTCGACCTTGGCCCGGTCGGGTCCGAAGCGGGTCGCCAGAGCCTCGAAGAAGGCGATGCGCGGCCCGGTCTTCAGCTCGTCGTAGCGTTGCAGGATCTCGCGGGCGAGCGCCGTGCCGGAGGCTTCGCCGCGCCCCGACAGCAACGCCTCGCAGAGATCGACGAGGCTGTCGGAATGCACCTGGCCGGGCGGCTCGCGCCGCCGATCGAGCAGCCCGCGGCCCCGCTCGCTGATGGATTGCAACAATTCGCCGAAAAAGGAGGTGTTCATCTGCCTGGTCCTGCCGGTCCTGCCGGTCCCATCAGAGTATCGGGCAACCACGTGGCGATTTCGGGGACGATGCACAAGATCACCAGGGCGAGCAGCATTGCGCCCACATAGGGGATCGAGCCGAGCAGCACCGTGCGGGTCGGCACGTCGGGCGCGATGGCGTTGACGACGAACAGGTTGAGCCCGACCGGCGGGGTGATCAGCCCGATTTCCATGTTGATGGTGACGATGACGCCGAACCACACCGGGTCGAATCCCGCCTGGGTGATGATCGGCAGCAGGATCGGGCTGGTCATCAGGATGATGCCGGCCGGCGGGATGAAGCAGCCGGCGACCAGCAGGAACACGTTGATCATCGCCATCAGCACCCAGCGATTGACCTCGGCGGCGGCGATCGCCTGGGCCAGCGTCTGGGTGATGTAGAGCGAGCTCAGCATGTAGCCGAACAGCACCGCGGTCCCGATGATCATCAGGATCATCACCGATTCGCGGGTGGTGTCGCGCAGGATGCGCCACCAAGCGGTCGGGCTCCACATGCGGTAGATGGTCACCGCCAGCACGACGCAGAGCGCGGCGCCGACGCCGGCCGCCTCCGACGGTGTCGCGATGCCGCCGTAGAGCACGTACATGACGCCGACCACGATGATCAGGAACGGCGCCACCTTGGGGACGGAACGGAACTTGTCGCGCCAGGAGTAGCGGAACTCCGGCGCATAGGCGCGGAACCCCTTCCACCAGATGTAGAAGACGGTCCACAGCATGAACAGGCCGGTGAGCAGCAGCCCGGGCAGGACGCCGGCCAGGAACAGCCGCCCAATCGAGGTCTCGGTGGCGATGCCGTACAGGATGAAGGTGATCGACGGCGGGATGAGGATACCCAGCGTGCCGCCGGCGCAGATCGAGCCGGTGGCGATCTCGGCCGGATAGCCGCGCTTGCGCATCTCCGGGATGCCCATCTTGCCGATCGCCGCGCAGGTCGCCGGCGACGAGCCGGTCAGCGCCGCGAACAGCGCGCAGGCGCCGAGATTGGACACCACCAGCCCGCCGGGCACCCGGTAGAGCCAGCGGTCGAGCGCCTCGTAGAGGTCGCGGCCCGCCGGCGACGAGCCGATCGCCGCCCCCATCATGATGAACATCGGGATCGACACGAGGGTGAAGTCGTGCAGCCCCGAATAGAGCGTCTCGGCCACCACGCCGAGCGAGTCGGCGCCCTGGAACAGCACCAGGAACACGATGGCGACGGCGCCGAGCGCGAACGCGACCGGCGCCCCCGAGAGCAGCGCCAGGATGGTGACGACGAGAACGATCGTCCCCTGCACGGCCGGGCTCATATGCCGCCCTCCAGCGGGCCTTCGGCCCCGAACGGCCGCGCCCGCCCGGTCACCAGCTCGTAGAGGTCGACGAGGTATTGCAGCGTCAGCACGCCGAGCCCGACCGGCATCGCCGCATAGGGAATCCACAGCCGCACGCGCCACATCGACTCGGAGACCCAGCGGTTCTCCCAGGCTTCCAGCCAGAACAGGCCGGTGAGCCAGGTGGCCACGGCCGCGAACGCGAGCGACAGCACCGTCGCCACCACGGCGAGGCGGAAGCGCCCCCGCTCGCCCAGCATCAGCGGCACCACGTCGACGGCGACGTGGCCGCGCGTCATCAGCACATAGGGGGCGCCCACGAAGGTGGCGCCGACCAGGCTGAAGGTGACGAAGTCGGTCTGCCAGATGGTGTTCTGGTTGAGCACGTAGCGCACGAACACCATCTGGCACACCACCACGACGGCGGTGGCCGTGAGCGCGGCGGCGACGATCCCGCACACCAGCGAGACGCCGCGCACGGCCCGGATCAGCAAGTCCATGTTGTCTCCCGGGATGATGGCCGATCGAGACCGGCGGGGAACGCCGGCGCGCCGGAACGAGCGTCGTCGCGCCGGCGGCCGCCGACACGCCACATCACTTCACGGCCAGCGCCTTGTCGATGAGCGCCTTGCCGTCCGGCACCTCGGCCGCGAACTCCTTGTAGGAGCTCTCCTGCGCCACCTTGATCCAGGCGTCGTATTCCGCGGCCGTCAGGGTGACGACCTCGACGTTGTTCTTCTTGAACACCTCGATCATCTGCTGATCGAGGTCCTTGGAGGCGCCGTTGAAGAACACCTCCGCCTTCTTGCCGGCGGCCAGCAGCGCCTCCTGCTGCGGCTTGGTCAGCCGGGCGAAGCTGCGCTTTGACATCAGCACCGGCTGGTACATGAACCACAGCGCGTTGTCGCCCGGCGCCGTGATGCACTTGACCTGCTCGTAGAGGCGGAACGACACGAAGCTGCCGGTCGAGGTGTCGGTCGCCTCGGCGACGCCGGTCTGGAGCGCGTTGTAGACCTCGTTGCTCGGGATCGACACGATGGAGCCGCCGGCCTGCTGCCACATCGACGCGAAGGTGGGTCCGGCCGAGCGGATCTTGACGCCCTGCACGTCGGCGGGCGTGCGCACGCAGCCGCGCTTCGAGGCGACCGCGCCGGCCAGCCAGGCGTCTGCCAGCACGACCACGTTGGCCTTCTCGACGCGGGCGCGGATGTCCTGCATGAAGGGCGACTCGTTGAGGCGCTGCGCCCGCTCGTGGTTGCGCACCAGGCCGGGCATCAGGGTGGCGCCGAAGGCCCGCACCTTGCCGCTCGCGTAGTCGAGCGGGAACGACGAGATGTCGAGCTGGCCGTTGGCGAGCGCGTTCCACTGATCGTTGGGCTTGAACAGCGAGGCGCCCGGGAACACCTGGATGTCGAGCCCGACATTGGCGGCCTTCACCTCGCGGGCGATGATCTGCACCATCTCGTCGCGGGCGTCGCCCTTGCCGCCGGGAAACTGGTGCGAGGCGCGCAGCGTCACCTGGGCGTCGGCGACCGCCGGAATCCCCCCGGCCGGACCCGCCGCGAGCGCGGCGGCGAGCGCAAGCCTCCGATACCATCTCATGGTCGTCCTCCCGAACATGCTTGTTGTGGTCGTTTTTCGAGGTTGTATCGAACGCCAAGGACTGTCCTCTTGTCAAAGCGCTGCAAACAGGAAAAACAGGGTGGACGGCAGCACTCCGACACCCATACGGACCGGCATGCCGCGGCGGAGGATGGGACGTGGCGACGAGCGACGGCAGCCGGCGGGTTCCGCTTCGGATTCTCTCCACCCGCGCCACGCGGGGCATGCTGACGGCGCTGTTGCCGTCGATCGAGCGCGGCACCGGCCGCGCCATCGCGGTGGATTACGCGGCCACCAACGAGCTGATGCCGCGCATCGCGGCGGGCGAGCGGGCCGACCTGGTGCTGCTCACCCGCGACGCCATCGACCGGCTGTGCGCCGACGGGGTGCTCGACCCGGCGACCCGCACCGACATCGCCCAGGCGCTGGTCGGGCTCGCCGTCAAGGCCGGCGCGCCACGCCCCGACATCGCGACCGTCGACGCCCTGGTGGCGACGCTGCGGGCGGCGCGCGCCGTCGCCTGGTCGCGCACCGGGGCGAGCGGCATCCACTTCGCCCGGGTCCTGACCCGGCTCGGCATCCTGGAGGAGATCGCCGCCAAGGCGATCGTCCGCGACGGCTTCACCGGCGAGCTCGCCGCCAACGGCCAGGTCGAGGTGGCGATCCAGCAGGTCAGCGAGCTGATGGCGGTCGACGGCGTCGACGTGGTCGGGCCGCTGCCCGACGCCGTCCAGGAGGTCACCGCCTTCGCGGGCGCGGTGTTCGTCGGGGCGCCCGATCCGGAGGGCGCGCGCGATCTGCTCGCCCGTCTCGTCGCGCCCGCGGCGCGACCGCTCGTCGAGCGCAGCGGCCTGAAGCCGGTCTGACGACCGCGTCGCTGCCCTCCCAGCCGCCAGCCTCCCGTTCCCAGCTTCTCGTTCTCAGGCCGGCGAACCGTCGAATCAGGAAAGTCCTGGGCCGATGCAGGCTCCCCACTCCGAGACGGACACGGCCGGCGTCGGCCGGCTCGTCAACGCCGTCATCCTGCTGTGGCTCGCCGGCATCGGCCTGCGCCTGACCATCCTGGCGGTGCCGCCCGTCATCCCGATGGTGCGCGACGATCTCGCCCTTTCGGCCACCGAGGTCGGCGTGCTCACCGGGATTCCGTCGGTGCTGTTCGCCCTCGCGGCCATCCCGGGCTCGCTGCTGATCGCCCGGTTCGGCGCCTTGACGACGCTGCTGGTCGGGCTGCTCGCCACCGCGGCCGGCTCGGCGCTGCGCGGGGTCGCGCCCGACATCTGGTTCCTCTATGGCGCCACCGTGGTGACCGGCTTCGGCGTCGCCGTGATGCAGCCGGCCCTGCCGCCGCTGGTGCGGGCCTGGATGCCGCAGCGGATCGGCTTCGGCACCGCCGTCTACGCCAACGGCCTGCTGGTCGGCGAGGTGGTGCCTGTGGCCCTCACGCTGCCGCTCGTGGTGCCGCTCGCCGGCGGCTGGCGCGGCAGCTTCATGGCCTGGGCGGTGCCGTGCGTGGTGGTCGCGCTGATCATCCTGGTGGCGGCGCCGCGGTCGCGCGGCGACGGCGCGGGCGGCCCTGCGACGAACCGCAAGTGGTGGCCGGACTGGCGCAGCGGCCTGTTGTGGCGGATCGGCATCATGTTCGGCACCGTCAACGCCATGTACTTCACCACCAACGCCTTCGTGCCCGACATCCTGACCCGCACCGGACGCGGCGATCTCGTCAGCATCACGCTGACGGCGCTCAACATCGGCCAGATTCCGGCGTCTCTGCTGCTGCTCGTCTTCGCCGGCCGGCTGGTCGGCCATGTGTGGCCCTACGTGGCGTGCGGCGTGATCTCGTTCGCGGCGCTGATCGGCATGATGTTCGGATCGCCCGCCGTGATCGTCGCCTCGTCGCTCGTCGTCGGCTTCGCGGCCGCCTCGGTGCTCATTCTCATCTTCGCGCTGCCGCCGCTGCTGGCGCGGCCCGACGACGTCCACCGGCTCGCCGCCGGGATGTTCACCATCAGCTACTCGTGCGCCGTCATCACGCCGGTGCTCAGCGGCCTCGCCTGGGACCTGTCGGGCGAGCCGCTGGCCGCCTTCGTGCCGGTGCTGATCGGCGCCGTGGTGCTGGCCGCGTTGGCCCCGAGCGTCGCCCATGTCCGCCGCGCGTCGGCCGACGTCCACGCCTGACGGGGCGCGACCGGGAGCCCGCCGCCATGGCCACGGTCCCGACCTTCCGGTTCGCGCCGAGCCCCAACGGCCACCTCCATCTCGGCCACGCGCTGTCGGCGCTGCTCAACGGCGACCTCGCGCGAGCGGCCGGCGGGCGCCTGCTCGTCCGCATCGAGGACATCGACGCGAGCCGCTGCCGACCGCAATACGAGGCCGCCATCCACGAGGATCTGGCCTGGCTCGGCCTCGCCTGGGAGACGCCGGTGCGGCGCCAGTCCGAGCACTTCGCGGCCTACCGGGCCGCGCTGGACCGGCTCGACGCCCTCGGCGTTCTCTATCCGGCCTTCGAGAGCCGCGCCGAGATCGTCCGCCGGGTGGCGGAGCGCGAGCGGGAGCAAGGCACCCCGTGGCCGCGCGATCCCGACGGCGCCCCGCTCTATCCCGGTGACGCCAAGACCCTGCCGGCGGCCGAGCGCGCCGCCCGCATCGCCCGCGGCGATCCGCACGTCCTGCGGCTCGATCTCGCCGCCGCCCTCGCCCGGCTCGGGCCGGAGGCCGAGCGGCTCGCCTGGGACGAGCAGGGCGAAGGCCCCGACGGCGAGACCGGGCGGGTGACGGCGCGGCCCGAGCTGTGGGGCGACGTGGTGCTGGCGCGGCGCGACGTGCCGGCGAGCTATCACCTCGCCGTGGTGGTCGACGACGCCGCCCAGGGCGTCACCGACGTGGTGCGCGGCCGCGATCTGTTCGCCGCCACCGCGGTTCACCGGCTCTTGCAGGCGCTTCTCGGGCTGCCGACGCCGCGCTATCGGCACCACCGGCTGCTGCTCGACGAGGCGGGCCACAAGCTCTCCAAGTCGACCGGCGCCACCGGCCTGCGCGAGCTGCGGGCGGCCGGCGTGACGCCGGCCGAGATTCGCCACCGCGTCGGGCTCGGGCCGGACGGCGACCGAACCGTGCCCGGCAGTCTTGATCGCGACACGCCACAGGTGCAGGAATAGGTGGTGATTTCAGTCGTCCCTCGGCGGACTTTTTACGAGGCGAACATGACTTTGCATCACCAGTTCCTCCCTGCCCGCTCTCACCGTATCGCCGTCGCGGCCGGCGCCACCCTGGTGGCGCTGCTCTCCAGCGCCCCGGCGGGCGCCGCCGAGGACCCGTCCCAGGCCGGGATGGCGGTCTCGGTGGTGCGCGCCAAGCGGGCCTGCTTCTCCGACACGGTGCGGGTCGCCGGCACGGTGGTGGCACGCGAGGAGTCGCAGGTGCGGCCCGAGATCGAGGGCGTCCGCGTCTCCCAGATTCTCGTGGAGAACGGCGACGCCGTGACCTCCGGCCAAGTGCTGGCCCGGCTCGCCAAGATCGAGGGCATGAACGCCCCCGCCTCCGCGTTCGTGATCCAGGCGCCGGTCGCCGGCGTGGTCGGCCGCACCATGACCCAGGTCGGCGCCATGGTGTCGGCGAGCGCGCCGCCGATGTTCTTGATCATCGCGGGTGGCGAGGTCGAGCTGCAAGCCGACATCCCGTCGACCCGCATCGGCAAGATCGCGGTGGGCCAGCCGGCGCGGATCGACATCACCGGCCTCGGCGCCGTCAGCGGGCGGGTGCGCACCGTGTCGCCGGCGATCGACCCGGCCACCCAAGCGGGCCAGGCCCGCATCTCGCTCGGCGAGGACCGCCGCATCAAGGTCGGCACCTTTGCGCGCGCCACCGTCGAGGTGGGGTCGAGCTGCGGCGCCAGCGTGCCCCTGTCGGCGATCCAGTTCGGGCCGCTCGGCCCCGTCGTCCAGGTGGTGCGAGACAATCGGGTCGAGACCCGGCCGGTGCCGATCGGGCTCCAGGCGGGCGGCAATGTCGAGGTGCGCCAGGGGCTCGCCGACGGCGACCTGGTGGTGCGCCGCGCCGGCACCTTCCTGCGCGAAGGCGACCGCGTCCGCGCCGTGCTCGACGAGACGCCGGTGCGGAACTGAGGCCCGGTCAGGCGGGCGGCAGGCGCCGCTCGATCTCGGCCGCCACTGCCAGCAGGCGGTCGCGGAAGGTCGCGACGAAATCCGCCTCGCCGTGGCGGGCCAGGTTGGTGCTGAGATTGACCGCCGCGACCACGCGGCCGCGAGTGTCGCGGATCGCCGCCGCGAGGCCGCAGGCGCCGATCTCCAGCTCCTCGCTCACCATCGCCCAGCCGGTGCGCCGGGTGGCCGCCACGACGGCGACCAGCGCCTCCGGATCGGTCAGCGTGCGCGGCGTGTAGGCCGGCAGCGGCTTGCGCGTCAGCAGTCCGCGCACCGCCGCGTCGGTCAGGCCCGACAGCAGGACCCGCCCCATCGAGGTGCAGAAGGCCGGCAGGCGGCTGCCGATGGTGAGGCTGCGCCGCAGCACCCCCTGCACCTCGGCGCGCGCCACGTAGACGAGCTCGTCGCCGTCCAGAACCGAGACCGCCACCACCTCGTCGGCCTCCCGCGACAGCCGCTCGATCAGCGGCTGCGCCACCTCGCGCAGCCCGAGCGACGACAGATAGGCGAAGCCCAGCCGCAGCACCCGCGGCGTCAGGATGAAGCCGCCGTCGCGCGGCTCCGCCAGCCCCAGCTCGACCAGGGTGAGCACCAGCCGCCGCACGCCGGCGCGCGGCAGGCCGGTGCGCCGCGCCAGGTCGGCGAGCGAGCGGGCGCCGCCGTCGGGGCCGAACGCCCCGATCACGGCCAGCCCCTTGGCGAAGGCTTCGACGAAGCCGTCGTGGCCGGACGGCCAGGCGGCGATCTCGTCCGGCGTCGCGAGCATTTACCCGGTCCCTTCCTGCTGCTACGAATGTTCGAACAACGATAATATGTTCGACAGTCGAACACAACAGGAGGAGCAGGCATGACGGTCGGGGCTCGCCGGCGGCAGGCAGTGACGGGGTTCGGACCGGGGGCGTCGGGGACGCCCGAGCCGCACACGCCGGTGACGGGCGGACCCGGGCGCCAGAAGCCGGGGCCGTGGGCGTCGGCGACCGGGCGCAAGCGTGCCGCCAGGGCCGTTTTGGCGGCCGTTCAGGCGGCCGTGCTGGTAGTTGCGGGACTGTGGGCGGTCGCGCCGGCGCGCGCCGAGGACTATCCGGTCCGGCCGATCCGGCTGGTGGTGCCGGCCGCCGCCGGCGGTCCGACCTACATCACCGCCCGGATGCTCGCCGAGAAGATGGAGAAGCCGCTCGGCCAGCCGGTGATCGTCGAGGCGAAGCCCGGCGGCGGCGGCAATGTCGGGGCCGACCTCGTCGCGAAGAGTGCCCCCGACGGCTACACCATCCTGATGGCCACCATCGGCAGCCACTCCATCAACAAGAGCCTCTATCGCAAACTCTCCTACGACCCGCAGAAGGACTTCGTGCCGATCTCGCAGGTGGTCCAGTATCCGCTGCTGCTGGTCGTCAATCCGGGCCTGCCGGCCCGCTCGGTCGGCGAGCTGATCGCGTATGCGCGCGCCAATCCCGGCAAGGTGCTGCGGGCCTCCGGCGGCATCGGCACCTCGATGCATCTGTCGGGCGAGCTGTTCGTCCATCAGGCCGGCCTCGACATGCCGCACGTGCCCTACAAGGGCAGCGCCCCGGCTCTCGCCGACGTCGCCGGCAACCACGTCCAGGTGATGTTCGACGCGCTGATGACGGCGCTGCCGCTGGTCCAGGGCGGCCAGCTCCGGGCGCTGGCGGTCACCGGCACCCGGCGCTCCCCCGTGGTGCCCGAGGTGCCGACTGTCGCCGAGGCGGGCCTGCCCGAGTACAGCGCCACCGGCTGGATCGGGCTCGCGGCGCCGGCCGGGACGCCCGACCCGATCGTCCGCAAGCTCGCCGCCGCGGTGTCGACCGCCCTCGCCGATCCGGATCTCCGCAAGGCGCTGATCGAGCAGGCGGCCGAGCCGGTCGGCTCGTCGCCGGACGAGTTCGCCCGCTTCATCGCGGCGGAGTCGAAGAAATGGGCCAAGGCCGTGAAGGCCGCCGGCATCGTGGTGGACTGAGCGGACAAACCGACATGCAGAGCATCGATTTCGGCGCCCGCGTCGCGGCGCTGGCGGCGCGGCTCGCCCGCGAAAACGTCGCCGCCTATGTGGGCACCCGCCAGGCGGTGCTGCACTATCTGTGCGGAACCTTCATGCCGTGGCGCGGCGCCGTGGTGGTGACGGCGGACGGCGACGCCGCCGTCGTCTACTGGGCGATGGACTCCGAGCGGGTGATCGCCGAGGGCTGCGCCCTGCCGGTCGAGACCTTCACCGGCTCGGGGCTGGTCGAGGCGATCTCCACGCGGCTCGCGGCGCACGGCGCCGAGCGCGGCACCGTCGGGCTCGATCTCGCCCATCCGGGCGCCGCCCAGATCGCCCCCGGCATGCTGACGGCGGGCGAGCATCTCGATCTCGCCGCACGGCTGCCGGCGGCGCGGCTCGTCAACGGCGTGCGCTGGATCGACGACCTGATGCTGATCAAGTCGCCGGCCGAGATCGAGCGGCTGCGCCGCGCCGGCGCCGTCGCCGATCACGGCTTCCGGGCCGGCGTCGCGGCGATCGCCGCGGGCGTCACCGAGAACCACGTGGCCGGCGTGGTCGAGGCGGCGATCCGCGACCACGGCAGCACCTGGGCGTGGTCGGTGACGGGCGGCACCGAGGTCGGCGCCGGCGAGCGCACCTGCTTCCTGCGCGGCGTCACCCAGCAGAGCACCGACCGGCCGATCGGCCGCGACGAGTTCGTCGTCATCGACCTGCATCCGATGATCGATCTCTATCTCTCGGACCTCTCGGTGCCGGTGTTCTTCGGCACACCGAACGCCGCCCAAGAGCGCGCCATCGCGGCCTGGGAGGACGTCGTCGCCACCATGCTGGCGGGGCTGAAGCCCGGCCGGGCGGTGCGCGACTGCGCCGCCGACGGCGTCGCCGCCTTCGCGCGCTCCGGACTCGGGGAGTTCGGTCTGCCGCTGTTCGGGCACGGCCTCGGCACCTGCGCACGAACGCGGCCGTTCATGAACGCGGGCAGCGACGACGTGCTCGCCCCCGGCATGGTGATCGCGCTCGGCACCCACCTCTACCAGCCGGGCGTCGCCGGCATGCGGCTCGAATATCCGGTGCTGATCGGCGAGCGCGGCGCCGAGCCGCTGGTCGAGACACCCGCCGTGGTGCATCGGCGCGCCTGATCCGCTTCGCAGGAGATCGGCGGGGGTCTTACCCTCTCCCGTCGGGAGAGGGTCGGCGAGCAGAGCGAGCCGGGGTGAGGGCCATAAGCATCGAAGGATGGTGTTCGCGCCCCCTCACCCGGATTTCACGCGGGAGCGCGTGAAATCCGACCTCTCCCCGCCTGCGGGCTAGGGCATGCACACATCTCGGAAAACTGCGGACTTTCGGTGAGGGGCAAACACGCCGGCCGCCCCCTCCGATGTCATCGCCGGGCTCGACCCGGCGATCCATCTCTTTGCGATCAATAGATTTTTGGTGAAGGGGATGGATGCGCGGGTCGAGCCCGCGCATGACGCATTTATGCGTGGCACGCGATGTGTGCATGCCCTAGCGCCTGCGGGGAGAGGTGAACGCCGTGCCGTCCGCCTCACGTCGGCGGCGCCCTCACAGTGCCGCCCTCACAGGGCCTTCAGCCAGCGGATCGGACGGCCCGGGGCGATCGCCTGGGCGGCCGCCACGATGGCGTTGGCGTCGATGCCGTAGTGGCGATAGAGGTCCGGCAGCGATCCGGTCTGGCCGAAATGCTCGACCCCGAGCGGCCGCGTGCGGTGGCCCGCCACGGCGCCGAGCCAGCCGAGCGTCGCCGGATGCCCGTCCAGCACCGTGACGAGGCCGCAATGCGACGGCACCTCGGCCAGCAGCCGCTCGATATGGGAGCGCGCATGCGGAAGGCCGCGCTCGCGCGCCCGGCTCGCCGCCGTCCAGCCGGCATTGAGACGGTCCGCCGAGGTCACCGCCAAGAGGCCGACGTCGCGGCGGTCCTCTGCCATCAGGCCGACCGCCTGAATCGCCTCCGGCGCGACCGCGCCCGTGTAGGCGACCACCACCTGGCAGTTGGGGCCGGGCTTCCGCATCCAGTAGGCGCCGTCGATGATGTCCTGGCGCAGCGCCGCCGTCATCGGCCGCTGCGGCTGCTCGATCGGCCGGGTGGAGAGCCGCAGATAGACCGAGCCGCCGGTCTCGTCGCGCAGCCAGGTGCGCTCGCACGGCTCGCCCTCGCCGTCCCGCTGCACATAGTCGAACGCGAAGGCCAGGATGGCCGCCACCTCGTCGACGAAGGACGGCTCGAAGGCGGCGAGCCCGTCCTGCGCCAGACCGATCAGCGGCGTGCCGATCGACTGATGCGCCCCGCCCTCCGGGGCGAGTGTGATGCCCGAGGGCGTCGCCACTAGGATGAAACGGGCGTCCTGATAGCAGGCGTAGTTGAGGGCATCGAGGCCGCGGCAGATGAACGGATCGTAGAGGGTGCCGATCGGGAACAGCCGCTCGCCGAACAGCGAATGCGACAGGCCGAATGCCGACAGGAGGATGAACAGGTTCATCTCGGCGATGCCGAGCTCGACATGCTGGCCGGTGGGCGAGAACTCCCAGGTCAGCGTCGAGGGGATGCGCTCGCTCTTGAAGGTGTCGACCATCGGCTCGCGGGCGAACAGGCCGCGCCGGTTCACCCAGCCGCCCAGATTGGTCGACATGGTGACGTCCGGCGAGGTGGTCACCACCCGGTCCGCGAAGGCCGAGCCCTGCTTGCCGATGCCGTTCAGGATCAGCCCGAAGCCTTGCTGGGTCGACATCACCGGCTGGATCTCGACCGGCAGCTCGTCCGGCACCGGCACGGTTGCGGCGCGGTATCGACGTGGGCCGCCTTGGGCGAAAGGCACCCGGTCGAGGAAGGTCCGCAGCGCCGCCTCCGGCAGGTCGAGACCCTCGAAATGGTCCCACTCGTGGCCCGGGCGGATGCGCATGGCGGCCCGCAGGGTCTCCATCTGGGCCGCCGTCATCAGGCCCGCATGATTGTCCTTGTGGCCGGCGAGCGGCAGGCCGTGGCCCTTCACCGTGTAGGCGATGAAGCAGGTCGGGCGGTCGTGATCGACCTTGCCGAAGGCGTCGAGCAGCGTCGGCAGATCGTGGCCGGCCAGGTTGGTCATCAGCCGGGCCAGCTCGTCGTCGGGCTGCTGATGGAGCCGCTGGCCGAGCGGCCCGAGGCCGGCGAGATCGTCGCCGAAGTCGGCGGCCAGCCGCTTGCGCCACGCGGCGCCGCCCTGGAAGGTCAACGCCGAATAGAGCTGGTTCGGGCAGGTATCGATCCAGGCGCGCAGCTTGTCGCCGCCGGGCTCGGCGAAGGCGCGCTCCAGCAGCACGCCGTATTTGAGGATCACCACGTCCCAGCCGAAGGCCCGGAACAGCGCCTCGTAGCGCTCCCACAGGCCCTCGCGCACCACCGCGTCGAGGCTCTGGCGGTTGTAGTCGATGATCCACCAGCAGTTACGCAGCCCCTGCTTCCAGCCCTCCAGCAGCGCCTCGAAGATGTTGCCCTCGTCCATCTCGGCGTCGCCGACCAGCGCGATCATCCGGCCCGGCGGCCGGTCGGCCGCGAAGCCGCGGGCCTGCACGTAGTCCTGGACCAGCGAGGCGAACAGCGTCTGGGCGACGCCGAGACCGACCGAGCCGGTAGAGAAGTCGACGTCGTCGGTGTCCTTGGTGCGGGACGGGTAGCTCTGGGCGCCCTTGTAGCCGCGGAAGGCGGTGAGCTTGTCCTGCGTCTGGCGGCCCAGGAGATACTGGATGGCGTGGAAGATCGGGCTCGCATGCGGCTTGACGGCGACGCGGTCCTGCGGCCGCAGGACGTCGAAGTAGAGCGCCGTCATGATGGTGGAGAGCGACGCCGAGGACGCCTGATGGCCGCCCACCTTCAGCCCGTCGACATTGTCGCGGACATGGTTGGCCTGATGGATGGTCCAGGCGGCGAGCCACAGCACCTTGCGCTCCAAGGCCGCCAGGATGGTGGTGCTGTCGAGGCGGGTCGGATCGTCGGTCATGGCGCTGTCCTGCGGGGTCGCTGTCGCGCGCGCAGGATACGGCGGTGCAACCGCCGGCTCAAAGCACATTCCCGCATGCCGGCCGGGCGACCGTCGGGCGGCGGGCGCGGCTCGGCCCGACTGCTCGCGGGCCGCTGGCGGCCGGTGAGCGAAAGTCAGTTCGGTTGCTCGCGGGCCGCCTGGATGGCGAAGAACAGATAGGCGGCGATCAGCCCGACGAGGCCCGCAACGACGATCCAGTGCAACCCGTAGATCAGCGGAAAGAACACCTGGACGACGATCATGGTGACCGAGCCGGTGAGCCACACGACCGCGCCCCACGGGGTGGCGAGCCACAGGCCGACCGCGGCGACGAGGTCGATCACCGCGAAGAACACCGTGGCGGTCTGCCAGGAGAGGGATTGCGCGTCGAACCCCTGATCGGCCGAAACCCCGATGCCGCACACCGCGGACCAGTGATAGAGGCCCTTCAGCATCGCCAGGCCGGCGGTGATGCGCAGGAAGACGACGAGCCGCCAGGCCCAGCCCTCGCGGTCCGGCCGATAGTCCTCGGCCTGCACGGGGGCGAGCTGCTCGACGGGCTCCCCGGCCGGTGCCGGGCTCGGCAGGCGCTTCATGCCGCGCCGCTCCGGATCGCCGGGCGGCCCGGCCCGGTCGCGCGTAGGTCGATGCGAGGAAGGCGGACGACTGTCAAGAACATGGAACACCGAGCCGGAACGCGCTAGAGCGTGGTGCGGGCGAGATGCCCTGCGGACCCGGTCCGCCGGGCGGACCCGCGCCCGACGACGCCCCTTCATTCGCCGTGCGCCCGCCGGCCCCGCCCCGCCCAACCGGGATGCGCGACACACGCGAGAGCCACGGAAGAGACTTACGGAGAACAGCCATGGCCATCAAGTACGGACGCCCGCTGGAGTCCAAGGTCCGGGTGGTCCCGGCCGGAGACCCCACCGCGGACGGGCTCGACCTCGTCCACCGCCCACGCCGCAACCGCCGCACCGACTGGGCCCGCCGCCTGGTCCGGGAGAACGTGCTCACCGCCAACGACCTGATCTGGCCGCTGTTTCTGGTCGACGGCGAGAATGTCCGGACGCCGGTGCCGTCGATGCCGGGGGTCGACCGCATCTCGCTCGATCAGGCGGTGCGCGAGGCCGAGCGGGCCGCCGCGCTCGACATCCCGTGCCTCGCCCTGTTCCCCTACACCGACCCGGCGCTGCGCGACGAGAACGGCACCGAGGCGCTCAATCCCGACAACCTGGTCTGCCGCACCGTCCGGGCCATCAAGAAGGCAGTTCCGAATATCGGCCTCCTGTGCGACGTGGCGCTCGACCCCTACACCAGCCACGGCCACGACGGCCTGCTGCGCGACGGCCAGATCCTCAATGACGAGACGGTCGCCGTGCTGACCCAGCAGAGCGTCCTCCAGGTCGAGGCCGGCTGTGACATCATCGCCCCCTCCGACATGATGGACGGCCGCATCGGCGCCATCCGTCAGGCCCTCGACGACGCCGGTCATACCGGCATCCAGATCATGGCCTATGCGGCCAAGTACGCCTCGGTGTTCTACGGCCCGTTCCGCGACGCGGTCGGCTCGTCGGCGACGCTGACCGGCGACAAGCGCACCTATCAGATGGACTTCTGCAACACCGACGAGGCGCTGCGCGAGGTCGAGCTGGACCTGGAAGAAGGCGCCGACATGGTGATGGTGAAGCCCGGTCTGCCCTATCTGGACATCGTCCGGCGCATCAAGGACACCTTCGCGGTGCCGACCTTTGCCTATCAAGTTTCGGGTGAATATGCGATGATCCACGCGGCCGCCGGCAACGGCTGGCTGGACGGGGAGAAGGCCATGCTGGAAAGCCTGATGGCCTTCAAGCGGGCGGGGGCAGACGGCATCCTCACTTACTTTGCGCCGCGCGTGGCCGAAAAGCTGAGGCAGGGCCGTCTGTTTTAGAAGGTTCTTGAAGTCGGCTCGCAGCCGGCCTCCCGCTCCGATCACCGCCTGGCCCGCCGTTCCGGGGCGCGACCGCCGTTCTTCACGACGGCGGCGCGCGACAAGACCAGACGTGCAAGACCAGACCAGACGTGGAAGACCAGACGTCGACGTGATCGCATGCGGAGGGGGACACCATGCCGAGCCGCAGTGCCGCGCGTGCAAAGCCCGGGCGCGGGGCCCGGGCGCTGGTGACATCGCTCGCCATCGGGGTCGGCCTGCTGGCCGCCTGGGTGCTGGTCGCCAACACCATCCTGCGTGAGGCGCCGCCCTCGCGCGACGTCGTCGCCGCCCTGCTGGCGGCCCGCGATGCGGCGCCCGCCCCGACGCTCGCGATGCTGAGGCCGCCTGCTGTGCCGGACGAGCCGCTCGCCGCGGGCGCGACCCCGCCGGTTCCCGTTGTCTCCGCCGCGCCACCGCCACTGCCGCCGACCGACACGCGCACGGGACCCGCAGCCGTGCCGGAGACAGCCGCGCCGGGCACCACCGCCCCGCCCGCGACCATCGTGCTGGCCGCCGCCGACGTCCGCGACGCGACCGGCAGCCTCGCGCCACCGTCCCCCGCCGCATCCCCGCCCATGCCGTTCGGCGCCTTGAACGCGCCCGCGGAGCCTCTCGCTGCCGACTCTCTCACATCCGACGAGGCGGCCGAGGCGCCGCTCGCCGGCGTCGTTCCGCTGCCACGCAAGCGCCCGCCGCCCGTGGCGATCCCGCTGCCGCGGCCGCGGCCCGAGATCGACCCGGCGGCCACCGCCGCCACCGGCGTCACCCTGACGCCCGTCGACATCGAGAAGCACCAGCCGATGTAGGCCGGCGCCGGCCCCGACGGCTCGGCCCGCCGCCTACTCGATCGCCTTGGCGGTGGCGATCGGCACCGGGTGCCAGCCCTGATCGGCGCACGCCTGCACGATCTCCCGCGCATGGGCGCGGTCGCGCGCCTCCACCGTCACGTCGATCTTGGCGCCCTTGGCGGGCACGTCGAGAAACAGCCGATGGTGGTCGACCTCCAGGATGTTGGCGCCGTGCTCGCCGAGCAGCGTGGCGATGCCGCCGAGCACCCCGGGCCGGTCCGGGATGGTCAGGCGGATCGACACGATCCGCGAGTCGCGCTCCAGCTCGCGCACCATGATCGAGGCGAGGATGCGCGGATCGATGTTGCCGCCGCACAGGACGAGGCCGACCCGCTTGCCGCGGAACCGCGCCGGCTCGGCAAGCATGGCGGCCAGCCCGGCGGCGCCCGCCCCTTCCGCCATGGTCTTCTGGAGCGTCAGATAGGCGTTGACGGCTCGTTCGAGCTGCGCCTCGTCGACCAGCACGATGTCCGACACCAGCGCCGCGATGATCGGCCGCGTCATCCGCCCGACATTCTTGACCGCAATGCCCTCGGCCAGCGTCGGCCCGCCGATCGGCCGGCCCTCGCCGCGCACGGCGTTGCGCATCGACGGATAGAGCGCCGCCTCGACGCCGACCACCTCGATGCCGGGCCGCAGGCCGCGCGCCGCCACCGCATTGCCGGCGATCAGCCCGCCGCCGCCGATCGGGATCACCAGCACGTCGAGATCCGGCACCGCCTCCAGCATCTCCAGCGCGATGGTGCCCTGCCCGGCGACGATCATCGGGTCGTCGTAGGGATGCACCAGGGTCGACCCCTCCGCCGCGATGATCGCCTCGACCCGCTCCTGCGAGTCGGCGAGCGTCTCGCCATGCAGCACCACCCGGGCGCCGAACGCCTTGGTGGAGGCCACCTTCACGAACGGGGTCGGCTCCGGCATCACGATGGTGGCCGGAATGCCGAGCCGCTGGGCGTGATAGGCGACCGACTGGGCGTGGTTGCCGGCCGACATGGTGACGACGCCGCGCCGGCGCGCATCCTCGGGCAGCGCGGCGAGCTTCACATAGGCGCCGCGGTCCTTGAACGAGGCGGTGACCTGGAGGTTCTCGTACTTCACGAACACCTCGGCGCCGGTGAGCGCGGAGAGCCGCGGCGCCGGCAGCATCGGGGTGGCGATCACCTGCCCCTGGAGGAGCCGACGGGCAGCCTGGATGTCGTCGAGCGTCACGGTCACGCGCGCGCCTCCCGCCTCGCGGCGACGGCCGCGACCCGGCCCGTCGCGGCGCCCCCTCTTGCGGGCGAGGCGGCGCACAGCCATCTCGGATCGCGCGACCCCACCCCACGATCACCGAGGACTGGTTCCATGGCATACGATCCCGAGCGACGGGCCGACCCGGTGCCGGCGCCCCCGCTCGATCCCTTCCTCGACCCCGAGCGATTCGAGGGCGTGCTGCCCCGACGGGTGGTCGCGTTCCTGATCGATGTGGTCATTCTGTCGGTTCCGGTGATCGCCGCCGCACTTCTCATCGGCATTTTCGGGGTGGTGACCTTGGGGTTCGGCTTCGCGCTGGCCTGGCTGCTCGGTCCGGCCTCGGTGGTCTGGGCGCTGGTATACTACGGAACGACGCTCGGCGGCCCCGCGTCCGCTACCATCGGCATGCGGGTGATGGATCTCGAGATGCGCACCGCGAGCGGCGAGCCGCCCTACGTCCTGCTCGGGGCGGTGCATGCGGTTATCTACTGGGTATCGGTCTCGGCCCTCACGCCGCTCGTGCTGCTGGTGTGCTTTTTCAATCACCGCAGGCGCCTGCTCCATGATATCCTGCTCGGAACCGTGGTGATCAACAACGAGCGGCGTGCCTTGCGCCTGCGGGCGGACGGCGCGGGCTATCGAGCGAGATGACCGGCGGACGGAGAGCGGACGCGCGCCCGAAGGCGCATGCGACACGGGTGGGACACGCCGAGCGGCAGCCGGACTCCGCCGCGCGGCCAGTCCGGCCACGGGAGTTTTCGAGGCGCGGCGCGGCGCCATCCGGCCGGTCGGGCAAGGCCCGAGACGCGGGGTCGGGCGCGTGACGCAGCATTCCCGCGATACTCCCCAATTCTACCTGACGGCGCCGTCGCCCTGCCCCTACCTGTCGGGGCGCGAGGAGCGGAAGGTCTTCACCCATCTGGTCGGCGAGCGCGCCGGCGACCTCAACGACCTGCTGACCCATGGCGGCTTCCGCCGCAGCCAGTCGATCGCCTACCGGCCGGCCTGCGAGGGCTGCCGCGGCTGCGTCTCGGTCCGGGTGCTGGTCGATGCCTTCCGGCCGACCCGCAACATGCGCCGGGTGCTGGAGCGCAACCGCGATCTCGTCGGCGAGATGCGGGTGGCGGTGCCCACCTCGGAGCAGTACGGCGTCTTCCGCGCCTATCTGGACGCACGCCACCAGGACGGCGGCATGGCCGACATGACGGTGCTCGACTACGCCATGATGATCGAGGACAGCCACGTCGACACCCGCCTCGTGGAGTATCGTCGCGGCGCCGGGGCGGCCGGCGGCCCCGCCCGACGCGGCGAGCTGGTGGCGGTCAGCCTCACCGACGTGCTCAAGGACGGGCTGTCGATGGTCTACTCGTTCTTCGAGCCGGACGACGGGGCGCGCTCGCTCGGCACCCTGATGATCCTCGACCACATCGCCCGGGCCCGCGGCCTGGGCCTGCCCTATGTGTATCTCGGCTACTGGGTCGCCGGCTCGCGCAAGATGGACTACAAGGCGCGCTTCCTCCCGCAGGAGCGCCTCGGCCCCGAGGGCTGGGACCGGGTCGACCGCTGAGCCGTCCGGGCCGCGCCGGGAAAGGCCTCACACCCGCTCGGTCCCGCACAAGCAGGACTCCAGCCTCTTCGCAACAATCGCTTGCTGCTTGGCCCCTGGGTCCCCGCTTGCGGGCTAGGGCATGCACACATCGCGTGCCACGCCTAACAGCGTCATGCGCGGGCTCGATGTTTGGCCCGGGGACATAGCTGACAGGTGTTCGGGGACATGGCTGACACTGTAGTGGAGGAGCATGGGAGGCTACGAAGGAGGCCTGTCCATGCCGTGGCACG